>DDSH01000015.1:0-74269 GCA_002343775.1 Anaerolineales bacterium UBA2395
GGTGGGGGAGGCGGGGGCGTTCAGAGTGGGTTGTGCAAAAGGCGTTTGAGTGGGGAACTGGGCAGTGTCTGGGGTTTCGGTGATCTGTATGACTACCGGGGTTTGGGCGGCAACCGTTTCTGCGACCGAGGTTTGGATGGCGTTTTCCGCATCCGCGCTTCCTCCGCAGGCAGTAATGAGCAGCGATGCAATGATAAACGTTGCAAATAGGTAATAGATTTTTTGTTTCAGCATTTTTTTCCTTTCACATTTCAGGAAATGATTATACTGTTAAAAAAGAACGCCCGGAAAACCGGGCGTTCGAACTTTTTTCTTTCGGGGCGATTTTATTGATAGGTGACGATCAATTTGATGGTTCCGAAACGCACCATATCCGCAACGCCGTTGGCGCTTGGGTTCGGTGATTTGAATTGCAGGCGCAATTGCAGTCGGGAACTGCCGACCAGACTCTGGACGAGGGTCTTCATATCCGCATTTTCAGATGCGGCACTGAGTTCGGCGGGGCCGCACCAGCGGATATAAGCGCCGGTTGGGTCGCCGCTCGGGAAGTAATCTCCGGCATCAACCGTTCCGTAGCTTTGGGCATACGCCCGCAAACAACCGTCTGCCAGGCTGAAGGGATTACCCAGGGTGTCATACCCGCTGAAATCGACCACGACTTTGGTAATGGTTGCCCCTGCGGGGATGGCGGTCATGTCAAAGCTGACGAATGCCTGTACCGCCTGGTTTGACTCGTTGTCACCTACGTTCGGGTTGGGATTCGTGTTTCCGGCAGAAGTGACAAACCCATCTTCGCTGGTAAGTCCGGTCAGGATCGCCTGGGCAATGGCAGGTGGAAGGGTGTTTGTAGCGGGCGCCTGGACTTTGATATCCACGTAGAAGGACCTGCCCTGATGTCCGTTCACGATGGGGACAAGCACATTGCCGTTGGTGACGATACGCCAGTACCCACGATAGTTTCCGGCGGAGTTGGGGGCGGTCAGATTGACCTCAATGTCCACTTCCTGACCGGGGTTGACGGTGCCAATGGGTTTGGTGGCGGGTCCGTTCATGGAATCGCCGCTATCGAAAACGAGGGAGTAGCCGTTCCAGGCGCAGGCGCTGATGTTTCGCAGCCGCCACTTCTTGGTAAAGGTCTGTCCGGGTGTCATCACTGTTCCGTCCGGGATAGTGACGTCGGTAACGAATTGTGCCAACGGGCAGTTGGGCGTTGCAGAGGAGACGGGCGTGCTGGTGACCACGGCAGAGGGGATCAGCGTGATCGTCGGCTGGAGGGTCGGGGTGGCGGTGGATGGTTGTGCTGGCGTCGCGCTCATCAATGCTTCCACGGTCTGGGCGGCGGAGGTGGCGCGGGCGTCCTCGGGGTTGTTGGAAGGCAGGTTGCAGGCGCTGATAAAAATAGCAAACATGATCAAAATATGAAACAGGCGGTTTCTCTTATTCATCGGTTCTCCTTCTTCTCAAAAATATTTTACCGCAGGATGATTTCAACCGAATCCCCCACTAGTACCCAACCAACATGGAGATATGTGTGTTAAAAGTGGTTAATTTCAGCCGCTTTTGCCCTCCGATATCAAGGTGTTTAGGCATTGGTCTTCCTTAGAAAAAACAGGAGTTGAAAAAACTCCTGTTTTTTAAGACCATTTTTGGGGTTAGGTTGAAGCGGATTATTTCTCGTACGGTTGACCGTCTGCGGCGGGTGGAATGGCACGCCCGACCACGCCGGTCAGGATGATCATCGTTACAATATAGGGAGCCATGAGCAGGAATTCCGAGGGGATGGGCACGCGCAGGATTTGCAGTTTGACTTGCAGCGAATCTGCGAAGCCGAAAATGAGCGACGAGGTGAATGCCCCGATGGGATTCCACTTGCCAAAGATCATGGCGGCAAGACCGATGAAGCCTTTTCCCGCGGTCATGATCTCGTCGAAGCGACCGACCGAGCCGATGGTGAAGTATGCGCCGCCCAACCCGGCGATCATACCGCCGAGGATGACGTTGACGTAACGCACAAGGTACACATTAATGCCCAGAGTATCTGCTGCCTTGGGATGTTCACCCACGGCGCGGGTTCGCAGACCCCATGGGGTGTAAAAGAGCATGATGTGCATGACCACGACCAGCAGGATCATGAGGTAGATGACGATGTTGTTCTCGAACAGCACCGGTCCGAGGATGGGGATTTTTGAAAGCCCGGGGATGGAGATGATCGGGAATGTGCCGGAATTGTTGAGAGCGTCGGTTGCCTTTTGCAGGAAGCGCGAGCTGATAAAGGAAGTGAAGCCCGTCCCGAAGATGTTGATGGCGACACCGCTGACGACCTGGTCCACTTTGAAGCGGATGACCAGATAGGCGTGGAATGCCGCAACCAATGCGCCGACCAAAATTGCCGCGATCAAACCGACATAGAGATTGCCGGATACCGTGGCAGTGACAACCGCCGTCTGTGCCGACATAAGCATGATGCCTTCGATGCCGATGTTGATGACTGCCGAGCGTTCACTGATGACGCCGCACAGCGCAGCGAGGGCAATGGGCGTGGCGCGCACGAGCGAGCTGCCCAGCATGCCGGTCAGGTTAAAGGATTTATCCTGTGCTGCCCATGTCAGAAAGGCGATCACGAAAGTAACCGCCAGAATGCCGATCAACCAGCCGGTGGAGCGGATTCCCTTGGCAAGCTGGTAAGCGCCCGCAAAGGCGGCAATGGCTGCCATCAGGTTGACGGTAAGCTGCGCCGGCACCACCAAATCGGACACTTCGATGGCTTGGGAACCTGCAAGGTTCAAACCGAAAGTCGTACTCACCCCGGCTTGCGTGGTAAGCCCGAACAACAGATAGATCAGCAAGCCCGCCACCAACAGGGTCATGCCGTAGGAAATTCGTTTGCGTTTTTCAGCGGATGTGCTGAGTTCCATGGTAGTAGTTGTCATGTCTGCCTCGCCTATTTGCCCCAACCGCGTGTGAGGACAGTCTCTTCCGTCTTGATCGAGCGGATGCGATAGAACCAGCGGATGATGGCTGGCGCGGCAATGAACACGATCACCAGACCTTGAATGATCGAAATAATATCAATGGGGATGCCCGCCCGCGATTGCATATTGGTCGCGCCGCTGCGGAGGAAGCCAAACAGGAGCGCCGAAAGGACGACGCCGAACGGGTGGCTTTTGCCAAGCAATGCCAACGCAATCGCATCGAACCCGTACCCGGCAGAGAAACCCTGACCCACCCAGTGGTCTACGCCGAGAACTTGAGCCGACCCTGCCATACCGGCGAGTCCGCCTGCCAACGCCATGACCAGCACCAGATTCTTGACGATGCTCATACCCGCATATTTGGCGGCATCGGGGTTTGCGCCCACCGAGCGGATCTCGAACCCGGTGGTTGTTTTGAACAGGAACCAGTAGACGAGATATGCCACCAGCAACGCGAGGAAAAACCCGAGGTTGAAACGCAGCGGGTCGTCGAAGAAGCGCGGAAGTTCCGCGGTCGGCAGCACATTCGGGGTCACCGGGCGGAAACCGGAGGCTTTCATTGGTCCATTCAGCAGCCAGTCACTCAAACGGAAGGCGATCCAGTTCATCATGATGGTGTTGACCACTTCATGTGCCCCGAACTTCGCCTTGAGATAGCCGGGGATCATTCCCCATAGTGCCCCCCCCAGCGCTCCAGCCAAAATTGCCAGCGGCAGATGGATGATCATCGGCAACCCCTTTACGCTGTAGCCGACGAATGCCGAGCACAATGCGCCGATGAAGAACTGACCTTCCGCACCGATGTTGAAGAGACCGGCGCGGAAACCGAGCGCCACGGAAAGACCCGCAAAAATGTACGGCGTGGCGGTCACCAGACTTTCAGTGAACGGATAAATGGCTCGCAAAAGTTCTTTTGTTTCGCCGGTGCTGAAATACACCTGCAACCCTTCGATCAGTCTGATGGGGCTGCCGAATGAACCGGTGAACAGAGCGCCGTAGGCGTCAAATACGTTCGCGCCACTGGCAACGATCACGATGGCGCCGATGATCAAACCGGTCACCACCGCCAGGACAGGCACTAGAAGTTCCTGCGCCAGCGAACTGCGGTTGCCGGTTTTGGTTTGGGAGGGAGTGGCTGTTTCGCTCACAGGTCTGCTCCTATTTTGTGTTCTTGGCGTCAGTCGGATGGACGCCAGCCATGAGCAAGCCGAGCTGCTCTTTGCTGGTCTTGTTGGCGTCGACAATATCCATGATCTGACCTTTGTACATGACGGCGATACGGTCGGAGAGCGCCAGGATCTCATCCAATTCGGAGGAGACCACCAGCACCCCGGAGCCTTCATCACGTTTCTTGATGATCTGTTTGTGGATGTACTCGATGGAGCCGACATCCAACCCGCGGGTCGGTTGGGAGGCGATCAGCAATTCGATGGGACGCGAGAACTCGCGCGCCACGATCACCTTTTGCTGGTTGCCGCCGGAGAGCGTCCCCGCGTTGACGTAGATGTTCGGAGTGCGGACGTCGAACTGCTTGACCAGTTCTTCCGCGTTGTTGAAAATGGGTTTTTCCTGCAATGTGATGCCGCGCGCGAACGGGTTTTTGTAGTACGTACACAACATCATATTGTCATGGATGGGGAAGGTGAGGATCAAGCCGTGCCGTTGGCGATCTTCTGGGATGTGCGCCACGCCTCGTTCGAGGATCTCGCGCGGCGACGTGTGGCGAATGGGCTCGTTCAACAGGCGGATGGTCCCGCCTTCGATGGGCAGAAGACCGGTCAATGCGTAGACCAATTCGGTCTGACCGTTGCCCTGCACACCTGCCACACCCAACACTTCACCTTTGCGCACTTCGAACGAGACCCCACGAACGGTCAGGTTCTGGCGTTCATCGCGGACAGCGAGCCCGTCAACGACCAGCACTGGTTCGCCGGGCTTCGCTTTGCCCTTTTCCACAACCAGGCTGACGTCACGCCCTACCATCATCGAGGCAAGCTTTTGGGAGGTGGCTTCCTTCGGGTCGATGGAACCGACCACTTTGCCGAGCCGCAACACGGTGATGTCGTCCGCGACGGCGAGCACTTCCTTCAACTTATGGGTAATGAAAATGATGGATTTGCCGGACTTGATGAGAGTATCGATGATCTTGAACAACCCCTCCACTTCCTGCGGCGTCAACACAGCCGTCGGTTCGTCAAGGATGAGGATGTCTGCCTGGCGGTAAAGAACCTTGATGATCTCCACACGCTGTTGGATACCTACGGGCAGGTCCTTAATATAGGCGTGGGGATCCACTTCCAGTCCATATTGATCCGAGATCTCGCGGATTCTCTGGGCAACCTTTTCCTTATCCAAAATAATGCCGTTCTTGGTCGGCTCGATCCCAAGCATCACATTCTCGGTTACGGTCATGACCGGCACGAGCATGAAGTGTTGATGTACCATGCCGATACCCTGCGCGATCGCGTCATTGGGTCCGTGGATCTCCACCTGTTTGCCGCGCACGGCAATATGTCCCTCATCGGGTTTGTATAACCCATATAGAATATTCATCAGCGTGGTTTTGCCCGCGCCGTTTTCCCCCAACAAGGCGAGGATCTTGCCC
The DNA here is from genome assembly GCA_002343775.1 of Anaerolineales bacterium UBA2395. Taxonomy (GTDB): domain Bacteria; phylum Chloroflexota; class Anaerolineae; order Anaerolineales; family Villigracilaceae; genus Villigracilis. Next base: position 5,578 of record DDSH01000015.1, read on the forward strand.
TCGCGCAATGTGACGTCCACATTTTCGTTTGCAATAACACCGGGGAAGCGTTTGGTAATGCCTCGGAGTTCGAGAACATTGGTCATTGCGTGCCCTCCATGGTTCGCGTAATTGTTTTCATTAAACCTAAAGGTCTTTTTTGCACCATTCACGTGAAAGAAAGGTGCAGACAGATTGTCGGCGGGATGAAAACACCTTTAAAGTTCAATGATTGGGTAGAAAAAAGCCGGAGGAGGAACCTCCCCCGGCTTTTATTCTTTCTATCCGGTCAAAAACTACTGACCCAGAACGCCGTTCACGGTGAGCGAGCCGTCGCTCAAAGCGGCAGCAGCGGCTTCGATTTCAGCATTGAGTTCAGCGGAAGCTCCAGCGACCGCAGAAATGCCAACGCCACCATTGGCGAGGGTGCCGAGGTACACGCCACCCGCAAAGTTACCATCCACAACCGACTTGATCGTGTCATACACAGCGATGTTCATGTTCTTCATCACGCTGGTCAGGATGACATCGGTATACTCGGGGGAGGAAACGGTCCAGTCGGTGTCCACGCCGATGATCTTGCAGGAGCCGGTTTCCTGGCAGTACGCAGCGGAGCCGAGACCCACAGGTCCAGCCACAGGCATGATGATGTCGGCGCCTTCCTGAACGAAGGATTCGGCGAAGGAGCGTCCGTCATCGAGGGAGTCGAAGTTACCGGTGAAGGAACCATCGCTGGCAGCGGTGCTCCAGCCGAGGACTTCCACATTCGCATCGTTCTGTTCGTTGTAGTACTTCACGCCCGCTTCGAAACCGATCATGAAGATGGTCACAGGCGGGATGTTGATACCACCGAAGGTGGCAACTTTACCGGTCTGGGTGGAGGCAGCAGCAGCATACCCGGCGAGGAAGCCAGCCTGATCGGTCGCAAAGGTGAGACCGAGGACGTTCGGCAGTTCGGTCGCGGAACCGCAGGTCTGACCTTCGACGAAGTCGGTGCCGAAGCAGTCAGGGTACGAGTAGTCCACGATGGCGAAATAGGTCTCGGGGTTGGCTTTCGCAGCGACTGCGGTGTCCACACCGAGCAGGAAGCCGACGGTCACGATCAGGTCGGTATCTTCATCGATGAACTGCTGGATGTTCTTGTTGTAGTCAGACTGCTGGGTGGATTCCAAATATTTGGCTTCCACACCGAAATCAGCAACAGCCTTCTCGGCGCCGGCATAAGCTGTCGCATTGAAGGACTTGTCATCGATACCGCCGAGGTCTGTCACCTGACCAACCTTGATAGCATCGCTGCTGGCAGCGCCACCGCCACCGCAGGCGGTCAGGACCAGCGACGCAACGATCAACGCGGCAATCACAAAGTAGAGCTTCTTCATGGTTTTTCTTCTCCTCATAGAAGATTTGAATGGGGATGGCTTGCTTTTTAGCATAGCCTTACGACAATGCAAGTATAAATCCTCTCCACCCTTTGTGCAAGCCTGTGCAATGTTAACGTGATTTTAGAATGACATTTGTCGAAATCTGACCGTTTGCCAGCAGATTTAGCACCGTCTCCACTCCCACACCAAAATCTGGCGGAAAATTGGAAGGAAATGGCTTAAATTGGACCTGACCAACCCGTGTTTGCGGAAATTCACCCGCCTGAAGCAACCGCATCACTTCCTGGACCTCGAAATTGGCAGCCCCATACAGAGAGGTTACTACCCCCGAGCCGGATCCCCCCAATGCCGCTGCCTGGTCCCGCTCCACCCCCAGCGCCGCGACTCCCCGCTCCGAAGCCGCTCGCAGCGCCCCCTGACCCGTCCCCCCGCCCGCCGCAAAGATCACGTCCACGCCCTGAGAAATGAGCGACGCAGCCGTTTCGTACCCCCACGCCTCGTCAATGAAAAGTTTCTCGCGATTGCCATGATCCCGATACACAACCGAAACCGTGACCGATGTACTTGTGAACTGCCCCGCCAGTTTTACCCCTTCCCGAAACCCTTCACAGTAGAGATACATCGAGTCAATGCCTGAAGTTTCACAAACCGCCGCAACCTTGCCTGTTCGAGACAGGCGCGCAGCCAGCACACCGGCGGCGAATCCCATCTGGTCTTCGGGGAAGGTGACCGAAATCAAATTCGGGCGGGATTCTTCAAAGGGTTGACTCAAGCCCACGAAAACGGAATCGGGGTACAGGTCTGCGCTTTGAAGCGTTTCATCCGCCAGGGCAATGCCCGAGGTGAAGATCACGTCAAAGCCTTGATCGGCAAAATAAGCGATATCCTTTAAATAATCCCGCGTATCTATGCTCTCGATAAATTCCACCCGGTCAGCCAGACCACTCTCTTCGGCGGCTTGCAAGCCTGCCCAGGCATCCTGATGGATGCCGTGATCGTCGATGCCCTGTGTGTCGGTCACGAACGCCGCGCAGAAGACATCCTCACGAAAACAATCTGACGATGAAAGGCAGGCAGTGAGCGCCCAGCCGATCATCGTCAGAAGAACGTAGTGTTTAATCCGTGCCACGTAACAGATGACTAATTACTGCTGACGGCTTCCCCGCGCTTTACACCCATCATCAAGAGCAGGGCAAGGAACATGAACAACGGTGCGATGATCATGATGATGTTGTAATTGCCGCCGGTCAGTTGCACCGCCCAGCCGTTGACGTTCGGACCGACAATGGCGGAGAAGGTGGAGAACAGGTAATACAAACCGGTGAACGTGCCGATGCGCGCTGCACTGGTCAGATCCACGATCATGGGCAGGGAATTGATGTTGATGAACGCCCAGCCAATGCCGCCGAGGATGAGCAGCACGCCTGCCAGAGTCAACATGCGCGCGCCGCCTTCCACCAATGGAATGCCCACCAGCGGCAGTGGAGCGATGCCAGTTAACAGCGCATCTGCCGGGGTGATGTAAAGCAGGATGAGCATGATAATGAGAATGACCAAGCCCGTGGAGATGGTCGTGCGGCGGCCGAGCTTGCCGGCGATGAAACCGGAGGGAATGGCGAACAACACAAAGAACAGCGGTAGCACAGAGAGCAGGGTCGCGCCGTCGCCTTCGTTCAAGCCGAGGTGGTTCTTGGCATACAGCGTGAAGAAAGTTTCCACAGCAGAGAAGCCGATGAACCAGAAAAAGATGGCAAAGAGGATTCGCAATCCGCTTTTGTCGGGGTCGCTGAAGACTTCCTTGAGGCTTTGCCACATGCCGGGTTGTTCTTCGGTTGTTTCATATTCTTTTGGTTCTTCAATGAACAAATAGACGATGAGCACTGCCACCAAAACCAAACCAGACCCAAGCCAGAAGGGGAAGTTCGGGCTCATTTTGTACAACATGCCGCCGGTCTGCAAAGCGACGATGGTTCCCACGCCGCCCATGAAGTTGATGATTCCATTCGCCTGCGAGCGGAATGGGGACGGGGTGATATCGGGCATGAGCGCCACGACGGGTGTGCGCCACAGCGCCGCGCTGAGTAGTAATGTACTGGTGCAGGCAACAAAGAGCGGCAGGGCGGCTGCAATCGGGACCAAGCCAAATGCCACAGCGGAGATCGGCGCGCCGATGAGAATGAAGGGGATGCGTCGCCCCAGCGGGGTGCGCAATTTGTCAGACCACGCGCCAACGGGTGGTTGAATCAGCAACGCCGCAATATTATCAAGTGTCATGAAGAAGCCGATCAGGGCGGGGGAGAGGTCGAACTTGTCAGCAAGGAAAATGGGGACGAATGCGTTATACACGCCCCAGATCACGCTGACGCCGAAAAATCCGAAACCGAGCAGGAAGGTCTTGCCGTAGTTGAGCCGTGCAGACATGGATGCATCTCCTTCAATTTACGATGGTTCGTTGAATGTCGCAGGTCACAGGTCAAAGGTCATTTGACGTTTGACTTTAGCCCTTCGACGAATTTCCTGTCTTCTTTGCTTAGTTCAGCACGTTCCAGCATATCCGGGCGCTTTCGATACGTCCGTTCCAATGCCTGTTGCCTGCGCCATTTTTCGATCTTGCTGTGGTCGCCGGAAAGCAGCACTTCGGGAACTTTCGCACCGCGAAACTCGGGTGGACGGGTGTAATGCGGGTATTCGAGCAAGCCCATCGCGTGTGAGTCATCTTCTGCGCCGGTGGGGTCGCCCAACACATCTGGCAGGAGACGCGAGACCGCATCAATAAGGATGAGCGCGGGCAGCTCGCCGCCAGTTAGCACGTAGTCGCCGATGGAGATTTCATCGGTGACTAGATTCTGGCGGATGCGTTCGTCGATGCCTTCATACCGTCCGCAGAGCAGGGCTATTTTTTGATATTGTGATAATTCTTTGGCAATGCTTTGGTTGAAAACACGCCCTTGCGGCGTTAGTAAAATCACGGGAACGTTCGAATCCGTTTCCGGCGTGGAAGGAGGCGGAGCAAGCCCCAGTACAGATTCAACCGCTTCGAAAACCGGCTCCGGCTTCATCACCATCCCGCCGCCGCCGCCATAGGGCGCGTCGTCGGTGGTATGATGTTTATCGTGGGTGTAATCGCGGATATTGTGAACGTTGACCTGGATCAGTCCGCGTTCGCGTGCGCGTTTGAGTATGCTGGTATCTAAATAAGAGGGGAAGACTTCGGGCAGGAGGGTAAATACCTCGAATTGCATGGCGCGATTGTAGCATATAAGAGGCAAATTAGAAGTTAGACCCCCTGCTTGACTGTGCTTTCGGGCGGATGGTAATATGAAAAGTGCGCTATCCTGCAATGCGCAAGGTGAAAAATGTATTTAAGAGGAAGTAAGTGGAGTATGAACAAGAGGCGGACCAAGCCCAATTGGTTCCGCATTATTTTGCTTAGCCTGCTGGTGCTGGCTGCGGCATATGTGAACCGTTTTGTGGTGGCAGATATTCAGCCATTGGGGGTTGCGACTTCCACGCCGACCATATCGCCGGAAATTTTGGTTGCCGATGCGGAAGCCCTGGTGAAAGAAGGGAAATTGATTCCCGCCATCGATACATATCGGCAGGCAATCGCCTCCGAGCCGGGCGATCCCTCCACGCATATCATGCTGGCACGCACGCTCGTATTTGCCGGGAAATATGAAGAAGCACAGATCTCCGCAGAGGATGCGTTGCTGCTCAACCCAAGCAATTCCATGGCGCATGCCGTCCGCGCATGGGCGCTCAGTTTTCAAGGTGAATACCTGGAAGCGGAGTCCAGCATCAAACGCGCATTGGAACTTGACCCGAATAACGCGCTGGCGCATGCCTATTACGTCGAGATCCTGATCGATTCATATTACAGCGGACTGAGCTCTTTTGAAAACATCGAGAAAGCGGTCGAAGAATCACGTGTGGCTCAAGCGCTCGCCCCAGACCTGCTGGAGACACACCGTGCGCGTGGATATGTCCTTGAAGCCACAGGCAACTACGAAGAAGCCATCCGCGAATATGAAGCAGCCATTGCGATCAACAAAAATATTGCCGACCTGCATCTCGCCATTGGACGCAACTACCGCATTCTTGGAATTTACGACGAGGCAGTGGCGGCGTTTACGAGCGCCAATGCCCTCAACCCCGAAGACCCCACTCCCGACCTGCTCATGTCCCGCACATACGCAACCATCGGTGAATATGGAAAAGCCATGCAGTATGCCGAATCCGCAGTGGCGGATAATCCCGCCGACACCAACTTGCGCGGCAACCTCGGTGTGATGTATTACCGCAATGCCTACTGGCCCGAAGCCGTGCAGGAACTTTCCTACGTCGTCAAGGGCGGGCTCTCTGAAGATGGGCACGAAATGGAGGTCATCAACCTCGCGCCCAACCTGCCGCGTGTGGCGGAGTATTACTTCACCTACGGGTTGGCGCTTTCCCGGTTGAACCAGTGCGGCGAAGCCCTGCAGATCGCGCAGCTGATCATCTCACGCATCCCATCCGACGAATTGTCGGTGGAGAATGCCAATGCGATCATCTCACGCTGTCAGCAAAACCTGGAACAGGGAAACACGGCGCCTCTTTCCTCGCCGACACCTGATTCTGCCGCCACAGCCGAAGCCACCCCGACCCCATGAACATCTACCAACGACGATCCCTTTTCAGGCGGCGTGACGATACCGGCGTGTATCGCATGTTTCTCCTGGTGGTTTTGATTCTGGGCGGCATCTGGCTCATCCGTTCAGTGCAGCAGGGGGATGTCAAACCGCTGTTCCTGCCGACTGCTACACCGACGCGTTTTGCCACTTCCTACACCTTGGAGGGAGATGCGCACTTCACTGCCGGAAAGTTGGATGCCGCCATCGAAGCCTACCGCGAAGCCGCCACCGTCGACCCGACCAATGCCGACGTTCTGGCGCAACTCTCTCGTGTGCAGACGTATTCCACGGCTTTGCTCGTCAAACAGGTGGATATTCTCAACCGGCTGGATGAATCCATCGCCTCGGCAGAACAAGCCGTAACGGTCAACCCGGATAGCAGCTATGCCCATGCGGTGCTGTCCTTTGCCTTGAACTGGAAGGCTTCCTACATATCCGATGCCCGCGAGCGGCAAACCCTTTTGAGGCGTTCTGAAGATGAGGCGGTGCGCGCCATTCAGCTGGATACAACGAATGTTCTCGCGCAGGCGTTCTACGCCGAGGTCCTCGTGGATCAGCAAAAATGGACACAGGCGCAGCAGATTATCGACCAGGCGATTGCGCAGGATGATACCCTGATGGATGTGCATCGCGTGAACGCCTATGTGCTTGAGTCGCTGGGCGAATATGCGCTTGCCATCGAAGCCTATGACCGTGCGATTGCCATCACCCCAAACCTGACCTTCCTCTATCTGCGGGCGGGGGCGGGCTATCGCCGCCTTGCCTTTGAAAGCCCCAATGAAGATGTGCAGCGCCAGCTGTATGAAAAGTCGCTGGAATATTTTGCGCAGACCGCACGCATCAACCAGCAGCTGGGCGTGCAGGATCCGACGCCTTATCTTTCGATTGCGAGAACCTACTCTCAGATGGGTGAGTTCTTTATCGCCATCCGTAATGTACAGAAGACCATCGAATTTCAGCCGGACAACCCGGTCTTCTATGGCGAACTGGGTGTTTTGTATCACAAGAACCGCAACTATGAAACGGGTGTGCTTGCGCTGAAATGCGCGGTCAGAGGTTGTACGGCGGAAGAATCCTGCCCGGCGCGCGGGGATTGCGGTCCGAACGATCTGCCTGCGGATGTGCAGGGGCTGCCGCTTTCTGCCAGCACGGTCTACTACTACGATATTTTTGCCTCCCAGTTGGCGGCGTTGAGTACATCTAAGAACAATCGCTGTCCAGAGGCGCTTGAAATCGCTTCCATTATCGAAGGGTCTGAGTACATTCAAGACCCAAACATCGCCGCGGATATGGTAGTGGTGAGAAACATCTGCGCGTTTAGCACAACAACCTCTGCCACGAATGTGACCGCGACACCTGAAGCGGAGATGATGGATGTGACGCCGACCGCCACGCCGTAGAAACGCTTTCGGGTTGGTTGCTGCCTGGTGTCAGGATCAGGCGGCGGCGATGGAAGAAGCGGGGTTTGCCATCAGAATTGTGTAAGAATTTTTACAGTCCCCCTTGACTTTGGTGATTTAAGTGTGTAAGATAGCAATTAGCACTCGATTGATTTGAGTGCTAATTGCATGAATATCCCAAAATCAAACATCCCTTAATGGAGGCAAGAAATGGCAAAAATCTCGTTCAAACCGTTGGGCAGCCGCGTGCTTGTGGAGCCTGTTGAGCAGGAAGAAATGACCGCGAGCGGCATTATCCTGCCTGAAACTGCGAAGGAAAAACCCCAGCAGGGCAAGGTTCTGGCAGCGGGTCCCGGTGACCGCAATGACAAAGGCGAACGCGTCGATATGGACGTGAAGGCTGGCGATATTGTGCTCTTCGCCAAGTATTCCGGCACCGAAGTGAAAATGGATGGCAAGAAACTGCTCATCCTGCGCGAGAGCGACATTCTTGGTATCGTTGGCTAAGGGAAAACTTCACACAGAAAGAGGAATTAAACCATGGCAGCAAAACAACTTGTTTTTTCAGAAGAAGCGCGCCGTAAGCTCAAGAACGGCATGAACGTGGTCGCGAATGCGGTTTCCGCCACTCTTGGTCCGAAGGGACGCAATGTGGCTGTGGATCGCAAGTTCGGCTCCCCGACCATTACACACGACGGTGTTTCCGTCGCCAAGGAAATCGAACTGGAAGACCCGTTCGAGAACATGGGCGCGCAGTTGCTCAAGGAAGCCGCCTCCAAGACCAATGACATCGCCGGTGACGGCACCACCACCTCCACTGTGCTGGCGCATGCCATTGTGAACGAAGGCTTGAAGGCGCTCGAAGCCGGTTATAACCCGATGCTCCTCAAGCGCGGCATCGAACTTGCCACCGACACGGTTGTGGCTGAACTGAAAAAGAATTCGGTCAAGATCGACACCAAGGAAGAAATTGCTTCGGTCGCCACCAACTCTGCGGCGGATGAGGAAGTCGGTCAGCTGATCGCTGATGTAATGGACAAGGTCGGTAAAGACGGTGTGATCACGGTCGAAGAATCCAAGACCATGCAGTTCGAAACCGAGTTCGTCGAAGGGATGCAGTTCGACCGCGGTTACCTTTCGCCGTACTTCATCACCAGCGCTGAGAACATGGAAGCCCAGATCAGCGATGCGTATGTGTTGATCTACGACAAGAAGATCTCCGCCGCGCAGGATATCGTTCCGCTGCTCGAGAAACTTGTGCAGCTTGGCAAACGCGAACTCGTCATCATCGCGGAAGATGTCGATGGTGAGGCGCTCGCCACCCTGATCTTGAACAAGATCCGCGGCATGCTGAACGTTTTGGCTGTCAAAGCCCCCGGCTTCGGTGACCGCCGCAAGGCGATGCTCCAGGATATTGCCGTCCTCACCGGTGGTCAGGTCATCACCGAAGAAATGGGACGCAAGCTCGAGTCTGTCGCCGTTTCTGACCTTGGTCGCGCCGAGAAGGTTGTCTCCGATAAAGAGAACACCACCATCGTTGGCGGCAAAGGCAAGAAGGCTGATATCGAAGGTCGCATCAAGGAGATCCGCATCGAGATCGACAAGAGCACCAGCGATTACGACCGCGAGAAACTTCAGGAACGCCTCGCCAAACTCTCCGGCGGCGTTGCCATCATCCGCGTCGGTGCTGCCACCGAAACCGAGATGAAGGAAAAGAAGCATCGTGTCGAAGACGCCCTTTCCGCTGCGCGCGCCGCGGTTGAGGAAGGCATTGTTCCCGGCGGTGAAATCTCCCTGATCAATGCCGCTGCCAAGCTGGATAAACTCGCCAAGAACGAAGAGGATGAAGAGACCCGCATCGGTATCAACATCGTCCGCAAGGCACTCGAAGCCCCGATCCGCAAGCTGGCTTCCAACGCTGGTCAGGATGGATCCGTCATCATCGATACTGTCCGCCGCACTGCCGCCGAAAAGAAGAACGTCAACATCGGTTACAACGTCCTTACCGGCGAATACACCGACATGATCAAGGCTGGCGTGATCGACCCGGTCAAGGTTGTGCGTGGTGCGCTCGAGAATGCCGCCTCCATCGCTGCCATGATCCTCACCACCGACGTGTTGATCACCGACATCCCCGAGAAGGAAAAGGCGCCTGCCATGCCTCCCGGCGGTATGGATTACTAAAATTCCACCGCATTTCAACTCCCCGACGAAAGTCGGGGAGTTTTTATTTCCTTCCGCAAACCGAAATAAAAGACCGTGGATGTTAATCCACGGTCTTTCGTCGATTGTCCACGGTCTACCTGATTGAACGCAATAGCACCCCATTCTGCGATGGATCATGCAACAGGTAGCCGTCGTCAGTTTTATTGTAGGGAATGCCAGCCGTTTCTACGCGGGCGGTCACTTGGGCGAGCACAGAAGGATTCGGGTAGTCCACGGTCACGAAGCGCAATCCCACCGCATCGGGCGGCGGAGGAGGCGCGCCGCGTCCGTTCCAGGTGTTGAGTCCGATATGATGGTGGTATCCGCCTGCCGAGACGAATGCCATGCCGATCCCTTTTGAAACGCCCATCACGTCGAAGCCGAGCACGCCGTGATAAAAGCCGACGGCTTCATCAATATCGCGCACATGCAAATGGACATGCCCCATGCGGGTTTCAGCAGGAACGGGTGTATCAAGTTTGTCCTCTTCGTTGATGTGCTTGAAGAGCGCGTCCACATCGAGCGCCTCGCGCCCGTCACTCCACGTACCATCTGCCCAGCGGGCTTCGTAGTTGCCGTCTTTGATCGTCCACGAACCATCTTCGGGCGATTCGCAATACAGTTCGATGCCGTTGCCTTCGGGGTCGCTCAGGTAGGTGGTCTTGGTCATCACATGGTCGGTGGGTGAGTTGGGAACTTTCAACGCAAACAAACGCGCCATGACAATCGCCAGTTCACGGCGATTGGGCAATACGATGGCAAAGTGATACAAACCCGTGCCGCCGCGATAGCGTTTGAGATTCGGTTCTTCGGTGAGTTGGAGCAAGTCTGCGCCGCCGCTACCGAGACCGGCTTTGTTGCCTTCGCGCCAGTGAAGTTTCAACCCGATGGCTTTTTCGTAAAAGAGAATCTGATTTTCCAGGTTGGCAACGGTGAGGGCGACGTGCCCCATTCGGGTGGCGGGATGAACCGAATATTCCTGTGCTGTGTTTGGCTGCGTCATCATTTTTTTACCTCTAACTTTCGGAGAGACTATTTGGGGCATTGCTCTCCATTTTACTTTATACGTTTTATAACGGAAAACCTCAACCGCGAAGGTTCACAAAGGTTTTTCCTTTGTGAACCTTCGTCCCCTTTGTGGTTAAGAAAGTAGTTCCTGAATTTTTAGTTGACGATCTTGAGTCCGCTGACCCAGTTCGTGCCGAGACTGCCCTGTAAGGTGATGTGCAGTAGCTGCATGGCTTCGATCTGTCGCGCGCGGTGCAGCGGACCGGCGTCCACAGCGCGCATACCGCCATCGGTCACCAACTGCGCAACCTTGGCTTTGGCATCGGCATCATCACCAGCAATGAATACATCGAGTTGCTGTCCGCCTGCCTCACCGGCAATGAGCGTGCCCGCGAAGGTGGTGTTGAACGCTTTCACTACTTTTGCACCTGCTACGAGCGCCTTTGCAAGGTCTTCCGCAGAAGAAGAGTCCGGTGCAGTAGCGAGACCATCGTAGGTGGCGTTGAGCGGGTTGGCAATGTCCACGACGACTTTGCCAGCGAGTTTTGCGCCGAGTTGCTTGGCGATCTCAATGTTCGTGCCATACCACACAGCGAGCACGACCACATCACCGAGGGGGGTATCGAGTGTTCCGACTTCGACGTTCAAGTCTGCGGCGGCTTTCTGCGCGGTTTCGGGGTTGGCATCCACAAAGGTCACCTTGTGTCCGCCCGCGATTGCGCGGGTGGCGATGCCGCGTCCCATATTGCCTGCACCAATGATTGTGATGTTCATGTTTGTAATTCTCCTATTTGAAATTGAAAGATTTTGATTACAGAGCAAAACGTCCGTATGCAACGAAGACAGATAATGCCAGCAGAACGATGTTCACCGGAATGACTTGATATTCTTTCTTCGGCAAATGCACCATGAAAATGGCAAGCAATTGGATGATCGAAAGCCCCACAGCGGCGAGCGGTGTCAGCCACGGCAGAATGCCAGTGAGCATGGGGAGGATCATCCCCAGCGCGCCGAGAAATTCAGGAATCCCCACCGAACGGATGTAGGTGTCACTCTGTCCGTGTGCCCAGGTCATCTGCGGGTTTGTACGCACTCCTTCGGGTTGAAACGTTTTCATGCTGCCAGCCATGCCATACATGCCAGCCAATAAAACTTGAGCGATCCATAATGCGATGTTCATCTTGACTCTCCTTGAGTTGTTTGATAATATACATCTGTTGAATAAACAACAGATGTTGCCTAATTTACCAATCCCCACTTTGAAAGTCAACCAACAAAGATTTGATAATGTTGACTAAGCGACAAAGGAGCGAAAGTGTTGACTAACCCCAAAGAAATGGAAGAAAACCTCGACCCCCGCGTCAAACGGACCCGCAGACTCATTCTGTCATCCTTTGAGGTTCTCCTCGCTGAAAAAGGATTCGAAACCATCTCCGTGCAGGATGTGACCGATAAGGCACAGGTCAACCGCGCCACGTTTTATGCTCATTTTCAAGATAAATATGCCCTGCTCGATTACTCCATCCAAAAAATGTTCATGGCAGAGATCGAGAAGCGAACATTGAATGTCTGTAGTTATAGTGAAGATAACCTTCGCAACTTGATACTTGCCGTGGTGGAATTCATTTCGCGCGTGCATACAGGTTGTGCGCAATCGCATCAGCAATTCGAAGCGCTCATCGAAGGCACGATCAAAAAGCAGATATTCGATCTGCTTTCGTATTGGCTGCGAAAATCAAAAGTCCCCACCGAGATTCCCGCCACCGTTGCCACCTGGGCGATCTACGGATTGGCGTCTCACTACAGCCACATGAAAAAACGCCCCGCCCTCGAAACATTCGTGGACGAAGCGTATCCGCTCGTGGCGGTCAATTTGGAACAGTTTGCGTAATTCTATTGTAGGGGCGGATCGCGATCCGCCCCTACGGGCTACAACGACCGTTTGAAATTCACGAACGCATCTTCTTCAGAGGGGTCAGCGCCGTATGCCATGGCGAGATAATACGCCATGTAATCTCCGAACAGAATCAACGTCCATAAATGTGCAATGACCGAGTCTCCGCGGGCTTCGATCACATCCGTGTTCAAGGCTTCGAGCATGAAGGCTTGACGCATCAAGTCTGAGCGCAGTTTGTTGCGCGGATGGTCGCTGGGCGCTTTCATGAACAACGTCATGGTGTGCGCGTTGAGCGTGGGATTCGGGTTGATGGTGGCGATGAGCGTGTTATGAGACGCTTCGGGGATGATCTCAAAGTTCGCGCCTGCCTTGGCAAGTTGATTGATCTGAGTCTTCCAGCGGCGTGCCACGGGGGCGAGCAGTTCTGTTCCGACGAAGGTCACCCAGCGCCCAACCAGTTGACCGGCATACCGCTTGGCGGGATTCTTCGCCGCGATTACTTCGGGGACGATGTGCTGCTGTGAGCGTTTCATCATTGCAACGGCTTCGGCGACGTCTGCGCTGGGGTTGGGGATGAAGCCGAGGCGGGCGAAGAGGGCGAGCGTCAGCGCAAAGGGATAGGCGATGGCGGATGTGTCCATGCCTGCGTAGGTGAAATTCCAAACGGGGATGTTTTTCTCGTTGGCGCGTTTGGTGAGTTCGCCGCCGGTGGAGATGACGAAGGTTTTGCATCCGTTCTTAAGTGCAGTCTCAAATGCATCCAACACTTCTTCCGAATTGCCGGAGTGTGAGATACAAACTACCAGCGTCTTTTCGGTAGCGGAGGCGGGCAAGCCGTAATTGCGGTGAACACTTACGGGTTGTATCAGGCTTGAGGAAACAGAAGCAACTGTCAGTTCGGCAGAAGAGGCGGAATCGCCCATCGCGCAGAGGATGATGTTGTGGATGTCATCCAATTTTGGAAGCGGCAGAGTCTGCCCCAATTCCCATGCGGTTTGAATCTGGTCAGGCAGACCGTTGATCTGCGCGATCATGTTTTGTGAGTCGATTTGTTTGAAAAGGTCGAGATCGTCTAGGTTCATGGTTCCTTGAAAAGACTTCCGAAGTCTCAGAGACTTCGGAAGTCTGCTTATGATTTAACTTGCATCTTTGATGAACTTGCTCAGATCCTTCTTCATCTGCTTGAGCGAAGGCATGTGGACGTACATCATGTGCCCGGCTTCGTAGTAGCCCATGCTGATATTCTTGCGCAGGGACTCGTCGAGCGCGAGGTGGTTGAATGTGTACTCGGTGGCGAAGTAGGGCGTGCCGAGATCGTAATAGCCGTTGGCGACGAAGACCTTGAGATACTTGTTGAAGGTCATTGCGGCGCGTAACGTTTCAGCCACGTTGACGTATTGATTCTGGAAGTAACTGTACGACCATTGCTGCCAGACCTTTTCGCTCAGAATTTCGTAGGGTGTGTCGGTCTCGAACTTGAGTTCAGAGCGGATGTAATCATTGAACGCCGCAGTGTAAGGACCATTGACCTGCGCAAAGAGCGGATCATATTCAAAGGTTTCGGTCACGCCGAGGCGGTCGATGCCGGTGTAGCGGCTGTCGAGACGGCCGACCGTTTTGCCCTGATCGCGCAGCAATTCCTTGAAGAAGTGGAAGGTGTGAATGCGCAGATTGCCGCGTTCGATGAAGTCCGCTGAAATGCCGGTGAGGCGCGAAAGTTTTTCGGCGACCTTTCTTCTTTCTTCTTTGGGGAGTGCGCCGTCTTTCATGAGCGCAGCAGTGTATTCACCCAAGGCAAATTCTTCTGATTCTTTGAGCCAGGTCTTTAGCGGAATCTTTTTGTCGATCTTGCCGTGATACCAGGCGGTGGCGGTATAGCCCGGCACAAAAAGAATATAGGGCAGGTCGTTGTTGTGATTGAAGTCGAGCGTGGTGAAATCGAGTACAGATGAGACGAGCATCAAGCCGTTGAGCAGCATACCGTGTCGGTCTGCGAGATAGCCGGAGAGTCCTGCCGCACGTGTGGTGCCATAGGATTCGCCTGCGAGGAATTTCGGCGAAAGCCAGCGGTTGTAGCGTGTGGTGTACAAGCGAATGAAATCGCCAACCGATGCAATGTCTTTTGTAAAGGTGTGCCATTCTTTCGATTTCTCGCCTTCCACCGGGCGGCTGAAGCCGGTGCTCATCGGGTCGATAAAGACGAGGTCGGTTTCGTCGAGGATCGAAAACTCGTTATCGGTGAGTTTGAAGGGCGGCTTGGGCATCTCGCCTTCGTTGGTCAACACCACGCGGCGCGGACCAAGTACACCGAGATGCAGCCAGACGGATGACGAGCCGGGTCCGCCGTTGAATGAGAACGTGATCGGGCGTTTGGCTTTGTCGCGCACGCCATCAAGTGTGTAGGCTGTGAAGAAGATCTGCGCACGCGGCTTTTCGACCTCGGCATCCTTCTCTTTATCGTTGACCTCTTCCTTCAAGACCATTGTGCCGGTCGTGACGGTGTACTTAAGCGTCTTACCGCCGACTTTGATCGTGTGCTTGGTGGTGATGATGTTGTCCTTGGGGGCGGGCTTTTCGTCTTTCTTTTCTTCAGGTTTCTTTGTTTCTTCGGGCATGATGTACTCCTTATTTCATTTTGTTGATCATTGCATATATTTCTTTTTTCCCCCATCTGCTTTGTTCGGCTAATTCAGCGGAAATCTCTTTGGCAGATTTTCCCGCCGCAAGTTCCTTCTTGATGGCTTCGAGCAATACCGCTTCTTCCCACTTTTCACTTTCTTCTTTCTTCTTTCCTTCGATGACCAATGTGAACTCTCCGCGAGGTTCTTTCGATTTGAAATGCTCAATCGCTTCACTGATGTTTCCGCGCCAGAATTCTTCGTAGAGTTTGGTCATTTCGCGTGCGATGCAGATGCGGCGGTCGCCGAGCGTGGAGAGGATGTCTTCGAGCGAGTCCGTGATGCGGTGCGGGGTCTCGAAAAAGATCAAGGTGAAAGGTTGTTCGCTGACTTCGTTAAGGCGGTTGTGTCGCTCGCTGGATTTGTGGGGGAGGTAGCCGAGGTATAAAAAGGAATCTGTGGGCAGCCCGGAAACGGTCAAGGCGGCGATGGGGGCTGAGGGCCCAGGGATAGGTCGAACGTCGAAGCCTGAAGCGAGGGCGGCTTGGACAAGCTCATAGCCCGGGTCATTAATCGCAGGCGTCCCGGCATCTGAGACCAGCGCCACATCTCCCTGCGAGAGTTTTTCGAGGATGAGATCCAGTTTGTTTAATTTGTTATGTTCGAAGTAACTGGTGACCGGGGTTTGAATGTCGAAATGCTTGAGCAGTATTTTCGTGTGACGGGTATCTTCCGCCGCGATCAATACGGATTCACGCAGGATGCGAACGCCACGCGGGGACAGATCTTCAAGGTTGCCGATGGGCGTGGCGACAAGGTATAAAGTTCCCATGATGGTATTTTATCACCCCTGCTGGAAAGAAAATCGGGCGCATGTTCGCGCCCGATTTGTTTAACCGCAGCCTTTGAGCTGTATTTCGATGATCCGGCAGCCGGCTTCTTCGGGCGGTGTTGCCACACAGCATTGGTTTTCTGTGTTGAAGGTTGAACCGGCATCGCATTGAGTGAGGTCTGCGCTGGAGAGTTCCGGTTCTTTGCAGACCTGGAGTTGGACGATGGTAAAGTCGGGTCCTGTGCAGGATAGAACGAATCTGCCCACGGTATTCTCCACCGTGCATTTGGCGACATCGGAATTTAAAACTTTATGTGCTGAGCCTTGCTCGATTTGAACGAAGGCGTATGGAATTTTTTGCACACATTTGTTTTCGGTTATATCCACTTCCGGGGTTGGGAAGGAAACTTCCGCAGGGCACATGGGCGCAAAGACAGGAACGGTCGGTTCCTCAGTGAAGGTGGGTGGTATTTGTGTCGGTGTTTCGGTGGCAGTCGGGACGACTGTCGGTTCGGGCGGTGGGGTGAGCTGGTTTCGCAGCAGGAAAAACCCGATGACGGCGACAAGTAGAACGATCCCGATCACTGCAAAGCCGGTCTGACCACGGGATAGTTTGGCAGAAGGGGACTCGGCGCGTTTCATCGTGCCGCTGTTGGTGTTGAAGGTGATGTTGCCTTCGCTTCCGAACGCAACAAGGTTCAGCGTTTTTGCCAGTTCGATGGTATTGGGGAAGCGTTTTTCCTTGTCCTTCGCCATCGCGGTCTTGATGATCTGATCCACCGCGGCGGGGAGGCTGGGCAGGGTTTTCAGGATTTCGGGGACCGGCTCGGTGATGTGTTTGACCACCACGCCCATGGGGGTATCGGCATTGTAAGGCTGCTGCCCGGTGAGCATTTGATAAACGATGACGCCCAGACCGTACACATCGCTACGGAGGTCGATCTCGACCCCCTGTGCCTGTTCGGGGCTCATGTAGGCAGGTGTACCAATGACTCCGCTGCCTGTCAGGCTGCTGGTGGATTCGGTCAGCTTGGCAACCCCAAAATCCGAGATGAACGGGTCGCCATTATCGTCGAAGAGGACGTTATCCGGTTTCAGGTCACGGTGGATGATGCCCTTGCGATGGGCGTAGGAGAGCCCCTGTGCAACCTTTTCGATGATGCGGGCTGTCTCTTGAATAGGAATGGGTCCACGCTCGATCCAGTTCGAAAGCGAACCGCCGGGCATGTAGCGCATCACAAAATAGGGCTGCCCGTCTTCGTCGCCTACATCGTAGACCGGCACAATGGATGGATGCTCCAGCGAGGCAATCATTTTTACCTCGCGTTCGAAGCGTGAGCGAAATTGCGGATCATGCAACATTTCGCGTGGAAGGACCTTTATCGCAACTTCACGCCCCGAGATCGGGTCGTAGCCGCGATAGACGGTTGCCATGCCGCCGCGTCCCAACTCTGATTTGATTTCGTAACGTCCAAACTTTTCTGGAATTGCCATGCCCGCAAGTATAAACCAGCCGAATGGAGGATGCAAGCAATGAAACACCCCTCAATGCTTTTGGAATTTAAAGCCCCCGCCGGGCTACCGATTGAATGCGCCCAGCGTCTCGTATGTTTGCAGCAAACTGATGAGGATGCCGTCTGTAAACCTGTGGATCTTCGCGTACATTTGTGAAGATCGAGAAGCAGGCATGTTCGACTCGCCGCACACTTTGATCACCGACTCGATCAATGTATCACGGAAGAACAGGAACGCCTTGGTGGCATCCACATAACTCAGGTTGTAACGCCTGGCACGCGAAGCATACTCATACCCGATGGCATATGCCTCGGTTGCCCCCTCTTCATCCCCGGCGGTGATGTAATTCATCAACCCGTGGAATAGCGAGCGCGAACTCATGCGGTATTGCATCCGCGCTTCGGCATCCAATTTTTGATACCAGGGTTCCGCCTCCAGGTTGCCGTCTGAGATTTGGACACGGACATTGCGGATGACTTCCTGCATCATGTTCTCCGGCTTGATCGCATCCAACCGGGATTTGGAGTTGGACTGTGACCACAGGGAGATTTCACTACGCTTGTAGCGGCGATGCCCGCCCTGCGTTTTGTGTACCGGCAGGATACCCTTATCTGACCAAAGCCGTACCGTGCTGGGATGTACACCCAGCATCTCTGCCGCATCACTCAAGGAAAGCCATTCATCGATCATTGATCCTCACGCTCAAACCATAACAGACTGCCCAGGCAGGCTATTCCGCCGCCAATGCGACCTTATCCACAAATACGGGGTCGTGCGCTTTCTTCTTGAACGCGTCGACATCGATGCGGTACAACATGGTCGCTGCGATCAGCAGCATCAGCGCCTGGATGACGAACACGATCAGATACCCGCTTAAGGGGTTGCCCGTCAGCTGGGTCGCCAGATCTGCCACCACGCCTGCCATGAGCAAGCCTACCAGGCGTGAAAGCCCATTCGAGAAGCCCCACGCGCCAATATACAAACCGACTTTCTCCGGCACGGTCAGGTCGAACATAAGCGAGAGGTTGGCAATGGTGGAAATACCGGTGCCAAAGCCGAGCAGGGTGATGCCGATGTAAAAAGCGGAAATACTGGTGGTCAGCCCGCTGACGACAATGATGATAAAACCGATCATTGCGCCGAGGTTTCCAACCTGGGCGACATATTTCTTTTTTACACGTCCTTCCAGGAAACCTGCCACAATGAAGGCGACCAGTGTGAACGTACTGCTGATGGATACGATGCGTGAAGTCTGTTCGAGGGTCATGCCGAAGGCTTGTGCGCCGAAGGGTTCGAGCAGCACGTCCTGCCCGAGAATGGCGGCGAGCAGCAACAGCAGATAGACGAAGAAGACTTTGGCGACGGGGTTTTCGACAATGGCGGCAGTCATCTCGCGGACCGTGTGATTTTCGGCTCTTTCAGCGGGTGAGACTCCGCCGGAGCGTGGCTCCAGCTTGATGAGACCGATCAGCCCCAATGTCAGGGCGGAAGCGGCGACAATGATGAACGCGCGCTGTAACAGTTCAGGATCGTATGTCGTTACCATGCGGCTCAGGCTGATCCCCGTCGCGATCAAGCCGATGACCATGATCGTGAACATCGTTGCCACGGTTTTTCCGCGTCCTTTTTCGCCGGAGAGTTCCGAGGCAAGGGAGAGATATGAAACCGCGGAGAGGTTATAGCCCATGCCCCACATGCCAAAGGCGAGAACGCCCATGACGACCCCAAGTGTATAGTTCTCGGTGAATAGTATGGCGATCTGCGGTGCGACTGCCACGCCCAGCACACACAAGATCAACCCCGCGAGGATGTAGGGTGAACGGCGAAATCCAAGGATCGGATGACGGTCTGAGAATGAGCCGATGGCAACCTGGATGGGGGCGAGCAAATAGGGGAAGATGGCTAGCACAGTGAATAGGGTTTTGGAGATGCCCAGGTCAAAGATCATCACGCGGTTGAGCGTGCTGTTGATCGGGACGAGCGTCATGGCGACGGCGGTGTGGATGAGAGCAAGTTGGAGGCGTTTGATGAGCATGGCAGGTTTTTTTCTTTGGGCGGACGATGGAGCAATCGGCAAGTTGAATACGGTTCGCTTCTTTCAAAGAAGCGAAATTGTACTTTTCAGGGCGAAAAACGCAATGTAGATTTATATAGAATTTTACTAGAGGTTTATTAAGCTTTCGGAGATTTGATTACTGCAATACCCACTGAGAGACTGTGAGAATCACTGCCAATTCATTCAGATAAAATTCGAAAACCAGATAGAATGACATCGATGCAACTTTTTTCCCGCCAAAGAATGCCCGCTTCACATTCATAATCGAACCAACAAAGTTCAACGCCAGTTGCCCCAGTTTAGTAAATGTGTAGATGCCTTTTATAATTTCACGCCTGCCGGTCCACAATTCATTGAGGTATGAGTTGGGCTCTGCACAGCTGTCGACGAATTCCAAATCGCTTAAGGAGTTAAGTCTTTCCATGAATTGGATTTCATTGAGGATTCCCGGCGAAAATTTGGTATAGGTGGGATCCCAGCCGATCTTAAATGCAAACGCGCCGCGTCCGGAGATGAGGTTGGATGTCGATGAAATCGTCCGATCATTCAGGGCGAGTTCGGTAAAGTAGACCCGCTTCTCACGATTGAAACCAGCAACTACGTCCCTGAAAAAGCGGGTATGATCCGGGTTCGAATACAGCGAAGTCCCCTCTTCACCTTTCCAGCCCATGTGCTCCAGCCGGATAAACTCATCGGCGCTACGTTCCAGCGACTCTTCTCCGCTGACCAGATACCAGTCCACCCGACCAATTTCCTCCAATCCGCGGAGGCGTTTGCGATAATTCTTCTGCTGCTGCTTGGACAGGGATGAGAGAATCTGTTCGTTTTGCTCAGCGGGGTAGGCTACTGCCCGATGCCAGGTACTCAAAGTCGTCCAATTCATCCCGCGTTCTTTAGCGAGCATATTCCCCTCTGTAGAGAATATTAGATCCGGCGCGACGTTATTGACCTTCAATCCGTGCCAGGGTTGGTTTGAATTGGTCACGTACCCATAGATCAATTCCAATACCCTGTCTGTGTGATCCTTGTCAATAAGAAAACCGGATAGATAGGAATGCACCGTTTCGAATGCAAGCAAATGCGGCAGGGGGAATTTTCGCGTTGGTTTTTGGATCTTGAAGATGGCAACCCCAACCAAGTCTTTGATCCCGGAACATTCCCTCTCGACAAAGAGCATGAGGATATTCTTCCCGGACTCCAGATGTTGGATCGCAGGCATTACAAAATATGGGGAAAGAAAGGCATTGGGATCGGCGGCACGACGTTCGAGATCTGACCAGGCCTCCATCAAATCCGCTCCAACGTCAGACGGTTGCAAAACAGACAGGGAAAAACGCGAATTCATTGGGGAAGACATTTGTACATTGGTTGCCGCTTTCCTTTGGATAAGCATGGAAGAAATCCTCTCCTTGGCTAAGAAAGCCGGGACACGAATGTAGTTCAGATGATGACCGTCAAATAAAATGGACTTACACGAACAGGATAAACTAAATCCATTTTATCTTAAAATCGCCTCCTATCCAATGGTTGACACAAACATATGGCGGATTTTTGGTTGTTAAAGTGGGTCTTGCCGAAGGGCTCCTAACTTTTCTTGAATTTCTCGCTCAAATCTGTATAAGTTTTCATAAGTTCGGGTGCTGGGTCTTTGCCGCCGAAATTGAGGAAGACTTTGAAGGCGGAATTGCCGCGGCGGTCGAAGAATTGGAAGGAAAGCGATTCGTGTTTGTCGAGGTGGCTGGGTTTGCGGAAGGCGAAGACCGACGCCAGTTCCCAGCTGCGGATGTGCATATCGAGCGATTTGCTGCGGACGTTGAGGAAGCCATCCTTGTTGGAGAAGCCGCCAAATTGACCAAACGCTTCAATGGTGGCCGCGCCGTTCGAGACGATGACGGTCACATCGCCAAGCGCTTCAAACCCATGGATGATCTCTTCCCAACGTAAAAAATCGAGTTCGCGGGCGGTATCGCCTTCCAACGCGCGCAAAATGTCCACTTCAGGGATGCGTAACTGATGAGCAAGCATGAGCGTCATCTGGGAGCGGTCCTTGTTGTAGGATTCGCGGATGGCTGCCTGCCGCTCGACTTCGGTCATTTCCGGGCTGAGGACAATATCGGTTTGAAACATATAGAATTCTCCTAATTTTCTAAGTAGATAAAATTTACCTTAGTTAGGGATTATAGCGACTACATTTTCTACAATCCAGATGGGCGTATGAAACCTGCATTCCACCCGTTTGGAATCTGTTTTCAATCGGATTGAAAAATAAACAAAAACTCCCTGACCTCAGGGAGTTTTTTGGATTATCGTTCAAACACATTCAGCGGGTGTTCCGCACGGATGTATGCCTGCACCCGCGAACCGACCGGTAAAATGCGGGTGTGATCTGTGAAGGCATGCAGGATTTGTCCCGAGTCGAGGCGGAGGCGATAGAGATTGAACGCGCCGCGGAAGAAGCGGTCAATGACGAGGCTGTTGCCGCTGCCATCCACATTGAAATCCACATCGTCGGCGCGGACGGAAATTTCCACGGGGGTTGAGGGGGGGAATGGGGCGTCCTGCCTGACCAAGCCGATCTCAGTTTGGATTCCGCCTTTGACCACACTGCCTTTGAGAAAGTCGCTATCGCCCATGAACTCTGCCACGAAACGTGTCGCCGATTCGTGGAAGATATCTTCTGGTAGACCGATTTGCTCGAGGTGTCCCTTTTGCAGAACGGCGAGGCGGTCACCCATGTACAACGCTTCGTCCTGATCGTGGGTGACGAAGACGACCGTCGCTTGCATGGTCTTGAGGATATGCCGCA
The DNA here is from genome assembly GCA_002343775.1 of Anaerolineales bacterium UBA2395. Taxonomy (GTDB): domain Bacteria; phylum Chloroflexota; class Anaerolineae; order Anaerolineales; family Villigracilaceae; genus Villigracilis. Next base: position 27,946 of record DDSH01000015.1, read on the forward strand.
CATGTTCGCGCACGGCGTGACGCAGATCCGCATCGAGACTGCTAAACGGTTCATCCATGAGGACAAGCACGGGTTTGGGAGCCAGCGCACGCGCCAACGCCACCCGTTGGCGTTCGCCGCCGGAAAGTTCATGTGGATAACGTTTGGAGTATGCAAGCAAGCCAACCGTGTGAAGCATTTCACCGACGAGGGTACGAATCTCCGCCTGGCTTTTTCCACGCAACCCAAACGCGACATTGTCGAAAACGGTCAGATGCGGAAAGAGTGCATGATCTTGGAAAACCATGCCGATGCCACGTTTTTCCGGCGGGACAAAGGTCGAATGGTCAGCGACCAACTGCCCGTTAAGTTTGATCGCGCCCGCATCAGGGCGTTCCAGACCAGCAATCATCCGCAGGGTGGTGGTCTTGCCGCATCCGCTCGGACCGACCAGCGCGAGGATTTCCCCATTGTCAAGTTCAAAGGAAATGTCATTCACAGCGGAATTTGTAGAGCCGTCGAATTTTTTGACGAGGTTTTTTACTTCGAGTGTGGTCATCGGAAAATTTGCTCCCTGCGAAGAAGGAAATATAGCGGCAAGGCGGATGCCAGAATCAGGATAAAGGCAGCGGGCGCGGCTTGGAGATAAAAACCTTCGCCAGCCCACGTCCACACACGGACGGCAAGCGTGTCAAAGCCAGCCGGACGCAGCAGAAGTGTAGCCGGTAATTCTTTGAGCGAGGTTAAGAAAACCAAGGAACCGCCTGCGAGCAAACCGGGCAGAATCAGCGGGATGGTCACTTGCAAGACAGTTTGTAGAGAGGTGCGCCCAAGCGTGCGCGAGGCTTCCTCCAAAGACGGCGATAGTTGTTTCAACGCCGATTCGCTCGCGCGGACTGCCTGCGGCATGTGTCGCAACACATATGCGATCACGACAACGAAAGGTGTAGCGTACAAAAACGGAAGAAGACGATTCACCAACAAGACGAGGCTAAGCGCGATCACCACGCCGGGCAGGGCATAGCCGACCTGACAAAGCCTTGAGATAAATTTTGAAAACGGATTGGGATATCGCACGGCAAGCAGCGCCACCGGCAAAGACATCAATACGGCAATCACCGCCGCAAGCCCTGAACTCCACAGACTGTTCCAAACGTAACTGCCAAATCCCTGCGAGCCGGTGCGAAAGACCGTGGACATCATCTCTGGATCAAGGAAGGCTTGAATGCTCCACGTCAGCAAAACGCCCGCAGGCAGGAGCAAACTGGCAGACACGACACCAAACACAAGCAGAAAAGCAGGGATGCGCCAACGTCCCAGTGGCGTGATGGGAGCGGGTCGCCAGTTGCTTTCCATCTGCGTAAAGCGTGCGCGTCCCTGTAAACGCAACTCGCCCCACAAAAACAGGATTGCCATCGTGACGAGAATACTGCTCAAGATGGATGCGGCAGAACGATCATACCGCCCGGAGAGTTGGACAAAGATCGCTGACGAGAACGTCTCGTAACGAAGCAACGCCACCGTGCCATACTCTGCCAGAATGTCGAGCGCCACGAGCAGCGCGCCGGCGGTGAGACCGGGACGGAGAGCGGGCAATGTCACCTGGAAGAGCGTCTGCAATGGAGTGCGCCCGAAGGTCCGCGCGGCTTCTTCGAGCGAGGCATGCAATGAGCGGAACGCCGCTCCGCTCAAAAGATAAACATAGGGATAGGTAAACAAAGTCAAAATAAATGCTGCGCCGAAAAAACCGAACGGGCTGGGCGTGGTCACGGGCTGACCGATGATCTGTTCCAGCAATTGCGGCACATATCCGCCGCGTGGACGCAGCAGCGCCAAATGGACAATCGCGCCGATATAGGCGGGAATCGCCAGCGGCATGGCGAGCAGCCAGCGCAGGATATTTTTCCCCGGCACATCCGTCCGCTCAGTGAACCATGCCATGCTCACGCCGGTGACCAAAGCGCCGCTCGTGACGGCAAAGACGAGTAACAGGGTGTTGCCGAACAATCTCCAAATGCGGGTTTGGAGCAGGCGCTCCCATGCGTCTGCCTCGGCTCCCGCTGCGCGGACGAAAAGATAGATCAGCGGCACCGCCACAAATAACGCAACCAAGCCCGCAGCGATGGCAAGCCGCGGGCTGATCTTGGAGCGTATTTTTTGATAGGATAAGTTTGTGCGGGTTAATTCCATTAGCGTCCGCGCACCATTTTAGCAGGGTTTTTTTTGCCACAGAGGGTCACAAAGGAAAACCTTCGTGACCCTCCGTGCTCGAAAAAGATTACGGCAAGCCCACACGTTCGATCAGATCGAACATCGCATCGAAATTCGCTGCGGCTTCCACCACATTCACATCTGCGAGGCGCAATCCATCCAATGGCTGGACGCCTTCCTTCAATGCCACGCCAGCGCGCAGCGGATATTCGTAATTCTGCTCTGCGAACAACTTCTGACCTTCCTCAGAAACGAGGAAGTCCAAGAATGCCTGTGCCGCTTCGGGATGCTGCGCGCCGTTTACCACAGCTGCCCCGGTTGCGTTGGAGAACAACCCAACCTGTCCTTCACCCTGATCGGGATAGATCACGCCGACGTTGCCGCCTTCGGCGAGTTGCAAGTGATAGTAATAGTGATTGACCAAACCGAGTTTGAACTCACCCGCGCCAACCGCCTTGCGGACATCCGTGTGACCGCCGAAGAACGTCACTTCGTTCGCGATCAGACCGGTCAGCCATTCTTCAGTGGCTTCGTCGCCGAGCAATTGCTGCATCGCAGCCACCTGCGCCTGCATCCCGCCGTTGGTCGAGCCCGCAGCGGCGATCTGACTCTGCCACTTGGGATCTGTCAAATCGAAGATCGAAGCGGGCACTTCATCCTCGGAAACCAGATCCTTGTTATACATGATGACGCGCACACGACGGGTCAGCCCGGTCCATGAATTTCCGTCACCGATAAATTCAGCGGGGATCTGATCCACGCCGACCGGCGCATACGACTGAAACACGCCTTCCGCCGTGAGCGACTGAAGCGTGAGCAATTCGGTTGTAACGAACACATCTGCCTGCGGATTGGCTTGTTCCTCGATCAACGCATTTGCCAGTTCGCTGTTGCTTCCAGCTTTGAGCAGCACATTCACAGCGGGATACTTCGCGCGGAACGCGTCGATGACCGGCTGGAGCAGCGGCTCGGAACGACCGGAATAAATGACCAGATCGCCAGAGACTTCCATCTCTTTGACGGGTTCTTCTGCCGGAGCAGAAGTCGCTTCTTCGGTGACCGATTCAGCGGATTCCACAACTTCGGCGGGTTCCTCGCTGACAGTGTTTCCGCCGCACGCGCTGACGGCAAGCGCCAGCACAAACAGCAGGATAAAAAGGTTCTTCACGGGTTGCATTGGGTAAGACTCCTAAAGGTTATTTTGAACAGATATATTTGGTAACTTTTATCTGCAATTGACAGGGCATAGTATAATTTTGGAAATTTGAATAATCTAGATATTTGTATTAAATTTTATCTATATCCGGTTGAAGACCGTTTTCAACTAGGTTGAAAATTTGGAGTCCGCACGCATGTCCGTCAGCCTCGCAATGCAACGTTACGCCGCAGAAATCTACCGCCTGCAACAAGACCATGAGCAGGTGCCCCTTTCGCTTTTAAGTTCACACGTTGATTCATCTGCGCAGGCGATCTCGTCCATGGTCAAGCGGCTGCAAAAACTCGGCTATCTCATCCACGAACCGTATCGCGGCGTACGCCTCACCGAAACCGGCGAAAAGATCGCCATGCCGTCCCTGCGCCGTCACCGCCTCACGGAAGTGTTTCTGGTCAAAATCATGAAATATGATTGGGCGACCGCCCACGACCTTTCGGATGTCTTCGAGAAGGGTGTCAATGACGAGATCGAAGACCGCATGGATGAACTTGCAGGACATCCCACACGCTGTCCGCATGGTGAGCCGATTCCCTCCAAAGACGGGGTCATGCCTGCGGTCAAAGACATGCCGCTCATCGACGTACCTTCCGGCTCCGACTGCGTTATCAGTCGTGTGCGCACGCATGATATGGAACAGCTGGGATACATTGGCGAACTGGGACTCACCCCCGGCAGATCGTTTCACTTGCTGAGTTGTGCGCCGTTCAAAGGTCCGCTTCGCTTGCAGATGAAACCGCATGACCACCTCATTGGTTACGAACTTGCCGCTTCCCTGTGGGTGGAAGTGACCAAACTCGGCGAAGGGAATACGCCGCTCCCCAGGAAGTAAGGTTTGCTCGTACAATGGGTGGGATTAACAAAGCCCGACATATCATGAATTTTTCCAAGATCACAGACGACCTTTTCATTGGCACGACACCATCCGTGGAGGATTACGATGGATTGCGTGACCTCGGTGTGCGACTGGTCATCAACATGCGCATCGAGCGGATGCCGTACAAAGACCCGCATCCGACTCCCATTGAACGGCTCTGGCTCCCGACCTTTGATTCGCCACTGATATGGATTCCCATCCGTTCGTTGATGCGCGGAGCATTTTCGGCTCTGGGTGTGATCGAAAAGGGCGGCAAGGTCTATACTCATTGCGCACACGGCATTCATCGTGGCGTGACGATGGGATCATGCATCCTCATCGCGCAGGGATACGACCCGCTGGCAGCGATGGAATTGATCAAGGAAAAACGTCCGCAAGCCGACCCGTATGCGTTTTACATCCGCCCGCGCATTTTGAAGTTTGCAAGGGAATGGGGAAAGAATCATCCACGCTAAGTGTTTGATAAATACCTCATCCGTCTTTGTTCTTCTATGGTTAAATTTTAGGGATGAAGCGACGAGTTATTCTGATTTTATTGGTCTTCCTCACTGCGTGTGTGTCACAAACAGAGCCGCTTCCCACGCCATCTCCAACCGATACGCCCGCGCGGCTTGTGCCAACTCCAAGGTACGAAACGCCGTCTGGGGAGCGCACACCCACAGTCACGCCTGATGCGACCCAACCGATTCCATCCAGTTCTCCCACCAACTCTGTAATCGAATCCGAAACGCCAACCGGGACTTCCGCCGCCAATGAGTGGATGGGGCTGCCGATCCTGCCCGAGCCGGGTGAAGGCATCCGTGAAATTTATTTGCTGGGACAGTCGCTCGGCAATGACCCGCATGCGTTTTCCATCTTTGGCGACTGCCAGGCGCGACCAGACGAATTCTTCGGCGTCTTTGAAACCGATGCGGACCTTGTGGAGAGCCTGCCGGACGAATTGCAGGAAACCATTGCGCATTTCGATGGTTCGTTTAACCGCGAAAGCGCCACCGCACAGGATGGCACTACGCCGGGTGCGTTGTTGTGGGATCAGTGGCATCGGGGGCAGTATGGCTGTGGTTTTGGCGAAACGCCTGTGGATTGTGAATTGCGTGTCCAACGTCCGTCGTTCGTGATCATTCAAATTGGATCGCATTTCGAATCGCGCAATACCGAATATCTGCGGCGAATCATCAACCAGTTGATCGCGCAGGGTGTTGTCCCCATCCTCGCCACCAAAGCGGATAACCGCGAGCTGGATTTTCGTGTCAATCGCGACATGGCTTTACTTGCCGAAGAGTTCGACCTGCCGCTTTGGAATTTTTGGGCGTCACTTTCCGACCTTCCCAATCGTGGTCTTTACACCCGCAAAGACCGTCCCTTGCAGGGAGATATTTACTTAACCGATGAGGCGCAGGAAATTCACCGCATGACCGGTCTGGAGGCGTTGAATATCGTCTGGCGCACTGCAACGGGACAGTGATTCACCGCTGTGCCTGCCAGGAATGCGAAGAAAACCATTAATCCTTTTGCAATAAAAAAAGACAACCATTACGGTTGTCCTTTTTATCCTTTTGCATTCATCCCTTTAGAGGCGGCGCATCTTTATCGTAGACGAAGACCTGCACATCCATCCCGTCTGAGTTCAGCATGTCGATGGCAGGCTGGAAGGTCGCATCTTTGATCTTCTGCATGTCGCTTGCTGGCGCATACACCGAAAGCCGCGCCTCTTCATCCGACATTTTGGCAGGTTTGATCTCTGCGCTGGCGCACGCAGCTTTGATGAGATCGGTCATTTTCTGGATGGCATCGTCAATGGACATAAGCGACTCCCGGTTAAGTTGCAAAAATTATAAATTCAAACAAAAGACTTCGGAAGTCCAGCCGCATCACCCAAATTGGGGAATTTGTTAACTCGCGTTCAACTTTGCCACAGTCACGCCTTCGCCGCCCTCGGTGTGACCGCCCTCCTCGAACGACTTGACGTACGCATGTCCGCGCAGGGCATCGCGCACCGCCTGGCGCAGTTTGCCCGTCCCCTTGCCGTGAATGATCCGCACCCACGGCAAGCCCGCCAGATATGCCTGTTCCAGATACCGTTCCATCTTATCGAGCGCATCTTCAGACATGAGTCCGCGCAAATCAACTTCCATGCCGGGCGAGGCGGACGATGGACGATTGACTGTGGACGCTGGCGCAGGCTTCTTTCCAGATTCAACCTTTTTTGATTCGGAAGAGGCTTCGCCGCCGCGCCGGATCAGGTCGGATAACTTCGCCCGCACGCGGATCGTCCCAATTTGCACCTCCGCATCCGACTCACCGAGAGCGGTCACCACACCCTCGGCATTGAGCGTGCTGACGGTGACCTTCTCGCCTAATTTCAAAGTGCCGGTCTGGCCTTCGACCTTCGACATTTGACGTTCGACAGGCTGCTCCACCTTCTCTTCCACTTTTTCCATTTTGTCTTCAATGGCTTTAATGGCTTGCAACGGCTGACCGGCTTTCTTTAATTGAGCCTTCAACGAGTCCAGGTTGCGTTTGAGGATGGCGACTTCCAACTCGCCTTCGGCGCGGGCTTTGGCGAGCGTTTCGCGGCGTTCATCCTCTATCTTTTCGAGGCGTTTTTCCAGATCCGCATTTTGCGCTTCGAGGCGGGTGCGCTGCTTCTCCAATTTTTCGCGTTCGCGCGAGGTGCGGTTGCGTTCCTTGCGGATGTCGTCCAGCAGTTTATCCGCACGCAAATCGAGCGGGTTGATCTCGGCTTTGGCAGATTCGATGATGGCTTGGGGCAGCCCCAATTTTTGGGCGATGGCTAAGGCGTTGGACCTGCCCGGGAGACCAATGGTCAACTTATAGGTAGGGCGAAGCGTTTTGATGTCAAATTCCAGCGAAGCGTTGACCACGCCTTCCGTTGAATGCGCGAAGGATTTCAATTCAGGGTAATGCGTCGCGACGAGTGTCATGCAGCCGGTTTCGAGCAGGTGACTCAGGATCGCGCGCGCGATGGCAGCGCCTTCCTGCGGGTCGGTGCCGGAGCCGAGTTCGTCGAAGACGACCAGTGAACGGTGGTCGATCACCTTCAAAATGCGGATGATGTTGGTGATGTGTCCGCTGAAGGTGGAAAGTGACTGTTCAATGGATTGCTCGTCGCCGATGTCGGCATAGACCGATTTGAAGAATGGCAGTTCCGAGCCGCTTTGTGCGGAGATGTGCAAGCCGCTTTGTGCCATGACCACCAGCAAGCCGACGGTTTTGAGCGAAACGGTCTTGCCGCCTGTGTTCGGACCAGTGATGACGATGGCGCGAGTCCCTTCGCGCGGATCCACGTCAATCGGCACGACGGTCTCAGAGTCTAGCAATGGGTGGCGGGCTTGGAGGAGTTTTAAGGTTGAAAATTGCATGTTGAACGTTGAAGATTTTGAGTCCTTCAACCTTGAACTTTCAACCTTCAACTCGTGAATCAGCGGCTCACTCGCATGCAACTCGTCCGCGTATTTTGCTTTTGCAAACGCAAGGTCGAGCACGGCGAGATTTTCCACACCGTATTTCAACTCACTGGCATGTGCGCCGACCAATGACGAAACTTCTGCAAGGATTCTGCGTTCTTCGTCGCGTTCGGCAAGCTGCAATTCGCGGATCTGGTTGTTGGCTTCCACCACGGGCAGTGGTTCCACGAACAACGTTGCACCGCTGGAGGATTGGTCGTGGATGATGGCTTTGATCTTGCCTTTGAACTCGGCGCGCAAGGGAATTACATAACGCCCGTCTCTCTGGGTGATGATGGACTCTTGCAACATGGATACGGTCTTGGAGTCGGTCACATATTTTTGCAGGCGACTCATCAGTCGGTCGTGGGCGATGCGCAGGTTGCGGCGGATGTCTGCCAGTTTGACGGATGCGGAATCCAGCACTTCGCCGCGTTCGGAGAGCACGCGTGTGATGGCGTCCACGATGCCATGCGAGTCGGGCAATCCCTGTGCGATCAGGCACAGGCGCGGATATTCGGCTTCCTTTTTCTCGAAGGTCTTTTTTAATTCGCGGCATGAGATCAGCGTGGATTTCACGTCCAGCAGTGCGTGCGGGTCAAGCACGCCGCTGCGGGCGGCAAGGTCTGCCGCCGGGCGGATGTCGTGCGCCGCGCCAATGCTCACATCCGAGATCGAGAGCAGTTTGCGCGCCTCGGTCGTTTCGGCAAGACGGGAGACGGCGAGGTCGTAGGAATCGGTTGGTTCGAGTCCGCGTGCCAGCTGCATCGAAGCGGAAAAGTCGCAGAAGCCTGCGAGCCGTTCGAGAATTTTGGGGTATTCGAGTACGTTGAGTGTCTTGCTGTCCATGCTGTGAATTAAACCACAGATGAACGCAGATGAATACAGATAAAATAAGGATGGAGGAGCCCATGAAACTCAAAAACAAAGTTGCCATCATCACCGGTGCGACATCCGGTATTGGAAAAGCCACTGCGCTGCGCTTCGCGGACGAGGGGGCGGATCTGGTCATTACCGGGCGGCGTATCAGCTTGGGGAAGGATGTGGAAGCGGAATGCAGGCAAAGGGGAGTCCGATGCGTTTTCGTAGAGGCAGATCACTCAAAGGAAGAAGACTGCTTGAGAGTCGTCGAAACTGCGCTTACGGAATTTGATCATATCGATATTTTGTTCAACAACGCGGGCATTGTCACGAAGGGTACAGCGGAGACGACCAGCGAAGAGGTCTGGCAAAACACGCTGGACATCAACGTGACGGCGGTGTGGCGCATGTGCAAGCTGGTCATTCCGCACATGAAGAAGCAGGGCAAGGGTGCCATCGTCAACAATGGGTCAGATTGGTCGGTGGTGGCGGGCAAGGATGCCTTCCCGTATGTGATGAGCAAGGGGGCGGTCGGGATGATGACCAAGGCGATGGCGCTGGATTTTGCGCGCGATGGGATTCGTGTCAATGCGGTCTGCCCGGGCGATACGTTCGTGGACCGTTGGATGGAGAAGGGTTATTTTGAAGGGTCGTCGCCGGTGACGTTGGAAGCGGCGATCAAAGAAGCAAGCGAGTACATTCCGATGGGGCGCTTCGGCAAGCCGGAAGAAATTGCGAATGCGGTTCTGTTCCTTGCTTCGGATGAAGCCTCGTTCGTGACGGGTCATCTGCTGCTGGCAGATGGGGGAAATACGGCGCAGTGAGGTTATGGGCATACTATAATTGCCTGAATTAATTGTATAGGAGCAGAAATGATCGTCGTTTCAGATATGATGGGAACATTGACCACCGGCTCGCCATTTTTGGGGCTGGTGGATTGGGTGAAGCATAACCAAAGCAAGTTACGCGCGAACTGGTACATAGCGTCCATTGCGCCTTCGTATCTGCTCGCCAAGCGCGGTTTGATAGATTGGCAGGCGTGGGGGCAGAAGTTGATGATCGACAGCCTTGCCTACATCAAAGATGCGACTCCCGAAAAAGTGAGTCATGCCTCGGAATGGGTGGTGGAACATGACCTGTGGAAAAAACGCCGCGGGGATGTGATCGCCCGTCTCGTGGATCACCGTGAGAAAGGCGCGCGGGTCTACATCGCCAGCAGTGTGGTGGAGCCATTCATCGAGCCGTTCGCTAAACGGATCGGAGCGGAAACCATCGGCACGCCGGTGGAACTGGTGAATGGACGCTTGAAAATGGTCGGTGGTCTCGTGGCGAATGAGAAAAAGATCGAGCAGGTGCTCAGCCGCCTCGGTGTGGATCGCGTGGATGTCGCCTATGGCGATACCATTCTGGATATTCCATTATTGGAACATGCCGAGCATCCCGTGGCAGTCTACCCTGATTCCAAATTGAAGAAGATCGCGCTCGAACGCGGTTGGGAGATCATTGGCGATACGCCGAAGTACGGGTAAGGGTGTTCCGGTCATTCGCATCATCCGCATCGATCGAATGGACCGGAAATAGTCACATTGGGTGATGTTGAAGAAATTGTATTTGGGATACATTCAGCTAATAAGGAGCCAATATGAAACGACCTCGTTGGATGTTGATCTTCATTCTTTTTGTTGTGGGTTTGTTCCTGGGATACGCCATTTTTACCGCGCTGGCGGTTGCCTTCTTCCCGCGAGTCACAAATATTACCCAGCCTATTTTATGCGCCGGTGAACAGACGGTGGAAGTGACCCGTTCCTCGGTTCGCCCCGGCGAAACGTTTTTCTCGGTCAACGTGTATTGTGATGGATCTGATATCACCTTTCAGGCGGTCGCGCTGACCGGCTTGCTGGCATCGCTGGTCTTTTTTGTCCTGCTGCTCATTGCGGCTCGCAACAATCTGGTTGCCGATCCTTCCGCCCCGGCGTTGTTCCCGAATGCCGGAATGCCCTCCGCCACCAAAGGGAAGACGCCGCTCGAGCGCATGAGCGAGTTGAAAGAGATGCGAGACCGGAATTTGATCTCACAGGTGGAATACGAGCGTAAAAAAGACGAGATCATGAAGGAGTTGTGATGCATAAATTCGACGAATTCATCCACAAGGAACTTGCGCCTCATCTCGGACCCGGAGAGGGGATCGAACTCACAGGCTTTCTCTACACCAAATCCTTGAAGCAGGTTGTCGTCAGCGGCGGCTTGAGCCTGATGGGCGATGGGTATTTCTTCGCCGCCCTCACCCGTAGACGGATGTTCGTCATTGCCACCGAAATGGGTTTCGCCTCGCTGAACATGGTGAACAAAGGGTTGGGCGAAATTTTATATTCGGATATCAAGTCCATCAAGCCGAGCGGATTCTTCAACCAGAAGATGATCGCCATCCAGCTCAAAGACGGAAAAGTGCTCACCTTCCGCTTGAATTCGCTGGCGACGCACTACGCTTCTGGGCAGAAGCAGTTCATAGATACATTAATCCAATTTCAACAGGCAGCATTGTAGGGGTGCCCTTACGTGTTGACATAATTCAACGCCTTCACGAACGCTTCCGCCATTTTTTCGATGTTGATCTCTTCAGAAACAATGCGGAACGATTCCCTCCCCATCTCTCGCAGACGCGCTACATCTGATAGCGCGTTTTTCATTGCTGCGACGAGCGCATCATAATTCTCCGGCTCGATCTGCCAGCCATTTTTTTCTCGAACCAGATCATCCTGCGTGCCATCGCCTTTTGCTACGATGACCGGCAAACCATAACTCATCGCTTCTTGAACAGCGAGTCCGCCAGTGCCAGGCAGGACAAATAGATCGGCTTGCTCGAAATACGGTTTCAACTCCGCGCCATGTTTTGCGCCGATGAACTCCGCGGATGGATAGATTTCCTTTGCCAGCGATTCCATCGCGGCACGTTCGGGTCCATCACCGACGATGAGCAGACGCGGCTTGGATTCCATTTCGGCGCAAGCGCGGAGGAGGGAGTCGACTCGTTTGCGGGCTTGTAATCGTCCGACAAATAAGAGCGTGGGTTGAGCGTTGAACGTTGAACGTTGAACGTTGAACATCGGCTTTGCCGAAACAGAGTTATGTGCGACGAAAATCTTCTCGCGCGGAAAGCCGAGGGCGGCATATTCGTCTGCCCCGCGTTGACTGTATGTCAGCAGCGCGTCGAACCGGCTTAGGAATTGCATCCGCCTCATTTTGCGGAATCCGGCTCCGGGTCCGGAAAGACGCGGCGAACCCAAGCCCCAGCCGATGACCTTGCGTCCGCGGGCGTGCATCCACTTCACAGCGGAGGATGTGGCGAGGTAGCGGGGGTTCGCTTCCACAATCAACGCATCAGGATTCCACGCTTCGAGCCAGTTAATAAATCCCTTTTGATAACAAAGATAAAACGCGCCGTTAAACAGGTGAATGTTTTCGGCTTCGACATGCTTTGCGATGTGCGTCGTGCCGCCCGCGATCATCTCTTCGGGACGCGCTACGCCCGCAAAGAGACTCATGCCATCTTCGCAGTGACTCGCAAGCAAATCAAAGAACGGGACGCGATAGGTGGGGAGCACGCGCTGCTGCAAAGCAAGTTTGCCTTTGAAGTTCATTTCACCTCGCAACGCGAAAAGATGACGGCGTACTCGTCGCGGTATTCCTCGCACCACACATCGGACGACGAGACGGCATTCACCAAATCCGGCTGAGCGGCTTGCGAGAGCAGCAACAAGTTGATCCCTTCGCGGTCGAACATCTCCTGCCAGCCATCGGCATTCGTCACGCGGACGTATTCCTCCCATTGCTCTTGCGGGAAACTGTACATGCGCGTGTCCATCCATGTGGGACGGGACGGAAGCGCGAATTCGAGATAGGAACCAAAGGCGTAGTCGTTCCAAAGCGGACCCGGTAACTCCTCGCGCGATTTGAGATAGTCCACCGCCTCAACTGGAGTAGTAGTGAGTTCGTAAATTTCCGGTGCACCTTCCCACCACGAGTCGCGCACGCCGGGCAGGAAGACCATCGGCACGAGGAACAACATGGACGCGATGAGCGTGTTGATGCGCGGATTGATCTTCTCGATGGGTTTATCAATGTAAGCATTCGTCCACTCACTGACCAGTTTCGCAGTCAAGATGGCGAGCAGGAACATGAACCAGATCACAAAGCGAATGCCCGAAAGCGCCAGCCAGCCGAAGCCGAGGAAGAGAATCCATTCGAGCAGCGAAAGTTTATTTTTTGAGAATGCCGCCAGCGGAACAAAGACGAGCATCCATGCAAAGAAGATGTTCATCTGCCAGCCTTCGTTAGTCGGCGGACGCCACTCTACGCTGAATAAATAATCTGACGGGTTGTTGAGGATAAAGACGAGGTATTGCCAAACTCCAAATCCATGCGGGTTGAGCAGGCTGGCGATAAGCATGGCAAGGATGGTGAGGAACATGACTCGATGTTGTTTTGAACCGCGAAGTGCACTAAGAGCGCCAAGAAATAAATTCTTCTTTGCGTCCTTCGCGGTTAATTCTTTTACCCACTCGTTGGAACCGAAGACCAGCGCCGCGCCCACCAATAAAAATGGCAGGACGAACGAGCCGTGTAGATTTGCCCACAGGAAAGTGGAAAGTGGAAGAAGGAACAGCCAGCGATTGTTTCCCTTTTGCCATTCATACACCGCAAAGAGGCACAACAGAAAAAGCGGATACGCAAACAACTGCGGACGGATCATCCAATTATTCGATGAAGAAACGCCAAGCACGATCAGCAGGAGGGTTGCCGTCCGCGCGCCAACCCACGAACGCATTAGGAACCAGGTCGCGGCATAGGTCGAACCGATCAACACAGCACGCAGCAGGAAGGTCAACGTCACGCCGCCTGCTTGATAGACAAGGTAAAAAATAATTCCAGAAAGCCACTGCTGATAAAAGATCGGCTGACCCGCGCGGCTGTAACCCATCGTATCCACCAACGGGATCGCGCCTTCGGTGAGGATGTCTTTACCCAGGCGCAGATACCACCAATAATCCTGCGCCGGGACGGATAGCATGAAGGACAATCCGATCAGCGGCAGGAGGGCAATGCTGAGCCAGAGAAGGTCATAGGAGCGGGAGGGGTTTTTCATAATCTATGAGTAGGGGCGAGGTTACCTCGCCCCTACTATCATCCAACATGCGGCGCGGAGTAGGCGGGTGATTTATGCACATGCACCACTTTCCACTGTCCATCCATCTTCACCATCACGCGGCTTTCGTTGTGCGCGGCGACCTTCACACCTTCGGGCAGGGAGGTGCTGATGAGCAAGGTGTAACTTGCAATGGCAGTATCGCCATAGCGTTGAATTAATAAATTCGACAAATCAAAACGCGAGACGGCTTTCTGTCCCTTGTCTTCCGCACCGAAGACCGAGCCGCGGTCGGCATTGGCGGTCATCATGAACTCATGGAAAGGCAGCCCATCCAAGCGGTGCGGCGTGACCCACCACTCGTACAGCGTCAATTCCTCTGCTGTCGTTTCATGATACGAAGCGATGTCGTTCTGCATGATTCCGTTCAAGTGCTTGAGTAGAAAGTCGTGTACTTCGTTGTCCATGATGACTCCTTTCGAAAGTGTCTGAAAAGATTATATTCTTAACCACAAAGGCACCAAGACGCAAAGTCTCAAAGAATAAAAAACTTTGTGGCTTCGTGACTTCGAGCCTTGGTGGTTGGGTGTAAGGTGCTTATTCAAAGATAATGGACGGCCTATCGTCCATCGTCTAACAAAACTTTGAGATAGGACTCGACCATCTGGTCAAGCCCAAATTGCGACTCAGCCCGCTTCCTTGCCGCCGCCCGGAATTGACTCTGTTTCTCCAGCACTTCCCCCGCCGACGCTGCGAGCGTGTCCACGTCCGGCGTTTCTAGCTTCCACGGGTTCGCGCCGTAGGGGACGATACAACCCGCATCGTCCGAGACCAATTCTTTGAGCGAGCCACTGTCGAACCCGATGACGGGCAATCCGCACGCCAATGCTTCGATGACCGAATTCGGGCAGGGCGGGTTGACTTCGGCACAGTACATCAGGTGCGAGGAACGCGCCAGTTTGGGAATATCCACTCGCGGGACGGTGCCAAGGAATTTGACAGAGAGATTCACCACAGAGTTCACAGAGAGCACGGAGGTTAATTTTCTTTGGGTTCCTTCATCCACTGTGCCAGCGACAACGACTTCCATCGGATATTTTGACGATAGTTTCTCCGCCACGCTCACGGCATGGAACAGACCGGAGTTCAATCCGCGCGCGAGGCTGCCTTCGAGAAGGAGCATCCGGTATCTGTCTGTCGGTCGGTCAGACTCGCCTTCAGGCGTGTACGTGTCCAAGTCCACGCCGTTGATGATGACCGTGGCGGGCGCTTTCGCCGCGCCGTACCAATCTTCCCACCATTTGCGAATGAACTGACTTTGGTAGATGACCCTGTCTGCGAAATGGTTGCGGATGGTGGCAAGCATCAAATTCCCATACTCGGCGCGGACGGTGTATTTGACTCCCGACCATTTCACGCGCTGCACCCAGTTGATTCCATCCAACCTTTGGACGACGCGAATGCCCCGTTGCCGAATCCGCTTCAGGTCCAGTAAGAAGCGGGTCCCGGCGATGACGAGCACCGCGTCAGACTTGTCGTTCAGGTCATGGGTCACGTCGATATTGCGGGCTTTTAATCCCTGCTCGAATTTCAAACGGAAGGACGCCATGCCGCCTGTCCCTTGCACGAAAGGCGTGATGCAAATACGGGTCATGGATAAAATTATAACGTAACGGATTTATGGTATCCTTGATTTAATATCCTCTGGGAGACAGTGTTCATGTATATTGCAATCGAGGGCGTCATTGGTGTTGGCAAGACCACGCTCGCCCGTCTGTTACAGCCAGCCTTTGAAGCGGAAGTATTGTTGGAGGTTTTCGAGGAAAACCCGTTCCTCTCCGATTTTTACGGCGACCGTGCCCGGTATGCCTTCCAAACACAGATCTTCTTTTTGCTCAGCCGCTATCGCCAGCAGAACAATAATGTTCCCAGCATCCTCGCTGTCGGAAAGAGCCTGATCTCCGATTACACCTTTGCCAAAGACGCGCTTTTTGCAGGCATCAACCTGAAAGGCGACGAGCTGGACATGTATCACAAAGTCCATGAGGCGTTGGGTGAGAAAATTCCAAAACCCGACCTGCTGGTGTATTTACAAGCCACCACCGATACGCTCATGCAGCGTATTGCCTTCCGTGACCGACCCTATGAGCGCCAAATGGAACGCGCTTATATCGATGAGTTGAACACAGCGTACGAAGTATTCTTTTCAAAGCCGTATGACCACACGCCCATTTTGAAAATAGACACGAACGATTTGAACATTATCCAGAACGCGGAACACATCAAACTGATCGAAAATCGCATCCGCGAGACGTTGGGCTTGACCCCATACCAGGCGACGATGCCGCTGAAATAGGCAGGTTCACATGCGAGTAACGCGAGATTCCCTTTTGCGCATTGCCCGTGAGACCGTTCAAGAACGGGCATACAATGATCCCGACATCATCGCCGCCTACCTGACCGGGTCTCTGCGCACACCGGAGCCAATGATCGGCGGTACGGCAGATATTGATATTGTGTTCGTCACCAAGACGCCGCCAATGAAGAAGCGCGAGTTCGTCAAACTCACTCCTGACTTCCACATTGACATCAGCCGCCGTGCCAAAGACGAATTCAAGTTACCGCGCGAGTTACGCGGCGACCCGTGGCTGGGATACGAAATGTACGACCCAATCTTGTTGTACGAACGCGAAAAATTCTTCGACTTTGTGCAAGCCAGCCTGCGCGCAGGCTTTGAGTTCGAACAACCGCCGTTGATGTTACAGCGTTGCAAAACATTGCTTGCTCATGGACGCGGCATTTGGATGGATATTTCTGAATTGGAATCGCCAGCCGGGGCGAAGGATGTTAGAAAATATTTGAAATCGCTTTTCCATGCCATTAATGCCATCGCCGAGTTGAGCGGTCCACCTATTCAAGAGCGCCGCCTTCTGCTCGAGTTCCCCGCCCGCGCCGAAGCGGCTCAAAAGCCGGAGATGGTTGCTGCCGTGTATGGGCTGATCGGTGCGAACCGTGTCAACCCCGCAACGGTCAAAGGCTGGCTCGCAGACTGGAAATCCGCGTTTCAACTTGCCAGTGAAAAACCGGGCGTGGATGGGCGCATCCACACGACCCGCCTGAACTACTACGACAAAGCCATCAAAGCCATGCTGGACGGCGATACGCCTCTTTCTGCGCTGTGGGCTCTTCTTCAAACCTGGACATTATCTTCCGAGATGCTGGGCGGTGATCACCTCAAATTCTGGGAGAACGCCTGCACTGAGTTGGGTCTGCTGGGTGATGGGTTTCAAGAAAAAGTTGATGGATTGGATCGTCTCCTGGACGAGATCGAGATCACCTTTGAAGAGATTGCCACCGCCAACGGGTTGGATGTGGAACCATTGGCAGGTTTGTAAATGCGGGTATAATCAGCGCCGATGTTCCGAGGAAATCCCCTGCACCACCCACTTGAAAAATCCCGACTGGGCGCACTGTTCGTTTCATCCATCGTTCTCGAAAAGCCTGACAATTAATTGTCAGGCTTTTTTCTTAAGATTGGAGTTTTATGGAAAATTTTACCGATATAAAACTGGAGATCTTCGTCCCGCAGGGACATGTGGAAAAAGTCCGCGATGCACTGGCAAAGGCGGGGGTGGGCGTGATCGGAAACTATGACCATTGCTTTGCCATCTCGCAGGTGCAGGGATCGTTCCGTCCGCTTGAGGGAGCCAGCCCGTTCGATGGAGAAATCGGGGAGATCAGCCTCGCGGTCGAGTACAAGATCGAAGTCAATTGCCGACGCGAACAAGTGGAAGAAGCGGTCCGAGCGGTGCGTGTGTCCCATCCATATGAAGAGCCGTTGATCAATATTATTCCGCTGGCGAATCATTTGTTCGATATGGGAAAACAATGAAAGAGGAAAGAATCTAAAATTGTATTCCCTGATGAAACCATAAAATGCCTGAACTACCAAACCACTCAAACAGGAGACTACCATATGCCAACCGATCCACAATCCCCCTACCTGCCCTTCGGCGAAAATAAAAATGCTGACTGGTACGGTAAGGACATCATATCCGTCAAGCAGTTCAGCCGCGCCGATCTGGAGTACGTCTTCGGTGTGGCGCACGAGATGCGCGGCATGGTCGAGCGCGTCGGGACGTTCGATTTGCTGAAAGGGAAAATTCTGGCGAACCTGTTCTATGAACCGTCCACGAGAACGTCGTCGTCGTTCACTGCCGCGATGGAGCGGCTCGGCGGCTCGGTCATCCCGATCAATGAGGTGAAGTATTCGTCGGTGTCGAAGGGCGAGAGCCTGCCCGATACCATCCGCACGCTGGAATGCTACGCCGATGTGATCGTGCTGCGCCATCCCGAAACCGGTTCGGCGGCGATCGCGGCAAAGGCGGCAAGGAAACCGATCATCAACGCGGGCGACGGCGTGGGCGAGCATCCCACACAGGCATTGCTCGATGCATTTACGATCTTCGAGGAACTCGGCGCAGGTCAGGTGGACGGCATGACCGTGACCATGCTTGGCGACCTGAAATACGGGCGCACGGTCCATTCGCTGGCGCGGCTGCTATCGTTGTTCAAGGTCAGGTTGAATTATGTCTCGCCAGATATTTTGAAGATGCCGAAGGAAGTGATGGATGAAGTCGGTGCGAAGGGCATTCCGCAGGCAGAGTATTCTTCACTCGAAAAAGTTCTGCCCGAAACTGATGTGCTGTATGTCACGCGCGTCCAGAAGGAACGCTTCGAAGACCCCGCCGATTATGAAAAGGTCAAGGGCGCGTATGTGATCGACCCCGCAGTGATGAAAGCCGCCAAACAGGAAATGATCGTGATGCATCCGCTTCCGCGCGTGACCGAGATCAGTACCGACTTCGACGATGACCCCCGCGCCGCCTATTTCCGTCAGATGGAGTATGGATTGTATGTGAGAATGGCGCTGCTGGCGATGGTGTTGGGAAAGGCGTAAATCAGCAGGCAAATAAAAAGAGTTGCGACATCACTTCGCAACTCTTTTTATTTCGTAATCGATTCTAGTCTTCCGCCGCTCTTGCCACTTCTTCCGGCTCGAAGACCACTTCCTCTTTGCCGGTCAGTTTTGCGTCTATTTTTGAAGCGATCAGTCGCAAGTGGCCGTTGTGGGCGACGTAGTCCAGATCATCAGCGGGGACGGCAAGCACGGGACAAAGGGTGAAGTTTTCGATCCAGCCTTCGTAGAGATTGTTCAGGTTTTGCAGGTAATCGGGCGAGATCTGGCGCTCATAATCACGCCCGCGCTGATTGATGCGGTTCATGAGCGTATCCACCGAGGCGCGCAGATAGATCACCAGATCGGGCGGCGGCAGGAATTGCACAGACGTTTCGTATAATTCACGGTAGGTCTGGAAATCACGATCCGCCATGTTGCCCTGTTTGTAAAGGTTGTACGCGAAGATTTCCGCATCTTCGTACACGCTGCGGTCCTGGATGACAGAGTTGGGGTGTTGGGCAAGGTTGAAATGCGAGCGCAGTCGGTGGGTGAGGAAAAATACCTGGGAATGAAATGCCCAGGCGGTCATGTTGCCGTAGAAATCAGCGAGATAGGGATTTTCCGTCACCGGTTCATAGAACGGGTCCCAGCCCATCTCTTCGCACAGCATTCTGACGAGCGTGGATTTCCCCACACCTATATTCCCGGCAACGGCGACAAATCGTTTCATGGTCTTCTCTCCGAGGCGTTTGTGATTGTAGTCCTGCCGCGAATTTTCCTCTACATGCTGCGACAGCCTATCTGAAATGGATCGACTTTATCTTACCACCACGAGAAAAATCGGCGCGGAGTTTTAAGGATAAAGACAACAAAAAAAGGGCGGGCAATGCGCCCGCCCTTTTTTTGTTATTGGGTCTTTGCCAGTTCGGCTTCGATGATCTGTACGAAATATTCGATGGGATACGCCCCGCCAAGGCGATACCCGTTGACGAAGAAGGTCGGTGTGCCGCCCACAGCGGATTCGCCATTTGAGTCGATGGGCAGGGAGGCGGCATACTGCATATCGTTCTGGATGAACTCCTCATACTTGCGGCTGACCATGCACTCTTCAAATGTCGCCACGTCCAGGTTGAAACTTGCCGCCAGATCATTGTAGAAGGTTTGCTCAAGTATCGTGCCGGATTGGTTGTTCAAACTTTCCTGATTTGCGAACAGGGCATCGTGAAATTCCCAATAGGCGTTCTGGTCTCCGGCGCACAGAGCGGCTTCGGCGGCGGGCAGGGCGTTCTGGTGGAAGGATAACGGGAAGTTGCGGTACACGAAGCGGATCTTATCCGGGTAGGCTTCCATCAGCGCGTCGTACACCTGAACGTGCCAGCGCCAGCAGTATGGGCATTGGTAATCGCTGAATTCAACAATGGTGATGGGTGCATCATCGGGACCACGGCTTGGGAAACCTTCCGTTTCGATCTCATACACGACAGGTTCGGGGATGGCGGTGGGCAAGGGTGTAACCTCGACATAGATTGGTTCCGGGTTGGCAACAACGGCAGTCGTTGTTGCGGCAGCAGCGGACCGACCCCAAACCACATACCCGACCAGCAAGCCGACCCCAAAGGCTAACACCACCAGCACAGAGTAGAAATGACTGCGCTTGAAGGTGATGAATTCCTCAGGGTCTTCAATGGCGGGAGTTTCTTCTTCGATGATCTCATCTTCGATAACAGGGGTTGATTTTCTGGATTTTGTAGGCATAGTTGCAAAATTATAGTCTTCTCCCCATTTTCGTACACTGGTACTTAAGTTTCTTTCATGTTTGCATCGTTTGGATAAAACCTGCGTACATGAACATGGAGGTACTTCTCATGACCACTCAAAAAAGACACATTCCCTGGTATCTGTGGCCCTTCGCCGCGATCTGGAAATTGCTTGCGGTTATCGTAGAGATGACCGGGCGTTTCGTGGCGATGGTGCTTGGCATTGTGCTGGTGATCGTCGGGGTGCTCGTCAGCCTGACGATTGTCGGCGCGATTGTCGGTGTGCCGCTGGCGTTGATCGGCTTGCTGCTGTTCTTTCGCGGTCTCTTTTAGCGGTTCTTTCCAGATGGGTGGATTCGCTCTATGTAGAGAGTCGAGTCCACCCGGTTAGGATGCATCCACTTTCGGTTCTTGATTCTTTTTGGGTGTGTGAAACAGGCTGCGGGTCGGGAGTGAAGCGAGAAATTTCCGCACGGCGGGAATCCGCATCAGCAGAAAAATCGCGAGGACAATCCCATAGATCAAGGGGCGGGCGATGTCGCCAGAGAGGGCGAAGATATCGCCTTTTTTGCTCCACGCGTAGTGGAGGACCGCCAGCGGAGCGATGAGATAAACGGTTTGGTGCAGGCGCTTCCAGTTTTTGCCGAGGCGGATCTTCCAGATGTCGAAGGAGGTGACGCCCAGCGGAATCAGCATAAAGAAGGTGATCGCGCCGACGATGATGTAGGGTTTGTCGAAGACCGTGCGGGCGATCAGACTCCACGCAAGACCGTAATCGAGGTGGACGAATATCAGTACGTGGATGGTTGCGTAGAGAAGCGAATACAAGCCCAATGTGCGGCGGCGCTTGAGTACTTCTTTCCAGCCGAAGAGGGTATTGAGCGGTGTGCAAAGCAGGGATAAGACCAGCAGGGTGATGGCGTGCCGCCCGGTACGTTGTTCCAGTTCCTGAATGGGGTTGATGGAGAATGTGCCGGTCAGCAGTTCGATGATGATCCAAACGATGGCAGACCAGGCGTAAACGTGGATGGCGATTTGAAGCGGGGTGTAGCGGTTGAGAATTTTCATATCTTATGAGACCTCCGAAGCCTTCAAGGCTTCGGAGGTCTGCATTCTAGTAGTGCAGGCTCAAGTCCATGCCGTCGTACAGTGTGGCGACCTGTTCACCGTAGCCGTTGAACATGAGCGTTTCGCGGCGGGTGAGTTCGCCAATGCGCCGTTCCGACGCCTGTGACCAGCGCGGATGGTCCACATTGGGGTTGACGTTGGCGTAGAAGCCGTATTCATTGGGGGCAACCGTGTTCCATAAGGTGTTCGGGCGTTGGTCGGTCAACTCGATCTTGACGATGGATTTGATGGATTTGAAGCCGTATTTCCACGGCACGACCAGGCGGATGGGCGCGCCGTTCTGCGCGGGCATCATCTCGCCGTATAAGCCGGTGGCGAGCAGGGTCAGGTCGTTCATGGCTTCGTCGATGCGCAAGCCTTCCTGATAGGGCCAGGGATAGAACGCGCTGCCTTGTCCCTTCATTTCTTCGGGGCGGTAGACTGTCTCGAAACGGACGTATTGCGCATCCGATGTTGGTTCGACCACGTTGAGCAGGCTCGCCAGCGGAAACCCGTTCCACGGGATGACCATGCTCCAGGCTTCCACGCAGCGTAATCGGTAAATGCGTTCCTCCTGCGGGAACATCTTCAGCAGGTCTTCGATGCCGAATATCTTTGGCTTTTTGACCATGCCATAGACTTCGACCGTCCACGGGGAGGCGTTGAAATTTTTGGCAAGCGGCGCGACGGCTTCCTTGTTGGTGCTGAACTCGTAATAGTTGTTGTAGTTGGTGATCTCTTCGTAGGTGTTCGCCATATCCCCCAATTCATCGGTGAATGTAGGGCGGTCAGATGCGGGTGCAGCTGCGTCGCCGCCGTCCGCGATCTCGGGCGCGCAGGCGGCGAGCGCCACACTGCCTGCGATCACGCCTGCGGCTTTCATAAAGTCGCGCCGCGAAAGGTACACCTCTTTTGGCGTGATCTCGGATGATCGCACAGGGATGGATTTATAAGGATGGGTCATGGGGTCTCTCCTCTTTCACCTCAAAGATGAGGCGATTGTACGCAAACTTTCTTACGAAAGGCTTATGAAAACCTGAGAGTTTTATGAGCGATGTTCTTCACGATGCCCAATCTAGGAAAAGAATTGTCACCATCTCGGTTCAGCAAAACCTGCATGCGTTTCAGGCGGGCGTTAATTTTTAGAATGAGTCGATCGCTGCCTGCATTGTTTCGTAATTCGGGATGCTCTTCAAAAAGCCGGTCATGCTCAATATTTGATGGACCTGCGGCGGTGCGTTGCATAACTTCACGTGCATTGTTTTGTAGGCATCCTCCTGCGGCGTGAAGATCCGATGCACTTTTTGGAGCGAGCGCATTCCAGCGCTGGTGAGCGTATTCACTTCGGCGAGGTCGATCAACAGGTAACGTACGCCATCATCGTAAATGGTTCGTGCCTCCGCGAGCAGGGCTTCCTCGCTTTGTGCATCCAGCCAGCCGTGCAGATGTAGGATCGTGATCGGGAAAGCGCCCTGCACGTGTTCCTTCGTGCTCTTAAATGCATGATTCATGACTCACCTCCGAGTTGGGCAGATTATATGTCGCTTTATTTAGAATGTGAACCTTTCGCCCCTTCCATAACCGACGGTTGATCCGCTGCGGTAAAGCGTGACCTCCCCGCCGCCGTAGACTCCCCATTCGTTCCCCTCGGCATTGACCATGCCCGTCTGCTCGTCAATGCCGAGGAGGATGGCTTCTGGCAGCATTTGTCTCAACTGTCCTGCCCACGCCCTGCCGAATTGATTATGGTGCGGCAGGACACACGCATTGGGGATCAAATTCAGTCCGTGCAATAACTTCTTTTCATACGGGTCGTAATAATGTTCGCACAGGACCATTGCCCCCGCGCTGCTCCCAGCGATGACCGCCCCGTTTTGATACGCTTCCATTGCAGCGTTCCAGCATAGACTGCCTTTCAACGTCTCGCCCAAATGACGGGGAAACCCTCCCAGGAAATAGACCAGTTTCGAGGTCCGAATGGAAGCGGCGAGTTGGGAGTCATTCGCAGATTTTGAGTCGATCACGTCAACGGTGAAAACATTCTTCGCCCCCAAACGTTGAAACCAACGCACACCATTGCTTCCTGCGCGTTTGTGATTATTATCCGGCGCGGCAGCGGTGGGGACGATGCAGATCGGTGCGTCGAAACCACCAGCGAATTCCATGGCGCGCAAATCCGGCTCAGCCATGTGACCGCCAAATTCCGCGCCGCCCGCGAGCATAAGCCGCCCCATTGGGTTATTACTCATTGTCTGTCTCTTGTACCGCTTCGCCCCGTTCCACGTTCACGCGCATTTCCACACCGTCGGTGGTGATGTCGATCCAGCCGTTGCGGTCGGTGCGCAGCAGGGAATATCCGCTGAGCATTTCCAGCACTTCATCATGCGGCAGACCGTTCAGGTCTCCGGCTGCAACGCTGAGGACGACCAATTGCGGATTCAAATTTTCGATAATGTCCGGTGGGTTGCTGGGCGCGTATCCCGAATCCGCGAGCAGGAGCACATCCACCTTGCCGATGGTATTTCCAAACTCCAGCGAATCGAGCGTGCCTTCGCTGACGCCAATGGGCAGCATGGCGCGGAAATTGCCATACTCGACAAGTAAAACGCTTCCACGCGGACCGATAGCCAGTACCTCGATAAATGCGCCTCCTCCCAGCTCGAGGCGTTGACCCGCTTCCGCGCGAACGACGGTAATTTCCTGTGCGGCGAAGTATTCGTCCAGCAGGCGTGAGGAGAAGGAGGCTTGAATGTTGCCGCTCCAAAGCACATTCTCGGGTTCGTAGCGTTCCACCACACGAGGCAGGGCGGCAAGTTGATCTTCCTGTGTGGAGGCGATGATGAGCCAATCCAGGTTGCGTGAGAAGAAGGGCAGCCGCCTGCCGAGTTCATCTGAGAGTTCGGAGGCGCTTGCTCCGCCGTTGATGAGGATGTTGCGCCCCTCCGATGTTTGGATGAGGACCGCATCCGCCGAGCCGACTTCGAGGAACGTGACGTGAAAGCGTCCATCGCCAGAGGTGGCGGAGGCGCGCCAGACGACCAACATGCAGACGAAGGTGGCTGTAAAGGCGAATGTCAACGCCACGGCGCGGACCGAAGCGGCTGCGGATTTGAACCAGTTTTGAAGCGTTGACCAGTTCAACGTCACGGCGAGAAGCGTGATGTAGATCGAGGCGATGCTCCAAAGTGGGACGTCGCCCAGGACGATCACGCCATTCGGGATACGGTCGAAAAATTCCACCACGCGGATGGTATAACCCGCGAACGCCCATGCCACCCATGCGAGCCATTGCCCAAGCGGGAAGATGAGCAGGCTGATGAAGACCGCCAGCCCGCCGAGGATCATCACCATCGGTTGGACGGGCAGGATGAACGGGTTGGCAACGAATGAGATCAGGGAGATGCGGTTGAAGTAGTACATCATAATGGGTATGGTCATCACCTGCGCGGCGAGGGTGAGGATGATATTTTCGTTGATGAAGTTGATAAAGGCGCTGGTGTCCTGTCTGATCAGTTTTGCGATGAGGGCTGCGGTGAAATTCGAGAATGGTTCGGCGTAAAGGATCAACCCTAGCGTTGCGAAAAACGAGAGTTGAAAGCCGACATCCCACAAGGTGAGCGGGTTGATGAGTGTCATGATGAGCGCGACAGCAGCCAGTGTGTTGATGCCTGCATTGCGCCTGCCGACCTGCCGCGCGAATAACGTCACACTGCCCATGAAGGCGGCGCGCATAACTGCCGGGTCGCCGCCGACGAGAAAAGCGTACAGGAAAATGGAGATCACGGCAAGTGTGGCGCCCAGCCTCTCGTTTTTCAAAAGGAAATTGAAGGTGTTGAAGAACACCCCGGCAATGATGGCAATGTTGAAACCCGATATGGCGATGATGTGCGCCGTGCCGGTGTTCTTGAACGCATCCTGTAGTCTTTTGGGCAGTCCGGTATCCACGCCGAAGAGGATGCCTGCGAAGAGGGAGGCTTCGGGGTCTTGATAGAGTCTGTAGGTGTTTTCGAGCAGCCTCGATTTCAGCCGGTACACGGCTGCGAAGATGGCATTACCGCCACTTCCCGGCAGGCGCGTCACTTCTGCGCTGGTCATATAGGCGTAAACCCCCTGCCGCGAAAGATAATCACGGTAGGAGAATTCCTCGTTCTCAGGCGGGGTTTTCAACTGTCCACGTACGCGGATATATTCGCCGTAGTCGTATTCTTCGTTGGGTGCGACGCGCACCAGGATCAACCCGTTGACGGGCAGATTGCCGTCACCGCTATCCACGGCTTCGACGTTCAGTTTGAGGTTGGTGTATTTGTCGCGGTAATCAGGCGGCTCGGATAAGTATCCCGTTATCAGCAAATCATATTGGCGGTCGTTGTAAAAGGCGATGTGGAAGGCGTCTATGGTCGGCTGGCGAAATTGGTAATAAGTCGAGCCGAGGAAGAGCGCGATGGGGAGAATGAAAATAAAGGGATGCTCTTTTGGAAACACAAAATGCGTGACAAGTTGTGAGCGGCGAAGGAAGATGGAAAGAAGAAGAAAGAAAAGAGAGATCAATCCCCATGCCCAGGCGGGAAGAGAGATCGAGGCGGCTAGGATGATTCCCGCCAGAAATGATAAAGAGATCCACAATAGGGGCATTTGCGGATTCTACTTTAGTTTATGAAATTACCACGGCATTCCATTGAGGTGGATCACGCCTTGCGAAGCCCACTGATCTATTGATTTGTGAATTGGCATGATCATGGTCGGGCCGTGGTAGGTTTGCCATTGATTGGAGTCGGGGTCGAGGTTGTAGACATCTTGATGGACACGGGTGAATCCGGCGGCGGCATAGAACCCAGTCACGTCTTCGCGGCAGCCGAGAAAACCAAAATCTGCATCTGAATGTTTTAATAGATATTCCCGCAGTCGGGTGAACATTTCTCTGCCGAGTTTTCTGCCCTGATAGTGCGGGTGAATTGCCACTGCGCCCACGCCTGTGATACGAAATAGCGAATCTCCGACGGTGATCTGACGATAGCCAAACTCCACATGCGCAACGGGTTGACCAGCATCCACAGCGATCAGGCGGTATTCTGGTTTGGAACCCCAATACGAATTGTGAGTAAAGAATTCCACATATTCGGGGAAGGATGCGATCAGCATCCGTTGGATGTCCGCTTCGAGAGAAGGGGTCAGCTCGGGTTCGGGGATAATCTTCCAGTCCATGATGGAAGCGGATTTTACCCCAATGCCACATCCAGGATCATCATGATGACAAATCCAAGCATGGCGCCGCCTGTGGCGATGTGGATCTCTTTTTCCAGTTGTGATTCCGGGATCAATTCTTCGATGACCACATAGATCATTGCGCCGGCGGCGAAGGCTAATGCATACGGCAGCAACGGCTTGATGAAGATCACCGCAGCGGCTCCCAACACTCCGGCGATGGGTTCAACCACCCCTGAGAGTTGACCGTACCAAAAACTTTTTCCATGACTCATGCCCGCCCGGTGCAGCGGAACTGCCACCGACGTCCCTTCGGGGAAGTTTTGCAGCCCGATACCGATGGCAAGCGCAATCGCCCCAGCCAGCGAGGCGGATGGCAGCCCTGCGTGGACGGCACCGAACGCCACGCCGACCGCCAATCCCTCCGGGATATTGTGCAGTGTGATTGCCAGCACGAGCAGGACGCTGCGCTGCCAGTGGGTTTTGATGCCTTCCGCTTCTTCGATGGGAAACCCCATGTGCAGGTGTGGCAGGATCTTATCCACACCCCAGAGGAATAGCCCGCCCAGTATGAACCCAACCGAGGCTGGTAGCCAGGAAGGCATGGACATTTCCTCTGCCATCTCGATGGAGGGAGCCAGCAGCGACCAGAAGCTGGCGGCGATCATCACACCGGCGGCAAAACCGAGCATGGCATCCAGCACTCGTTTGTTGACGTCCTTGAAAAAGAAAACGACCGACGCCCCCAGGGCGGTCACGAACCAGGTAAAACAGGTCGCCAAAAGCGCCTGCCAAATCGCATTCAACCCCGCAAACCATTCAAAAAACATATTCAGCCTTCCTGCCAATGATTCTGTATTGCAAACCGATTATAAGACCCACCGCAAAAAATAAAACCTGATAACCCTCCTGCAAATGTATGACATTTTTAGAGGAGGGTTTTAATACCCTGCTATAGGTTTCGCAAGTTTTGCTTGCAGGCATCCAGACGGAGAATATCGGGTCTCAGGGGGTATTTCCAACCGTGCTGGGTATAATTCGATATCATGACTCAGGCGAAACTCATCCTTGTCACCGGCGCGACCGGCTATGTCGGCGGGCGGCTCGTTCCCAAATTGCTTGAGGCGGGCTATCGTGTGCGCTGTCTCGTGCGCGACCCATCCCGTTTGGAGGGACGCAGTTGGCTCAAACGGGTGGACGTGGTTCAGGGTGACGCGTTAAATCCCGCCGACCTGGCACCTGCAATGCGGGGTGTTTCAGTTGCTTATTATTTAATCCACGGTAAACAGGGCGGCAGAGGCAGCGCCGAACGTGACCTGCAAGCCGCGCGGAATTTTGCCCAAGCCGCCGAAGACGAAGGCATTGAGCAGATCATCTACCTTGGTGAGCTGGTCGACCCGACGGCGAATTTATCGCCCTATCTACGCTCGCGGCACGAGACCGGCTTCACGCTGCGGCATGGCAAAGTCCCGGTCACTGAACTTCGCGCAGGCATGATCATCGGCTCGGGTTCTGCCCTCTTTGAAATGATCCGCTACCTGACCGAACGCGAACCGATCCTTACCTGTCCGGCTTGGTTCTTCTCGCGGGCGCAGCCCATTGCCATCCGTGATGTGCTTGCCTATCTGGTGGATACGCTCAAAACACCGGATGCCACTGGCAGGGTGATCGAAATTGGAGGACCTTCGCGCCTCACCTACGCGGACATGTTGCTGGGGTACGCCAAAGAGCGGAATCTACGCCGGTGGTTGATCCGCACACCGTTCTACGCCCCGAGGTTATCCGCGTACTGGGTTCACATGGTCACGCCGATCCACTGGCGGGTGGTCGCACCGCTCATCGAAGGTCTGCGCGCGGAACTCATCGTACGCGATGAGACGGCGCGGAAGTTATTCCCGCACATCCAGCCCATTGATTTTCAGAAAGCAACCCGTCTGGCATTGGGGCGCATCCAGCGGGATAATGTCGAAACCAGCTGGTCTGATGCGCTGGTCACGGCGCAGGGCGATGTCAAACCGTATCAATTCAGCGTGGAAGAGGGCTTGTTCATTGAACGCCGCCGGGTGATTCTGGACCTGTCGCCCGAAACAGTCTTTCGTTCGTACACAGGCATAGGCGGTGAACGCGGCTGGATGTATATGGATTGGTCGTGGGCGATTCGCGGCTGGCTGGATAAAGCCATCGGCGGTGTGGGCTTGCGGCGCGGGCGGCGTCACCCGGATGAGATCCATACCGGTGAGGCGCTCGATTTCTGGCGTGTCGAAGCAGTGGAGAAAAACCGCCTCATGCGCCTGCGCGCTGAGATGATCGTGCCCGGCAAGGCATGGCTGCAATTCCAATCTGAGCCGCTGGAAGGGGAGCAGGGAAAAACGCTTTTTACCGTCACGGCGTATTTTGAGCCGCACGGTCTGCCTGGCTTTTTATATTGGTATGCCATGTGGCCCTTCCATAAATTTATTTTCGATGGGCTTGCCCGCATGCTTGCCTCCCGCGCTCGTGTGCTGGGACATGCCTACTGATCCATTGACTACTTTTCTCAACTTCGGGGTTATATCTTTCATGAATATTTTTCTCCCCATTCTCGGCTATCTCTTTGGCTCGCTGCCTTTCTCCATCTGGATCACCCGTCTCGTGAAAAACGTGGATGTGCGCGATGCGGGCTCTGGTCACGCTACTACGACGAACACCATCCGCCAGGCGGGGTTTGGTTGGGGGGCATTGGTGCTGGTGTTGGATATTGCCAAGGGCTTTATCCCCACCTATCTTGCGGTCGAACTTTCCGGCGAAACCTGGGTCGTCGCGCTGACAGCCGCTTTTGCCGTCGTTGGTCACTGTTGGACGATCTTTGCTGACTTCCGTGGAGGGATGGGGCTTGCGACCACTGGCGGCGCGTTGTTGGCGGTCAACCCGCTGGCGTTTTTGATCAGTTTTGCCACATTGCTGATACTTGTGCTGGTCGTCCGTCACTCTGCACGGGCAAGCGTATTCGCTGGTATTCTGATCGCGCCGGTCTTGTGGTTGTTCAATATCCGTGATGCGGCGTTTTGGGCGGCGCTTGGCGCAGGCGTGGTGATCGCCATCCGCTTTTTGGTGGATTGGAATCGCAAATATCGTGAGTTGTGGCTGGACCGGGAGAAGCCGGAAAAAAAATCAGGCTGAGATTCGGCAAATGGGGTGAATCAAATTTGGGCGGAGTTGCGAAGCGGCTTTTCTATTCCCCAAACAACCAGCCGAACAGGTTGCTGCGAGGCGCAGTCTCTTCGACGCGCGGCATGGCAAGCAGCACGACCGTGATGTTGTCGTGCCCGCCGCGCTGGTTGGCAAGGCTGACAAGTGCCTCGGCGGCGGCTTTCAAATCCTTTTGCCCGCGAACGATCTTTTGAATCTCATCGTCCCAGACGAGGTCGGTCAGCCCGTCGGTGCAGAGCAGCACGGTGTCGCCGGGATGCAGATGAAAGCCCTGATTGTTCATCGACTCTTCGTCGGTTTCTTCGTTGTCAATGCGCAGGCGGAAGTCCACCTCGGGTAGTTTCAAGCCGCCCAAGTGCCGCCGGATGACATGCACGTTGGGATGGTCGCGCATCTGTTCGGCGGTGATGATGCCTTTTTCGTAGGCTTCCTGCACCCAGGTGTGGTCGATGCTGATGCGTTGAATATATTTGCCACGCAGCAAGTAGATGCGCGAGTCGCCCACGTAGGCGGTGTAGAGCTTGTTTTCGATGATCCACGCACAAGAGCAGGTGGCGCCCATGCCGTGTTCCTCATCCTTGCCCGCCGAATGGGAGGCGATTGCCTGGCTGGCGTCGTGGATGGCGTTTTCGAGAATTTTGATGGGTTTCTTTGCGTTGCTTTCGGCAACATGCATGCTGATATAGTTGACCGCCAGTTCGGCGGCCACTTCGCCGGCGCGATGTCCACCAATCCCATCTGCCACAACGGCAAAGACGGATGGACGCGGGTCATCCTTGCTCAGCTGAAATGAAGAGACCGCGTAACGGTCCTCATTGTTCTTGCCGGACATGCCGGCATTGCTGAGCGCGGCAACGTGCACATGAGCAAGTGTGGTTCGAATCATTCTTCAGCGTTTTGAACGACGACCTTGGGGGAGGATTTGGGCGGAGGCGATTTGTGCATAAACCGGTAAGCCAATTGACCAAAGTTTACCATATCCCCGTGCATCAAACGAACCCCGTCTCGCTGCACAGGCTCATAATTTACCCACGTTCCGCCGATCGAGTTGTTGTCCAGCAGCAGGTACCCGCCATCGTCCGTTTGTCGGATGCGGGCATGTACAGCAGAGAGCGACGGATCGTCCAGCACGAGGGTGCATTGAACAGGGTCGGTGCCCAGCACGATCTCCTTTTCCACCATCGGGATGGGTGCGACTTCCGCAAACTGCCCGTCCGGATTCAGGCGGATGAGAGAAGCCGCCGCATCTACACCGGACTTTGAAGCGGGTTCTGTTTTCTTGGAGAGGATGCGCCGCTTCTTGGGTTTCTTTGCCTCCGGCGCGGGAACTGGTTCCTGCGCCAGAACTGGGATGGGCTGGGTCAACGGGTCGGTTTGGGCGCGGCGTTCCTCGCGGACTTTTTTCAGTGTTGGAATTTTCACGCGTCCGCTGAGGAGGATGACGAAGAGCACCAGACCGGCAAGGATGATGGAGCCAAACGTGATGGGGGTGCGGTATCGCGCCAGCAGCGCGGCAGGTCCGCTGGGTGGCTTGATGACCGTGACCGTGATCGGGACGGGCATGCTGGTCTTGCTCAAGCCAAGGATATCCACGGCTTCGACCGTGATCTGGTGTTCGCTGCTGCTGGTATAGCTGGTCAGGTCCCAGGTGAATTTGTCGAAGGGTTCGGCGGTCCGTTCGTCCGCAATGACGCCATCCACGTACAGGGTTGTGCGGGTGAGCGCCCGTGGATGCCCGTCTGGAAATTCGACGATGATCTCGATCTCCTGTGTTTGGGGCAAAAGCATTTCGGTGTTGAAGGGGTCATCCTCGGGTGCCTGACGGGTGATCTGCAAGCTGGGTGTCACCGGGAAGGGGTTGGGCGGTTGAACATCCAGATTGAAGCGTTGCTCTGCGGTTTGGACTGTCTCGTTGGTGGGCAGGTTGACCTGAATCAAAAGCCCATGTTCGCCGGGAGATTTTATTTGAGAGGTGTAGGAAAGCAGGTAGACCCTGCGCAGCGCCGAAAAGTAAACTTCGGGGTCGGGGAAGCGTTCGCTGCCGGAATATTGGAACATGCTACCGCCGGTCTGGATGGCGAGGTTGTTGAAGATGGCGGCGCTGGTGGTGGTGAAGGTGGTGTTCGCGTCCACGTACCAGACGAAGATGCGAATCCGATTTTCCACGGCGCGTTGGATGAGCGGTTCGAGGGCTGCCGCAAGGTTGGGGTCTGTCATTTGCGGCGTGATGAAGAGGATGGCGCGCTTCATACCGAGGCGCGGCGTTTGGGCGCTGACCACATCCAGTGCGGTGACCAATGATTGAAGGTTGGGGGTTGCGGTGCGCAGGTCGGGTTGGAAGCCGCCCAAGCCGACGACGAAATCCGCAGGGTTGGCATGGTTGATGACCGGTCCTGCCTGGCTGACGAGGCTGAGGTCGTCGGGCAGGTCGGCGGGTCGTGCCTGCGCCCATTGTTGGAGGACTTGCGAGACGCGTTGAAAGCGGGAGATGCTGTTGGCATCGCGCGCGTCCAATGCCTGACCCTGGTTGACCGCCACGGTCAATTGCAGGGGAACTGCCATCTCGAGGAACGAATCTGCTGGGAGGGGCTGTCCGTTTTCGGTGGCAGAAACCGCTTCCGGCTTGAGTCCTGAAGCGAAAATTCCCTGAGAATCCGACACATCTACAAAGGCGGTAACGGTTGGGAAGTTGGACGCATCCACGTTGTAGAGGATCGCTGAGGCAAGGCTTTGCTGCGCCTGTGCGCCCGTCACAACGCCGAACAGAATCCCCACGAGAAGGATCAGTGGAATGAATTTACGCATTTGCTTCGGAAAGAACCGGAGTTTCCTCTTTGGGTTGGGTGATCCGTACGTATGCCAGCGTCCACACGGTTTCGGTGTAGGTGATCAGCACGCCGCTTAGGAACCACGCAATCGGACTATAACATAAAATGAAGACGCCCACGGCAAGAAATGGCTGCCATGAGGTGATATTTCCCTGCACAAATGCCGCCATAAGGGGCAGAACAAGCAGGAAAATGGGCAGGCTGATGATGAGTTGGAGGATGAAACTGCCAATGAAGAGGATGACTCCGATCAACAGGAACGCCAGGAAATTCCCGGAGAAGATCTGCCAACCGCGTGCTAGGGCGCTGAAAACGCCGTTATCTTCCACCGTAATGGCGCGAATGACCTGTGTGTGGTACAGGTTTAATGCAATGGAAACCGGCAACATGCAACAGCAAAGCGAAATAAAAAAGATCACCAACCCGCTTCCCATTGCGACTTCATCGGTCATGCCATCCATGGAGTAGAGCAGCGCGAAGAACGAGCCAAAGATCAAAATGAACACAGGCAGCCAGATGACAAGCCCCGCCCCGAACAAACGCCAGAAGTAGCGGAAACTTTCGGAGAGTAATTCGCCAAACTCGAGGGACTCTGCGCCGTTTTCCGCGTGAAAGACACCACGCGCCAACCCGGCTGTGCCGACCAAAGAGAAGACGATCTGCACGACGAGCGCGACAAGCACAAAGGCGATCATGGCATACAGAATCCAGGGATTTTGCTCAAACCAGTTCACAAACCGGTTTGAGAATTCTTCGAATTGTCTCTGCATTTCAGGGGAAAGCGGGTTGACACCGTTTTCGTTGCCGTCGCTGCTGGAATTGGAATTGTTGCCGCCGCCCCTGCCGCAGCTGGCAAGGATTCCGAAAATCCACAGCACTTTATATTTCCAGGTGATCTTTGCCGCGCGAGTGAAGACTTCAACGATATCGAATTTCATCGGTTACCCTTTCACTGGGATTGACTGAATACAACCTGATCCTCTGTGCCCTGGTGGATGCGCAGATACAACGCCGCCCACGCCGACTGGAAGAACGCCATCAGGATTCCCTGCACAGCATACGACACGATGAACAGCAGCGGAAAGAAAACCAGGAAGAAGACCAGCATCATTGTGCTGGGGTCGCCCTGCGACTCGATCATTCCGATTTGCAGGAACATCATCGGGAACATGAGCGGAACGATGAACACGCTGGAGATCATGCTCATCCCAAAATACAGGACGATCATCAAAAGTACCACGCCCAGCCAGTTGGCACGGAAAAGTTCCCAGCCGCGTGAGATGGCTCTTATCAACGGCATATCGTCTGCGATGATGGCGGCTTGTGCCAGTTCCAACACCGAAAAACCGACGATCATGATCGGGATAAATAAAAAGAAGATAGGCATAAGACAAAGGGATGCGAGTCCCATGGTCAGCATGGAGCCAGCAAAAAAGACCATGACGAATGCGAAATAGATCACCATCCAGCCGCCGACGAAGATGGCATACAGCCCAAACACGCGCCAGAAATACGGCAGGCTTTCATTGAAGAGTTCTCTGAGCCCGATGCGTTCCGTCCCTTTTTCGACCTTTATCGCGCCATAGGTCGTTGTCAATTGTGCGAACACCTGCGCGAACATGGTCAGAAATATAAAAACGAACATCGCCCCCATAAAAACAAACAGCATCCACGGTTCATTGGCGAAGTCGCTGAACGGCTCGGGCATCATCATTAAGAAGCCGGGGTTAGCAAGGATGAAGAGCGGTAGCAGCACAAGCGAAACCAAGCCGGGCAGCAGCTGCCACAGCCACAATACTTTGTGATTCCAGCCGATCTTCACCATGCGGGTCAACACTTCACCGAAATCGAATTTCATTGGATTCTCCTTGCCGCCTTAAATTTCCAACCCACCCAGCACTCACTCCCATTCAATTGTCGCAGGCGGCTTACTGGTAATATCATACACCACCCGGTTGATTCCTTCCACCTCGTTCACGATGCGGCTGGAAACTTTTGCCAGCAACTCGAACGGCAGACGCGACCAATCCGCCGTCATAAAATCGTCTGTGCTCACCGCGCGGATCGCCGCCGCCTCCTGATACGTCCGCTGGTCGCCCATCACACCGACGGAACGAACGGGAAGCAAAACGACGAATGCCTGCGAAGTCTGCGCGCCTTTTCCTAAAAACCCGGCTTTGGATAATTCTTCCAATAGAATCGCGTCCGCCGCCCGCAAACGGGATACACGCTCGGGCGTACACTCCCCGAGGCAGCGCACGGTCAAACCTGGACCCGGGAACGGCTGCCGCCACACCAAGCCTTGATTCAAGCCGAGGGTTTCGCCCACCAATCGCACTTCATCCTTGAACAAATAGCGCAGCGGCTCAACCAGCTCAAATTGCATGTCTTCGGGAAGTCCGCCCACATTGTGGTGCGACTTGATCTTCGCCGCCTTATCACGGTCTTTGCCCGATGACTCGACCACATCGGGGTAGATCGTCCCCTGCACCAAAAATCGCGGCTGACCGACATTCTTTGCCTCGCGCTCAAATATACGGATGAACTTCTCGCCGACGATTCTTCTTTTTGTTTCGGGGTCAGTCTGTCCCTTCAATGCGCCGAGAAAATCGTCAGCGGCATCCACAGTGATGAGTTCAGCACCCAGCCCCTCCCGAAATGCCGAAGCGACTTGCGTCCCTTCATTCGCGCGCAGGAGTCCCGTATCCACGAACACACAGACGAGTTGATCCCCAATCGCCTTGTGAACCAGTGCCGCCGCCACAGAGGAATCCACGCCGCCTGAAACCGCCGCGAGGACTCTCTCATTCCCAACTTGTTTGCGAATTTTTTCCACCGCATCGTCAATGATGTTGACGGGAGTCCAATCGGGTGTGATGCCGCAAATGTCAATCGCAAAATGTTTGAAGAGTTCGATGCCGTTGGGGGTGTGATGCACTTCAGGATGAAATTGCACCCCGAAATATTTTCGTTTCACATCGCCCATTGCCGCGTAGGGACTGTTTCCGCTTTTGGCGAGTGCCACGAAACCTTCGGGCAGTTGCGTCACTTTATCGCCGTGTGACATCCAGACTTTGGATAACCCAAAAAGTAGGGGCGAGGTGACCTCGCCCCTACGGTCAATAATATCAATCTCTGCATGACCATACTCGCGCTGGGCAGACGGGTCTACTTTGCCGCCGAGGGCGTGGGTGAGGGCTTGCATCCCATAGCAAATGCCGAGGATGGGCAATCCGCTTTCGAGGATGAATTGTTGAATGAAGGGCGCGTTCTCTTCATAAACGGATTTGGGTCCGCCGGAGAGGATGAAGCCTTGGGGTTGGATGGCGAGAATTTTTTCCTGCGGCGCGTCCCACGGAAAGAGTTCGCAATAGACCTGCGTCTCGCGCACGCGTCTGGCAATGATCTGCGCATACTGTGAACCGAAATCAAGAATGGCGATGGAGTTCATAAATTGGTCTCGTAGGGGTACGATATGTCGTGCCCCTACCCTGATATGAGATGAAAATGCAAATGCGGAAAGTCTTGATACGCTCCGCCGTTGACGATGAGGCGATACGCCTTCAAATCAAATTCCTTCACAAGGCTTTGAACGGTTGCGTACAAATCCGTCAGGAAGGCGGTATCTTGCGGGTCGAGGTCAGCCAGGGTTTGCACCTGTCGCTTGGGGACGATGATCAGATGAACCTTATAGCTGGGAGAAGGATGATGGAAGGCGATCAGGTTCGAGGTTTCGCGGAGGCGCTTGACCGGGATGGCAAAGCTCATGTGGATGAGTATCCAACTGATGATCGGAGAAAGAATCCAAAGGATTCGCTTAATCCACGAATGTGATTTTGCCATCATCCAGTGACTTGATGCATGCAATCGATTCGATCGGCACGTTGAGCGGACTGAGCGCGTCGCGCCCGCCTTCGAAGATCTTTTCGATCAGTGTGCCAATACCGACGATCTTCGAGCCGGATGCCTCGGCGAGACGCGCGAGACCGAGAATGGTCTGCCCGCTGGCGAGGAAGTCATCAATGATGAGGACTTTTTCGTTGTTAGCGAGATATTCCGGTGAGACGATGAGTTCCACCATGCGTCCCTTGGTGTGTGAGGGCGCGAGCGTGAGATAGACTTGGTCTGGCATGGTGATGGGTTTGGTCTTGCGTGCATACACGACAGGCAAGCCCATGTGAATGCCAGTGGTGATTGCCGGGGCGATGCCGGAGATCTCCGCCGTGAGGATCTTGGTCGCGCCGACGTTTGCGAAGCGTTTGGCGAACTCACGACCGCACTCGTCCATGAGTTTCGGGTCTACTTGATGATTGACAAAACTATCGACCTTAAGAATTCCACCACCGAGCACTTGCCCCTCTTTCAAAATACGTTCCTGCAAAGCGTTCATTTAACCTCCGAATGTCTGGACAGATTTTCGAGAGAATTTTACACCTGATTGGAAATCAAGAAAGAGGAAACGAAGATGCAAAATGTAACATGGTGCGAAGTGAAAGGTCTTTGTTGCCTCGCTTTCCCCGCTTATCCCCTTTTAAGCCATAAAAATACTCTGTGTTAGAATCTTGCGCGTGACCTATAAGTTGATACTGGCATCCAATTCCCCGCGCAGGCGTCAACTCTTTGCGCTTGGGAATTGGGATTTTAACGTCATCGTGGCAGATGTGGACGAGACACCACTCGCGGATGAATCTCCGCGCGACTACGTTCTCAGGCTGGCACAAGCCAAAGCATTGGCGGTTCAGCCCAAGGCGGAGTCTGATGCGGTCATTATCGGTTCGGATACAACCGTGGTGGATGGGAACGAAATCCTCGGCAAACCCGTCGATGAAGCAGATGCGGAACGCATGTTGAAACAGCTGCGCGGAAAGGCACATCAGGTGCTCACGGGTGTGGCGGTCTATCGCATGGGCGATGGAAAGATGCTCACGGAACTTTCGATCACGGATGTGCCGATGCGCAATTATTCGGATGACGAGATGCGCGCCTATATCGCCACTGGCGATCCAATGGACAAAGCCGGAGCGTATGCCATTCAACATCCTGAATTTCAACCTGTGGCTGCCATGAGCGGATGTTTCGCCAGTGTGATGGGCTTGCCGCTTTGCCATATCCTGCGCGCGCTGGCTCAATTTGAAATTGCACCTGTTGCGGATGTTCCTGCAGCATGCCAATCGTTGTTGAATTATCAATGCCCTGTTTCCGCCGCAATCCTGACCGGTGAACTCGTCTCTTGAAAGGAACGGAATGAAGTCATTTCGCTGGATACCCATCCTCTTGATCGTCGTGTTTATCTCTGCCTGCACCTCCAGCGGTGGGGGTGGTATTGTCGGAATTTTTGAGACGCCCACGCCGCTGCCTCCACCTCAAGTTGGTATTACTCCCGCGCCCGATGCGCAAGCGGCAGTGACGGCGTTCCTTGAGGCGCTGCAAACGGACGATTTCGAAGTCATGTATAACCTGCTTTCCCAAGCCAGTCGGGAGGGAGTCACGCTGGAGGATTTTTCGAAGCGTTGGAATAATGTCCTGAACGAGATGAGCGCTTCCAGCATCGACTTTACAGTGTTGTCCTCGACCATCAGCCCTCGCAACGCTGAGGTCGGATACAGCATTACCTACAAGACCGTGCTGGCTGGCGACATTCAGCGCGACATAGTGATGCGCCTTGTCAACGAAGACAATGCCTGGAAAGTGCAATGGGACGATGCCCTCATCCTGCCGGAATTGGCAGGCGGCAATCTGCTGGCGATGGAATACAGCGTTCCCGCGCGCGGCGATATTTATGACAACGAAGGTCTGCCGGTTGTGACTCAGTCGGAAGCATTGGCATTCGGAATTTCCACAGGTGAGATCGACCCGGATCTGCGAGGCACATTGACCACGGAATTGGGTCGTTTGTGCCGCATCGACCCGCTGGATATTGAAGATCAGATCGACTTTTCCGGTCCCGGTTGGTATTTGCCGATGTGCGAAGGTACGCGCGAAGAAGCGCAGCGCCTGTTGTCCATTCGCCCCGGCGGGTTGGTGGTCAGTGAATACACCTCACGTTATTATCATCGCGGCGGTCTCGCTCCGCAAGCGGTGGGGTACACCCAGCTGATCAGCCCTGAGCAATACAATGAGTATCGTCGCAAGGGGTACAACGGCAGCGAACGCATCGGACAGACGGGCATCGAACAGTGGGCTGAGGATTACCTCGCTGGTCAACATGGCGGTACCCTTCGTGTAGTCAGCCCAGCCGGGCAGATCATTTCCACCCTTGGGCAAAGCTCCCCCAAACCCGCCGACTCGATCTACCTTACCATCGACAGCAGCCTGCAGGAATATGCTCAAGATGCAATCGCCTACTTCCGCGGCGCTGTGGTCGTGATGGAAGTGGATACGGGACGCGTCCTGGCAATGGCGTCCGGTCCCAATTTCGACCCGAACTATTTTGAAGCCGAAAATCCGAATAACGCCGGTTTGGGAAATCTGGTCAATAACAGCCGCACCCCAATGCTCAACCGTGCTGCGCAGGGGCAATACCCGCTCGGCTCGGTCTTCAAGATCATCACCATGGCGGCAGGTCTCGAAAGTGGGTTGTATCTTGCAGACTCCCCGTATGATTGTCAGTACGAATTCACCGAATTGCCCGACCGTATTCTGTACGACTGGACGTATGAATACTGTCAGCAAGCCATCGCACGCGGCGAAGCCTGCAACACAGTCACCACACGTCCGTGGGGTCTGCTCACCTTGCAGGAAGGTCTGATGCGTTCCTGCAACCCATACTTCTGGCACATCGGTAATGACTTGTACACCAACTGGCAGCGCGGCGCCGACATTGCCAACATGGCACGCGGATTTGGTCTTGGATCGCCGACCGGTATTCAGCAGATCCCCGAAGCCAGCGGTCAGATCCTTGATCCGCAGAGTCAGATCGATGCCGTTAATCAATCCATCGGTCAAGGTGACGTGCAGGTGACTCCGTTGCAGGTGGCGCGGTTCGTCGCCGCCATCGCCAATGGCGGGACCTTGTACCGCCCGCAGATCGTCGAACGGATCCAACCTGTAGATGGCGACCCGATCCTTGCGTTCAAGCCCGAAGCGAATGGCGTGCTGCCCGTGCGTGACGAAAACCTCGACATCATCCGCGAAGCCATGTTCATGGTCACCGGACCCGATGGCACCGCCCGCCGCGACATCCGCGGGTTGCAGTTCTCGGTGGCTGGCAAGACCGGTACTGCTGAATCGGGCAGCGGCTTGCCGCATGCCTGGTTTGCAGGTTTCACAGACAACGAAGCAAATACCGGTCTGCCCGATATTGCGATTGTGGTCATCGTGGAAAACATCGGTCAGGGGTCTGAGTATGGTGTGCCCATCTTCCGCGCGATGGTGGAGGCATACTATTATGGCAGCCCGCAGCGTCAGTTCTACGACTGGGGACAGATCGGCTACCCGCCTTACACGCCCACACCGCCCGGTGGCGGAGTGGTTCCGTAGTGGCGATGCACTTTTGATACGTATGGCGCGATTATTCTTCCACCATCTATCATCCACATGACGAATCAAACCAAACACGGTCTGATCATCAAAGCCCAATCCGGTTTCTTTTGGGTGGAAACCGGGGAAGGCGTTATTGTTTGTCAACTGCGGGGGAAACTCAAGCAGGGCAGAGCCAAAGGGGATATTGCCGCATTGGGCGACAGCGTTGAGATCACCATCCTGGATGACGGCTCCGGCGTGATAGAAACCGTCCGCGAGCGGAAAAATGCCATCGTCCGGCTTGACCCGCGCCCGCAGGGCGAATATCAACAGGTGCTTTTAGCCAACCCGGATCAGGCGGTTTTTGTCTTTGCGTGTGCAAATCCAACACCGCGTTTGAAAATGCTCGACCGTTTTCTGGTCATTGCCGAGAAGCAAAGAATTTCTGTGGTGATCGTTGCCAATAAAGTGGATCTTGTCGATGAACCAAAAACCATTTTCGGTTTGTATGAAGCGCTGGGCTATCGCGTGATGTACACATCCACGAAAAACGGTGCGGGCGTGAACGAGCTGAAATCACAACTGCAAGGCAAACTCAGCGCGTTGGTCGGACCAAGCGGTGTTGGCAAATCCAGTTTGTTGAATACCATTCAGCCTGGGTTGGGGCTGGCGGTCAATGAGATCAGCTCAGCGATGAACAAGGGACGGCATACCACGGTCATCCGCCAGATGTTCGCGCTCGAAGGCGGCGGCTATGTGGCGGATACCCCTGGCTGGAAGTCTCTTGCGTTGTGGGATACCGAACCCGAAGAAATGGATGCCTACTTCCCCGAATTGCGTGACCTCGTGGCGTACTGTCAATTCAGCGATTGCACGCATCAACACGAACCGGGCTGCGCGGTGCTGGCGGCGTTGAAGGATGGGAAGATCCACAAAGAACGATATGATTCGTATGTAAGGCTGCGGTCGGGAAACGAGTGACATAAACAACCACTTGACACCTGCAACCTGACCCCTGATACTTGAACCTTAATGGCAGACAACTGGAACATCCTCGGACATGAATGGGCGGTGGATATGCTGCGCCAGCATGTCGCGCGCGGCGAGACCCGTCACGCGTATCTTTTTTCCGGACCTCCCGGCGTGGGGCGGCGGACTTTGGCGCTGCGCCTCGCTCAAGCCTTGAACTGCGAACGTCCCATTTCGGCGGGCGAACCCTGTGGGCTTTGCCGCACCTGCAAGCAGATCGATGCCATGCAGCACCCTGACTTGAGCATCATCGAACCAACCGATGCTGACCTAAACCCCAGCCCGGCAGGGGAAATTCGAATTTCCCAGATCCGCAATTTTCAGAAGACAGTTATTCTCAAACCCTATCAATCCCCATATCGTGTGGCGTTGTTTTTGCGGTTTCACGAAGCCAATGACAGCGCTTCCAACGCCTTGCTCAAAACGCTGGAAGAAGCCCCTGCACATGCCGTCCTGATCCTTACGGCTGATAACCCCGAACAGCTCCTGCCGACCATCAATTCTCGCTGTGAAATTCTGCGCCTGCGCCCGCTTCCCATCGAAGCCATCAGCGCGGACTTGATCTCGCGCGGCGTGGAGGATGATCGCGCCCGTCTGCTCGCTCACATCTCTAGCGGACGCCCCGGCTTTGCGCGGAGATTGGTCGAAGATGCGACCGTGCTCGAAAAACGTGAAGAACGGCTGAATGACCTGCAAACCCTGCTGCCCGCACCCCGCGTGGAGAAATTCTCCTATGCCGAGAAGTTAGCCAAAGATAAAGACACCATGCGCCAAACTATTTTGGTCTGGCTTTCCTACTGGCGCGACGTGCTCCTGCGTGTGGCAGGCGCGGAGTCACCCCTTGTCAACGTGGATCGAAATATGGAGATCGAATTCCTCGCGGGACGATTGGATCTGTCTTCAGCGAGGAAAGTGGTCAGCGAACACGAATCTGCGCTGGAGAGGATGGATCGAAATGTCAATTCTAGATTGTTGCTGG
Organism: Anaerolineales bacterium UBA2395; assembly: GCA_002343775.1. Lineage (GTDB taxonomy): Bacteria > Chloroflexota > Anaerolineae > Anaerolineales > Villigracilaceae > Villigracilis. The sequence goes on from DDSH01000015.1 coordinate 70,209, forward strand.
AAGTGTTGTTGATGGATCTGCCAAAAGTGTAAAAACCCGTCAGAGTCAAGTTCCTGTTATCAAACAGGGACTTTTTCATTTTTAGTTAAGAAGAATCCCCTCGTATTTTTTATTTTCCCTTAATTTTCACAGGTACCATTTTCCCAGTGATTCCATCCACTGCTCATGCTAGACTTTTATTAGACCTCTACATGAGAAAGGAGAATTTAGCATGTCACTTGAATCTTTGATTGTTTGGGTCATTGTTGGGGGTATCGCAGGGACGATTGCCGATTGGCTGGTGAGTGGAGTCCGTTTGGGATGTTTGGGAACCGTAGTCGTCGGCATCATTGGCGCGTTCGTTGGCGCGTGGCTGCTACAACAGTTGAACCTTTCCATTGGCAGCGGACTCATCAATGATATTGTGACTGCTGCCATCGGCGCGACGGTTCTCTTGCTGGGAATCCGTTTCTTGCGCAGGATATAATCAGTCCTACAGAAAGTAAAAGAGCCGCGGATTGCGGCTCTTTTACTTATTCGATTGCTGCCCGTAATTTCTTCGCCAACTTCCCAAAGTGACTGGTATACCGAATATCGTCCACACGCGGACGGGGGAGGTCAACTTCCACATCCAGTTTTATTTTGCCGGGTCGCTTTGTCAGCACCATGACGCGGTCTGCCAGAAAAAGCGACTCGTTGATGGAGTGTGTCACCATCACAACCGTCTTTTTCTTTTCCTGCCAGATGTTGGAAAGTTCTGTCCACATGCGTTCGCGGGTAAGCGCATCCAGCGAAGCAAAAGGTTCGTCGAGCAGCAGCAGGTCCGGGTCATGAATGAGCGCGCGGGCAATTGCCACACGCTGCGCCATCCCACCCGACAAGTCGCGTGGAAATGAATTCTCGAATCCCTTCAATCCCATCAGTTTGATCATCTCTCGCGCTTTGTTCTGCGCCTTGATTTCGCCCGCTCCATCCAACTCCAGCGAGATCTGGATGTTTTCCATCACAGTCCGCCACGGCATCAGGTTCGATTGTTGAAAGACCATGCCGATCTTCGGTTGGTGGTGGTGCATAAAATTCACACTGCCGGAAGTGGGTTGGATCAAACCCGCCAGCGCGCGCAACAGGGTGGTCTTGCCCGAACCGGATGGACCGAGAAAACAGATGAACTCGCGCGGATGAATATCGAATGACAGCGTACCGAGCGCGTCGAGCCCGCCGTTGTTATCGGGGAAGGTGACCGAGAGGTCTTTGACGGTGAGAATGGGTTTGGTAGTCATATTATTATGTGATTGCGAGGGCGGCGCTCTTCCGTCCGAAGCAATCTCCAAATAAGCAGGGAGATTGCTTCGTCGCGAAGAACAAGAACGCTCCTCGCAATGACATTAAGGAATGAACTCGTTCGTGAAAGCCTTGCTCAGGTCGACAGGTTCTGAGATCAAGCCCATTTTGACCAGCAGATCGTTCATATTCTCCCATGCCTGTGGCTCGGAATAGCCGAGGCGCTCCGCATGCCAAAACTCAATGGAGACTTCAAGTACCTGCATCTGCACATCCTTATCCTGGTCGGCAAGATTCTCCACGAACTTCTTGCTGATCTCATAGGCTTCTTCCGGATTTGCGATTGCATCTTCCATGCCTCGTGCGAGCGCGCGCGCCATGCTGCGCACAAGTTCGGGTTCGTTGGCGATCGTCTCTTCATTGGTCACAATGCCATTCGCGGTCAGTTGAACATAATCTGCCACGCGCAACTCGCTCACTTCATAGCCCTGTGCTGCGAGGACGATCGGCTCGTTGGCAGCGTATCCCACTACGATGGTATTTGTACCCGTGGCAAACGACTCCACCTGGTTAAAACCGATCGCATCCATCGTCACTTCAGAGGGTTCCACACCGCCTGCGAACAACAGCGCCTCCAAGCCGATGTAATTCGCGCCGAACAAACCCGGCAGACCGATCTTCTGTCCGCGCAGGTCGGCAGGCTCATTGATGTTCAACTCCGGCGCGGTGATCACCGAAATGGGAAACTGCTGATACCATGCAAAGGTATACACCACCGGCAATCCCTGCGACCGCGCCAACAACACCTGCTCGCCCGAAGCCACCGTGAACGGGATTTCCCCCGCACCGGTCAACTTCATGCCGTCGGTCTCGAACGAATAATCGAACTCGATCTCGATGCCTTCCTCAGCAAAGTATCCTTTATCCACCGCGACATAGTACGGCGCATACTGGATGTTGGGAATGTAGCCCATGGGTAATTTGATTTTACGAAGCGCCCCCGCTTCATTCGTGGACTGGGAACTGGTGCAAGCCATCAGGCTGAGTGCCAGCCCAAGCATGAGTAAAACTACTTTCTTCATTACAGAGTCTCCTTTATAGATATATCCTGTCATTGCGAGGAGGGCGAATACCCGCCGAAGCAATCTCACAAAAAATACGAGATTGCTTTGGGCGAAAAGCAACGCCCTCGCAATGGCATGGTTATTTCTGCCACTTCAAAAATTTTCTCTCCAACAGCGTCACCACACCGTACAGCGACAATGCCAGCGCAATCAACATGAACACCGCCACGAACACCATCGACGTGTCGTATTGAAAATCGCCGAGTTGCAGTAAAAAGCCAAGACCCTGCTCTGCATCCACCAGCTCGCCGACGATGGCACCAATGACCGAAAGGGTCGCGCCAATACGCAGTCCGCCCAGCAGGACGGGGAGCGAAGCGGGTAATTCGAGTTTGAACAAAATCTGCCAGCGGCTCGCACGCAGGGAACGCATCAGGTCGTATAGGGCAGGAGGGACGGCGCGCACACCCACCACGGTATTTACCAAAACGGGGAAGAAGACGATCAATGCGCAGATGACCACCTTCGAGAGGATCCCATCACCCAGCCAGATGACCAGCAGCGGCGCGATCGCCACAATGGGAATTGCCTGACTCGCCACGAGATACGGCGACAGCGCAATTTCCAACGGGCGCGACTTGGCAAGCAAATACCCGACGATGGTGGCGAAGGTCACGCCTGCCAACAATCCAAGCAGGATCTCAGCCAGCGTGATGCCGGTGTGATAGAGCAGACTGCCGTCTTCCAGTGCTTTGAGGAAGCGCGTCCACACATCTGCGGGGGAGGGCAGGATGAACTTGGGTAATCCGCTGACTTGCACCACCAACGCCCACAAGGGGATGGCAAGCAGGATGGACAACAGTCCAAGCCAGCGCGAGAGGGATTGCAGGGTTTTAGGTTTCATCTGATTCGCAAATAAAAAAGCCTCGGCGTAGGTAAAACTCCGGGGCGTGAAAACAGACAACGGTCCAGATGTGAGGCGCGTGGAATATATCCAAAGAAAACCCCGAAAACGACGTACGTTTTCGGGGCGCGAATCCACACAGATCCCATATGGGGTTGTGCTTGTACCTTCTTCTATCCAGACTATACTGTCGGCTCCGGAATTACGCCGGATCATGCCCGTTTTCCCAATGAGGAAAGCGATGTACCCAAACAGGCTCGTGGGCTGTACCACCGATCGGGAATTCGCCTTGCGGCGTCACCCTGCCCCGAAGGTTGTTATTTAATTATGTGTATTATACCCGTAACGGGTGCTTTATCGCAATTATGCTTTGACGATGCAGTCGACCGGGCAGACGGCGACGCACTTGGGGGAGTCGTGGTGTCCTTCGCATTCGACGCAGGTGGTCTGGTCGATGACGTAGAGGGTGCCGTCGCCTTCGCTGATGGATTCGGTCGGGCAGTCGGGGACGCATGCGCCGCAGGCGATGCAATCTTCTGTGATCTTCATGGTCATGGTTGGTTCTCCTGAGTGAAATGTCTTGCGCTCACAACGATACATGAAGCCATGCAGAAGGTTTAGTGACGAACATCGCTGATTTGGGCTGGGTTTGTCATGCTTCGTGCTGTTTTTAACGAAGTCTTGCCATTGCATATACATCGACGAAGCGACCGTTGCGGTAGCCGAAATTTTTGTGTGTCCCTTCGGTGATGAAATCGAATTTCTTATACAAGGCAATGGCGGCTTCGTTGTCGGTGTAGACCTCTAGTTCGAGGCGGGAGAGGTTGAGCCAG
>DDSH01000015.1:74484-74714 GCA_002343775.1 Anaerolineales bacterium UBA2395
GAGGCGGGAGAGGTTGAGCCAGTTTTCGGCAAGGTCGATGGCGGCTTTCATCAGTGCGGAACCGGCGCCTTTGCCCTGCCAGTCATCGTGGATCGCCATGCCAATCTGACCGACATGCCTGCGGCGCGGAGCATGCGGAAACGTGTGTAGCCCCAATTGCCCGATGACTTCGTTTTCGATGCATGCGCAAAGATTGACGGTTGCATCGGGCATCTCTGTCAGGCGTTTGC
>DDSH01000006.1:0-9726 GCA_002343775.1 Anaerolineales bacterium UBA2395
ACCGATGTTTTGAATGGCAGACCGTGGAAGTTGGCGGAGCCACTAGTAAGTAGTAAATGGTAATTGGAGATTGACGCAAGACTCAAGAACCAATTACTAATCACCAATTACCAAAGGAGACAATCATGAGCGGAGATACAGTTCAACACCTGGCAGATGTGCTTGATTCGCGCAAGCCTGTGGACAATACGGAAGTGTTCAACTATTTGTTGAACGTGCGCGAACAGGCGTGGGAGATGGTGAATAATGGCTTGAACCTGCGGCGGGATATGAAATGCGCGGACATTGAACAGATACCTGATTTGCAGGGCAATGTGGTGGGGAATATGTTCACCTACACGGGCGACAAAATTGATTGGATTGTCCGCTCGTGGATTGGCAAGGCAGAGACGGGCTTTACGAACATTCATCTCACTTGTTGGGTGAACGAAGAAATTGATGTACCGCACTTGGGCATGGCGCTCGGCACTGCGCCCGATGTCTTTTGTTATGTCGATTATCTGCCGCGCTATGAGCCTGTCATTTCACCCGATCATCTCGACCAGTATCACGAAGCGATGAATCAAAAATGGATCGAGCTGCGCCGCAACCCTGCGTATAAGACCTTCAACCCTGTTCATCTTTATACGCGCGGTACACTGTCGCCGATCGCGATCTGCGGATTGGTCCCGTTTGCGGATTTCAAAGCGCACATTGAGTCGGTCATGCTGGACTACGTCCGCAACTGGGTGGAGTTGGTGAAGAATGCCAAGCCTGTTGCACCTGAAAAACGCGCGGCGTTGAAACAGCGCGATGAACTTGTCCGCCGCACGATTGTGGAGAAAGACCCTGCCAATATTTTGGCGGATCGTATGCTCGGTGTGCCGATGCGTGAACGTTTGGTGCGTATTTTGCACGCAGGCGAGCGCGAATAAATTCTTTCACCACGGAGAACACAGAGGGCGCGGAGAAAAAAAAGGCCCTGTGTTCTTCGTGGTCTCTGTGGTGAAATCTTTTATGACTCAATCATTTCCCATCATCATTGCTGGCGCAGGTCCTGTGGGGCTTTCGTTGGCGTTGGCGCTTTCGCGGGCGGGCATTCCTGCCGAGGTTTTCGAAATGGACGCGGAACTCAACACGCAGATCCGCGCGAGCACGTTTCATCCTAAAACACTTGAGATGTTCAAAGATTGGGGCGTGGTGGATGAAATCATCCAGCATGGATACAAAGTAGATCAACTTCAATATTGGGAACGCGTTCCGCGCCGCCTCATCGCGGACTTTAGTTATGCCTCCATTGCTGACGATACTCCCTACCCGTATCGTTTGCAGTGCCCTCAGCATGTTGCCACGCGTGTGCTGAAGCCTGCCGTCGAAGCGACTGCGACGGGCAAAGTTCACATGGGACACAAGTTGATTGACTTTGTTGACCACGGCACACACGTCACAGCACGATTTGAAACCGCAAATGGAATTGTCGAACGCGAAGGCTCGTACATCGTCGGCGCGGACGGGTCGCATAGTGTCGTGCGCAAGCAGTTGAATATCGGCTTCAAGGGCAAAACCTATGAAGACCGCTTCTTACTCATCGGCAGTGACTTGAAAACCGAAGACCTGCTGCCAGGCGCGGCGCAAGTCTGCTACGTCTTTGACCCGCAGGAGTGGGTCATCATTTTGAATTTGCCTGATATTGTCCGCGTGGTGTTTCGCATGACAGATGATGAAGATGAAACAACGGCAATGAAAGAAGAAAATCTGCGAGCGCGGATTTTCAACTTCTTCGGCAAAGTCCCTGACTACAGAATCAAGACCACGCAGTTGTACCGAGTCCACCAGCGTGTGGCGGATACCTTCCGCGTGGGGCGGGCATTGCTGGTGGGCGACTCGGCACATAACAACAATCCGTCGGGTGGCATGGGGATGAATAGCGGAATCCACGATGCGGCGAATCTGACGGAGAAATTCATTCGCATTTGGAACGGTGAATCGGATTCCATCTTGGACGATTACTCGAACGAGCGCAGGCAATATGCGGTTGAGTCTGTGCAACTCTACACCGACCAGCAATACAACAACATGGTGATGAGCGCAGAAGAAGAACGCGAGCGCAGGAACAAGTCGCTTTCGGGTGCGGCGAGCGACCTTGCGAAGGCACGGGCGTATTTGTTGCGGGCGAGTATGTTGGAAGAGAGAATCTAAATACTTGACCACGAAGGGTCACAAAGGGTCACGAAGGAATTGATTTAAAACCTTTGTGTACCTTCGTGACCCTTTGTGGTTGAAAAAAGAAGGCAACCATGAAAACTTACGGACACTTCATTCACGGACGCGAAGTCCCTGCTGCGAATGGCGAGACATTTCCCAGTTTCGCGCCGATGACAGGCGAGATTCTTGGTCATGCAGCGCGGGGTACGGAGGCGGATGTGGAAGCCGCGGTGTCATCTGCGCGGAAGGGGTATGAGCATTGGTCATCACTGCCGCCGTATGACAGGGAGAAGATTCTGCTCAAGTGTGCGGATCAAGTCGAAGCGAATTATGACCGTCTGCTGAACCTGCTCATTGATGAAAGCGGGTCGTCCATCATCAAGGCGAAGTATGAAGTGCTGTATACGGCATCGGTGTTGCGGACAGCGGCTGGGGAGGTTCGACGGTTGTATGCGGACACACTTCCCAATGAAAAGCCGCACCGCATGTCGATGGTCGTCCGCGAACCTGTAGGGGTGGTACTGGCGATATCGCCGTTCAATGCGCCGTTGGTGTTACTGGCGAAGATGATCGTCTTTCCGCTCGGAGCAGGCAATGCCGTGATTGCGAAGCCGTCAGAGGAGACTCCGCTCATTGCGGTGGAACTGGCGAAGGTCATGAAAGAGGCGGGGCTTCCTAATGGAGTCTTCAATGTGGTGACAGGATTCGGCGCGGAGTGCGGCGCTCCGCTGGCGAGACATCCCAAAGTGAATGGAATTGCGTTGACGGGTTCGACGGCGACGGGTGTGAAGATTGGCGAGATTGCGATTCAATCCATGAAGCGTTTGCAGTTAGAACTCGGCGGCAAAAACCCGCTATTGGTGTTGAATGATTTTGATGTGACCAAAGCGGCGGAGATCGCGGCGGTGGGCGCGTTCACACATGGCGGGCAGATCTGTATGTCGAGCGCACGCATCATGGTCGAAGCGCCCAACGGACGCGCGTTTGCGGAAGCGCTGGCGAAGAAGGCGGCGAGTTTACATCTCGGCGATTTGCGCGATGAGAAAACTGCGTATGGTCCGCTGATCAATCAACGTGCGGTGGATAAAGTGTTGCGACATGTGCAAGCCGCGAAGGATGGCGGCGCGGAAATTCTCACAGGTGGCGCGGTGCATAACGGACTTGTATTTCAACCGACGGTGATCTACAACCCGCCGATGTCGGGTCCGTGTTGGGATGAGGAGACGTTTGGTCCCGTGGCGATGGTGATGGAAGTGCCGTCGTTCGAAGAGATGATCGCGATCGCCAACGAAAGTGATTACGGTTTGAGCGCAGGCGTGCTGACCAATGACCTCGTGCGCGGCATGACCGCGGCAAGAAAAATTCGTTGTGGGTCGGTGCATGTGGGCGCACATTCGTTCCAGTCTGACCCGATGGCGCCGATCGGCGGGTATGGCATGTCTGGTATTGGCAGGAGTGGCGGCAAGTATTCGGTGGAGCATTTCACCGAGTTGAAGTGGATCAGTTTGGAGTTAGGCGAAACACCCAGACCATTTTAGATTTTTGATTGACGATAGTCCACTATCTTATTTTATGAGGAGAGAATACATGGCAACCGAAACGAAAGGCATTGTCTTTGGCAGGGTGGAATTGCATCGCGGTGTATCACGCCTGAACATGAGCGCGTTCTATTTTTCAGCGTTCATCACCATTTGTTTGCTTAGCTTTGTCAACCTTGTCCAGCCGTACTTGCTGACCGAGATTCTCAAAGTTCCGCTGGCAGAACAGGGCAATGTGACAGGCACGGTATTGTTCTGGCATGAACTCGTCATCATCTTTGTCATCGGACTGGCGGGCAGTTTGTCCGACCAGGTCGGCAGGCGGTTGATCTTTGCAGGGAGTTTTTTGGTGGTTGCCGTGGGCTATGTGCTGATGATTCAATCTGGGATGGTATGGCATCTGGTCTTTTTCCGCATGATCTTTGCCATCGGCGCGGCGGGAGCGACCAGCATGTTGTCTACTGTATTAGCCGATTACGCCGTGGACCGCGACCGCGGCAAAGCCAACGGGATTCAAGGTGTGATGAACGGGCTTGGCGCAATGACTGCGGTCTTTATCCTGCTCAAAATGCCCGAGTGGTTCAAAGGGGGGGGCATGGATGCCATCGCTGCGGGACAAGCGACGTATTATGTTGCGGCAGGGTTGGCGTTACTTGCGGCTGTTTTACTCTGGCTTGGGCTGAAAGGACCGAGCATCCGTGAGCATACCCAGCCTGAAAGATTCTTTGAATTGATTTCCAAAGGTGTCAACGCGGCGCGTGACCCTGGCGTGTTGCTTGGTTATGGTGCGGCGTTCGTCTCGCGCGGCGACCTTGCCATCGTCGGCACGTTCTTGGCGTTGTGGATCAACAAATATGGCGTTACTTCGGGAATCAGCGCGGCGGAAGCATTGGGGCGCGCCAGTATTATCGTGGGCGTTTCGCAGTTGGCAGCCTTTTTGGGTGCACCTCTTTTTGGAATTATGGCTGACCGCATGAACCGCGCCACTGCGCTTGCTGTAACCAACATCATTTCGGGTTTGGGATACATCTCGCTGTTTTTGATCGAAGATCCATTCGGTGGTGCGATGTTCGCAGCGGTGGCGGTGGCAGGTGCGGGCAACATCGGCACGGTGATCGCCACGCAGGTGTTGATTCAACAACAAGCGCCTGCCGCCATCCGCGGCTCGGTGATTGGTTTCTTTGGTCTGTGCGGTGCGGTTGGGATTTTGATCGCCACCAAATTTGGCGGCTGGTTGTTCGACAAATGGACGGAGGCAGGTCCGTTTGTTGTCTTTGGCTTGCTCAGTTTTGTGCTGGCAGCTTGGGCGCTTGCCGTGCGGAACAAAGTTCGCCCTGTAGCGGAATAAAATAAGACCGCCGACGACAGACCGCAGACCACAAATCTCGGTCAGCCGTCCACCGTCGGCGGTCATCATTTGACCTTCAACCTTCGACCTGAAACCCCTAAAACTCTCTCAACAATCTCCCCGCCCCATACACTTTTTCTTCAATCCCATTATCGCGCATTGCCATCCACCATGTGGCGGCATTGATGGCGATGACAGGTTTGCCGAGCCAGCGTTCGGCTTCGTCGGCGAGACCGACCATGCTCAAGTTGGTGCCGACTTGCACCAGTGCATCAGCATCTTTGTTAACTTCAATCAATGCATTGCGCAATTCATCTTGCGAGACATTTGCAATCGCGATCGCGGTCGGGCATCTAAACCCCTTGATGGCGGTCACTTCAAAACCGATGTCATTGAAGAAGCGCACCACATTCTTATCACCGATGGGTTGGTAGGGGGTCACCACGCCGATCTTCTTCACACCAAACAACTTCAACGCGCGTTCACAGGCTTCCGCGCCTGTAGCCACAGATAACCCACCCGCCCAATCGGAGATCATCTTGGTGAACTTGCGATTGCCTTCCACACCGTCCCAAAACGTCTCGGCGCTCATGCCCATCACCATGTAATCAGGCTCGGCGGTCATCACGCGCTCAACTGCGTATTGGATCTCTACACGGATCTGTTGTAGTAGATTCTCAAACGCTTCGTCACTGCTCAAATTCTGATCGCGGATGTGAATGCGTGAGATGTGTGGCGTCACGCCTGGCACGGTCATGCGATAGAAATCCGGTTCCACGATCGTGTTCGTGCTGGGGATTATGACCCCAAACTTTTTTCTCCAACCGAGTTGGTCTGTCATGGGAATCTCCTTGACTTGTTAGGGTAAATGTTATAACATTATAACATTCAGGAGAGAGATGTCAATTATCCGCAAAGGCTATGTCGATACGCCAGACGGGCAAATCCATTTTCGCCAACTCAAACAAGTTGACGGGGTTCCGCTCGTCCTGCTCCATCAAACCGCCAGTTCGGGGATGATGTTCGAGCCGTTGATGACTCTGCTCTCAGACTCGTTCCATACGCTGGCATTAGATACCCCCGGATTCGGCGCCTCTTTTTCTCCCCCCAGCCTGTTCACTGTCCATTATCTTTCATCCACACTCCATGCCGCTCTGACCAATCTCGGCGTGGAGTCTTGTTATCTATTCGGGCATCACACCGGTTCCGCCATCGCCGTGCAGATGGCACATGACCATCCCAACTTTGTGAAGAAGATGGTCTTGTCAGGTCCGCCGCTATTGAACGAAGCGCAAATTAATGGACTGAAAGCCAGCCTTAAACCTTTTGCAATTGCTGAAGACGGCTCGCATCTCACCCATGTCTGGGAGCGAATCCGGAAACGAGATTCAGCCCTCCCGTTGGAAACGGTTCATAGAGAAGTCCTCCTCACCCAGTCCGCGAGAGAGGCGGCGCAGGGAGCGTATCAAGCCGTGTTCGAGCAACCGTTCAAGGTCCAGTTGGAGGCGTTGGAGATTCCCATCCTGGTGATGGCGGGCGAACATGATACCTTGCGGGCGAGTCTCGAGCCTGCTTATTCCATCCTGAAAAACGGTACGATGAAAGTGATTCCGAATCAAGGTCCCTACATCTGCGACCAAAATCCCCAAGCGGTCGCGGATGTCATCAAAGAGTTTTGTTCTTAAAAAGGAGAGACATGCTGACCATTCTTTATATCGTCTTCGTGGCTGCGTTCGTGTATCTGACGTGGCAATCGGTTGGGGTCTATCAGAGTAAGCGTTCGTCGTATGCTTTGCTGTTGTTGATCGTGCTGGCAGGGCTCGCCTATGATGTGTTGATTATTTTATTGGGCAGGTTCATTGGGGAAGGGGACTTGCTCAAGACGTTGAACGCTGGGCGTTACCTTGTGCATGGACTTGCCACACCCGCCATGATTATTTTTGGTTTTGGAATTTTGCGACATGCAGGCGTGAAGTGGGTGCAGAGCCGAACCACACACATCGTTGTCTGCGTTGTGACCACGCTGTTGATCGCGCTCGGCGTGTATGAAGATGTGCTTGCGCTTGACCTGCAAACCAAAACCGTGATGGACACGCTGCGCTATACCAACGAAGGCGGCATGAAAGGTCCGCCCATCCCTGCCATGTTGACGATCCTCTTTTTGATCGTGGCGGGCATTTCGCTCTGGCGTAACACGGGTTGGTGGTGGCTGGCAGCAGGCTCGATCTTCATGCTCATCGCCGCTGGCGCAGGCATAGGCGACATGTTCTACATCGGCAACCTCGGTGAAATTGTGCTTGGCATCGGCAATGTGTTAACCGCAAGAAAGTTTTTGTCTTGACGATAGACCATCGACCATAGACCACGGTCAATCGTCCATCGTCTATCGTCCAATTAGGAGACTCACATGGAAACCTACACCCTCGGGCTTGCCCTCGAAGATTTTGTCCCCGTCATGTTTTCTTCCATTGGCTTGTACTTTGTCAGCCGCATGGTTACGAATGTTAACGCCCGCCTTGGTCAAATGGCGACCATTGGCTGGATTCTCGTTACCATTGGCGGCTTTCTCAAAGCGACATGGAAACTCACCATGGCGCTCACCAACTCGCAGACCAACATCGCCTGGTTCGATAAAGGCATGTTTATGTGGATGTCGGTCGGCTTCACCTTGCTGGCGTTTGCGCTCTGGTTTGTGAGCGAGATTCGCAGTGGGAAGCGGCAACCGAATCGAATTTGGCTGGGTCCAGCCATTGTTCTTGGTTTGAGTTTTGCTGCTATCCTCTTTACTGGGTTTCCTGACCTTACCGTTAATACATGGCGGTTCATCTTATTAGGTGTGATGACCATCGGCAACGTGGTTATGGTTATCTTGCTCATTCAGCAGGCGCGTTACAACAACCTGAACAAGATGGCGTGGCTCTTCCTTGTCAACATCGTTATCGTCTTCATCCTCAGCGGACTCGCCCGCATCCCCGAGCAAACCATCCCCCTGCAATGGACGGAGCAATTGCTCAATACCTTCGCGCAGGGCGCCTTCGCTTATGCCGCGTGGAAACTGGCAGGGGCGGTCGCTCCCGCGTCCGTACCCGCCACAGGTCAAGTCCGTGTCTGATCTCGCAAACAATTACAAAGGCGTTTTCGATGGACGCATCGGATTCGGGAAACGTCCCGCACTCCTGATCGTGGATTTCATCAATGCCTATGTGATGGAGGGCGCGCCTCTTTTCGCGCCTGATGTTGTCACTGCCGTCGATGAAACGATTCCACTCCTCAGCCTTGCCCGCGAAAAGCAGATTCCTGTTTTGTACACGAAGGTTCTCTACAACAAGAACTTCCGCGACGGTGGCATCTTCATTCAAAAAGTCCCTGTCCTCAAGACAATGGTTGAAGGCGAGCCGCTGGCGGAGATCGTCCCGCAACTCACGCCCATTGAATCAGACATCATCATCGTCAAGCAATACGCATCCGCGTTCTTCGGCACCTCTCTCGCCGCCACCCTCACATCCCTCGGTGTGGACACGCTTCTTCTAACGGGCTGCTCCACCTCTGGTTGCATCCGCGCCTCTGCCGTGGACGGCATGCAATATGGCTTCCGCGTCATCGTCCCCCGCGAGTGTGTGGCAGACAGGCACCCAGGTCCGCATGAGGCGAATCTGTTCGATATCAACTCGAAGTATGGGGATGTGGTATCGAAGAGTGAAGTGATGGAGTATTTGGGAAAATTGGAGAATGGTAATTAGTAAATGGTAACTGATGGGCGTGTTTTCTTTTCTTTTTGGTCGTTCTCCAACTCTTTTTTGGATTATTTTTTGTTTGCGTTGATCGGTTTGCTTTTATTTCTGGTCATCACTTTACAAACCCAAAAGCAGACAGTCACTGGCTACAGTCCGCGCTTGGCGTGGATTCGTGGCGGCATTTACTTCACCAGCGGATTCATCCTCAGCATTCTGACAGGTGTACTGCCTGCGTTGGTCAGCAAACCGATTGCGACAAGTGAACAGATTTCAAATCTTTATTGGTGGCTTTTCACCTTGTTGTGCGTTGGCGTGATCTACTTCGCTTATTTCTATCTCTGGCCCCGCGGCACCCTCACACATGGACGTGAACTCCACCTGCCGCAGGTCTTGTTCTTTGGTTTGTTTTGGGGGCTGGGGGAGGGTCTGGTTTTTCTTTCCACTTGGGCAGTGACCGAAAAGTTTAGTAGCAATGTCTGGCTGACCGCGTTGGTCACCTTCCTCATCGTCGGTACCTTCAAAGGATTATGGCAAAGCCAATACTGGGATATTCACGTTGCGCCTGAGCACAACATCCCTGAATGGAATTTAAAAAAAGTTTTGTTGGGGCATATTCCCAATCTGATTTTCACGCTTTCATATCTTGCCGTTTTTGGCAATGCGTTGATCTTTTTGCTTTTACAAACCACAGGGCTGATGTATATGACCTATCGTATGCGCTTCCCTGCTTGGAGTGATTAGTAAATGGTAATTGGAGATTGGTAATTGATTCAATCTCTAATTACTATTTACCTATTACTACTAACTTACAACACAAGGAACCTTACCACCTCATGAAAGCCCTCCAAGGAATTCGAATTCTCGACCTCACTCACATGCTCAGCGGACCCTACATGGGCATGATGCTCGCCGACCTCGGCGC
>DDSH01000006.1:9983-311421 GCA_002343775.1 Anaerolineales bacterium UBA2395
TTGGAAAAAGACCCGAAGAACAGCCTCAACGGTTTCGGCGCTTATTACATGACGCTCAATCGCAATAAGAAAAGCATTACCCTAGACCTTAAATCAGAAAAAGGCTTGGAAGTCTTTTACGAGTTGGTCAAAACTGCCGACATTGTTCTCAGTAATTTCAGCGCAGGTGTTACCGCCCGCCTCAAAGTGGACTATGAACATCTCTCGAAGATCAATCCGCGCATCATCACGTGTACCGTCACTGGCTTCGGCGAAACGGGACCTAACAAGGACCGCACCGCCTTCGACATGGTCGCACAAGCGATGGGCGGCGGCATGAGCATCACGGGTCAGCCCGATAATCCGCCCACGCGCTCAGGCATTCCCATCGGTGATCTCGGTGGCGGACTCATGGGTGTCATCGGTGTGCTTGCGGCGTTGCAGGCGCGTCACACCACGGGGCGCGGACAGCACGTGGACATCTCCATGCTCGACGCGCAGATCAGTCTGCTCAACTACATGGCGACCATGTATTTTCTTTCAGGCGATATTCCCGACAAACTCGGCAATGGACATTTTGTGCATGTCCCATACGATACCTTTCAATGCTCTGATGGCTTCATCATTATCGCCGTCATCACCGATAATTTTTGGACGGCGCTCATGGAAGTTGTCGACGCGCCCGAACTCAACACCGAAGAGAATAAAGGTCAGCCCGGGCGTTGGAAGAACAAACTCCTTATCAACAAACGTCTCAACGAGATTCTTTCCACCAACACCCAAAAACATTGGCTCGACAAAATGCAAGCCAAACGCATTCCCTGCGCACCCGTCAACAACATGGCGCAAGCCCTCGCCGATGAACAAGTCCTCTCGCGCAACATGGTCATCGAAGTGGAGCATCCGCTCGGCGGCAAAGCCAAAATGCCTGGCAACCCTGTAAAATTATCCGACACCTACGAAGACACCTTCTCGCCGCCGCCCACGCTCGGTCAGCACAACGACGAGGTCTACTCTTCCATTGGCTTGACCGCCAGTGATTTGAAAGCCTTGCAAGAAAACGGGATCATTTAATTGACCGCAGACGACGGACCGCAGACCGCGGTCTATGGTCGGCGGTCTGCCGTCAGGAGTTTCCATGTTCATCCAGGAAAATCGCCTCAAAATTAAACTCAAAGCTGGTCAGCCAGCCCTGGGTGTGATCTCCACCTCGACCGATCCGCAGCTCGCCGAACTCTTCGGCTTGGCAGGCTACGACTACTACATGCTCGACGCCGAGCACGGATTGCTCCACCCTGACCAAGCCGTAAACGTCATCCGCGCCTGCGAGTTGACAGGTATGACTCCCCTCGTCCGCATCGGACCGAAAGACCCGAAGATCGTCCTACAATATCTCGACGCAGGCATGATGGGCATCATGATGCCCGATTTGCGAAATGCGTCAGAGGTGAAAATGCTTATCGATGCAGTGAAATATCCACCCGTCGGGAAAAGAGGCGTGGGCATTTCCAGAGCATCCAAATACATGGCATACAGTGGGGGAGCAGAGAAATACATCCAATTTGCCAACGAACAGACCATGGTCATTCCGCAATTTGAAGACCCCGCTTTGCTCAACGACTTTGAAGCCATGATCTCCCAACCGCATGTGGACGCCGTCGTCATCGGTCCGCGTGACCTTTCGCTCAGCATGGGCTTTCCCGACGGTCCCAATCACCCTGAAGTACAAGAGATGATCGATAAAGTGTTTGTTGTTTGCAAGAAAGCAGGCGTCGCCGCAGGAATCACCGCAGGCGTGAAAGCCGATGCGGACAACATGATCGCCCGCGGTGCGACGATGATTCTCGGCATTGCTCAAGTGTTGATTATGAACGGCGCGAAGACACTGTTGAAATAATCTCCAATTACCAATCACCAATTTACCAACATGATCTCCCTCTCCCACATCAACACCCAATCCACCCGCGTTTTTATGGGCACACTCACCAACGGCGAAGCAATCCATGATGCGTTTGCACAGATCGCCTTCGCGCAAAACATCCATGCCGCGACCTTTGAAATGCTCGGCGGTTTGACCGAAGTCGAGTTCACCGAGTATGACTTCATCAACAAAACACGCAAGCCGCCACTGATCTTTGCCCGACCGTTGGAAATACTTTCGGGTCACGGAACAATTTCCAGATTAAATAATGAGCCGCATACTCACACGCATCTCACGCTATCGTTTCGCGATGAATCCGCACCGAATGGGATCTCTATCATTGGCGGACATGCCGCCCGCGCCATCGCCTTCGCTGTCGAATTCACTCTGACCGTTTACGATGGCGTGCCTGTCAACCGCGCCATGCACGAGGGGACAGGTCTGCAACTTTGGGATCTCCCAACTTTGTAACCTGACACTTGACACCTCATCGGCAAATAGGTATTATTGTTATAATGTTATAACATTTACCTAGAAATCAGGTTCCCATGCTAAAAGTTGACCGAAGTTCACCCTTGCCCTTGCATTACCAACTCAAACAGCATCTGCTCGAAAAGATCGAGTCAGGTGAATGGAAGCCGAATGACCTCATCCCGTCTGAACAGGAATTGCAGAACTCGTTTGGGTTGAGTCGCATCACGGTTCGTCAAGCGTTGAGCGACCTTGTCTATGAAGGCTTGCTCATCCGCGAGCGTGGACGTGGCACTTTCGTCGCGCCGCCGAAAATGACTCACAGCCCCGAAGAACGCAAAAGTCTCACCGAGTTCATGACCGAGAAAGGCATCAAGCCAGGTTGGCAGGTCATCGAAAAGGGATTCGTCGAAGCAAATAAAGAAGTGGCGGCGAAACTCAACGTCCCGCATAAAACTCGTGTGTATCGTATCCGCCGCTTGCGCCTTGCGGAGAATGAAGCCATCGGGCATCACACGGCTTATTTGCCGGAATCAGTTTCAGGTCAAATAAACGAGGCGGGGCTTCTGGAAGGCGGATCGCTCAACTACATCAGCCACATCCCGCAGATGGCGACATCGCATGCGACTCGTTCCATCGAGGCCGTTGCCGCTTCAGACCTCGACGTGAAGCTGCTTCACATGTCTTTGGGCTCACCTGTGCTGATGATCCAACGCGTGGTGTTGAGCGCTGCTGGCGAACCGCTTGAATTTTTGCAAGCCCGTTATCGTGGTGACAGATTTAAATATCAAATTGGAGATTAACATGACGAAGACCTACGGCGACCCGAAATCAACTATTCCATATCAATGCTTCATGGGGCGATGGGAAGGCTTGTGCAAAACCTTCAGCCCCAAAGGCGACTTCATCGAATCTGCCGCGGTTCACATGGACGTATATTGGAACGAGATCGGCAAGAGTTGGCATTTGATGGAAGATTTTGAAAATCTGTACGAAGTGGGTAAGACCGTCTTTCACTCTGACATCTCCACTGACGGAAAATTCTGCTGGGCGACCAGCGAACAACTCAGCCTGCATGGCACTGAACTGACCCCTTATAACTATGTCTTCACCATCGATAGCAAAATTTCACACACCATCGTACACAACAATCATTACTTCATTGACCCCAACAACCGCCGCATCATCACCCATAAATTGCGCGAAGGCAAGACGCATATTTTCCAGATCCAGGATTTTGTGAGAATTCAGCAACCTTAGCCCCCTCCGCCCTGCGGGCACCTCCCCCAAATACGACAGAAGTACCGTCGCATTTGGGGAGGCAGGGTGGGGGTCGTTTTTTGACTTCTTCTTTTCGGAGAACCTATGATCATCCAAACTGCTCTTGAAGGCAAACCCAACTTCGCCATCGAACAACCCGACCACACACGCACCTGCGGTCAACTCGCGCGCGCGTTTGGCAATGCTGATTTTGCTCAACCCGCACCGCGCGATCTCGTCGTCTACATCGTTGAACATCACGACGAAGGGTGGGCGCCGATCGATGCGTTGCGCGAGCAATCACTGACCACGGGCTTGCCGCATCACCTTACGCAGACACCCATTCAATACCTCATTCAAACCAGCAAAGGCTCGCCCGAGTTTAACGAAAAACATCACGCTTATTGCGGCTTGCTCTCGTCCATGCACACTTACGGCTTGTTCAACGGGCGTTACGGTCTTTCGGATTTTATTTTCATTGACAAGATATCAGCGGATCATAAAGCCGCCGCGGATGCGATGCTTGCGGACGAACTCACTCGTCAAGCCCGCCTCAAAGCGGACCTCGGAACTGATTCCACCTCTCAGGCTTGGATCGAAGAGAAAGCCTTGTTCAATAACTACAAACTCTTGCAGTTCTTCGACACCTTGGCGTTGTACTTCCACACCACCCATGCCGAAGGATGCAAGGAAGGCAAATTCCTTAACGTGCCCGATGGCAAAGGGACAGATCACACTATCAGCATCACCCCGCGAGAAGACGGTTCGTATGCGCTCTCCCCGTGGGTCTTCGAAGGTGACTCGCTCGAAGTCTCCGTTGATGGACGTTACATCACCGCCCAACCTCAAGGAACAGACTTCAAAGCCATTTTCGATAACACACCCAAAGAGAAGCAAACCTATAAACTGGTGCGCGGATAATCACTGACTGATTACTGGATACTGAACACTGGTCACTGGCATGAATCATCCCGTCAACTTCTCGCAAGGACTCGGTCGCTGGGCAGGCAACGCCGAAGTGTTCGACAGCAAAGGCTGTTTCCTCGGCAATGGCTCAGACTATCGCAATGTGCAATCGCTCCCCGAAGGGCGTGTGCGCATTGACGTGTCTTTCGTCGGTCCCTTCAAGCATAGCGGACATTACTTCATCCAACAGCAGGATGACCATCGCCTATATGAAGGTCCTGCCAATATCGGGTATGCCGAAACGCTGAGCGAAAACCTTGTGGATGCCAATGCGTATTGGTCAGCGCTAGGGTTGAGTCAACGCTTTTTCTTGATGATTGTGGATGGCAATTTGCAACTCTCGCTGGCGCAAATGTCCCGCGGTGAGCACATGATGTATGTCGTTGTTGGGCAAAACGACCGCGTTCCCGAAGATACCCCTGTGCCGCAGCCAACCGTCGTCAGCGGAAATCACTTTGACTTGCAAGATGATCCCACCTCAGGGCGCGGCGAAATCCTCTTGCATCGGGCAGGCACATGGCGCGGCGAATTGAGCGCACTCGACGAAAACAAAAAGCCTCTTGGAAAGTTTGAATACACTGAAACATGCCAACCTTCCAACTTGCAAACCTTCAACCTGCAACTGAAAGGCGGCGCATTTGACAAATCCACTCGCCACTTTCAACTTTCCACAAACGGCTGGCAGGCATGGACACCCGAGAACCCTGATGTTGTCGGCTCTTACTCTCTCAGCGGTGGGCGCGCCCTTAGCGGACAGTTCTATCACCGTGAAGCGCATCTGCGCTGTTGGCGGCGCGAAGTGGTGACGCTTAATGGTGCACGCAAAGCCGTCGTCCAGCATTGGTATCGCGGCGGGCAGCGAGTCGGCTCACAGTTTGGTGTAATGGAGTTCGAAGCGGCGTGACGCAACCTTCCTTCCTCGGTGACTGGCTCGTCAGCGAATACGTCTATACCCCGGCGGGGGAGTATGTGGGTGTGATTCATCAACGTCGCAAACTCCAGCCGCAGGGCGATGTGATCCGCGTGATCCAGATCTGCGAACCCGTAAAGGCTGCGCATAGCCGCTCTAGGCAAGCAGAGGAAGTTATCAAAGTCATGAACAAGCGTGTGGGTGAGTTTGTTTTTGATCTAAAGATCGTTGGCAAGGCTCGGCATTATCTCGGTGAAGATGTGGTCGGTGGCGGGTTCTCTTGGAAAGATGGCGTGCTGACCGCCCGCGGCATGTGGACTCGCTTTGGCTATAACTTCACGTCATTTTCAATTTTGCTCAATCCTGGGAGGCAGGTGACAGGTGGCAAGTTCTTTGTTGCAAACGAAGAAATTGCCACCATCGTCGGGGCGGCTGTTCCAGAAGGAGAAGGCTTTCCCGCATTGGAGCCGACCACTCCAAGCGGAGATTATCAAGGTGAACGCTACTTGATCTCCCCTGAAGGTGAGTTGATCGAAACCATCGCGATCACTGCAAACGATATGACCTTCAACGAGACCGAAGGCAGGCGCGGGCGACAGAAACTATATGGTGCATTGCGCGAGATCGAAGCCGTGACTGCTCCCGGCGAAACGGTCTCATGGCTGGAAGTGAACGACGAAACGACAGGCATGGTCGCTGGTCTGTGCAAATGGAACCGCGACGAAAAACTTCATCATGTCCATGTGTATCTTTTGAGGAAATCTTCGTGATTCGCGCTTTATTTCACGCCACGGCTCTCCCGAATGCCAGTGCGCCGTATAACGTGCTGCATTTGAAAATTTATTATCCTGCCGCGCCGACCAACAGCGACGCGGAACGGATGAGTGGCGTGATTCCTGCGGATAAAACTTCCGCGCCAATGCCGGTGGTGATTTTCTTTAACGGCATCAACGTGGGTATCGAGAGTTATCACTGGCTGGCGGTGAAACTGGCAGAGGCAAACATCATCACGGTGTTGTATACCCACGTGGCAGAGACCTTACCTGGTGTGATCGGGTTGACACCTGCGATTGATCTATCGAAGGTCAAGCCGGATACGTACGGAAGCGGCGCGACCTGCCCAGCCATTCAACCGATTCTGGATTCTTTGATGCATTTGAATAGCGATGAGAAGAGTCCGCTGTGTGGGGCGATGGATTTGAATCACATCATCCTTGGCGGGCATTCTGCGGGCGGCACAGTTGCTTTGCAGAACGCGCAATTCTTTGCACAGGTGAAAGCGGTCTTTGCGTATGCGGGGCATACGATGGCATCTACGATGTTGGGATTTGAAGCAGGTACAGTGTTAAGCGTAGGGAACAAGTCGGTGATGTTGATGCGCGGTGATAAAGATGGTGTCATCGCGGCGAGCCGTGTCCGCTATGGGACGAGTGAGCAGAGTCAAGATCCAGTAGAGAAAACGTTTGACGAAGCGTGTCAACCGTCGGCGGGGGAAGAGGCGCTTGATGTCCTCTTGCAAGGCGCGAATCATTTTGCCATTGCGCATCCGCTGGACGAGACCTCCGGTCGCTTCTTCCTGGATATGGAAATGACAAGACCTGCGGAGCAAGTGCGTGAGCAGATCGCCGGGCTTGTGTTGGCGTTCATCAAGAAATCGGAAATACGGGCAGAACAAACTGTCATTCGCAAAAAATAAAGGAGAGAAACATGCTGAAGAACTTTTGGTGGCCGTTGGAATTTTCGCACGTTGTACAAAACAAACCGATCCGCGTGACGGCGTTGGAGCAGGAGTTCGTTTTGTATCGCACACCTGATGGTGTGGCGCATGTGTTGAGCGATCTGTGTGTGCATCGTGGTGGGGCGCTTTCGGATGGCTGGATGCAGGGCGATTGTATTGTGTGCCCATACCATGGTTGGGAATATAAAGCCGATGGTTCGTGTGTGAAGATCCCTGCGCATCCTGACTTGCCCGTGCCGAAGAAGGCGCGCGTTGATTCGTACCCAACGGTTGAGAAGTACGGTTACATCTGGGCTTTCCTTGGGGATCTCCCTGAAGCGGAACGCCCGCCTTTGCCTGAGTTGCCTTATTTTGACGATCCGAATTTCAAAGTCGTGCGTGGTAATTTTGAATGGCCCGTCTACTACGAGCGTGCGCTTGAGAACAGCATGGATGCAGCCCATGCGCCCTTCGTGCATGGCGGCGCATTCGGGAATCGTGAAGAACCCGATATCCCTGATTACGATATCGAAGAACATCCGCCTATTGGTGCAACGATGACGGTAACGCTCAAACCGCCCAAGAAGAACATGAAGGGTTTTTGGAATCGCTTATATAAAGAAGACCGTCCAGGCGTGAAGACCCGCGCAGGTTTTTGGATGCCCTGTATGACTCTGCTTGAGGTGAACCTGCCGATGGGGCAGATGATCCTGTTCAACTTCCACATTCCCGTGAATGAGTACAAGACCATCACCAAGTGGACGCAGTTGCGCACGTTCTTCAAAGGCAATTGGGCAGACGGTGACGCGCTCAAACGTGTGTTGAAAATTTTCAATCAGGATTATCCAATTGTGCTGGCGCAACGCCCCGAACTGCTGCCGTATGACATCGGTGCGGAACTTTCGGTGAAATCTGATGGTATTCAAATTGCCTATCGCAAGATGCGCAAAAAGTATATCGACATGGGCTGGCAGATCGACGTGCATCGCATCAAGAAGGAATTCGGTCGCCAACATGCTGTGGTCATCCCCTCGCCTGCCCGTAAGGAAGTTCCTGAACTAGCCAAGGCATGGGTGTTGAAAGAAGTGCCAACGGTGGAAGCGAAGAAGAGTGATGAGTAACCAGTTATCAGTGACCAGTATTCAGTGGAGATGAGATGTCTTTACCTCAACAACTTTCGCTTGGCACTTTAGAGAAGATAAAAACCCGCTTCGGACTCACCGAGGTCGGGTCGCCATATATGAGCCTTTCCTCCCCGATGAGTCCTGCTCCTGTTGGCAGTGTCCGCGTCTTTGGCGGAGACAAGGTGCATAAGATGGTCTACATCGGCTTGGTCGTTCCGCCCATCGGGCTGGACTCGCACATGATCTTTGCCTTCACCAAGCCAGAGAGCCATATCCCACACTTCACCTTGGACTCGGTCATGGCAGGTCCGCACTTTGCTTTTCACCTTGACTTGATCCCCCGCGCAGATTTGGGCGCGAATCTCAAATATCTCAACGCCGTGTTCGATACCTTGACTCCCATCTTTGACGAGGCAAAGAAGATCGAAGGTCTCACCGCTGCGCAACTCGGACCCAAACAATACGCCCTCATGTCCCCGTGGATGTTGGCGTATCGCGCAAGCGAATCCGCGTTTGAGCAGATCCAAACCCCTGTGAATGGATATTTGGAGCATTGGTTCAACCTTGTCGAGAACGGTGTCCCTGCGGATGCTGTGCCTGCGGGTGATTTTGCCACGCGTGACCAACTCAACCGCAACGCCATCTTCGACCCCGAAGTGGATAAGGTCTGGGCGCAGGTGGAACGTCTGGTCGGCGCGGAGACGGGTGCGAAGATGCGCGAGATATTGAAAAATCAGGAAGTGGAGAAGTAAATGTCTGACCAACCCTCAAACTGGCAAAAGAACATCGAAGGCGAATGGCACGGATACCCGTCCATCTTCGATGTGAATGGTAATCATAGCGGATACAACAAGGTCTATCGCTCGTCCACGTTCGTGGATGGGAAGACGACCTACATGATGAGCACCAAGATCCAGCATGGGCAGGGTCCGCTGCTGCCGCGGCTGGAGGTTTCGGATATTTTTCTGTTCGGCGTGATCGACAGCGACCAGGATCGCATTTATCTTGGTCCTGATTTCATCGGTGCGGGTCACCCGTACGGGACGCTTGTGGATGCTCACTACTACTCCCCTGGCTGGACGGGTGACTTGCGCACGATGGTTCACATTTTGCCTGATGGCGAGACACAGGTATATTCATCTTTGATCTTCGATGGTCCCACTTTATTCACCGTTTTCAATGGCATTTACAAGGTGGCGTTTGACTATCACTCCAACCCTGAAACCAAAGCCCGCATTGATGCCTTCTGCGAAACGGAACGGGTCAATGGACTCAAGCCGCATATTCTGCCATCGAAGAAGTCAGGTGCGTGGGACGGTGAGATGATCGTCTGCGGAGCAGACCAGAAGCAGATCGGCGTGAACAAGGTCCACATCGATTACAAACCAATTGACTTGCTGCGTGCCGAAATGACGGTAGAGATTTCGGGTGTATTCAACAAGAAGTACACCTTCAAGCGCTACCGTAACCATGCTAAACACTATTTTGAAGGACCCGATTTATTCGGTAACTCAATGGGCTATGGACGAGCATTGTACATGTCACAGCATTTTTATGGCGAAGCGCTCAAGGTCAAGGGACGTGAGTTCATCATTGACGATAACTTCAACATGAGCATGGTCTGGCAGTTCTATAAGTCGGACAAAATGCAGTACACGACATTTGGCGTTCTTAATTGGAGTGAGAAATAGGTGTCAGGTATCAGGTGTCAGGTTCCAAGTAAAACCTGATACCTGACATTTGAAACTTGGAACTGACTTATGACCAAAACCATAGTTATCACAGGTTCTACCAAAGGCATTGGTTACGGACTCGCGGAGGAATTTCTCAAGCGCGGGCACAATGTTGTTATCAGCGGGCGGAATCAGGAACGGCTTGATAAGGCTGTGTCTGCGCTTGCCACAAACTACAAGAATGTTGCTGGTTGTTTGTGTGATGTTACAAAATACGACGATAACGAAAAGCTCTTTGCCTTTGCCAAAGAGAAATTTGGGCGTGTGGATATTTGGATCAACAACGCAGGTGTTGCCCACCCAATGACCAACGTTTGGGAACTGCCGCTGGATGTGATCCAGGATTCGGTCAATGCCAATGTGTATGGCTCGATCTACGGTTCGCGCGTTGCCATCAAAGGGATGTTGGAGCAGGGCGGCGGATGGATCTATAACCTTGAAGGGTTCGGCTCCAGCGGACGTACCATGGCTGGACTTTCCGTCTATGGCATGACCAAAGCCGCGGCTGCATTTTTCGGCAAGTCGTTGGCGAAGGAAGTAGCAAATACATCTGTCAAAGTTGCAACGATCCAGCCTGGCATGGTCATCACGGACATGGTCACGGGTCAATATAAAACGCCTGAAGAGTTGGAGAAGGTCAAGCCGATCTTCAATATCATTGCCAACCGTCTCACCGATGTTGTGCCGTGGATCGCAGACCAGATGCTTGCCAATGAAAAGAATGGTGCCTTGATCGAATTCCAACCGCGTTGGAAGTTGATGCTGAGGTTTATGACAGCGCCCTTTGTGAAACGCAATGTATTTGATTAGGAATTATTAATGACCTTTGATCCAAATGATTTCAAACGCGCCATGGGACAGTTCGCTTCGGGTGTGACGGTGGTCACGTCCAAGCATGGCGAGACGCCTATTGGCATTACGGCAAGTTCGTTCACCAGCCTGAGCCTTGACCCGCCGTTGGTGTTGGTTTCGCTCAATAAAAAACTGTTCACGCATAACGTCATCGCCGAAAGCGGAGTCTTTGCTGTGAATGTTTTGTCCGCGCGGCAGCTTGAGATCGGGATGCGCTTTGCGGGCATGAAGCCTGAGATCAAAGATCGTTTTGCTGGGCTGAAGACTCACACGGCAGTCACGGGTAGTCCGCTGTTGCCTGATTCGCTGGCGTGGGTCGATTGCAGCGTCTGGGCGATGTATGACGGCGGCGACCACACCATTTTTGTGGGCGAGGTCAAGGACTTGTCTGTGTCAGAGTTGGATATGCCCCTTCTTTATCACAACAGGCTCTGGCGTCGAAGTGAGGCGATTGAAATCCCCACGGTGCCGATCGAAGCCACTTTGGTCGAAGTCGGTTTGAGAGATGGAATCCAGCGTGAGGAGAAGTTCATCCCCACTGATCTGAAAGTGGAATACGCCTCTCTCCTCGCCGACGCTGGACTCAAAAATATCCAAGTCTCTTCCTTCGTCAATCCGAAGATCGTGCCGCAGATGGCGGACGCTGCCGAAGTGTTTGCGCGATTGCCCAAACGCGATGACGTGACCTTTAGCGCGTTGGTGTTGAATATGAAAGGCGTGGAGCGTGCGATCGCTGCGGGCGTGAAGCAGTTGGAAATGGGTGTGCCTGCCAGTGAAACGCTCGCGAAGAAAAATGCCAACACGACCGTTGAAGATGGAATTGCTGAAACTGCCGAGATGGTGAAGATGGCGCGTGAGTATGGCGTGAAAGTGCGCGTCGGTGTGCAGGTGGCGTTCGGCTGTGCGTATGAAGGCAAGATCGAACAAGCGAAAGTAGTTTCGATGGCACGCAGATTTTTGGCGATGGGCATTGATGAACTCTCGCTGGCAGACTCGGCTGGCTTGGGTAACCCGCAATTGATTCGACGCATTGTGCAAGAGGTTCTGCCGTTGGCAGGCAATGTGCCTGTGGTCTTGCATTTGCACGACACGCGCGGACAAGGCTTGGCGAATTTGTTGTCTGCATTGAAATCGGGCGTGACGATGTTCGATACATCTTTTGGCGGTTTGGGCGGTTGTCCGTTCATTCAGACCGCGAAGGGTAACGTCGCTACCGAAGATACGGCAAACATGCTGCATGAAATGGGCATTCAAACAGGTGTGGACATCGGGAAAGTAGCAGCGCTTTCTCGCAAGATGGAAACATTTCTTGGTAAAGAACTTCCTGCCAAAATGCACAGACTTGTAGAAAGTGGAAAGTAAAAAGCCACTTCTTCCACTTTCTAGTGCGAAGCCTCCCTTTGGGACTTTCCACTCACTATTATTATGAACCAAACGATAAGCGAAAAAATCCTCTCCCAACATGCTGGCAAGCCTGTGAAAGCAGGTGATATTGCCATTGTCCGCGTGGATGGGGTGATGGCGACCGATGCGACTGCGCCGTTTGCGATCAAGGCGTTCCGTCAGATGGGTGGGAAGAAACTTTGGGACAGCGAGCGCGTGTCGCTGATCATTGACCATGCTTCGCCCGCGCCGAATGAGACGGTTGCCAACCTGCACAAGCTCATGCGCGATTTTTCAGAGGAGATGGGTTGTAGGTTGTACGACATCGGCGAAGGGATCTGTCATCAGTTGGTGGTGGAGAATGCACACGTCAAGCCTGGTGACCTCTTCCTTGGCGCGGACTCGCACACCCCAACCTACGGCGCATTGAACGCTTTTGGGATTGGCGTCGGTTCGACGGATTTAGCCGCGACGATGCTGACTGGCAAGACATGGCTCAAAGTTCCGAAGACCATCAAGATCACGCTCAACGGTGAATTGAAAAAAGGCGTGACCGCCAAAGACCTGATCCTCTTCCTCGTCAAGGAACTTGGTGTGGAAGGTGCGAATTATCAAGCCGTGGAGTTCACAGGCGAGACGATTAAAGGCATGACGCTTGCCAGCCGTATGGCAATTGCCAACATGAGTTCCGAAATGGGAGCGAAAGCAGGCTTGGTCGACCCAACAGGGCTCGACCTTTGGTATCCCTTCGAACCAACCTTCGCAGACAACGACGCAGAGTACGTCCGCGAATTAACTTTCGATGTTTCGGCGCTTCGTCCGCAAATTGCCAAGCCGCACTCACCAGAGAACGTCGTCGCCATTGACGAAGTGTTGGGCACGAAAGTCCAATACGCCTTTATCGGTTCCTGCACCAACACACGCCTCGAAGATCTACATGCAGCGGCGCAAGTGTTGAAAGGCAAGAAACTTACCAGTACACGTCTCATCATTGCGCCCGCCTCCAAGAAAGTTTTCAACGACGCGCTCAAAGATGGCACGATCCAAATTCTCTCTGATGCAGGCGCGACGTTCATCACATCAGGATGCGGTCCCTGTGTAGGCTCACACCTCGGCGTACCTGGCGATGGGGAAGTGGTGATCTCATCCACGAACCGTAATTTTCAAGGACGCATGGGCAACCCTAAAGCGCAGGTCTATCTTGGTTCGCCTGCCGTTGTGGCGGCGTCTGCGCTGGCAGGGGAGATTGTGGAGCCTGAATAAAAAGAAAGAAGAAAGATGAGGAAACATCTCTTTCCTCTTTCTTCTTTCCTCAATTTGGAAACCAATTCTGATATGCAAACAACCACTGCTCACGTTTACCCCGTCGACAACATCGACACCGACCGCATCATCCCAGGCAAATACACCAAGACCCTGGACATGTCCGCGTTGGCTTCGCACGTGCTTGAAGACCTCGACCCTGAATTTTCAAAGAAGGTTCAACAGGGTGACATTCTCGTCGCAGGTAATAACTTCGGCTGCGGTTCATCGCGTGAGCAGGCGCCGATCGCGCTCAAAGCCGCGGGCGTTTCGGTGGTGGTTGCAAAAACTTTCGCGCGTATTTTTTATCGCAACGCCATCAATATCGGTTTGCCCGTCATCGAAGTGGAACATCACAACATTCAATCGGGCGATTCCATTTCGATCGACCTTGAACATGGCGTCGTCACGAATCATACAAAGAACGAAACCTATCAAGCCACCAAAATGCCGCAGCAGATGATCGACATTCTCAACGCGGGCGGGTTGGTGAATTATTTGGTGAAGCATGGTGATTATGTTTAGCCCCCTCCGCCTTCGGCACCTCCCCCAAATACGACGGACGAACTTCCGTCGCATTTGGGGGAGGATGGGAGGGGGTAGATCATGCTAAAGACTCTCTCCTCCCTCCGCGTTCTCGAATTCAGCCATGCTGTGCTGGGTCCCGCCTGTGGGCTTGTCCTCGCCGACCTTGGCGCGGAGGTGATTCGCATTGAGCCGTTGGATGGCGACCCGACCCGCAAACTCAAGGGCTTTGGCACGGGCTACTATCCGTTTTTCAATCGCAACAAAAAGAGTCTCGCCATCGATATAAAATCTGATGCAGGGCGTGAGGTCATTTTCAAATTGTTGGAATCGACGGATGTCCTCATCGAAAATTTTGGACCTGGCACAATGGATCGTCTTGGCTTTGGATATGAAGCCCTCGCCTCACGCTACCCGACGCTTGTGTACTGCTCCCTGAAAGGTTTCCTCCCCGGACCCTATTCCTCCCGCCTCGCGCTCGACGAAGTGGTGCAGTTCATGAGCGGAATTGCCTACATGACAGGACCGATCGGTCAGCCGCTGCGTGCAGGCGCGTCCGTCATTGACATCATGACGGGGACGTACGGCGCGATTGCTGTCCTCGCCGCGCTGCGTGAACGGGATATGACGGGTAAAGGTCAACTCGTGAAGAGCGCCTTGTTCGAGACCGCCGCCTTTTTAATGGGACATCACATGGCATACGCGGCAGTGACCAAGGAACCTGTCCCGCCGATGCCTGCCAGAGTCAGTGCTTGGGCGATCTATCGGACATTCAATACTTATGACAATGAACTGGTCTTTATCGGTGTGACCAGCGACAAGCAATGGGTACGTTTCTGTGAGTCGTTCGAGATGCACGACCTGCTTGCAGATGAACGTCTTGCCACGAACAATGGACGCATTGACCAACGCGAGTGGCTGATCCCCGACTTGACTCAACGGATCTCAACTTACTCCAAAGCCGACGTGTTGGAACGCTGTGAAATTGCCGACCTGCCGTTTTCTCCCATCGCCAAACCCGAAGACCTCTTTACAGATGAACAATTGATTCAAGGCAACAGCCTCCTGCAGACGGTTCTGCCAAATGGAGATACGACCCAACTTCCGCGTCTTCCGCTATTGTTGGAAGGCGCAGGCTCGGAGTTGGAAATTAATCCGCCAAAGATCGGAGAGCATTCACGGGAGGTGCTGGCGGGTGCTGGGCTTGGTGCTGATGAGATA
Source organism: Anaerolineales bacterium UBA2395 (assembly GCA_002343775.1). Taxonomy (GTDB): domain Bacteria; phylum Chloroflexota; class Anaerolineae; order Anaerolineales; family Villigracilaceae; genus Villigracilis. The sequence goes on from DDSH01000006.1 coordinate 25,348, forward strand.
GAAGGATTGATTAGCAAAGGTGTTGTTGCTGTAGAAAGTGGAAAGTAGAAAGAATATCACCAGAGGAGAGAGCATGTACGACTTACTCATCAAGAACACAAAACTTGTCCGCCCGAACCAGACGAGCGTGGAAGTGGCAGATATCGCCATCAGCGGAGGAAAGGTTCAGAGGGTGGCACCAGCCATCCCTGAGGAAGAGGCGAAAGAAGTCCATGATGCGAAGGGACTGTTGGCGTTCCCTGGTCTGGTCGATGGGCATATGCATGTTGGAATCTATTCTCCGCTGGCAGAGGATGCGATAACGGAATCTAAAGCGGCGGCGATGGGTGGGGTGACGAGTGCCATCACGTATTTTCGTACGGGCGAATATTATTTGAACAAGGGCGGCGCGTATAAGGATTTTTACCCTGAGGTGTTGGATATTTCGAAGGGCAGGTATTGGGTGGATTATGCGTACCACCTTGCGCCGATCAACCGCGGACACATTGATGAGATGCCGATGTTGATGAATGACTTCGGCGTGTCGTCGTTCAAGATCTTTATGTTTTATGGCGGGCATGGATTGCATGGCAAGTCTGACCAGCAGCATAATTTTTTGAAGTTGGAAGAAGGCGAGAAATACGACTTTGCGCATTTTGAATTCATCATGCGCAAGTTGAGCGAGATGATCGAAGCGAACCCGAAGCAAGCGCCGCATATCAGTTTGAGTTTGCATTGCGAAGTGGCGGACATTTTGAATGCGTACACTTCGATCGTGCAAAAGGAAGGCAAGTTGAAGGGACTGCACGCGTACAACGCGGCGCGTCCACCGCACAGCGAAGGTTTGGCGGTGTTCATCGCTTCGTATCTTGCGCATGAGACCAGTTGTGCGAATATCAACTTGCTGCACCTCACATCGCGCAAGGCGCTCGAAGCCGCGTTGATGATGCGCGACTTGTTCCCGCATATCAACTTCAGGCGCGAAGTGACGATCGGGCATTTGCTGCTCGATGTGGATGAACCCAACGGTGTGCTGGCGAAGGTCAACCCGCCGATTCGTCCGCGTGCGGATGTGGAATTTTTGTGGGAAAAAGTTTTGAGCGGCGATGTGGACTGGGTGGTCAGCGACCATGCCTGCTGTTCCACTGAAATGAAATATAACGCGGATCATCCCGATGATATTTGGATGGCGAAGTCTGGTTTTGGCGGCACCGAATACATGTTGAGCGGTTTGCACAGCGAAGGCTCCAAACGCGGACTGTCCTTGAATCGCATGGCAGAACTCGTCTGTTGGAATCCTGCCCAGCGTTATGGACTTTTATCGAAGGGCGATATTGCTGAGGGCTACGACGCGGATATTGTTCTCTTCGACCCGAACGAGTCGTTCGTCGTCCGCGCGGCGGAGTCTGAGTCGGGGCAGGGGTACACGCCGTTCGAAGGGCATGAACTCACGGGTAAAGTGAAAGCGACGTTTGTGCGCGGCAATAAAGTTTTTGAGAATGGCAAGATCATCGGTGAGGCAAAAGGTCAGTACATCAAACGCCCAACCTTGTGAAATTTCTTTCTTCTTTCATCTTTCCTTGGCGAGATGAAAGAAGAAAGAGGAAAGAAACTTGATGAAGTTTGGAATTCATTCGCCATCTTATATCTACCCCGACGCCAACATCTTCGACGCTGTCAAAGCGAAGGCGATCTGGGTCGAGCAACACGGCTTTGACTGGTTCTCAGTGATGGATCACATGATCCAGATTCCCGTGCATGGACTTCCCGAAGAGCCGTTCATGGAAGGCTGGACGCTTCTTTCCGCGCTCGCGGCGGTGACTGACCGAATCAGATTATCCACGCTGGTCACTTCGACGTCCTACCGCAACCCCGCACTGCTTGCAAAGATGGTCGCCAACCTAGACCTCATCAGTCATGGACGGATCACACTCGGAATCGGTGCGGGTTGGTATGAAGCGGAATACAAGCAGTACGGCTTTGAGTATCAAGAGAAACCTGCCGAGAGAATTTACAGACTCGAAGAAGCCATCAAATTGATCAAAACCATGTGGACGGAGGAACGCGCTACTTTTCACGGCAAATACTTCCGCGTGGAGAATGCCATCCTTGAACCCAAGCCGAGCCAGAAACCACATCCACCAATTCTGATCGGTGGGGCGGGCGAGCAACTCACCTTGCGCACGGTGGCGCGGGTTGGGGATATGTGCAACTTCATCGGCTCGCCTGAGGATGTAAAACACAAGTTTGAAGTGCTGAATCAGCATTGCGTTAAAGAAGGACGCGATTACAACGATATCGAGCGTACTGTGCTATGTAATGTCCTCATTGCCAAAGACGAGTCCGCTATCCAATCCAAATTAGAAAAAGCGACATTGTTCAAAGGTCGCGGTTTGACGGTAGATGGCGCAAGGAAATTATTTGCCGAATATCAAGCAGCAAGTGTGCAGATGTTGATCTGCAGTATTTACCAGAACGATGTGGAGACGTTGGAATTGTTGAGTGAGTTGAAAGACCAATTTAAGAATTGAGGAGATGTCATGACAAAACTTACTGCCGAATTTTTATTTGACGACCTGACGCCCGCCGAGCGTGCCCGTGCCGAACGTGTGGAGTCGGTGCTGGCTGAATTGCGCGCGCATGCCGAAGAAGCCGATGCCAGCGGACGATTCTACGAACCGCACCGCGAAACGTTGGCGAAGGCGGGCTTGCTTGGATTGGTCATTCCAGAGGAGTATGGTGGGTTGGGCGGCAATTTGCGCGACCTCGCCGCCGCGACCTTTGCGATGGGCACGGCGTGTCCGTCTACAGCGTTGGCGTATTTCTTTCATTGCTCAACGTCATCGCGTGGATTGCTTGGACTGGATGCGATCGAAGAAGGAAAATTTAGCGAAGAAGAAATTCCTGTGGTGAGAGCCTTTGCTGAAAATGTTCTGCACCGCATGGGGACGAAGAATCAATTACTGGGGAATTTTGCCAGTGAAACGGCGAAGTCATCGCAGAGCGCTGTTTTCATTTCAACCGAAGCCGAAAAAGTGGATGGCGGTTGGAAACTCAATGGCGTGAAGTCGTTTGGTTGCAACACCGGCGTTGCGGATGCGTATTTGGTAGCGGCAAAACTCAAAGGGTATGACACGGCGGAAGGCTTGGTCATGTTCTTCGTCCCGCGTGAGGCGGAGGGCGTGAAGGAACGTCCGCAGTGGGATGCGCTGGGTATGCGAGCCACGGCGTCACATGGCATCATCCTTGAAAATGTCTTTGTGCCTGATAGCGAATCGCTTGCGATCCCTGGCGCATTCGTCAAGTTGATGCAGTCCAGCCGCGGCTCGTTGATGGGTAACCAGCCCGCCATTTCTGCGATCTATCTTGGTGCGGCAAAGCAAGCCTATGACTATGCTCTCGAGAAAACGATGAGCATGAAGTTCGAAGACACAGGCAAGCCGATCGCGACCAGCGCTTTCCATCAGGAATTGATCGGCAAAATGACCGTGGAAATCGAAACTGCGCGCCTGTGGCTTCGCAGGCAAATTGACTTGGAAACCTGCGAACCGCCCATTGCATCGAAGACTGAAGTGATTCAGCATTGGCGCATGGCGAAGGGCACCGCCTCTGAAGCCTGCTTTGAAGTGGCACAACTTGCCATGAAAATGACCGGCACCAGCGGCACCGCTAATAAAGGTGTGATTGCCCGCATGCTGCGAGACATTGCGATGAGCCTGGTCATGGCATTCCCCGCCGAACGCGGACGACTCGAAGCGGCGAAAAGCATCACGGATGGTGCAGAGACGAAGTCGTTTACGGTTTCAAAATGAAAACCTTATTAACCACAAAGGCAATAAAGGGTCATAAAGGTTTAAAACCCTATGCTCTTCCTTCGTGTACCTTAGTAACACTTTGTGATTAAAAAAATAGGAGATAACTCATGTCCTTCCCCGAAATCAAAATGCCCCCGCTCGACGAAGTCAAAAAGCACTTCACCCTCTTCGATTACATTGACGGCGAACGCGTCGCACCCACAGTCAATATGAGTGCGTTCGTCCACAACCCGAACACGGGCGAAAAGATCGCGCCGCAAATGGCGACCAGCCCAGAGAACATCGAACGCGCTTTACAGGTTGCGCAGCGTTTGCATGCAACGGGTGAGTGGGCGAATACCTCTCCCGAAAAACGCGCGGACATTCTCGATAACGCTGCCAATCATCTGATGGGACTCACTCCCATGATCGCCGCGGTTGAGTCGTATAACACGGGTATCGTCTTCAGTACTACGAGTTTCGTCAACGCGATTGTGTGGCTGGCGTTCAAAGCCGCCGCGGGCGTGCTGCGGAGTGGATATGCCGTCAACAAAGTGCCAGGTCCGCATGGTGATGTGGAAGTGTTGCGCAAGCCGCTCGGTGTTGCGGTTGCCATCGTGCCGTGGAATTCTCCCGCTGCGCTTGCCGCGCACAAAGTTGCCAACGCGCTCGCCGCGGGATGTCCCGTCATTCTCAAGCCGACCGAGTGGGCGCCGTATTCCTGTCTCTTCCTCGCGGATGGTCTCGAAGCCGCAGGTTTGCCCAAGGGTCTCTTTCAGATCGTCAACGGCGGCAGCGATGTCGGTGCAAAACTTGTCGGTGATAAACGCGTGCGCGCTGTTTCGTTCACGGGCGGTTTGCAGGGTGGTCGCGCCGTCGCGGCTGCCTGTGCCGCAGATTTCAAGTCACTTCAACTCGAACTCGGTGGCAACAACGCCATGGTCGTTCTGCCAGACGCCGACATCGACAAGGTCGCCGATGGTATCGTCGCGGGCATGACCACGCTCAACGGTCAGTGGTGCCGCGCGCTCGGTCGGCTCGTTGTCCATGAATCGATTCAGGATCAAGTCGTCAACGCTGCGATGGAAAAATTTAAGTCCCTTAAAGTGGGCGACGCGCTCTCGATGGAATCCCAACTCGGTCCGCTTGCCAACTCTGCCCATCACGGTCGCATTGTGGATGCGGTCAACGCTCTCAAAGCCAAAGGCGGACAAACGCATCACTCCGCCCCGACGCCTGATTCAGCGGGCTACTATCTTTCTCCCACGCTGATAACGGGAGTCGCACCCGAAGAGACGCTCGAAGAGATATTCGGACCCGTCGCCACCGTCCACTCGTTCAAGACCGACGAAGAAGCCGTAAAACTCGCCAACCAGACTCCCTATGGATTGGGCGGATACGTCTTCTCGAAAGATGAAGACCACGCCATGCAGGTGGCACGTCAAATGAACACAGGCGGGGTCAAGGTTAATGGGGTGAGCCTGCTCGAATTAAATGTCGACGCGCCGCGTCCGGCTTGGGGTCTCAGCGGTTTTGGCGAAGAAGGCACGCTCGAGACATTCGATGTCTTCTGTGGAAAATCCGTGGTGGGTGTTGCAGGGAAATAGTTAAGTCAGGTGACAGTCACATTGAAGTGGCTGTCACCTTTTAATTTAAGCAAGACGAACACAATTTTTTAAGATACAAATGATTTTGCGTAAGCCCAATCGGTGATTTTTTTGGAATGGATTAGAAACGCGGTATGATTCCCAACAAATTCAAGAGTAGGGTATATTCGGGCAATTATTACATGCGTGAGGTTTTCAATTTATGATGAAAAAAGAATTTGCTGTCATAGGGCTGGGACGATTTGGCAGGGCGGTCGTGCGCACATTGAGCGAAAAAGGATATAGTGTTCTGGCGGTGGATAAGGATGCTCCCATCGTTCAATACATCAGTGAGGCTTGTGCGCAGGCTGTTGTGGTTGACTCGACAAATGAAGAAGCACTTCGTTCACTTGACATAGCCGCGTTTGATACGGTGGTTGTTGCGATTGGGTCTGATTTTGAAAGCAACTTGATCACCGCTGTGGCGCTCAAGTCACTTGGGGTGAAACGGGTGATTTGCAAGGCGCTATCTCAACGTCAAAAAGATATCCTGCTGCGCATTGGTGTAGACCAGGTGATCCTTCCTGAAGCGGATGCAGGGCGGCGTTTAGGGGTGGAACTGGCAACCCCCAATTTACTTGAACAGATTTCCTTTGGAGATACGCACAGCGTCCTTGAACTCCGTGTTCCAGAGTCGATGGCTGGCAAAAGCCTGTCTGAACTGAATTTTCGTAATCGGTATGATGCGATTGTTGTAGCGGTAAAACATGAAGCCTCGGTCACCGTCTCTCCCGATGCAGATCAGGTCATTGATACGAATGATATTATCGTGCTTATCGGACGCACAGACAAAATTGCCAAACTAACCGAGTTGCGTTGATACCATGATGATGAATTTTCGTAAGCGGGGGGGCTTTTTACGCCGCGTACCAACACAAGTCAAGTTGGTGCTGGGGTTGGCGTCCATGGTGTTTGTCTCCTCCCTTCTCCTCATGCTGCCAGTCATGGGTGCGGAGCGACCCCTGAATCCCAATGAGGCTTTTTTCACTTCTGTTTCTGCGTTAACCGTGACCGGGCTTTCCATCATTGTGCCCTCAACCGACTTGTCATTTCTGGGGCAGTTGTTTTTATTGACGCTCATACAAATTGGCGGGGTGGGGTATATGGTGGTTTCTGTGATCATCTTTCGGCTGCTTGGTCGCAGCATTTCTTTTGCAGATCGGTTGGCGCTCCGTGATTCATTTGGGCTATTGGATATGAACGCCATCGTTATCCTGATTCGCCGTGTAATGATTACAGTGGTTGCTTTGGAACTCGTGGGGGCGGTCCTGCTTTGGTTTCATTGGCAGGCAGATCTCGGTCCTGAAAGGGCTGCTCTATATGCGGTCTTTCATGCTATTTCTGCCTTTTGTAATGCGGGTTTCGATCTGTTTGTCGGTACACCGGGATTCAGTAATGTTCCCAACGATCCCTTTTCCTTGACGGTGCTTGGCAGTCTGATCTTTGTTGGCGGATTGGGCATTCCGGTTGTGACAGATATTCTGCTTGTGCTGGCGCGTTCCCGTCGTTTTCTTTCTTTACACTCGCGCCTGACATTGCTCATCACGGTGGTTCTCGTCATTGTTGGTTCTGCCGGTTTGTTTTTCCCCGAAACCCAACCGGGCGCAACCATGGCAGAGTTTCCTCTGGAACGTGCCATGTCGATTTCTATATTCCAGTCGATCTCAGCGCGTACGGCTGGATTCAGCGCGCTCGATAATTTTTACGACCTTGCTCCCTCAAGTCAATTATTGAAAATTGCGCTGATGTTTATTGGTACTGCCCCTGCCTCCATGGGAGGCGGCATCACAACCAGTACCTTGATCGTCCTATTGGTCGGCTTATGGGCATTTGCCCGTGGGCGTGAAACGCCTCATATCTTCGGGCGGAGTTTGGGCGCTGCCACTATGCGGCGTGCCTCTGCCGTGCTGACAGTTTCACTGGCGGTCGTTGTCATCGTTACTTGGCTTTTGCTTGCCACTCATCCTGGTGCCTCATTGCACCAAGTGCTATTCGAGGTTGTTTCCGCTTTTGCTACGTGTGGTTTATCGTTGGGATTCACCAGTAGTTTAAACGTTTTTGGTCAGATAATGATATGTCTCGTCATGTTTTGGGGAAGGTTGGGAGCCATCACCATTATCGTAGCGCTGGCGCAGCTTGCTCCCCCGCGTTTGATCGCTTTCCCGGAAGAACAAATATTAATTTAAGCCCTGTTATTGAACAACAATCTCGGCTTGCCCAACCGCCCCGAACCACAGTTTCATGAGGTTCAATTGGGTTCGGCGAAGAAGAACACTTAAGACGTTCAATACATCTTTTGGGTGCATCTGGTGGCTTCTTTTTAATCGCGAAATGGAAGGAATAAAGTTGGGTGTTGCATTTCCCATTCATGGTGGATTAGAATGAAAACAGCCTACTATAGGACTGTTGTCCGAGTTTCGATAAAAACAACACTTCCAAAAGGTCCATCATGCAAACTACACCGTCAACCCGCCTTACCTCCCGTACCTGGTTCATCATGCTTGCTCTCGCCCTCACGGGTCAGATTGCCTGGGCAGTGGAAAACTCGTGGTTCAACACCTTTGTGTATGACACCATCACACCTGATCCACGTCCTGTGGCATGGATGGTCGCAGGCAGCGCCATCACAGCCACGCTGACCACACTCTTCATGGGCACACTCAGCGACCGCACTCGTACCCGCTGGGGCAGGCGTCGCCCGTTCATCTTGATCGGTTACATTCTATGGGGGCTTTCCACGGTACTTTTCCCGACAGTCGCCTACATTCAAACGACCAGCGTTGCCATCGTCATGGTAGTCATTGCCGACTCTGTGATGACCTTTTTCGGCTCCACCGCCAACGACGCCGCTTTCAGCGCTTGGACGACCGACATCGCCACCACCGAAACTCGTGGACGGGTGGAAGGCGTGCTCAACCTCAGCGTTTTCCTTGCACAGATCGTGGCGATGGTTGCGGCTGGCATGTTGATCGACAGTGTGGGCTACTTTACCTTCTTCTACACGTTGGGCGGCATTGTCATTCTGGTCGGGCTTGTGGCGGGCAGTCTGTTGCAAGATGCTCCGCTACCCGCCAAAGCGGACGAAACCCAACGCCCCTTCCTCACTGAATTCACAGAACTGTTCGACATCAACCTGCTCAAGCAGAATCGCGCCTTGTTCATCATTTTGCTTTTTATCATGTTGAGCAGCATCGGTATGCAGGTTTCGCTTCCCTATCTCATCATCTATCTTGAAAATTACATCGGCGTCACCAAGTCTGAGTTCAGCATCATCGGCGGCGCGGTCATGGTGGGCAGCGCCGTCTTTGCAGTTCCCTTCGGCATCCTTGCCGATAAATGGAACAAACGCAATATGCTTTTCGTTGCCACCATCGTCAGCAGTCTTGGCGGGATTTTTCTTTCGCTGGTCAACACTCTGCCCTTGCTCGCGCTCACCGGCTTGTTTTGGCAGGCATTCTCGGTTGCCATGGGTATCGCATCTGTGGCGTGGCTTAAAGACCTGTTGCCGGAAAAAAGCCGCGGCAAATTCCTCGGCATTCGCATGATCTTCTGGATCGCCATCCCAATGGTCATCGGTCCGTGGATCGGCTCAACGCTGATTCAAAACTTTGGCACGCCGACCACGCTCAACGGTCAGACCGGATTCGTACCCGCGCCGATCATCTTTCAGGTCGGTTCCATCATCAGTCTGCTCGCGCTCGTCCCGCTGTTCTTCATCAATGACAAAAAATGAAATCCAAAATCACATCCGGTTTTTGGTATGACCGCCTCAAGGTCAACGCGCAACGCGCGATCTTTCACCAATGGGAGCAACTCGAAGCCTCGGGCTGCATCGAAAATTTTCGCATTGCTGCCGGGGATGTGGATGGCTTCCGCGAAGGCTGGTTCTTCGCCGATTCCGACTCTCATAAATGGCTGGATGCCGCGTCCCGAATCTACGCTTCTTTTCCTACGCCGGAACTTGCCTCCGTTATGGACGCCTATATTTCGCTGATAGCGCGTGCCCAACAACCAGACGGGTATCTCTTCACCTACAATCAAATCCACTTCCCAAACGACCGTTGGAAAAATTTACAGATCGAGCATGAACTCTACTGTCACGGACATTTGATTGAAGCCGGGGTTTCGCATCACCAAGCCACCTCCCGCGCTGAAGCGTTGACCATCGCCATCCGCGCCGCCGACCGTATTGTGGAAGATTTCAGTGGCAAAGGTGCGCAATTCACACCCGGACACGAAGAGATCGAGATCGCTTTATTGCGGTTATATCAAGTAACGGAGCACAAGCCTTATCTTGACATGGCGCAGCAATTCATCGAGCAGCGCGGACGCAACCCCTTCTTCGCTTTGTCCATCATTCAACAAAATACCAGCGTAGACTCGCGTGGAAAATTTGTGCGGCAAAAAAAGCAGGAGTATCTTACCGCGCACCCAACATTCATACCGTTTCAAGTTCCGCCGGGTAATGCCGCCAGGAAACCAAAGAATACAACCTTGCGTTGGTATGCCAGTGCGCTGAGTGGGAAATATTTCCAGCAACATGCACCGGTACGCAAACAGACTGTGCCGGTAGGGCATTCCGTCCGCTTTGCGTATCTTGAAACAGCAATTGCCATGCTTGCCCGCGCCAATGGTGATAACACCCTGTTTCCTGCACTCGAACAGGCATGGGATCGCATGGTCTCGCGCCGTATGTATGTCACCGGCGGTATTGGTTCGCTACCGGGCATGGAAGGTTTCGGTAACGACTACGAACTCGATCCCGAATTTGCCTACGCTGAAACCTGTGCCGCCCTCGCCAGCATGTTCTGGAATTGGGAAATGGCGCAGGTCACCCATGAAGCCAAATACAGCGACCTGTTCGAGTGGCAACTGTATAACGCTGCTGCCGTCGGTATGGGCTTGGACGGCACGACTTATTTCTACAACAATCCGCTGACCTGCAAAGGTGGCGTGACGCGCAAGCCCTGGTATGCCGTGCCCTGTTGTCCATCCAACCTTTCCCGCACATGGGCAGATTTGGGGAAATACATTTACTCGTCAGACAAATGCGACGTTTTTATTCATCAATACATCACCAGCGAGTTGGATAATGAGATCGTGCAATTGGAAAATGACAGGACCGCTTCCATCAGCCTTACAATGGAGACTGATCTTCCCTGGGGCAGAACAGCCACGCTGAAAGTGTACCCATTTATGATTTCTCCCTTTTCCGAGACTGCGCCAGTCGAGTTTACGCTCCACTTGCGTGTGCCCAGTTGGGCAGACCTGGCGTACTCGGTCAATAATGAAGAAGAAAAGGTAACGATGAAATTTTCAGGTTATGATGACCCGAATGAACCGCTTCCTTTCGAGCTTACAGCGGGAGGGTTTGATCCGCGTTCTTCCGAATGGGTTTCCATCAAACGCTTTTGGAATGCCGGGGATGTTGTTCATCTGCATTTTGTTTATACCCCTATATTCCGTCATGCCAGCCCACGCGTGCGTGGACATCAGGGCAAAATTGCTCTTACAAATGGACCCTTTGTTTATTGTCTTGAAAGCGTGGATAACCCTGATGTGGACATCTTCTCTGCCCGAATCGGAAACAAGTATGATCTGGAATATTTCCCATTCCCTCCTTTGGGTGATCATGCCCATGCGATCCTGGGATATACCCCGGAAGGAAAACAACTCACTTTCATTCCTTATCATTTATGGGGCAATCGCGGCGAATCGACCATGACGGTTTGGGTGAACGAATGAAAACACCTTGGAATCCATCCACGCCCATCCCGCTGCCTGAATATCCACGTCCGCAGATGACGCGCCACGATTGGGTCAACTTGAACGGGCTTTGGCAATACGCCATTCAGCCAAAAGCAAACCCCGCGCCTCAAAAATTCGACGGTGACATCCTTGTGCCATATGCCGTTGAGTCTTTGCTTTCGGGTGTGCAAAAGCCGCTGTTACCTGCCCAGCGGTTATGGTATCGAAGGTCGTTTGTTTCACCAACGTTCCGTGAGAGTGAAAAGGTCTTGCTGCACTTCGGCGCCGTGGACTATGAATGTCAAGTTTGGGTCAATGGAAAAGAAGCAGGCAGCCATCGCGGCGGATATTTGTCGTTCACGTTTGATATTACAGACGCTTTGGTACAGGGTGAAAATGAACTTCTGGTATCGGTTTGGGACCCGACCGATACGGGTTTGCAGCAGCGCGGCAAGCAGGTATTGAACCCAAAGGGGATTTGGTACACGCCTGTCTCTGGAATTTGGCAAACGGTGTGGTTGGAGGTTGTACCGGAGGTCAGCATCGCTTCGTTGAAACTCACGCCGGATCTTGATTCCAAATCGCTTACAGTGGAGGTCGAGATGCGAGGGGATGCAGCGGGGGTGCGCGTGGTGGCAGAGACAAGCCACAGCGATGGAAAAATCATTTCGGTGGGGGAGCAGGCTGCGGGTCAGGTAAGCAGTGTGATTCCAAATCCAAGAGTTTGGAGTCCGGCAGATCCTTACCTGTATGATCTGCGGGTCCGTTTGGTTCGAGACGAACAAATTTTGGATGAGGTGGGCAGTTATTTTGCCATGCGAAAGTTTGGATTGGTCAAAGATGCGGACGGTCATTTGCGTTTTGCTTTGAATGATCGCCCCATGTTTTTATATGGTCCGCTCGATCAGGGATATTTTCCGGATGGCTTGTACACTCCTGCTTCAGAAGAAGCGATGTTGTTCGATATTCAATACACAAAGCGGATCGGTTGCAACATGATCCGCAAGCATATCAAGGTGGAGCCGCTGCGTTGGTATTATGCCTGTGACAGGTTGGGCATGATCGTCTGGCAGGATATGCCCAATGGCGGCTTGATCGATGGGGAGGTGGTGGCGGTCTCTTCGATGCTGTTAGGTTTCCATCGCAACGACACGCGCCGCCTGCACCGCTTTGGTCGAGCGGTTGAAAGCAACCGCGCTGAGTATCGGGCAGAATTAAAAGGTATGATCGACCATCTTTACAATGCGGTATGTATTGCAGTGTGGGTTCCATTCAATGAAAGTTGGGGGCAGTTCCAGTCAGTGGATGTGGCGAGGTGGGTCAAGGAATACGACCCAACCCGTTTGGTGGATCATGCTTCCGGTTGGTTCGATCAGAATGCAGGAGATTTTCAGAGCAGGCATGTATATTTCAAAAAATTAAAACGTCCAAAACCTGACAGCCGCGCTTTTGTGGTTTCTGAATTTGGCGGGTATAGCTTTAAGATCCCCGGTCACGTTTGGAATGAGGAGAAAAAATTTGGGTATCGGCATTATGCTTCAAGCCGGGAGTTAACCGATGCTTATATCACACTGCTTGAAAATGAACTCAAGCCACTGATCGCACGAGGTCTCGCTGCGGCGGTCTACACTCAAACGACCGATGTGGAAATCGAGATCAATGGCTACCTGACTTACGACCGTAAACTGGAAAAGATGGACATGGATACGATCAGGCGGGCACATGCAGACTTGTTGAGATCGATATAAGGGTTCACGTTGGTTTTTTTCCAACCAACATGTGGATGTTCAGTGGAGCGAAAATTTACATGGCTCAGCCTTTCATAGAAAGACTTTTCCGAACGGACATGACCGTCATACCGATGAAAATGAAAATGGCCAATTCATTCAACAGCCCGCCCCACATGCGCAGGGTATGGAGATTGGCGTAGTCTGCGAAGATGCGTATGGCGAGTGAGACGTGCAGCAACCCCAAATGAAAATAAAACGCAGGTTGAAAATTGATTGGCGCGCCGAGAATGGCAGGGAAGATGATGGGTGCGTGACCGAAGATCATCGAGATGACAAAGCCGACAAAGACCGCATGCAACACCGCGTCATAACGCGGACCCGCCACCTGTGCGCCGAACACCAGACTTAATCCGCCGCCGACGCCGAGCCAGACGAAGCCGAGGGCAAGGCACCAGGCAATATAGCGCGTGAGCGGAAGTTTGTGCCGAAGGTTGCGCCAGGCGATGTCATTGCGGAGTGACCAAAGTGGGAGCAGCAATAGCCCGAGTCCGCTGAGGCGTGTACCGAGTTGCAGGTTAAATAGGGCGAGCGCAACTCCCGTGATAAAGATGGCAGTGATCACGCTGAAGAGAGTTTGTTGAAAAGATGTGGGACGCAAAACGCGGCTTAGTTCGAGCCGTTCGCCTGCGATGGTGAGCACGAGGAACGCCATCCATAGAAAGACGACTTGATACATTTGCCAGCCGAACATCCAAAGCAGGTTGCCTGTAAACCAGGCGGCAGCGCCGAAGAGCATGGTCATAGTGTGTAGGGCATTCTCGCGGCGGACGATTTCTGTGAGGATGGCGACTCCGCCCAGGCTGGCAAGCGTTAGCAGGATTACGCCAAAGGGGAGATCTGGCACAATGGTGGCGAGCAGCCAACCCAGTCCGGAAAGAAGCGGGGGGAGATACATCCACGTTTGTTTCATCGCGACTGCGCGTTCGAGCGTGATGAGAGTCCCTAAAAATCCAGAGATCATCAGCGGGCCATGCAGCATGGCAAGTGACGGAGTGAGGGTGGGCAGTTGCCAACCGAGACGCATAAGGCCTGCCCACAACCCGGCAAGCAGACCAAGGATGGCAAGTATTAAAAATGGGATGGGGAAGCGATTGAGATTCATTTGATTTCCATAAAGCGAACTTTGTAAGTAGATCTCTTGCAAACGTCCAAAAATAGCATGGACCCCAAACGTGCTGCTTTCGGTAACTAAACCCAATGTAGAACTTCAGAATTCCGCGGCACTTATGAAAGAGGACTGACCTTTTATCCAGATGTTTTTGTGAAATCAATATATCTTAATTTGAAGATTCTTAATGCTTAAAATTTTTTGCTTTTCTTCCAGTAAATGTCTTCCCCAAAGGCGGGTTTGATCATATTGAGATCAATGGATCGGGCACAAATTGTCGACTTGAGCCCCAAACTCCCATACGGATTGTAAAACGTACTCATTCCTTTTTGAAAATAATTTCAATCCATTCGAGGGTTTCGTGTTGAGTAAGGTTGAGGGTCAGGTGGTCTCGGAATCTGAGATGCGTCTCGTTTTGTTTTCCATCCAGATGGTGTTCGATGAGTTTTGCCTGACGGTATTTGTTTTTAATGCTGCAATATCCATCGCCGAATGACACGATGCCAATACGGCTTGACTCACCAATGCTTTCATCGTCGAGAGCGGCGATCACCAACATCACATCTGATTGAATATTTTTGTAATGAGTTGGAATTGGCTTGCCGTCGAATTGATGCGTGCGCAATGCCAGCAGAACAGTCTTGTCGTTTTCGATGCGCTCCCATGATGGACTAAAACCCGCGCGCAGACCACCTTGCCATTTCGCGTGGACTGGCTTGGTGGTGAATCGCGCCTCTTTCCTAACGAGGGAGTTGATCCCGTTAAATTTGGCAATGTGCCTCGTGGACGGTTTTTCCCCGTTCTCGTCGCCGTCGAAGCAATGCAGCGAGCCGAGACTGCCCGAAGCGATGGCGTCAAACCAGATGTCGATGGCAGAGTCCCAATCGTAGCCAGAGGAACTGTAAGTGGGCATACCGAGTTCACCGCATAGGCTGCTAAAGAAGACTCGGCGATTGGTCTCAAGGTCGTAATCACCGATGCAGTAGACCAGGTCATCGGGGCTGTGCAGGTCGTAGTAGTCAATGAGCAGGGGAGAGAGACCATAGTACATGATGACGAGATCGGGGTTTTCCTCCTTCATCGCGCCCACGATGATTTCCAATCCTTTTTGCAGGAGACGTTCACCGGCGTAGGTCATATCTTGCGGGGCGGCGACATCCAGCGACGGCAGTTCATAGCCGAAGTCGAATTTGATCAGATCGGGTTTATAGCGGCGGATGAAGTCTTTAGCACGCTGACGTAACACTTCCTGCACTTTGGGCTGGGTCATGTCGAAGATACCGTAGCGGGACGTTTGATGATTGAGCCAGAGTGGTTTGCCTTCGTGTGTTTGCAGGAGATGTGATTCGTCCAAGCCGAGTGCGGCGGGGTTTTGACAGCGCAAAAATGCCGCCCACAAGCCGATGTTGTAACCTTGTGCGCGGATGTCATTGAGCAGGTTTTCAAAATTAGGAAAGCGTTCGGGGTCGTGGTTGAGCTCGCCGTACACGCCTTCCCATTTGTCGTCGATGACGAAGGTTTTAGCCCGCATGCCTGAACGTTGATACTTGCCAAAAATATCGCGGACGAGGTCTTCGGTCAGTTGCTCAGGTGGCAGAGCGAGAGCAGACTCTACACCCCAAGTGTTGTATTGCGGCGCAAGCAGGACTTCTAGTTTTTTTGGCGAATGTGTTTTAGGCGAGATGAACTTCTCGCGCTGTAAGACTTGGTAATACTTGCGAATGGCTTCGTGATAATTCTCGCCAAAGGTGATAAGGAAGTGAAAGCCGAAGGTATCGGGTTTGTGATTCCATAAATCGGTGCGCAGGTTGAGGATGGGACTGATGCCGATCTCGCGGATCTCCAAACGGAAGTCACCTTGCGGTAGGGTGGCGAGGCCCCAGCAGGCGGCTTCGCTTTGTTCGGCTTTCGCGCCGATGGCATTCCAGCGGTCGGATGTGTTGAAGGTGCAGAAGTAGTGAGCGGGCAAACCCCATTGTTGCGTGAGACCTGGTCCGCGCATGGCGCCAGAGCCGAGGACGGCGGTGGTGTTGAGGCGTGAGTGCAAATCCACGATGGGGCTGATGTTGGTACTCATGCTCAAGCCGGGGATGACAGCATAATGGCTGTGCATGGACGGCTTGTACGAGTCGCCGTCGGTTTTGGGGAAGTAAACAATTTGGACGAGGTCTACGTCTGCGGGGAGAGTGAGGAGAAAAGGCTCGAGGGAGATAAAGTCTGGGTGGAAAGACCAGATCACAGTTACGGAAGAGGCGGGGTTTTGTCCATGATAGGTGATGCGGATTTGGTCAGCCTGAATTTCATGCGTGACGGTTGTAAATTCCAATTGAATAGGGGAGGTGACTATGAGTGGCTTGTGTTGGGCGCGGACAATGAGGCGTTGATTTTTGTCGTGTAGCCAAATAGTGTCAGTGACGGCATTCCATTTCCACGTGTAGGTTGGGGTGGAAACACGGATTTCGGGCAGGTTCGCATTAATTTTGACCATCAAAATGCCTCAATTTGGAATTGCCTATTGACAACGGCATATTTTTTTTGTAGACTCATGTTACCGTTCACGTGACCGGTCACATTATATCAAATGAATTCTAACCGCCCAACCATTCGTGATGTTGCCCGTCAGGCTGGTGTATCTCACCAGACCGTTTCACGCGTCATCAACGGCAGTGAAGATGTGCTGCCTGAAACCCGTGCTTTGGTTGAGGCTGCTATTGAAGAACTGGGCTACCGTCCCAGCGCGATTGCGCGTTCGATGGCGCGAGGGTTGACGCATACGCTTGCCATCATTTCCCCAAATCTTACAGACTATACCTTTGCCAGTGTCATTGAAGGCGCCGAAGTGGAAGCCCGCCAGCATAATTATTTTGTGTTGTCTTCATCGGCTTCTGACCCGCAGGCATTTCAAGGCTTGGTGGATGAACTGGTGGGGCACAGGCGCGTGGATGGGTTGATCGTCATCAACCCGTATGCCGATGAACGGTATCAGTTTCTGCCGAAAGATTTTCCGGTGGTGTTCGTGGGCGCGCGCTCGCACGATGAAGCCGTGTGTTCGATCTCGCTGGACGATGAGAAGGTGGCGTACGAAGCCACGCAACATTTGATCTCGCTCGGTCACAAGCGGATTGCGTTGGTCACCGGACCGATGGAAGAAGATTGTTCGCAAGATCGTTTGGAAGGGTACCGTCACGCATTGCAAGAAGCTGGGCTTGCGTTTGACCAGGCTTTGGTGTTTGAAGGGGATTGGTCGGCTTCTTCTGGCAGTGATGCGTTGGCTGATTTTGTGAAGAAGGGCAACCTGCCGACGGCGGTCTTTGCCCAGAATGACCGCATGGCAATGGGTGTCTTGCGCGCCGCGCGGGATGCAAACCTAAAAGTGCCGGATCAACTCTCAGTCATTGGCGTGGACGATATGCCTTTGTCTTCCTATTTTGACCCGCCTCTGACGACCATGCGGCAGGATATGCCCCTCATTGGGCAGGAAGCCATCCGAAAACTGATCGACATTATTCAAAACAAGACCGTTGAGCAAACCGTTCTTAAATTACCGGCTCAGCTGGTTGTACGTCAGTCCACCGTTAAAGGAGGTGATTAAACCTCGTAATACGCCAATGCACGTTCATATTGCTTGTTATATTGTTCGTCCAATTCCAAGGAGAAGAATAAATGAATAAGAACTTGCTCGTGAAGATTCTGACGCTGCTCGTCATCGCTTCTTTCGTTCTGGCTGCTTGTGGCGCTCCCGCAACCGAAGCCCCTGCTGAAGAAGCTGTGACCGAAGAAGCAGCTGAAGAAGTTGCGACGGAAGAAGTCGTCGCTGAAGAAACTGGTGAAGAAGTTGAAATTCGCTGGCGCACCCGCCCTGATAATCAGGAAGAAATTGACGTGTACAGCCAGATCAGCACCGAACTTGATGGTGAACTCGATGGTATTACCCTCACCTACGAACCCGGTGGTTCTGAAGGCGCCAACTATCAAGACCAACTCCGCGCTGAAATTGCCGCTGGCACCGCGCCTGATGTGTTCTGGATCCCCGGAACCGACGTGGCTGATTTCGCCACCCGCGGTTTGATCCTCAACGCTGCCGACCTCGCTGCTGCGACCGAAGGCTACACCGCCGCTGACTTCTACGAAGGTCCCATGTTCCACCTGACCTACAACCCCGAAACCGGCGCTTCTGGCGACGGCTCTGGTGCGGTTTGGGGTCTGCCCCGCGATGTGTCCACCTTTGCGCTCTACCTCAACCTCGACCTGATCGCTGAAGCCGGCGCTGCGGATCCCCGCGAACTGGCTGCCAATGGCGAATGGGATTGGGAAGCCTTCCTCGAAGTTTCTCAGGCTACCCGCGCGCTCGGCTCTGACATTTACGGATACGGTGCCTCTGCTTGGTGGGGTCCTTACGGTGTTTGGCTGAACGCCTCTGGCGGCGGCTTCTTCACCGAAGACCGTGCTGCCTGCGCGCTTAATACCGAAGAATCCCTTGCAGGTCTCGACTTCCAGCGCTCCCTCTATCAGGACTTTGATGTTGCCGTACCTTACGGTGAAGATCCCGAACCTGCCTTCCGCGCTGGTAAGGTTGCCATGTTCCAGAATGGCCGCTGGGCTACCCCGGGCGTCCGCACTGTGGACTTCAACTGGGATGTCGTTGAACTGCCTGCTGGTCCCAATGGCACGCCGGGCAACTGGCTGTTCTGGGGCGCGTATGTGATCAACGCCAACACCGAACATCCTGAAGAAGCCTGGGCTCTCGTTCAGGCGCTCACCACCGCTCAAACCCAGGGCAAGATCTCTGCCCTCGGCGCCAACATCCCCAGCCGCGTGAGCCAGGAAGCGCTCGATGCCTTCCTCACCTTCACCCCGCCTGCCAACAATCAGGCGTTCTTGAACGGCATCGCTCCTGCCGCTGCTCCGACCGCTGAAGGTCCGTTGTGGGCTGGCTCCTGGCCCGAATTCGACAAGATCATGGGACCCGCCATCCAGGGCGTGTTGACCGGCTCCACCTCGGTGGATGACTTCGGCGCCACGATCTGTGACGAAGCCAACAAAGCCTTCAACCAATAAAGTAGTTTCTGTACGTTTGTGGGGCAGGCTGCATAGCCTGCCCCACTTTCATGGATTACAACGAAATCCCCAAACCACAAAATTGTTTTTGCCGTTTCGAGATTTTTTTGTAAACACATTCTGAAGTCCAACTTAACGGAGATGAGAATATGACGGCTCAATTACGGATAGACACTCAGACCTCATTGAACCTTCGCATCCACACCTTATGGCGGGCATTGTTTGCCTTGCTGATGGCGGCATCCATCTTCATGGTTTGGTCGGGCTCAGCCGAAACGTCGCTCTGGCAAAAGGTGTTGCTCTCCCTTGTTGCGGGGCTGGCTGCCATGTACAGCGTGTATGGCGCTTTGCAGATCGAGAAACGCCATCATGCCGGGCGCATGGCAACCCTTGTCCTCGATTATCTTGGCTTTGTTGCCTGTTTTGTTTTTGTTTTGAATGCAGGTGAATTCTTCATCGGCATCGATGCGTTGGGGGAGAACTTTAGCAGGGGCATTCCATACCTGGGCATCACCGCGCTGGGATATTTTCTCGGAATGTTGGAAGAATACTTCCCCAATAAAAAAACAACTGCCGAGACCAGCCTCAAAACCGTCAGCCGCTGGGTGATGTTGGGGGGCTTCGTCCTCTTCCTCTGGCAGGTGAATACACTCAATGGAGTAACCTTCTTCCTTGGAAAACTTGTGCAACAACCATCCGCGTTGGCGGCGGTTGCGAGCATGGCGATCTTTGCCGTCTCTCTCTGGTCAATGAACCGCCCCACGGTGGCGCAGGCTCTTAACGTCAAAACCGGGCATGAGCAGATCATCAACGGCTGGCTTTTCCTGTCGCCTAATTTGCTGGGTTTTCTCATTTTCTTCGCCGGTCCGCTGTTGCTCTCGTTCTATTTCTCCTTCACCGATTCAGATGCCATTCGCACGCCCAATTGGGTCGGCTTCGATAATTATGCCAAGATCCTCAACATCAAATTCGTCACGCTTGATTCTCCCGATCAACTCGCGCGTGATGTGGTCGATATCAAAGTCTATGATGAAGTGGGACGCTTCACCTTTGGGAATACCGGGATTCTCTTTGCCGCCGCCGATAAATTTTTCTGGCTCGCGCTTCGCAACACCCTGACCTTTGTGCTGTTCGCTGTTCCCCTGAGTGTGATCCCCGCCTTGATTTTGTCCAACATCCTCAACAGCAAATTGCCCGGCATGAAGTTTTATCGCGCTGTGTATTTCATGCCCAGCATCGCCGCCGTGGTGGGTATCTCCCTTGTTTGGCAGTGGTTATACAATGCCACCATTGGCTACATCAACTACTTCATCACACTGGGCATCGAGTTTTGGAATAATCTCTTCAACGTTGCCGTAGTAGACCCGAAGATCCAATGGGTGTCAGACGAAAATACAGCCCTCTTCGCCATCATCATCATCGCCGCCTGGCAGACGATGGGCTTCAACACCGTGCTCTTCCTCGCAGGCTTGCAGAACATCCCCGGCGAGTTGTACGAAGCCGCCACCGTGGATGGAGCCGGGGCTTGGGACAAGTTCTGGGGCATCACGCTCCCCATGCTTGCCCCCACAACCTTTTACGTGGTATCCACCACCACCATTCAAGCCATGCAGGTCTTTGAACAGGTATTCATCCTCATGAACCCGCCGGAGGGACCAAATAACTCGACCATCACCCTGGTCTTGTACCTGTATCGTTCCGGCTTCCAGAACTTCCAGCAGGGCTATGCCTCTGCCATTGCGTGGGTACTTTTTATCGTCATCTTCGGTTTGACGCTCATCCAGTTCCAGCGCCAGCGCCGTTCCAGTATTTATGAAGGGTAAAAGGAGACAACCATGAACATGAAATCCTACCGCTTCGTTCGTTTCCTGAGCAACTTCGGCGTGTACTTTGTGCTGACGTTCTTCGCGCTCGTCATGATCTTCCCCTTCCTTTACATGCTCTCTACCTCGTTCAAGATTCCCGCCGACACCTTCCGCTACCCGCCGCGCATGTTGCCGCGTGACCCGGTCACGATCCAAGTGGAAGGATATGATGAGCCGCTTCCGCTTTACTTTGTGGAAGTGGATGGTACTCGCAAAGAATACGCACTTGCCAAAAGCAATATCAAGGTCGGCACGTACGCCCCTGCCGATGACCTCACCAACACTGTCGAACGCTTCATCAGTGAAATCAAACCGACAGGCGGTGTGATGAATCAACAGAAGGTCATCGTCAATGGTGAAGAGGTCAAACTCTTTGATGTCGAAGTGGATGGTCAGATTGTGCCAATGATCCTCGTCAGCCAGACTACGGTGGGGGAGTTCATTGACCCGCAAAATCCTGAGTCTGAAGCGATCTTTCAAAACGTGCGCTTGAGCGAACCGGTGGAAAATGTCAGTTGGCATCCTGAGAACTATCAGGAGGTCATCGAGTTGAATAACCTTGGGCGTGCGCTTACCAACACCACGTTGGTTACGGTTTTGGTGGTACTCGGTCAATTGGTCACATCGGTCTTTGGCGGCTATGCTTTTGCCCGCCTCAAATTCCCCGGGCGCGACACGGTCTTCGTTTTCTACCTCGGCACCATCATGATCCCCTTTGTGATGCTGATCGTGCCGCTCTACCAACTGATGGTGCTCATCGGCTGGACCGACCGTCTCGCCTCGCTCATCATCCCGTGGATCTTCACCGCCTACGGAACCTTCCTGATGCGCCAGCACTTCATCACCTTCCCCAAGGAGATCGAGGAAGCGGCGTTGTTGGATGGCGCTTCACGCTTTGCCATTCTCAAAGACATCATCATCCCCGCCTCTGTCCCCGCCCTTGCCACTCAAGCGACCTTTACCTTTCTCTACGCCTGGAACTCGTTCATCTGGCCGTTGGTCATCATCAACGTGGGCAATGAGAAGAATCACGTGCTCACGCTTGCTCTCAACGTGCTGCGCGGACGCGCCTCCGATACGCCTAATCTCATTCTTGCAGGTGCGGCAATCGCCATCGTCCCACCGTTGATCGTCTTCATCCTCGGTCAGCGCTTCTTTGTGGAAAGCGTGGCAGGCAGCGGCGTGAAGGGATAATGTTATGCAAAAGTACGTGCTTCACAATCCGCACCTTGAAGGCGAAACCTTCTTGTGGGAAGCGGGCCCGGTGGGTGTGTTCCTTTCACATGGCTACACCGCCACTACCGCTGAAGTACGATTATTCGCCAAACGTCTGCACGAAAAAGGTTACAGCGTAGGCGGACCTTTACTGGCAGGTCATGGCAACCGTCCCGAAGATCTGAACCGCGTTACCTGGCAGGATTGGGTCGAGAGCGGAGAAAAAGTCTACGAGCAGTTGAGATCCCGTTGTGAGCATGTTTTCCTCGGCGGCGAATCGATGGGCGGGCTGGTCGCTTTGTATCTGGCAGGCAGGCATCCCGAAGCAAGCGGCGTGATGTTGTACGCGCCTGCCATTGAATTGAATGTTTCCACTGTTGATAGAATCAAACTTTATCTCGGTTCATCTTTCATGCCCTATGCAAAGCGCGAAACCTTGGAGAAGTCTGAATATTGGCAGGGGTACCATCCCGAGTTGCCGACCAAGGGAATTCTTCAAACACTCAAGTTTCAACAAGCAGTGAGGAACGTTTTGCCACATATCGCCCAGCCGATTGTTGTGTTTCAGGGGCGAAAGGATGTGACCGTAAATCCGCAGGCAGGGGATATAATCTTGCGCGGCGTTGCTTCTGCAGTGAAGGAACATCACTGGATGGAGGAATCGGGTCATCCAATTTTGATCGATTCGGAGTTGGATAAGGTTACGAGCCTGACATTGAATTTCATGGAAAGAACACTGGCTTTATAAATATCGTTGCAATTATTTTCATCCTCAAGGAGAGATTTCAACATGCTTCAAAAGAAGAACGGCCGCTACGAAGTGTACGGCAACCCCATTACAGAAAGACAATCTCGCGCCGCCGATGCGTGGAAGGACATGCTGGCGAAGAAATTCAAGTACGACCCAAATGAAAAATTCAACCTTACTGTGGAAGACCATCCCTATGGTTCTGAGATTTTCGGGCTGAAGAACATCGTCCGCGATGGCAGCGGGCAACCCGTGGACAAAAAGAACGGCGTGATCGTCAGCACCATTCGCATGGGCTTTGGTCACTATCGCATTGCAATGGCGGGCGTCTCTGCTGCCAAGGCAATGGGGTTTACTCCATATTGGCTCGACCTGCTCGGCATACCCGGCATCAGCACCGATGTAATTAATTGGTGTAACACTAACTATAGTAAGTATTCGCGCATCTCACAGCGTTATCCGTGGTTCGACAAATACGTGTGGGAATCTCTCACCACTGGCGAACCGTCCCTGCCTGGCTTGGATCAGCTTTTCAATTACATGACCAGCACTTGGCCTTGGCGCTTCCTCAAGACCGAAGTCAAAGATTTCAAGATGAGCGAACTGTTCAACAATCTCTACGGTGCGCTTCCTTCTGATATGCCCATCCTCACCTCGCACATGTGGAACTGCATGGGCGCCGTCGCGGGCGGCATGACCAACGTCGTAGACATGATGTTCGATAACTGGCCCATGGCGTTCCAACTCACCGAAGGCGCCAAGCACGCGGTTCAATCACCCTCTGGCTACTACGGTTTCCGCGTGATGCGCGGCTTCGACGACAAAGGCAAGATCCTCAAGCCTACTCCATCTGATGCGCTCTTCTTCACCGGTCACCACGTGGACCATGAACTGGTCGAGAACATCGAAGCGGATTGCGATGATCGCATGCGCCGCATGAAAGCCAAGGAACCCCGCCGCTTCTTGTTGACGATGGGCGGGGCAGGCGCACAGCGTGAACTCTTCAAAGCCATTGTCGAACACGTCATTCCATTGGTCAAGCAAGATAAGGTGACTCTCTTCGTCAACCTCGGCGACCATAAGAACAATTGGGAATGGCTGCAAGAAGAACTCAAAGATTACAAAGACCTCATCCAAACCCACTTCACCTGGGAAGACACCAAGGAATTCACCGACAGCATCCGCAAGGGACCAGCCAAGGGCTTGCACGTCTTCCTGCATGACAACACCTTCCACGCTGTGTACGCCACCAACTACCTCATGCGCGTGGTCGATGTAATGATCACCAAACCCAGCGAACTCGCCTTCTACCCCGTACCCAAGATTTTCAATGCCCGCGTCGGCGGACATGAAATGTGGGGCGCCATCCGTGGTGCAGAAATCGGCGACAGCACCGTCGAAACTCGTACCATTCCGCAAACCCTGCAAGCCATTGACATGCTCACCGACTACGACGACCTGCTCACCATGTTCTGTGATTGCATCGTCAAGAACAAAAGCATCGGCATCTACGACGGCGCATACAAGAGCGTGGAATTGGCAACGGGCAAGAAGTTCGTTCGAAAATAAACTTTTCAAAGTCAAAAGCGGAAGGCTATCATATGCCTTCCGCTTTTTTCATGAGGTAAAAAATGACAACCTATAAATTTCCACATAATTTTCTTTGGGGTGCTGCCACTGCTGCATATCAAGTGGAAGGCGCATGGAACGAAGACGGCAGGGGCGAATCGATCTGGGATCGTTTCAGCCACACCCCTGGTAAAGTATCGAATGGCGATACAGGCGACATCGCTTGTGACCATTACCACCGTTACGAAGAAGATATAGCCCTCATGCACCAGCTTGGGTTAAAAGCCTATCGCTTCTCCACGGCATGGAGTCGTGTATTGCCCAACGGGCGCGGACGTATCAACCCCAAAGGGTTGGATTTCTACGACCGGCTCGTAGATCGTCTCTGTGCCGCCAACATTGAGCCACTGCTCACACTCTATCACTGGGATCTTCCCCAAGCCCTTCAAGATGAAGGCGGCTGGGAGAATCGCAACACCGCCTACGCCTTCGCCGATTACACCGCGCTGATGGTCAAACGTCTCGGTGACCGCGTCAAGTTTTGGACGACGTTTAATGAGCCGAGCGTCATCACCTATATAGGTTTCCTCACGGGTGAACATGCCCCCGGTATCAAAGACCAACGCAGAGCATATCAGGTGGCGCATCATCTTCTGGTGGCACATGGGATGGGGATGCAAACCATCCGCGCCATCAAACCGGATGCAAACGCTGGCATTGTGCTTAACCTATGGATGTCAGAACCCGCCTCTGACTCCGCCGAAGATTTGGTTGCTGCTACTAAATTTTGGGATGAAAACGAAACCTTGTTCCTTGACCCGCTCTTCAAGGGACATTATCCTCCAGCTGTATATGATATGTTGGGAAAGAACATGCCCAATATACAAGACGGCGATATGGCATTGATTGCACAAAAGATGGACTATGTTGGCATCAACTATTATTCACGTAACGTGCTCAGCGCCAAAGGCAAGTTGGAAAAAATCGAAGGCTCTGAATACACCGAAATGGGTTGGGAAGTCTGCGCACCGGCGTTGCGGCGTATGTTGGTCAAGATCAACAGTGAGTACAACCTGCCGCCCATCTACATCACTGAAAATGGCGTGGCATTCAAGGACGAGGTCAGTGCTGATGGAAAAGTACACGACCCGCGCCGTATTGATTATCTCAAACAGCATTTCATCCAAACCCGCCTTGCCATGCTCGACGGCGTAGACGTGCGCGGCTACATGGTCTGGTCGCTGATGGATAATTTCGAATGGGGGCATGGGTTCTCTAAATGCTTTGGCCTGACATATACGGATTATGCGACCCAAAAACGTATCGTCAAAGATTCGGGTGAATGGTACGCAAACGTCATTCGGAAAAATGAGGTTGTTGAATAACGCTTCACCCAATCGCCCCGTCACTATGGATGGTATCCCTGCGCTACAAACATCAACGCCCTAACAAAATGGGATGTGTTCGAGTAGCCCTGCATCTGCTGATGATTGAATTCGCCGATCAAGGTACCTATTTCCGCATTAATCCCTTTTCCAGGGCAACTGCAATGGCCGCGGCGCGGGAGTCTACCCCCAATTTGCCATAGATGCTCGCCAAATGTGCCTTGACCGTCCGCTCGGAGATGCCGAGTTGGATGGCGATCTCTTTACTCCGTTCGCCGCGAGCCACCATGGCAAGAACGTCCAATTCACGCTCGGTTAAGTTTACCGATTCGCTCGACACAGTTTTGGGCGCATTGGCTTGTGAAAGCACACGTGCCATGATCTCGGGCTTGAGCAATGTCTCACCGCGTGCTGCGGCGCGGATGGTATCGAACAAAGTGGAACGGTCAGTGTCTTTGAGCAGGTAACCGCGTGCGCCCGCCTGCAGCCCGCGCAACATGAGATCGTCTTCATTGAAGGTGGTGAGGATGACAACCGCGATCTCTGGCTGTTCGACGCGCAATCTTTCGATGGCGGTCAAGCCGTCCATGGTAGGCATTCTCAAATCCATTAGCACAACATCGGGTTTGAGTTTCTTGCACAGACGCAGCGCCTCACTGCCATCGGAGGCTTCGCCGACGAGTTCGAGATCGGGTTCGGTATCAAGGACAAGGCGCAGTCCCTGACGGATGAGGAGATGATCGTCGGCGATGAGGATCTTGATCATAGAGTGATATCAACTTTCAACAGCGTACCTTTGCCTTTTTCACTTTGGATGTCAAAACTTCCATTCACCAAACGGATTCGCTCCTTGATTCCTAGAATCCCATAGTGACCTGAGGGAATGGCAGACGGGTCAAACCCTTGACCGTCATCCTGTATTGTGAGCGAGAGGCGTTTATCGTTCATCCTGAGATCGACCTCCACGTTCCGTGCCTGAGCGTGATGCGCGATATTGGTGAGAGATTCAGCCAGAGCGCGGATCAAAGTCTCTTTGACAGAATCAGGCAGCGGCGGAGTTTGATCCGAGAAGAAGCGGATGGGGATGCCTGTGGCATTCGTGAAGCGGTCAATCTCAAGGCGTAGAGAAGAGTCCAGATCATCCAAAGAAGGTTGGCGGAGATCATCAATGGCACGGCGGGCATCGGCAAGGGTGAGGCGGGCTTGTTCCATTGCATTGCTGACAATGGAGCGAGCCTTATCACTGCGGTTATGGGCAAGGTGTGCATCGGTGGCTTCGAGTTGGAGGATGAGACCCGCCAAACCCTGCGAGAGAGTATCGTGCAGTTCACGCGCCATGCGTTGACGTTCGTTGGCGATGCTCAGGTCTTCGACCTGTGCGGCATATTCGGCAAGTTGGCGGTTGGTTGATTCAAGTTCACTTGCAAGATTTTGCGCCTGTTCGCGCGCTTCGGCTTGGCGCTTGTAAAGGATCGTATAAACGAGGGTCAGGAACAGGATCGGAATCACGCCAAGCAACGACCAGCCAGCCGTGGCAAGTCCGACCAACTGATTTAGACTGAGCATGTTCAATATGAGGAAAAACACGGAAGCCAGTATGGCACGACGAGTCAGACCGAACATCCCGACTGATTCGCCGATGAGCGCCATGAAGAGGGTGAACGGCATGGCTTCCAGGGCGGTTAGCCAGCAAATGGCAAATGCAAGTCCGCCTTGCACAAAACTGTATACGGGGAATAGTTTTGGAGTTGCGATGATCTTTTCGATCTGCCAATGCAGGTAAACATGAATGGATACGAGGATTGTGGTCAGAAGAAAAGGCAACGGTTGATGCAGAGATGAATTCGCCGTCAGCGCCAGAATGTACATGACGAAAACAACCAGCGTCAGGAACCAGGTAAAGAGGCGGTAATCCTGCTCAACTTTTGTAAGGGGATTGGGTCTTGCATTGACGGGCATAACTACATTGTAAATGAGGTTTCCCTGCCTTGCCATCGGGCGTAAGGACATTGTACGAAGGTACATGCCCGCTTTCCCAAAGGCGCAATTGTGAAGGGGTGGGGCAGTTTGTATACTGGGAGAAAGTCTGGTTCTATCACGATCCATTTTTGCAAGGAGACAGCCATGTCGTATGCCATAGAAGTAAAAAATCTCAAGAAATCTTTCGGCAATCTGCAAGCCGTGCAGGATGCATCATTTACAGCAGATGCTGGCGAAGTGTTGAGTTTGCTCGGTCCGAACGGGGCGGGGAAGTCCACCACGATCTCGATGCTCTCGGGCTTGCTTGCGCCAACGGGAGGTGACGCTTCTATTATGGGACATTCAGTTGTCAGCGAGCCTGAGTCTGCAAAGAAAAGTCTCGGCGTGGTACCGCAGGATATTGCGCTTTATCCTGACCTTTCGGCACGCGAGAATTTGATTTTTTGGGGCAAGATGTACGGCTTGCGCGGCGCAACGCTGAAACAACGTGTGGATGAAGTGCTGGAGATCATCGGGTTGGTAGATAGGCAGAAAGATCATGTTGACAAGTTTTCGGGCGGTATGAAGCGGCGTGTCAACATCGGCGCTGCATTGCTGCACAAGCCTGATGTCATCATCATGGATGAACCGACCGTGGGGATTGATCCACAGAGCCGCCGTCATATTTTGGATAATGTCAAAGCGTTGAATCGGCAGGGCATGACCGTGCTGTACACCACGCACTACATGGAGGAAGCCGCCGAACTCTCCGATCACATCGCCATCATGGACAAAGGCAGGATCATTGCCTATGGTACGCATGATGAATTGATCAAGTTGGTTGGCAGAGAAACGCGTATTGACATCACGATCAATGCCGAGGGCGGAAGAGTGCTTGAAGCGTGGCGATCCACTGAAGGCGTGGCGCGAATCGATGCGTTGGATGGGACGTTGACGGCGCTTGTAGATGATTCCAACCGCGTCCTGCCTCGTTTGTTCGATGCGGCATCGAAGGTCGGTGTGCGCATCACGTCTGTGGATATTCAGGAGCCAAACCTTGAGACGGTGTTCTTGCATCTGACGGGAAGAGCGCTGAGAGACTGACCGCGGACGATAGACGATGGACCATGGTCTATGGTCGATTGTCCATCGTCAGGAGTAAAAATGAAAATTCTTGACATAGCCCTAAAAGACCTCATCCGCTCTACGCGCAGTCTGTTCCTGATCGGGATGGCGTTTGCCGCGCCATTGTTGATCACCGCGCTGATTTATTTCTCCTTTGGCAGTATCGCCAGCGGAAATGTGGATATGCCGACGATCAATGTCGGTGTGGTCAATCTGGATGTATTGCCCGCAAACTCGCTGCTGGAAGCACCGCTGGGAGAAAGTATCCGCAGCATGTTCTTCGATGAGAGTGTCCAATCGTGGATTCATGCCAGCGATTATCCTGATGAAGCCTCGGCGCGGGGTGCCGTGAACGCACAGGAGATCGGCGTAGCGGTCATCATCCCTGCCTCATTTACCGAAGACTATCTGGCAGGTAATAAGGATACAGTCATCACCATCTTGCAAGACCCAACCTTGTCCATCGGTCCGACGGTGGTGAGGGATATGGTCACTTCGTTGCTGGATGGTGTGGCAGGTGGCGGGGTGGCATTCAAGGTATTGACCGAACGCAGTGAAGCCAATGGGCAAGCACTTGACCCTGCGACCATCCCAACATTTTTTGAAACCTACTCAACCTGGTATGCCAACTTCCAACGCGCGATGTTCCACTCACCTGACAAAGCCGCACTGGTCGTCAAGTCACCTGCGGAGAAGGGCGATACGGGGAACAATGTCCAAAGCATGATGGGGATGATCATGTCGGGACAGTTGATCTTCTTCTCGTTCTTTACAGGCGCGTATGCGATGATGTCCATTTTGCAGGAATCAGAGGAAGGGACACTGGCGCGCCTATTCACCACACCGACAAACCGCACAACAATATTGACAGGGAAATTTCTGGCAGTTTTATTCACGGTGATCGTTCAAGGTGCGGTGTTGCTGACTGCGGGACGTTACCTCTTCAACATTCGCTGGGGTGAAACGGGATCGTTTCTGCTCAGTTTCATGGGGCAGATGTTCGCCTCGGTGGGATTGGCTACTTTGCTTGTGTCGTTCATAAAATCCAGCAAGCAGGCAGGCTTCGTTTTCGGCGGCGCGTTGACCACGCTGGGCATGATCAGCGGGCTGTTCACAGCCAACATTCAAATCGCCGCATTCGACCTGATGGGCAACTTCACACCGCAAGGCTGGGTGCTCAAAGCGTGGAAACTTTCGCTGGCAGGTCAACCTGCGAGTGAGTTGGTCGTCCCGTTCCTTGTGTTGACAACGATGGGCATTGTCATGTTTGCTGTTGGCGCAATGTTGTTCAGGAGACGGTTTGCTTAGAACGTAGGGGCGAGGTCCCCTCGTCCTATATTTGAGAATGACTCATGGGTGGGGAGACCCCCGCCCCTACGAGAAGGAATTCATTATGAGAATTATTGATCTCGCCCTCAAAGACCTTTCACAAGTTTTCCGAGACAAACGGTCGCTGTTGTTCCTCGTTGCCATGCCGATCGCGTTCACATTCTTTATGGGCTTTGCCTACAAAAGCGGCAGCGACAATGACGCATCCAAAGACACCCGCATCCCTTTGGGGTGGGTAAACAACGATGGGAATGGATATGTGTCGACACAATTATTCGAGATGCTCTCGAACTCTGACTCGGTCAGGCTCGTTGAGTTGACCTCCGATACTGTGGATGAGTCCATTCGCACGGGCGAAGTGGCTGGGGCGTTGATCGTGCCCACCGGGTACAACAAGCAAGTATCGGCGGGGAATGAAGCGCCATTGACTCTCGTCACCGACACCAACTCCACGAACGGGCAATCCCTTTATCAAATCCTGCGGACATCTGTCACAAAATTGATGAGCGCAGTGGAGATCACACACCTGAGCGCGGAGACAATTGGCAAACCGAACGACGCTTCGGAACTTAACGAGGCGTTTGCTTCAGCCTCCCAAGCCTGGTCCCAAGCGGACAGCGCGTCGCTGGTCAAGGTAGAGATGGTGGTGGAAAGCGCGCCCGCCGAAAATTGGTATGGCGACAATCCATACAATCAGGCGTCACCTGGAATTTTGGTGCAGTTTGCCATCATGGGGCTGGTGTCTTCGGGGCAGATCCTGGTGCAGGAACGCAAGACGCGCACGCTCCAACGGCTGATGTCCACGACGATGCGCTCGTGGGAGATCGTCGCGGGACATATGCTGGCGATGTTCGGAATCGTTTTTACCCAGATCGCGCTGTTGGTGGTGTTCGGTCAACTGGCGTTGGGTGTGAATTATATGAACGCACCGCTCGGCACGTTACTCGTCTCAGTAGCATTGAGTTTGTGGATTGCGGCAATGGGCTTGCTGATCGGTACAGTGGTAAAAGACGACTCGCAGGTAATTTTGTTCGCACTGATGGCAATGTTCATCTTCTCCGCATTGGGTGGCACGTGGTTTCCATTGGAAGTTGCCAGCGGCACCTTCGCGGCGATTGGCAAAGTCATGCCGTCTGCTTGGGCGATGACGGGGTATCAAAATATCCTGATGCGCGGGCTGGGATTGGAGTCCGCATGGATGCCGACGGGAATCCTGTTGGCGTATGCATTCGTGTTCTTTGCACTTGCGATCTGGCGCTTCAATAAAATGGACGTGTAGACTCTTGCTATGATGTAACGCGTTATCTCCATGTTGCATCTTGCCGAAGGCACAAAGGTTCGT
The DNA here is from genome assembly GCA_002343775.1 of Anaerolineales bacterium UBA2395. Classification (GTDB taxonomy): domain Bacteria; phylum Chloroflexota; class Anaerolineae; order Anaerolineales; family Villigracilaceae; genus Villigracilis. Next base: position 57,008 of record DDSH01000006.1, read on the forward strand.
TTTGTTGGAGCATTGCCCAGTCCTTTTTATTTCCAGTCTTCTACCCAAATACCACAAAATCCAGAGGCTCCAACTGGAGACTGTTCTTTGGTGAAACGTGATTCCGCCCGTGCAGCCTTTTGAGGCTGGTGATGGAATATTGCTCGATCACACGAGAGGAGATCGTCTGCGGGGTTTCGGAGAAGTTGGCAAAGATCACAGCGCGTTTCCCACCATGAGTGCGGGTGAAGCCAAGAACATGTTCATTATAATAGTCTCCAACTCGCCGCCTGCGAAAACTTCATGCGTTTTCCGCAATTCGATCATGACTTCTTTTGCAATGTTTGTTCAGCAAGTGCGATTGCGCCCAACATACCAGAGCGATTTCCCAAGCCGGGATTGACGATATAGGATTCGATATTTTCAAGGATGGCGGGAGATTGAATGTACCCATTGATAAGTTCACGCGTCCGTTTTTGGACCTTGGGCAGGAGATGCCCCAGTGAGCCAACCCCGCCGCCGATGATGATGCGCTGCGGCGAAAGGGTCATGGTATATGACATGAGCGCCTGCGCAATGTATTCGGCTTCCAGATCCCAAGCCATGTGATCCTGGGTTAACAATGAGCCGCGCATACCCCAACGTTTTTCAATGGCAACACCTGAAGCCAACCCCTCAAAACAATCGCCATGAAATGGACAAACTCCTTCGAATGGGTCTTTTTCAAGATCATGCTTTATGAGAATATGCCCCATTTCAGGGTGGATCAACCCGTGTAAAAGATTTCCCTCCACATAGGCACCGCCGCCAATGCCGGTGCCTATGGTGAGATAGATGAAGGTTTGCAATCCCTGTGCCTTGCCCCAACGCCATTCACCCAACGCTGCACCATTCACATCGGTATCGAAAGCAATGGGGATGTCAAACTCTTTGCGCAGTATGCCGACCACATCTGCATTTGTCCAGCCGGGTTTGGGGGTGGGCAAAATATGACCATAGGTCGGCGAAGCCGGGGCTGGGTCGAGCGGACCGAAGCAGGCAAAGCCAATGGCAGAGAGATCGCCCGTTTTCTCCTCCTGCTGTTTAAAGAATTCTACGACCTGTCGTAAGGTCTCTGCCGGAGTGGTCGTTTCAAAACGAGATTCAGCGCGGATGCTATTAGGTCCGCTGCCTACAGCACATATGAACTTCGTACCACCGCCTTCAATGGCGCCGTAAAGAGGGAGATTGTTTTTCACTGTGTCACCTTTTTGGATGGGCGTTTTTGTTTTTTTTGGTCTACCCTCTCCAAATTATATACATACATAGAACCCATGTGAACCTTGCTGTACTCAACAAAACATTCCAACTGATCACTTTCATTTGAGGGATAAATCCATTCAGGGCTGGTAAACTCTCGTCTCCGGCTTGAAGGCTGCCCATGAGAACCAAAAGTGATTGATGGAAACGATGGGTGCTAAAAGCGTCCCGTTGTGCCGAAATCCAAGACCTGCCCATCGAAGGTGCGCTTGAAAGCAATAGCCGTATTGCATAACGGACAGAATGAGACCATCATAGGTTCGCCGCCAACCGTGTCATTCACGATCTCGTGCCATATCAAAATTTGGATGGGATAGGCTTTCGCTTCGTCATTGACTTGGACGAAGACCACAGGTTCGCGATCCTCGAGCCATTCATCCGCTTCATTCGTGGACTGGAACTTGGGTATATCTATCGAGGGAATCCCATCTTTGGGCGGACCTCCCGAAAGGATCTCAGAATACGGCACGGAATGTTTGCTGAAGTCGGTGGTGAATTCGCGTTCGGCGTCGGGCGGCGGAAGTTCGCTTGAATCAGAACGGAACGGCTGCGGCTCAACTCCTGGCTCCCATTCCGGGGTGGATGGGCGCGAGTCAGAATGTGGTTTCGGCGCTTGGGAATCAATATCCTCCCCCAATGGAGTCGTTATGGATGTAGTATCCATCTTCGGTTGAGTAGTTGAAGCGCAGGCTGCAAGTAAGAATCCAAGAATCAGAATCCAATACAATTTCCTCATGGTAACTCCTTTATCTGTTGGAAGGAAATCAATATTGAGTTCTTACAAAACGTAAGAGTTTCCTTATCTTGTGTTTCACATACGTGAAGGGGCAGACTCAATTACATGACAATACAGATCGGTGGATATTAAGCAGGACAAGCCAGGTGAGGCGTACGTCTTGCCGAAGAGACTCAATACCGCCTCTTCGGTTCTGACTTGAGCGAGTATCCCACTGCGCAGCCCGCCTTGCAAGGCAGGGATGTCTTTTTGAGAGCCGGGCTGGTTAAATTATTTTTGCATGTGCAGCCAAAGATAGGAGTGCGGCTGAACCTTCATTTCCCTTGATAACAAAAGTGCAGTGCCTGTCAACAGGTCGAGACATTCCTTTTGATATTCCGCTGGCAGGCGAATGACCTGTTCGGATGAACTTAAGTTGTTGATGATCAACATCGTGTCATCTTCGTAATGGCGGATATACACCGCAACTGCCGGGTTGTCTGCTTCCACCCACTCCATGCCGCTGCTGGCAAATGCGGCATGGCGCTTGCGGACGGCGATCATGCGCCTGGTGGTATTGAACAGCGAACCTGGGTCGTTGATCTGTGCAGCAACGTTGACCAGCTTGAAACCCAATTTTCCCGTGACCGGTTTTGAATATGGTTTGCCCTCGGAGAACCCGGCATTTGCCGAATCTTCCCATTGCATTGGTGTGCGGACTCCGTTGCGGTCGCGCAGGTGGATGTTGTCGCCCATGCCGATCTCATCGCCGTAATAGACGATCGGCGTGCCGGGCAGTGTGAACAGGAGCGAACTCGCCAGTTCGATCTTGCGGCGGTCGAAATCCAACAACGGCGCGAGGCGGCGGCGGATACCAAGATTTAGTTTCATACGCGGCTCGGGTGCGTAATTCGCCCACATCCACTGACGTTCCTCCGGGGTGACCATTTCCAGGGTCAGTTCGTCATGGTTGCGCAGGAAGGTACACCACTGACAATTCTCCGGGATGGGTGGGGTGCGGCGCATGATGTTTTCCATATCCTCATAGCGTTCTTTTTTGATCGCCATGAAGATACGCGGCATGATCGGGAAATGAAATCCCATGTGGAATTCGTCGCCGTCGCCGAAATAGCGCCGCACATCTTCGGGATATTGATTCGCCTCACAAAGCAGAATCCGCCCCGGATAATGCTCCTCCATGAAGGCACGCAAACGTTTGAGATAGGCGTGTGTTTCAGGAAGATTTTCGCAGTTGGTGCCTTCGCGCTCGAACAGATATGGCACCGCATCTGCGCGGAAGCCGTCGATGCCGAGCTCGAGCCAGAAGCGTGCCACGTTGAACATTTCCTCCTGCACACGCGGATTATCGTAGTTCAGATCCGGCTGGCTGGAATAGAAACGATGCCAGAAGTATTGTCCCGCCTTTTCGTCCCAGGTCCAGTTGGAAGATTCGGTATCCACAAAAATGATGCGCGCCTCTTTATATTTTTCGTCCGTATCGCTCCAGACGTAATAATCGCGGTAGGGTGAATTCCTATCCACGCGGGCGGCTTGGAACCAGGGATGCTCGTCAGAAGTGTGATTCAGCACCAGGTCCATGATGATGCGGATTTCACGCGCATGAGCCGCTTCGATCAACCCTTTCAGGTCATCCAGCGAGCCGTAGACTGGATCCACGTTGTAGTAATCCGCAATATCGTACCCGTCATCCCTTAGCGGCGAGGGATAGATCGGCATGATCCAGATGCAATCTACACCGAGGGTTTGCAGATAATCGAGTTTTTGGGTCAGTCCGCGCAGGTCGCCATTGCCGTCTCCATTGCTGTCTTTGAACGCGCGCACAGAGATTTCGTAAAAAACGGCGTTCTTATACCAAAGTGCTTTATCCATCGTTCCTTATTTTTTCCTTTTTTTATTTCATTTCATTTGCCTGAATGGCGAGGTCGATAAACGTCGCGGCGCTCCACCCGAAGATGGGTGCAGCGGTGGCGGGTGGTTTGCCCGTCTGTGAGTTGTAATATTCGCGCATCCCAGGTTGAACAGTCATGAGATTTAAAGTCTTTTCGCGCAGTTCAGCAGCGAGACCATGCCTGCCAATGCGTTCCAATGCTTCGACAAAAAAATAATTGATATTTGCCCACACCGGTCCGCGCCACATTTTGGCGGGGTCGTACGCCGGGTCGTTGTAGGCGACGGTCGGCAGTGCATACCGTCCCCAAAATTCATCCGGGTTCGTGAGGTGCGCAAGCAGGCTTTTCGTAATGTTCTGCGGCAATTTGCCTGTCCACAATGGAAGCAAATTGAATGGAGTAACGACAGGGATCGGACTCTCGTCATGCAGCGCGCGGAACATCCCAGATTCTTCATCCCAAAGATGATCGATCATGCGCTTCACCTGGACCTCAGACCTGTTGCGCCACTTCATGGCTTCGTCTCGTCTGCCAATTTTTTCTGCCATCTCCGCCAGACAGTCCATCTGCATGGCGAGATAGGTATTGATATCCGGCGACTCGACCGGCATCCCAAAATCCCACAGCGGGCTGTCATCCAACCCGGACGAATACGGATGCGTATATTGGACGACCCCATCGCAGTCATCGTCGTTGTGTTTGAACCACCACTCGTTGCAGCGTTTGAGGGGCTCGTAGATCTCTTTCAGGAAATCTACATCAGGTGCAACCACATGGATTTTCATCGCTGACCACGCAAGGATCGGCGGCTTGGTGACTCGTCCATGAAATGGATGCCCGATCTCAGCGACAACGCCTTCGTCGAAGATGGCATCCGGCAGCATCCCATCGGATAGTTGATTTGCCAGCATCACGCGGATCTGATTCCGCGCGAGTTCGGGGTCGATGTGGCGATAAGCAAGGGCGTGCAGGGCACTGTCCCACAGCCACACGCCGACATAAAACGCCTTGGTGGGAACCATTGCTTCACGCGTCACAAAGCCAGACGGGCTGATGAGGTTGTTCGCCATCACCCACCAGGCATACGCATACTTGGAACGATACGCTTCCGGTACACCTGGCGCGGTCGAGAACCACGCGTCCCAGCGGTGTTTGGCAGATTCGCTTACAGCGGAGAAGGGCTTTACTAGGTCAGACCAATCATCGTCTGCGATGTGAAGCGCAAGGGTGCAATCATCATCTGCGTGGACGATGAATTCCATCAGCGAGTCGATCCCATCTTCTCGAATTTCGTTCCGAAGCCTTTTGCCGTTCCTCATGCCAGATTTGATGTTTCGTACATGAGTTAATTCGCCGCCGGTTTCTGTTTTATGCCAATGGGTTGTGCGCGCGCGAAAGCGGATGCCGGTTTTGGTATGTGCAGGCAGACCGAACGCCAGCGTGGTCTCGTCCTGAAATGCAAGGCGGATTTCGCCAAGGCGCGTTCGGAATGTGAGCACGTCTGGTGAAGTGGTTGTCGTGAATTCGAGCGGCGTTCCCTGTTCGTCGATAAAGCAAAGGTCGTCGATGAAAGGCGGGCGATGCAGATAACTCTCGATGCCCGGTTCGACGCGGATCAACCGCTCGGCAAGTTTGACGTACAGGCTGGGTCGGTCTGTGTGTTGATAAACCAGCAACCGCGAACCACGCTCACTGAACGGAACGCGGGTGATGTCGATCTGATCCCGAAGCAGCTTCAGCAGGGATGTGTTCAATCAGCCTTTTACCGCGCCAGCCAACATGCCGCGCACGAAGTAACGCTGCAAGCCAAAGAAGACGATCATCGGCAACAGCATGGAGAGGAACGCCGAAGCCGTGAGTAATTGCCAGCCCGCGCCCAAGGATGTGACCATGTTGCTGATCTGGTAGGTCATCACGGGTGTGGTGCCGCCGAGGAAGACCAATGCCACGAGCAGGTCATTCCATACCCACAGGAATTGAAAGATGCCAAGTGAAGCAATTGCAGGCATTGCGAGCGGAACTACAAGCCGGTAGAACGCCGTCCAATGGGAGGCGCCGTCAAGGTACGCAGACTCGAACAAGTCTCGCGGTAATGAGCCGAGGAAGTTTCGCATGAGATAGATCGCGTACGGCATTCCAAACCCGGTGTGGAACAGCCACACGCCGAGAAAGGTTCCATTCAAACCGAGCTGGGCGTACAAGCGCGAGATCGGAACGAGCGTCATTTGCAGCGGCACGACTTGCAATCCGACCAATATTGCAAAAAGCAGGAAGCGACCTTTGAAGTCCAGCCAGGCGAAGGCATAGCCTGCAAAGGCAGCAAATAGGATTGGAATGAAAGTTGCCGGGATGGTGACAAGCAAACTGTTGAGGAAGGCGCGCCCCATGCCGCGTGGATTGAGCAGGTCACTCGCATCGCAGTTGATGTCGAGCGGAGCTGTGCCGGCGGCACAATCCCGTTGATATGTGCTCGTACCGCGATAGCCGACGAGCGCGTCGATGTAGTTGCTGAAGGTGAAGCGCGGCGGCGCATCCACGCCGGAGATGCGGCGGAGATAGGTGGCGATGTCTGCGGCGGCTTGCGCCTCCGGGAGGGGAATATTCTGCATGTGGGGCTGACCGTCGTATTCCGCCTTGAGTGCGTTGAGAAGTTGCAATGAGCGTGGAAATTCGGCGATCAGAGCCGGGTTGGTCAGGTCTGCCTCAGGGATGGCGGTCCCGTCGTCGCCGTGGCAGGACGCGCAATACTCGCCATATTCGGAAGAACCGCGCGGCGGGGAGAGTATCGTCCACCAGCCGGACGTGTTGATCGATTGGGATGGGCGCAGGGAGGTGATGAGCAATCCAAATGTCGGCACCACCCAAATAAGGATCATCAGGATGATGATGAAGTGGGTGGGGATGCGGTTCAGCAGTTTGTTGATACGGTCGCGGTTCATCGGATCTCCTCCTGTGCGAGGAAGCGCTTGATGTTGAAATAAATAAATGGGATGATTGCAAGTACAAGCACCACCGCCACCGCCGTGCCGCGTCCCACGTTGAAATTGACGTACATCTCGGTGTACATGCGGTTGGCGATCACATCCGTGCCGAAGTTGCCGCCCGTCATCACGTAGACGATATCGAACAGCTTCAGCACGTTGATGACCATGGTGGTGATGACCACCATGATGGTCGGTGAAATGATCGGTACCATGATGCGCCAGAAGACGGTCATTTCCGTTGCGCCGTCCACGCGCGCCGCTTCGAGGATCTCATCCGGCACAGATTTGATGGCAGCCGAAAGGATGGTCATGCAGAAGCCGGTCCAGATCCATACGCCGACAACGATCAATGCGATGGTGTTCAATTGCGGCACCGATAAAAAGGCGACCGGCTCGAACCCCAAGCCTGTGATGATCGCATTCAGCAAGCCGATCTGCACCTGTTGTGTGCCGAAGTCATAGACAAATTTCCAGATGATGCCCGCGCCCACGAACGAGACCGCCATCGGCATAAAGATGATCGCTTTCGCCAGCGCCTCATACTTGACCCGATCCGCCAGCACCGCAAAGAGCAGTCCCAACCCGACAGTTCCGCTCACCATCAGAACGATCCATTTGAGCGTGTTCCCATACGATGACCTCCAGAAGGAACTCCAAAAGCTGCCAACAGAAGAAGAGTCGATCTCCGCCGTCAACGCATAGCGATAGTTCTCGAAGATGCCCCAGCAGGTTCTGCCCTCCACGCAGGTGGTCGCAGCCGATGCCGTGCCATCCTTGTTGGAAAAACTGAGTGAGATGGTATTGATCATCGGATAGACGATGAAGAATCCCATGACCAGCAATGCAGGCAGGAGATACAACCAGGGCGCGAGTTTGCCCTGTTTCATAATATTGGGAACGGCGCGCGCAGCCATTTGAGCCTCCTCTACAAGTTGGCAGGGGACGCCTGAATTGGCGTCCCCTGTTTTACAGACCCTTCCTTACTTTAGCGCTTCCGCCTGAACAGCCGCAGCTTGTGCCAGTGCGGTCGCCAGGTCGCCATCGTTCAGGAAGTCAACGATCGCGGTCCACTCGGCGCTGCCAAAGCCGCCGGGGATGCTATCGCCGATATCGGGGGTGAACCCTTGCGTGTTGTAGAAAGCTTCTGCCTTCTTGATCAGAGCCGGGTCGGTGTAATTACCTTCCCCATTCTTGTTCGGGGAGAGATCGAAACCAGCCGCCGCCCACGCAGCACCGCCTTCTGGTGAAGCCAGATAGGTGACCAACGCCCTGACCGCCGGAGTGTCATTGAAAGCCATCATCGGCTCCACACCGCCTTGCAAGCCTTGGGCGCCGGGGACCACAAAGAAGTCGTAATCGGTGCCGTACACAAGATCAGGGAATTGCGTCTTGACTTCGCCGCCAGCAAACCCAGACTGCTTGACCATCATCGCCTCCGGGGGGTCGGAGAACGGTTTGTAGATGGCAGCCAGGAACGCCGTCGAAAGAGTACCTTGCGCGCCGCCGACAGTGTAAGCCGGATCCTTCGCCCATTTCCCATAGGTTTCGTATGCCTGTGCCACACCTGCATCATCATATGGGATGCTCCCATCGATGAGACCGTTTACATAGTCTGGTCCCTGCTGCACAAGCAGAATATCCTGAATGAAATCGGAGCCGGTCCAGCCGGTGGCATCACCAGACTCAAGACCCATCGACCACGGCACGTTACCGTCTGCGACCATCTGCTCGACCAGGGCATCCAGTTCATCCCATGTAGTCGGGACACTGTAACCCAAGGCGTCGAAAGTTGCCGGGCTGTACCAAATGATCGTCTTAATGTCGGCTTTGATGGGTAGACCCAGCCATCTGCCATTTATCGTCATCGGATCAAGGAAGAAGTCGCTGTAACTGGCTCTATCAGCTCCCAGCTCGTCCATTGCTTGCAACTGATCCTGGTATTGCACCAGTTGCGTAACCTGCCAGAAGGCAACATCCGGCGGAGTCCCAGCCTGGACGCGCGTATCGAGCAAAGCCTGGTCGCGCGTGGATTCGGGTTTTAACACGATCCCACAGGTATCGACCAATGGCTGAAGGATCTGGTTGAGGCGTTCCTCCTCCTGACCCGACCACTGATAAAGAAGGCTGAGTTCATCGCCAGGTGCTGCACCCATGCACATTTCGTCAGAGATGGTTTCTTCGGGCATGGTTTCCGTGGCTGTGCCGCCACAAGCAGCCAGCACAAGGCTTACCAACAACAGCCCGGTAAATAATTTGAGCATTTTGGACATTTCTCGTTTCTCCTTTTGAAACAAAACTCGAATACGACACACTCAGTAAATGGGTAGTGAACCACCTCCTTCCTAGTAACACGTGTTAGTAAAATAAGAACAATAACTCGCCGCGGGGATACTCCTTGTTTGCTACGATGATTCGCGGACGATCAGGTTGGATTGCATTAAGACCCCCATCTCGTCCAATCCCTCGTTTCGAACGAGGCGGATCAAACGGTCTCCCGCTGCCCAACCCAGCCCATACGCGGGTAAATGCATGGTGGTGAGCGGCGGATCGAAATATTCTGCAAGCGGAATGTCATCGAAACCGACAATGGCAATGTCCTGCGGGATGCGCAGACCAGAGCGCTTGATCGCCAGCATGGCACCCTTGGCAACCACGTCACTGGCGATGAAAACCGCATCGGAGCGGGACCCGTTGCTGAGCAGACCCATCATGGCTTGATAGCCACTTTCGGGCGTGTAATTGCCCTCGCGCAGGAGCGACTCGTCGTATGCGATACCGGCTGATTTCAGGGCACTCAAATAGCCGTCCCGCCTTTGGCGGGCAGATGTGTAAGACAGCGGCGCGTTGGTGATCATGGCGATCCGCTTGCAGCCTTGATCGAGCAGATGGTGAGTGGCGGTTTCGGCGCCGGCGGAAGCGTCTACATCTACGAACGGGATGTCACTGTCCGGCAGCTGTCCCATCAGCATGACCGGGAATCCTTCCTCATGCAGGCGAAAGATTTCGGGGTCATCCTGGCGTGGACCGGAAAGCACAATGCCATCCACAAAATTTTCACGAATGGTTTTGATGTAACTGAAGGGATCGCTGGGTTCAGCAGGGCGGAGCAAAACCTGATACCCGACCTGCATGGCGGCTTGCCCGAGCCCCAACAATACCTGCGGGAGTAGGGAATCGGCAAAGACCTGTTCAGGTGATTGGCATAAGACAAGACCGAGCGTGCGGGATTTTCCGCTGACCAGTTTTCGCCCCGCTGCGTTTGGGTGGTAGTTGAGAGATTGAGCCGCCTCCAATACGCGTTTGCGCGTCGCATCGCTGATGGCAACACCAGGAACGCCATTCAGTACGAAAGAGACTGTTGTCCGTGAGACACCAGCCAGCCGTGCGACATCCAGACTGTTCACGCGCTTGATTGGAGGCATAAAAAACCTATTGGAAACTAACACGTGTTACTACTGCCTTTTCATTATAAGGATTCTATGACGTCTGTCAAGTGGGGTAATGTAAGAGTTTACCGATCTTGCACTTCAAACATGACGAGGAGTAATCACATGGACATTACAATTTACGGCGCATATTGGTGCCCCGATTGCCGACGTAGCAAACAGTTTTTAGGCGAACATCAGATTCCCTACAAGTGGGTGGATATTGAGCAGGACAAGGAGGGTGAGGCGTATGTCTTGCAAAAAAACGACGGCAAACGCATCATCCCGACGATTGAATTTGAAGACGGTTCGATTTTGGTCGAGCCATCCAATGCGGAACTGGCAGCGAAGTTGGGACTGAAAACCACGGCTGCACGCAGTCATTACGATCTGATCGTGATCGGCGGCGGACCTGCCGGGCTGACAGCCGCCTTATACACGGCACGTGAAGGCATCGACACATTGGTCATTGAACGCGCCGCGTTGGGCGGGCAGGCGGCTGCCACCGAACGGCTGGACAATGTGCCTGGTTTTGCCGAAGGTGTGCTGGGCTCAGAATTCGCTTCACAACTTCGCCAGCAGGCAGAGCGTTTTGGCGTGGAAATGCTGCAGGCGCAAGATGTGACTGCCATTCGTCAAAATGGAAATTACCATTGCGTGCAAACTGCTGATGGAAGTGAGTATTCAGCGCGGGCAGTGTTGATTGCCACGGGCAGCCGTTACAAACGATTGGGTGCGCCCGGCGAAGATGATTTTATCGGTGCGGGCATCCATTTTTGTGCAACCTGTGATGGACCATTCTACAAGGGTCAATCTGTGGCGGTCATCGGCGGCGGCAATAGCGCAGCAGAGGAAAGTCTGTTTTTGGTGAAATTCGTCGAGAAAGTCACGTTGCTGGTGCGCGGTGACGAATTGACTGCCAGCCAGGTCATTCAGGAAAAGACCTTGGAACATCCGCAGATCGATGTGCGCTTCAACACCGAAGTGACGAACTTTAGCGGTGCGGGCGGTAAACTGAAAGCGGTTGAAGTCAAAGACCGAAAGACGGATGCGGTGGAAACGCTTCAACCAGCGGGTGTGTTCGTATTCATTGGGCTTACGCCGAACACCAACGCCTTGAAAGAAACAGGCGTGGAAATGAACCAATGGGGTTTTGTGTTGACCGGGCACGATCTGGTACACGGCGGGCGTCAACTGCCGGGCTTCGATGGGCGCGAGCCGATGTTTTTGGAGACCAGCATTCCGGGTATCTTTGCTGCGGGGGATGTACGTCAGGGTAGCACAAAACAGGTGGCATCTGCGGCAGGAGAGGGCGCAACAGCGGCGTTGCTCATCCGCGAATATTTGAAGAGCGTATAAGAAAATAAAGAGACGATTATGTAAATATTCGTCTCTTTATTTGCAATGCTTTTCAAGACGTCGTCAACCGCCTCTTCGTTGGCGCGGGCGTTGGTGACTCAGCCCAAATTGGTGAAGCAAGCGGCAGGTGGTTGGAGGCGGTGGATGTGGGCAGAGTCAGACTCAACGATGAGGCAAAGGTGGGTCGAAGTGTATTCGCTATCAGACCAGAACATATCCGCATTCAAAAAGAGGAAACAGAAAATTCATTGGCAGGTGTGGTGCAGAGTTGTTTGTTTCGTGGTGAGGCGTTCGCATTGCAGGTGCGGCTTGGTAATGTGACGACGCGTGCGCGCCTGCCGATGCTGTTTGCCCATGGCGAGCGTGTGTTTGTGCAATTGCCTGCCGAGCATTTGTTTGAGGTGGCGCAGTGAAGTTGCGGGTGTTTATAATGATGTGATGATACTTTGGGTTGGATAATGTATTGGGAATATAATTCAGCCTGCTAGGATATTGCATGAATATTCCCTTCTCACTTATTATCAAATTATTCTTCTTTGGTTTTTCCCTCTGGCTGGGATCGTATCTACTTTCGCGAAGGTCAGAAAAAAACACAGTGCGCTTAACAGGCTGGGGACTGGTGACCTATTCGCTTGTCCTGGTGGTTGAGATTCTGTTTGGAGAGATCATTCCCGTATTGGTGTTACTCCCCGCACTGCTCTGGACAGGCGCGGCATTGCATCTACTCCCTGAGGAAAATGTTTGGCGCATATATGCGATTCGCATTTGGATGTTTTCTTTTATCCCGATCTTGATCCTTGCTCTGGTTACCCCGTGGATATCCGTTCTGGTTGTTGTTTCACTGCTGGTTTGCGCAGTGCTGGTTGTGCGATCTGCGACTTCATCGTATTTCAGAAACACCTACGCAGTCATCGGCGTGATCGCGCTATTCTTTGGGCTTAGCACGGGGGTACTGGTTCTGCCTGTTGAATTTGTTTCCAGTTTTTGGGGAATTGTCCTGCTCGGATTCGATCTGCTTTTGCTGGGCGGCGCTGTCACGGTTTGGGATGCCTTCGACGAAGGTGAAAGTATCCGCTTGCATTTGTTGCGTTCGTTTGTTTCCGCCTTTTATTATGCAGGTGCGCTTGCCGTTGTGGTTGTGATCGTATCTGCCATTGAAGGCGATTTCGGTTTTGGAAAACTTTTATTGCTCGTCAGTCTGGTCTCGTTTGGGATTCTGACACAGACCTTTGAACGCTCCATTCAAAAAATTCTGGATGTTGTCACCTTCCCGAAATCATCCACACTGGGAGCGGATCGCAACCTACTGACCGATTCAGCGGATGCGCTTCCGCTTCTTTCCACCCTCGACCTGTTTTCTGTTTCTGATGCTGAATTCGCCCGCCTGACGCGACGCGCGCTCAGTCATTTGGGTGACCTGCCGCGACTCTCGACCAGTCCGTTGGTGAATTTGCCTCAGGTGCAGAGTCAAAATCCGCTGGAGCGGGCACATGCGTTGAAGTCCCTGCTGGTGGCGAGTGTTTCAAAACTCAAGCCAAGAGGCGTTGCATCCTTTGGCACAAGCGACGCATGGCGGTATTACAACGCGGTCTATTATCCCTATGTGCTGGGACTCAAACCATACACTCGCCGTGCCGATCTGGCTTTGCAGGATGAATCCACCCGTATTGTTTTGGAATGGTTCCAAACCTCCGTCCCCGAACGGACATTGCACAACTGGCAGAACACCGCCGCAAAATTGATTGCAGAGGATATAAAAAGGTCGCTCACAACGACTTAACTGGCAGTAAATGGCAGTCTTTTTCGTAGACTTGGCAGTGAGTAAACTCCTAAAATGGGGAAAAAAGGAGAAACAACATGAATACAAAAAATAATCTGAACTTTTGGTGGCGCTGGCTGGTTGCTGCGGATATTGGTGTCATGCTCTTTGGCTTGACATTGGTTCTCTTTCCGAGCCTTGCCCGCCAGGCATTCAGCCTGATGGTATTTTCTGACCCATCGGCGATCGATGCTTTTCCGTCTGAAGCAGCGAACTACATTACGCTCTCTCACGGCGTGATGGGGTCGGTCATGTTCGGCTGGGGAATAGCAATGATGTTCACGCTCTTCAGTCAATTTCGAGAAGGTGTGCGCACTGGTTGGTTGAACCTTGCCGTATCCGTTGGGCTTTGGTACCTGCCCGATACCTATCTCTCATTGCAGACGGGGTTTTGGCAGAACGCGATCCTCAATACGGTTTTTGTCATTTTGTTTGCCATTCCGCTTGCGGCAACGTATCGCATGTTTCAAACCAGGTAGGACGAAATTAAAGGAGAATACTGCTGATGAACAATCAACTCAACCTTAGCAGGATATTACTTGCCAATGGCGTTTTCTGTTCCACCAGCGGACTCATCTTCACCCTTGCTGCAAATCCGCTGGCAGGTTTTCTCAATACCCTGCCGCTGGTGATGACCATTTTAGGTATTGGGTTGCTGCTCTATGGCATGTTTATAATGTACATGTCCATGCGCTCTGCTATTACCAGAGACTTCACTCTGTTTACCGTGCTTGCAGACTCGGCTTGGGTGGTGTTTAGCGTTTTGCTGCTCATTCTGCCTATGTTCAACTTTGCAGCGGATGCAAAATGGGCAATTGGAGTTGTCGCTGTGGTTGTGGATGTATTCGCCACCCTGCAATTTATGGAGTGGAGGAAGATGTAGGTGAAAGAGATAAGGCGTGGAAAGTGCAGCGAACAGGAGCACTTTCCACGTTTTTATTTTTTCTTGAATCTTTCAACTACCTTAAATTTTGATAAATTATGCTGTGCTTTTAACCCTGCGGTCGCCTATCAAAATTTTCATTGATGATTTGAATTTGCCGGGAAAGTAAGTGCTCCAACATAAAGTGGGCATTTATGCTGAAGTGGTCTGTTCTCTTGTTAAAAAGTCCGGGGTTTCTTTAGTACCAAATTCAATCTGGATCGGCAGTCTCTAACCTTTTTGTGATCATCAGCAGGATCACAGACACCCCGATCAAAACCACCGAGAGCGCCAGCGCCACCCCCAGATTACGTTCAAAACCAATGTAAATGGCAATGGGCATGGTGCGGGTCACGCCTTCAAGATTGCCTGCAAACAGGATGGTGGCGCCGAACTCACCCAACGCGCGTGTCCACGTCAGGATCGCGCCACTGGCAAGCGCTCGCATGGATAGGGGGATCATGATCTCATAGAACAATTGCAAATGGTTTGCGCCTTCCACATGGGCTGCCTCTTCCAGCTGCTTATCCACATGCTCGAAACCAATGCGTGCCGAACGGACGTATAGCGGACCTGCCACAAATATCTGTGCGAAGATAACTGCAGCGGTGGTAAAAGGCAGGTTGATGCCCAAATCTCCCAGGAAGGCGCCAAACAGACCGCGTCGCCCAAACGCCACCAGCAGGGCGAGCCCTGCCACGGAAGGTGGGAGAACTACGGGCAGGTCAAGAAACAACTCGACCCAGGCTTTATGTTTGAATTTCCAGCGCGCCAACAAATACGCCAGCGGCGTTCCAAACACAAAAGTTACCATGGTTGTGATCGAACTGGTGACAAGGCTGAGGGTGAGTGCTTGAAACGCCTGCGGTGAAAGAGCATTTTCGAAGAAATCAGGCGTGAATGACCGAAAGATCAACGCCACAAGCGGGATTGCAAAGAAAAGCAGCAAGATGATGCTTGGGAGCAGAAATACCCAAAGTAAATATCCTTTTGGGGCGGCAGGATGGTTACGGGGATTACGTCTCTTCATAAGTCTTCAGAGAATACAAGTGTACCTTGTACCCGCTGTTATGGCTTGGAGCCAAATCCCCATTTTGCAAGGATCGCCTGCCCTTCGTCTGAAAGGACGTAGGCAATAAATGATTCTGAAATCTCAGCATTGGCTGATTCAATAAGAGGCGCAATGGGGTATGTTGCGATTACATTCGATTCAATGGGGATCTCTATGGTTTGTAGCTCAGGCGCGGCAACTGCATCGGAGTTGTACACTATGCCCGCATCAGCTTCGCCCAACTGGACTTTGGCGACCACCTGTTTGACATTATCTTCATTGGAAACGATATTTGCCAAAACTTTATCCTTGAAGTCAGCACCATAGGCCGCATTCATCAACTCCAATGCCTGGCGGGAATAATTTCCAGCCGGAACCTCCTCGGCAGCGAAGACCAATTTGATTCCAGGCTTTTCCAGATCTTCCAGAGAAGCGATTTCGGCTGGGTTATCTGCCGGGAGAATGACGACCAGTTTATTCGTCAGGAAGAGGCGGGGTGCGTCTTGGGCGATAAAGGTTCCAGCGACGAGAGCATCCATTTCCTTGGTGTTGGCGGAGGCGAAGACATCCACTGGCGCGCCTTCTTCGATCTGCGTGCGCAGTCCCTGAGACCCTGCAAAGTTGAACGTAACGGTAACACCGGGGTTCGCGGCTTCAAACGCGGCGCCGATCTCTGTGAACGCATCGGTGAGGGAGGCTGCGGCAAAGACTGTGAGAGTGACAGGCTCAGGGGTTTTGGTTGGGTATGTGGCAGGCGAGTTGCAGGCGGTAAATAGGGATGTAAATACAAGTGTGAGCAGCAACTTGCGGGAGGTGGAATTGGCGAGAAACATACTCACCAAGTGAGTATATCATGATTCAAATCCACCTTTTGATCAGCTCGCATTTGTTCTCAATGATCTGTGAATTGTTGTTTTACTTTACTTCCGCGTCCGTGCGGCATACCACCCAAGTTTTTCCACGCGATGAACATTAGACTGCGATTTGGGCTTGGTACTCCATATTACACTCCTCGAATTTCCGTCTGACTTTCATCGAGCCATGCAAGCACGTCTTTTAATTGTCTTAGGCGCAGGTCGAGACTCATACGGTTATAGACCTGGTCTTTTGGCAATGCCGAAAGGGATTGTTCCAGCCGCTGGATGTGGGTTCTGGCTTCAACACGCTGCTGCTCGAAGGCCAGATCGATCTTTTTTGGAAAATACATTTTGAGGAAATACAGCCGGGTGATGAACTCCATTCGGATGGCGCGTGTACTGCCTCCGCTGGGAGTATTCAACCAATCCAGAAATTTTTTACACCCTTGTTCGGTCATGTGCAACAGCTGACGGGATGGAAGTTTTTCCTGCTGCACTTCTTCGGTGGAAATATCGCCTTGTGCTTCCAGACGTTTCAAAATGGCGTATGCCTGACTTTGGCTCAAATGCCAGACCTGCCCAAGATCTGTAACAACCTTGCGGTGCAGATCGTAACCGTGTCCTGCTTTTTTGTAGAGCAGTCCAAGCAGTGCCATTTCAGGAGAGAGGGTTCCGATGTGATGCAGTTTTTTATCCGTCATAACTCTCCAGACAAGCAGATTAATATGATCAGTATATCGTAAAAAGAGAACCTGCAAAATACAGATCGTGGTTGAAGATTGGGCAGATCAGCCCAGATTTTGGGCGAGATTAATCACTTCATCCAATGTCATTTGGCTTCCCTCTTCATGCGCCTGACGATAAGCGGCATCGCCCAATTTGGTCATGCAGATTGTTTTCATGACATCCAAGTCATTCTGTTCAAGTAGAACATGGGCATTCGCCTCTGTGCGGATATGTTCTGCCCAGCCGATCAGATGGACAGCCTGCTTCACCCTCCCTTTTTCGATGTACACCCCTGCCAGACCTTCCATTGCAAAGACAGCCCCAGCCATGTATCCATCGCTGATGAAATTTTGCGCCGCTTCTAAAAGGATATCTTGCGCTTGTTGGAGTTTACCTGTCCGCAGGGCTACATATCCCTGTCGGGTGCGCAGCCAGTAATATGCCACCCGGTTGGATGTTCCGCGAACCGCTGCCACCGCCTCCTCCAACAAGGCGTTTGCCCGATCCTTATCCCCACGCGAAAGGGCGATCAGGCTTTTGGCAACCTGCGGGTTTTGCCAAATGTCCTTTTGTTGATATGCTTCCCATAAACGGTTGGCTTCACGCAGGTATCTTTCTCCTGTCTCTATTTTTCCATCCACCACCCTGCACAAACCGAGAATTCCAAGCGCATTTACCTGAGCAATGCGATCATTGGTCTTTTGGTATAGCAACAATGCTTTTTCCCAATAGACAGCCGCGCGGTCGGGATATCTTCGATCCCAGCCCAAGTAGTAATTGACATTCGCCTCCCGCCATTCATCTTTCAAGGCACGTGAAAGCACCAGCGCCTGACTTAAGAGTTCATCGGCTTCCGCCGGTTTATCGAGAAATTGTCTTACATTGGCTAGCAGGGTGAGGGCATCCGTTTCGCCATGCCGGTCGCCAAACGAACGAAACAATGCAAGGCTTTCCTCAATGGCAAATTGCGCGTTCGTAAATTGTTGAAGCCAGGTCAGCAACCATCCATAAACGAACAATGCGCGTGCGCGTTCGTTGGGAAAGTCATTGGATGCAGGGTTCTGAATAAATCTTTCCAACCATTGAATGCCGCCGCGTAGATTGGAAAACTCCCAATACCGCGCCAGTCGGCTTGCCATACTTAAACCCGCCTGCAGATCGGTTAGTTCTGCCCATCGCAAAGCGGATTGAATATTATGACTCTCGATGTCAAGAAGTTCGATCCATTCATTCCCCACGGGACCGCGCAACCCAGCCTCCGCTTTTCCCGAGAGGTCAAGGAAATACCTCAAATGGTGGGCGCGGATTTCCTCCTCCATACCCAAACTACGGGATTTGTCTTGAACAAATTTTCGCACCATTTCATGGAAGTAATACCGCGTCTCCCGCCCCGCTGCCTGATCCACAATAATGAGCGATTTCTTGACCAGGGCATCGGTTAATCCGAGAATATCACCTTGGCAGATGGATTGGGCTGCATCAAACGTCCAGCCGCCGGAAAACACGGAGAGTTGACATATGAACACTCTCTCCGAATCTGAAAGCAAATCCCAACTCCACTCAATGGACGCTTGCAAGGTTTGATGTCGCGGCAGGATCGTCCGCCCATTGTTCGTCAGCAGAGAAAAAGAATTGAGCAACTGTGCGAGGATTTCGTTTACTTGCAGAATGTTCACCCGTGCCGCAGCAAGTTCGATGGCGAGTGGAATACCGTCCAAGTGGCAGCAAATGCGGGCAACGGCTTCGATATTGTCTTTGGTCAGTTGAAACGAGGCGAGCGCAAGTTTGGCACGTTCGGCAAACAGGTTGATCGATTCATAGCTGGTTTTGACGTCGAGCAGGCTAAAGTCCATCCCCGGTTCCGGGATCGGAAGGGATGGCATGGTATAAACCGCCTCACCAGAGATTCCCAACCCCTCTCGGCTGGTGGCTAACACCCTGATGTTTGGGCAATGTCCCAGCAGGGCATTGATAAGTTCTGCACAGGCATCCAATAAATGCTCGCAATTGTCAAAGATAAGCAGGGCATGTTTAGGTTGGAGATGTTCCCTTAATTTACTTAATATCTGAACAAAGTGATTCTCTTTGATGTTGAATACATCGGCGGTTGTTTTGGCAACAGCAGACGGATCAGAAAGGGCATCCAACGCAATAAACCAAACACCGTCGGTGAATAGTTCGGTCAGAGAATGCCCGAGTTGTAGTGAAAGGCTTGTCTTGCCGATACCGCCTGCTCCAACAAGCGTTACAAGACGATTTGTCTTGAGCAGATTCTTGATTTCGTTCATCTCCCTCCCGCGTCCGATAAACTTGGATACCGGATGAGAGAGGTTGTGTTTTTTTGCAATCGGCTTTTGTTCCGGCTGTACTTGGAGCAGTTTTGGTTCCCCTTTCCGAATCTTTTTATACAGGTCCCGGGTTTCCGGTTGAGGGTCAAGGTTCAATGCCTGACGCAGGGTCTGCTCAAGGGTTTGGTATTGTTTTAACGCCGCATTTTGTTGACCTGCCTGCAAATATGCTTCCATTAACTGGCGATGTGAAGCCTCGTTCAACGGATCGAGCGCGACCAGACGGCTTGCATACGGGATGGCTTGGTCGGGACGCCTGAGCGAACCATAATCAGTAGTGAGGGTGGTGAGTGCGTATGAAAGATTTCGCTTTAAAGATTCTGAAACGGAAAAAGCCCACTCGTTGAAGGGGTGCGCGTCTTTCAGGCTGAACCCGGTCAGGAAGTGGTTACGGTACAGGGTGGCAGATTCAACCAACAGGGCGGTGCGAAGCGAAGGGTCTGCTTCCACGCGGCTCTTTTCGATGAGGGAGTTGAATGTCTCCACATCGAGTTGGATATCCGCCTTGAGGTTTAGACCAATGGTTTCGCGGTCTGTTTCGAGCCAATTTTCGCCCAGGGTGCGTTGAATTTCCCAGAGTGTTTGTCGCAGGTTTTTGAAGGCTTTGGCTTGTTCATAATCTGCCCATAGGAGGGAACTGAGGGATGTCCGCTGGTGTTGTCCCCGCTCGACGGAAAGATATACAAGGAGCGCCACCATTTTGCGGCGGTCCAACGCGATCGGTTGATCGTTTAATTCGACTCTTGGGGTGCCCAGAAAATACAGACTCAATCTTGGGACCATAAAACTCCAATTTTACCAATAAGCAAAATTATATCCTTGAATTGTTCTAAAAACGGAAAAGACGCATTTTGAGACGCTCTACGAGACGCTCACAAGACGCGCCACCCATACAATGAGGTCATCGAAAGGAGTTATTGGTATGAATAAATTCTTACTGGCACTTGCGGAACTTGTTGTTATTGTTCTTGTTGCCGCTCTTTTGAGCTGGCTGGCTGTTCACCTTTTTCGTGAATGGGCGGCGCCCCCGCCATTATTGGATAGTCTGCTTTAGCCGGTAGCAGGATGGTCAATTAATACTTTATAGGAGAATTTTAAAATGAGAACATATCGTAACGCATTACCACAACTCAGAGATGGGCTGTTTCTTTCAGACGGCGGGATCGAGACAACCTTGATCTTCCACGATGGCTTGGACTTGCCTGATTTTGCCGCTTTCCATGTGCTTAAGACTCCGGCGGGCGAGGCAGCCCTGCGAAAATATTTCCGCGCCTATGTGGATTTGGCAAAGCGCTTTGGTACAGGGCTGGTGTTGGAGAGCGCAACCTGGCGTTCCAGCCCAGATTGGGGCGCACGCATCGGTTATTCACTCGAGGAATTGGATGAAGCGAATCGCAAGGCGATCTGGCTTTTGGAGGAAATTCGCAAGGAATACCAAACCGAACGAACCCCGATCATTGTCAGCGGTTGTGTGGGTCCCCGCGGAGATGGATATGTGCCAGGGGATGTCATGTCTGCAAAAGAGGCGGAGGATTATCATTACCGCCAGATCGAGATTTTTGCGAAATCATCCGCCGATCTCGTGACCGCGATCACCATGAATTATGTCGAGGAAGCCGTTGGCATTGCGCAGGCAACAAAGAAAACGGGCATCCCTGTGGTTTTGTCTTTTACTGTGGAAACGGATGGAAACCTGCCAACAGGACAAACACTCAAATCCGCTATTCAGCAAGTGGACAAAGAAACCGGCGGCTATCCTGCTTATTACATGATCAATTGCGCGCATCCCACTCATTTTGAGCATGTTGTTTCAGACGGTGGCGACTGGCTTCATCGCATCCGCGGGATTCGGGCAAATGCTTCGCACATGAGTCATGATGAGTTGAATGAGGCTCCCGAATTGGATGAAGGAAACCCCGTCGAACTTGGGATGCAGTACGCCCGCCTCAAACAACGCATCCCAACATTAAGTGTAATGGGTGGTTGTTGCGGCACAGATCATCGTCACATTGAGCAGATCGCAACGGCTTGCATTCCGTTGTTCCAGATTGCGGCTGTGTAGCCTTTTCGCGCTCAGTAAAGATGAACAGCCCTCCTGCGATAGTCCGCATGATTTCATTGCATGGGTTTTGCAGGAGGTCTGAATTGTAAGGACTTTTAATATGAAAATCGATATTCGTCATGCCCAATCGCAGGATTTGGCTGCAATTCATGAAATGTTTATCAGTTCACATGTCATTAATGGAACCATGCGAATTCCACACCAATCACTGGCTTACGTCGAAAAACGGATTGAACCAAACGACAACGTGATCAAACTTGTCGCCTGTGTCGATAATGAAGTCGTCGGCTATGCCGAACTCACGACCCATCCCGATGCGCCCCGTCACAGGCATGTGGGGGAGATAAACATCATCATTGTGAATTCGAAATGGCAGGGGAAAGGAGTTGGTGGGGCCTTGTTGCGATCCATGATTGATCTTGCCGAAAACTGGATGCAGATCACGCGATTAAGCCTGGTGGTATGGATTTCGAACGAAAGTGCCATCAATCTGTATCGAAAGTATGGGTTTGATCTTGAAGGAACCATGAAACAATTTGTATTCAAAGAGGGCAGGCATGAAGATGCTCTCTTGATGGCAAGAACAAGAAAACCTTTGCTTTCCTGAATAGACCTCTTGGGAAAGTCTCAAAAATTGAAAAGGAACCCGAAAGTTCTACGTTCGGAAACTCCACCTGAAGAAGAACTTCAGGATTCCAAATTACTTATGCAAGAGGTCTAATAAATTTTGGAGAGGTATCTACCTATGAAAACTATCAATCTCGATGTTCGCCTCGTACTTGAGACAGCCATTCGTCTATTTGTCCCGTGGCTGGGTGCGATCCTTTTGGTGACGTGGGCGGGTTATCCTGGTGTGGTTTGTGTTACGCCGCTGGCATGGTTGACGGCTTTGCAAGTAGGAAATGTGTGTGTTGTAAAATCACGAAGCGCCGCATCATCGACCCGTCTTTTCGAGGCGGCTTTGGCTGGCGGTCTCTTGGGACTATTGCATGGCATTTTGTTCATGGTTGTAGTCCCTGCAATGGGATCCATCCGCCCGGAAGAAGAGGCAAACATGGGATTGCTCACAATTATCATGCTTGTGGCGGGCATTCTTGCCGGTACATTGCTCTCGTTATCCACAGCTTTTTTGAACGAACAGCGTAAAAAACAAATACAATTACAGCGATAGACGATCTTACACCTGAAAACTTTGGAGGTAGATATGGAAATTTTACGACTCGCCGCCTTCTCTCAAAATGGGCTGGGCGGCAACCCCGCTGGCGTCGCTTTTTGCGATGAGATGCCATCTGCTGAAACGATGATGTCCATAGCAAAGGAGGTCGGGTATTCCGAAACCGCGTTTTTGGTGAAGCAGGAAAATGGTTGGAGAGTCCGCTATTTTGCGCCGGAGTTGGAAGTGCCGTTCTGTGGACACGCCACCATTGCTTTGGGTGCGGCTTTGGGAGAACGCTTCGGCGAAGGGACCTATATGCTGATTCTGAATGACAATACCATCAGCGTCCGCGCCTCAAAATCGGACCTTGGGTTTTCTGCTGCGCTTCGATCCCCATCCACCTGGACAAAGGCTGCGCCTGAAGAATATATCACCCGCATCCTTTCCGCCTTCCAATTGAAAAGGGAACAACTTGATGAAAGGTTCCCTGTCCGCATTGCCGGGGCGGGGGCAACTCATCTCATTGTCTTTGTCAAAGACCGCCAAACCCTTGCGGACATGAGATACCCGTTCGAAGAAGTCCGCACGATGATGGCGGAACAGGATCTTGTGACTATCAGCCTGTTGTGGCAGGAATCTGACTCTGTGATCCACTCGCGCAACCCCTTTGCAGCAGGCGGAGTCTATGAAGACCCGGCAACAGGTGCGGCAGCAGCAGCGCTGGCGGGTTATTTGCGTGAGATTGGCTGGAAAGGTTCCAAAAACTTCACCATCTTGCAGGGTGAAGATATGGGCGTGCCTTCTCATTTGAATGTATCTTTTACTTCCAAAGCAGGCGATGGCATCTCCGTCAGTGGTGAAGTTCGGAAGATGGAATAGAATATTGACAACCTCACAAGTTACTTTCTGAAAAAGCAGTCAACACGATAGGAACTTGATAATACGCTGGCAAAGCACAGGCGCGGCAAAGATTAAGACCATCTCGTTTTAGTTCCCGCTCGTTCATGATCTCCTCGCCGCACATATCACAATTGACGCGCATCCCGGCGCATGAGACGATCTCTTCCACTGATTTGTTCAGTTGAACCTCGGCAATGGTGAACATCTCTTCATCAGGCATGGACTGATAGGCTTGCATCTGCGCAAAATAATGACGCGGTTCATTGGGGATATGAGCGCTGGCTTGCTCACGTATGTCCAGTTTCGGTGCAATACGAATAGCCCGACTTGTTTTTGTATCCACGAATGTGACTGCAACCTTGCCGTAATCTTCCACACGCAAGGTTCTGTGACCAACGGTACAGCCTGTCGCGGCGATGACTCCATCCACAAAACAACCGTCGGTTTCAGAGATGATGAGCAACTCTTTCTTTTTCGGAGGCTCGGTGAAGTTAAGCGCTTTCATGCCAGCCATGCCAATCCGTGCGCCAAGGATCTGGCGCGGACAAAGATGATCATGGTCTTGCATGGATTTTTCAAGGATTTGGGCAAGGTTCATCGGACTATCCTTCAAGCAGTGAATACTTTTATATTTCTATCATCTGTTATTTCGATGCGTAAGACCTGCAAAGGTTTCACCGCGGGACCATGTGTTACGTTTCCATCTGAATCAAAAGCAGAATTATGGCATGGACAAGCAAAGCCAGTTTCATTCGGTTCAAGGGTGCAGCCAAGGTGTGTGCATGTCAGACTCAGGGCGGTGAATCCGCTTTCGGCGTGTATGAGAAGCGCGGGGATTTCGGGAATGGATGTGCGTGAGCCAAGCGGATACTGATCCGCGGAGCCGAGATCGAATTCCGTTTTTTGTTCTGCTGTTGGTGCGTAAGAAAGAAAGCGAAGCAAGCCGCCAGTGGCAAGCAATCCGCTGAGATAGAGAATCCCATTGCGGGTGAGTTTTAGAAAATCGCGGCGGGATATTTGCGTCATGTTATTTTTCCACTGCATGGCATTCGTGACAGTAATGCGATTCCTGTTCATCGGGTTTTTGTTCGCAGGCGCTGCCCATCACAGGGTTAAAAGTGAAATATTGTTTGGTGGCTTTGCCGATCATTTCATAGGTTCCATCGGGTAAGACTCTTGTGTTCCAAAGCGGTTCGCCTTTTTCGGTGACGAGGATGGTATCGCCAAGTTTCAATTCCACCACAGGATTTAGGAAGGCGAGAGTGAAGGCAATGTCATTCGGGTCGGTGAGTTTTTTTGTGCGTGGCAGTTCATCCAACGTGCCGTGACAGGTCTTGCATTGAACATACTCAATAGAGGCTTGATCGTTGTGAATGTCACCATCGCCCATCACTTCAGAGCGGGTGTGACAGTCCACGCAGTCGAGAGTGTATTCGCATTGCGTAAATTGCGCGATGGGCTGGTAGTAGTCTTGTAGTCGCGTGGTCGCGTGGTCAGTTCGTTCAATAAATGTCATTGTCCGTAGATCGTAATTGCCACGATTATGGCAGGCATTGCATTGAGTGTATGAAATGGCAGTGGTCAGAGTGTGCGTCTCGGTAGAATGACACGCTGCGCAACCTGTCTCTCGTGCAAAGGCTTCGCCTTCTCGTGGCTCGGCGTGCAGATGGCAGGTAAGACATTCTTCGCCAAACTTTTGAATGGATGGATGATTAGCACTGACAGGGTCAAACGCCTGCAAAGAAGTGATCCCCGTCTTTGTGTTTTCATCTGTAACAGCCGCAATGCCGAAACGGGCAGTTAGGTCAGGTTGTGCGCCAAAGGTGAAGAGGATGTTGGAGATCGCGCCTGCATAGGTGGATTGGACACTGGTGGTCACGCGCTGGATGTGATGACGATCATCCGCTTCGCTGCCGCTGTGACAGTTGCTCCCACCACATGAAGTTTCTACTACACTGAGGTCGGATGGGTTGGCGCCCCCGCGCATGGCGCTGTGAGCCAGGTCTGCATTGAGCGCAAGGCGTTCACCGCCGTGACAACTCACACAGCCAAAGGTTTCGACAGGATGCGAAGCGCTGATTTCGGGCAAGTCCGCGTGGCAGGTGATGCAGTATTCAGTTTCGCCGGAGAGGGTTGGGGTGAGTGGGATAGGAGCGGGGTGGCGGGAGGAGTTCCACCAGACGAGAGATAAGGTTACAAGAAGCAATCCCGAAATGATAAAAAGTAGAAAGTGGAAAGTGGATGGTTTAGTTTGCATTGGCAAGTAAAGTCAAAAGGATAACGATAAGCGATACAAGCCCCATTGTGATCTGCGCAAGGCGGTTGGATTTTGGGAACCAGGTGCCGATATCCGAGTCAGCGGGTTTGGGGAAGATGTAGGGGATGATGGCAACGAGGATGAGAATGCCAAACGGGATGACGATGCCAAAGATGAACGGATCGCCCCATTTGAGCATTTGTTGAACCCAAAGGAAGAACCAGGGTGCTTTTGCAGATTGCGAAGCAGCCTCACGAATTGCAGCAGGTGTGGAATCCATTGCAGGTGCGATGGGCGCGGGAACAGAACTGGACAACAGAATCAACGCAATGCCAACGATGAACATCGCCAGCACTTCGCGGCGGACGAGTTCGTTGCGGGAGATGCGGGCGTTATCGGTGCGGGCTTGCGGCGGCGGGACGGCGATGCCTCCATCTCTGCGGACGCGGAAGGCGTGCCAGATGCCGAGGATGATAATGGGCAAGGTCAAGCCGAAGATATGCCAGACATACATTCGCAATAAACCTGTGGAGCAGGCTTCGCCTCCGCCGATGGCGAGACGATGGAAAAAGTCACCAATGAAGGGAATGGTTTTGATTAAATTTGTACCTGTCAGCAATGGGTAGCAAATGTCCACGTCCCAACGCAGGATGTAGCCAGTGAAATCCAGCAGAATGGATAAAACAAAGAGAGCGAGCCCCAGCAAATAATTAAAGCGGCGCGGATGGCTGTATGCGGCGGTGAAGACAACGCGCAGAAGATGAATTGCGGAAACGATCAATAAGATTTGCGCCGACCAATAATGCAGGTTGCGGATGAATCCCCCGAATGGAACATGATAGGTGATGGTTTGAACCGAGAGCGCTGCTTCTTCAGGCGTGGGAATGTAATAGAACATTTCCAGAATCCCGGTCACCCCAAGGATGAGCATGAGGAAGACGGCTGTGCCACCTGCGCCTAAAGTGTGCCGCCAGCGTGCCTGATCTGCTGGGATGGTTGGGGGGTGAAGGTGGTGAAAGAAGGAGGGGCGCATGGGGGTGCTATTGATGTTTTCGGGTCTCAGCCCGTGAATAGCCCAATTCACGGGCTGAGACAAGGAGAATGTCTTTCTATTTACAGAGTAGCAAATGATTCAGAAAACAGAATCGGGTTGCGGTTAAGAAAGAGGCGCTGACTTTAATCGCCTGCGTGGGTGGCTGCGGGATGTTCATCCTCGAAGACGGGGAAGTATTTGGCGATCAATCCGAATGCCATGATGCCTGCGGAGAAGATGCCGATGGAGACGGCGACTTCGGGCAGAGTGGGGAAGTAATCCACATTGCTCATAAAGGTCGGCAGGTAGAAGAGCGGGTCGGGGTGTTTGACCGCGAACCAACTGACGTTGAAACGGTTGAGAATCATGCCGACGAGCACGATGATCGCGCCTGTTAATAGGCCATTTCCGTTTTCGCGATTTTTTTTGATGGAGAACCACGCGATGGGAGTGACCACACCAATGAGAATCTCTGCCCAGAAGAGCACGCTCATGATGCCGCTGGTGAAAAGCAGACCGAGTTCGCCTGCCACGGCGAGTTCGCCAAATTTGAGCAAGGCGTAAATGCCGAGCGCAATCGGCAGACCTTTGGCAAGTTTTGCCAGCAGATGTGTTTCAAGCCCGCGTTGGAAATAGCGCGAACTGAGCGATGACTCGAAGATGATCATTGCCATGCCGACGGTGATGGCAGAAGAGAAGAACATGATCGGCAGGATGGGCGTCCACCAGAGCGGATGCAGTTTGGTGGGCTGAATGAGTAGGAGCGAACCCAGTGAGGATTGATGCAAGGTGGAAAGCACCACACCCACGATGACGAACGGCATGATGAAGCGATGAATGAGATGTGCCACTTTATGCAGTTTTGGAAAACGTTCCAACACTACAGGCGCAAACTCAACAGCAAGCACGGTGAGATAACTCATCACGCAGATACCGATCTCAAGCAGAACGCTGGTGTGATTCCAGTGGATCATCATGTACCAGATGCGCAGGGGCTGACCGAGGTCCACGAGCAAGGCGATGGCAACCATGATATAGCCGAGGAAGGCGGTGAGAACGGACGGACGCAGCAACGGCTCAAATTCTTTGATGCGCAAAATGTACACCGTGCCCGCCATGAGAAAGCCGCCGCTGGAAATGACCACGCCTGTGAACAGGTCGAAACTGATCCAGAAGCCCCACGGGTAGGAATAACTCAGGTCGCTGATGGCGCCGATGCCGAAGGCGTAGCGCATCATGGCGACGATGAATGCAATGCCCATGAGCGCGAGCAGTACCGAGGGCAGGATGCCGATGCGAAGGAATTTGGGGAGTGTGATGTTGAGTTTCATTTGGTTTCCTCCGCCTGTTTTTCCGCTTCGGCTTCTTTCTTTTGATTGTGTTTTCCAGCGGCGATTGCCACCATGCTCAAGACCGTCCCCCAGCCAAACGCGAACGGAATGGTCATTTCCATGACCTTTTCACTAACCTCGTTGATGGGTTCTTCAGGCAGTTCAGGCAAGCCGAGGTCTTTGAACGGGACATGCGAGATGATGAGATACGACGTGCCGCCATTCTCTTTTTCGCCGTACACATGCTGAATGTATTTATCAGGATGAGCAGCGATGCGTTCGTGTGCTTTGGCGATGAGTTCGTCACGGTCGCCATATTCGAGCGCGTCAGTAGGACAAGTGTGTACGCAGGCGGGTTCTTCGCCGTTGTAAATGCGCTGCGGGCAGAAAGTGCATTTGTCGATGAACGCGCCGTCGATGATGCCCTTGTCATAGTCGAAGTGCGGCACGCCAAACGGACAGGCATTCATGCAGTAGCGGCAGCCGATGCACAAGTCGGGGTTGTAAGTAACGGGACCATCTTCCGCTTTGGTGTACGCACCCACAGGACACGCCGACATGCAGTCGGGATGTTCGCAGTGCATACAGTGATAGACCATTGTGCCGCGTTGCAGATCGGGGAACGTCCCTGTAACGCCAAGCCCAGCCACCCAAAGACGGGTCTTGTCCATCTCGATGTTGTTCTCCACACTGCACGCCACCATGCAGGCGCGGCAGTCGATACAGCGTGTGGCGTCGAAGAGATACGCGTGATGTTTAATTTCAGTCATGATTCACCTCTACGCCTTTTTTACCGTCACGAAGGTCTGGCTCAATGCCTGCCCGCCGCTGATGGGATCGGTATAGGTCACATGCACAGCCGAGTCACTCGCGCCGACACCGTAGGCTGTTTTCAATCCCTTTGAGAGATGTCCATAGCCAGGGGTCATATAAACACAATCGGGGCGAATGGCTTGAGTCGCCAACAGTTTGGTGTGAATTTGTCCAACTTCGCTAGTCACTTCCACCCAATCATCGGTTTCAAGTCCGAGGTCGGTAGCGGTTTTGGTGTTCATCCACAAACGCGGTTCTTCGGAATATTTATGCAGCAGTTGGTTGTTCTGCGTACCGAACTGCGTGGAGGTTGCTATCTTGCCAGTCAGTAAATAGAACTGACCTTCGGCAGGCTGCGGCGGCTCTTCCCAAGTTGGCACACCGGGGAAACCGACTTTGGCAAGCGTGTCGGAGAATAACTCGATTTTTCCGCTGGGAGTGTTCCACGAAAATTCCGCTTCACCCTCCGCCGATGACAGTTCGGCAAAACCCTGGGCTTTCACTTCCTCCAAACTGACGCCGAGCGGTTTGAGTTGCTGGCGGATGTAATCTTCCTCATCTTCGTATTGGAAGTAATCGCCAAGTCCGAGGCGTTCGCCCAATTGCTTGTAGATCCACAATGCGGATTTTGCTTCGCCCTGCGGTTCAATGACAGGCTGTCGCAAAAAGACTTTGTCTCCAACAGGCAGCAACGGGTCATAGCGTTCGAGGTACGAGGCTTCGGGCAGGACGACATCCGAGAACCATGCCGTGTCGTTGAGGACGATGTCCACGGTGACGATGAAATCCAACTTGCCAAAGGCTTCGATGGTCTTGCCGCGGTCCGGCAGGGATTGAATCGGGTTTTGTCGTGAGATGAACCAGCCATGCGCCTGATACGGGTCGCCGCTGACGATATTGTCACGCAGTTCCTGAAATACGCCGATCTTGAACGGTACTACGGGATATTTCCACGGCACGCCATCCAAACGCAAGGCAGAGATACGCGGGTAGGCAGGCTGTGGGGGAGCGCCCAATGCGCCGCTTTCCTCTCCAGCCGCCGCGACCAATACCTTATTCCAATTGCCAAGCAGCGCATTCATGATGCTAATGGCGCGCTGGGTGTGGAATGAATTGACGAAGTTCGATGTGCGCCAGCCATTATGTACCAGTGCATGCGGCGCGGCTTCAGCGAGTTCGTGCGCAATGCGTATGATGGTTTCGGCGGGGATACCCGTCAACGGCGCAGCCCATTCGGGGGTGTAACGTGCAACTTCCTTTTTCAATTCGTCAAAGCCGACCGTGTTCTTTTCAACAAAGGAGCGGTTGTATAACTTTTCGCCGATGATGATGTTGAGCAAAGCCAAGTGAAAGGCTAGGTCATTTCCGGGTTTGATGGGCAGCCACTCGGTCGCTTTTGAGGCGGTCTTGGTGTAGCGCGGGTCGAGGTACACCACCTTCGCGCCGTTCTCAATCGCCATGATGAGGTCATGTGTCTCGGAGGTGGAAATCGCTTCGAGCAGGTTGCGTCCCGTCAACAAAATGTATTTGAGTTTGTCGTCGTAGATGCGTCCGGGTTCTTCCATGCCGTAGGTCATTGTGTTGGCGACGATCATGGCGTTGAAGCACAAGGAACGCTGCGTACCGTAGTTTGGAGAACCAAATCCATACAGCAAATTCTCGAACAACGGCTGGCTCAAATTGTGCGTGGATGAAAAGACCATCGCCTCCGCGCCGTATTTGTTCTTGATCTCGGTCATTTTACTGGCGACCAGATCCAATGCCTCTTCCCAAGACGCCTGACGGAATTTGCCTTCTCCGCGTTTGCCCACGCGAATGAGCGGGGTCAACACACGGTCGGGGTCGTAGGTGTTCATCAAACCCGATTGCCCGCGCGGACATAAATTCCCGCGTGAGTGCGGATGCTCAGGGTTGCCGTCCAACTTGACGACGCGCCCATCCTTGATCTTGGCGATCAAGCCGCAGCGCCAGACACACATCTCGCACATGCTGTGAACAAAGCCATCGCCTTCCGCGTTGATGTGTCCCGCCGCGCGCGCCGCTTGCGCTACCTTTGCAGGCAGCATTTGACCGAGCGCCAAAGCCCCTGCGCCTGCTGCGCCTAGTTTTAGAAAATCTCTTCGTGAGATTGTTTTTGTCATGAAAGACTCCAGTGTTCAGTGAACAGTTATCAGTGATCAGTTTTGCAAAATACTGCTTACTGGTTACTGCTTACTGATTACTTTCCTTCCTCTGCCACCCCACACGTTCGATCATATAGAACAGCAGTAACGAGATCAGCGTAAAGGTCAGAATGGTAAGGAAGGGACTTAGGTTCCACAGATCAGGCATGGTTGTATTGCCGTAATTGGCAAGAGCCGAAATTACCGGGAATACTTTGTCGTAAGTGAGACCGTAAACTACTGCGCCTACTAAAAAGCCAAGCAAGCCAGGGATGAGGTAATCCAACTTGCCTTCGCCCGCGCCAGCCGCGGCGGTACCAGGGCAATATCCACTGAGCGCCATGCCAAAGCCGAATATGATTCCACCTACAAGATTGCCGACGATGTAAGTAGCAGGCACATTCGGGAAGGTAATCAAGCCCAATCCGCGCAGGGCATACAGTCCGCTCATGGAAACCACCAGGGCGGTCATCATGAACTTCAACACGGTCATATCGGTAAAGCGATAGACGTTGATGATTTTGTGGTATTTGGTC
This sequence comes from Anaerolineales bacterium UBA2395, assembly GCA_002343775.1. Classification (GTDB taxonomy): domain Bacteria; phylum Chloroflexota; class Anaerolineae; order Anaerolineales; family Villigracilaceae; genus Villigracilis. The sequence goes on from DDSH01000006.1 coordinate 88,652, forward strand.
AAACCAGCCTTGTTGAGTGCAAACCCAAAGAACACACCCAGCACCAAAGCAAAAATAAAGTTCAGCATGTCAGCCTCCTAAAACCGTTTGCCGTAGATCAGCCAGGCGGTTGGGATGCCGCCCACGAACATGCCAGCAATAAAGATGAATGCCGCCGGAGCCAGCAACATGCCGCCGGAGATGGCAAGTCCGCTGGTGCAGCCGCCTGCAATGCCCGCCGCGTATTCCAAAATGATCGCGCCAAAGAAAGCGATTAACCAGCGCTTCCAGGTCTGTGCGCCGAAAATGCGTTTCCATTGTTCGTCTGAATTGGCAGAGTCTTTCTTGCCCCATTTGAGGGTGCCGCTTGTCGCCGCGCCGATCATGCCGCCGAAGAAAATTCCAACCACCAACATCACGCCGTAGGTAATGCCGGGCGGCATGATGAAGTTGAAGTACATATTGTCAAATGCCGCTGGCGCAACGGCTTTGCCGATCATGCCAGCAATATTTTCAAACGCACCCGAAGCGCCAAGCAAACTATCACTTGCCCATACCGCGGCAATGCCCACCAAACCGAGCAGCACGCCCGCCACATACGGAGACCACTCATCCTTGCGAATGTAATCCAGAATGAATTTCATGGCTTACTCCTCATCCTTTTTTGTCACAGCGTCCATCAGGTCGAGCACCTTGTCCGCTTTTTTGTTTTCCAAAACATTCTTCAATGACTTGCGTGTGTCCGCTTTTAGTGAAGCGATCTTCGGCAGCATCTCCACCACATCGGCGGGATATTCGGCGTCCACGGCTTTCGTGTCACCAAACTTCACATTGATGAATTTCTCGCGGGTCACGACAAATCCACCGCCGCCGACCAGCAACAAGCCGATCATGCCGAGCAAAATATTGTTGCCCCAATTGATAGGTTTCTTGCCAAGCACGATTTCATCGTAGTTCGCGGCATAGTCGATGGCATTCGGATCATCCACCACGACTTCGTTGCATTGGTTGGATGTCGAAACGCTCGCAGCGGAATCCACTGCCACGGGAGCCGCATCAGACCCCGCCGTAGTTTGAGGCGCAGACCCCGAGCCGACGGTGACGCCGAGAATATCCGCATAGACTTGCGCGCGCGCATCCAGATCTGCTACATGGCATTGCTGACACGCCGCTTGGACATCCGATAGGGGAGCCACCATGCCTTCGTGCGCGGCGGCTGCATCGGTTGCCTGATTGTTGCCCGCGTGGCAGATGTAACAGAAATCGCCAAAGGCATGCGATTGGTGCCAGCCTGTTCCGTCTGCGTTCACGGGCAGTTCTTTTTGCACTTCATGACAGTTCTTACAGGACGATGCCTGCGAACCGCATTGCGCGTTGACGGGTGTTGCTGTCGCCAAAAAAATGCTGGCGGCAATCACAAGTGCCAGTCCAGCAATGACTAAAAAAAACGCTTTATTCTTTTGTTGCATGTTCTTCTCCTCAGAGGTATTTGAGAACAAGTTAGGATTTAATTTCAACTATCAGATTGGCTTTTGAAGTCAGGGTGTCATGAAGAACTGAGCGCAATAGATCCAACGCCTGAATCAAGCGGGAATCTGCTAGCGAATATGTGATTGTGACCCCCTGTCGGGCGGTATTCACCAACCCGTGATCACGCAGGATTTTTAAGTGGCGGGAAATGGTAGGCTGGTTCGAACCAAGGTCGTTGGTAATTTCGGTCACATTGCGGGGATGCTCGTTCAAGGAATACAGGATCAAAATCCGGGTTGGATCTGCAAAAGCGGAGCATAGGTTTGCTTCCAATTGGGATATTTCCTGTGCTAATGTTTGGACGAGCATGTCACACCTTTTATATTCAAATATGCGTGCATACTCATTTTAGTGAGGGCATGGTATCGCAGGTAGTGGAAATTGTCACTTATAATGCGCACAATGTGATACTTTAATGGTATTTAATTGCTAAAAAATTGACTTTACACACATTTTATTGGTTGTTTTTTTTCTGAATATTTCCCCTAAGGAAGACCCTTATGGATAGCGGGCAGAGACCGCGCTCCAATAACGATGCCCGTGGCGTTCAATCACCTGCGCTTTACCGCATTGTTTCAAATCCTCCAACGTTGCGCCGAGTTCATCGGATGTCCACAGATCGAGTGTTTTGATCAGGTCATCTTCACGCATGGGATGGCGGGTGATAATGGCGATCACTGCATCCACCAAAGTTTTATGACCTCCCAGATCAAAGGTTCCCTTTGCAGGATGAACCACATGGGCGGTTGTTCCTAAAATCAAACGTGCCCGCATCATCGCTTCATCATCAGGCAAATCGACCCAGGTTTCAGCAGGCGGGCGGTCTGGCACATTGATGTGGACTTCATCAGGTTGAATCTCGCGCAGGTGAGCGGCGATTTCCGGCAGCGCCTGATCTGTGTCATTCAGACCATGCACCAGCATCACCTCCAACCATAGTTTTCCGTCAAATTCCTGCCGAAAAGCGACCAATCCATCCAGCAAGCGCTCAAACGTACAATCAGGATGGGGACGATTGATCTTGCGGTACAGTCTGGCATTCCCCGCATCGAACGTCGGGAGAACTGCATTTGCTTCGGATAGTTCTTTCCTCACTTCGGGTAGATGGAGCAGTGATCCGTTGGTGATGACGGCAACAGGTTTGTTGCTCAACGTCTTAACCTGACGGATCAATTGACCAATGCCGCTGTGTAGCGTCGGCTCGCCAGAGCCGACAAATGTGACCCAATCGATTTCATGCGGTTGATGGGTTTTCAACGCTTCTGAAACTTCCGCCAGAATCGCGGAGCATGGTACATAATCTCTGCGTTCGTTGGTCAGGGGAATGGTACGTCCCAACTGACAATAGACACAATTCCAATTGCAAGTTTTCAGCGGAATCGTGTCTATCCCAAGGGATTGCCCCAGCCGCCTCGAAGGAACAGGTCCGAAGACGTGGTTCATGGCAAACTTATGATGAGCGCAGTACCAGACTCAGCCAAAAGCCGAAAGCCAGGAAACCTGCTCCCAACCAGAACCAGGTCTCGAGCAGGTTGGATGCGGTCACATCGGGAAAATCAGTTTTGACAAATTCGGAATGCGTGTAAACATCCGCATGAATGACGGTGTTGAATCCATTCACAGACTCGAACTCGTTTAACTTGAGTTGCGCTTCTTCGGCTGTGTGGCACTCGAGGCATTTCTCTCCATTATTTTCCTGCGGATGCAGGATCATCCCCGCGTGTGCCTCTTCTTCCTTGTATGCCGAGGGATTGCCTTCGTGACAGTCTGCGCAGCGATCCTTGTGCGCGGTGACGCAATACCAGCATCCCGTGTCGTGCAGGTAGTACAGATTCTCGTGGCAAGACAGGCAGGAATTGGGCGATGAATCGTCCATCTGCGGGGCGGCTGAGGCTTGTGCAGGCAGAGCCAGCACTCCGATCAAGACGAATAGTGAGAGCATGGCGGTAATGAGAAATGGATGTTTATCTTTCGGTAACATGATTCACCTCCGAGTTTTTTGTGTGTCAATTTCTTCCAACATGAAATAGCGTTCTGGAAAACCATCCAGAGAAACTTCGGGGCACAGGACAAGCAAAGCGCTTGAACTTTCTGCGGCAGAGTTGTGCCATGAGTGCGGGGTGTAGGCGTCGAATATCAGGCTGTCTCCAGGCGAGAGGGGATATGCCTTTTCATTGATGATGTAGGTGATTTGCCCTTCGAGGCAGTAAATAAATTCGCGCCCAGGGAATACGATTGGCGCGTTGCCGCTATTTGCGCCTGGCTCAAATCTGGTGATGAAAGGTTCCGAACCTGCATGGGGCATGCCTGTGCTAAATCGTTCCATTTGCCCTTTTGGCAGTACGATCTGCTGGCGCTCTCCCGCTTTTTGGTACGCAACCTTATGTGCGGGATGCTCCGCCTCGAAAAAAGATGTGATCGGCACTTCCAGGCTGCGAGCCAGTTGCTCCAGAGTGCTGACGCTGGGGGATGTTCTGCCGTTCTCGATCAAACTCAATGTATTGACACTTAACCCGCTGTGCTTTGCCAACATCCGAATGGACAGTTTGCGGGCTTTGCGCAACCGGCGTAGTTGATGTCCAACCTGCTCAGAGTTTGAAGTCATATCCTGTTTTTGAGCGCGCTTGTATTCTGAGGCATGATGTGCTAGTGGAGCTTTTCAATATGGTCAACGAGTTCACCGCGCGCATATAGCAGAGCGGCATCTTCAACGGAATGAATGTCTGTGATTAGCGGACGAATGCCTCGTTCATTCATGCTTTCATAGGCGCCCCTGCCCATGCCGCGGCAGATCAACGCCTCGCAATCCGTAATCGCTTCTGCCATTTGCCCATGACGGGCTTGAGCAGCAGGATCCATTCCATGGTGTTGTGTTGGTTCAGTGGGGGTGTGATGCGAATGATCCGCGAAATGGGTGTGATTGAGCTTATCGCGCAGTTCACGCTGTATAATCTGACCATTTTCAATTTCCAGAACGGCATAATAAATTGCACGCCCAAAATGCTGGCTGATCGTGTTTCCATCATCTGTAACGAGTGCGACCTTCATTGTTTACTCCTATTGGATAACTTAACGTACACATTTATTATTTCCCTTGTTTTGTCAATTATATTAGTAACAAATGTCATAAAATAATCATAACAAACCATTATTTTGGACTATTTTCTGTTTATTGTGATTATTTTCACTGTTGAGGCGAGGAAAGGGTTTTTTCCAGAGAAATCCGGGTTATTTTTGGCAAAAGAACCTAACCGAATCATAGATCATGAATCTTGTCACAAAAAATTGTGAGCTTTGCTGCGCTCTGGTATGATTGGAATGAAAGTAAAAAAAGACAGACACACCCCATAGGGATCCATGCTGTAAGGAAAATTTTATGGAAAAATCATTTTCACTTGGTGATAAACTGCGACAACTTCGAAGTGAGCGTAACATTTCCCAGCGCGACTTGGCGCGATTGGCAGACCTCTCCCCGAATTCGATCAGTTTGATCGAACGCGATGAGACCTCACCCAGTGTGGCTACTTTGCAAAGTCTGGCAACCGCATTGAATGTTCGCATGAGTTACTTTTTTGAGGAGGAGGCTCCCGCTTCAGTTCTCCACCTCAAAGCTGGTTCCCGACCAACGATCGATAATAACGGAGTGATGATTGAAGGCATGGGGAAGACCCTGCCTTCCCAGGAACTCGAGCCGTTTTCCATTACCCTTGCCCCCCAGGCGGGGAGTGGCGGCGAAAGGCAAGTCGTCCATTCCGGGCATGAATTTGTATATTGCCTGTATGGAAAAATCGAATATGTGGTTGACGGTGTGATTTACCTGATAGAGCAGGGCGATATCCTGATCTTTGAAGCGACACTCCCACATCTCTGGCGAAACCCCTTTGACGAAGAAGCGAAATTTATCCTGGTCCTTCAGACCCCCAATGCTTCGCGCGAACCAGTTCAACGGCATTTCTTGAACACCCCATCGGTCAAACATATAGGCGGATAAAGAACCACACACCCGCAATCGGATCACCAGCCCCGCATCTTTCCTGTATGCGGGGCTACTTCTGTATCAAAATCGACTCAGAATGATTTACAAACAAAAATCCCTTCGAAGTTCCGCTTTCTGAACTTTGCCCATCGTGTTGCGCGGCAGGTCATCCGTAAAGACGATGGATTTGGGTGACTTGTACGGCGCGAGTTTTTCACGGCAAAAGCGCATCAATTCCTCGACCGAAGCGGATTCGCCTTTATGAAGCACCACCACTGCTGTTACCTTTTCTCCCCATTCCGCATCCGGGCAACCGATCACCGCGCAGGCATTCACTGCCGGATGTTCCACCAGCACCCGCTCCACCTCGGGCGGATAGACGTTGAGTCCGCCGCTGATGATGAGGTCCTTGGAACGTCCGCACAGGGTGATGTAGCCGTCGCTTTCACGGAATCCCAAATCCCCGGTCTTGAACCAGCCGTCGCCGGAGAAAGAAGCGGAGGTTTTATCCGGCTGACGCCAGTAGCCTTTGAAGACGTTCGGTCCGCGCAGTTGCACATCCCCGATCTCGCCGTCGGGCAGGATCTCGCCCGTTTCCGAATGCACAACGCGGACTTTCACACCGGGCAGCGGCATTCCAACCGAGCCGATGCGCCGCTCGCCCTTCAACGGGTTGGAACAATTCATGCCGGTTTCGGTCATGCCGTAACGCTCGAGCAAAGTGTAGCCAAAGGTTTGCTGAAAGCCGGTAAAGACTTCGTCGGGCAGGCGATCCGAACCCGAGGTGATGAGGCGGACTTTTGACAAATCAAATTGATTTGCGTTCGGCGCATCAAGCAGGCGTTTGTGGATCGTTGGCACTGCCATGAAGACCGTGCATTGACCGCTCGAAAGCAGTTCGAGGGTTTTCTGCGCGTTGAACTCACGCATCATCTTTGTGGTTGCCCCGGCATGAAGCGCGCCATGCAAAGCGACGAATAATCCATGCACGTGAAAAATGGGCAGGACGTGCAGAAGGACATCGTCATCCCGCCAGCCCCATGCGGAATGAAGCGCTTCGAGATTGGACGTGAGATTTCCGTGTGTGATCTCCGCGCCTTTGGGTCTTCCCGTGGTGCCCGATGTGTAAATGATGACGGCGGTATCCTGGCTGTCGATGCTGGTTGCGTCAGACTGGGTGCTTGTTGCAGAGCCTGTTGTAACTCGTAATTGAAAACCATCCGGTTTGGACGGGTCGAGAAAGATACATTCCTTCAACTCTTGAAGTTCGGAAAGAATCACTTCGATCTTTTTCTTGTTTGCTTCCAGCGCAAAGAATAATTTTGCGCCGGAGTCTTCGAGGAAATATTTCAACTCATCGGGCGGATAAGCCAAGTTTAGTGGCAGGGAAATAGCTCCCATGCGGACGGCTGCCAGATGCAAAAGAATGAAATCAAGGGATTTGGTGAGTTGCAGCGCGAGGCGGTCGCCGGACTGCAAGCCGAGGCTTTGCAGATATCCTGCTGTGCGATTGACCATGTCATCCAGTTCCGCGTAGGTCAGGCGCTGAAGCGGCGGGTCGATGAATTCGAGCGCGGTCTTATCAGGGAATTTGCGAACGTTGTCAAGAAAAGAGGTCAGGAAGGACATTGATTGATGATCCGTTCTTTGAAAGAGGTCAACACGCCGACAAAACCTGCGAACGCATCCGCGCCGGAGGTTTCGCCGATGGAAAGGATACTGGTGATGGGTAATTTGACGTCGGCGTTGAGAAGCAGTGAATTGAACAATTCATGCCACAGAATCCCGGCTTCGCCTCTGCCCGCTGACCTCAGCCATGCCGCCGAAAGAGACGTGGTCAACGCTGCGGCGGTTTCGGCGATTTCTTTTGCGAGGTGACCTGCCGTTTCAACAGGATGAAGAATCCACGCGGCATGGATGGCTCCCATCAAAAAATCGTCACCGGAGGGAGTGAGTCCCATGCCGAGACCGGCGAGTTTTTTTGCGGCTGTCAGCGCGGAAGGAAGGTCAGCGTATGCGAGGGAAGCGGTTAGAGAATTGGAGAGTGGAGATTGAATTGTTATAAAGTTCGTATCGAAACTATGACCCCGGTCATTGGCAATTTGTAATTCATCCAAACGGGCAAGGATGGTTTCTTTCTTTTTTTGTAAGACTTCCCATTCAGGCTGTGGATTCCAGGTTTTCGCATAGGCAAATGAGATGGTCAACTCACCCAAAATCAATTCATCTCCCCGAATTGAAACGGATGGTTCGCTGGCAAGATGTTTGGAGAATAAAACATTTTCCGGGACGACGAGATTGAATGGACCTTCCCCGATCTTTTGCCTGACAATGGACAAGACATCCCCATTTTCATTGACCAGATTGCAGGCATCCTCAAATACATGCAAGATGCGCGGCTGACGGGTATCCGCCAACCAGTCACGGACGAGAGGCGCGAGAGAAATGGTTCGGATGGATTCCATTCGCGTATAATCTGATAGAGTCTATCATATTCAACCGCTTCTCTCGTTTCGTAAAGGAGTCTTCGATGACCGAGAATTACCTTGCCAGATTGTTCGAGCACAATAATTGGTCGAATGAAAAGATCATGCAGGTCTGTTCCACGTTGAGCGACGAGCAACTCGATGCCGCGCCTCAATCTGCTACCGAAGGGAACATTCGCAGCACGCTGTCGCATCTGGTATCGTCACAATTCAGTTACTGGCGGCTCCTCACGCTGCCACGCGAAGAGAGGCTGGATAGAGTCGATGTGCCGTTCGGCGAATTGGCGGCATCGTTGAAAGACAGCGGAGAGAAACTGTTGGCGCTCGCCAAAGATACAGGCAAACTTCCGGCGACTCGTATTCAAACACGTGATAACTACCATGTGGAAGCATGGGTCATCATGACGCAGGTTATCAACCACGCCACCGAACATCGCGAGCAGATCAAAAGCATGCTAACGGCTCTCGGGGTGGAGCCTCCAGCCATTGATGGCTGGGACTTTGGCGATGTAACTGGCGCGTTAGTGTCAATGCCAAAGTGATGGAAGGAAAAAGGATAAGTTAAAACCAAAAGCCGATGGTCAGAAAACACTATCGGCTTGGAATGAGGCGCGTGAGGTGACAGTCACTTTAAAAGTGACTGTCACCTTTTTATCGTCAATTCCCACAACCGATTCGAATTCAGCGGAATTTCCAGAATCTCAAAATCCACATCATGAAGCGCGTCTTCCAATGCCTGCGCGAACAGCGGACCGACGGGAATCGCACCCGCTTCACCCGCACCTTTCACGCCCATCGGGTTGAGCGGCGAAAGCGTTACGCCGTGTCCGGTTTCGATACGCGGCACATCAAGGCTGGTGGGCAAGTGATAATCCATGAACGTGCCGGTGAGTAGCTGCCCGTTCTCGTCGTAAGCGAGGCGTTCGTAAAATGCATTGCCAATTCCCTGCGCGACGCCGCCGTGAATTTGCCCGTCAAGGATGAGCGGATTGATGACCTTGCCGCAATCATGCACGACGAGATATTTTTGGATGTGAATTTGCATGGTGTCGGGATCGACCTCCACGATCATGGCGTGGATGCCGCTGGCAGTTGCGCCTCTTTCTGGACCGAAATAGTTGGTTGCTTCGAGCCCGGGTTCTGTCCCCGGTTTGACCGCCCCGCGCATGGGATTCGCTTTGCCCGCCAACTCGCCGAGTGAAATGGACAGGCGCGGCATGTCTTGCACTTTCACGAATCCATCTTCGAGTTCGAGTTCCTCTTCAGGCGCGTTGAAATGTTCGGATGCCAGTTTGAGAATTTTCTTGCGCACGACCTTTGCGGCTTCGTTGATGGCATTCCCTGCTACCACCGCGCCGCGACTCGCGAACGTGCCCGCGCCCCAATAGAATTGGTCGGTATCGCCTGTGACCACATCGATCTTATCTACGTCCACGCCGAGTTGCTCCGCGACGATCTGCGCAAAACTCGTGAAGTGACCTTGTCCCTGCGTGCCGACGCCCGTCACCACCGAAACTCGTCCGCTGGACATCACTTGGACTTTCGCGCCTTCATACGGTCCGATGCCTGTGCCTTCCACATAGGCGACAATGCCAATGCCGACATGCTTGCCTTCGGCGCGAAGTTTTGGCTGAGTCTCGTTGATGAATTTACGATAGTCAATTTTTTCAAGCGCATGGTCGAGCAGAGGTTCATAATTTCCGCTGTCGTACACAAGCGGAGCAAAATCTTGATAGATGATCTGGTTGTCGTAGGGGAATTTGTCCGGCGGGATGAAGTTACGTCGGCGGATTTCGGCGCGGTCAATGTTCAATTCTTTCGCGGCAAGGTCAAGCAAGCGTTCGATGACGAAGACTCCGTGCTGCCTGCCCGCGCCGCGATAGGGTGTGACGATGGTCTTGTTGGTAAAAACAGCAGTGAATTGCGAATGATAATTAGGGATGTGATACGGTCCCAACAGCGTGCATTGCGAGTTGAGCGGCACGGTCAAGCCATAGGGAGCATACGCGCCTGTATCATGCAAGAAGACATCATGTACGCCGAGGATGTGACCATCTTTGTCGAACGCGATTTCAGCGTCATGGATTTGTCCGCGTTCGTGAGTGGTGGCGACGAAGTTCTCGGCACGGTCTTCGATCCATTTGACGGGGCGGTTCAACTTCATCGCCGCCCACGGGACGAGCACTTCTTCCTGATAGAACATCATGATCTTGGGACCGAATCCGCCGCCAATGAACGGAGCGATGACGCGGACTTGCCGCTCCGACAAGCCGAGCATACCCGCCAGCCCGTTTCGGATCACAACCGGTGCCTGCGTGGTGTCCCAGACGGTTAATCGCCCCGCACGCTTATCCCACTCCGCGACGATGCCGCGATTCTCGATGGCGGCGGCACAGCCGTGGTCATATTTGAAGCGGCGCTTGATGACCAACACCGCGTCCTTCTTCGCGGAGTCATAATCACCTTTTGATTGCACTACATTCGCGGCTACGTTCGAGTCGATCTCGTCATGGACGAGGATACTGCCTGGGTCGAGAGCCAACTCCAAGTCCACGACAGAGGCGAGAGGTTCGTAATCCACTTGAATATCGGCGAGTGCGTCTTCGGCGATGTAGCGACTCTTCGCCAGCACCATCACAATCGGCTCTCCCGCAAACTTGACCTTGTCCTTGGCGAGCGGAACTTGAGTCTTTTCGTTGAAGATAATTCCTTCAACCGGCGGCGGCGAAACCAACAGCGGACCAGGCTTCCAGTAGTCGCCGAGGTCGTGCGCTGTGTAAATGGCGACGACACCTGCGCGTTGAAGCGCTTGCGATACGTCAATGTTGTTTATCTTCGCATGAGCATACGGACTGCGCAGGAACGCCGCGTGGAGCATGTCCGGCAGGTCAACATCGTCCACGTACAAGGCTTGCCCCGTGAGCAGACGCGGGTCTTCGTTGCGTTTGATGCGTTCACCGAAATAGCGAGTGGTCATGTTTACGCCCACGCCACCGCACGACAAAACGCCGCTTCGCCGCCTTTGAACTTCCACGGGAAGACGCCGAGGGTGATGCGTTTGTTGTGCAGTTCCTTCAAGCCGATGTCGCCGCCGAGGTTTTCCACGTGGATGCAATCGTGCGGGAAGAGCGCATTGTGTGTGAGTTGATACGCTGAATCGGGGAAGAGTTCATCCATCTTGTCAGCGCCGAATTTGGCTTCGGTCTTCGCGCGGACTTTCTGCCAGTGTTCCAATCCGCCTTTGCCGAGGAAGCGCCCGATGGGCAGGTTCATCGGATGGTCGGTCGAGATCATGTCCACGCCCCAGATGTGGATCTTCTTTTTCAATAACCAATCGCAAATGCTGTAATGCGGACCGGGATGTCTTTGGATATATCGTTCTTCATCTCCAGTGGGGCTAAAAAAAGAATATTTATGCCAGCCGGTATGGATGAAAAGAATATCGCCTTCATGCACATCTGCGCGTTTTTCAATGTCTTCCGGTGTGAACATGCCGAGGTCATCGAGCATGTCACTCAGATCCACGATGACGCCGGGTCCGTAGCACCATTCGATGGGGATCTGGTCAATGGTCTTCCCATTGGTGACAAAATGTTTCGGCGCATCCAAATGAGTACCCATGTGATTGGATGTCATGATGTACTGGGCATTCACACCCTGTTCCGATTTGCGCTTGATGTACTTCACTTCGAACGGCGGATAGAAGGGCCAGAACGAAGCATCGGCATTCAGGTCTTGCGAGAGGTCGTATATCTTGGTCATGGTGTCTCCTTTGGGTTAGATCTTTAACCACAGATGAATTCAGATAAACAGGATATGGGATTTGCAAATTGAGTCTTATTAAAAATCAGAGTTCATCCGATTTATCTGTGGTGAATTTTGACTTTGCTATATCGAATATTTTTCCGCAAACGCCACCAACGCATTCTCAAATATTTGCAAAGGTGGGCGCACCAAGCCTGCGCCGACCTGACCGACTCCGGCATTCTTGTGTGCGATACCAGTATTTATTCGCGGTGTAATTCCCAACTCGACAACTTTGCGAAGGTCGATCCCTGTCGGTGTGCCGCGGAAGTCAAGCGAAGGCATGGTGAAGAATTTACTTTCCGCGAAGGTGATCTCGTACATTTCAAGCGTGGCGTTCATGGCGTCCTTTGGTGTGCCGCCGACGAAGGTCACGATGGCGGGTGCGGTTGCCATTGCGAATCCGCCTATGCCTGCGGTCTCGGTGATGGCGCTGTCGCCGATGTCGGGGTTGGCGTCGGCTTGGGAAAAGCCGGAGAAGAACAGACCCACTGGAATTTCAGCAGGAGCCGTGAACCATTGCTTCTCGCCTAGTCCGCTGATTCGAATCCCAAAGTCCGTGCCGTTGCGTGCCATGGTGGTGACGATGGTCGAACCTTCCACGCCGTGCGCGGCATCGGTCATCGCTTTGCACGCCGCCATGACCGGGTTCAACACGCTCAAGGCGTTGTCGCCGATGAATTGCAGAACCTCAGCCATCGCCGCGCTATCTTTCATCGTCTTTGCGATCAACGGCGAAAGCAACTTCAAATAGATGAGCGACCCCGCCTTATTGCGGTTGTGTCCTTCGTCGCCCATGTGCAACGCTTCGGCGATGAGTGCGCGCATGTCAATCCCATTGGACGAGGCAAGCGCGTCCGCAAGCGCCGTGCCAAGCACATCGTTCATCCAATGCAGTTTCTTCAACACCTCATCGCTGTACGCGCCGTAGCGTAAAACTTTTCCGTAGCCTTCATTCAAATTCGAAAAAGACTTGTTCCCGTGCTCGGCATTTTCCACAACATAGACTTTCATTGAAGCGGATGTGACTCCCGCCATCGGACCGACTGTTCCGTGGTGGTGACATGAATCAAATTCGATCTCGCCTCTTTCGACCATTGAAGCTGCTTCTGCTTCCGAGCTTGCCAGCCCCTCGAAGAGGATCGCCCCAATGACCGCCCCCCGCAGCGGACCAGACATCCGCGCCCACTCGATGGGTGGACCTGCATGCAGGATGAGGTTATCTTTCATGCCGGGGATGACCTCGCGCGCGGTGGCGACGGCTTTCAAGATCGGGCGCGCTTCCATCATACGGGTGACGGCAGTTTGATTGGCTTGATCAATATCGATACTCATTTTTTCATCCTTGCCAGAAGAGATGCTAGTTTTTCATTCCCGCCCGCAGGCGGACGCCATTCCACGTGGACGGCTTTTGCGCCTTGAGCGATGAGACTGTCGTAAAACGATTCCAAGCCGATGTTGATGGCGGCGAGGGGCTGTTTCAATTGCTCCAAATTCACGGGCGGAAATTGACTTGATCTATGGCTACTAAACTTCAAACTGACATATTCAACTGCCTCTGCTGTAGTTCGAAATACGGCAACACCGGCTTGCATTAGTTGGTCGACCTGCAATTGAATATTCTGCGGGTCTTCGTCCGTGCCGATGACGATGGCAACGAACTCGATTTCTGATCTCTTCTCTCTAATCTCCCTTATCACTGGAACCAATTCTCCAGCCGGGTCAAGATGTGAGCCTTCACCGAGAACGACATCGAAGAGAATCAGTCCCGTTTCAGGGTCTGCGGCTTCCTGTCTCATGCGGCGGATTCGGAGGTCGTTGTCGATCATCGGGTGCAGGCGTCCGACCATGAAGAATTCGTCGCCAAGGTCAATGACGGTGTGGGATTCGCTCTTGAGCGGGTCTTTGAGTAATTGGTGGTTGGTAATTGGGGCGTTGGAATAGATGGGGGAGAGTGTGGCTTGCAGTCCGAGCAGGGCTTCGTAGGCAAGGGTTCCGCCGGAGAAGAGACCTCTTAAGTGACCAGTTATCAGTGATCGGTCACCAGTCACTGATAACTGGTCACTGTTCACTGATAACTGACCGACTGCAATCTCAGCGGCTTCACTTAAACTAATTGCAAAATGCAAATTTCCAATTCGTCTGGCAGGCGGAGGATAGCCAATGAAGTAAATCACAACGGGTTTGCTGGTGAATAACGCAGCAGAAATTAATTGGGTCGCAATATCAGGGGATGGGGGTTTGGAAACGAGGACGATGACTTTCGTCTCCGGGTCGTTTGCGAGCGCATTGAGCGCTTGATGAGCGGCGATCGCACCGACATCGGATTTCAGGTCACGTCCGCCGGTGCCGATGGCATGGGAAATGCCCGAGCCGAGGTTGTGGATGTGAGATGTCACGGCTTGTGTCCCTGTGCCCGAAGCGCCGACCAAGCCCACAGGTCCACGACGGAGGCGGTTGGCGAATCCCAAGCCAATGCCGTTGATGATGGCTGTCCCGCAGTCGGGTCCCATCACGAGCAGACCTTTCTCCCGCGCAGTTTTTTTCAACGCAATTTCATCTTCCAGTGAGACGTTGTCGCTGTAAAGAAAGACATGTTTGCCGAGGTCGAGCGCCTCACGGGCGACATTTGCCGCATAGCGACCGGGCACGGAGATCAAGACCCAATTCGCTTCGGGCAGTTGCTTTGCCGCCGCGCTCAAACTGCGCGGACGGAAATCTTCTGTCGTGGATGTACGCCGTTTTGCCAACAGCGCATCGACCTCGCGGAGCGCATCGCTCGCAGCGGAGTCACTCGCTGCCTTAACGACGATCAGTAAATCGTCTGGGCTTGAGGCGACCGAGTTGGGCAGGAGATGGTTTGCGGCGAGCAAGTCACAGTTGGCTTGAGTCGCCATCACCACGCCCGCATCCAACACATCATGCAAAGACAACAGACCGCGCTGCAATTGCATGAGCACGACCGAGTCGTAATATGCGCCGCGCCGGATCTCGTGTTTGGTGACGGTCATAGAGTCTCCAGTGTTTTCACGAGGTCTTTTGCCCACAGCAAAAGCGATTCGTCTTTATGCCAGTTGGCGACGACTTGCAGGCCGAGCGGCAAGCCTTGGTCATTCTTTCCGGCGGGCAGGTTGATGGCGGGCAGACCGGCTTGAGTCCACGGCAGGTTCATAATTGGGTCGCTGGTGCTTTCGAGTCCTTTGGGAGCCGCACCGACCGTGGATGGGCAGATCCATGCGTCGATGTTATGGTCGATCATCGTGCGGCGCAATTCGGAGCGGAAGGTTTCGCGTTCTGTGAGCGCTTCGTGAAGTTGGTCTTCGGTGACGGCTTGCCCGCGTTTGATGAGTTCGCTGAATTTCGGTGAATACAGGCTTTCATATTTTTTGAACCATACCGAATGAACGCGCGCCACCTCGGCGGACATGATGAGATCGTGACGGTTGCGGGTCGCTTGAAAATCGTCCATGATGGAGATGTGCCGGATCTGATACGAATCGCCGAGGAGGTTGCAGATGCGTTCGAAGTGAGCCTGTCCTTCTTTTGAAACATGGTCGAGATATTTTCCATCTGGGATACCAAGGGTGGGCTTTTTCATGGGGATGGTCGGCTCGTCCCAATCGTTGTATAACGCACGCGCGGTGTGAAGAGCGAGGTCAAGATTTTCTGCAAAAAAGCCGATATGGTCGAGCGAGGTGGAAAGCGGGATGACGCCGTTGCGCGAAACGCGGTCGAAGGTAGGCTTCATACCGAGGACGCCGCAAAAGGAGGCGGGTCGGATGATCGAGCCGATGGTTTGCGTGCCTACTGCCAGTGGAGACATCCCCGCGCCGACCGCCGCCGCTGACCCGCTGCTTGAGCCGCCAGGTGTGTGCTCGGGGTTGTGCGGGTTGCGTGTGGGACCGGGCGTGAAGTAGGCGAATTCGGTTGTGACCGTTTTGCCCATGATGAGCGCGCCTGCTTTTTTGAGTCGGGTAACGCTCTCGGCTTGTTTGCTTTGAAGTTCATCCGCGGGCAGACGACTGCCTGCCTGGGTGGTGAACCCATCTGCATGGAAGATGTCTTTTACGCCGACCAGAACACCGAATAGATATGGTCGAGTCTGCGGATCGGGGTATTGTTCAAGCAACTCTTCCGATTCCTTTTGCAGGCGGTCGAAGCGATGTAACTCCGGCAGAAACGCATGGACATTCGGCTCGTACGCCAAATAATCTCTCTCGATCTGTGAGAGATAATTCTTGACCGAAATTTCCCCCAGCCGAAATGCCCGTGCCAATAAACTTTGACTCATCCTACTCGCCACTCACTTTCCACTACCCACTGTTCACGTCCATCATCTTTTCCGCCGCCAACTTCACCGCGTCGACAATATGTTGATAGCCCGTACAGCGGCAAAGATTTCCAGAGAGCGCGTGACGAATTTCATCTTCGCTTGGATTGGGATTTTGTTTCAAAAATGGTATGAGCGTCATCAAAATGCCGGGTGTGCAATAACCGCATTGCAATCCGTGTGTTTCCCAAAAAGATTGCTGCAATGGAGAAAGATTGTCTTTGTCCTTCGCCAAACCTTCAACAGTTGCAATCGAATGTCCATCCGCCTGCACAGCAAATATCAGACACGAACGCATTGACTCGCCGTCGAACAAAATGGTGCAGGCTCCGCAGACGCCATGCTCACAGCCGACATGCGTGCCGGTCAGCCCGAGTTCGTGACGTAAAAAGTCACTGAGCAAAAGACGCGGCTCCACTTCGCGCGTGTATTCTTGTTCGTTGACCGTGACGGTGATGGATACTGTCATTGCATTTCTCCCACGCGCTGAGTTGCTTGTTTCAATGCCCGTATCGTCAGCACCTTTGCCAGATGACGTTGAAACTCCGGCGAGGTGTGGACGTTTCCAAACGGACTGATCTCTTTTTCGCTTGCCATCGCCGCCGCCGATTGAATCCGCGCATCGTTCACTTGTTCACCCGTCAAACTTTGCGCGGCTTCTTTTGCATCCACGGGACCATCACCCGCATTCAAGTACACCAATTTTGCGCGAGTGCATTTTCCATTTTCGTCCAGCGTCACAAGTGCGGCGACGCCCATCAAGGCGTAGTCACCCGTGCGCGGCGCAACTTCCATGAATGACCAGCCCGTGCGCGGCGGCATAAAAGGCAGTTCGATCTCCACCAAAATTTCATTCGGCACGAGCGCCGTGGTGAACATGCCCGCGAAGAAATCTTGCGCATCGATCCAGCGTTCACCGGATACACTTTGCGCTTTGAGCCGAGCATCCAATGCGAACATGAGCATCGGCAATTCTGCCGCCGGGTCTGCATTGACAATGCTCCCGCCAATGGTGCCGCGATTGCGGATCTGCGGATGAGCAATGAATGGGACGGCTTCATGCAGCAGCGGCGTCCGCGTTTCGATCAGCGTATCAAATTCCAACTGTCGTTCACGCGCCATCGCCCCAATGCGAAGCACATTCCCATCTGCGCAGATGTGGCTCAATCCCTGCACGCGGTTCAGGTCGATCAGCATACTCGGCTGCACCACGCGGAAGTTCATGGCAGGCACAAGGCTTTGTCCGCCCGCGAGCAGCTTGGCTTCGTCCGCGTGCTGGTTCATCAAACCAAGGGCTTCTTCGAGCGAGGTTGGAGCGTGATATTCAAAGGGAGCAGGTTTCATAAAACCTCAGAGACTAGAGATTGGAGATTGGACTTGCTTCGCTTCATTCTCCGCCGATGTTTGCTTCTGTTTTCTGTGAGCGGATACCACCTCAGACATGACCGCCAGCGCGATCTCTTCCGGCGTTTGAGCGCCAATGTCCAAGCCGATGGGCGCGTGCAGACGTGCTAACTGCAAATCGCTTATTCCTTCGCTCAACAATCTCTCGCGCCGCTTCTCATTCGTGGACTTGCTCCCCAACGCGCCGACGTAGAATGCAGAACTGTTCAACGCGATCTTCAATGCTGGGTCATCCAGTTTGGGGTCGTGTGTCAGCATGGCGATGGCAGTGGAGGATGAGATCTTGACCTGCTCGAAGGCCTCGTCTGTCCATGCCTGAATTAATGAATCCACATGCGGGAAGCGCGACTCATTTCCCCATGCCTTGCGCGGGTCGATGACGATGGTACGGTATCCAAGTGTCTTTGCCAACGCAGTCAACGCAACCGCGATGTGAACTCCGCCCACCATGATCAACGTCGGCGGGGGAGTGATGGCTTCGACGAAGACTTCAGTATCTTCGCTCAACTTCGCGCGAAACGACTTGCCCGTTACAAGGGCTTCGCTTGCGAGTTCATACACCTTCTCATCCCACCCGCCGCCGATGTAGCCTGAACTGATGTCGTTCTCATGTACGAGCATTTCTTGTCCGAGCAGTTCAGCATGTCCACGGATCACAGTCGCATGAGCAGATGGAGAATCATCCATCCATGCTTCTCGCAATAAATTGAAAAACTTTAAGTCCAGCGGTTTTACAAATACGTCGATATTTCCCCCGCAGGCAAGTCCCACATCCCAGGCGGTTTCATCTGCCACGCCGAAATGCAAAAGTTGAGGCTGTCCTGATTTGAGCGATTTGAGTCCTGCTTCCGCCACGGCAACCTCCACACAACCGCCGCTCACTGACCCTGAGATTCTGCCATCCGAAGCAAGGATCATTTTGGCACCGGGACGACGCGGCGACGATCCCCAAGCCTGGACGACCGTTCCCAGCGCGATAGAAACCCCATCCGTTTTCCATCGCCCCAGGTCATCCAAAATATCGCGCATGGTTGTCAGGCTTGCGTGTCGACGGTCTCGATCCTTTTCCGCACTTCATCGTAAAACACCGCAGCCAGTTTTTGCGATACCGGTACCATCAACCGTGACACTAGGCTCGCAAGTTGACCGGAGACGTTGATGTCTGCCGTCCAATGCACGAGCGTGGAACCATCCGGTCCGTCGCTCAGGCTCAGTTCGCTGACGGCATCTGCCGCGCTGCCTGTGGCTGTGCCATGCGCTTTTAGTTTTGCGTGATTGGGTTCATCCAACTCAACAATCTCAACTTCCCCGCTAAACCGGGCTTTGACCGAGCCAAGCCCAACCGATACCACACCGTGATACCGCTTCATCTCTTCGATGGTTTCGATCTTTTCAACGCCGGGCACACACTGACCGATCTGGTTGGGATCGGTCATGAAATCCCAAACTTTCTTACGTGGCACTTGAATTGTCACATCACCGCTAAGTTTCATCTGCTCTCCTGAGTCAACAATAAAAGGTGGAGAATCGTATTGGATAATTATAGTCAGATTTTCAAAGATTATAACCCATGCTGATTTTTGGCATAGGATCCCGAAAATTCTATTTTCGGAATATCTTTCTAAAGTAGCCTGTCCTGGCAGACTGTTCAGGGAACTTCAGGATTCCAAATTAAAGGATCGACGGGCGCGTAAATCGGAGAAACCCTGTCCGAATTTCGGGGTTGTTACCTATGACATGTCATCAAAAGGGATTCACCTGATTTCGTCTTTTTCATTCGAGGCGGCGGAGGCTGCGCCGGTCGTGAAAGCATCATTCATTTATATCGCCATGCGGTTTGCCGCGTGGCGATTTTTGATCCGGAGGTGACCATGCAGCGTGGTTCGAAATAAAGTCTGTTCAGTTTACCGATTTTTATCAATGAGGAGAGTGCAGTATGGCAACCAATAACAACAAGGTCATGGGATATTTACCCAATGACAGCCCCCCGTTTCTTCAGATCGTTTTGCTTGGTTTTCAGCACGTGCTGACCATGTTCCCTGCCACGGTGCTTGTTGCTGCATTGTGCGGTTTTCACGTTGGAACCGTGCTCACGGTTTCTGGTTTGGGAACCATTGTGGCATTACTTTTGGCGAAGTGGCGCATCGGGAAATTCATTCCGCTTTTCTACGGTTCAAGCTTCAGTTATATTGCTGCCTATCTTGCCATTGCCCAGCAAATGACCGGCAGTCTTCCCCAGTTTGGCGTGCCTTTGCCGAATGAAGTCATCAGCACCATTCAGGCGGGCATCGTTGTCACCGGTCTGTTGAATATCGTCGTCGGGTTCGTGATCCGCGCGGTGGGCAAGCAGACCATCGATATGATCCTTCCGCCCATCGTCACCGGTTCGGTCGCTGCGATCATCGGTTTCGGGCTTGCGGCGGCGGCGCTGGGGATGGCATCCGCAAATTGGGCGGTTGCGATCCTGACCCTGGTTGTGACCATCCTGTTTTCGGTCTATTTGCAGGGACGCGGCTTCATTGGAATGTTACCCGTCCTCCTTGGATCCATAGTCGGCTACATTGCTTCTGCATTGATCGCGCCCGGCTCAGTGGATTTCACCCCGGTTGCAACGGCGAGTTGGTTTGCTGTGCCGAACTTCACCTTCCCCTCGTTCAGCGGAGCGATGGTAGGCACAGCCATTTTCAGCGTTTCGATCATGGCGATAGCCACCATCCCAGAATCCACGGCGCATCTTTATCAGATCAGCCTGTATGTGGATCGTCTCGCCACCGATATGAAACAGGAGAAATATGAACTCGATAAGAACATCGGCTTCAACTTGATCCTCGATGGTGTGGACGACACCTTGAAAGGTCTGCTCGGCGCGACGGCAGGCACGAACTACGGCGAGAACAACTCGCTTATGGCGATCTCACGCAACTACTCTGGTCCCGCGTTGATCAGCGCCGGTGTGATCGCGGTTCTGCTTGGTTTCGTCGGCAAACTTGCCGGTCTCGTGCAGACCGTTCCGCTGGCGGTCAGCGGTGGGTTGGCGATCTATCTCTTCGGTGCCATTGGAATGCAAGGCATCGCACTCATGCAGGAGCACAAGGTCAGCATGTTCGATCCGCGCAATCTTGCGGTCGGCGCGACCATTATGGTGGTCGGCATCGGTGGGAATATCGGCTACGAAGGCGGCTTCCTGCCCATCCCATTCCTGCAAGGACTCTTCCCCAGCGGTCTGCCCGCCATTGCAACCGCAGCGGTACTTGGCATTCTCGTCAACGCCATCTTCCTGATCTTCAAACCACCCATGGTCGAAGCGGGGACGTTGGATAGCGCCAGTGTGGCTGCGGACGACTAGTTTATTTCCAACTCAAAAGCGGGACGGGTCAACACCTGTCCCGCTGGGTGGATCCGATTGCGGTTGTTAATCGTCTCGTAGCGGAATCTTGTTTTCTGGGAAATCAAAGCGTTACACGTACAGATCGTTGAAATAGTTGACCAAAAACACATTGCATAACGCGTCCGGCAGATTGTCGAGAACTTCATTGATGAACGCCATCTCGGAGGGGAGTTCCGTCCCGGCAAGTCCTGCAGATGCAGCGAGTTGACCGAATGCCGCCTCAGGGTCGGGACTTTGAAGTGCCGCACCGACCATGGCTTTGATCGCGTCTGTGTCGATCGGCTCTTTGGCTTTGACGATCTCGACACATTCGCGCAGGTCTTTGAGCAAGGCGTCCACGCTGTGAGCGTTGCCAAAGTTGATGGAGATGTGCAAGTTGCGGGGAGTCAGAGGCGTGGAGAATTGTCCCTGAATGTACCAGCCGCGTTTGCTCATCTCATCTGCCAGTTGGTACACGTTGAACGAATCCGAAGCGAAGGAGAACATGCACATGACGGGTTCGCCCAACACGCGCAGTTCAGGAATGGCGTTGATGCCGTCGATCAATTTTTTCACGGCTTCCTGCACGGTCTGGATGATGCGCATGTACCCTTCCTCGCCGAGGAAGTTCAGCACTGCCCACGCGCCCGCCATCGGACCGCCGCTCTTGGTGCTCAGTACCGTGGGGTTGATGAGCGTGTAGGCAGTGGTATCGGTGCAGGCAAAGATCTGATATTTGCGAATGTCTTTACTGCGATACATGATGACCGAACAGCCTTTTGCGGCGTAGCCGTACTTGTGCAGGTCTGTCGAAATGGACGTAACGCCCGGCACATTGAAATCGAAATCGGGAATGTCATAACCCAGTTTGCGCATGAACGAAAGATGGATGCCGCCCACGCAGCCATCCACATGGAAGAGTAGATTATGTTTTTGCGCCACCTTGCCGATCTCAGCGATCGGGTCGATCACGCCTTGCGAATAACTTGGCGCAGACGCCACCAGCAGGATCGTGTTCTCCGTGATCGCCTTCTCCATATCCTCCGCGCGGACTTTAAATGTGGCTGGGTCAATATCCACGAGCACGGGCTTCACGCTCAGGTAATGCGCGGCTTTATGGAAGGCGGCGTGCGCGGTCTTGGGCAGGATCATCTCCGGTTCTTTGATGTGCGGCTTTTCCACGCGGGCTTTGTCTCGCGCAGTTTTGACCGCTAGCATGATGCTTTCAGTTCCGCCCGTGGTGAGGTGCCCCACGGTCTGCGAGTCACCGTGCAGCAGATTAAGTACCATGCGAACCACATCGGTTTCCAGTTTCAACATGGATGGGAAGACGCTTGGGTCGAGCCCGTTCTCGGTCAGAAATTCAAGGTATGCTTCACGCGTCACTTCCGCGGGATCTTCGCCGGGGTTATAAACGTAGCAAAAAACCTTGCCCGCCTTCCAATCCATGTCACGGGATTTGAAGGCTTGCAAGGTGGTGAGGATTTCCTGTTTCGATAGACCAGTTTGAGGGATGTGCATGGGAACTCCTTGAAAGGTTGAAAGATAAAAGACTGCCGACGATGGACGATGTGAACCGCGGTCTATGGTCGGTCGTCTGCGGTCAGATTTTGGAAAACAAATCCAAATAGTGAATCACTGTTTCGATGCCGTGATAAAAATTCGGCAGATGAAATTTTTCGTTCGGTGAGTGGGTGCGATCATCGGGCAGACCGAAACCGATCATCACCACGGGGGCATTCAATATCCGAATCATATCGTGGACGATTGGCAGCGAACCACCGCCTCGTAAATACACGGGTTTGTGACCGAATCCTTTTTCGTAGGCAGTCGCTGCGGCTTGAATGGCGGGATGTTTATAATCCACTTTGACCGGGACGGCTTGACCGATATTGCGCACATCCAATTTGACCGTGGATGGGCAAAGCGATTTGAGATATGACGTGAGCGCCTCGAAAACCGGACCCGGGTGCTGGTGCGGCACCAGACGCAGACTGACCTTCGCCATAGCCTTTGCCGGGATGACCGTCTTCGAGCCCTCGCCAGTGAAGCCGCCCATAATGCCATGAATATCGAGCGTAGGACGCACGCTGACCCGTTCCGCCAGCGGATAGCCCGCTTCACCCGCGAGTTTGGGCGCGCCGGTCAGGTAGATGCCCACGTCGTCGTTGATGGGCGCTTGTGAGATCAAGGCGCGTTCTTCATCTGTCAGTTCTTCTACGGTATCGTAGAAACCGGGAATCAAAATTCTACGCGTGTCGCCGTCTTGCAATTGGGCGAGCAGGCGCGTCAACACATTGAATGGATTATCGACGCTTCCACCGAAGGTGCCGGAATGCAAGTCGCGCGCGGGTCCTGTCACTTCGATTTCGGCGTAGAGCAATCCGCGCAAGCCCCACATGATGACGGGATGCTGTGAGTCGAGCATATCCTGGTCGGCGATGAGGATGGCGTCGGCGCGGAGTTCATCCGCGTGCGATTGGATGTATGGAAGCAGACTTGGGCTGGTGATTTCCTCTTCACCTTCAAATAATACTTTGATATTGACGGGTAGTTTCCCGCTAGTCTTCAGGTAACTTTCCAGCGCGGCGAGGATGGCAAAGGCTTGCCCCTTATCATCGGATGCGCCGCGGGCGTAGAGATTGTCCCCATCTACTGTGGGTTCAAATGGCGGACGAGTCCAGGCTTCGTCGGGATCGGTGGGTTGGACATCGAAGTGACCGTAGATGAGGAGGGTTGGAAGGTTTAAGGTTGCAGGTTGCATGTGTTCGGCATAGACGATGGGATGTCCAGTCGTTTCGTGGACTTGGACTTTGTCCATGCCGATGGCGCGAAGATACTGTGCAGCAAAGTCCGCGGCGCGGCGCACGTCGGGAGCATGTTCAGGTGTTGTCGAAATGCTTGGGATGCGCAACCAGTCACAAAGTCCAGAAAGATGCGCGGCTTTGTTTTGTCGAGCGAATTGAAGGGCAGAGTCTAGCATGGAAACCTATCCACCACAGAGGCACGGAGTTCACAGAGAAATTTTTAACCTCCGTGCTCTCTGTGGTCTCCGTGATTATGCGGGTTTGGGGACGAGGAAATAGAACGCAATGGCGAAGAACAACACCAACGCGGCGGAAAGCCAGACCGTGGGGTTGGTAATACCAACGGTGACGGCGTAGCCCATCATCGTCAGGAAGGCGACGGAGTTATCCCACACGGCATAGCGGATGATGTCGCGGTTCTTGACCGGGTTTTGGTAGGCGAGCCAATAGAGAAAGACCAAGCCGATCTGCGTCGCGCCGAAGATGCGCATGTAAAACGGCGGATTTGGAATTTGCTCGCCGAGCATTTTGAGGAAGGATTCAGGTCCGAACAGGGTGGGCAAGCCCCACAGTAACGCAACAACGACGATCTTGAAAATCAATACACGTTTGAGCCAGGTGAGTTTGGTGTCTTCGTTCATGATAATTCTCCTTTGGTGGTAGGGGCGGGGTTACCCCGCCCCTACAAATCATTTGATCGTCTCACGTCCGAGCGGATACTTCCACATGCAGAAGGCGATGAGCAGTGCCGCAATTGAGGGCGTGATGCCGATCAGGAAGCGGATGCCCCAGATCGCGGACTCGGTCTGCACGGGCGAGCCTTCCGCAAAGCCGGTGACAGCGGTGACAATGGCAAAAAGAATCCCCTGCGCCGAGAACGCCAGTTTGACGATGCCACCGTTCATGCCGAAGAACAAGCCTTCGCGCCGGAAACCATGTTCCTGTTTGGCGTCATAGTCGATGATCTCGGAGATGATGGGGAAGGGCATGATGAGCGAATTTGCCAATCCGGGAATGATAAGCAGTGTGCCTGCCAGCCCCGAATAAAAGTCGGTGGCGAAGGTCATGGTGAGCAAGCCGGGGATGAAGAGCAGGGAGCCGATGATCCATGTTTTGCGGTATCCCAGTTTCGCCACGATCGGACGCCAGATCAGCAAAGCGGGAATCGCCATCAAGATCGGAACGCCCAGCAAAACCGCTTCCGAGTCGCCGCCGCTCATGGTCATGCCGAACACGTCCACTTCGCCTTGAATGCCGAGCGCATACTTGCGCCAGAACGGCAGCATACCGCCCAGCAGCAGCCAGATGTATTCCTTCGAAATGTTCGCGCCCAAAAACCAGCGGAAGGCTTTATTTGCCAGCACGATCTTGAGCGAAGGAAGGATTCCCAGTGATTGTTCTTTGGTCTCGTCAATGGGGCGTTCCTTCACGCCGATCATGGCGATCAGATACCCCGCGGCAATGAGCGTCCCCATGATCGCGCCCATGGTGATGTAACCCACTTCTTCTGCAATGATCGGCGCCAGGATGAACGACGCCAGTAAGGCGACCGTCGCAAGAATTTCGCGCACCGCCGAAAGGTCAATGCGGTCTTGCGGGGTGGGCGCAACTTCGGTGAAGAGCGCATTGTAGGCAATGATCGTCAGGCTGTAGAGTGTATCGAAGATGAACAGGATCATCAAGAAATACGCCGCAAGAACCCACGGACTTTGTGAAGGCGGCGTCCACAGGAAGAAGAATGCCAACCCCAGCGGGATCGCGCCGAAGGCGACATATGGTACACGCCGCCCGAAACGCGAACGAGTTTTATCGGAGAGTTGCCCCATCAGCGGGTCGTTGATGGCATTCCACAAACCGTAGATGCTCCACAAAATGCCCGCTACAGCGGCATTCAAGCCCATCACGTCTACGTAGAAAAAATTGATACGGTTGCCAAACACCTGATAGGCGATGGTGTTGGCAAAGTTACCGAACGAATACGAAATGAATTTCAAAATTCTCATGGCATTCTCCTTTGGCTTTTACAAAAACGCGAACCCTTCTCCTCGATACGTCTTCACTCTGTCAATAATGTGTCCTCCTTGAATCAAAATAATTTCATTGAACCGTTCGCACAACTCACCTGCCTTGGCGTGTTGAAAGAACACCGGATCGCCCAACTCCAGCGGTGGGCAATTGGGCGGCAAGATCAAAGGCGTTTGCACTTCGCCCGCGCCTTCCAGATCCACATACTTCATCCCAACCGGCATGACCGGCAAAGGCAATTTACTTTTCTCGATTGCGCCCGATGCAATGTATCCCCCGCCCGCACAAGTCACCATACCGTCTTTGGGCTTGCGTACCACCTGCAACGCGAAGAACGCCGATGGTTTGTATTTGACTTCCTTGAAGTGGTGGAACAAACCCGAAGCATACAACCCCGAACCGATTGTCCCCTCTGTGACGGATTCATCTTGCAAGGTGGATGACAGGCTGCCGCTTCCCCCGCCGTTGACGAATCTCAACTCCACGCCTGCGCTTCTCACCGCGCCGACAATTGCCCGGCGTCTCTGCGAGAGTTCTCTCACCGACGCTTTTTTGATTCCGCGCAGAAGGTTGTTTTTCAAGCCCGCGCCGGGGATGTCGTCGTTCGTCCCGGCAATGTGACCTTCGTAGCCCATGATCGAGTCGATTTTTACATGCGAAACAGTTTTGGCAAATTCCACCAATTCCAACGCCTGCTCCACTGTGCGGATGGGACTGCGCCGCAGACCGAGATGCAGCGTGTCATTTCCAAGCGGGCGGTATGCCATGTCAATTTCGAAGCAGATGTGAAAGGTCAGGTTGTGTTTTTTTCCCGCTTCGTGCAAGGCTGTAATGTGCTCCGGCGAATCCACCACCACCGAAAGTTGTTTTCCCTGGCGGACGATCCACGCCAGCGTGTTCATATCCTCCGGCTGGACGGTGGGGTAGGCGAGCAGGAAATCGTCGTGCCCGCTTTGGGCGAGGAAGGCGGTCTCTTCGGCGGTAAAGGTCAGGAAGCCGCGAAAGGCGAGCGAGGCATGGGTGAGTACCCGCTCCATTAATGGCAAACAGCGCAGAGATTTGGTTCCGAGGCGCAGGGTTTTATCCGCTTTTTTTGCAAGTGCGGCGGCAACATCGATATTGAAATCAAAGGCGTCTAAATCCACAAAAGCCAAAGGCAGCCTTTGGCTTTTGAACAGATCGCGCAGGATTTCGTACCGTGTGTTGGTGAACGCCATGCTGAGGATGATTATTTGATTAGGGGTGGTTGATGTTTTTATTTTAGCAGAGGCGATATAATTTTGCTATAACAAAATGGAGAGTGAAATGTCCCGCAAGCCGCATGTGCTCATCCCCTTGCCCGATACCGACTTTGACCCGACCGAGTCTGCCACCCCGTGGCGTGTATGCATGGATCGCGGCTGGACGGCAACATTTGCCACCGAGCATGGCAAGGTCGCGGCGGCAGATTACCGCCTGCTGATGGGCTTTATACGCGGTCCGCTTGGTGCGGGACCGATGGGGTTGCGTGATTACAAACGCATGATCGCCACACCTGAATATCAAAACCCGATTCGGTATGACCAGATCAATGTGGATGACTACGATGCGATCTTATTGGCGGGCGGGCATGCGCCGGGGATGAAGCAATTTTTGGAAAGCAAAGTATTGCAGGAAAAAATTGTAGGATTTTTCAATCGCAACAAAGGCATTGGGGCGATCTGTCACGGCTTGCTGCCGCTCGCACGCGCTATTGACCCCGAAACGGGCAAGAGCGTTTTATACGATTACAAGACCACGTCTCTGACGAAAATTCTCGAACAGATCGGTTATGCTTCCACGTTCTGGTTGTTGGGGCGCAGGTTCAGAACGTACGACACGTATGTGGAAGATGAAACACGTGCAGCGTTGAAAGACCCGCGCCAATATTCGAGCGGATGGCTTTTTGTTCCGCATGTGGTCGTGGACCGAAACCTGGTCACTTCGCGGTATTGGTTGTTCGATGCGATGAGTTACTCCGTGAAGTTTGTTGAGATGGTGGAGCATCGACAGACCCCATTTTGGGATGGTGTTTCAGAACATGGTGGATCTGAGTGATTTCCCGGCTAAGGAAGATATGAGGGAAGTTGGGATCCGCATACGGAATAACAAGGAAAAGCATTTTTATTCTTTTGTTAAATATTTCTTAAATATTCCCTTGCTTCGTTGGATACCCTATAAAATACTCCCACGGAAAGGATTAATTTATGGCTACGGCGCTTAAACATCTTCGAAATCTTAATAAAGGGGACCAAATTTCCCTGGTACTTGCAGGAATTGTTGTGGATGGAACATTCGAGGAATTGGTGGATGATTGTATTGTATTGGTAGATGCAAAATCTTCTGCTATCAAGAAAAAGAACTATACCTTGAAGATCCCTGTTGACAGTATTTATGCCTGGGGTGAAAAGCAGAAGAAAGAACAAAAGAAAGAAAAGAAAAAGGAGAAGAAAAAGGGCAAGGAGCAGGAACAATCTGAATAGCGAATATTATTTTTCGCAATGCGATCTGCTTTCAATTGCGACGTTCGATATTAGGTCTCTTGCAAAAGGCACATAAGGTGCAACTTTTGGGAACTCCGCCTGAAATAGAACCTTAGGATTCCATAACACTTTTGCAAGGGGTCTTATATTAAGTACTACTGGTATTGGTGCATCTTAACCAACCAGGCGTTGACAACCTGCCATGGTCAAATGCGCAGGTTGTTTTATTTAAAGTTTAACGAAAGCCGCATGAAGAAAAATCTATTACGGGTGTAAACTTGCTTACAGCGTAAGAAAATTTTCAAGAAATAGAATCAGCCTCGGTTGAGTCTGAGGCGGTTTTTCGTCAGGAAAGAAGAAACTCATGGTAGTCAAAAAATCCACAAAAGCAAAATCCAAGCCGAAGCAGAACGAACCCGAAGAGGCGGTCTGGACGTATCGCGGATATCACCTCAAATCCAGCGAGTTCGTCACCGCAATGGTGCATTTCTTCCGCGCCGAAATTCAACGGGCGAACGTGTGGCGACAGCGCCTCGACACAACAACCAATTGGGCGGTGGTTGTGACAGGTGCAACACTTTCGATTGCGTTCAGCCAGTCGAATGTGCATCATTCGGTGGTGTTATTAAATACCTTGTTGGTGTTGTGGTTTTTATTCATCGAAGCGCGACGGTATCGTTACTATGAGTTGTGGAGTTATCGCGTGCGGTTGATGGAGACGGATTTTTACGCAGCGATGCTCGTGCCGCCGTTTCATCCTTCGCCGGAATGGGCGGAGAACCTTGCCGAGAATCTGCTCACGCCGAGTTTTCCCATTTCGATGTGGGAGGCGTTTGGAAGAAGATTGCGCCGAAATTATTATTGGATCTTTTTGATTTTGTTGGCATCATGGATTGCGAAAATCTGGTTGTTCCCACAATCTCCAAAAGACGTTGCGGAATTTATGTCCCGCTCTTCTGTGGGTCCTGTTCCAGGTGAGATCATGATCGGCTTGGGTGTTGCGTTCTATATTTTTCTGGCTGTATTTGCAATTGCTACTGTCAATATGACCCGCGCAACTGGAGAGATACTCCCCCGCTTTGGCGATGAAACCGCGCCAGCTGCCCAATCAATGGAAGGCAAACATACGGGATTGCGAGCGCTGCTTGTTCCACGTAAAAGACGACGGCAACTTCTTGCGCTGATCATTACCGATAAAGCAAGTATCGTTTCTAACCGCATTATGACGGACTTAAAACGCGGCGTAACCTCGATGCAAGGCAAAGGAATGTACACCGGCGCAGATCGTTCTATCCTAATGTGTGCGTTGACGATCACCGAGGTGCATAATTTAAAATCTGCTGTGGCAAAGGAAGATCCAAAAGCAGTGGTGATCGTCTCTCCTGCTCAGGAGATCCTCGGTGGTGGTTTCGCACCCCTGGAAGAAGAGAAATGAATCTTAGAAGAAAGTTCAAGCCGCCATGCACATCTTTGTCTGCGACAGATTTTTGGTGAATGAGTCGGACATTCAGGCATGACGGCTCTTGTTTTTTTGAGGCTTCTGCAAATCGACAGTTGCTTGTCGCTGTGAGACCCGTTTTTGTTAGGCTACGGATTTTGTGTTCCCCACCCCCCCATCATGGCGGGACCGTTCCCATTGCCGCGATTGTGCATCATTCCTGATCCAAACCCAGGTGCGGTTCTGGACTGTGCACCCTGCCCGTCGTGCATCGGGCAATTTCCGGTCGCGTAGCCATTTTGGTACCTGGTCTGCATCCGTTGAAGCATCCAGTCGGCTTGCTCTTGTGTGATTGCGCCATCTGCAACCGCCTTGGTGAAGGCATCCGCATGCATCTCATTCATGAAGCCTGCCAGTTCATCCTCCGTAATGCCATTATCCAGCGCAATCTGATGCATAGAAATCCCGGCGGCAAGTTGATCTTCCACTTGTTTTTCGGTAAGACCGAGTTTTGCGGCAAGCGCCTTTTCCATGTAGTCATGCATCCAACCGTAACCGCCATTGTTCACAGGGGGCTGAGGATCCTGGGCAAATGCAACCCCAACTCCAAGCGCTCCCAAAGCCAGCACAACCAGCCCAATTATCAAAAGTGTCTTTTTCATTTTCACTCCTTCATGTGATTTTCAAGTTTATTACCTGAATACGCTCCAGATGATAAAACCTCAATGTAAAGATTCGATAAAGAAAATTTCAAGATTGGAGAAAGAAAAATGGGAAGGCGATATAGTGGAAAAAACCTCCTTCCCCACTACTGGGTTTTATATATAAAAGGACTTGATGGATTTTTCCATTAAGTCCTTTTATTATGGCTGTCTTTTGTTGCTTTTGCCTGGTCACCCAACAGGTAGTGTGAATATAAACACGCTGCCTTTGTTTTCGCCTTCGCTCTCCGCCCAAATTTTCCCCCCGTGCGCTTCAACCAGGTGTTTGGCAATCGTCAGCCCAATGCCTGAGCCGCCGTGCGCGCGCGAGCGGGATTTGTCCACGCGATAGAAGCGGTCGAAGATGTGTGTGAGAAATTCTGCTGGAATACCAATGCCCGTATCACGGATGGTGAATTTCGCGAACAATTTTTCGCGCTCGATGGTCACAGTCACTGTGCCGTTTTCTGGCGTGTATTGCAGGGCATTGCCAAGCAAATTGGTGAGGATTTGCAATACGCGGTCTTCGTCAGCGAGGACAAGGATGGGGGCGTGTGGCAGGCTGAGGTTAAGAGCGACGCGCTTTTCGTCGAACTGGAATTGCATCCGTTTTTGAGTTGTCTGCATCAGGCTGGAAACATCGAGGGGGTGTATATCCAATGAAATGGCTTTTGACTCGACGCGGCTGAGTTCCTGCAAATCGTTGACGAGTTTATTAAGGCGTTCGGCTTCGTTGTGGATCTGTTGGTAGGTTTCATCGTTTGCGGGCAGTACGCCATCCATGAGACCTTCGGTGGAACCTTTAATGGCGGTTAGCGGTGTGCGGAGTTCGTGTGCCACATCGCCGATAAGGCGGCGGCGCATCGTTTCCACCTGTTCGAGCTGCTCTGCCATTTGATTGAAACTTGCTGCAAGCTGACTCAACTCATCTGTGCCGCGCGAACTCACGCGTTCATCATAATGACCTTGGGCAATGCGCTGGCTGGCGTTCTTCATGCTTTGCACAGGTGCGATAATGCTGCGGCTCAACCAATAACTTGTAATCAAACCCACCAGCGACGCGGCGACAAACGCAATCACCAGCGACTCATTGAACGATGCCTGAAAGTTTTGGTAAAAATCCGCCATCATGCCGCTTTGCCCGCCATGCCCAGGCCCCATGCCCTGTCCCGCCATGCGCTCCTCCATGAAACGCAAGTGACGTTGGAATGCTGCGGGAGTGGTGAAGCGGGTTGTGACCCAAATGGCAGCCATACCGATCAAGACCACCAACAAATAGGATGCAAGTAGTTTAGCGGTTAAGTGCGAACGGAAATAATTCATAACACCTCATCATCGAAGCGATAACCAACGCCGCGCACGGTGGCAATATATTCGGGGTTGCCCAACTTCGAGCGCACATGCCCGAGATGCACATCCACCACACGCATCTCGCCAAAATATTCGCCGCCCCATACTTTTTCCAACAACTGTTCACGCGACATCACCCGTCCGCGATGTTCTGCGAGCGTGCGCAGCAGGTCAAATTCGATTGCAGTTAACTCGATGGCTTTATCATCCACCATGACCTGACGCGCGCCGATATCGATGCGAACATGACGGAAGGAGAGCACGCCTCCTTCTGCGCCTGTGCCTGATCCTGCTCCGAGACGCCGCAACGCCGCCTTGACACGCGCCACCAACTCACGCGGACTGAACGGCTTGGTCACGTAATCATCTGCGCCGACGGACAGCCCGACGATTCGATCCGTCTCTTCGGTGCGGGCGGTCAGCATGATGACGTACACCTCCGACTCGCGGCGCAGTTTGGTGAGCAGTTCCAATCCGTCCATGCCAGGCAGCATGACATCAAGAATGACCAGGTCGGGTTTGAAGGCGCGCGCGGCTTTGAGACCTGCCACGCCATCGGCGGCGGTGAAAACTTCGTAGCCTTCTGGTTTGAGATACGCCTGCACAAGATTTACGATGGAGGGTTCATCGTCAACAACAAGGATTTTGGTCATGGGTAAATTGTACCTTTTATGAGACCAACTGTATCGAAATCAGGTAAATCGAGAATAAAGCCTTTATAAAGATTCTGTAAAGAACCTCAAAATCGAATTGACTGGGAGATATAGGACGATTAATATCCGCGATCATTTGGAAAACGGACGAAAGTCCGTATTCAGTTTTAGAGATACCAATTCCAAAGGAAGGTCTTCCATGAATTCCCAGAACAAAACAATTGTCATTACCGCCGTTGTTACGGCTGTGTTGATACTCGTCGGCATTTTCGTGTTGATGCCCATTCTCGGTCCGCGCTTTATGCACCCTATGATGATGGAACGAATGCACGGCGGCGGGTCGGGCACTTCTGCCAATGACCTGAACACCGAGACCACACGCATGACGAATAACGGCGCGTTCATTGTGTCATTCAAAAGCGAACTTGACCCGATCACTATCGGCTCGATGCATTCGTGGATTCTGCACGTCGAAACCGCGGACGGTCAGCCCGTGGAGGGCGCGACTATTTTGGTCGATGGCGGGATGCCCGATCACGGTCACGGGTTGCCCACGTCTCCGCAGGTGACGCAGGACATGGGCG
The DNA here is from genome assembly GCA_002343775.1 of Anaerolineales bacterium UBA2395. GTDB lineage: Bacteria > Chloroflexota > Anaerolineae > Anaerolineales > Villigracilaceae > Villigracilis. Next base: position 121,587 of record DDSH01000006.1, read on the forward strand.
GCGGTGATTATCTTGTCGAAGGTCTGCGCTTTCAGATGGGTGGCTGGTGGGAAGTGAAGTTCAACATCAGCGCCGACGGTGTGGAAGATAACGTCACGTTCAATATTATTCTTGGAGGCTAGTGTGCTGAAGAAGCGTTTGCTTCTCGCGGGCATCGTGTTCACACTGTCCGCGGGGATTCTGCTTGGGTGCAGCAATCAAGCCTCCCCGTGGTCTGAAGCGGAGGTGGAGTTGATGCGCACACTGTGGATCGAATCTCTGCCTGCGCTGCCGCCTGATCCATCCAATCAATATGCCGATGATCCGCGTGCAGTGGCGTTGGGAGCGAAATTGTTTTCAGATGTCCGCTTCAGTTCCAACGGCGAAGTTTCGTGCGCCACCTGTCACATCGCATCGAAAGATTTTCAGGATGGTTTGCCGCTCGCGCAAGGCGTCGGCACGACAGACCGCCGCACGATGCCGATTGCGGGCACGGCGTACAGCCCGTGGTTTTTTTGGGATGGGCGCAAGGACAGTCAGTGGGCGCAGGCATTGGGTCCGCTGGAAAACCCCGTGGAGCATGGCGGCACGCGCACGTTCTATGTGAAGTTGATCCAGGCGCATTACAAAACAGAATACGAAGCGTTGTTCGGCACACTGCCGGATTTCTCGGATGAGAGCCGCTTCCCTGTGCCTGCCGCGCCGATCGATGATGAAGTCGCCGCGGCGAATTGGGCAAGCATGAGCGAAGCAGACCGCGAAGCGGTGACGTTGGTGTATGTGAACATGGGCAAGGCGATTGCCGCTTTCGAACGCACCATCATGCCCCGCACTTCGCGCTTCGATTTCTACGTGGAGGCTGTTCTGGCAAATGACATCTCTGCCGCCCGTGACATTTTCACCGCTGACGAAGAAGCAGGTTTGAAGTTATTCCTGAACGAAGCGAATTGCACGCGTTGTCATAACGGACCTTTGCTCACAGACAACGACTTCCATAATACAGGCGTGCCAGCCGTCGCCGATTTGCCCGAAGACATAGGTCGTGCGCGCGGCGCACAGCAGGTGCTTGCGGATGAATTCAACTGCCTAAGCAAATACAGTGATGCGGCTCCTGAAGATTGCAAGGAATTGCGCTTCATGCTTGCAGAAGGTGAAGAATTAGAACGCGCTTTCAAAACCCCATCCTTAAGAGATGTGGCAAATCGCGCGCCGTTCATGCATGCGGGTCAATTTGCTTCGATTGAAGAAGTATTGAGACACTACAAAAATGCCCCCGATGCGCCGAAAGGTCACTCGGAATTGGAAGTTCTGCATTTGAGCGAAGCGCAATTGCAAAAGATCGTGGCGTTCTTGAAAACGTTGACGGCAATGGATAGATAACCCGTGTACCAGATGTGTGCCCCGCCGGAGAAATCCGACCGCTATGATCAATTTCCAGACGCATGTGTTGTGCAACCCGCAGCAGAATCAAGAGATGGTCTGATTTTCTGTTTTTCTCCAATTCAGGCTTAATTCATGCCTGCCCATTGGTATATTGACCTCATCAGCGTTGAATTCTGCTTTGACGTATGGATTTTCGTAACGCGGATAATCATGCAGTTGGATGGTGACCCCGTCCACGCTGAATCCGCCATCCCAGCCGAATCGAACCAAGCCGTTACCGGGTGACTGGAATTCGACATTCATTCCGCTGAAAGCGAGCTGCGCGCCGGAGAGTGTCTCCACAAAGTCAAAAAATCTCCCATCGTCAGCCTCACAGCCCATTTGACAAATCCATATATTCTTTTTGCTTGGAACGATCACCTCGCGTAATTTATCCTCTTCGTGTTGGCGTATTGGCATTGGAAGGTAGGGGATTTCAGATTCCATGTTCCAAAAATACTTGTTTTGTGACCGTAATGCTATATAGCCTTTTCCTTTACGGGCAAAGATCCAACCTTTGGTCTCTAAAACCTTGTCAAACTTATCTCTTGGAAACCAGGCGTGAGTGAAGAAGTGTTTGATGGGCACATACAACGCAGGGATTTTCTCGATGTTATAAATAATGACCGCTACATTTTTATACTGCGCCGCTCGCGGAAGCAATCCACTGCCCGCCCAGTAATTTGGCGTAACACCTTCGATCTTGGCAGGATGCGTAGTGAAGCAGACCGCATCTTGCCCAAGTGTGGCTTGCCAGATGTGCTGCTGGTCGCCGCCGTAGCCCTTGCGATAATCCTGCGCAGTGGATAGCATGTAATCGGGCGTTTTGTAGGTGTAGATGTTGACTTCCTCACGCGTGTTGCGGCAGGCGTCACGTTCTACAAAACGCGCGAGCAAAGGCAATCCTCTTATTGCGTTGAGCGTTTTCAGTAATCCGCGATAGGGTTTGAATGGACTAAGGAAAGAATTTTCCCACCAGTTGCATGTATCGAACATGCGGATGGTGTTTGAAATTGTTTTCGGATGAAGATAGGCTTCGAGGGTGAGGTAGTGCATTCCATCTTCGAAGTTATCGGGATGGATGCCCCACTTTTCCATTTCGGAGAGTTTGATTCCCATCCGTTGTTTGTTCTCAAAGTGACTGTCACTTGCTATGAGTTCGATCACTTTCGGTACGCGATAGCCGCTCAATGCAAATGCAACTGCGGACATGTTATCGAAGTTGGAGAAGATTCCCATACCGAACAGCAATTTTGACGTATCTGTTGTGCCTTCGTTGGATGCCCACTTTTTTGTGTTTTCGTAGGCGCGTCCGTGGGTGGAGCCGAAAACGCCTTTGAACGAGTTAAGCGCAATGTCGAGCAGGAGCAGGTGAATAACCATCTCCGCTTTGCGGCGGATCTCTTCATCCTGGGCGAAGTCGTAGAGCGCAAGCAGCGCGGTCAGGTCTTCGTCGTAGTAGACATGAGAGAGCCATTCACTAAATCCCGTATGGAAGCGCAAGTCGAGCCAGCGCAAGATGCGCTTGCGGTTGAGTTCCACTTTCTGCCGTCCTGTCTCGCCCGAGTTGGCAAAAACTTCTTCGGGGTAGAGTTGTCCCGCAAGGTAGGCGGCGGAGGTGTAGAGGATGTAGTGGTTCTCCGTCCAAGTGCAGAGCGAGTCGATGCCGGGTTCGTTGGGGAAGTATTTGAAGTTGAGGACGGTGCGCTTTGCGCGTGAGAATAGATGATCAGAGAGTAGACGACTGGTATCTAATTCTCTACTCTCTAGTAATCGCAGAATCCCATGCAACACAAAATCGGCACAATCCTTCCTTGCGTCGATGAAATCCAGCGCGGCGTGGAAGATGCCCTCGTGCGGCGTCCCGCCTGCGGCGAGGCGTGACAGTTCGTGCCAGGCGGGTTTGGTATTTTCTGGCGCGGGATTCTTCAAGACATGCTCGAAAAATGCGGCACGACGGGATTCGTAGTCGGGGAGGAAAGGTTCGGAGGAGAACGAATCAGGGTTCGGCGCGGTGGGATGCGCTGTTGGGGCGGGGGAAGAGGCTCGGATGCGGTAGTCGGGCTGGGCGTGGACGGTCATGGACAGTATCCAGTAATCAGTGAACAGTGATCAATTTCAGCCAACAAGGACTTTGGTGAGTTCCTGCTTTTCGGTTTCGTCTACGGGTTGGTTGGTGCGTTGTTTGGCGAGGATGTTGTTGAGGCGGCGATGAAGTTCGGGAGTGAGCGGGAAGCGCAGGGCGAAGAAGAGCGCAAAGATGAGCAGGACGATGGGCAGCAGCATGAACATCAAACGCAGGACGAAGATGAACGTGTCTGATTGAGGCTGCTCGATGAGTTTGGTCGCGCCGTTCACGGTCTCTTGAATGGGCGGAACATAGCCAGCCCAGCCGATAATGTTTGACACGGCGAAGATGGCAAGCGCTGAACTGAACTTGCGGATGAATGTGACCAATGCGGAGTAGATCGCCTCGCGTCGCTCGCCGCTGTGAAGTTCGTCCACATCTGGGATGTCCGGGAAGATGGCGTAGATCATCACGACGATGCCGCCCGTCCCGAGACCTGCCACGATGGCAAAGGCATACACCAGCCAAGAGAAGTTGCCCGGTGCAAGCATGAAACTGAAGATCATAGCCGTGACCCAGATGACAAGCCCGATGATGTAGCCGCGCACTTTGCTGGTGCGTTTACTGAGCGCCACATAGAACGGCAGCGAGACGACCTGCGCCACAAGCAACGCGCCGTTGACGAAACTGACTTCACCGCTGCGAAGCAAATAATATTTGACAAAGTACGCCACGATGGTGCTGACCGTATCGATGGCGACGAAGGCAAAGAGATACATGGCAAGTGTATAAACGAACGTGCGATTCTTGAACGGCTCGATGAACGCCATTTTCCAGTCGAACGGTTCGGGTGGTTTCTGAAACTCGGGGCGTTCCTTCACGGCGGAAACAGTGGCGATGAACGGCAGGGCAAAGAACGCGCCGAAGGCAAGCGCCATTACGATATAGCCCGTATGAACGTCATCGAAGGCTTTGACGATCTCCAACGGAACCAGCGCGGCGACGATGGAAGCCAGCGTTGAAAAAAGAATGCGAATGGAACTGAGCGACGAGCGTTCGTTGTAATCAAGCGTGATCTCGGAGTGAAGTGCGTTGTAATTGAGCATGACAATGCTCACCACAGTGGAGAAGAACAAATAACTCAACACCACTGACACAAAGCGCATGGTCTCCGACTCCATTTGGTATGGATAATACAAGGCGAAGAACGAAAGGAAGATCAGCGGAATACCGAGGAGCAAGTACGGGCGACGGCGTCCCATTTTGGTGCGGGTTCGGTCGGCGATCAAACCCTCGAACGGGTCTGTGATGCTGTCATAAATTTTGCTGATGAGGATGACCGTCCCAGCCAGCGCGGGCGCAATGCGTACCACGTCGGTGAGGAAGATCAGGTAATAAAAACTGATGATGACACCAGCCCCGCCTCCGTAAATGTCGCCCAGCCCATAGCCGATCTTTGCCCACCAACTTAGTTTTTCCGATTTTGTTTCCATGCTGTCTCCTTTGGTTGAAAGTTACAGGTTCAAGGTTGAAGGTTAACTTGCAACCTTGAACCTGTAACCGAGGATCGATACATCCCATCCACTGCCGCGAGGACGGGCAACGTACTCACTGCGGGAATAAGAAACGGCTTATCGTTCAAAACCCAATTTGTGAAGCCTGCCAGACTCCGCTGTAAAGCATGAACACCCCATTCGGGCGGACGTTCTTTTTTGATATTCGCACCGATGAATTTGACATGCGGAAATGGACGGTCTGCATAGATGGCCGTCCCGTGCTCACCATACGCCTCGATCGTGACCGTTTGCTCGTTCGCCGTCACCATGCTTGAGACAACGCTGATGAGGGTCCCGCGCCGCGTTTCGACGATCCCATGAGCGAGAGTATCCACTTCCACCTCGAAGCGCGGAGTCTTGACATAGCCCATCGCGGAGACTGGGTCTTCATCCAACGCCCATAACGCCACATCCAAAAAGTGGCTGCCCTGCGTAATGAGTGTCCCGCCGCCTGCGTGGGCGATTGTCTTATGCCATGCCGCGCCTTCGAAGTAACTCTGCTCCCGATGCCAGGGAATATTGATCCGCATGGAGTGAATGTTTCCCAGCGCGCCGGATTGAATAGCGCGTGCCAGCGCGTAACATCCGCTATCATAACGGTATTGATAATTCACACCGACTTTTGCATCGCCGATCGCTTGAATCAGTTTTTTTGCTTCGTCGAGCGTGCGCGTGAGGGGTTTTTCCACGAAGATAGGTTTGCTTGCCTTCACCGCCGCAAGAACCATTTCATAATGCAAATAATGTGGCACGGCAAGGTAGACCGCGTCTGCTTGTGATGTTTCCAGCAGTTCGTTGTAGTCAGTGTAAACTTTCGGGATGCGATTCTTTTTCGCGAATGTTTCGGCGCGTTCTTTGTTCACATCGCAGCAAGCGGACAGATTCACTTGTGGAACGAGTTTCGATACCAACGCTGTGAATCCCGCAATGTCTCCACAGCCGACGATGGCAAGATTAAGTTTTGTCATGCACACACCCATTCCAAACCGCGCCGAAGCACTTGTTGATAGGTCTCATTGTACATTGTCCCCGTGTTGTGACCCGGCACCGCGTAGCAGATTTTCCCATTTCCGTAGCGATACGTCCACACGACGGGCACATCCTTATCTTCATGCTTTGCCGTGAAATGGACTTCGATGCCTGGTTCCAATTCATGGATGTACAACTCATCACGCACTTCAAAACTGCCAATGCCATCAAACATCTCGCTTTCCAACTTTTCTACCTTAAACCTTTCAACCTTCCCATGCCCAATAAACCGCCCGCCGAGAATTTTGAAATAAGGCATTGTTTGTTTGAAAGACGCTGTCGCCGCATGGATGGCGAGAATCCCGCCGCCGTTTTTTACAAAGGTGTCCAACCGTTCAAGTGCAGAGGAGGAGATCGTCTTATGATGAAAATGCAAAACGAATGCAGAAAAGGATGTGAGGTCGGCGGGAAGTTTTTCCAAGGAAGAAATGCGCGAGAATGAAAAGCCGTCCATTTGCGAAAACATCTCGTGAAGACGCAGCCGTCCAAACAAAGGTGGATGAAAAATCCCATCGGTGATTAGGATGATTTTTCTCATTTCACTTATCATGTTTCACTTCTTTCAACCGCTCTGCTTCTGGTCGTTCCATATAAAACTCATCTAACGGATAACATCCGCTCACCATGCCGTTGCGCGGGGCGGTGGTGCAATCGCTGAATGTGCGGCAGATGCGTTTACGTTGCAGTGGCTTACCTTCGAGCACGTCCGCACATATTTCGGGGTAGGTCAATGCCATGCGCCCGATGCCCACAAAATCCGCTTTGCCGGTGCGGACGACATTCTGTGCTACGTTCGGCAGCCATTCCTGCAAATACGAGTAACCGGTCCCAACGATGCACAGATTCGGATGCGCCGCCTTCAACTCTGCCGTCGCGTTGATGAGTCGCGCCACGCCCACGAGCGGGTCTTCGGGCGGCTGGTATCCATCCGATGGCGGGAACAAGGCGGGGCGTTGGATGTGCGGAACATAATACGGACTACCTGCCGTGATGTTGACCAACTTGATTCCCATCGCTTCACACTGACCGAGGAACTGGTGCGGCTCCATCAGGTCGATGCCTGCGCCTGAGCCGTCGCCGCCAAAGGCGTAGGGGTAATCAGTAGCCAGTGACCAGTTATCAGGAATACCAGTTCCATTTTCATCGGGCTTGAATGGGATGAAGTCGTAGGCGGAGAGACGGACTCCGATCTCCAGCCCTGGCGCTTCGGCACGGATGCCTGCTATGATCTCGCGCAGGAAGCGGGTGCGGTTTTCGAAACTGCCGCCGAATTTTCCAGCACGATCCACGGCGCTGAGAAATTCATGACCGAGATAGCCGTGGCAATGTTTGACATCCACGAAATGGAAGCCAGCTTTTTGCACCAGTTTCGCAGCATGGATGTAACCTTCGATGAGCCGTTCAATGTGGTCATCGTTCATCACGGGGTAATCATCGGGTAAGCCAAACTTCTTATTGAGCAAGGGATGTGGATAGAGAATTTGCGGCTCCATCCGTTTTTTGTCGTTTGGGCGGCAGAAGCGCCCGGAGTGAGTCAACTGCAAGCCGATGAGCAGGTCATCTACATTCCAGCGGGTGGCATGTGTACGGACGAGACTCTCGCGCAGATTTGCGATGTCGCTTAGGTTCGCTTCATTGATGATGAGTTGATTCGGGTTGGCGCGTCCATCGGGTCGCACCGCCACGGCTTCACCGCCCCAGATGAGTTTCGCCCCGCTCTGACCAAATCGTTCCCAGCGGCGGGTCACAAGTTCAGTCGGCTTGCCGTCAGTCGAGGCGTCCCAGCCTTCCATGGGGAGGATGCAAAAACGGTTGGAAGGTTGAAGGTCGAAGGTTGGAAAGTTGTAGGGTTGGGCGAGAGGAGTGGGGGAGAGGAGTTCAGAATCGAAATCAAGTTTGATATTGAGCGATTCAATGTATTTGGAAAATTGTTCTGGAGTTTTGAGTTGAGCGATGCGCGTGTAGGTCATAGTGTCACAGGTACGGGGTGTCAGGTATCAGGTGAGAGATTCGAGTTGAGTGAGGATATTTTGAAGGATGGGAATATCTGTTTCGGGGCGAAGAGGGCTTTGGGGATGGGTATCGTCACACTGAAGCCAACCGCGAAGTTTGAGGAATTGGGCGGCTGTGTGTTTGTATGCAGGGACGGGGTTGCGGAAGGCGAAGAAGCCGAGATATTGCAGGATGTCGTTGAGTTCGTAAAAGCGAGGATCGCCTTCGAGCCAGTATTTATCTCGCACGGCAAAATAATCGGGTGCGAAGGTGGAGATGCCGAGCAGATAATCTGAGCCGTACATGACCATGTCTATGGCGAGGTCGTTACCGGTGAAGACTTTGAAATCCGGGCGAACTTTGTCGCGCAGGATGAGCCTGTCCCATTCGAGTTGGCGGCTGAGAGAGGAGTGTTTCGCTCCGATGCATTCCTTGATGCCTAGCAAGCCTTTGTAGGTTTCAAGGTCGTAGATTTTTCCAAAAGGCGCGAACATCGTTCCCAATTCAAAGGCGATGAAGCGTGGGGCGATTTGCCCAAAGTTTGTGTAGGCGGCGATGAGTTGGTCGGATGGGAGGTTGGTCAAGCCAAATGATTGGAAGATGGTCGGGATTCCGCCATAGGCTTGGATCAACTCGATCTGGCGGTGATAGGCTGCCGCGTCGAAAGATGCGTTTGATTGAGAGGAGACAAAAGCTCCAGCGGTGAAATCCGCCCCCGAGAGAGTATCTCGTGTACAGCGCAGGACTTCCTCCCGAGTCTTTTCGTCGATGAGGTTGGCATAACCCGTGTCCATGTTGACGGCGGGAGTGAGCCCAGCCTCGGCAGTGCGGGCGACGTGAGCGCAATAAGCGTCCCAGTCCACCGAACCTCTTGATGTGAAGGGAAGCAAAATTGCTGAGTAGCCGGCGATCTTGCGATTGGGGATGATCGAAGGGATGTGCATATTAAAGGGGTTGCATTACCAACCGTAGATTGATTATTTCATAAGGCTTGATCGGGAATCGCACCTCGTTATCTATTGGTGCAAGGTTTTCCTGTTTTTCCTCCAGTAGGTTGATCTTTTCAACCCGCGTCAACGGGCGGGCGGTTTTGAGGGTGATGATTCCCCGATTTCTGTGGCTTTCATACAAGCGGACGATGAGCCCTTCTCCATCTTCGGCTCTCTTGATGGTTTCGATGATGATATTGGGCGAATCACAAGAGACTAGAGATTGGAGACTGGTCATTGATGACTGTTTACCGGGCACTGATGACTTGTAAGCAATGATCGGATCATTCAGCAAATACGCTTCCCTTTGTGTCGTCTCATTCCATGAACCGACATGTGGATACATACTGTACTTGAACTGATGTTCGCCAAAATCTGCCATGGGGTCGGGCATGGTGGGCGAGCGCAATAGCGTGATACGCATCACATTGTTGTGAATATCATGTCCATACTTGCAATCGTTGAGCAGGCTCACGCCATAGTCGCCTTCGGAGAAGTCCACCCATTTGTGGGCGCAGGTCTCGAAACGTGCCCAGTCCCAACTGGTATTGCGGTGGGTGGGACGGGTGACATTGCCCCATTGGATCTCGTAGGTTGCTTGGGGGGTGAGGATGTCCACGGGGAAAGCGACCTTGAGCAGGGTGTGACGCTCCTGCCAATCAATACGGGTGTCGAAGTCCAAGCGTGGGGCGTTGTGGTTCAGTGAGATGCGTTGAGTGAATTTGCTGTTCAAAACCCTGCGTTTTATTTCGATCGTTTGCCGTAATGCCCCATTTTCAACGAATTTGACCGATTCCGCAGGTTCCGCCAGCCACATCTTGTCATCGTAGAAGATGTCCACGTCCCAGGCATCCCAGCTCTTGGGGCGGTCTTCAAAGGCTTGGAATTGATTGGCGATGGCGTTGGGCGGCAGGATTTCTCGGTCCACTTTTTTATCAAAGATGCGGGTGATGTCGCCAGCGGAGTTGAGTTCGACGCGGAGAAAGTCGTTTTCGAGTATATGACGGTCGAGCGCAGATGGAAGGTTGCTTGGTTCGTTTTCCAGTCGAGGGTCTGCGGTCTTCAAACCCATCACGCTATACGGCTGCATCTCGCCCGCATCCAGCCAAACGCCAGTATCCGCTTGCTGGGCAGGGACAGGCTGCCCGTCGTAAGAGAAGCGTTGCAATGAGTCGCCCGGGACGAAGACCAGGGCTGGTTGGGTGAAGGAAGTCGGGTTGACGAGGATCAGGTCTGCATCCAAATGAGAAGCAATGACTTGCAGGGCTTCATCGCGGAGTCGGTTAACGTTCTGGGTCAGTTCGGCGTATTGCGCCTGCGACTCTTCATAGACGGATCCAATGCTGGAGCCGGGGATGATGTCGTGGAATTGATTGAGGCAGATGGTTTTCCAGGCTTGTTGGTAATTGGCAATTGGATATTGGTACTTGGTGAGGAGGGAGGCATAGGTTGAAATGAACTCGGCATCATGCAGCAGGAACTCGGCTTTGCGATTGGCGCGTTTGTTGCGGGCTTGGGTGGTGTAGGTGCCGCGATGATATTCGAGATAGAGTTCGCCATTCCAAACAGGCATCATCTTTGATTCAGTGAGCGGTTCGATGCTCTCAAAGAATCCTTTTACACTTGATTGTTTGACCTGTGGAAGAGCTGGGAAGTTCTTCATCACTTCGATGTTTTCGAGCATCTCGCGCGTGGGTCCGCCGCCGCCATCGCCGTAGCCGTACGCCATTAGCAGATCTTTTTGAAGTTCCTTCTGTTGGAAATTTTGCCACGTGCCAAGTGCTTCCTTGGCATTTGCCATCGAGTTATATGTGCTGGCATATTCGCTGCCAAATTCTTTGACCGTGCTGAAGTGCGTTAGGATTTGTGTGCCGTCAATACCCTGCCATAGGAAGGTGTCGTAGGGCAGGCGGTTGTATTGACTCCAGCCGATTTTGATGGTCATGAAGTATTTCAGGCCTGCCTGCTTGATGAGTTGTGGCAACGCCCAGGCGTAGCCAAAGACATCGGGCAGCCAAAGGACGGGACTCTCGGCGTCGCTGCCGAAGTGCTCGTGGAAAAAAGTTCTCCCCAACAAAAACTGACGCGCCAGCGATTCAGCGCCGCTGAGATTGCAATCGGCTTCGACCCACATACCGCCCATCGGCTCCCAGCGTCCTTCTTTTATCTTTTCTTTGATGGACTCAAAGAGTTGCGGCTGGTCTTCCTTTATAAATTGATACAACTGCGGTTGTGACTGACTGAAATGATAGTCAGGGAATTGCTCCATCAGGCGGATGACATTGTAAAACGTGCGTTCAGATTTACGGCGCGTCTGTCCCAGCGCCCATAACCAGGCGACGTCAATGTGCGCGTGCCCCGTGGCATGAATGACTGCATCCAACGGCGCACCTGCTTTGGCAATACCATCCTTCAACGTTTGGGTCGCGGGTGAAATGCTGGCATAAAATCTTTCTTCGCCGATGGGGTCGCGGGTATCGAGCGCAATGAAGGCGTCATTAAGCGCGTTGAGCAGGTGATGTTTGGCTGGGTTGTTATCATCCAGGTTGGTGAGCGTTTCGAGCGCGATGGAGGCGAGCACGCAAAAATCTCGCGTGGGCTGATCGATCTGCACCACAGCGCAGTGCTTCATGAAAAGTTTGGTGAATGCATCGCCATTCGCAAACCCGCCGAGACCCGTCCAACCGTGCAGGGCGAGGGAATGTTCTTTGCCGTCGCACCATTCAGGCTTGAGCAAAATTTCCTGATGATGACGGTCGCAGGCGGCATAAGGAACACCGTCAATATACGCCAGGCATTCAGGGTGCGAAAAATCGCCCGAATCGCCAAGGGGGAGGAACAATGCAATGGGTTGGGTTGCATCGATATATTCGGGAACAATGAATGTCGTCCGTAGAACGAAGTCCTGCATCCACGAGCCCCAGTATGTATTGGCTTCGATCTCCGCCCACTGCGAGTCGTCCACGTCTGTTTGAATGGGCGGCGGGGTTAACGGACTCGATAACTCAAGGTATTTGAACGATGGCAAATTCTTGCGTTTGCGATGTGCCAACGGCTCGATCAGGTGTAGACGTTGTTTTATCTTTTCGGGTGTCCAGCGTTGTTTGTGATACATGGGCTAACCTTGATGAACTTCCAGTTTATTGACAAAGGGCTTGATATTGCGCCAAGAGATTTTCTTTCGGCGTGTCTTCCGGGATCTCGCAGCCGGCTCCGCTAAATTGACGTTTGCTGCCTTTTTGAATGCACGCCAGAGTCGCTGCTCTGACCGTTTCAGGTGTACCTTGTAACATGACCGCTACGGGGTCGAAGTTTCCGCAGATGGCAACTTTGTTATCAAACAGTTGCGCGGCTTTTTCCAGATCCACCATCCAATCCAGGTCAATGATATCTGCGCCGCTTTGAAGCATATCTGGCAGGAGGTGGGTGGTGTTGCCGCAAATGTGCAGGCGCCCAACCGCGCCCATCTCGTGAACTGCCGCAAAAATGCGCTGTTCATAGGGCAGCGCAAACTGCCGATACATTTTGGGGGAGATCTGCGAGCAGACCGCATCTCCAAGACCGATGATGTCAGCCCCGGCTTCCACTTGGGCGCGGGCGAAGGCAATTTCCACTTCCACACAGATTTCCAATAATTCGGTAAGCCATTCCGGGCGTTTGACGAGATCGATCACGGTCAGATACATGCTGCGTAGATCGCTGGCTTCGGCGAGTGCGCCCTCCACCCAGCCCATGATCGGAATCTCGCCGCCTGCTTGTTCGCGGAACAACCGTACCGCTTCCAGTCGGTCGCTCATCCGCTTTCCGGTTGATGGATTTGGTGAAACGAGTTTCTTAAGGTCCTCCGGTTCAGCGATCAACGGCTTGTGGCTGAGCGGCAGGTTGTCCTCTGGAAATCTAACTTCCAATCCAAAATCGGCGGCTTCACGGTAGGGGTCCGAGATGGCTTGCAGGATGTCAACATGAAAATCAGCGGCAGCGGCAAGGTTCGCCTCCACCAGAACGTGATGATCGAGATAGTAGCGCGAGAGCGGCGTGCCAATGTGGCGTGCTGCGCGGGTCATTAAGATATCAAAGTTTGGGACGCGGTCAACAGGCTCGCCACGCAGGCGTGCAGTAAAACGCTCGTAGGAATTCATTGTCCTCCAATCTGAAACGTTACCCGCCGCAAAATACTTTTGCCAAGCGGAATGAGTTGAATAGAATGCACTTTCCCATGCGTGTCGATCATCGATCCTTTCAGTGTGATCGAATCAAAAGGCTTGGATGGATCGAACACAAAATGCTCCAGCGTAAATTCAGGCTTGGGCGGCAGGCGCAGGCTCAAGTCCGATGAAGAGGCGAGGGTATAGTACGCATCACGGAAACCTGGCGCATATTCCCGCCCGGGAGAGGAATCCCCATCCAATGGCAGGCAGAAAAGCAACGCGCCATAACGGATTATGGATTCATCACGCCACGGCTGGATTTGAACCTGCGCCTCAAAACGCAGGGACAGTTGGTCGCCAGTTTGCCAGTTTTTTCTCACCTGAATCAGATTCCCCTGAACGGAAAAATCATCCACGCCTGTCAGGTTGAATTGCTTGCTCCATTCAGGCTTTCGAAAACTGATCGTGAACTCGATAGGTTCAGAAACATCCACCTGAAAGTTGATGTTCGTATCAAAGGGATAATTGCTTGTTTCAGTGATCTTGATGTTTACGCCATTGATCTCGGTTTGAAATTCGGATGCGCCGTACAAGGCTTTCACGAAGCCATCCTCCGAACGCAGCCACATCGCCTTGACGTAATACGGTGCGATCCGCCCAGCATTAGGGACACAACATACTGCCACATCCTGATGAGCCGGTGAATACTTGTAGCGTATCTGCGGATTTTGTTCATCCTGTAGGTCGTCGGGATGCAAGGAACCCGTCATCGAAAATGAGTTGTCGGTTTTCAGGTAGGCAATGGAAGGTTCAGAGGGATGTCGCGCACCTTGGGCTGCATTGAAGAACAGCCATTCGGCTCGGTCTGCCCAATAGACATCACCGGTTTTCTGGAGCAGCTGAGTATACGTGTCGAGCAATTCATGAATGGAACAGTATTCATACCCCGTCTCCGATGCGTCTGCTTCGCGCCCGGCAATGAACTCGTCACCGATGGGGGCACCGGATGGGGTGAGGCAAATCTCCAGTTTGGCGAGTGCGGCGGTGAGAGCAGAATTTAACAGCGAGTCATCGGCGATGGTTGAGGCGGTCAATAACGAACGGAAATGTTCATAGGTGTGAACGCCGTGGGCTTTGAAGCGATAGTCTGGGTTGAGGAGGTTGGCGAGCTGAATATCATCCTGACTGAGCGGTTGGCGGCTGTATTCTTCGTAAAGCCAGCGGGCATATGCAAGATACTGCTTGTCGTCGGTGAGTTGATACAAGCGATCAAGGATGTCGGTGAACACCAGTCCATGACCAACCCCGGCGAAATCATCTTTGACATCAAAAGGATGCGACTGCCCGATGGGGTAGGCACGCATGGTCACATCTACTGCGCGGCGTACGGCTTTGAGTGTGCGTTCATCGCCGGTGGATTCATACCAACCAAGCAGTACACGAAACAATGAGGCTTGCGCCCACAGTTCACCGTTCTCGCCTGTGAAGTTGAAGCGCAGGTCAGGGGCATAGATACCGAGGTAGCCGTCTGTGTCTTGCGTAGCGAGCAGTCGTTCAATGTGAGTTCGTGCTTTTTCTAAAAAAATGGGATGATCCAAAAGCAGAGCGGTTCGCAGCATACCATCCAGCCAGTTGGATTGGGTTTCGCTGTTCCACCATAAGAATTGCACTTCCCACTGGGCTTCTTTGGCAACCACACCGAGTTCTTTTGTTCTTGCGGCTTTGGTTAGGCGGTCAGCGCCGTAAATTTCATCGTTTTGGATTAGATCGGGGACAAGTTCATCGAGGCGTCCAACAAAGCCATGTTCCATGTCGCGTACCATCTGGGCACGCAACCAGCCGGAAGGTTTGATGGCATTGAAAGGCAGGAAACGAAACATGGACGTAAAACGATTATAGCAAATCGTTCGCCAGAATCGCGCCTTTGGAGGATGCGATGATTTTCAGTTAAACAATATAGTCGCCGACGTCCCTATGGAAAGATCGCTATAAGTCTGTGACAGAATGGATGATTTCATGGGGTTTTCCCTTGCGGCCATCCCAGCCCCAATCAAACAAAATTCATTCAATCCCTTTTCCTAGCCCCGCCTCCCTTGCGCGGACAATGGCTTGAGCGCGGTCTGCCACCTGCAGTTTTGTGAGAATGCTGGAGACATAGTTCTGAACGGTCTTGATACTCAACGATACCTTGGTTGCGATCACTAAATTATTGTTCCCCCGCGCAATTAGATCCAAAATTTCCAACTCCCTGTCGGTGAGCTTGGCGAATTCGTCGGGCTGATTTTTTCGATTCGATGAAGCAGACGGCGCAGAGAAGTATTGCATCATCCGTTGGGCAATTGCAGGGCTGAAGATCGCCTCGCCTCTTTCCACGGCGACGATTGCTCGCACGACCTCCTCCTTATCCGCATCTTTGAGCAGGTATCCGTGTGCGCCTGCGCGCATGGCAGCGAAGACCGAGTCATCGTCATCGAACATGGTGATGACCAGCACACCGACGTTTGGATGTATTTCATGGATTCTACGCGTCGCGTCGATGCCGTTCATGCCCGGCATTTTCAAGTCCATCAGAATGACATCGGGTCGGAGGTCCTTTGTCAGGGCAATAGCCTCTTCGCCGTTATTGGCTTCACCGATGACATCGATCTCAGGGACATTGCTCAACAATGCGCGGACTCCTTCACGGTAAAAGACATGGTCGTCTGCGATCAAGACTTTGATGGGCATTCGTTCAACTCCTTGCCAGGGGCAATCTCGCGCGGACGGTCACGCCGCCAACGGAATTCGTTTCAATCACACATTCTCCGCCGAGTTCTTCAGCGCGTTCGCGCATGGAGTTGAACCCGAACCCGGCGCGGTTTCCTTTTTGTAGACCTTTTCCATCATCTGCAATTTCCAACAAGAGGTTTTTTTCTTCTACTTTTATCTTGATTTGACAGCTGGTTGCATTGGCATGATGCACCATATTCGTAAAGGCTTCGAGCAGGATGCGATAAGCGGCGACTTCCACAGCGGCGGGCAGGGATGGGAGTGGTTCGGTCGTGTCGAATGTGACTTGGAGCCCGTTGGGCCCGCTGTATTGGGCGGTGTGTTCGCGAATGGAGGAGACCAGCCCGAATTCATCCAGCACGGGCGGGCGCAGAGCATACACTAACCTGCGAATCTCGGCGACGGTTTCTTTGACCTGTCCTTTCAGATCTTTGAGCAGTTGCCTGCTTTTTTCGGGTTCGCTGTTAACGAATTCGGCTGCTGTGTCAATTCGTTGGGAAAGACTTGCAAGGGTAGGACCGACTCCATCGTGCAGGTCACGGCGCAGACGTCGGCGTTCTTCCTCCTGCGCGGTGACCAGTCTCTCGCGGGATTTTTGCAGGTCGTTGTTGAGGCGCAGGGTGTAGGCGGCGGTTCCTGCCTGTTGGGCGATGAGGTGAATCAGTTTCATGTCGGCTGGGGAGAAGGATTCGCCAGCGGCGCGTGGGGCAAGGGTCAGTTCGCCAATGTGTTCGGTCTGATAAGTCAGAGGGAGATGAAGCAATTCGGACAGAGGCAGGTTTGGGTGTGTCGCGAAGCGGGGTTTGTCATCCCACAAAAGAGAAATGGCGGCGTAGGGGAGTTTCAGCGTTTGGGCGAGAGTCTCTACAATGGTCTGCAAAACAGATTCAGGTGCGATTGCGGAATTCAGCTGCTGACTTAATCGTGTGAGGACGGTGGCAGGGTCATCGCGTTCGCCGTACATGAGGCGATTCACGCCGCGCTGCAGGCGTTGGCGAAGCGGCTCGAACAGAATGGCAATGATTCCGGTGGCGATGAATGAGACGATGATATTGGTTTGTGTGTTACGAAAGTAATTAGCGAAAAAGCCGACGGTGAAGACGTAGAACAGGATGGTAAGGAAACTCAGCGCTCCATAGACGAGTGTGCGATTGATGATGGGGTCTATGTTCCATAAACGGAAGCGCAGAATGGCAATGCCAATGGAGAGCGGGATGAGCAGGAAGAACAGCATCATGCCTGTGACAGCTGCCAGGTTCGAGATGGTGCCAGTTTCCATTTGCAGGATGTTCAGGGCAAATGGAAGTCCGATCAGGAAGTACCCCATCAATGCGATGGAGATACCGAATACAACCCATTTTGTCTGCTGACGCAGTGTGGTGCTGGAGATATTGCGGTACCGATAAATGGGGGAGTAGATCATCACGATGATGACGGTGATGGAAAAAATGAAGAGCGGCAGCATGCCCCATGTTCGCGGGTTAAGGATCGTTTGTGGAAGAAAATATACGCCTACGATGAAAGGGATGACCAACAACGTGAAGGTGCGCGTCCAACGTGGAGTGAATTGACCGTTCGGAAAAATAAAAAAGAAAACCAAAAATGCGATGCTATTTAGGAATTGGGCGATGTGGCGCGGGGTCTTCCAAAATTCCGGTTGGCTGGCGATCTGGTTGGCTGGGGGCCAGAAGATGCTTCCAAGTAGAACGAGAAAGAAGGCGACGAATACTGCAATGTTTTCATTGGGGCGTCTGTAAATGATCAGTCCTGCGATCACAAAATGCGTCAAACCAAAAATAAGGCGCAGGGTGATGAGAAAGATGGCATGGGTTTGCACACTCCACCCGAGGTTGGCGAGGTCTTTCATCAGGGTCGCAGATGGATGAGCCAGATCATCGTACATCACTCCAATCTCGATTAGAAAGAACGCTGCGGCAAGCATTGTGAAAGCCACCCAAGCTGACAAAACAATGGGAGTAATTTGCTTGAGGCGGGAAGCGTCTGCCTGTGAATTCATGGGGTTGAGCATACCGTATTTTATTCCCAAAGTGATGGGAGCCGCTTCCCAAATTTTTGGGAAAACTTCCCGGGTTAGAAGTGAGTGCAGCCCGATGTCAGCGGGATGGGGAAGGAGTATCCTTCGAGACATCAAAAGGAGATTTATCATGTACACATTACCCGTTGGCTATTTCAAATTTCATAAGGATGCATTTATCAACTATCAGCTGAACCGCTGGTATTCGCTCGGATTCACCCGCAAAGAGGATATCGAAAAGGTCGGCAAAGAGATCAAGACCTTTGAAGATTATGTGCGCGGTTTCATCCGTCTGGGTGATGAGGCTCTTGCGGAGAAGCGCATCAGGAACGCGGCATTCTATTACCGCGCGGCAGAGTTTTTGGTGGACCCCGAAGATAAGCAGAAACTTGCGCTGTATAACAAGTTCCTCGAACTTTTTTACCAAGGCTTTGTCGAAGACGGCATTGAACAGCACAAGGTCGCATACGCGGGTGGATTCCTGCCGGTGATGCGGCTGGCTCCCAAAGGCGGTGCGACGAAAGGCACGCTTCTCGCTTTCGGTGGGTTTGATTCGTTCATCGAAGATTTTTACTGCATGTGGGCTTTCTTCGCTGAAGCGGGATACGAAGTCCTCGCCTTCGAGGGACCCGGCCAGGGCGGTGCGCTGCGTACATATGGACTTCCGTTCGACCATGATTGGGAGAAGCCCGTGGCTGCGGTGCTTGACCATTTCAAGGTCAGGGATGCTGCGCTGTTGGGCGTTTCGATGGGCGGCTATTGGGGAATCCGTGCCGCGGCGTTCGAGAAGCGCATCACCCGTGTCATTGCCTTCCCGCCGGTCTATGATTGGATGGAGATGGCGGGCGGCTTCAATCGCGGACTTGTCGATTTGTTGATGAAAGCGCGCGGGCTGATGAACTGGATGGTGAAGATGAAGATGTCGAACGGCAAGTTGCGCCACACCATCAAGCAGACTCTTTACCTGACGAAGAAGAGTGAACCCATCGAAGCCGTGGAATGGATGCTGGGTATGAACAAAGATCACCTGCATTCCAGACTTGTGACACAGGATGTGCTGTTGGCTGGCGGTGAACATGATGCCTTCCAGCCGCCGATGCTGATGGAAAAACAGCGCAAGGCGCTGGTCAATGCGAAGTCTGTCACGGTGCGGATCTTTACCAAGGCTGAACATGCTGACCAGCATTGTCAGATCGGCAATATCGGGCTGGCGTTGCAAGTAATGTCCGATTGGTTGAATACGAAATAACAAAAAGGAGACTTTTGAATGGAACTTTTATCTGACTTTTTCACATGGGCTTGGGCGCGTCATCACAACGTTTTGAGTTGGTACATCCGCCCGTTGTTTATCCTCCCTTATATCTATTTCGCATACAAGCGTAATTGGAAGGGACTCGCAGTGACGATTGTTTCACTGGCTACCAGCATGTTCTGGTTTCCTGCACCCGAAACGGTTGATCCTGCGGTGGAGCAATTCCTGCAAGCGGAGCGCGACTATCTGCTCGGCACGTGGGGCTTGGGAAAAGTTTTACTCACGTTGACCGTGCCTGCATTCTTTTACTTCCTTGCACTGGCATTTTGGAAGCGTTCCTGGTGGTGGGGCGCGGCGGTCATCAACCTCGCTGCGTTCGGTAAGATCGCTTGGAGCGTTGCCGAAGGTGGCGAGTCGGGCTGGGCAATTTTAGTCCCTGCGATGATCGGGTTGTTGATCTGTAACGCAGCGGTGTACTTCGGCGTGAAATTTGCGAATCGCAAAAAAATGCAATTGGCATAAGCAATCTAATCGAGATGTTGGCGGTTTGTCCATGATGACCTCCAACATCTTTGTTTATTAAGATAATCCAGCAAATAGAATCATGATCGTCCGGCGGCGTTGGCGTATTTTGCCCTGGCATCGTTTTAAGTCAATACAGGCTTAACGCCCAAGCCTATGAGATGGTGAATTATTGCAAGTTCTTGAACTCATGAATCGGCACTGGAATTCCAGCCGTCATCAAAATCACTTTCTCTGCCTCCCTTGCGATCCGTTGATTGACCCAGCCCAGCCCATCGCGGTAGACCCGTCCCATTTGATACGGCGGGACAAGACCCAAACCAACTTCATTGGAGACGATCAGCCACTCATGCTCTGTGTTTTGAATTGCAGTGAGCAAGGCTTCGGTCTCTGCCTGTGCCGCTTGTATGAAGGGAACTTCGTCCACAAGATCATCTTTGACAAATTGCATCATGAGATTCGTGATCCAAAGCGTGATGCAATCAAGGATGACTACATCTGTATTAATCTGCGAAATGTTCGACGCAATGTGCAACGGAAGTTCAAGAGTGCCCCAGTGGACAGGGCGTTCGGCTCTGTGCTTCTGAATACGTGCGGACATTTCGTCATCATACGCCTGTGCCGTGGCAATGAATGTGACCGATTTATAAGACTCTTCGGCGAGCCGCAATGCATAAGACGATTTTCCGCTGCGCGCACCGCCGAGGATGAGGGTGATTTGGGACATGGAGACTCCGAGGTGATATGTAAAAAGTGATCGATAATCAGTGGTCAGACAAGTGCGAGACATCATTGAAAAGATTCAGCGTCACACTATCTTCGTAAACGGTCAACTCGGAGAGAGATGCCTGCGAAATGCGAAATTGCCAGTAGCGACTCAAGTCCACGCCGAGGGTAAGGGCGAGCAGGGTTTGCATCGAGCCGCTGTGCCCCACAATAAGGACAGTCTCGTCCTTGTGCTTCGATTTGATATCATCGAATGCCGCCTGCACCCGTTCTGCCAGTTGACGATGGGTCTCGCCGTTGGGGGTGGAAACGTTCAGAGAGTCTTTCATCCATGCCTCGAAGAGTTCTGGCGAATGCGCCGACATTTCTTCATACGTCATGCCCTCCCAATCGCCAAAAGACAGTTCGCGCCAACGTTTATCCGTAATGATAGCGTTCGCTGTCTCTTGCAGGCTATGAACTGTATGGGCTGTATCCAATGCCCGCGAAAGGTCGCTGGTATATATGGCATGGATGCTTTCTGATGAAAGCCGTTTGGCAAGTTGCTCAGCCTGGCGAATGCCCACTTGATTCAAGGCGGTATCGCTATGCCCCTGATAACGGCGGGCAATGTTCCAGTCGGTTTGACCGTGGCGGGTGAGGTAGAGTTTCAAGTGTCAGGTTCCAGGTGTCAGGTGAGGTTCGCCGTAAAAGCAACGAGGGTAAGCATTTCTACCAGGGTGGTGACTGTGCCGTAGATGTCGCCGGTGAGACCGGGGAGCAGGCGCATGGCGTAGGCGGCGGTGAGAAAGCCGATGAGCGCCGCGCCAAGCATGAAGGCGAAACCCAGCCAGCCGAAGACAAGCCATGCAGTAATGCCTGCGATCAATGTAGCAATGATGATCTCGCGAAGGGTCACATTGCGTTTCATCTCAATGCCCAGTCCATCTTCACGGGCGTAGGGGAAGGCATAGATCACGAGCGGAGACGCCCAACGTCCCAGCGTGGTGGAAAGCATAATGGACGGGAACAGGCTCAACGTCGAAGAAAGAGCCGCGAACTTCATCAACAAAACCAGAATGCCGCCAATCGTCCCAAAGGCGCCCATGCGCGAGTCTTTCATGATCTCGAGTCGTCGTTCGGGAGTCCAGCCGCCGAACAAGCCGTCGAGCGTATCCATAAAACCGTCGAGATGGAAGAAGCGCGTGAAGGCGATCCATGCGAAGAGCGTCAACGCCGCAGAGACGGTTTGAGGGAAGAGCAAATTCGCAGCGTAGTTCACGCCGTAAAGTGCAAAGCCCAACACAACACCCACGAGCGGAAACCAGCCCACGGCGCGTCCCATCTCTTGCGAGGTGAACATGCGTTTGATGACGGTGGGGAAGATGGTGAGGAATTGGAAGGCGGCGAGAATGGGGATCATAGACATTTTTTACCACGAAGGCGCACAAAGGGTCACAAAGGTTTTCTTTGTATACCTTCGTGACCCTTTGTGGTTAATCCTTGCGGCTAACCCCCGCTTCACCGAAGGTTGCCATTTCGTTCAAAATCTTACACGCGGCTTCTGCCATGGAAATGCCCAGCGCCGAGCCAGTGCCTTCGCCGAGCCGCAGATTGAACTCGAGCAAAGGTTTCAGACCGAGCCAGTCCAACATCATGCCGTGCCCTTTTTCCAAGGAACGATGTGCCGCGATGAGATATTGCCTGCAATTGGGTGCAAGGGTTGCAGCGATCAACGCCGCTGCGGTTGAAATAAAACCATCGGTCATCACTGGCACATGTTTTGATGCTGCGCCGATCATCACGCCTGCTAATCCGCCAATTTCAAAACCACCTATCTTTGTAAGAATATCAATGCCATCTTCTATGTTTGGCTTGTTGATTTTTAACCCGCGCCTCACTACATTTATTTTGCGCGCCAGCCCGGCATCATCCACACCCGTTCCGCGCCCAACGATATCTTCGGGTGTGCGCCCCAAAATACAAGCGGCAATCGCCGCCGAGGGCGTGGTGTTGCCAATGCCCATATCGCCTGTACCGAGGATGTCTGCGCCGTTGGAGATTTCTGCCAATGCGATTTCGATTCCGCTCTGAATGGATTCTTCTGCTTGTGCGCGGCTCATGGCTGGACCTTGTGCCAGATTCGCCGTCCCCAAGCCGACTCTCCGCCGAATCAGCAGGGGCGAGGTCATCTCGCCTTCGCTGGCAATCCCCATATCTACCACTACGACTCTTGCACCGATATGCCTGGTCAGCACATTGATCGCCGCTCCGCCGTTGAGGAAGTTCAACACCATCTGCGGCGTGACCTCCTGCGGATACGCGCTCACGCCTTCGGCAACCACGCCATGATCGCCCGCCATCACAATGATGGCTTTTTCGTTTATGACCGGCATGGGTTTGCGTTGAATTCCCGCCAGTTGAATGGACAGTTCTTCCAGCCGCCCCAAACTACCTGCGGGTTTGGTCAGTTGGTTTTGACGTTCACGCGCTGCATTCATCGCGGCTTGGTCAAGAGGTTGGATTTGATTGATGGTTTCAGTGATGTTCATTTATTTCCTCTATTATGTCATTGCGAGGGCGCTCTTGTTTGCTTGCCCCGATGTTTTCCGGGGTCGCCCTCGCAATGATATATCAAAATTCGATCCCTGCCTGTGCCTGAATGCCCTGCTCATACGGATGCTTGATGAGCGTCATCTCGGTCACAAGGTCGGCTTGCTGGATCAAAGATTCGGGGGCAGACCTGCCAGTAATGATGAGGTGCAATTCCGAAGGTCGGTGGAGGCGCAGCCATTCCAGTACCTCGTTCGTATCGAGCCAGTTATAGGCAAGGGTGTATGTGAATTCATCCAACACGATCAAGTCATAATTTCCACCGGCAATTTTTTCTTTGGCGATCTCCCAACCATGACGGGCGCGGGCAATGGTTTCGTCCATGTCTTTGGATGTCCATGTGAAACCGTCGCCAGTGGTGACCCATTCAATGCCGAGTTTCTTGGCGGCTTTGATCTCACCCCATTGCCCCGTCTCCGCTTTGATGAATTGGATCACACAGATTCGAAATCCACGCCCCCAGGCGCGCAAAACCGTGCCGAATGCCGCCGTGGATTTTCCCTTACCATCGCCAGTGTTGACGATGAGCAATCCTTTTTTTGTTTTGGATGTCATTTGATTTTCCTTGAGTATTGCTGTTGAACAAGTCTATAGACTTGTTTACTTAACCGGCAGGATGTCGGTAAACACAAAACCATCCCGTACTACGGTTTCGCCAACTTGAATTGAAATCGGGTGGGCGAACATGGGACCATCGAAACAGAACGTATGGAACTCCCCGTTCTCCCCGCACGGGTCAGCGCTTGAGGGCAGGTCATTGAGCAATCCTTCGTCATACATGCGTCCTGCAAACGCAGTACCAATCTGTTTGGGGTCTACTGTCGTAAGAACAGTACGAAGATCGTTTTTCAGCATTTCTTGCGCGAGGGCTTTTGTATCGCTGGGCGTGCGCCAAATAGGGAAGATGGGTTGAATGCCTGTGCCTGCCATCATGCGTTCACGATAGGCGCGGATTTCCTCGAGAAACAGGTCGCCGAATGCAACGTGGGTTATACCTTCTCGGTGAGCACGTTCGATGACGGTACGCATTCTTGATTCATATTCTTCGTTTGAACAAGGGAAAGGCAGCGGCACAGACCAAAGCGGATAGCCTGCCGCCTCTGCCTGTTTTTCAACCAACTCCATGCGGACGCCGTGCATGGCGACGCGGTTGTTCACTTCGTTAAAGGTGGTAAGCAAGCCGATGATTTCCACATTGGGCTGCTGACGCAGGGTGTGCAATGTCCATGCGCTGTCTTTGCCGGAAGACCAGGATAATAAAATTTTAGTTTTCATGTTGGTTTGGGGGAAAGGGTTTCGATCAGGCTTTCGAGCGAGACGTGTTCACTTTGCCCATTGGGTGTGGAGAGACGCCAATGGTTCGCATCCAGCACATCCACATGGACAGGATGACGCGCACCGTTATTATGGACTTCGTAGCCGATGCGTTCCAGGGCGCGCCATGTCCATGCGGTGGCGACGCCGTCCTTTTCACCGTGCAGGCTGATGGGTCCACAAGCGGGTTGGTGAACTTTGAACGCGCCGCTGGCATGGTCAAACTCGATGCCTTCGCTATGGAAGATGCGGGCAAGCGAACCATTGAGCGCGAGTTCTTCGGGCAAGCCAATGTGCAATTCACCTTGCGAGGAAAGCAGCCAGAGTTTATCGGCGATGCGCAGGGCGAGGTCAAGGTCATGTGTGGAAAGCAGAATGGCGCAGTTAGTTTCGCGTGAGAGTCGTTTGAGCAATTGCAGGAGTTCCACGCGGCGCGGCAAGTCGAGGAAAGCGGTGGGTTCATCCAACAGGAGAATCTTCGGTTCCTGTGCCAGAGCGCGGGCGATCATCACACGCTGACGTTCACCATCGCTCAATTCATGGATCGGGCGGGAGGCAAGTACATCGGAACCCGTCAGCCGCATGGCGTGCTGCACGGCTTCTTCGTCATGCGGAGTCAACGTTCCGCGCCAATCGGTGTAGGGATGCCGTCCAAGAGTCACCAATGCATACGCCGAGAGGTTGCCCGCTTCAACACGCCCCGTCAGCACGACGGCGAGTTGTTTGGCAAGGTCAAGCGCGGGCAGACTGTGCAAATCCACTTCGCCTAGTTTTACTGATCCCTGCAAGGGAGATTGCATGCCCGCCAAAGTGCGCAGCAAGGTGGATTTGCCCGCACCGTTCGGTCCGATGAGGCAGACCATTTCAGCGGGGCGCAGTTGCAGATCGAGGTTCGAGGCGAGCGGTTGGTGATAACCAATGGAGAGGGAGGTGGAGGAGAGCATATCAGTGGGTAGTGGAAAGTAGAAAATAGTAACTCGTAATTTGGATTCCAGAAGCTCTGCTTCTGGGCTTACCTGTCATCCACAAGTAGAACTTGTGGAGTCCGTGCCTACAATCAAGAGGCGAAGGATTGGCGGAGTTGTTTTTGGCGCAGGATAACCCACAGGATGATGGGCACGCCGAACAGCGACATGATGACATTGAGAGGTAACACAAATTGGCTGCCCGGCGATTGCGCAATGACATCGGCAACGAGAGCGAAGGATGCGCCCATTAACATGGAGGCGGGCAGCAGAGCGCGATGGTCCGCTGTATTGAGCAGGGAACGCGCCACATGCGGCACGGCAACGCCCACGAACCACACGGGTCCGCAGAAGGCAGTGGAAACACCCGCCAACAGCGAAGCGCTCACGATGATCCAGAAGCGGGTGCGGCGCACGTTGAGCCCGAGGGAACGGGCGTATTCATCTCCAAGTAAGAGCGCATTCAACGGTTTGATCATCACATAACTGATGAACAAGCCAGACAAGATCACCGGGAAAAAGACACGCATTTGATTCCATGTCACGCCGCCAAAACTGCCCGCCGACCACAGGCTGAATGCCTGTACCCGTTCCGGCTGGCTGAAATAGATCAACAGGCTGACGATGGCGTTGGTCAGATAGCCGAACATCAAACCGAGGATGAGCAGGGTGATTGTATTTTGCACGCGACGGGAAACGATCAACACCGCGCCGAGCACTGCTCCTGCTCCCAAACTTGCGGCAACCGCCAGGCTTAAATCTCCGAAGGCATTCAAACCGGTGATAAAAGCCGACGCCCCGCCCGCACCAGCGCCAAGTACCACCAATGCCACGCCCAAACTCGCGCCGGAACTGACCCCTAAAATGAACGGGTCTGCCAGCGGATTACGAAAAAGGGTTTGCATTTGCAAGCCAGCCACCGATAATGCCGCGCCGACGAGCATTGCCGTCACTGCTTTGGGCAGGCGGAATTTGAAGATGACAGCTGTCCACGAGGCTTTGTCGGGTTCGCCCCCGGTCAGGATGCGTAGAACCTGCTCCGGCGGGATATGAACCGATCCCAGTGTGAGGCTGAGAATGAATGCTACAGCGAGGATCACGATCAGCAGGACGACGATCCAGGTGCGAAGTCCGAGTTTGGGGAATGGGTGCATGGGCGATTAGAGATTAGAGATTGTTGGATAGTCGAAGGTCAAAAGTCAAAGGTCAAAACCGTTTTTGACTTTCGACTTGTGACCTTCAACTTGTAACTCGTTATTTCAACTGGCGATAATAGACCAGTTCGTAGTCGGGCAACAGTTCGGGGTGGAATATCTTGATGAGGTCTGCCAGCACCAGTTCGGGATGAGCCACGGCGCTTTCGTAGTAGTCGTTGCCACCGTTGGCAGAGATGATGGCGTCGTTGTTCCAGATGTTTCCGTTTTGGTAGGCGGCGAAGTCGGCGTAACGCGCGTCGGCGGCGAGCAGGTCGTCAGGGGTGAAGAAGTAGCCGACGTTCACCCAGTAATCTGCGTCTTGCGCTGTCTCGAACACGGCTTCAAAGGCGAGCGGTAAACTGCCCGTGGAGGTGTCGTCTGCCCAGAGATAGTCTGCGCCCGCGTCTTTGAGAAAGTTGGCTGCAAAACTATTTCCGCCGGGCATAGACCAGGTTCCCTGATAATCGGAGCCGGTGAAAACAGTGGGTTTCTCGGTCACACTGGCGGCAAGGGCTGCGTATTCGTTGTATTGTTCCACATTCTTTGCGAACAAGGCTTCGGCATCGGCTTCCTTGTTGAAGAAGACGGCGATGAACTTGCCCCATTCGGCGCGTCCGAGCGGGGAGGTTTCCAGCCATTCGGCGTTGACGATGGTCTTCAAGCCCGCTTCGATCAACACAGGATGCGCGTCATAATCGGGAGCGCCAGAACCGTAGGTGATGATGAGGTCTGGGCTGAGGTCGAGCGCCTGTTCCACGTTCACGCCAGAGCCGTAGCCGAGCATGGTCAACTTGCCTTCTTCCGCCATTTTCAAAACGGTGGGATTGCTGACGTAGGTGGCATCGTCCAACCCGACGAGACGATCCAGCAGACCAAGTTCATCGAGGAACGGCAGGTAGGTGGTGGACATGGTCACAACGGTCTGTGCGGGAACTTCGATGATCTGTTCATCAAGGAAGCCTTCGGGGGTAGGTGTGCCGCACTGCACCAGCGCATACTGCATAGACTCGGTCGCGCCGGGGTAGGGCGTTTTGACTGTGACCACCTTATAGTTGTTGAAGTATTCCACGCTGAATCCGTCGGTGTGGGTCAACGCGGTTTTTTCGGGGAAGTAGTCAATGGAAGCATCGAATTCGCCTTCAGCGACACAAGTATCGGTGAGGTTCGCTTCGGGGGCGACGGCTTCAGCGACGGAAATTTCCGTCGGGGCAGAATCAACTACCGGCGTGGTTTGAGGCGCACATGCAGCAAGCAGGGCGATGAGCAAAGTCAAAATCAAGGTCTTGCGTAACATTTGTTTTCTCCTGGTGTGTGTTAGATCTTCTTATTACAGGAATCAAAATCCCCAGCATGGGCTGGGGAGGGGAGAGGCAATCCGTTTGGATCCGTTCTCCACCTCCTTTCCGCGAGAAGTGGTTGAACCGAATCAGAGCGGGCGACCTGGCTTGGTTCGAAAACCGATATTCGAATACTCGATTTTCGAACTTCACAGTTGCGCGACAGCGCCGGGTTTGCACCGGACTTCGCCGCTGGCTAATTCGTTATGTTATTTCAATTCTATCATAGGCAATCCTGAAATTTGAATACCCCAGGAATGGTCAATCAATAGGTTGAGTTTCCTCATGCGTGGTGGCTGGTCTTGACAGGCAAGTTTATTCCACCTGTGCAAGCGCCGTGAGGAGCAGGACCAGCGCACCGCAGATTGCCATCGCGTTGACATACCAGCGGAAGCGCCCAAGCGCCATCTCTGCGCCTGTATTCGAACTCATCAGTGGACCGACGCGCATGATGGCGTTGAACCAGAAACCCATCCCAACCATGCCAACGATCAGGATGTGCTTGACCAGCATCATCACGCTCCAAAGATTGTTGAATTTTCCGATTCCCGAATAATCTGGATCGATAATCGTCATATACACGCCTGTGATGGTAAACACCAGCAGGGAGATATACATCCATTTGCGGCTTTTTTTGGAGATGGCGCTGAGCGCGGCAGGATTCTCTGCAAGCGCGGGCAGGTAGATAACGGCAAGTAGGACGAAATGTCCGACGAAGACCACAGTTGCCAGCGTGTGAAGCCAGTAGGAGAGTGCAATTAAAGTTGAGGTCATTGTCATCCTTAAAGAAGTTTCAATTTATCCTGCGCATCGGCTGGGGCTTGAGATAGGTCAGGGAACGCCAGAGCCATTCCGCAGGTCCATATTGGAAGCGTTTCATCCACCAGTGGCTGATGGGGATCTGGATCAGGTAGATGAGGAGGGTCAGCCCAATACCCGCGATACTTCCCACTTTGCCAAACAGACCGAGTCCGTAGCCGTAAAAGATCAGCGTACAGACGATGGATTGGGTCAGGTAATTGGTGAGCGCCATTTGACCGACTGGCGCCAGCATGTTGAGGTGTTTGCCCCAGGTCGGCGTGCCAGCCAGCAATGCGAAGATTGAAACATATGCGAGAGAAAGCATTGGTGCGCCAATGCTTTGGGCAATTGTGGCAAGTGTGAGAGTCCACGAAGGCTCAAAGCGGGAGAGCGGGGGAATCATGGTGGCATAGATCGCGTTTCCTGGGATGCCGAGGAGCAATCCCCATAGGAGCAGTTTGCGAAAGAAGGGACGATTCGCATCGAGGTTTTGAAAAATCTTTTGCTTCCCAAACCAGACGCCGAGCAGGAACATCGCCAGGACGTTGAAGCCGAGGACGAAGAAGGAACCCAGCCCCATGGTCGAGTAATCGTAGGCGCGCTGGTTGGTGATCTCGATAAATGTCCCGTTCGGATAAACTTGATTCGCACGTGCCACATCAGCAATGTATCCCGCTTCAACCTCTGCGAAAGCCTGATCGATCTGTGCTGCACCCTCGGGAACAGAGCGACCCAATTCGATCAGGGCGGTTGGAACGACAGTGAGTAAAAGCGGCAGGATAAGCAGGATGACCGCCCATGTCAGCAGTGTACGGGGTTTTGCCTTTCGGAACAGAATGAGCGGGAAGCCAAGCAATGCATACAGAACGAGGATGTCGCCGATCCAGATCAGGAAGGCATGGATCAACCCAAAGCCCAACAGGATCAGCAAACGCCGCGCATAAAGCGGAACAAATTTTGCGCCGCGCGCTTCGATGCGATCCATAAGCAGGGTCAATCCCAGCCCGAAGAGCAACGAAAACAGCGAATAGAATTTGCTCTCGCCGAGGAAATGGATCAGCCACATGCCTAGCTGGTCATGCCAAGGCGTGGACATGTCTGCTGGCGATAGGATGATCTGGAAAGGCAGACGAAAAAGGGTCATGTTGACGAATAGGATGCCGAACAGCGCGAAACCGCGCAGGATGTCCACGATCTGTACACGTTCGGTCTGTTGGACGGGGGTGATGGTTGGTTTGGCTGCGATCTCAGCGATAGTCATGGCTGTACTCCTTTTCGGGAAAGGATTATATCGTGATTAAATTCACAATCAGTGGTATATACGGTCTTTCGTTCTTAAGGTTGCTTTAGCGAAAGAATAGATTGTTTCTGGGAGGCTTTGTTTTTGACACGCAATTTTTATGTGGCGGTATAAACTGGGCGTGTCTAAATTTATACTTTCCCGCATTTTCCCAGAACTGAAAAATGGAGCCGAGATACATCGGCTCCATTTTTTGTCTTCGTATTACCCTTACTATTATTGATTTGGAATGACGCTTACCAGCACGGCGCGGACGATTCGTCGCTGGATGAACTTGCCAAGGTCATCGTTCCAATTCTCGCAGGTGACCAGCGTAACCCAGTCGTGCTTTTCGTGACGGAAGAGCGTGGAAACCCGGCTTGGTGAGATGAGACGGTTCTCCTGGATCTGATAGACGTAAACCATTCCGTTCGCGTGGATCATGAATTTGTCGCCCGCTTTTAATTCCCTGATGTAGGCAAAGGAAGTTACATTCCCATTCGGGTCGGTGGCGTGACCAGTAAGGACGGTGTTGCCACTCCAGGTGGGATAAGCGGAGCCTTCGAGGTACCCAATACGATTGCCGAGCCAGGTGACATTCCAATCATTGTTCTTGAATGGAATACCAACGATGGGTTGGTTGATGTTCAAAGATGGGATCTCAAGGCGTAGATCCTCTTCAATAGTGTATGCCAGTTCATTCGTCTGGGCGGGAAGCGCGGTCTCCATATTTGGGGCAAAGCCGGTGACTGGGATCAGGATTCCGGGAGTCAGGATAGCACTAGTCGCCGAATCGTTATCATCGTCTGGGTCGTTCCCACCTCCTCCGTTGGTTGTATTTAGAATGGTGAAGGCGCGGATGAAGTCAGTGCCCGCATTCACGCCGTCACCTGCGAGTTCGAGGCCGGTGGGGTCGGTGATGGATGTCGTGCCGCACAGGTAGAGGCGGTAATTGCCATAGATGAGCGGTAGACCATCGTTGACGGAAAGCGTTATAACAAATGGACCACTGCCGCCGTTATCCTCATATGTGACGGTGTTGATGGTGATGGCGAAGTCCTGTGCGCTGACGGGGCTGTTACAGCCTGCGGTTTGGAAGTCGTTCCCGTTGTCGTGGATGAGGCGGTAGTTGCCCGGGTTTGTGGCTGAATCCAAATCGGTGGGGCTTGAAGCGTTGAGTGCCTGGTCGAAGGTGATGATGAACTGTGTGATGCTTGCCGTCACGATTTCGCTTTCGCTTAATATGCTGTCACCAGTATCGGCTATGGTGTTGACGCCGTTGGCGAGCACCTTGGGCGGTGTGTTGAGCACATTAATATCCATGCTGGCGGAATCGGTTTGCGCGCCGCCTGTGCCGGTGTTGCCGAGATCATCGACGACGATCTGGAGCGTGTCTGTGCCGCTGTATCCTGTGTTCGGGTCGTAACGCATCCCATCCAGTGCGGCGTTGATGTTCGCAAGTGAGCCGGTGAAGGTCATGCTTGCATCATTTGTGCCCGTGCCGATGGTGAAGGTCAATCCGCTGAGGGAGTTGAGGGTCAACGTGCCTTGTGAGACACTGAGCGTAACTTGGACAAAATTCGTTCCTGCGTCAATATCGCTGATCGTAATGCGTGTGCTGCCTGTGTTGTTGAAGAAGAGCGGTGTGTTTTCGTTCACATCCTTCGATGCGGACTGTTGGGTGATGACTGGGGCATCATTGACATTGTTGAGTGTGATGATGAATGTCTCTTCGATGAACAACCCGCCGAGATCTTCACTACGAATACAAATGGTGAAGGCGTTTTGGGTTTCCGCATCGAGAATGGCGGCGGTTTCAAGGATGTCTGCATTGATCTGGAAGGATGCGTCATCGGGTCCGCCACAGAACGAGTAGGTGAAAATATCGCCGAGATCCGGGTCGGTCGTGGACAGTGAGCCGACCGGTGTGCCGACCGGCAAGCCTTCGTCGATGACGGTGTTGGAGAGCGTAATGTCGGTGGGTGTTTCGTTGATGTCCGTCACGTTGATGGTAAATACCTGATCCACATTCACTGTTCCATCGTTCACGCGCAGGGTCACGTTGTTGCTGCCGACATTCGCATTGGTGGGTATGCCACTCAGTGTGGCGGTGCCGTTCCCGGTCGGGGTGAGTGTGAGCCATGTGGGCAGGGTCGGCGTGGATAGGGTCAAGACATCGCCGCTGTCCGGGTCAGTTGCGATGACGTTGTAGGTGTAGAGGCTGCCTTGTGTGGCAATGGTGATCGGCAGGCTGGTGAAGGCGGGTGAATCGTTGGTGTTGGCAACCGTGATGACGAAGACCTGATCCACATCAACCGTACCATCGTTGACGCGCAAGGTGACATTGTGAGTGCCGACATTCGCGTTGGTGGGTGTGCCGCTCAGGGACGCTGTGCCGCCGCCGTTATCCGTGAAGGATAACCAACCGGGCAGGGTCGGTGCGGTGATGATAAGCGTATCGCCGAGGTCCGGGTCGGCTGCGGTGATGCTGTAACTGTAGGCGGAGTCTTCGGTGGCGTTGGTCACCGGTGCGCTGGTGAATGCGGGCGCGTCGTTGGTGTTGACAACGGTGATGACAAAGATCTGATCAACACTGAGCGCTCCATCGGTGAGACTCAAGGTGACGTTGTGTGTGCCAACTTCGGCGTTGGTGGGTGTGCCGCTCAGGGTGGCAGTGCCATTGCCGGTCGGGTTCAAAGTCAGCCATGCGGGGAGAGTCGGTGCGCTGATGGTTAGAACCGCTCCGAGGTCCGGGTCTGAGGCGGTGACGTTGTAGGCGTAAGCGGCATCCTCGGTGGAAGTCGTCACCGGGGTGCTGGTGAAAGCGGGCGGATCGTTGACGTTGGCAACGTCGATGGTGAAGGTCTGATCCACATCCGTCGTGCCGTCATTGACGCGCACGGTCACGTTGTTGCTGCCGACATTCGCGTTCGTGGGGGTGCCGGTCAGTGTGGCGGTGCCGTCGCCGTTATTGGTCAGGGTCAGCCACGCGGGGAGGGTTGGCGCGGTGATGATGAGTGTGTCGCCAGTATCCGGGTCGAGTGTGACAATGTTGTAGGTGTAGGCAATATCTTCGGTACCGCTGGTGACAGGCGTGCTGGTGAAGTATGGCGCGTCGTTGACCGGGTTGACCGTGACGGTGAAGGTGGTTTCGATGAACAAGCCGCCGGTATCCGTGGCGCGGATGGTGATGTCTGCTGCGCCGTTCTCGTTGGAGGCGTAATCGAGCACGAGGTTTTGTCCGCCGCTTATATTGGTAGATGTGAACAGCGTGGTGTTGGTGACATTCTCCACCGTGTAGGTGAGCGCGTTATCAGCGTCTTCAATATCCGCAAAGGATGTCCACAGGTCGATGATGGAATCGGGCGCGTCTTCATTGACCGTCACCGGAGCGATGCCGCTGGTTGTTGGGTTGTCGTTGACAGCATTCACCGTGACTGTGAAAGTCGTCTCCACGAACAGCCCACCCGTATCTGTGGCACGGACGGTGATGTCGGCTGTGCCATTTGCATTCGGCGCGAAGTCGAGCACAAGGTTTTGCCCGGCAACGATATTTGTCGATGCGAACAACGCCGGGTTGGTATTGCCCGTGACGGTGTATGTCATTTGATCATCGGCATCTTCGACATCTGCGAATGCGGGGAAGAGGTTGATGGTGGAATCCACCGCATCTTCATTGACTGTGACCGGAGCAATGCCGCTGGTAGTTGGGTTGTCGTTGACGGCGTTGACCGTGACGGTGAACGTGCTCTCGATGAACAAGCCGCTCGTATCCGTGGCGCGGATCGTGATGTTTGCCGTGCCACTCGCGTTCGGCGCGTAGTTGAGGACAAGGTTCTGGTTGCCCATGATCGTTGCAGAGGTTAATAGCGCCGCATTGGTATTGGCTTCGATGGAATAGGTCAATGCGCCATCGGCATCTTCTGCATCGGCGAAGGATGTCCACAGATCCAGCGTGGTATCCGCTGCGTCTTCATCCACGGTGACAGACGGGATGCCGCTCGTGGTCGGCGCTTCGTTGACGTTGTTCACGCTGATAATGAAGGTCTCGTCGAAGAAGGCTGTGCCTGAATCCGTGCTGCGGATGCAAATGCTGTAACTGTTCTGCGCTTCGTAATTGAATACAGCAGAAGTCAGCAACTGGTTTCCACTCAAACTAAAGGAAGCATCATTTGCGCCGCCGCAGAACGAGTAGGTGAAGGTGTCGCCGGTGTCCACATCGGTGGTGGAGAATGTGCCGACGAGTGTGCCGATGGCGAGGTTCTCATCCACGTTGTCGTTCGTCAAGGCGATGTCGGTCGGCGCGTCGTTGACCGGGTTCACGGTGACGGTGAAGGTTGTTTCGATGAAATCCGTCCCTGTATCCGTGGCGCGGATGGTGATCTGTGCCGTGCCGCTTGCGTTCGGCGCGTAGTCGAGGACGAGGTTCTGTCCGCCGGTGATGGTGACGGAAGTGAACAGCGTGGAGTTGGTGTTGGCTTCGACGCTGTAGGTCAGCGCGTTGTCGGCGTCTTCCACGTCCGCGAAGGATGGGAACAGGTCGATGGTGGTGTCGAGCGCGTCTTCATCCACGGTGATGTTCGTGATGCCCGTGGTGGTTGGCACATCGTTGACCGAATTGACGGTGACCGTGAAGGTATCTTCAACATACAAGCCGCCCGAATCCGTAGCGCGGATGGTGATATCCGCTGTGCCGAATCCATTTGGTGTGAAACCAAGGATGAGGTTCTGGTTGCCGGTGATCGCGGTAGACGTGAACAACGCGGGATTGGTATTGGCTTCGATGGTGTAGGTCAGAGCGCTGTCGGGTTCATCTGAGTCTGCGAACGATGCCCACAGGTCGAGGGTCGAGTCTGATGCGTCTTCGTCTACCGTAACATCCGCTATGCCGCTCGTCGTCGGCGCGTGATTGACGACGACCAGGTAGGTCAATTCCACACTTTCGATGATGGGTGTGACGTTCACGTCTGCCGTGCTGAGTGTGACGCGATATTGCGCATACTGCCCGTTCGGGCTGGCGATGACTCCGCTGGTGGGTTCCCATGCCGACCAGGTG
Source organism: Anaerolineales bacterium UBA2395 (assembly GCA_002343775.1). GTDB lineage: Bacteria > Chloroflexota > Anaerolineae > Anaerolineales > Villigracilaceae > Villigracilis. Next base: position 156,614 of record DDSH01000006.1, read on the forward strand.
ACATCGGGCGTGGCTGTATTGCCCGTGCGGGTTTCAAACGCGACGGTCGTGCCCGCGGGGGTGGAGCCGGTCGAGATCAGGTTTTGCCAATCGACCACTGAACCCGCGTCGAAGATGCGCGATTCGAAGGCACAGGGCGTGCCGTAAGGTGACATGCGGATCCAATCGACGATGGCAGCCGTGCCGCCGTTGTTGTAGTCGCTGATGGCGGGGCGCATATCTGCCAGCGCGACGTTGTGCTGGGCGTAGAACGCGCCGTCGATGTAGAAGGATGCGCCGGTGGCTGTCCAGTCGATGCGGTAGCGGTGCGGCGTTCCAAGCCATGTGCCGGGGATGAGTGTGTTTTGCCCGTCGCTGGTACGTGCGTACAGTTGGTTGGTGGTGTTGTTGGTGCTGAAGATCGCCCAGTTGCCGCCGAAATCTGCCGCGCCAAGTAAGCCGACATGTTGGAATTGGCTGGCGGTGAACGTGGCGACAAATTCCATGCTGCGACCCGGCGTGAATGTGGAGGTTGAGTAGTATGCCACCGCGCCATCCACTGTGATCTGCCCGCCGCTGACGGTGGAAGTGCCGCCGCCCGGCCAGGGGGTGCTCGTCCAACCTGTGGGGAGTGCTGCGCCGCTGAATTCTGCGGCAACGGTTGGGTTGAGGATCAACTCGCCGTTGGCAGTTTCAGCGATATAGCAAGCGTTCGTCCCGGAACCGAAATCGGAGTTGGTGGTGTCGATCAATCCGCTGGCAACGGTGACAAAGGTCCAATCGGAGTCTGTGCCGAGCGGGTTGCCTGCCAGGTCTTCAACCGCGCCATCCACATGCACTGCGTATTGTGTGCCGGGTGTCAGGTCGCTATTGGGGTTGAGGGTGGCGGTCAAACCGGAGTACGTGAGCGTGAATGGGACAGGCGTGTTCGGTCCATCGACGATGAGCGTGAAGTTGGCGGGGAGGATGGTTGTCGGGTCCATCGGTTCGCTGAAGGTGACCGTGATGTCGGTCGTCTCGTCCACATCGGTTTCGTTGGGAGCCGGGTCGCGCCCGATGATGGTCGGCGGGGTGACATCTGCGCCGAGCGAGTAGGTGATGGAGACATCTTCGAGGACAGGCGTTACCAAGTTATTCGTTGTAGCGAGCACGGTTTGATATTGAATGTATCGTGTGTTGCCGCTCAATGCCGCGCCGGATGTTGGAACGGAGGTGAAGGATGTCCATGTGCCATCGGGTGTGGGGGTGTTGCCGATGCGGTAGGAGAAGGCGAAGGATGTGCCTGCCGGGGTTTGACCTGTCCATGACAAGGTTTCCCAATTGACGGCTTGTCCCGCATCGAAGACCTGTGAGGTGAACGTACACGGCGACGCATACGGGCTGACGTGCATCCAGTCTACACTGAGAGCGGGGGCGGCAAAATTGTAGTCACTGGCTGCCACGCGCATCTGACTTGTGATGGCGATGTTGCGTGTAACCACGAGAGCGCCGTCGATGTAGAAGTCCACGCTGTTTGTGTTCCAGTCGATGCGATACAGATGCGGACTGCCGAGATATTGCGCGCCGAGAGGAATTCGGTCATCTCCCGTGTTGAACGGTCCACCAGGATTGGCGAGGATGCGAGCATACAACTGTGCCCCGTCGTTGCTGGTGGAGAACATGATCCATGGTGAGTTATCGTAGGTCGGGTCGCTGCCGCCAAAGCCGACATGCTGGAAGGATTGATTGGTAAATGTTGCTGTGAATTCGAGCGAGGTTCCTGCACTCAAAAGAGTGTCATTGCGGATCGAAACGCCGTTCAATGTGACCTGTCCACTGCCAAAGGTGGGAGCGGTTCCGGTCCATACGTTTGATGACCAACCGGAGGGGAGCACAAAGCCGTCGAACTCGGCGGCGATGGCGGGGGTCAGGATCAATGCGCCGTTCCCGATCTGCATCGGGTAGGTACAGCCGAGCGTGCCGCTATTGAAGTCTGTTAGCAGCGTATCGTTGAGTGAGCCGGAAGGTGTGGTGAAATCCAGCGCCGCTGGCGCGATGGGAGAGGTGGATGGATTCGCGCTGGCGTCTGCCGAGGTGACGCGGAAGTAGTAGGTGGTGTTCGGCGTGAGCCCGGTCAACGTGATGGAGTGAGCGGTGACCAAAGCGCCGTCAGTGGAGTTGAAGTTCAGGTTGTTCGAATCCGTTCCAAAGTCCACGCGTGAGTCGGAGGCTTCATCTGTATCCCAGGTGATGGTCACGGTTCCATCCGGGTTGACGGTGGAGACGATGTTGGAGATGACCGGTCCTGTGGTATCGAGCGAATAGATGGCTTGGAAATCTCCGCCCGGGTTGGAGGGGAAGATTGCGTATTCGATCCCCTTGATGGTTTCAGTAGTATAGGTGACCGGGTTTCCGTTGCGGGTGATACTTTGAAGTGGACCCGCATTGGATTGGGTGGGAAGCAGGGCATAAAGACCGTTCGCACTGCCGCCTGTAGAGACGAAGAAGTCAAGCGCGTTGCCATTCCAACTGATGCCGCTAAAGGCGGAGAAGTTGCGTCCATCCACCCAGTCGAGCATTTGTTGGGCTGAAACGATTGGCACGCCACGAGATTGGGCTGAACTGACGATCTCAGCCGCTGCGTTGTTGGCGTTCGCGCCGCCGTCGGTGTGAATATTGGTGGTGAATGCCCCATAATAGCCAGGCGCGCCAACGGCATTATCCAGCAGGGCATTGATGTGCAGCGGATAGGATTGCCCCGATTCATCTGTCATTTGTGTGGTGGCTTGGAAGACGTCGATCATCGTACCGTCGAGGTCTGCGAAGCGCATGGGCATGCCAGACCCAGTGAACAAGCCGGGACGATCCTGAAGCCAACTGCCGGGCCAATAGTAATAGTTCGTATCGAACCGCATCCCATTTTGGTACTGGATTTTCGGTTGTGATGACCAATCGCTGAAAGCGATGCAGTGTGTGCGTTGAGTCCGCTGGGTATTGATGCTGGGGAACTGTGCTTCGAGCGCCGGAATCTGCGTCGCATAATCGGCTTCAAGGGAAGCGGGGGTGAAGTTGGCGCAGCCGGTATTAATATGAACTGCGAATTCATGTCCCTGATTTTGGTAGGATGCCATCTGTGCGTTCGTGATGGGCGCGTTGGTATACATGTACGTAGTACTGAGAACACATTCCCAATCGTTTATGCTGCAGCCAACCGGGCTGGCGGCATTGTAACTATTAAGACGGGAGATGATGTTGCCGCCACCGTGCTCATCGTGGGTCATCACCACCACCGCTTTTTCGAAGCGCGGGAAGTACCAAAAGCGCGGCAGGGGATGATTGTCTGCGTTCATGCTTAAGATCATGTTGGCAAGCAGACGTTGTTGTTCATCTGCCTGCGGGATCTGAACTTTATTGAAGTCGATCCAATCTGGTTGCGGATCTCCCGCAGCGTTGCCGAAGAACAGGTTATCCGAGCGGATGGGACCTGCCTGCCCGTCGCGGTTTTGCCCTTCCCAAGCCGGGTTACCCTGCCGCGTGTAAACCACCGAGCGCGCGAGGTCGTAGGTGAAAGCGGCTGCCTGTCCGCCGTTCAAGCCGACATTAATGATGGTCACTGCCGGGTTGGCGGTGGCGGTTGTTGAATTGGAGTAAAGGGTTGCAATGGAGGTCGCGCCATTTAACGTGTAACGGTCTGCTGTTCCGTGGTATTGCATGGTCTGGTTGACGATGCCTTGCCCCGGTGCGCTGGCAGTGTTGACGAGCAGGTAGCCTTCGCTCAGAGTCGAGCCAGAGGAGGTCAAGCCGAGCAAGCCCGCCAGTTGCGGGTCGGGTCGCATGGCGATCAGGTTGCCGCCGTCATTGACCCAATTCGTGATCAAGCCTGCCTCAGCGGGCGTGAGGGAAAATTCGCCGAGGATGACCACTTGATAATTGTTGAGCAAGGCGGCAGTCAGGTTGGAGATGTCGGTGGCGGTGAATTCGTTCAAGCCTTCGGCGCGCAGAATTTCCGCGTAGTAGCGGCTGAATGGATTGGCAGCGCTCGAAAGCACGAGGATCGGTCCGCCCGGACCTTCGTTGGGGGGTGGTCCCTGAGTGGAGAAGGACCAGGAGGAGTCGGAACCAAGCGGATTGCCCGCCGCGTCAGCCGCGCCGGAAGCGCCGCCAACGACCCGGGCAGTGTACGTCGCTGAAAGCGCGAGCGGGGAGTCGGGCGTGAGAGTCGCTGTCCGCGTGGCAGAGTTGTAAGAAACAGAAGCAGGCACGAGGTTGTTCGATGCGTCGCGCAATTCAAAGGTGGATGCCGTCAGCGTTAGCGGATCCATCGCTTCGTTGAATGTCACAGTGACCGTCGTCCCAAGGTTGACGTTGGCGGCGCCGTTCGTCGGAGATACATTCGTGACGGTGGGCGGCGTGTTGTCGATGGGCGTGTCAGGCGCGAAGAGCACATCCACCCAGTAATTGCTGGCGTTGAACGAACTGGCGGGGAATCCGCTGGCGTTGTAGTTGTACACACCGTTTGGACCATCCACGCCGTTGGCGAGGGCGCGCAAAGGCGGGTTGTAAACATCTGCTGTGAAGTAATTACCTGCGAACGAATAGTTTCCTGATTGGGTGAAATAGGAAATAATGTAGGTGGTGTTGGCGGTGATCGGAACGGGCGCGTCGAAGATGATCTCCTGCCAGCCTTCGTCGGCGGTGTTGTTGGTAAAACTCTTTTCTGCAAGTTGTGAGCCGGATGTGTTCCACAAGTGACCGAGGAACGGACCGGTGTTATTCGAGCCTTTGTAGAACGTCACGCCGATAACCGAACCGGGGACATCAGATCGAAACTTCATGCCAACTTCAATTGCAGTTGCATCGCCAGAGTTGGCATTGCCTGTGATGGTTCCCTGATCCCACACGCTGTAGACTTGGGGAGTGGTGTCGAAGATGACATCCACCCAGTAATTGGAACTTTGGTAAGTTTGGGTGGGGAAGGCGCTCGCGCCGTAGGCGTACACGCCATTTGGACCATCTTCACCGTTTGCGAGGGCGCGCAAGGGCGGGCTGTCAAAGGCGCTGGTGAAGTACTGGTCGTCGAAGGAGTATCCACCGCCGCTGGAATGATATGACGCCACATACGTGATGTTCGCTTGAATTTGAACGGGCGTGCTGAAATACACTTCCTGCCAGCCGGATGCAGTCTCACTGGTGAAGGTGGCTTCGGCTAATTGTGTTCCATCGTTTGCCCACAGATGTCCGATGTGCGTACCTGTGTTGGTTGGGTCTTTGTAGAAGCGCAAGCCGGTGATGTAGCCCGTTTCAGCGGATTGGAACTTGACGCCGACTTCGATGGGCTGACCATCATTGCCGGAAGCGGTGGGGGTGAAGGTGTCATTCCAGATCGAGCAGGGACAGACTCGCGCCGTAACGTTGAATGTGTGCGTGATCGGCGCACTGAGGTTGATGCTGTCATCCGCCGCGCGGACGCGAATATCGGCAGGTCCTTCCGTGGCGGTATAGGTGTAATTCCAGTTCTCACGCCCGGTTGCTCGCCGCCAAGTCGTGCCGCCATTGGTGGATATTTCAACGACGCCTACAACACCGCCGACATCGCTTGCCGTGCCGGTGATGGTGATCGGTCCACCGGGGAGAGATGCGCCCGATAACGGCGTTGTGACGGTGACGGTCGGTGGAGTGGTGTCGGTTGAGGCGGTTGCGGCGGTGAGATTCGCTTGCAGTGTGGCGGGCTGAACGCCCATGTCTGCGAACAGATTCACGGTCGCTTGTTGAACGTTCTCATCTTCGGTGGATGTGCCAGGATCGTGGTCGCCATCCAGCCCCCACGACCATTGAACGGTTCCCGCCCCAAAGACCAGCGCACCCGATGCCGCCCGATACAGGCTCATGTGATGCTGTTCGGGGATCCCCGTAAATGAAGTGGCGGTCGTCTCTGATAACAGAACGCGTCCGGCGGGATACCAGTCGGCGTACTGCGGAGATTCCGGGTCCCATTCGTAACCGAGTGTGCCATCTGAAAGGGTGACCTGTCCGCTTGGGAATAGTAAGGCAATATCCGTATTGCGCCAGAAGCGCAGCGGTGCATATTCGCCCGGCACAGTGATGGGAGCCGTATTCAAACGCCAACTGATCTGCCCGCTCAGTGAGTTTTCCGGCGTAGAGCTGGGTGCTTCACGCCATTGACCCGTCCAGATCGGGCTGGGATCGCAGTCATAATTGTTGTAACAATTGCGGTGTTCTGCCGAGCCGCTTGGAGCAGTGTTACCTTCTTTATAGACAACCTGAGTGCGGTAGTCGGTGCTGCCGCCGTCGGCGGTGCTTGCTTCCCAGCGAGTCTTCCAATAGACTTCGTTGCCGCTAAAGAAGGCGAGGTTCACGCCGGCGTCGCGGGCAGCTGTGATCGAGTCGCGTCGACCTTGCGACCAGTATTCATCGTGCCCCACCGAAAGATAAATGTCGTGGTTCAAAAGCAGGCTTGCGTAACGCTCCACATCGACCGCCGACATGTAGCTGACATCGTATCCATTGCGTTCGAGCCAGCGGATCATAGGATACTCGGCGTTGAAAAGCCAATTTTCCAGTTCACCACCCCGGGTGGTGAAGGGGCGGTTATAGCTCAACTTTTCCGCCATTGTCGCGCCGGAACTGCCGTAGGCGTTGTATCCGCCGTACGGGTTATAGGATTGCCAGGTGGTATCCGATGTTTGAAACAGCAGGTCCGAATCACTCGCATCGTCGCGGACGATGAAGACAATATGGCTTGCGCCCCCATTGTCAATGCGGGTGGGTTTCGCTATATACACACCCGAGGTTGCATTGGCAGGCACCGTCCAACTGGCGGATACGGACCAGTTACCGCAGTCAAGCAACTGTCCACTGGTGGTGCTTCCGCCGCCGATGGAAATCGGTGAAAGACTACATGCGGGTTGTGCAGTCCCGGAAACATTCTCAATCGTGTGAACCAGACGAGCGCCATCGCCTCCATAGTATCCCAGGCGATAGATCTGGATATCATATAGGGCAGCTGTTGTATCGATTTTGAATTGAATTGTGCTGCCACGGTTGGCGCTGATATCGGTGGCAAAGCCTTGAATCGAAGTGTCGCCTGCACCACTCACATCCCATTCACTTGGCGGGTTTCCTGGCAGGCAATTCTCTGCTACGATCTCATTGGCGGGAGAGGCACACCCGGCTTGAAGTTTTGGCTGAGGAAGGGCAGCCTCGACTCCTGCACTGAGAGTTTTTACCTCCCGTTCGTTTGCTCGGGCAAACACTGTATTACTTGGTGAAGCCGCCCCCATGACTATAATGAGGATTAAGATAATTGCGAAGTATTTCTGCAGCGAAGCGGGAATGGTAGTCTGCACATGCATGATATATATCTCCCATTACAAAAAATGTATGAATACTCCCTAAAAAATTGTATTAATAAAAATTAATAATTTGAAAAGGAGTTTACAGTTTTGTAAGGTCGGTGTCAAGTGAAGAATGATACTAATTTTTTTACACCGGAAATGGGCGAAACCTATGCCGTCTGCATGATGGATGTCCCAATGGGTAGTTTAGACCGAGGATTGCAGAAGATTGGCAATTACTCATAAAGCCCGGGAGATGGAACTCAACAGACAGCAAGGTTAACCTTACAGCCTGTTCCGCAAATTACGTGATAGAGAGGGTGGTAGTGCTAAGCCCAAAAGATGGAAAGTTTGATATGATGGTGAAAAGATGAGCAAGCATAATATTATTGTGTGAATTATCCGAGTATGCCTGCCCTGTATCTCACCCCCGCCTCCATCAGCTACCTGACCCAATTTATTCTGTCGCTGGCGATTACTCTTTTTCTCCTCCACCGCTTGCAGAGTCAGCGTGCCCGTTCATTGTTCCTGTTGATCGCTTTCTTCGCGCCGATGACGGTGTTAACCGGATTATTGGTGATGAATGCTGCCTTTTTACCGTTTTACCGTTTGCTAACCGCCTACGCGGAAAACACCGTTTTGGCGCTGGCACTGGTGGCGCTCATCGGATTTGCCTACCACTTCCCCGAACCCTATCCACAGCACAAATTGGAAATGCGCACTCTCCTGTCGCTCAGTCTGGCGTTCCTTGTTTGGGAAGTGGGATTCATGATTTATCGTTATGATTCCCTTTTGAGGGATGGAAATGTTTTCAATCGCTTCCCTTTTGCCGCGTATAGCCAGCCTGTGGTGATGCTATTCGTGCCGCTTGCCTTCTTCCGTCAAACCCTGGCTGCAGATCCGCGTCCGGTTGCCTGGTGGAATAAACTGTGGCAGCCGGAGGGCAAGGGGGCACAGGGCGCACGCAACTTCGCGCTGGTGTTTGTCATTCCATTTGTGTTGGGGTTTACAGGCGTATTCATTAGTTTCGGGCTTCCGTTCACAGTTTTTAATGCCATCGTGTCCATTGGCATTCTGCTCATGTTATGGACATTTTCAAACATCTACGTCAACTTCGTTCCCGGTAGCGTGAATGTTGCTTCCAGGTTGTCCATCCTTACGTTGACACTTTTTCTGGCCCTGCTTGGCACGCTGGGCTGGTTGATCGCTCCATCTTATGCCGCGACCTTTCAGCCTGCCTTGCGCGACCACCAAACCCTGCGCTTCACGCCCAACGCAACAGGCGGATACAACGTGAGCGAAGTGGATTTTCGCTTTGAGCATGCGCTAGGTGAGAAGGTAGACGTACAGACCCTGGACGAGAACGGCAACCATCGGGTTGAGTTCACATTTCCCTTTTATGAAGAAATCTACACCGAAGTCTACGCCCACCATTCGGGCATTCTCAGCCTCGGTCAGACGTTCCGCCCGCTCAATTTGGAAGCCGCCGTTGCCCGCGTCCCGAACATCTTCCCGCTGAGGATGAAGTTGACCCCCAACTCAGCCGAGGCTGACAGCGGATTGTTCATCCGCCGGGAGTCTGACCGCCTGATTATCACCTGGAACCGTCTGTTGTCATCCCAACCGGGGGCGCGCTACACCTTCCAGGTTATCCTGTACGCGGATGGTATCTTCGACTTCACCTACAATGGTTTGCCGCAACCCATTCTCTTCAGCCTCGATGCCAGTGCGCCAGCCAACCCCTGGTTGAGCGGCGTGGTGGCTGGGCGCGGCGAGCCGTTGCATAAATTGCCCGCCGGCGCAGAAGTCGGTGCTGATTTGGTCAGCCTCTCTCGCGTTGGGGCAAGCCCGTTGCTGGAGAATCACCTGCTGGCTTTTCGACGCTATCTGCACGTCTTTATGCTGCCAGTAGCCTGGGTAGTGATTGGCGGCAGCCTTTTGATTTTCATCATCGTTCCGCTTCTTTTGCGTTCCTCGATTGCCCAGCCCCTCGAAGCCCTAACCGCCGGGGTGCGGCGCATGGGGGCAGGTGAGACGAATATTACGATCCCCGTTCAAAGTGAAGATGAAATCGGATTTCTGACCCACTCCTTCAATACCCTGACCAGCGAACTGGACGACCTGCTCCAAACTTTGGAAACACGCGTCGCCGACCGCACAGCCGACCTACGCAAACTCTCCATCGCGGTCGAGCAGAGTCCCAGCGTCATCATCATCACCAACCCGCAAGCAGAAATTGAATACGTCAACCCGGCTTTTACCCGCTCCACCGGTTACACCTTTGAGGAAGTTAAGGGAAAAAATCCGCGTTTCTTGCAATCCGGCCAAACGCCAGTAGAAACCTTCGCGCAGATGTGGACCACCCTGCTGGCAGGACGAACCTGGCGCGGGGAAGTGGTCAACCGCCGCAAAAATGGAGAGGTCTATTGGGAGCAGACCGTTATCGCCCCCATGCTGGATGACGAGAGGCAGATATCCCACTATATCGCGGTCAAGGAAGATGTCACCGCCCGAAGAATGGTAGAGATGGAACTGGAGCACCTGGTCATCACCGACCCGCTGACAGGCTTGCGTAACCGGCGCGGCTTTTTCTCCGCAGCCGAAAAGATTTTTGAGCGTTCAAAGCACTCGCCCTACGAACTTGTGGTTTTGATGATGGATATTGACCATTTCAAAAACATCAACGACACCTACGGGCACCAGGCGGGTGATGCTGTTTTGTACGAGGTAGCAGCCCGCCTGCAACAACACCTGCGCCCAACCGATCTGCTTGCCCGTTATGGCGGGGAGGAGTTTGTTGCCTTGCTTCCACGCTTGCCCATCGATATGCTTGCCCCGCTGGCAAACCGCCTAAATGCCGTGGTGCGCGAGACGCCCGTCCGGCACGAAAGACAAAGAATTTCAGTCACCATCAGCATTGGGGCCGCTCTACTGACACATGAGAGCACCTCGCTTGACGAACTGCTAACCCAAGCCGACCAAGCCATGTACCAATCCAAACAGCAGGGGCGTGATCGCTGGGTGCAATGGCAGGGGTAAGTAGGTGCAGTGTGTCAGGCAAGAATTTCAGTGCATGAAAAAATGACAATAATCATATTCACTTCTTTGAATATATCGTTATAATACATTCAGGATTACGAATATGAAAAACCTCTCCATCCTTAAACTTTCTGAAAAAATATCCATCCTGTTTGCCGCTATCGCCTCACCCCAGCGCATCGCCATTCTGCTCGCCATCGGCAAAGGCGAAGCCTGCGTCTGTCACCTCGAAACTGCGCTTGGTTGGCGGCAGGCGTACATCTCACAGCATTTGATGGCGCTCCGCAAAGCGGATATTTTGCAGGATCGCCGTGCTGGGCGATATGTCTATTACCGATTAAAGAACGCCTCTTATCTGGACCTGATTCTTGATTCTGCCAAATTAAGCGGACTCTCCGCTGAATCTGTTTCTTCCATCATCAACACCGAAATCTATCCCTCCTGTGAATGTCCGCAATGCACACCCGCAGTCATTTCCGTGGAAAGCCTAAAGACTGCGTAGGGCAGAATGTATTCTGCGCCGCGTGCTCAAACCGCAACTAATCGCCATCTTTATTGGTTTGATCGCCGTTGCAATCATTCATGGTTCACTCGCTAGAATAAAAAAACGAGGAGAGGTGTTCTTATGAAACGGGTTCTATTTTTATGTACGGGAAATTCCTGCCGCTCGCAAATGGCGGAGGCAATCGTCAATGCGCAGATGGGGGAAACATTGCGGGCGGTCAGTGCAGGCACAAAGCCTGCGGGTTACATCCACCCCAAGGCGTTGGAAGCGCTCGCAGAAATCGGTATCCAGCATACGGGTAGTTCGAAGCGCGCAGACGAATTTCAAGGCGCAGACTTCGACCTCGTTGTCACGGTCTGCGATTCGGCGGCAGAAGAATGCCTCGTCTGGTTGGGGAAAGGAGAAAAAGTTCATCACAGTTTTTTTGATCCCGCCCAAACCGATTATATGGAAGACTTTCGCCGCGTGCGCGATGAGATCGCACATGAACTGGCGAATATGCTTGCGCAAGTTTGAACTACCTGACCAGTAAAAGGAGATACGCAAATGAGCAAAGAAAAATCGTACGATCTGAGTTTTTTCCAGAAATACCTGACCGTTTGGGTGGCGCTATGTATTACTGCGGGGATTACGCTGGGTGCGGTGTTCCCTGGGGCGGCGGAAGCCCTGAATTCGATGGCGTACGCGCAGGTTAACATACCGATTGCAGTATTGTTGTTTGGCATGATGTTTCCGATCATGGTGCAAATTGATTTCAATGAGGTGGTGAACGCTTTCAAGGCACCCAAGCCGGTCTTGATGACGCTGGTGATCAATTGGGGGATCAAGCCGTTTACGATGTTTTTCTTTGCCTGGCTGTTCTTCCGCGTGATCTTTGCCCCATTTGTTGATTACGATATGGCGAGTGAGTACATCGCTGGGATGATTCTGTTGGGCATTGCGCCATGCACTGCCATGGTGCTGGTGTGGAGTTATCTCTCGCGCGGCTTTATGGGATTGACACTGGTGATGGTGGCGATTAACTCATTGACCATGTTGTTCCTGTATGCGCCGCTTGGCAACTTCCTGCTTGGGGTGGCGGAGATGGTCGTACCGTTCATGACCATCTTTCTGAGCGTAATGCTGTACGTCGGCGTTTCGCTGGCGGCGGGGTATATTACCCGCACGCAACTTATCAAACGGCGCGGCATTGAATGGTATGAGCGCGTTTTCCTCAAACACATGGGGACGATCTCGGTTGCGTCCCTATTGCTGACGCTGGTTTTCCTGTTCATGTTGCAGGGCAGCGTCATTCTCGCCTCTCCGCTAATCGTGGCGATGATCGCTGTCCCGCTTATCATTCAGACATTTGTCATCTTTGGGCTGGGATATGGCGTTTCGAAATTGCTCGGGCTGACCTATGAGGAAGCTGCGCCTGCTTCGATGATCGGCGCAAGCAACCACTTTGAAGTGGCGATCGCTACCGCGGTAACCATCTTCGGTGTGACTTCCGGCGCGGCGCTCTCGACCGTGGTCGGTGTGTTGATCGAAGTGCCGATCATGTTATTGCTGGTGCGTATTTGTTTGAATACGCATCGATGGTTTCCCGCCAGGGTTACTGCTGGTCAAACTGCCTAGCATTGCGGCATGGGGGCGCGTCTGCCGGATAAAAAGTCGGTAATTTTATAATGAAGGAGACGGAGAATGCTCTCCGTCTCCTTCATTATTCTTGTTGTATAATGAAAATTGATTTCAATAAGAAAGGCTTGGATATATTATGCCCACCCTTGCAATTTTTGAAAACTCTGCCGCCGCAAAAGTCGTGATCGAGTCCTTTCTGGATCTCGAATACAGTCTGCTCATCGGTGCGGATATGTCCGTGACCAGGAATGCCGATTTGACTCTGGTGCTGGTGGAAGCCAATGAGTTCCCAGTTCTTCCGTATTCCCCCTGGCTTGCATGGGACCAGACGGGTGTTCCGCAGGCGATATCCAAAGCGTATCAAGCGGGGGCGCGAGCAGTCTTCCCGAAAGGAACATCCATTCAGGTAGTTATGGAAACCATCCAGCGGGTGATGGGGGAGTTGGCTGAAAATAAAAAGGGAGTGAAACCGCATGCGCAGCGTACCTATCGCCGCGGCGAGTTGATCCTGCTGGAAGCAGATGCGGTTTTGCATGTGGAAGATGGCATCCTTGCCACGACTATGATCCATCAGGACGGGGTTGAAGTTCTGCTGGGATTGAGTGGCAAGGGGCAAATTGTGGTGGCGCACCCTGATGACAATTGCCATATTCAGATCATTGCCCATACCGAAGCGAAGGTCAAAATCGAGCCATGGGATGTGGCAGCGGACCAAGCAGATTTTCTTGCTAAGTTGCGGGCGCGTTTGCAGCAGATGGAGGGTTGGGCAGCCATGCAGGCGCGTCCTTCGTTGCAGCAAAGGGTGTTGGGGCTTTTGGGGTTGTTGTCTGAGCAGTTCGGGATGCATTCACAGCATGGTACCCTGATTGATGTGCGCATTACACATGGTCAACTAGCGGCAGCTGTGGGCGCCACGCGGACCTCCATTACCCGAGTCTTGAGCGAACTGCGGGCACAGGGCAGGGTTTCTACAGTTAATAAGGATGGGGAAGACCTGTTTTGTCTGGTGGAACAACCTGAGCATCACTCTCATTATTGAAAGTAATTCGACTTTAGCACGTGACTACCAACCACCGAACGCGGTCTGCCGTCATTGGTCTATGTATCATTTGATACATGTCATGTGTTTCAAACTTTACCAAAGCCGTGCATCTACGGAAACGACACATTTCCCCTTATTGAAATAATATTTCAACAAGATACGGCATGATGGATACCCAAACGCATTGGATGACTCTTTTACATAAAGCAGGTTGCCGCGTCACCGCCCCGCGTGAGGCGGTGATTTCCGTTTTGCTGGGGGCGCTCCGCCCGCTCGGCGTTCAGGAATTGCATGAACTGGCGCGCGAACAGCGCCCAGACCTCGGACTAGTGACGGTTTATCGCACGGTGGAAAAACTACTCGAGTTGAATCTCGTGCAGCGTATCCATCGCGCCGATAGTCACCACGCTTACTTGCCAGTCTCCAATTCAGATCGACACATGCTATTGTGCAACTCATGCGGACAGATCGCCTTCTTTTATGGTGACATCAGCGCCCTTGCGGAAGTGATCTCGAAAAAGACGGGCTACAAATTGGATTTAAGTCTGATCCAGTTTTTGGGTCTATGTGCCAATTGCCGACATTAATATCCAAACAAAGGAAAAGGAAGATGAAGAAAAAATTACTCTCGATTGTTTCATTGCTGACCCTGTTGGGTCTTTTGCTTGCCGCATGTGGCAGCGCTCAAACGGAATCCGGGGAATCCGGTTCGATTAAAGTGCTCGCCTCTACCTCCTTCCTGGCAGACATCGCCCAAAACGTGGCTGGTGACCGAGCAGTTGTCGAATCGTTGCTGCCTGTCGGCGCGGATCCACATTCCTATCAAGCCGCGCCTACCGATGTCTCCAAGATCGCCGAAAGCAATGTGTTGATCCTCAACGGCGTGGAGTACGAGCATTTCATTGAACCGTTGTTGGAAAATGCGGATGGTGAAAGATTGGTTATCGAAGCGACAGCAGGTTTGACTCCGCATGAGATGGAAGAACATGGACATGAAGGCGAAGAAGAACATGCCGAGGCTGAGGAACATTCTGAAGATGGTGAAGAACATGCGCACGAAGCGGGTGACCCGCATATGTGGCTCGACCCGAACCTCGTCATCACCTACGTGGAAAACATCCGTGATGGATTGAGCGAAGCCGACCCCGAGGGCGCTGAAACCTACAAAGCCAACGCCGATGCCTACATTGCGCAGTTGAACGAACTGGATGTTTTTATCAAGGAACAAGTGGAAAGCATCCCTGCGGAACGTCGCTTGTTGGTGACCAACCACGAAGCCATGGGGTACTTCGCTGAGCGCTATGGTTTTGAAGTGGTGGATACCATTATCCCCAGTTTGAGTTCTGAAGCAAGCGCCTCGGCACAGGAAGTTGCGGCTGCCATCGAAGCCATCAAAGCCTCGGGCGCGCCTGCCATCTTCCTCGGTGAAGTGGAGAATGCAGACCTGGCGAATCAGATCGCTTCTGAAACTGGTGTGAAAGTAGTGGACAGCCTCTACCTCGAAACCTTGACCGATGGCGGACCTGCCGCGACTTACATCGAGATGATGAAGTACAACGTCACCCAGATCGTTGAAGGTTTGAAGTAAGCACTCTGTAATACCCTAAAGACAGGGAGCCGCAAACTCCCTGTCTTTTTATAGATTTTTTATTGAAAACGTTTTTCATTTATAGGAGTTGAGATGTCCGACTGAAGCGATCTTTGGGCAGGAGGTTTCTGAATGCCTGGAGCCTGTGGCGATGCCCCCGTGCAGGGACAGGTGAACCCGTCCCTGCTTATCAATACGGGACTTTATGACTACGAGCGCGGTGCTGAAGCCGAAGACTGGGACTTGGAATGGAATAAGCCCTCCAGTGAAGTGGAGGAGTATGGCTTTGCCAGCTTCGCCTTCCGCAGTGAAGAGCCGCTCGATTGGGATGCCTTCGATGCTTTCTTGAATAGCGACGTATACAACCAGGTCATCCGCTCGAAGGGCATGGCCTTCTTCACGAACCATAACCCTGTGTTGCTGAGTCAGGCTGGGGCGTTGTGTGAGGTCGAAGAGTTGGAGCCTGTTGAAGGTCGGGATGAGGCGGAAGACACATCCACCGAATTGGTTTTCATTGGTCAGGGACTTCCCAAAGCGGAGATTTTATCCGCTTTGGAAAAATGCAAGTGCGCTACGCGTGTACATCAGGGTACAGTAGGTGAGGGGGGATCGCACGACATCCTTTTCGGCTGATGATTTTCTTGACTTTTCTCAATTCTCTATATATACTTTGAAAACGCTTTCAGAAAGCGTTTTCAAATGAATTCCAAGCCTATTTCTGCCACAATTTCAGATGTCGCCGCACACGCTGGTGTTTCCATTGCCACTGTCAGCCGCGTGTTGAATGGCACCACGCCTGTGCAGGCAGAGAAAGCCGAGCGGGTAAAACGCGCGGTTGCAGAGTTGAATTTTGTTCCGCGCCCCGCTGCCCGCACACTTGCCAGCCGCAAGACCAATACGATTGGGTTGGTCTTCTCCGAGATCCGCGGCGCTTTCTTCCCGCATTTGCTGAAAGGCATCGAGTCGCAATTACATGAGGCGGGGTATGAGTTGCTGGTCTATTCCACACACAGCGACCGACCCATAAAGCGCAAGCCGATTGGTGAACACAACACCGATGGGTTGTTGGTTTTTACGACAAGTTTGGATAAGGAAGAGATCGCCCGTTTATATCAGATCAATTTTCCGATCATCTTAATGCACGAGACTCCGCCCGCCGGAATGGATATTCCCGTGATCACGGTCGAAAATAAAGATGGCGCCGTCATGTTGGTCGATCATTTGATAACGCATGGACGGCGTCGGATCGTCTTCCTGCGCGGACCTGATGGGCACGAAGACTCACAATGGCGCGAGCGCGGCTATCGTGAAGCGCTTGCCGCGCATGATATTCCTTTTGATGAAACTCTGGTCTCCTCTGGCGAGTTCGACCAGGAGACAGCCTATCAATCTTTGAAAAAACTAATTCACAACGGCGTGGATTTTGACGCGGTCTTTGCAGGTGATGATGATGCCGCCATTGGCGTGTACCGCGCCTTGAAGGAAGCCAACCGCCTCATTCCTGACGATGTGGCTGTTGTCGGCTTTGATGATGTGGATTTCGCCGGATACATTTCCCCGCCGCTGACGACTGTCCGCGCACCGATAGAAGAAGTAGGGAGAGAAGCCGTCCGCCAGTTATTAAGCCTCTTGAACGGCGAACAGGCTCAAAGTCTGGTGTTGAAGCGCACGGAGTTGGTCATCCGCGAGTCTTGCGGATGTTTGAAACATTCATAAAGGAGGTGGCACATCTCATATCCCCCCCGACCATTTCCAGTCGTCAAATTCAAATCAAATTTCTCGGAGGAGAAACATGGCTAGAAAATTGCTCAGCATTCTAAGCGTGCTGTTGGTGGCATCCATGCTGCTGGCGGCTTGCGGTGGCGGAAACGCTGCCAGCGACGAAAAAGTTTTGCGAGTGTGGATTCAATGGGGCGACAACCCACAGCAAATTCAGGAACTGTTCGATAAGTACACTGCTGAGAGCGGCATCAAGGTGGAAGTGACCGCACCCATTGACGATGATAAGGTGTTGCCTGCGCTGACCGGTTCGAACCCGCCCGATATCCTGGTGTTGAGTGGCGGCGATGCTGCGAAATCTTTCTACAAAGAAGGGTTGGTGCTTGAGCTTTCAGAATCCATCAAGACCGGTAATATAGATATGACAGATATGTACGAAGCCCCGTTGAGCCAGTGCCGGCAGGGCGACAAGATCGTTTGTCTGCCGTGGGGTACCGATGCGTACGCGCTGTTTTGGAACAAAGACCTGTTTGAAGCCGCCGGGCTCGACCCCGAGAAACCGCCTTCAACCATGGAAGAACTGGTTGAATATGCTGAGAAGTTGACCATCGTCGGCGCGGATGGCTCGCTCGAACAGGTTGGTTTCATCCCAAATCACTCCTGGAGCCACACCGACCTGTACGCCCGCAATTTTGGCGGCTTCTGGTACAGCGATGACGGTACTGCCCTGACCGCCAACAGTCAGGCGATGATCGACGCACTCACCTGGCAACAGCAGTTCTACACCAAATATGGTGTGGATAACCTGCAGGCATTTGCCTCAGGCTTTGGTGAATACAGTTCACCCGATGCCCCGTTCTACGCAGGCAAGGTTGCCATGATGGTGGAAGGTGAGTGGCAGGTGGGACCCAACTTCATTCCCAAACTCAAGCCTGAATTGAATTACGGCGTGGCTGCCTTCCCGCCGCCTGCCGACCATCCCGAACGCGCTGGCACGATTGTCAATCAAGGCACGGCTGTGGTCATTCCCACCGGCGTGGCGGACAAGGAAGCCTCTGCAAAACTGCTGGCGTGGATGATGTCGCCTGCCATCGTGGCGGAAGAGTTCTGTTACAACGCCAACCTGCCTACCAGCAAGAAAGCTGCCGAGGCACAATGCTTCAAGGATTTGGGACCCAAATTCCAGGTCTTTGTAGATTTGATGGCAAGCCCGAACGCCTATGCCATGATCACCACCCCGATCTCGTTCGAGTTGAATGATGCGCTGGGCGCAGCCGAAGAAGAGATTCTGCTCACAGGCGCCGACCCCAAGGAGACACTCGACGCCATTCAAGCCGAATTTGAACCCAAGTTCAAAGAGGCGATGGGTCAGTAAATCAAACCTGAGACCCTAAAGGTTTTAAGAACCTTTAGGGTCTCCTCCCGCTGGAGCGTGAAATGGAAAACTCAACCGAACGCAAATTCCTCGGCTTCAAACTCCCACCCAAAACGGTGTGGACGAAGCGCGCCAAGTCTGACCTGCGCACGGGGTTGTTATTCCTCTCACCGTGGCTGATCGGTTTCTTCGCCTTCACGCTCTATCCGATGGTTGTCTCCTTTTACTATAGTTTTACAATCTATCATTCCAAACGCGCGCCTGAATGGGTTGGGTTTCAAAACTATACCGAACTCTTTGCCGACGATAAATTCTGGCTCTCGCTCAACAACACCCTCTACATGGTGGCGATCGCCGTGCCGCTTGGGTTATTCGCATCTTTTCTTTGCGCCTTGCTTCTCAACCTCAAAGTACGCGGACAGGCTTTCTATCGCGTCGTGTATTTTCTCCCGTCCATCGTGCCGACCGTGGCAGGCACAATTCTCTTCCTCTGGTTGTTGAATCCGCAGGTGGGGTTGGTCAATACCGTACTCGGTATATTTGGCATAGACGGACCCAACTGGATGGCAGACCCAAACTGGTCGAAGCCCGCACTCATTTTGCTCGGTATGTGGGGCATGGGCGGTACGATCATCATCTATCTTTCAGGTTTACAGGACGTGCCGCAAAGCCTTATCGAAGCCGCCGAACTCGACGGCGCTAATTGGTTCCAACGCCTGTGGCATATCACCATCCCAATGGTTTCGCCCATCACGCTCTTCAACCTCATCACAGGCATGATCGGCATGTTCCAATATTTTGCACAAGCCTATGTTGTCGGTGGCGGCGACAGCCTCGGACGCCCGCTCAACTCTACCCTGTTTTATTCCGTTTATCTTTATCAGAACGCCTTCCTCTATTTAAAAATGGGCTATGCCTCCGCCATGGCGTGGATCCTCTTCATTATTATTTTGATTTTGACCCTGCTCCTCCTCAAAGTCAGCGACAGATTCACTTACTATTCAGGATGATGCAATGATGAACCCCGCCTCTCCCCTGACCTCGAACCGGTCGCGCCAACCTGAGCATGATCCACGCCGCGACCGCACCGCGCACAAGATCCGCAGCCTTTTCATCTCCACCCTCAGCCACGGGCTGATCATCTTTGTCGGCATGTTCTTCGCTGTCCCATTTTTGTGGATGCTGCTCACCTCGTTCAAATCCGACAAGGATGTCTTCCATACCCCGCCGCGCTGGCTGCCGCATGACGCTGTCCGCGTGGAAATTAACGGAGAAGAGTATCCGATATACAACGTCAAAACCGAAGACGGAGTCAAGCAATATGCTGCGCTCAAGATCGAAAGCGGCGTGGCATATTTTGTAGACCCCGCCTATCCTGATGTGGTCATTCCCACCAAATTACAGCAAGGTACAGAACGAGTCGCCGAATTGGTGGAGGAAGTTTCCTTTCGCTGGCAAAACTTCCCCGACGCAATGAACCGCGGCAGTCGCCCGGGAGTGGGGGCGAGTTTCTGGGTCTACTTCAGAAACAGTCTCGTCATTGCCTTCTTTATGATCGTCGGCACTCTGGTCTCGAATACACCTGTGGCGTATGCCTTTGCACGGCTGAAATTCCCCGGACGCGATGTGCTCTTCGTCATCATCCTTGCCACCATGATGCTTCCGTTCCAGGTGACGATGATCCCGGTTTATCTTTTGTTCAACGACACACTCGGTTGGGGTGATACCTTCCTGCCGTTGATTGTTCCCGCCTTCTTCGCCAATGCCTGGGATGTGTTCCTCCTGCGGCAATTCTTCAGGACCATCCCGGAAGAAATGTGTGACGCTGCAAGAGTGGACGGCGCCAGCGAGTGGCAGATCTTCACGCAGATCGTCCTGCCGCTTTCCACACCTGTGCTTGCCACCATCACGGTTTTCACCTTCCTGTATGCCTGGAACGACTTCACGGGACCGCTATTGTTCCTCAATAGTCCGCGCAACTTCACCATGGCATTGGGCTTGCAGGATTTTCAGGGGCAGAACATCATCATTTGGAATCAACTAATGGCGGCGGCAACCGTCTTCACCCTGCCCATCATCATCGCTTTTTTCTTTGCACAGAAGACGTTCATTCAGGGAATTAAGTTGACGGGATCGAAAGAATAATTTGGCGTAGGGACGGGGTCGCCCTGCCCCTACAAAGATATGACACCTATGGAACTCATCAAAGTACACAACCACCAGATCGTCACCGCAAAAAACAAACCCCTCCGCCTGCGCGGGTGGAACATCGGCGGCTGGCTCAACATGGAAGACTTCATCAACGGCTTCGTCGGCGCGGAGCATAATTTACGCGCTACCATGAGCCGCATTGCAGGCAGGGAGAAGGCGCAGTTCTTTTTCGACCGTCTGCTCGACCACTTCTTCACCGAAGACGATGTAAAGGCGATGGCGAAGTTCGGCGCGAATGTGATCCGCATCCCGTTCAATTACCGCCACTTTGAAAGCGACGACAAGCCTTTTGAATACCTCGAAAATGGATTCAAAAGGCTCGACCAAGCCTTTGACTGGTGCGCCAGATATGGTATTTACGTCATCCTTGATTTTCACGCCGTGCAAGGCTGGCACAACCCCGACTGGCACAGTGACAACGCGCACGTCCACATCCTGCTGTATCAGCACAAACATTTTCAAGAACGTTTTGCGGGATTGTGGAAAGAGATGGCAAAGCGTTACAAGAACCATCCCGCCCTTGCAGGCTATGGGTTGATGAACGAACCCTGCACACGCGTCCATTACGAGAACTACGACTCGCCCGCCTACGACTGGGACGGGTTGAACAAAGTCCATCGTCTCGCCGCGCAAGCCATCCGCGAAGTGGATTCGGATCACATCCTGTTCGTCGAAGGCGATAACTTTGCCTGTGAATTCGACGGTCTTAATGTGACCTTCGATGAGAACATCGTAGTGGAAAGTCACAACTACATGTCGCCCACGGGTGGCGGCGCTGCGTATCCTGGCGTCATTGACGGTATGTACTGGAACCGCGACATGGTTGCAGCAGAGTTTGGGATGCACAGCGGCACACGCTGTGCATTCAACCATCGCAAGCCCATCTTCGTCGGTGAGTTTGGTACGTGGTATGCGGGGTATCCCGAAGCGATTAAATATCGCGCCGCCGCGCTGGATGATCAACTCGGCGTGTTCGACTCGGCGGGAATCCACTGGGCGGTGTGGACGTGGAAGGACATCGCTTCGATGGGGTCGTTCAATCTCGATCCAGAGTCAGAGTATGTGCAAACCATCGCGCCGATTCTCAAGGCAAAGAAAGACGCCGCCGATTGGGAAGGGGAGATGCCCAAAGGAAGCGTGGCGAAGGCGTTGAAAAATTCTGCAGACGCGATCGATGCTTATTTGGTACAGACCAACCTCAAGGTCCAGATTGACCGCCGCTGGTTCGCGCAATACACCCTGTTCGGCTATCTCGCACAATTCCTGCAAGTGCCATACGCGAATCTGTTCAAAGACATCTCCGAAGAAAAATTGGACGATATGCTCAGCGCGTTTGCATTGAAGAACTGCGTCGAGAACAAGACCATCACAAAAGTATTGAAGAAACACTTGACCACCTGAAACCTGATACCTGGAACCTGACACATGACACTTCACAAATTCCCTCACAACTTTCTCTGGGGTGCAGCCACCGCGTCCTATCAAATCGAAGGCGCCTGGAACGAAGATGGCAAAGGCGAATCGATCTGGGATCGCTTCAGCCACACGCCAGGAAAGATCGAAGATAAATCCACAGGCGACATTGCCTGCGATCACTATCATCGTTACGAAGAGGATATTGCCCTCATGCGCCGTTTGGGATTGAAAGCCTATCGCTTCTCAATCTCGTGGACGCGGGTTCTGCCTCTTGGGGCGGGGAACGTCAACCCAAGCGGGCTCGATTTCTACGACCGCCTTGTGGATGCGCTATGCGCCACGAACATCGAACCTCTTCTCACCTTGCATCATTGGGATTATCCGCAAGCATTATATGAAAACGGCGGCTGGATAAACCGCGCCAACCTGCATCACTTCGCCGATTATGCCGCCATCGTTTCTAAACGCCTCAGCGACCGCGTAAAGTTCTGGACGACCTTCAACGAGCCAGGCGTCATCGCATGGGATGGCTATGTCAGCGGCGAACATGCCCCAGGGGAGCAAGACGCGCTCAAGGCGAAACAGGTGGCGCACAATCTCATGGTGGCGCATGGTCTTGCCGTTCAGGCGATCCGCGGAGTGGATCCAGATCTCAAAGTTGGGATCGTCCTCAATCAGTGGATGGCAGACGCGGCGGATGATGACCCGCAGTCCATTCGCAATGCCGAAAGCGCGTGGAACCGCAGCGAGACGGCTTTCATCCATCCCATCTTCAAAGGCTATTACCATCCCGAGTATGTTGAGTTCGCAGGCGGTTTGCCTGAAATTCAAGCAGGCGACATGGCGCTCATCGCCCAAAAACTGGACTTCCTTGGAATTAATTTTTATTCTCGCAATCTCTACAATGCACAAGGGCATGTGGAAGAAGTGACTGGCTCGGAATACACCGAAATGGGCTGGGAAGTCTGCGCGCCCGCCCTGCGCCGCATGTTGAATAAGATCAACCGTGATTACAATGTGCCGCCCATCTACATTACCGAAAACGGCGCATCCTTTCCTGATGAAGTCAGCGCCGATGGAAAAGTCCACGACCCGCGCAGGCTTGATTATTTGAAACAGCATTTCATCCAAACCCGCCTCGCCATGCAAGATGGCGTGGACGTGCGCGGCTACATGGTCTGGTCGTTAATGGATAACTTCGAGTGGGGGCACGGCTTCACCAAACGCTTCGGAATCGTCCGCGTGGATTATGAAACACAGAAACGCACGGTCAAAGATTCTGGTGAATGGTATGCGGAAGTGATACGGAAGAATGAAGTGATTGATTAGATGTTTGACCGCAGATCACCGACTGCTCCATGAGGTCTATTGTAGGTGGTCTGTGGTTAGATTATTGCGGCGTTATGGTTGAGGGTCGCCGCATAACAAATCCACCCTATAACCTCCATATCTCTATTTGGAGGCTCCCCATGGGACACCACGACGAACACGAAAATGAAAAGGAACACAAGCACGACGATCACGCGCACGACCACCCGCACCCACATGAGCATGATCATCAGGATCACGAACATCATGACCATCATCACGATCATGAACATGGGCACGATCACGACCACAGGCACTCCCATTCCAGCAACCCCGTAATCGCCTGGCTGCAACATCTTTTCTCTCCGCATAGCCACGGACACCAGCAAGCCGCACTTGACCCAAACCTCGCCACCGACAGAGGTATGTGGGCGTTGAAGGTTTCATTTGCAGGGTTAATGGTCACCGCGATCTTTCAGGTTGTCATCGTTATCATCAGTAGCAGCGTCGCCTTGCTTGCGGATACCATCCATAACTTTTCCGACGCGCTGACTGCCATTCCGCTCGGATTTGCCTTCTGGCTCTCGCGCCGCGCCCGCAACAAACGCTACACCTATGGCTATGGTCGTGCGGAAGATATTGCTGGCGTCATCATCGTTTTGATGATCGCATACAGCGCCTTTGAAGCCATTCGTCAGGCAGTGCTACGTTTCATTACCCCTGAACCAATTACAAATCTGGGTTGGGTTGCCGCCGCCGCCGTAATCGGATTTTTCGGCAACGAACTGGTTGCCATCTTCCGCATCAAGGTGGGGAAGGAGATCGGCTCTGCTGCACTCATCGCCGACGGCTACCACGCAAGGACTGACGGCTTTACATCTCTTGCAGTGCTGGCAGGTGCAATCGGAGTCTGGCTTGGCTACCCTATTCTCGACCCGCTGATTGGGTTGGGTATTGGCATCGCCATTCTTGGCATTGTGTTGCACACTGCAAGAGACATGTGGCATCGCATGATGGACGCAGTTGACCCCGAACTCTACGAAGAGTTTAAACATACTGCATCCCATGTAAGCGGGGTAATGGACGTTCACAGTGCGGCGCTTCGCTGGGTGGGGCATCGCCTGTGGGGCGAAATGCACGTCACAGTTAATTGCAAGTTGTCTGTGCTCGAAGGTCATCGGATCGTAGAAGAAGTGCGTCACAACCTTTTCCACGAATTCCCCGCATTGGTCGAAGTGATCGTCCACGCCGACCCGTGCGAATGTGACAAGACCATCGAATACCATCCCACCGCGCATCATCAATTTTTGTCCGCGGCAGATTGATGTCAAATAGTGACAGTCACTTTCAATGTGACTGTCACTTCAAGGAAAATCATGATCGAAACAGGCGTTTCTTATTTTGCCAATGGCTGGCTCCATCACTTCGAGCGCGACCTCGAAGATATTCTCGCCCATAACTGCACCTACATCGTTCATTGCTTCAGCGAAAATGAAATGGTCTTTGCCCGCCAACGCACCACACAGTTTTTCCAGAAGACGCGCAACGCGGGCTTGGGCTGCTGGGCGAATCCCTGGGCGGTGATGGGGCTTTTCGGCGGCGAGCAGTTTTCCGCGTTCGTGCCGCGTAACCCGGATGCCTGTCAGATGCTTTCCACAGGTCAACGCGCGCCTGCCGCTTGCCCCTCCGCGCCAGAGACTCGCGCCGCCATGAGGCTGTGGCTCGACATGGCAATCGACTTTGGCGCCGACACCATCTTCTGGGATGAACCACATCTTTACATTCCAGATTGGGATGACCTGCACTTCGCTCCCGACTCCGCCTTTGCCTGCTTCTGTCCGAGATGCCGCGACTCCTTCCAATCTCGGTTTGGGCAACCTTTGCCCCAAGCTGGACCGGGGCAAGCTCTGTCCCTACAGCCCGAAATGCGCCAACACCGCGAAGACCTGATGGTGGACTTCCTCTCCGAAATGATCGGCTACGCCCATGACAAAGGCGCGAAGAATGCCATCACGCTGTTACCTGTGGACGATGAAGCAAATGAGTCCTTGCCTTGGGATCGCATCGCCGACCTTCGCGGGCTGGACATCTTCGGCACCGACCCTTACTGGTTTCTGCACGATAAAGACTGTGAATCCTTTGTCCATGAGCAGATGAAAAAGACGATGGCAGTCTGTGAATCACGCGGGCTGACTCCACACTTTTGGGCGCAGGGGTTTGGAATCCCGTCGGGCAGGGAAGATGAACTCGAAACAGGATTCACTGTCGCCGTGGAAAGAGGCGCACAGTCCATTGCAGTATGGGGTATGCATGGCAACGCCGCCTGGGACGGCGCATCCGAGAATCCTGAAAAAGTTTGGGATGTGGTTGGCACAACCTTTGGAAAATTGAGGAATCCATGAAACAGATTTGGAATTTGCCAAAAGTCGATCTCATGCCCTTCTCCGAGATCGAAGACAAACGCGAATCTTTGCTCGTCACCTCAGGTCCTGCATGGAATGCCGTTAAAGAAAATCTCAAAGGGCTCAATATTCAGGCTCAACTTGAAATAACAGAAGCGAATACAGAACACTGGGATAATCGAAAATCATCAATCGAAAATCAAAAATTTGAGGTCGTCTATGCCATCGGCGGCGGTCTTGTCGCAGATGCTGCAAAATACTTCGCATCCAAACTCAATTTGCCGCTCGTGGTTCTTCCAACCGCCCTCTCGGTGGATGCATTCATTACTGCCGCATCAGGCATCCGCAAAGATGGATGCGTGTACTACATCGAGACGAAAGTGCCCGAGCGCCTCATCCTGGACTTTGAAACGATCGCCAAAGCCCCAGCCTTTATTCGCGCCGCAGGAATCACAGACGTTATGTCCATTGCCACGGGCGCATGGGATTGGAAGTTCGCGCACGAGCAGGGCAAAAACCCAGCAGGCATGGAGTTCATCCCCTGGGTGTACGACAATGCTCAATCCATTCTGTGCGGCGTGCTCGATTGCGCTGAAGCCGCGGGGCGCGGCGACCACGATGGACTCAAAACGCTTTATGACTGTCTCGCGATGGAAGTACAGTTATGCAATCAGGTCGGTCACTCCCGCCCCGAAGAGGGGAGCGAGCATTATTTCGCCTACGCCATCGAAAACGAAATGGGGCACGGACTCCCGCACGGTGACCTGGTGGGTCCTGCCATTTTGCTCATCGCCAAACTTCAGGGACAAGACATTGCCCCTCTGGAAAAAGCCCTGAAAGCCTGCAACGTTCCGCTCAGCAACATTCCGCAAGGTATGATCGAGCGAACGCTGAAGATCTTGCCTGCGTATAGCCGCAGGCATAATTTGTCTTTTGGAATTACACATACTTTATAACTGCCTAGAACTGACTGCCGTCAGCATAAATTGGAGACACCATGACACTACGAATCGCATTTGCAGGCACAGGCTATATCAACAAGGTCCATGCACAGGCGGCACAGAACCTGGGCTTGGAGTTGACTGCCGTTGTAAATCACAAAGTCGACTCAATGATCGGGTTCAGCAAACGCTTTGGTATCACGCGCCAATATGAAAACGTGGAAGCGCTGCTCAAAGAAGGCGGTGTGGATGCGCTTGTTGTTTCAACGCCAAACTATCTTCATGCGCCGCAGACGATCGCCGCATTGAATGCAGGTGTCCACGTTATGGTTGAGAAGCCCATGGCAATGAACGCCGTCGAAGCGGAGCAGATGAACGCAACCGCAGAAAAATCTGGCGCGACGTTGATGGTGGCACACTGCTGGCGTTTCGACCCCGATGTGTTGTGGTTGAAAGAGCAATCGTCAAGGTTGGGAAAAGTTATTCGGACAAAAGGCTATGGCGTGCATACGCATTGGGGACCGAGCGGATGGTTTACACAGAAACAATTTGCGGGTGGCGGTGCCATGGCAGATATGGGCATCCATGCCTTGGATACCGCCCGCTTTTTGTTGGGCGACCCGCAGCCCGTTTCGGTGTATGCAAAGATCGGAACCTACTACAAAGATTTCGATGTAGACGATACGGGTGTTATCATCATTGAATGGGACAGCGGTGCGACATCGTATATTGAGTCGGGTTGGTGGCAGCCGCACAGCGATGGTCCCGAAGCGGCGACGCAGTTGTACGGCTCAAAAGGGTTTGGTCAGTTATTTCCAACCAGGTTGGTTCTGCCCAACGAAAAAGAACAAAAACTGGATGAGATCGAATCGGGTTTTGAATTCCCGCGCAAGGAGCATTGTCCGCAGAGCTTGTATGATGAGCAGTTGAGATATTTTGTCGAATGCATCGAGAGCAGGCAAAAGCCAAACCCTGGTGGCATGGAAGGACTCGTAAATATGCAGGTTGTTGATGCGGCGTATGAGTCGAGCCGTACAGGAAAAGCAATCAATATAAAACGACCGCAGATGACCGACCGCGGACAGTAAGGGCTATTGCAGTCTGTTGTCTGTGGTCATACGGTAGCGAACGAAAGCGAAAAGGTACATATGAAAATCTGCATTGTTGGCGGTACAGGTAATATCAGCCAGCCTATTGTGAAGTTACTACTCGAAAAAGGACACGACGTCACCCTCTTCAATCGCGGACAGAAAGCGAAAGTGCCCGAGGGTGTGCGTGTCATCACCGGCGATCGGTACAACCGCGAAGACTTTGAACGTAAGATGCAAGCCGAAAAATTTGACGCGGCGATCGACATGATCTGCTTTACTGCTGAAGATGCTGCTTCCAGCGTCCGTGCGTTTCGTGGCGCAGGCTGGTTCGTGCAAACTTCCACCGTTTGCACCTACGGCATTCAATACGACTATCTTCCTGTGGATGAGACCCATCCATTACGCCCCAACACCGAATATGGACGCAATAAGGTTGCGGCGGATCATGTCTATCTTGAGGCGTATCACCGTGAGAAGTTCCCTGTGGTCATCATCAAACCCTCCACCACGTATGGACCTGTGCAGGGAATGCTGCGTCAAATCTGCTGGGACTTCTCCTGGATCGACCGCGTCAAAAAGGGCAAACCGGTCATCATCTGCGGTGATGGTTTTTCCATTCATCAACACCTGCATGTGGATGATATTGCCCATGCGTTTGTCGGTGTGATCGGCAAGGAGCATACCATTGGACAGACCTATAATGCCGTGAACCGTGGATATTACACATGGCTTGATTATCACAAACTTGCCAACAAAATTCTCGGAAGAGAAGTTGAGTTGATCGGCATTCCATTGGAAGACCTCAAGCGGCTCAACGTCCCAGACATGGGCATTCTTGAAGATGAGTTTGCCTACAACGATTACTACTCTGCTGAAAAACTTTTCCGCGATGTGCCTGAGTTCAATCCTCGAATATCGTTGGAGCAGGGCATGACCCAGGTCTTTGAAGTGATGGAGCGCGAAGGGCGCATTCCCAATTCAGACGAATTGACCTGGGAAGATGAGATCATCGCAAAATACCGAAAGTTACATCAATAAGGAACAATATGAAGATCACAGTCATTGGTGGCGGGTCAACGTACACGCCTGAACTTGTAAACGGATTTCTCGCCAGAGCGGAGTCGTTGCCCATCAAGGAACTTTGGTTGATGGATATTGATAAGGAACGGCTCGACATTGTCGGTGGGTTTGCGCAGAGAATGGTCAAGGCGAAGGGAGAACCGTTTAAGGTGATCCTGTCCACGGTCCAGAAAGAGGCGATTGCAGGTGCATCCTACGTCACCACGCAATTGCGAGTCGGGATGATGCCTGCCCGTCGCGGAGATGAATACCTCGGTCTGCGTCATGGCTTGATCGGGCAGGAGACCACGGGTGTGGGCGGCATGGCAAAGGCGCTGCGAACCATCCCTGTGATCCTCAGTATTGCGAACGATATTCGGGACGTTGCTCCTGGCGCGTTGCTTGCAAATTTCACCAACCCTGCAGGGTTGGTCACCGAAGCGTTGAATCGTTACGCGCCTGATGTGCCCGCAGTGGGGGTGTGTAATGTGGGCATCACCACCAAGATGGAAATTCTCGAAGGATTGGAGAAAGTGACGGGCAATAAGATCGAAGACCATCGTGCTGTGTTGAACACGCTTGGTCTTAATCATCTCACTTGGCATCGCGGTTTCACTGTGGATGGCGAAGAGATGTGGCAATATATTTTCCCTGCCTATCTCGAAGAGGTGAAAAAAGAAGCGGAACCCGAATGGGATATTCGCACGCTTGAAACGCTTGGCATGATTCCCAATTACTATTTGCAATATTTTTATTACACCGAAAAGAAATTCAACGAGCAAAAGAAATGGCCGCCCTCACGCGCGGAAGAAGTGATGGAAATCGAAAAAGACCTGTTGCGCGATTATGCCGACCCGAACCTGACCGAACCGCCTGCTGACTTGATGAAACGCGGCGGAGCGTATTATTCCACGCTGGCAACTCAACTCATCAATTCGCATTACAACGATCTGGGTGAAGTGCATGTGGTCAACACGCGAAACAATGGAGCCGTGAAAGATTACCCCGCGGATTGGGTTTTGGAACTGCCCGCCAAAGTGGATGCCAAAGGGATTCATCCGCTTCCTGCCGACCCGCTGCCTGCTTCGTGCTTCGGGCTTGTCTCTCAGGTGAAGATGTACGAACTACTCACCGTCGAAGCCGCCGTGCATGGCGATACGAATGCGATGTATCAAGCCTTGCTCACCAATCCACTTGGACCCAGTGCGGATAAGGTGCAGGCAGTGATGGATGATATGTTGGAAACGAATAAGCAGTGGCTGCCGCAATTTAAGTGACAGGTGAAAGGTGATGATCGACGATGACAAAACCAAATCCTCTTCTCAAAAAACTTGGCTATTCTGATACTGACCGCTTGGTCATCATCCACACCGATGACATTGGAATGTGCCATGCCTCGGTGCAGGCATTCAAGGATTTGTGGTCTGTCGGCGGGGTGACGTCTGGTGCGGTGATGGTTCCCTGCGCATGGTTCCCTGCTGTCGTGCAGATGTGCCGAGAAAACCCCGACATGGATATGGGAGTCCATGCGACGCTGAATTCGGAATGGGAAAACTATCGGTGGGGACCAGTTTCGGATGTGGGAGCAGGCTCAGGGTTAAGGGATGAGGCGGGCTACTTCCATCAATGGCATCATGCCGTGTATGACAACGCTTCTGTAGAAGAGGTGGATGCCGAAGTCAATGCGCAGATCGAAAAGGCGTTGAAGGCGGGTATTGACGTGACGCATGTCGATTCGCATATGGGCACGATCATGCACCCGAAATTTATTCAGACCTATATTAAGGCGGCAGGGGGCAGGGTGTTACCCAACATGCTGCCACGGTTGGATGCGTTGGGGATAGAGATGATGAGTATCAGCGCAGCGGACCGGGTTGCATACGCGCCGATCATGGAAATGCTCGAAGGAATTGGCATGCCAACGCTGAATGGGATCATGTCCATGCCGCTCGACCAGCCGAATGGGCAAATGGAAACTGCAAAGCAATTGTTTGGTAATTTGCCTGTGGGTATTACGCATTTCATTTTGCATCCGTCCATTGATACACCTGAATTACGCGCCATTGCTCCCGATTGGGAAAGCCGCGTGGCAAATTACGAAACCTTCATGAGCGATGATTTGAAGAATTTTATCGAGAGCGAAGGTATCAAGCCGATCGGGTATCGGGCGATACGGGATGCGATGAGGAAATGATTTTCTTTCCTCTTTCGTTTTTTAAATTTATGTAAAGAGGAAAGAAGGAAGAATGCCAAAGGAGATCACATGACCACCACCGAATTCAAAACCAGCACAAAAACGCGAATTATGTATTCATTGATGAGCCTGGGCGTGGCGACACCTGCCGAGGCGGTGGCGGGTATTATTGCCTTTTACATCGTGGATGTAAAAAACCTGCCGACTGAATGGTTTGCGACCTTCTGGTTCTTTTACACGATCTATAACGCCATTAACAACCCGCTGTTGGGATTCATGTCTGACCGCACGCGCTCGCGT
Organism: Anaerolineales bacterium UBA2395; assembly: GCA_002343775.1. Taxonomy (GTDB): domain Bacteria; phylum Chloroflexota; class Anaerolineae; order Anaerolineales; family Villigracilaceae; genus Villigracilis. The sequence continues at coordinate 187,737 of DDSH01000006.1, forward strand.
TGGGGCAGGCGCATTCCGTATGTGCTGTTTGGCGGGTTACCGTATGCGGCGGCGTTTGCTTTGTTGTTCACCGCACCCTTTGATGGGAAAGATGATCCGCTTGGCTTGTTGATTTACTTTGGCGCGGCAATCGTGATCTGGGAGACATGTTACACGGCGTTTGCCACAGGTTATTATGGCTTACTGCCCGAAATGTTCGGCGATTACCGCGAGCGGACCGATGTTGCCGCCAAGATGAACATCTTTCAAACCGTGGCGTTGGTGTTGGGCGCTGCCATGCCGCCGCTGCTTGCGGATATATTGGGCTGGTCTGGCATGGCGACGGTGTTGGCAGTCATTTCAGTGATCGCCATTTATGCAGGTTACCCGGCCTTATTCGAGCGCGCCGATTTGAAAACCGACACCAGTTTTCCGTTCATGCAGGCTTTAAGATACACCTTTGCAAACCGCAGTTATCTAACCGCCGCGGGCGCGCAGATGATGCGTTTTGTGGCAACGGGCACGCTGCAAACGGGTATTTTGTTTTATCTCAAGTACAGCCTCAAAGTGGATGAAAGTCTGGGCACTGTCATTTTGGGAATTGCCTTTCTGGTGGCGATGATCTCGCTTTACCCGTGGCGCAATTGGGTGGCAAACAAACTCGACTCACGCCGAACGCTGATGCTTGCCAATGCAATCATGATCCTGGGCATTGTGCCAATGGGTTTCTCGCCCAGTATCAATTTCACTTATGCGGCGGCGGTCATCCTTGGCGTTGGCTTGGGCGGTTTGGTCTTGATCGGCGACATCATCATGGCGGAAGTGGTGGATGAAGATGAAGTCAAGACGGGGCACCAACGTGCGGGCATGTATTTTGGCATGAGCGGTTTCCTCATCACCCTTAGCGGACTTATTGTTTCTTCCGTGTTCGGTCTCGTCATGCCTGCCTTTGGGTACAACACCTTGCTGGATGTTCAACCGCCTAGCGTGGACTTGGGCTTTCGTATCTTCCTGACCGTGCCTACATCTATCGGCTTTTTGCTCGCCATCTTTTTATTGTGGCTGTATCCATTGCATGGGAAGCGTTTGGCAGAGATCAAAGAAACGTTAAAGAATAAAAGAGACACCATTTCTCAATGACCGCAGACGACTGGCCACAGACCGCACGAGTTACGATCAACGGTCAGTGGGGGCGTCAAGGGATGATATGAAATAATGAAACGATACTTTGTAGGATTAGATGTTGGTTCGTCCAAAACCCATGCCTTGATTGTGGATGAAAACGGTCAATGTGTTGGCTTTGGCAAGGCGTGGGGCGGTAATCACCAGGGTGTTGGCTATGATGGTTTCTTCAACGTCATCGCAGAGGCGCTTGATGGTGCATTGAAAGCCTCGGGCGTGGACAAGGCTTACATTGCGGGAGCAGGCTTTGGCGTGGCGGGATACGATTTTCCGTCGGATAGAGAAGCGCATTTGAAAGAGATCGCAAAGTTGGGGTTGGCTTGTCCCGTTGAAATTGTCAATGATGGCGTGAATGGTTTGCTGGCAGGCGCGACGCGCGGCATTGGTGTGAACGTCACGGCGGGGTCGTCGAACAATGCGCGCGGACGAAACAAGCATGGCAAAGAAGGTCGCATTGTTGGCAATGGTGCGCTGTTCGGCGAAATGGGCGGCGGCATTGAGATCGTGCAGCATGGCTTGCAAAAAGTTAACCATGCCTGGATCAAACGCATCCCACCGACCGCGTTGACGCAGATTTATCTTGAAGCCACGGGTGCAGAAAACGAAATGGATCTGATGGAAGGGCTTTCGAACGAGCAATATCATTTGTTCCCTTTCATTGCGGTTCAGATCATTCAAGCCGCTCGCAATGGCGATGTTGCCGCGCAGGACATCATTCACTTTGCAGGTGAAGAACTCGGCTGGCTGGCGGTTTCGGTGGCGCGTCAGATCGAAATGGAAAACGATGAAGTTGAAGTCATTCAATCGGGCAGTATCTTCGAGGCGGGCGAGATCATCACTGTGCCGATGAAGGACATTGTACTCAAGCATTGCCCCAAGGCAAAAATGATTCGGCTCGACGGTCCGCCTGTGGTGGGAGCGGTGTTGCTTGGCATGGAGCAGGCTGACTTCGATGGATATGCCGTGCGCGATGTAATGGTGAAGACCGCAAAATCATTGATCAGTAATTAAGTGGAGTCGATATGAAAATTGGATACGCACAAACTGTTATTACTCCTTCGCTTGAAAAGCCTGTTTATCTTGCGGGCTTTGGCAATGACCGTCGCGCAAAGACCATTCATGATGATCTGTATGCCCGTGCGCTTGCCATTCAAACTGAGCAGACCACGCTCGTGCTGGTGGCGCTTGATCTGATCGGTTTCTTTCGCCCCGATGCATATGAGGTGATCGAGAAAGTCAATCGCCCCGATGTGCAGATCGTCATCGCATCCACCCACACCCATCACGGACCCGACACAATGGGGCTGTGGGGACCCGACCAAAAGACTCGCGGTGTGGATGAAGCATGGATGTCTGCCACCAAACAAAAAATTGTGGATGGTATTCGCGCCTCTCTTTCCACGCTCAAGCCTGCCTCCGTTAAATGGGCTTCTGTCCACGTCCCAGGCTTGGTCAAGAATGTGCGCAACCCGGAGATTCTCGATGACGAGTTGACTCTACTTCAGTTTCTGGATGCTGATCACCGATCACTGGTCACTCTCTTTAACTTTCCTTGTCACCCCGAAGTGCTGTGGGAACACAATCCAAACATCACCTCAGACTACGTTTATACCTTGCGTGAAGAAACCGAAAAGCAGACAGGCGCTCCGTGCATTTTCTTCTCTGGCGCGTTGGGCGGCATGATGACCCCCGATGTGAAAGATCATTCATTTGAAGAAGCGGAATTCATGGGCAGGAGGTTGGCAGAAGAGGGATTGAAGACGCTGAATGCAGTATCCAGTGGTCAGTTGAAAGAAGTCAGCATTGAGAAACGCATCATCAAAGCCAAACTTACCAACATCCTGTACAAACTCGCTTTTGGACGAAAACTCTTGCCTGATGCGCGTGATAACAAGGGTTGTATCACTACTGAAGTTAATCTCGTCAAGATCGGTGGGTTGTGGCTGGCAACGGTCCCAGGGGAGTTACTGCCCAAGTTGGGCTTGCAACTCAAAGTGTGGATGAAAGAGGCGGGGGCGCAAGTAGCAGGCGTGATCGGGCTGGCGAACGACGAGTTGGGTTACATCCTGCCTGTGGAAGACTTCAAATATCCGTGGAACCCGTTCAAGCCAGGCAAGCATTATGAAGAGACGAATTCAATTGGGAAGGATATTGCGCCCAAGGTGATGGATGCGTTACACGATGTCATTGCGAACGAGCGACAGCGAGCGAAGCAATCTGATGATAAGACGGAGATTGCTTCGGGCTAACGCCCTCGCAATGACAGGAGAAATGAATGCCAAAGATCACCGTCATCGGCGGCGGGTCGTACACATGGGGACCTACCTTCATGCGCGATATTTTCGCCACATCTGAATTGGCTGGTTCGACCCTTGTTTTACACGACATCGCCCAAGACCGCGTGGACTTGGTGTATGCGCTCGGTCAAAGAATGATTCAGGAATTCAACCTGAACTTCCATCTGGAAAAGACCCTCTCGCTTGAAGACGCCCTGCACGGCGCAGATTTCGTCATTCTGACCATCACTACAGGCAGGCTCGAGTCCATGCGCCCTGACTTGGAGATTCCTGCCAGATATGGAATCAAACAATCGGTGGGCGATACCACAGGTCCAGGCGGGCTGGCGAGGGCATTACGCAACATTCCCGTGGTAGCAGAGATCGGGCGCAAAGTGATGGAGATTTGCCCGAATGCACTCTTCCTCAATTACACCAACCCTATGACCGTACTCACACGCACACTTGCCATGCAAGGTGTAAAAGTGGTCGGCTTGTGTCACGAGTGGATCGGTGTGCGAGAAAAACTGGCGCAAATCTTCAACACTCAGCCTGAGAATGTCACTGCAAAAATCGCCGGCGTGAATCATTTGATCTGGATCACAGACTTGTATGCAAACGGCAAACACGTTTGGGATGAACTGCCCGCCATTGCAGAAAAAATCCTAAGCGGCGAAATCAAAGTGGACGAAGAAGATACGTCTGTGTTCACAGACCATGCCAAAGTGAAATCCATATTGTTTCAGTTGTATGGCGCATTGCCCGCCGCGGGTGACCGTCACATAGCCGAGTTCTTTCCTCATTTCATCAACGAGTCCGCAGCTTGGGGCGCAGACTACGACCTGAAATTGACCAGCATTGAAGACCGCCAAGGCATGGAGATGTTCGCCAAGATGATGATCGAGTCTGTGCTCAACGGCGAAACGGACCTTGCTCCCTTTATGGCGGATATTTCCACCGAAGCTGCGAACAAAATCATCCGCGCTGTGACCTGCGGCGAGACGTACATTGGCATTATGAATCTGCCTAACACAGGACAAGTTTCCAATTTGCCCCGCGACGCGGTCGTTGAAACCTACGGCTATATCGATTCAACCGGCGTACATGCCACCACATATGGCGATGTCCCTGCTGGTGTGCAAAATGTCTTGCAAAAGCATGTCTTGAATCAAGAGATGACCGTCCAAGCCGCACTGAACGGAGATTGGGGCTTGGCATTGCAGGTCTTGATAAACGATCCACTTACCAGTCGTTTGACCATTCCGCAGGCAAAACATATGTTGGAAGAGTTGCTCGAAGCGAACAGGCAGTATCTGCCCCTTTTCTTTCAATCGTAATTCCGAAATCAAAAAACGTACGTCGAAGAAGGAGAATCCTATGTCTGAATTAGCAATTCTTGGTGGAAGTAAAACTCGAACAGAGTCGTATCCTGATTGGCCCGTGTGGGATCAGCGTGATATTGACGCGGTGATAGAAGTTATCAAATCGGGGCGCTGGGGCGGGTATCCATACCCGGGACCCAAAACTGCAGAACTCGCGAAGAAATTTGCTGAGTTGCAGGGCGGCGGGTACGCTGTACCAATGACGAACGGAACCATCACTATGGAAGTGGCGTTACGCGCCGCGGGCATTGGCTGGGGTGATGAGGTCATCGTGCCTGCATACACATTCCAAGCCACTGCCTCTGCACCGATGGGAGCAGGAGCCATTCCCGTCATTGTGGATGTAGACCCGAATACGTATTGTCTTGATGCCAGGGCGGCGGAGAAGGCCATCACGCCAAAGACAAAGGCGATCATCCCTGTGCATCTCGGCTCGAACATGGCGGATATGGATGCCATTATGGCGTTGGCTGAAAAATATAACTTGATCGTGATAGAAGATTGTGCCCACGCACACGGCGCAAGATGGCGCGGCATGGGCGCAGGGACGATCGGTCACTTTGGCTCGTTCTCGTTGCAATCGTCCAAAACACTTACCTCAGGCGAAGGTGGAATCCTGCTGTGTAAATCTGCTGAACATGCGGCGTTGGCTGCTTCTATCATTGATTGTGGACGTCCGCATGCGTTGGGCGGTGGGGGAGAAGATCCTAATGGTCTGGCAGTTCAAGGAGGGAACTTCCGCATGAGCGAGTTGCAGTCTGCTATGGCGTTGGTGGGTATCGAACGCTTCCCTGAACAGGCAAAACAGCGCGAAGAGATGGCAGCCTACATGGATGAATCCTTGAGCGAAATCCCTGGTGTGCGTGTGCTTAAGCACGATGAACGTCATACCACGCGCTCGTTCTATCGTTACATCTTTGCCATTGACCCAAAGGAATTCGGCGTGGAACATGATGTTCTATGCGGCGCATTGGATGCAGAAGGGATTGATTGCTGGGTCGGCTACGAAGCCATGCACAACTATGAACTATTCCAGCCGCAAAAATCAAAACTGGCTGTGCCGAATGCCTTCCCGCAATATTTCGATTTCAAGAATATGAACCTGCCCGAAGCCACCCGCGCTTGCGAACACGAAGCTGTCTGGCTCGATGAAGCGGTCTTCCGTGCCGGACCCAAAGGCGTGGATGATGCCGTGGCGGCGATCAAGAAAATTCAAAGGAATGCGGAAGAGTTGAACAAGGCGGCTGAAGAGTTGAGGAAGAGACACGGAAAATAATGGTCGAAAAAATCGCCCCATCTATAATGGATGGGGCGATTTCAGTTTAACAACATAATAGTAACTGGTAGGGACTTAAAGTTAAGGGCGTTTTCATTTCTTCCGCAGAATCAACCAAACAATTCCCGAAAGCACCAACACAATCAATGGGGTTGACCAGGCTGGAAAGGATGACGTGGTTTCGTTAGCAGGTGATTTGGCATCGGGAGTTACAGAGGATATTGCCAGTGTAGGGATGGCGGGAATCGTGGCGGTGGCATTGACTACGGGTTCAAAGATTGCTTCGGCAGTAGGCAGACGCGGCGTGGCTTGCGGTGTGAATATGGCTTTCATATCTGCAGGTTTCGGCTGCACCAAATCGCCGGGGGCAAAGATATCCAGTAGACCATTTGCGATCACAAAGCCATTGTTACTTCCAATCTCAAGTTTGGCGCGGCTTAGATCGAGTACAAAAATGCTGTTATCACCGAGTGCCTTTGCACCTTGCGAAGTAACCTCAATGGCTGTATTCTGATTCAAACCAACAGAGGGCAATTGCGGGTGATTGTATGCCAGCGAGAACCAACGCCCAAAACGGTTGTCTGCAAGGATTTGCGGTTCAAGCGTAATATCCAGCAGACCCAGCCCGGGTTGAATGTTGGTTTTTCCAAGCAGAAAGGATTTTTGCACAGCGATCTCGGCGTCTTCGCTTTCATTCGGGGTTGGCTCATGCGCCGAATAGAAAGAGCCGAGGATGGGTGCAGCCGCATTGACTGCAAGGATGGGTTTGCCGCCCAACCAGAAATCGCGTAGGGAGGTCAACGCCTCCACCTGGACTTTGGATTGGTCTTTGCCGATCAGCAGGATGCCCGTCGTTTCGGCTGGTATCACCAATGGATCGCCGCCAGCGATGATTTGTGTACCGCCGCCAAGCGCCTCGCTGTAGTCTTTGAGTGCATTCGTGGCGGAACGTTCGTTTGAATAGCCCACGGCAATGATCAAAATATTTTCACCCGCAATCTCTTTGAAATGCGCAAGGATAAGACTCTCATCGAGTGGTTTGGAAATATCCCCCGCAAGGATCAGCGCGCCTGCACCGTCTGGTGTTGTGAGCGACGAAAATTCCCTTTCAACGCTTTCGGCTGGAACTGCTAATGAATGCTGACGTGTGCTTAAGTTATAGGATGATCCGCCGGGCGAGAGCAGGCTGATGAGGATGTTACGTGCCGAGAGAAGGGGTGGGCGTTGTTCGTCAATCGAAACATAGTTCACTGAGTTGGCGGCGTGATAGGTCTCGGCATCGAGGATGGTCACGGTATACAAACCGAAGACGTCTCGCACGATATCACCCTCCACGATCGCGCCAGTGTAGGCATCCACGCCAATGCCCACATGCGGAACCCCGGGTTGAAGGATGGCGTTGAGCAATCGTCCCATGCGGGCGCGTTGGTGAAAGTGCTGGTCGAAGATGGCAGATTGCAGGCTTGAGTCCAGTCCGCGTTTTTCATCGGTGTTCCAGACATCTGCTGCGCCAAACGAGAGTGAATTTTCTGCGGCGTAGTTGAGGTTGTAGCCTGCCAGCATGGCACGAGATTGCATTCCACCGCCTGCGCTTGTGCCTGCCAGAATGGTTCCGCTTTGGTGAAGTTCGCTGATCCGCGCTTCGATGGGGGTGTTGGCAAGTATTTGCATGGCAACGGTCTGGTCGCCGCCGAGGATGAAGATGGCGGCAATATCATCGTTGAAGTGGGCAAGGTTGGCGGGATCTTCAGCATCAGCGCGGGTGAAGATCGGGACGAGAGTCGCTTTGCAGGTCTGGGAAGAGGCGGCACGTTTGCAGGCTTCTTCGATCTGGTAGCGGCGTTCTTCGGCATCTTTGAGGTTTGTTTGCCGTTCGGCTTCTGTGATCGTGATGGCGTTGGTGGAGTAGGTGGGTGCAAGGATGAGGATATTCACTTGCCCGTTTTTGGCGTTGGCAACGGCGGCTTGTGAGAATCCGGCATAAACGTCAGAGTAGCCGCCGCCCATGGGGATGAGCAACCCGGCGTCGGCTTGGGCAGAGGCGCGGATGGTCGTCGTCAAAAGTATGAGTAGGAGGAGAAGGCTGAGTTTGGTTTTCATAAATCCCTATTCCAAAAATGAAAAGGCGGGAGTTATCTCCCGCCTGTGGGTTACTTTTTGCCGACGATGTGGCGCGGGTCGAGCGCGTCGCGCAGACCGTCGCCGAGGTAGTTGATGGCGATGACGACGAAGAAAATCATCAAGCCGGGGAAGATGGCTGTCCAGGGGGCGGTGAGCATTTGGTTTTGGGTATTTGAGAGCATGTTGCCCCAGGTGGGGGTGGGCAGTTGTACGCCGAAGCCCAGGTAGGATAGCCCGCTTTCGCTGATGATGGCGCCTGCCAACCCAAGCGTTGCTGAAACGATGATGGGACTCATGATGTTGGGCAGAATGTGCATGAAGAGCAGGCGGGCATCGGAGCCGCCAAGCGCGCGCGAGGCTTGTACGAATTCTCGTCCACGTAGTTCAAGGGTTGAAGCACGGACAAGCCGGGCAGTTCCCATCCATGAAAGGGCGCCGATGACGACGGCAATCGGCATGAAGGAACCTGCCTGGATGTTGGGCAGGTTGAGCGAACGCAGGAACATGCCCATGGCGATGAGGACAAACAGGCGTGGGATGGAGAGGAAAATTTCGGTGATGCGCATGAGGATGCTGTCTGTCCAGCCGCCGTAGTAGCCTGACGTCAGACCGATCAATGTGCCAAGCACAATTGAAACGCCCATTGCCAGCAACCCTACGCTGAGGGAGATGCGCCCTCCGTATAGAATACGAGTCAGCATGTCTCTGCCGAGGTCGTCAGTGCCCATCCAATGTTCTGTAGATGGCGGCTGTAAGCGATTGAGCAGGTCTTGGTCGAAGGGGTCGTATGGCGAGAAGACGGGTGCGAATGCAATGACGACCGTCATGATCAGCATGATGATGCCGCCCAGCATGGCTGTGACATGGCGGCGGAAGCGCATCCAGAAGAACAGAAAGAGCGATTGTTCGCGGACGGTGCGGAATTTTTTGGCGGGAACGGATAGTGTTGTCATGGTTATGATAACCGGATGCGCGGGTCGAGGATGGCGTAGATAACATCCACGAGCAGGCTGGAGAGGATGATCAATGCGCTGTAAATGATGAGCACTGCCATAACAACGGGGTAATCTGTTTTAAGCGCGGCAGTGAAGTACAGCCGCCCGATGCCGGGCCAGGCAAAGATGGTTTCGGTAAACAACGCGCCGCCGAATAGCGAGGGCAGATCCAACCCGATCAGGGTTACCAATGGGATCAATGCGTTTCGCATGGCGTGTTTGAAGATGACCACTCTTTCGCGTGCTCCCTTGGCGCGGGCGGTGCGGACGTAGTCTTCATTGATGACATCTAACATGGAGGAACGCAGGTAACGCATATACCCGGCTGCTGAAACGAAAGCCAGCATGGTTACGGGCAGGATCAGGTGTTCGACGCGGTCTATCAGGGAGAAAGGCGCACCCAACGTGTACATGCCGGAGCCGGGCAAAAGCGGTTTTCCATCTGCTCCTTTAAGCGTGACGGAAAAGATGATGATAAGCAGCAATCCAAACCAGAACACCGGCAATGACTGACCCGCAAATGCCAATGTGGTGGTGATATGGTCGAACCAGGTGTATTGTTTGATTGCAGAAATAATTCCAAGCGGGATCGCGATCAATAATGTCACGATCAGCATGACCCCCATTAGCAGCATGGTGTTCGGCAGGCGATCGCCGATCTCTTCGAGCGCAGGGCGCTTTGAAATAAATGAATTCCCAAAATCACCCTGCAAGGTGTTTCCCAGCCATTTGAGATAGCGTACCGGTACGGGATCATTCAATCCGTATTTGGCTTCGAGACGTGCCAGGTCTTCCGCTGTAAAGTCCGGGTTTTCCTGGTAGGCAGACATGATCCCGCCGGGAACCGAACTGATCAGTCCGAACAGGATCATGCTGATGACCAGTAATGTCAGAATTGATTGTAGCAAGCGGCGCAAAAGGTAAGTTGCCATCTCGAACCTTCACATATTTGGGAGTACTGGAGGAAGGGCAAACCCTTCCTCCAGTATTTTAATCACTGTGGCTTACTATGGTTGCAGCCACCAGTTTTGAGAATCGAGGGTCATGTCAGCATAGCCAGGTGATACGCGGAAGTTTTGCAACTGTTCGCGGTAGCCGCTGATCACCATGCGCTCGTACAGGAAAACGCGCGGAACATCTTTGTTGATCTGTTCTGCAACTTGGCAGTATGCTTCACGGCGGGCATCCTGGTCAGCGTTGAAAGCCGCATCATCGATCAGGGCATCTACATCTGCGTTGATGTAACGGCTGAAGTTGTTACCAGCGCCTTCATTGTCAGCCGAGGGGATGCGGGCTGAGTGATAGTTACTGAACAGGTGGCTGTCAGGATCGTAGCCACCACCCGTGGTGTACAGGAGGATGTCAAAACGACCCTTCTTGCGCATGCCATCCGAATCCCAACCAGCCAGCAATACATCGGAAGGAAGGTTGTCGATCACCAGTTCGATGCCGATTTCCTTCATCATTTCCACCAATACCTGCTCAGTCTGTTCACGGAGTTGATTGCCGGTGGTGGATGAGATCTTCAAACTCAGGCGCACGCCGTCTTTTTCGCGAATACCATCGGCACCAACGATCCAGCCTGCTTCATCGAGCAGGGCATTGGCTTTTTCAACATTGAATTCACTTGCAGGCTGCGGACAAGCCCAGTAACCAATTGGCAGGACGGTGGTACCAACCTTGACATTGCCGCCCAACAACGCATCCACGATCAATTGCTTATCGATACCATACTGAATGGCTTGGCGTACGCGCAGGTCGCTTAGGGATGGGTGCGGGGCAACGGAGGGATCCGCAGGGGCAGAGCCATCGGCGGGTCCGAGGTTGAACACCAGCAGTTCGTTTTCGCCGTACCCATAGGTAGCGCCAGACCAAGCAACTCCATCCAGTTGGTCGATGGTGGGCAGGTCCGCTTCGGTCAGATCCCACAAGACAGTGATTTCGCCGGTGCCGAGCAACTGCACACCAGTTTCTCGCGAGGGTAGGATTTTCACGATAACGCTGTCCAGGTAGGGCTTGCCGGGTTCGCGGTAGTTGGGGTTTTTGACCAAGGTGATGTTGTCACCCGCTTCCCATTGTGCAACCATCCAGGGACCGGTTCCGATCGGGGCGCGGTTGTATTCCCAGGTATCCAGGGCTGCCAAATCGCCAGCGCCCTTTGGGATAATGTATGAGAATAGGCGGAGGTAAGGAGCGTACACATCCAGGAAATACACTTCGGCAGTGAAATCATCGGGACATTCAATTTTTTCGATATCACTATATCCTGAGGTGCTTGCGCCTGACAGATCCGAGACGATGCCTTCATAGGTGAACTGCACATCTGCGCAGGTGAAGGCGTCGCCGTTCGAGAACTTGATATCCTTCTTAAGTTTATAGGTTACCACCAGCCCGTCTTCAGAAACGGTCGGCAGTTCTTCTGCCAGCACAGGGGCATATTCGCCCTCGCCATCCACCGTCACCAGACCTTCAATGATGAAGGCGCTGATGACATCATCAATCGTTGCCGATGCCAGCAGTGGATTGAGCGTGCCGGGTTCCTGAGGCGTACCAACGATGACCGTGCCGCCTGTAACCGGGGCATTCGGGTCTACCGCCTGTTCGCTGGGGGCATCGGTGGTTTCTGCAGCAGGGGTGTCTGGCTCTGCTTGAGGGGCGGCTTCTCCACCCCCACACGCAGAGAGGATGAAGGCTGCCACGAGCACGAGCGCCAATAACGTCTTGAACTGTTTCATTATTTCTTCTCCTTTTACTGGGTTTTGTTTTCTGCTCTTAATCTACTAAGAGCGTTTTTAACGGGATGGATGCACGCCGCGTCTTCCCGTCGTACACTGAGCCTCTTGTAAGAACATGCACTACTAAATTGGAAACTGCCACTGCACCGCCATTTTCGACTTCGGCAATATCGGTGCCGGTCATTTGTTTTCCATCCACAATTGTCACGGCGCCAGAACCGTACACTGTGATCTTGGAATCATTTTCGATAACCGCAGCCGTATCTTCATCAATGCCAACACCGACAATGCCGGGGTGCGATGCCACCGCGTAGATCAGCCGTCCGAGTCGGTCGCGCTGGCGGAAGTGTTGATCAAAGATGAATTTGTTGGTAAAGCCCAAACCAGCGGACATTTGCAGGATCCGCTCGCGGGGAGATGCGCCCCCTTTGCCGTATGCAACCATCGTGGCGGAAAGGATCGAAGCGCCCGCGCTTGTCCCGCCTACCACACAACCGTTCTGGTACGCCTTGAGCAACTCCGACTCCATTTGTGTCCCACCGATGATGGCTGCGATGCGCATTTGTGTGCCGCCCGAAAAAAAGATGCCTGTGGCTTTGCGGATGGCTTGAATATTCTCTTTGAAATTTGCCAGGGCGCGCGAGCGGAATTCCAAATTTACGGCTTCTTTTGCGCCGAAGGCTTTGAACATTTCCACGTATTCCTTGCCCGTGTCACGCCGTTGGGAGGCTTGCGGCAGAATGACAATGCGGGCGCGTTTGCCGCCGGCACGGTTGATGAATTCCATCAACACTTCCGGTTTTTTCACTTCATCGAGTGCGCCGCCCATGGGCATGAGGGTTGTCATGTGTTGCCCTTTAAGGATTGGATTAAGTGATGCGCCGCCGAAAGGATGTGGGCCCGCATGGCTTGCCCTGCCCGTTGTGGATCATGTGCCTCCAATGCCGCAACGATGGCTTGGTGCTCCACACGATCCTGGTCATCACGCTGGGGCACAGGCGCTTGGGCGGTTGCAGGGAAATTGGCGATGAGCATGGTGGGGAAGGCCTCCCACATCTGGGTCAGTGTGCGGATCAGGTATTCGTGTTTGCTGGCATGGAAAATGGTTTCATGAAATTTACGATTGATCTTGCGGTAGTGAGCAATCTGGTCAGGCGGTACGGCGAACATTTGCTCGATCATTTCCTTTAGTTCTTCAATGTCCTCATCTGTGATGTTGGTTGCTGCGAATTCCGCGGCACGTCCCTCTAAAAATGCACGGTGTTCGTACAGGTCTGCAATATCCTCGGTGGCGAAAGGCACCACCCGCGCACCACGATAGGGGACATGCTCGATCAGCCCTTCGGCGGCGAGTTCCTTTAGCGCTTCGCGTACGGGCATCTGGCTGACGTTTAATTCCTGAGCTAGTTTTTCCTGCCGCAGCCATTCGCCCGGCTTGAGTCGACCTTCCAAAATAGCGTTTCTGAGTTGGTCTGCAACAAGTTTTCGCAATTGACGGTGAGAGGCGAGTTCCTCGAACATGGGCACATCCTAAATTAGATATAATATCTAATATCAAGATTAGCATATTGGCGGTTCAGAGTCAAGTATTCGGCGATTTTCTAATAAAAGGTCTTTTCGGCGGAGCCACGCGAATAGAAAGTATTGTGTTATCCGAACTGCTATCCTCGATAAACGTGTATTTTTTAGTCATGGCTTGCCGCCAAGTGCAATAACAGATTAAAAAACACCCCTTGCAATCCACAAGGGGGGGGAAATCTCAAATTTTTTCGAATCTTTCGCTTGTAACAAATCTCGTTGGTGATGGTTACGAGGACCTGTTCACGGTTCGAATTGAGGGAGGTTACGCTGGCTAATACAAACCCTATGCCCAAATTTGAACCTTTTTGCCCCTCGGTGGTACATACTTGTGAGAAGCAGATACAATGCGAACAGACCTTGCCCTTCCCTGGCAAACGCAAGCAACCATGAAGCAACCCGTTGACGACCTCGACCTCATCCGTCGTATGCAAGCTGGCGACGACAATGCCGTGCGCGATCTGTACGCGCAGTATGGTCAGCGACTCTATGCGTATGCCTTGCGCCTCACGAACGATCCCGCCACTGCTGAAGACTTAACTCAAAGCACGCTCGTCACGGCATGGCGCACTGCCCGAAACTTCCGCGGCGAGGGACGTCTCATCGCGTGGTTGTTGGGCATCGTCCATCACGCGGCGATGAAATCTTTGCGGGGCATCACGAACTATCTCGACGAAGTGGCGGAAGAAACTGTCAGCGAAGATCAGCCGTCGCCGGAGGAACAGGCTCAGGTCCGCGATGAGAGGCGTTGGGTTCGTCAGGGTATTCAAAGCCTTTCGCCAGAACATCGCGCCGTGCTCGACCTCATCTTCTATCAAGGTCTGTCGCTCAACGAAGCGGCGCAGGTATTGAACATTCCCGTTGGCACGGTCAAGAGCCGCCTGAGTTATGCACGCGATCATCTGCGCGGTGTGCTGACACGCACGGAGGAACGATGAACCACGAAGAACAACTCATTCGCTACGCCGCGAATCAATTGAACGAAAGCGAACACGTGGATTTTGAAAAACATCTGGCGGGATGTGCAAGCTGTCAGGCGGATCTGATTCTCTGGAAGTCACTCGCGAACGAAGTCATCGCATCAGACTCAGCCGTGCCTGCTCCCGTCCATCTAGTAGATTCTGCGCTGGAAGTGATCCACGCGCCGTCGAAGTTGACGCGTGCCTTCAAGAGCACCGCTCAACTTTTGCGTATGCAACTGCTTCTCATGCACAACGAATTGTGGTTCGGCTCGGCGGCGTTGATGTTCATCTTTTTAGCGATGGCATTGCTCGTGGCGCGGGTGGAAGTGCTGCACTTCTTCGTGCCGATGATCGCCGCTGGTACGGTGACGTTGATCTACGGCTCCGAGCACGACCCCGCCGCCGAGTTGACCTTTGCCACGCCCATCTCGCCGTGGAAGATCCTGCTGGCACGGCTGACGCTGGTCTCTGCTTACAACGTGTTCCTCGCTCTGTGCGCCACGGTGGGACTGCTTCTCATCCTGCCGCCGCAAGCCCTGGGTGAACTCATCCTCGGCTGGCTCGCGCCGATGACCTTTCTCTCTGCGCTCGCGCTTCTACTCTCACTATGGATCGGCACAAGCAATGCCTTGTTCATTTCATACACGCTGTGGGCGGCGCAATATCTCGCGTGGACGTCTATCGGTGAGTGGTTCGCCTTTCTCAGTCCGTGGCTTGAGTCGTACCGTCAATTTTGGAATGACCCTGTCTTGCTTTTCCTTCTTGGCTTTGCGCTCATCCTGTTCGCGCTCTGGTCGGCTGGGCATGAACAAGTGCAATGGCACAGGTCAGTCGTATTGTAAAAACGAACCACAGATAAACACAGATGAACACAAATCAAAAAATCTAATTTATCTGCGTTCATCTGTGGTAAATACTGGAGTTTTCAATGTCTCGATTTTTCGGCGTCTTACGCCATGAGTTCAATATGTCCATGCGCCGCCCTGGCTTGTGGATCGCCTACGGCTTGCTGTTCATCTTCTATTCGGTCACGGTCATGTACCCCGTGCCCGATGAAAAAGTGACCATCCTGACTGACAAACAGATATGGCAATACGCTGGTCAGATGGCATTCACGTTCAATCTCTTCCTGCCTGTCATGGTCGGCATTCTCTCTGCAGATCGCTTACTGCGTGACTTCCGTGTGAGCGTCCGCGAGTTGCAAGAGAGCACACCGCTTCACCTTGTCGAATATACCTTGGGGAAATATTTTGGCGTGCTGCTCGCCTCTCTCACCCCTGTGCTGATCTGGCTGTGGCTCATTACCGGCTTGTTCATCGCCTTTGGCAATGCGCCCATCGAGTTCTTCTTCACCATGACCCTGGCGTTCCTTGCCATCATGGTGCCCGCCTTCGCTTTTGTCACCGCGTTCTCGCTGGCATGTCCACTCATTATGCCGCTGCGCGTCTATCAAATTTTGTTCACGGGTTATTGGTTCTGGGGCAACTACATCAACCCGGAATTCTTCCCGACCCTCAACGGGACGTTACTTACTGTCAGCGGAATGTATGCCTATCAGGGATTTTTCGGCGGCTTCATCAATGCTGTTGACCCGCTTCAATATTCCGCCGCAGACGCGACCCTGAACCTGATCGTGCTCGCATTGTGCATCGTCGCTGTGATGGTTGTGCTCAACATGTATCTGCAATGGCAGTCCCGCCGCGCATAGGACATAGAATGAAACGCTTTTCCTTGAAATACACGCTGCTAACCTATCGCCTCGACCAACTCTGGTTTCCGCTGGCGTTCTGGGCATTCTTTGTCATCCTGACCTTGTTGTTGAACGATCAAGAAATGAACTTTGACATCGCCCGCGCTTATATCGGTGTTGCCATTCCGCTCATCGGCGGGTTCATGGCTGCCTATGCCATCCTTGATGACCCTGCCATTGAGTTGCGTTTTGCAACTCCCATCCGCGCCGCGCAAATTCTCTTCGAGCGGACATTCCTTATCCTCCTCGTTCAAGCCGTGTGCGCGCTTGCCTTCATCCTCTTTGCCCTGCTCATCGGCGTGGACTTCGCTCCGCTTGGCGATTCGCTCAACCTGCACCTCGCGTGGATCGTCCCCACCGTGGCGATGATCGCCCTCGGAACCTTCGGTGCCATCCTCGGCGCACAAACCATGATCGGCTCCTTCCTCGTCGGCTTGGTCTGGATCATCGAGGTCATCATCCGTGACGCGATGGCGGTCAACAACTGGAAGTATGCCTACATCTTCATGGGCATTCTCAACCCCGAACACCCCGACCTTGTAGCGAACCAATTGGCTCTCTTTGCTCTTTCAGCCGCATTTCTTTTCTTTACCTGGCTGCTGCTGCATCGTCAGGAACGTTACATCTAAAAGGACACCATTATGATTCAAATTACTGGACTCACCAAAACCTACGGCGCTGGAAACAAAACCGTCCACGCTCTCAACGGCGTAGACTTGCAGATTAACTCTGGCATGTTCGGCTTGCTCGGTCCGAACGGTGCGGGCAAGACCACCTTCATGCGCATTCTGGCTGGCATCGTCAACCCCAGCGGCGGCTCCATCCGCGTGGACGGGCACGACCTCACCACCGAAGCGGGCAAGCACGCGGTCAAATCCATGCTCGGGTATCTGCCGCAGGAACTCGGTATGTATACCGAACTTAGCGCCGAGCAATTCGTCGATTACATGGCGATCCTCAAAGGTTTGGATGACACCACCAAACGCAACAAGCGCGTGACCGAAGTGCTGGAAATGGTCGGTCTGCGCGACGTGGCGAAGCGCAAAATAAAAGGCTTCTCGGGCGGGATGAAGCGCCGCGTCGGAATCGCTCAAGCCTTGGTCAACGACCCAAAGATTCTCATCGTGGACGAGCCAACAGCGGGGCTTGACCCCGAAGAGCGGATTCGCTTCCGCAACCTGCTCGTCAACCTCGCCGCAGATCGGGTCGTGCTGTTATCCACGCATATCGTCGAAGACATCGGTCAGACTTGCCGCGACCTGGCTGTGCTCGCAAAGGGACGCATCCTCTTCCGCGGCAGCCCCGCCGACATGCTCAAAGCCACCGAAGGTCACGTCTGGACGTTGACGATGTCTGGCTTGGAGAAGCCCAACCACGACCTCACTGTCGTTTCCATGCTACACCTTGCCGAAGGGACTCAGTATCGTTTGGTGGGCGCATCGGCGCAGGAATATCCATCCGCGCAGTTGACACAGCCCGGGCTGGAAGATGGCTATGTTTGGCTGATGAAACAATCAAATCATGATATAGAAACAGAATAGGGTTTCCAAACTGATTCGATTGCAGAGTATGAGCGCATCTTTTCGTGCCCGGTGCGGTTCGGACAAAAAGAGAATTCACTAACCTTACTGTCACAAGAATCATTCTTTCAAGGTTGGATGACGAACCTGACCACCGAGAAGGTAGTGCGGGAGATGACGGTCAGTGTCGCATCCTGCAAAAGCGACTGGGGGAGGAAGGAGTATCGGGAAAGCGTGTTTACGGTAATGCGATCGCCGTAATGATTTTGCTAATTTTGCAGAAGTTGCCATCCGCATTCGATTCAAGAATAAAAAAAACGGCGGAGAAACTCTCTCCGCCGCCTACTCGCATTTATACCCGTATACCAGATATGTACCACTCTGGGCTGATTCGATTGCGATGATAGCCGGGTCAGTCAACAACTGAGAAATTTCCCCTTTATAATTATTTACATGCCGATTTCAATTCTGCAAACGAAACTCTACCCACCACTCCCGACGGAAGGTTGTGTTTCCCGTCAAAGGCTGATCGAAAGCATACGGACAGGTGTAAACGGCAGGGGGATCATCATTTCCGCCCCACCAGGATTTGGAAAGACAACTTTACTTTCCGCATGGCTCGCTGCAAATAAAAGTTCAAAAGTGGCTTGGTATTCATTGGATGAAGATGACAATGAGCCAGGTCGCTTTTTTACTTATCTTGCCGCCTCCTTGCGCCCGCTCGAGCCTGACTCTGTCCCCGCGCTTGATTCCCTGTTGGAGGCTGGTTCCACCAATCCGCGCGAATTGACAGCCGCGCTCATCAATGATCTGTCCGAGTTTGTGAGTAAAAGCGTTGTGCTCGTGTTGGACGATTATCACCATATCACCCAACAGCCCATTCATGATGCGATTGCCTACCTGATCGACCATCTCCCCAACAACATCCATCTCATCTTCATCAGCCGCGCCGACCCACCGCTTCCGTTGGGGCGCTGGCGTGTGCGTGGACAGTTGACCGAGATCCGCGCCGACGATTTGCGCTTCACCGAAGAAGAAGCCGCTCAATTTTTGAATCAAACGATGGGACTCTCACTGAGCGCCGCAGACATCCGCACTTTGGAAGCACGCACCGAAGGCTGGGCGGCGGGGCTTCAACTCGCTGCGCTCTCCCTGCAAAAATCATCGAACCCCAGCGAGGTCATTTCTGCGTTTGCGGGCAGCAACCGCTATGTAGCCGAGTATCTGACCGATGAAGTGCTCTCGCGCCAATCTGAGGCGTTGCGTGAATTTTTATTGAAGACCTCCGTTCTTGAACGCTTCAACGCATCTTTGTGTGACCACGTGTTGGAAGCATCCAATTCAGAATCCATGCTCGCAGAACTGGAACGCGCCAACCTGTTCATCATCCCGCTCGATTCAGAATCGAACTGGTTCCGCTATCACCATCTCTTTGCCGATCTGTTGCGGCGGAGGCTTTCTCAAGCCGATCAAAATAAGATCACTGACCTCCATCACCGTGCAGCGGAATGGTTCGAGAAGAATAGTTTTCTACTCGATGCCGTCCGGCATTGGATCGCGGCAAACAAACCTGAGCGGGTTGCTTCGTTGATGGAACAAGCTCTCAGTCAGACCTGGGGACGGGTGGAATTGGCAGGTTTGATAAAGCGCGTGGAAGCCCTGCCCGAAGCAGTGCTGGCGGAACACCCATCCTTGAGCGCGTTTTGGGCGTGGTCATGGTTTTGGCTGGGGTATGACAATGAAAAGATCCTGCCTTTGCTCGAGCGCGCAGAGAAGAACTTGCAGGGCAAGCCCAACGCGGATCATTTCATCGGGCGCTTCAACGTCATCCGCAGTTTTTTGCGGCGTGCCGTAAATACCGATTCACCGTCTGCTCTTTTGCTTGGGAGAACAGCACTGAAGCAACTGGCGGCAGAGGATCTGATGTGGCGCGGGTTTGCGGAGTTGAACATCGCCGCATCCATTCACTCGATGGGGAGTGATCTCGCTCAGGCAGAAGAAGCTTATGGTGAAACCGTCCGTCTTTGCCAAATGGCGGGAGATTTCACCACTGCCTGGATCGCAGCATGTGTGCGGGTGCAGGTGGTGACAGAACGCGGCGATCTGGGACGAGCGATCGCGCTCAATACTCAACTGTTGGATGGAGTACGGCGCAAAGGAAGTACGAACAATGTGCGCGGCTGGGCGCATATCAATCAGGCAGGGATAATGTATCAGATCAATGATCTGGAGGCGGCGTGGCGGGAAACGAATATCACCATCGAGTTGGAAAAGCAAACAGGCGGTGTGCCTGATGTGGAGTTGCGCCTGTTTGGTCTGTTGACAAAACTTGAACTCCTCAAAAGAGATGAACATGCGGCGCGCGACGCAGCGAGTGAGTTGATCACGCGCATGAAACGCAGCGGCGTGACCAACGCCATTGACCGTGCAGATGCCATCTATGCGGAGTTGATGTTCAGGCTTGGCGATTGGCACGCCTTCGATGCCTGGGCGCAGACGTATCGTCCGCCGCCGCAGCCGTTGTTTCTCCCTTATCGGTTGGCAACGCTGATGTATGCGCGTTATTTAATGCGGCAAAAGGCTTGGGATGAGAGTCGGCTTGTGTTGGAGGAACAGGCTCGGCTGGCGCATGAGGCGGGACACGTCGAATACGAGATGGAAATTAGCATCGTTCTCTCCATCCTTGAAAAAGAGGCGGGATGTCCATCCGAATCCATGCAGGCGTTGACGCAGGCGTTGAGGATTGGTGCGGCGGGCGGGTATGTGCGGGTCTTTGTGGATGAGGGCGAGGCGATGAAAAATCTGTTGGTGCAGGCACAGAAGTCGGTGGGGGATGAGGCGCTAAGGGTGTACGTCACGAAACTGCTTGGTGCATTTGAGAAGCCCATTGCTGTTGACCAATCTTCCCTGATCGAACCGTTGACCGAGCGTGAGATCGAAGTGTTGACCTTGATCGCAGAGGGATTGTCTAACCCTGAGATCGCAGAGAAACTTGTGCTTTCTGTGGGCACGGTTAAAACACATGTCAAACATATTTATGGAAAATTAGGCGTTGATGACCGCGTGAAAGCGGCAAGTATGGCACGTGAACTTGGATTAATGAAATGACGGTCACCCGAAGGTGACCGTCATTTTTTACTTGGCTATGTTGCTATCGTCCCTTTTCCCACGCAAAAGATACAAGCCGTAGAGCGCCATCAACCCTGAAATGACGATCTTCAAAATTGGAATGTAAGATGCAACCTCTCCCGCTTCAAGCCCGCCGGTTGCGCTGAATTGTAGAAAATCGTTGAGGGCGTGCAGCAGAATGAGCGGCACGATGGTGTTCGTGCGGATGCGCAACGCGCCGAGACCGATGGCTCCTAAAAAGGATGCGACGATCTGCGA
The DNA here is from genome assembly GCA_002343775.1 of Anaerolineales bacterium UBA2395. Lineage (GTDB taxonomy): Bacteria > Chloroflexota > Anaerolineae > Anaerolineales > Villigracilaceae > Villigracilis. The sequence continues at coordinate 208,880 of DDSH01000006.1, forward strand.
TATCACGAACATGGGGTCACGCCCGACCAAAAACGAATTGGCATGGATCAAGCCGAACAATGCCGCGGAGATGAGCACTGCCTGCATTGCGCCGCGCGGCATAAACGTGCGCAGCAGCACACCACGGAAGATGGCTTCTTCCTGAAAACCAATCAACAACGTGACGACGATCAGAATGACGGCGCGGTCAAGCGGCGGGAATTGTGGTTGCAGGAAAAGCGTCGGAGCGACCAACAGCACAAGCGGGATGATAAAGAAGCGCAAGTTCTTCCATCGTGATGGGGCAGTGAATCCTGTTTCTTTCCACCAGCGCAGCATACCGATAAGGATTGCGGCGAAGATGGCGTTGAGCAATAAGATCGGGAGGTCGAGCGAGAGAAGAGGGATACCCGCCAGATCGCTGAGAAGCAGCGCGCCAAGAACGATGGCTTCCAAAATGAGTAGAACAAGAACTGCAAAAAGTACGGGACGTTGAGTTGCCAGAGTTTTCATGGTTTGTTTATCCTCAATTCAAAAATAGAGATCGACCTTTCAGAATGATGAAAGGTCGATCTCGTTATGATTCTTAATTGCCGAACTGCGTCAGGTCTCCGCTGCCGCTGATCTTCTCGGTCAATTCAGGGGCACCTAGATATTGCACATTGCCGCTGCCGCTGATGGACACATCCAGCGTATCCACCGCCCAGACCGTGACATCGCCGCTGCCGTTGACTGCCACTTCCACTGTGGATGCTTTGAGCGCGTCTGCCAGCAGGTCGCCAGAGCCAGAGACCTTCACGGTCAGTGTTTCGGTCTTGCCTGCCACATCCATCAGACCCGAGTTGTTGATCTCAGCAAGAACGGTCTTTGCCGACACGTTCGGCAGGATCATGTCACCCGAGCCGCTAATGCGCACAGCAAGCGAAGCCACATCCAGATTCACAAAGGTCACGTCGCCTGAACCGTTGATGTCCACGCTCAACGAATCTGCGCTGAAATCTTCCACACGGACATCCGCAGAGCTGGAGAGATCAATCATGCTCAACTCAGGCAGGGTCACGCGATAAATGATCGTTTCAAATTGAAGCGGGGTGATATCCGGCTCGGTGCGCAGGGTGAGCACACCCTGTTCCACTTCCACATCCAACAACGGCAGAATGTTGTCATCGGCTTCAATGCTCAGGCTGAATTCATCGCCTTGTTCGATATACAACACCCCCGAAGTCCCGATGCGGATCTGGTCAAAGTCTTGCACAACGAACGATTTGGTGACCATCTTGCCAGAACCGGTCACTGTTTCGAGCGGGGCGATACTACAGGCTGAAAGCAGAAATACGAATACAAGTAAAGCAACAGTAAGTTTTTTCATGGTTTTTTTCTCCTTGTCGCCAAGGATACAGAAAACCGCCTTTGCCTTCATCTCCCGATGGAGGTACTTTTTCAAATTCGTTTCTACCCCCTCCATATACCTCCATTGGGAGATGAAAAATCCGCCTCTTTCGCGTACCATGCGAGACATGAACACGGAACGGACTCTCACCTCATACCTTATCTGCTTGCACGGCAAACTGGACCTCGAACTTGTCTCGTGGTTCCCCGAACTTTCCCTCACCGATGAAGCAGATGAAGAAACCTGGCTCGTAGGTGAACTCCCCGACCAAGCCGCCCTGCTGGGAATCCTGTTCCGCATCCATAATCTCAATTTGCAAATTCTGTCTGTGCAGATACAGGAAAAATGACTTAAGGAGAGACTTCATGCGCACATTGGTTTTCCTTTTCGTATTATTAACCCTCCTCACACCACTCAAGCCTGTTGCGGCAGAAACAACCGTCCCGAAGTTTGAGGCGGTGGCTTGTCCGTTTGAATTTCCTGCTGATCTGGATGTCACCTGCGGAGAGTTGACCGTGCCCGAAAACCGAATCCAACCGACGGACAGCCGCATCACGCTACCCTTCGCCGTGATCCACAGCCCGAACCCGAATCCACGCCTTGACCCGATCGTCTATACCTCATCGGGTGGACCTGGTCTAGGCGCGTTCGGCGCATGGCGGCATCTCGCGTACAACTTTGATTTTCTTGCAACGCGCGACATCATCCTGCTCGAACAACGTGGCACACGCTGGTCAGACCCGTATCTTAACTGTCCAGACCTGAACATGGCGATGTTCGAAAACCTGACACGCGTATTGCCGCGTGAAGAAGAGATCGCCTATGAAGTGGAAACCGCACTGGCTTGTCGTGACGAGTTGCTGGCGCAAGGAGTTGATTTGAATGCATACAACACTCTGGAAACTGTCGCAGACCTCGAGGATCTGCGGACGACGCTCGGCATTCAAAAATGGAATTTTGTCGGCTCCTCCTATGCCGCGCGCATCGGACTGACGCTGGCGCGCCTTCATCCTGAAAGCTTGCGAAGCATGTTGCTGGATTCTGTCTACGATCCATCGGTGAACTTTATTGAAGCACGGGTTCCATCCTTTGCAAATGTCTTGGAGAAATTGTTCGCGGCATGCGCTGAAGATGTGGATTGTTCAAAGGTATATCCGAACCTCGAAGACCATTTTTATGAAATGATCGCCCGTGCAAATGAGAATCCCATCGCCGTGAATATTGACCATCCAAGTACAGGCGAATCCGTCACGGTCTATTTGACGGGTGATGATCTTGTGTTAGGGATGTTCAATGCCCTGCGGGATGTGCGCTTGATCGGGTATTTACCGTTCGTCATTGAAGAAATTTATACCGGGAACATGAGCGTGATCACCCCGCTGGCGCAAAATGGATTTGCTTCGATGTTCAATACCCCGCTTGGAATATATTACGCTGTGGAATGTGCAGAGGAATTTCCATTCAATGACATGGAACGCCAACAGAGCGTGGCACAGGGCTACGCAGGTTTGGAGAACTTCCTGCCCACTCCCGCCGACCCGTCCATTTGCGCCGCTTGGAATGCTGAGCCTGTGAACGCTTCTTTCCGTGAACCGGCTGCGAGCGATGTTCCTGCATTGGTCTTGAGCGGTGAATATGACGCCATCACGCTTGCGATGTTTAGTCAGCAAACTGCTTCACGTTTGGAAAATGCGATTTATATCAACATCCCAGGTTTGAGTCACTCCGTGATGGATGTGGATGCCTGTGCCCGTCAGATGGCTGCGGCATTTATCGACTCACCCGAGACGTTTTCTGCAACAATTTGCCAGCCTGGAAATGAAGCATTGGAATTCATTACTGAAAAGGATGTGGTGACAACATCGGTCGTTTATTTTACGGCAACAAGAATCCACTCGGCGGCTGTGATTGCCATTCCTGCGATGGCGGCGATCCTTTCGCTCATTGGTTTGGTGATCGGTTTGAAGAAACGCGTGAATACACCGTTGATCGCAGCAGCCACTTTCCTCTTCATTTTCTTTGCGGGCATGGTGTGGGTTTTCATAAGCGCAGACCCGATTCTGCTTGGATTCGGGATTCCATCCGTATTGGGGTGGGTGGCGCTCCTATCAGTAGCTGGCTCGTTTGTTTTCTCGGTGGTTGTAACAAAAAAGATGCGCTTCAACCATAGGCAGGCGAACTGTTGACCCATAAAAACATTATTAGCGCCTTTATGGCACATACTTGTAGCAGCAGATTCGTAAGATTTGAATTCACAGATCACGACGGCATAAATATTCCACCGTTGAAGACGTAGATAGTTAAGATAGTTTTGGAGTTAGCAAAGGCTAGTTGTGCTATATTAACACTATCACCCGTTCGATTTAATTTTTTCTTCCCCAATTTAACTTTAAGAAAGGTGCAGTATGACAACCCAATCTCCCCTCACACTTGAAGAACAACGTATGGAATTTTCCCGCAGCCGCTTTCTCGCCATGCCGCTTGCCGGTACCATCGCATGGACGATCATCGGCGTCGCGGGTGCATTTGTGCCGGTCAAACTTGCCGCGTGGATTCTGTTCATCGCAACAGGCATGATCTTCGGGCTCGGTTTGTTCCTCGCCCGCTTTCTCGGCGAAGATCTGATTGGAAAAACCCGTAATAACAACGAATTCGACAAACTTTTCTTTCAATGCATTCTAATGGCATGGCTTGTGTTCGCAATCGCCATTCCATTCTTCATGGTCGAGCCCACTTCACTGCCTCTCAGTGTGGGAATCCTCGCCGGGTTGATGTGGCTGCCGTTCTCATGGATGATCCGGCATTGGGTTGGTCAGTTTCATGCCTTTGCCCGTACTTTTCTTGTGACTATCGCCTGGTTCGTTTTTCCCGATCAGCGATTTGTTGCCATCCCCGCTGTCATTGTTGTAATCTACCTCATCACAATGTACGTCCTTACAACCCGCAAGCGTCCTTGGTAAATAAGGGATGAAATAGTGTCATAGATGTATGTTCATTCAAAACCAGGAAGCGTAGCATTACGCACTCGAATCGCCTGACCCGATTCTGCTTGGGCTTCCGTCCACTTTAGGATGGGTGGTGGTTGTATCAGCAATGGGTTCGATCATCTTCACAGGCGGGTTGATGAAAATACAAGTCTGATACAGAAATTACATGATTGGTATCCATTGGTAAAAAATTCACTCCCCTGCGCTGAAGAGCAGGGGAGTGGGGATGATTGTTGACGAAAGTGAAATCGAATATCCGTAAACAAGCATTCTGCAATATAGAGAATTTTATTCTTGTTTTTGAGGCTTCATCCATATCTGGGGGACAGGCTGTGGTATGTAGTGAAGTAGGGCGGAACTTATACCAATATACATGATGTATGCAACTTGGGACGGATCCGCTTGCGTTTTTAAGCGGAAAATCGCTAATTCAACCCTGCTTCTCGTGCACGAACAATGGCTTGAGCACGGTCTGCCACCTGCAATTTGCTGAAGATGTTGGTAATGTGATTGCGAACCGTCTTGGGGCTAAGCACGAGTTTTTGCGCGATCTCCTGATTGTTGAGCCCCTGCGCGATGAGGCGCAGAAGTTCCAATTCGCGATCGGTCAATTCTGGAAAGAGCGAATCTGACACGGAGGGTTTGGCACTCAACTCCTTGAAGTACTGCATCAGGCGTGTGGCGATTGCCGGACCGAACAATGCCTGTCCCTCCGCCACCGCCCGGATGACGCTCAGCACCTCCTCTGGTTCGGCACCCTTCAAGAGATAGCCCCTCGCGCCCGCCCGCATCGCATGGAAGATCGAGGCGTCATCCTCCAGCATGGTCAACATGATGATGCGGGTCTGCGGGTGCTGCGCCAGGATTTGCTCGGTCACTCGAATGCCATTCAAGCCCGGCATGTTGATATCCATCAGAATGACATCCGGCTCAAGGTCCCGGATTTTTTTCAGGGCGGTGGCTCCGTCTTCCGCTTCTCCAACGATCTCGATGTCGTCGGTGACAGTCAGTAGAGCCTTGATGCCCTCCCGGAATAGTTTGTGGTCATCCACAATGATCAATTTAATTTTCGTCATTTGGTGTTCCCTTCGAAAGCAGGCAACGGCAGCCGGGCGGTGATGCGGGTTCCGTGCGGTTTGCCCTCATCAATCCGGATGCTGCCACCGATCTCCTCCGCACGCGCCCGCATGGAACGCAATCCTACACCGGACCGGTAGTCCTTTGGCATGCCAACGCCATTATCCTGAATGGAAATGACCAGCATATCTTGCTCTGCCTGAAATTTTACGAGACAGCGGCTTGCGTGTGAATGCCTGACTGCGTTATTCCAGGCTTCGAGCAGAATGCGGTAGGCGTTGACCTCCACTGCGGCGGGCAAATGTGGAAGTCCATCTGACGGTGCAATAATTTCCAGCGCCAGCCCCCCGCCATGATTCCGTGCCAGATCCCGAACCGCCTCCACCAATCCAAGTTGATCGAGCACCGGCGGACGTAAACCATGCACCAGCCGTCGGACATCGGCAACGGTCTGCCGGCTCTGTTGAATGACCTCATCCACGAGACTCTCCGCTTTTTCGGGCTTGGTGCGCATCATCTGTCGCGCCGCGGACAGTTTCAGCCCTTGGGCGGCGAGCATGGGACCCAGTTCATCGTGCAGGTCACGGCGGATGCGCAGACGCTCGTCTTCCCGTTCGTTGACGATCTGCGCTCGCGAGCGGATCAATTCCGTATTCAGACGGACTGTCTGCGCGGCAGCCCCGGCCTGGTGTGCGATGTTTTCGATCAGGCGGTAGTCCGCCTCTGAGAATTGCTCGTTCGGTGCGCGGCGTGCAACCTCGAGCCTGCCAATCGTCTCCCCTTGGTATGCCAGCGGGAACGAAACCAAGTCGGTTGTTTCTGAACCAGAGGAAGCAGCCAGTTTTTCCTCGCCAGCCTGATCCAGCCAGATCGCCACATAGGGGATTTTGAGCGAATGACCAATGGTCCCTGCGATGGCTGGTAGTACCTCATTGGTCGAGGGTGTCCGCTCGAGAGTCCCGACCAGCCGTGAGAGCACGGCATACGGGTCGTCGCGTTCACCATACATCCAGCGGTTGACCGCGCGTTGCAAGCGCTGCCGTAGGGGTTCAAACAGTATCGCCGCAACCCCCGCCGCCAGGAACGAAATCACGGGGTTGGAAAGCCCGGTGAATAACACGTGCAACACAAAGATCGTTCCCAGATAGCCAAGCATCGTCAGCACGGACAGGGAACCATACACGAGCACGCGGTTGAGTATGAGTTCGATGTTCCACAAGCGGTAGCGCAGGATGGCAAAGGCGATGGAAAGGGGGAGACAGGCTTTCAACAGTTGCCCCAATGGGTACAGCAGAAAATCATGGATGACACGCGCCGTGGCATTCAGGTTGAACATAGGAGGAAAGACTTGAAGCATCAGCCCCACGGCGCTGGCAATCGCCCCCCAAACAATCCAGCGGATTTGCTGGCGTTGAAATGGGTCTCCGAGTTGATGGCGGTGTATCATGGCGACCATTCCGGTGGTGATCCAGAATACAGCGGCTGATATGTACAACACGCGTGGCAGATACCAAATCAACAGTGAACGCTCAAAAAGCCCCAGCGTCAGCCAAAGTCCAAGTACGAGAGCCAGCCCAAGGGTCAGGTTAGAGGCGAAGCGTCCGGTGGGGAACAAGTAAAAGAAGAGGATCAGCACCCCAAAGGCGAACGCGATCCAGGTATCCATCCAGTATGGGTAAGACCCGCTGAACAGGCTGTTCGCAAGAGCCACTACGGGCAGGGACAAGCCGGTCAGGAGTACGATCATCAGGAGGGAGGATAATAATGCCATCCAGTCATCCGAACGATAGCGGACGATCACAACCGCGATGACGACACACAACATAGCCAACAGGAGTTCACTTGCCAGCGCGAAGATGACCGCAAATTGACTGGATAAGCCGTACTCGAGAAGAATGCCCCCCGCCCAACTTCCGCGCGTGACTGTGACCTGCCGCGGCGGAAAATTGCCCGTTCGCACGCTGACGGTGATGGGTGTTCCGATCTCGCCAGTGAGCAATTCATCTGCCTGCTCTGCTGAGGTGATTTCCACTCCATCCACCACCAGTAAAATATCCCCTTCCAGTATGCCCGCCTGCGCCGCGGTGGAAGGTGTATGCAGGGACAGGAGCACCTCCCCATTTTGATTTTGAGTCAGCCATGCCTGAATGTCGCCGCGATACAGTTCGTGGATTTCGCGAGTGTGCAGGGGCAGACCCGCAAGGAACAGACCCAGAGCGACGAGCGATCCGGTCAACCAGAGGAGGCGCGCTGGAAGCAACCAAGGCGTTTTCAGATGGGTGTTGATGTTCGATGCGGCAGGCGCTTGTTCCATGAGCTACCTTTGTTAAAACTCAGATAATCATCCTATGTTACGGTAAACACGTGGATTGGGAATATAGCCAATCCATTGCGGCAACGATGACCGGGTCTTGTTCTGTGCCGAATTTCGACCAGTCGGTTTCCACCAACATATCTGGTGTGATGGGACCATTGTAAATCGTCCCGTTGCGGTCGAACGAATTTGCACCGCTGACAAAGAGATTTGAGCCGTCGCTCAGGTCGGTATGGGTGACCAGGGTGGGCAGTCCGCGGGTGGGCTCGCCGAAGGAACGAACATCCGCGCGTCCTTGAAATGCAACCAGCATCAACTCGCCGGCTGCTTGAGTTGCCGGGCTGACCAAGATTGCAACCGGCGTAAATTGTTTCGGCTTGTAGACCGAGCCATCAATCTCGCTCTCGTAACGGTATTCATTATTCCAGAACACCTCACCGTTGCGATAGGTCCACGCTTCACGCCGCCCATCGCTGTATTCGAAACCGCCCAAGTCGCCTTCACCCAGAATGGGACCAACCGCCGCAATGTACGACCAGATGTCACCGCCCGGAATGCGGCGCAGATCGAGCATCCAGCCGCAGACGGGTGCCCGATCCATGTTCCGCATCAACTTTTGGACATCTGTCGGGTATTGCAGGTGCGTGCCGGATTCGAAGGTCAATTCGATGTACCCAACACCGCGATCATCCTCGCCCAACCGCTGACCAACCGGAGGGTTGTAAGGATCCCTGCCGGCTGTGATTTGATTCCTGGCGACATTGATCTGCAATGACTGTCCGTTCCGCTGGATGATGAGCTGTTCCTCAGTGGATGTATCGATCTCTTTCGTATTGCAGGGCGGATACGCATCCGCTTCTGCATAAGGAACCGGGGGCTGCCCATTGACCTGCTCGATGCGGTCCCCGACCTGCAGCCCGGCTTTTTCTGCGGGGCTGTCTGGGTCGATCCGGATGATCACTTGATTCTCTGGATAGAGGGTCTGGTAGCCGGTATAGAAATTGGAGATTTCCAAACTGGGAACCAGCAACCAGGCGTTGCCATCCTCCAGTTCACGGAGCGCCCGGCAAATGGCAGGATATGTGTCAGCGGCTGTCTGGGCATTGGCGATGATCCCCGCTGTCTCGTTGCGCAGGGCGGTCCAATCCACATTGCCGCTCATCATGGCATGGGTTTCCAACCACTGGAAGGCGCTCTCCACATGTTGAGCAGGCGGTAGAGGGACGGGCGTCGGTGTCGGTGCCGGAGCGATTGCGCTGCAGGCAGAGAGGACAAGCGTAAGAAGCACAACGGATAAACTCTGGAGTTTCATTGGTTTTCCTTTCAATTATGGCACGGATGGTGCTGGTGCAGGGATAGCCTGAGGTATTGCAATCGACATGGCATTCCCGTCCGGCTCGGGCGTGGAATTGGCAGTGGTCGTTTCGGCGGGCGGCAAAGGCGCGGGAATGGCGACTGGCAGATCACTGTTCACGGGCTGAACTGCCTGGATCGAGATGGCAGGGACAGAAAAATAGACCTCAACCTGGCGGCTCATGCTCAGCGCCAGCATCAGCACTGTAAATGTGGCAAATGCAACCAACAGATAGGAAGACAACTGGGATTTTTTCTCGACCGGCTGAAAATGGATATTCAAGACTGCCTCCAAATGTGTTTGTGTTCGACATCCACACTATAGCAGGCAGGCTGTCCTGTTGTCATGGGAGTGGTGTCCCAATCCAGTCCTATCTTTGCAAATGCCTACGCCCCGCTTCATCGGGGCGTAGGTGCTTATTGATTGGCAGGTGCAGATCTATTGGATCTCAATGGTGGTGTGATCTGCCACATCCGGCACGCCGTAACTCACATCAACCATGAAGGAACGACCATCTTCCAGTGTGCCTTCGGCTGTGAACTGAATCAAGGGCTGCGCGTTCGATTGACCCGGGTGCAGCAATTCTGTATAGTTTGCCGCTTCGCCTTTCAGCAGGGATGGCGACTCCGCAAGCTCGCCAATGGTCACGACGCCATCTTCCATCGCTGCTTCGACTTCCTCCTGTAGAATGAACCAAACTGGGACAGCGCCGCGTCCGGTCATCTCTGCAATTAAAGGCGCGGGGTCTGTCTCCGGTCCATTTGCCCAATATTCAACGGATGTGGTAGTGGGTGGAGCACAGGCAAAAGCGCCTGGTCCGTCATTGCCCGGGAAATGGAAGAACTGGTTCAGGTTAAAATCGGCTGGGATGCAATCCGGGGAGCGGTAGAAGATGATGACTGCCCACTCGCCGTCCGAAAATGTTTCGTTTTCGCCAAAACGGGCATAGAAGGGAACTTCGCCGTTTGCCTCGAGGCGAACGGGCTCTTTTGCTTCGGCAGAGGTGGGTACTTCGGTTGGTTGTATCACAACGTTGTTGGATGTGTCGGGAGGGTTTTCCTGTTCGTTCGACCCGACGCAAGCCGAGATGACCGCTGTGAGCAGAACCAGCCCTGCAATAGCTTTTACTGACAGATTGACGTTCATCATTAAACTCCTTGGGTATTTATAGATAAAACGGATACGGGAAATAGAGTGATGTTATTAGAGCATGGGCACCTCCGGATGTCTCTACCTTATGCGATGTCCACAGGTTAGCACTCGGGTTGTCCTGTTGTCATGGGAGCGGTGTCCCGATTCAGTCCTATCTTTTCAAATGCCCATGTCCCCGACTAAGCAGTATGCAGGTGCAGATTTACTGAATTTGAAGGGTGGTGCGATCTGCCTTATCTTCTTCTTTAAGGAATTTTTAGAAATAGGACTAAACTGGGACATTGCTCCCATGACAACAGGACAGAATGCCTGTTATCCTCTCTGTCGATATCGAAAGAATATTTTTTTGGCAGGTCGCAATCTGGAATATATTTAATTTGTTAAAGGATAACTTCATGCTCATTCAGGTCATAACCAAACTTGACCAAATTACTGCCGAATGGCTGACCTCCGTCCTTACCCGAAGCGGAGCGTTGACCCACGGCGCAGTGCGGTCTTTTGAACTCGGCGCAGGGCAGGGGAACTGGTCCACAAGTGCAAACTTGAAGGTGACATATACCCCCGACGCTCAGGGCACTTTGCCGCAACGTCTCTTTCTCAAGATGGTGGATACCGATACAGGCGATGGTGAATTCTTCACGGATGGCGAAGTCACTTATTACACCCGTGATTATGTGGATGTGAAGAATGCTCCGTTGTTGCATTGCTACGATGCCGCTTATTCCAAAGATATAAACCGTTACCACCTCCTGCTGGAGGATGTTTCTGAGACGCACATCGAAGCGTACGACAAAGTGCCGACGCTAGAGTATGGACTTGCGCTGGCGGAAGGGCTGGCAATTCTCCATGCTCGTTGGTGGGGAAAGGCTCGGTTGGCAGAATTAGGTGCGGGTGGGCATGATGCGGAGCACATCCAGAATTGGGTGAAGATTGCCGAGCCGGGCGCGGGTCATATCCTTGAACATTTTTCGATGGAGTTGAAACCGCATTGGGTTGATCTCATCCGTGAGTTATATGCCAAACATCCGCAGATATTGATCCAACGTTCGCAGGATTTGAATGGTTTTACGTTGATTCATGGCGACGTTGGCTCATCGAATGTGCTGGTGCCACTTGATGGGAATTATCCGATTTACATCATTGATCGTCAGCCTTTTGACTGGGGCTTGACCACCTGGCTGGGTGTTTATGATATTGCTTATGCCATCGTGCTGGATTGGGATGTTGAACTTCGCAGGCAGTGCGAAATTCCCGTGCTCAAGCGTTATTTTGAAACCTTGCTTCAAAACGGGGTCTCAAATTACTCATGGGAAAGACTTTATGACGATTACCGTTTGTGTGTCGCAATGGGTGTCTATATCGCCACCGAATACTGCCGCGGCGGCATCAATGAACGCTGGACACATGTCTGGCTCCGCATGTTGCAACGCGCACTGACAGCGATGGACGATTTGGACTGTCAGGTATTATGGATGGAGTGATCCAGTAGTCATGCATATCACGATACTTGCCCTTGGTTCGCGTGGCGACATTCAGCCCTATGCTGCGCTTGGCAATGGGCTGAAATCTGCGGGGCACCAAGTCCGCTTTATTACGTTTGAGAGTTTTGCTTCCTTGATTGCTGAACTGGATTTGGGTTTTCATCCCATCCCAGGTGATGCGCAGGCAGTGGTTGCGGATGGCGGGACAAATATGTTGGGGTTGGTGCGTTCTTTTACCAGTCTCGCAAAAGAATACACGCGGAGCCTTTCCGATCCGCATTTGGGGGAAACCGACCTCCTCATCAATCAACTGCCCGGCGGTTTGTATGGATTTGACCTGGCGGAAAAATACAACCTGCCGATGATGCTGGCATCTGTCATACCATTGGCCCGCACAAGCACGATGCCGTTGATGGGGTTCCCTAATCTGCCTCTGTCCAGGTACAACCGACTGACCTATTCTGTGGGGGAGAAGATTCTATGGCAAATGTTTCGTTCTGTGATCAATGAGTGGCGGACTCAAACGCTGAAACTTCCACCTCTGCCTTTTAAAGGATACTTTGACCAACTCGGAACGCAGAAATTCCCGATCCTGAATGGATTCAGTGAACACGTCGTGCCACGTCCCGCCGATTGGAACGAGCATATTCACATCACGGGCTATTGGTTTGCTGAAGAGAAACACTGGGATCCACCAACAGACCTGTTGCATTTCTTGGATGCTGGCAAGCCCCCGGTGTTCATTGGATTTGGAAGTATGCCGGTCAAGAATCCGCGTCGGACGACGGAAATTGTTTTGGGAGCCCTGAAGCGAAGCGGGCAGCGCGGCATTCTCCACTCAGGCTGGGGAGGGCTCGGAGAGATATCCCTACCCGATACCGTTTTTAAAATCGGCTACGCTCCATATGACTGGCTCTTTCCTCGTATGTCCATGATCTTTCATCATGGTGGTTCTGGCACGACAGCCTATGCACTCCGTTCAGGCGTGCCTTCCTGTACAATCCCATTTTTGTTCGATCAATACTATTGGGGCAAACGGAGTGCGGATTTGGGTGTTGGACCTCAACCCATACCATTCATCAAATTAACTGTTGAAAAACTTAATCGGTCAATTCAGGCAGGAACTTACACCTCTGAGGTTCAACAAAGCGCTACCGATCTCGGGAATAAGATTAGAGTAGAAAATGGGATTCACACCGCGATAAACTTGATTGAAATGCTATGGAGAACTTGGCAATAAAATAAATAGGATCTACGCGATAGAAATATGAATAGCAGAAAACTTGAGCCGTTGGCATAAATAATCTAGACATGGACATAAAGGATGATTCAATCAATTACTCTCCCCGAGAAGACAGAAATTCATTTAGCTTCCCAGCCTTAATGAGGATACCCAATCCTGGCAAGTCGATTGCATCAAGTTTGTCTTTGCAGATCCATGCTCTGATCTATTTTGATGCGGCGCGGCAAACTTGTGCAGCCTGAATGGACTGATTGTTTACGAGAATGTTTTAAATGAATGAACACCGCTATACATTTGTTGTGGTTCGTATTTGAAAAATTAGTTGTACCAGAATTACGATCCAAACCACCGGCTGAAAGATCATGGAAGGTGATGAATAGAAGCAGAAGCACGAGCGCATGAACGCCAAATGTGACAAGTGAAGAAATGGTTGCAAAGCGGTGATTGATCCAAAGCAAAATGGCAGGGAAGAGTGCTAGTATCCCCATCGCAAAGCTGTAGACAGGTAGCCATGAAAGGACGTTATACCCAGTATCCCAGCCTTGCATGGCTTTTCCACCCGCATCTTTTATTTACGCCAGTTCGTGTTTTTGCAAGCCATCCTGTGTGATCTGGAGAAGTTCTTTGATCGGTTGCAGGATGGAGAGCGCGTAAAGCACAAACCCGATACCGTACAACACGCCTCGTGCGGGGACGAGAAAGATGCTTGTCCAGATGAAGACACTGCCTACACTGACAGCGGCAATGCTCAGCCAGGAACCGCCAAGTTGTGATTTCTCTTGCTTAAGGAAGTATTTGCGTGCAATGTATGGGACGAGAGCAATGCCAAATTGCAGCACCCAGCCATAAATCAAGGCTTGAGGCGCAGTCGATTCGATGGGCGGTCCTGCGGTGTATCCCAGCAGGATCAATGGCGCGATCAGCACGGGCAGCAAAATCCATGCGTAGGATGCGAGCAGATGCCAGCCGCCAGCACCATCCAAATGCCCACTGGCTTTGAGCGCGCGCGCCATCAACACCACCAGCCAAACCGTGGCGGAGATGTGCAGGATCAACCCTGAGACCGTCGGAGGCAAACTGCCGCCCAGCCACGGACCGATGACCAGACCAAGCGCACCGAGCGCCATACCCCAGAAGATGAATGAAACTTCTTTTGCGCTGCCAAGCGGACGACCCGTAACCATCGGAATGAAATCCACCAGCAAGCCTGCGAAGACCAGCGACATGAAGCCCCACGAGTTGGCATGGATGTGAACTTCGAGTGGTACTTGAATGTAAAGCGCTTCGCTCCAGTTCAGCCATAGGCCCGTGCCGACGATGATGCCGACGAGCAAATAGAAGATACCCGTGATGTAAAACTTGAGGCTGGCAGGCGCATCTCCGCCGCGCACGTTCCAAAGTTGAAAGAGCAACAGGGTTGCTGCAACGAAGACCAATGTACCGCCCGTAAAAATAAGCGGATGATTGACACTGGCGAAGCCTGCGATCAGTGAAACAAAGCCGCCATTGAGTGTCAGCCAAATATCCCAGCGCATGGCAGGACGCGGCTTTTTGGAAAGCGATGCGATCAGTAATGGCAACAAACCGAATACGACCTGCGAGATCAACCCCAGCGTAATGAAATGCACGCGCACCCAACGCAGGGCGGGGAATGCGCCGATCAAATTCAGGCTGACGAACGAGGCATCTGCTGCCATGAAGAGCGCGATGAATGTGAAAAGCAACGTAGTGAGTAGATATGGAATTGGCATTATTTTTCTCCTTTGGAACCTAAAAAGATGATGCGCGTTTTCGCATTCATGCCGCGTTTCGCACCGCTTGGCACAACAACTGTCACACCAGGTTTGATGGCAAAACTTTCATCGTCCACCGTCATCAAGCCTTCGCCTTCAAGGAAGTGATACATCGCCGCTTCGCCAGGGTGAACGGGAATTTGTCCGCCCGCTTCCAGCCCCACCACCAGCGACTTGAACTGCGGCGTGTCGATTAAAAACTGCGGCTTCGGTCCATCTGCCGCAAAGACCACTTTGGATTTTGTTTCTGCAAAATAAATTTGACTTGTCTCAGACATATCTTCTCCTTTGATATGCCTGACTTTAATGGAAGTCCCCGCTTCATACCCCGACTTTTGTCGGGTTTTTCAACCCAAACGTTAATCTCCCCGAAGCATGGCTCGCTCCGCCAACCCCGCGCGGTCGAGGATGCGAATTTGCTGTTTGTCCATTTCGATCAGCCCTGCCTTGGTCAACTCGCGGATGACACGGCTGAGTACATCAGGCACGGTTCCCAAATGCGCGGCGAGTTCGGTCTGATTTGTCCAGCGGCGGCGTTCGATCACTTCATTTTCTGCGGAGTCTAAAAGCAACTTGGCAAAACGCGCTTCAACTGTTTTGAGTGAAAGGTCTGATGCAAGCATGACGAGATCAATAATCTTATCTGCCATGTTACCGATGATCTGCAACGCCGTCTGCGGATATTTCATTACCACCCCTTCCAGCGCATGGCGCGGAAGCAGCCAAATGCCCGACTCTTCCAACGCTACCGCGGTCACAGGGTTGGGACGTTTCGCCAGCACGCCGATCTCATTGAAGATCTCGCCCGCATCCAAAAAACGCAAGACTTGTTCGCGTCCATCAGGCGCAGTTCGCAGGGCTTTCAAAGAACCGTATTGCAGGTAATACAAATTGGACTCAGTGTCACCCTCCCAAAACACAACGGCATTTGGCGGAAATACCTTCCACACAGCGCTCTTCGCCAAAGCCGCAAGAGCCGCATGATTCAATCCATGCAGAAATTCGAAGGTTTGCAGGCGTTTAAGAAGAATATCAGTTTGCATTATGGATACTTTCAAATAGGGGATGTTATTGGGCGTATTCTTCCAATAGGCTTCGGTTTAGAAACATAAATTCTGTGCGGTTGATTTGTATCGCACCCTGCTCTGCGAAACGATATAAAATGCGGCAGACAATTTCGCGCGTGGTGCCGACATGGGACGCCATCTCATCCAGCGTCAAGTGACGGGGGACAACATCCTGCCCAGATGGAAATTGCTCGAGCAACAGACGTGCCACCCGGCTGGTCAACGGCTGGAACGCCAATTTCTCCACGATCTCACTGACGAATTGCACGCGCTGGATCACAAGGCGGGTCAATTCCCACGATAACCGCCCGTTCTCCAAAATGAGTGGCATGAGTTCGTCGCGTGACCAAAGCAATAATTCACATTCGTCGGATGCCTTGAGTGCGGCGGGCATGGGGGTGTTCTCGATGAAAAAAGCCAAGCCCCAAAAAATCTCCCCCTCCCCAAATGTTGCCAGTGTGAGACTGCGTCCCTCCGGCGACTCTTTGATGGCAGTCACCTGTCCTTTGCGGATAAAAAACAGGTTGGACCATATATCTCCATTGTGGGCAATCCACTCACCGCTTGGGAATTGGCGAACCTGTGCGCAGTCGGATAGTTTTTGCAGAGCGGTCTTATCCAGATGGGAAAAGACCTGGTTTTGGGCGAGCGAGTTTCTGCTCATAATTTCATCCTATCTTCTCTCATAGTACACGTTTTGAAATTCTACAGTGGATTTGCCTTAAGTCAAAGACTCTACCCTTGTTTTGTGATAGATTTCACATAAAAGGAGCATAGAAATGAAGAACAATTTCAAACTTGGTGCGGTTTTGTCTGTTCTTGGCATTATAGCGGGATTGCTGCTTTTCTATTTTCTTGCGAATACCTATAACACGGTCATTGATATCCATGTTGGTGAAGGTCGGTCGGATGAAGGTAACACCGTGCGGATCGTGTATGCCGTGCTCGGCTGGTGGGGAACCGCAGCGGGCGCGCTTTGGGCTTCTGTATTGTATGGTTTCCTGAAAAGGGAAAACTGGGCATGGTTCTGGGGTGCCACGGCGGCGACCATCCAATTGCTGGCGGGCTTCTTTCCCATGATCCCCGCGCTGGATGGCGGTTTGCCTACTCCCACCCTCATCGTTTTTATACTCGCTGCGGTGTTGTGGTTTGGAATGTTGTTCATCGGCGGGATTCCCAAACGGATCATCACGCTCACTTTCATTGCCGGGCTGGCATACGTGCTGACCTTCATTGACGGAGTGGCGCCCATTTCAAAGTACCAGACCTCACAAGGTTTTTGGAACGGAGTCTATGCCATTTCCCAACAGGTGAATTGGTGGGGCGCAGCAGCATGGGCGGTCTTTATCCTGGCAGTATTCAAACGCAAACCTTGGGCAATACCTGTAGGTATCTTTGCCGCATCCATGTCCATCATTGGCGGATACCCGATGGGTATCAACAACGTCTTTGAAGTTCAGCGGTTCTCGATGTTCCTGCCAGCGCCAATCATCAGCACCGGATTGCTGATCTATCTGTTACTGTCGTCCACACAGCGGATGTTCGAGGCATGGAATGCTGAAGAGAGGTAACCGCCCGCGCCGTTGGAGCAAGAGAGTGGTTTGTTCCGAAACGGGATGTGTGACTTTTGTTACATAAATTTCCCTTTTATTGTGTAATAATTCACAAATAGAAGGGATTGAGTCCTATTGGTTTTGTTTTGGTTTGTAAAATGCCGCCGACCGCGGACGGTTGACAGGTTCTGTCAGCGGTCAGTGGTCGGCGGTTGCGTTTGGAGGCAAACCCATGCAGTTTCTCAAAGAACGGTTCGATTATCTTTTCTGTTCCACGCGCGGGCTGACGCTGGTTGCCATTGCGGTGGTCTCGCTGATTACCGCCATCTTCGGCACGCTCTCTGGTCCGATGGTGGAATGGGGCGTCCGTGATCTTGTCGTACGGCTGTTGAAGATGGAGTTGGTCCCTGCCGCGCGCGAGGGGCGAATCATCATGCTGTATCACACCATCGCCATGACCATCGTCGCCATCGAGGTGTATTTCATCACCGAACTCGTCCCGATGAAGCAGCACGAGCAGAAGATGATAAATGGCACGATCACCGTTGGTTATCTGATCTCAGTTATTTTCGGCATGGCATTTGCCTATTGGGGACGCAACTTCGCCTTTCATGGATTGTTTCTGCTTGGGCAGTCGCTGGTGTTCTTCGCGGGCATCTTGCTCGCCATTGCACTGGTTCCGTGGAAGAAGGAATACCGCTCGCCTGCGGATTCTCCCTACGCCCACACAAAAAACGGACTCGACCTGGAACGCGTCGCCTTCTTCGTAATGGCGGTTTCCACACTACTTTCCGCCGCCTTCGGGGCGGTCTCCGGCTCGTACTGGAGCAACGGACACGAGACCTTCCTCGCCGAAGACCTGATCCGTAACCCGTTCAAGACCTATCTGCAAAAAGCGATCATCGGTCACCTGCACATCATGCTGACCCTGATCGCCATCGCCATCACGCTCATCGTCGGGCGCTGGCTGAAGTTCCAAGGCATCCTGCACCGTATCGCCATGCCGCTGATGATCTCGGGAACGGTCATCATCACCGCAGGCGCGCTCTCGGTTGTCTGGGTGGAAGCGGCGCATACCATTATTTATGTCGGCTCGGTCTTCGTCATGCTGGCGGCATTGTTCTTCGTCATCTACTCGTGGGGCATGCTCATCCGCAAAGGCACGGCGGAAATCGAAAAACCAACGTTTTGGCAGAAGATCAAAGCCCTGCTCAGTGACCCGATCAAGTTCGGTCCGGGCTGGCAGATGGTCTTCATGAATTTCACAGTCAGCGGCGTGGGGATCTTCATGGCAGTCAAACTGACTGAGATCTTCCGTGTCTGGCCCCATCGTGAAGAGCGCATCATCCTGACGGGACACTGGCATATCCTCGCCAGCCTGATCGCCACCATCATCCTGTTCTACTTCGCCGATCTTTCAGGGCTGAAAGGCAAAGCCCGTAAATGGTTCGGCTGGACGGTCATCATCATGTCCAACATTGCCTTCGCTTCCGTGACCATTTTCTCGATGAAGCGTCTATTTGTGACCGAAGCCGAACAGCAGAACGTTGTCAACTGGACGATGCTATTGACCGACATCGGTCTGGGGTTGGCGCTGGTCGTGCTGGCAGTTTTCATGGTCTGGCGTTTGCTCGACCTGTTCAAGGCAAAAGGCTGGTGGGTGCAGGAATACAAATCGGGGATCAAACGCAACGCGGAAGCCGAAATCGAGGAGCAGAAACGCAAACTCAAAGAACTCGAAGAGACTCTCAAGGAGGTGGAGAAATGAAACGGAAATTCTTCATCCTGACCCTGCTCGCGTTGACCCTTGCCTCCTGTGCGCCCGCGCCGAGTGTCGCTGCCATCACGCCTCCCTACATTGACACGGGAATTGATCCCGAATCATGGGCTTTGATTCATGCTGGAAGTTTCCCCTACGGACAGCACGATCACATCACGGACGTGGATTACGATTACGAAATGATGGTCACAACCGTCACCAACGAACAGTATGCCCGCTTCCTGAACGAAGCGCTGGCGGCAGGCGCGATCCGTGTCGGTGAGGTGGAGGTCGAGGCTGGCGAGCAGGTTTGGGCGGAGATTGGGGCGTATGGTTTTTATCCGGGCGATCCCTATGATGGGTACAAGCATGAGGAGGAGATCAAGCCCGGCGATAAACTCTTCTTCCCCACCGAAGCGGACGGCGTGCGCATCACGTTCGATGGTCAGACTTTTCGCGCGATCCAGGAATACAGCAACCATCCCGCCACAATGGTGACGTGGTTCGGTGCGAACGCCTATTGCGAGTACTATGACTGGCGGTTGCCGAGCGAGATCGAATGGGAGAAAGCCGCGCGCGGCACGGAGTTGGTGAATGGGCGCGGCCTGCCCTTCCCCTGGGGCACGCACATCGAACGCAACAACGCCAACTATTATTCGTCGTTCGACCTGTTCGTGAAGATGTTCGGCAAACTGGGCAACACCACGCCCGTCGGTTTTTACAACGGCAACACATACACCCTTGAAGATGGCAATTACACCACACTGGATTCCGCCAGCCCCTACGGAATTTACGACATGGCTGGTAACGTCTGGCAGTGGACGGGTGATGACTATCCCAAACAGCATTATCGCCACATGCGCGGCGGAAGTTTCTACTCGTACGAAGTGGACCTGCGCGTGTGGAAGTTCAACAGCGCGGGACCCCAGCACTACAGCCCGCAGGTTGGTTTCCGTTGTGCGCGGTAGCGAGTGAAAACAGGTTATGCAAAGACTGGCTGAAAAAATTCGTTTGTATTTGCCGCTGATCAAGTCACCGCAAACGGGGTTGTTGGTGTTTACCGGGCTTGCGGGTTATATGAGTTCGCGTTGCCCGATTTTCCATCTCGGTACGTTGATCGGTTTGTTCGTCAGCCTGCTGACATCCATCAGTGGCAGTACCATCTTGAACATGTGGTGGGACCGTGACATCGATGCGAGGATGAAGCGCACACAAACGCGTCCGCTGGCATCGGGAAGAATTTCTCCGAAGGAAGCGCTGGTTGTAGGGCTGGCACTTTCCGTGTTTGGCGTTGGCATAGCCTTTGCGATGGATAAGTTATATGGCGTGATCATACTGGCTGGCTGGTTCTTCGATGTGGTAGTGTACAGCATGTGGCTTAAACGACGCTCTGCCTGGAGCATCGTTTGGGGCGGCATTTCGGGCGCAATGCCCATTCTGGCGGGTCGTGCGCTCGGTTTCGGCGCAATAGACCAGGTAGGTGTCATGCTTGCATTTGGGATTCTGTTTTGGATTCCCACTCACACACTGACCTTCAGCATGAAATTCGCCAAAGACTACGCGGATGCCTGTGTGCCTACATTTCCCTCCACGTACGGGTTGACGGTTACCCGAGCAACCATCGGTGTCTCATCCATGCTGGCGGCGGGGGCGATGATCGCGGCAGGTTACGGTATCGGTATGGCGTGGGGCTTTCTGCGTCTGCTCGGCGTGCTTTCAGCAGGGTTGCTTATGCTGGCGGTGACAGTCACGTTCCGTCCTTCCGAGCGGGTTAGTTTTGGCTTGTTCAAATATGCATCCATTTATATGCTTGCAGCAATGATTCTGGTTATGCTCGAGGTGATGTGATGCATCTCCCAGCCCTCGACATACCTTCCTCCTGCTGATAACACAGTTGTTTATGGCAGGTCTCAACGAAAGGAGTAAACAATGTCCAAAAATAGTTTCTTCGCAAAGTTCCTGCGCTTCATTGGCATCGTGCTGATGGGGCTGACAGGCGGGTTCACCCTGCTCGGCGGAATCGGCACGACCTGCGCCGCGCTCTTCCCCACCAACTATGATAGCATGGCTCCATTGGCTCCGTTCCAATGGCTGTACATCCTGTTTGTATTGACCGGCATCGCCCTCGGTGTATGGGGGATTTGGGCGACGGTCAAACTTGTACGAGGAACTTCTGATTCCTACAAGATGAGCATGCAGGCGTTGGTCGTAGGCGTGGTGATCGGATTCATCCACATCTATGCCTCGCGCACGTTGCGCGGCGCGTCCATGCCTGTGGATGCAGTGGTGTACACCACTGTCCTCACGCTAATCATCTTTTTGTTCCTTCGCATCCCGTTCATCTGGCAGGGTGTGGATTTCACAGAAGGTAGTACAAAGAGAAATCTGCCTGCGGGTGGCGTGGCAACGATCCTGCTCGGCATCATGACGCTGACCATCCAGCATACAATGGCATCCACGCACACATGGGACGGTGTGAATTATGCGGATGTGTTCAACACGTCCATGACGGTTATCGGCTTGGGTTTGTGGTTGATGGGGTTGAGTGTTTTTCTCGGTATGGCGATGAACATGGAAAGAATTCCAGCGATTGCGCAACTAAAAAAAAGCTGGTGGATGAACTTGCCGCTGAAGCGATGATCGATGGCAAGCGCGACATTCAGGTGGAGATTCGAGCCAAGATCATGAATCTGACGGTGAGAAAAAAACTACTGGATTTTCAGAATGGTGGTGAAATCGTAGCTCGACTGTAGCGATCAGCTTCTAATTAAAAAAACCCTTGACAGTTCTGAGAAAAGGAATGGGATTGTCAAGGCGTTTTTTACATCCTGTCCCTGTTTGGAGCAGGGCGTGGTATGTATTAAGTGTGTTTCAATGTGGGTCGAAACTTAAACCAATATACATGATACATACCGCGCTAGACAGATCTTTGTGCAACTTGGAATATAAAAACAAGAGCAAAAAGGCTAAAACCTGATGTTCCATTGAAACAGCCAAAGTTCCCACATTGTCCCCTGAACTCATCGAGGAACTTTTTCCCGCTCAAGTTCGTTATGCGGTGGTTCAAGAGACCGTAAAGGACCTTTTTGTCAACAATGAGTATCAATACTCCCTTCCCCGCCTGGCACATGCTGGGAGAACTCGTACTTCCCATCGTCAAAAGCACGGACCAGGCTGTCCATACCTGGTTGGTGGAGGTACTCATGCCTCTCAACTTGTCATCAGAGTTTATGGGAAGGGTATTGGGGTCTGCTCAAGAGTCTGTTGGAAATACGATTAATCCCAACTCTGAATCTGCTCTCTCTCATATCCACATCTCGATCCTTGTGCCGCGCGGACACATCCCATCGAGAAAGTCCTGGGGATTTTTCCACATCGAAAGGATAGAGGCAGGTGTAGACAGCAGTGATGAAATTCACCACGCCATCGAATTTTATTTGTATGTTGAGGGGGAATAACCGGTTACTTCAAAACTTCTTGCGCCCACTCTTCGGTTGTCTTTTGCTTTGCGTGGTTCTCTGCCACTTTGATCTGGTCGGCTGTCAGGCGTGATGAGATCGCTTCACGCAGTTTTTCGCTACGGGCACGCAGGTGCGGGGTCACGGAAGGATGCGAGATGATGGACAAGGTCGCCGCCAGCTTTGTCTCTGGCGGGATACCGTTCTCCATCTCTATAAATGAAACCAATGCACTCAGGATGATAAGCGTCCATTTGTTGTCGCGGGCGGCGGCATAGGCTTCAAGAAACAACCGTTTCGCTTCTTCATGCGACCGAAGCGCAGCGTACGCTTGCCCGAGGTGGATGACAGGCTGCATGGCGTTCAACTGGTCGCCGATCTCCCTGTAAAGTTTGATGCTGCATGAGAAGTTTTCCAACGCCTCTTCGTTTTGACCTTGTGCCAGATCCGCCATCCCAAGCATATCCGACCCAAATGCCTGTGCCCAACGATCCATGTTGGCATTTGCAAGCGCATTACTCTCACTCAAAATGGAACGGGTCTCTTCGATGCGGTTGAGCGCAAAGGTTACCATGCCAAGATATAACATGCAAAAGACCAATCCGCGCGGGTCGCCGACGGAACGCCAGATATTCAAGCTCTCGGTCAATTGCTGGTAGGCTGCGTTCAGATTGCCCTCTTGATAAGCCACTATACCAAGCACATTGACGGAGATGGCTGTGTGCCACGGCGTCAGTGACCTGCTATGGTTGAGACTTTCCGTTGTCAGTCTACCCGCTTTAGAGATCTCACCCTGCATCAGAGCAAGGTATCCCCAATTGCCATAAATGTAATACAGGATTTCAGGGTCGTTGTGTTCGCGGGCGATTTCCAAGCTTTCTGCAAGCAGTGTTGTTGCCCGCTCTGTGTTGCCTTTGCGGAATTCGAACCAGCCCACCTGATCGACCAACGCGGCAAAAGAGGATTTCTCCTGCATGCTTTTGAGGCTGCCTGGCGCCCCACTTACACGGAACTTATTCATGGCGGCTGTGAATGCAGAGAGTGCTTCATCGTAATGAGCATTCACTTCGAAGTACCAGTTCAAACAGGGGGACATCCTGCGCAGGATATCCAACCGTCCCTGTTCGACAGCCCAGTGCCAGCCCGCCAGCCAGTTTGATGTCTCTGAGCGTATCAGCTGCTTTGTCTGCAATTGTTGCACGCTTTTGAAGGGAGTCTCCAATGCCGCAATCCATTCGGCAAAGTACAAAGAGTGTTTCTCGGAGGCTTCTCTTTCCTCTTTGGAATCCGGGTGGAGTTGGGCAAAGGCGTACTGACGAATCAATTCGTGCAGGTTGTAGCGGTCGGGGTTGCGGTTGAAGCGCAGGAGGGATTTATCCACCAGCGAGGAAAGTGTGGAAAGGGTCGCTCCCATCGCCTTGATGGCGGCTTTGCGCGTAAACCCGCCCTGGAAAACGGATAGCCGCTTGAGCACTATGCGTTCCTGTTCTGTCAGAAGTGCCCACGAGTGATCGAATACGGCTTTGATCGAACGATGACGCAAAGGAACATCGAGCATTTTGGTTTCAAGGAGATCAAGGCTTTTCTCAAGTTCTTGCGCGATCTCGCGGCAGGACAATGTCCGCACCCAGGAGGCGGCGAGTTCGATGGCGAGAGGTAATCCGCCCACAAGTTTGCAAATGCGGATCAATGCCCCAGCGTCTTCCGATTCCATTGAGAAGGTTTGCGAAGCTTGACGTGCGCGTTGGAGGAAAAGCAAGACTGCACTGTTGTTTTCAATGTTTTCGTTTGCTTGTTCAGGGATCGGGAGCCCCTGCACTTCGAATAGCCATTCCCATTGCAGGCGCAACTGCTCGCGGGAGGTGATAAGCATTTTGATTTGCTGGGTCTGTTGAAGGAGATTGCCCAGCAGGCTGGCTCCTTCAACGAGATGTTCCATGTTATCGATTACCAATAAAACATTCTTTCCTTGAAGGAAGGCTGCGACTTGCACGAGCGGTTCAGCGGGACCTGAGAACGCCACCCCAAGCACATCCGCAATCGCAGGGACGATGGACTCGGTCATGCCGACGCCAGCGAGGGAGATGAAGTATACGCCGTCGCTGAAATGGGATTCGAGTTGGCGTCCTGCTTCGATGGCAAGACGGGTCTTGCCGATTCCGCCTACGCCTGTCAATGTGAGCAGGCGGCAGGCGGGTTCAAGCAACTGGCGGGTGATCACATTGACTTCGTGTTCACGCCCGACGAGCGGGGTGGGAGGAAGGGGCAGATAGCCAGGATTCAGTTTGGGAGGTGAAACAGGTTCGATACGGGAAAGAGGCGGGATGGCGTCCAGGTTGGAGGTGCTTTTTTCCTGTCTGGCAATTTTGAGGAAGAGGGTGTGTTGGTCAGCGGGGATGTCCAGTTTTTTGGCAAGCAGTTCGGCGATTTGGCGAGAGGGACGACGTTCGTCCGTCTCGATCTTGAGCACAAGCGAAACAGAACATCCCACCTGCTTTGCGAGTTCCTGTTGTGTCAGGTCGAGCGCTTTTCGTCTTTTTCTGACCCAGATTCCGAATGAATGATCCACAAGTGTATTTAGGTTGAATGATCGGCGAAACGACGCCGAAATTGTACTACTTTTTGTCCAGTTTCTTGTGCTGATTAGCAACACCCGCTCCAGGCTGAAAAAGAATAAAGTAGGCATGGTGTTGAGTAATCGCTTTGGAAGTATTTGAGGAGATCGGAATGAATACCCAAATCCATGATGAAGCCCTGGTGCTGGCAGCTTCGAAAGGCGATCTGGAGGCATTCAACCAGTTGGTGCTGAGTTATCAGAATCTAGCCTACCACCACGCATACTCGCTGATGGGCGACCCAGCTTCTGCCGAGGATGTTGCGCAGGAGAGTTTTGTGAAGGCGTTCCAGGCGTTGGGCAGTTTTCGCGGCGGGTCATTCCGCAGCTGGCTGTTGCGGATCGTGACCAATTGCGCCTATGACATTCTGCGGCGTTCGCAGCGGTACCCGTTGCAACCGTTGTTTCCTGAGGATGATGACGGCGAGGAGTTGGAGTCTGCGCCGTGGCTTGCCGACCCATCTGCTTCGGTGCAGGATGCGGTGGAACAGGCTGAGTTCTCGGAGGAAATCCGTGGGTTGATGGAACAGTTGCCTGATGCATATCGTAATGTGCTGACGCTAGTCGATATCTATCAGTTCGATTATTCGGAGGCGGCTCAGACTCTGCGTGTGCCGATCGGCACTGTGAAAAGCAGACTAGCACGAGCGCGGTTGCAAATGAGGGATATGTTGAAGGGTGTATTGGATGATACATCCTTATTGAAGACGACAAACCTCCTGTGCTCATAAAACAGGAAGATCATCATGTGCGATTTTTATAAAACATTTTAGGTCACATTCCGGAACAAATACGTGCCCCACATCGTTATCTGTTCGTTCAAAAGGTTAACCATCCTTTTTCTAAAATCTTTTATTTGTGAGGAGAAAACATGAAAACAAAAGCCCTATCGTTCCTGTTGTTGAGCCTTTTCCTGCTGCTCAATGCCTGTTCGCCACTGTCCACCGTCGTAAGCGAATCTGGGCAACAACCCATGCCCGTCGAATCGTACGATGTACCATCCACTGATGATCAGCCCATAACGGTGGATCAGGTTGAGGTGGAGACTAGTCAGCCACTGATCCCAGATACTTGGGTGACTTACAATAGCGCCAATCCGCAATGCGGATATGCAATCAGCTACCCGCCAGAAATGCAAGCCGCTGAGCAAACCCCGTATAGTCAGATACTTCGTTTCAACCTGCCAGATTCAGATGCCGGCATCCCAAATTTCATCTACATGTCCGTGGTTACTCCTGAAATCCAAAAGATGGTCGAGGATGGTGTCTATAACCATGATGTCTACAATTATGACCCAGCGGCAACATCAATCATGGTAAATATGCAGGCTGGCGAGAGCAAATCAGTACACCCGGTACCAGATATGGAAACAGGATTTACCTTTGAGCGTAAGCTGGATACACAAATTAGCGGTTACATTGCTCAAACCTATGAGAATATCCATCCATGGGAGTTTCCCAGCGGGACGAAGGAGATTCGATATCTCCTGTCATTGGACGGGTGCATTTACCTGATTGGTGGATACGTAGATACAACCCAGTCGAATCAACCTGGTGCGATTATGGAAGATCTTTTCCACCAGATTATCGCTACCATGCAAGTGACGCCGTGAGTGGTAGTCATCGTGGAAATTATGTGTTGCAGCAGACCAATATAGACTTTCAGTAAATAAAACCCGCTGGGACTGCATCTGCGCCAGCGGGTTTTGGATGGACTGCTGTGGAGTTGTATTTTTTTCTTATATAGTAACTATGCCAGACCCAACACAACTTCAAGTGAGTAACTTGTCAGTAAAGAGTATTTGATGGGTCAGTATTAAGCAGGCTAGTTTAGGGCTGGAAACCAATTTGTAAACATCAAGAAATGGCTTGATTGTTTATGGGAATGTTTTAAACGATAGTCCATGTTGTCAGCGATGCCGTTACAAATATGCTCTCGTCGCTCCTGCCCACGTCGCAAAAAAATTTTCTCTATCGGAGCCGGACCCGTGGGCTTGCTTACTCTCACAGGCATTCTCTCCAATGTGGCATTTGTGACATTTACAAGTGCCATGCCGTTATGGTTGGTCCACTCGCACGAAGTTTCATACGACTCAACGTTGATCGGTTGGACGTTGTCTGCGTTTTCACTGGCGGCAGCGTTGGGCGGAGTTGCGGGTGGAATAATCAGCTCCCGGCTGGGTACGAAGCGTTTGATCGTCATTTCAAGTTTGTTGGCACTTCTTCCACTCAATGCCATCTTCTTCCTTATCCCGGGGTCAGTATCCTATTTTGTAATGGTCATCCTTGCGGGTGCATTGATCAATGCGGGTATGCCGTTGTTGATCGTGAGCGCACAAGACCTTTCGCCAAAGAACGCGGCGACGGCGTCTGGCATGTTGATGGGTTTTTCTGCCGGGGTTGCCGGGCTGATCTATGTGGGTATTGGTCAGTTGCAGATGACGATGGGTTTGGTTCCTGCCATGAGCATCGGTTATCTCGCATTGATCGCGGCAGGCGTGTCAGCGGTCATCGCTTTCAAGTCACGCCAGTCTGCTACACTTAACCTCACTCCCAGTGAGATATTAAATTGTGTCTGCTCGCCCTGCATTGACCAGAATATTGAAGCATATCCATATCGGACTTATGCTCCCTAGAAATACAGCCCATCTCGCAGAAGAGATGGGCTGTATTTCTATTTCAATAGTTCCTGCGCCCAATCTTCTGGACTTGTTCCTTCTGCAATCTTATGGGCTGACTCAATTTGATCTGTTGTAAGCAATGGGATAACCTGGTCTTGTATGGCTTCACTCCGAGTGCGGATGTTTGGAGTGACGGCGGGATGTGTCAAGACCGATAACGCCACAGCCAGTCTGGTTTCCGCTGGCAGCACATCCGGTATCTCAGTGTAAGCAACCAGGGCATTCAAAATGATGGGTGTCCATTTGGCGGCTTTCGCATTGGTATAAGCGTCGACATACAGGCGTTTGGCTTCATCATTTGAGCGCATGGTAGCGCATGCCTGTCCCAAATGGATGGCGGTTTGCGTACCATTTAATGAGTCACCGATCTCTTTGGAGAAGGCAGCACTTTTTTGGAAATAAGTCAGCGCCTCTTCTACTTGACCTTGTTCCAACGACACCATCCCAAGCAGATCCAAGCCGAGGGCGTGTGCCCAGCGATCCATGTTGTCTTCGGCGATCTGGTTGCTTTCCCTTAAGATGGCTTGAGCAGCGGAGAGATCCTTCAATGCAAAGAAGGTCATGCCCATGTAGAGCATGGTAAAGACCAATCCACGTGGATCGCCAACGGGACGCCAAATGGAAAGACTTTCAGCAAGTTGATGGCGGGCTTTTTCCAATTCTCCGCGTTGATAGTCAACAATACCCAACACGCTCAAGGGAATGGCTGTATGCCAAGTCTCGAGTTTTTTTCCATATTCAAGGCTGATCTGTGTGAGGCGTTCCGCTTCGGGAATATCGCCGAGGATGAGAGCAAGATACCCCCAATTGCCATGAATGTAATACATCACTTCGGGGTCGTCGTGTTGACGGGCGATTTCCAAGCTTTCTCCCAGCAACTGCACACCCAGCTTGGCATTCCCTTTGCGAAACTCAAACCAGCCTAGTGAATCAAGGATAAAGGCAAATGTGGATTTTTCTTCGGCTGTTTTCAAGGATACAGGCGCGCCCTGCATTCGAAAATGCTCCACTGCGGTTTTGAATGCGGAGATGGCTTCGTCGTAAGAGCCATTGACTTCAAAGTACCAGTTCAGGGTGGGAATCATTCGGCGGAGCAGGTTGAGGTCATGATTATCAATCGCCCAATGCCAGGTGCAGTGCCAGTTGCATGTCTCGGCTCGGATGATCTGTGAAACCTGCGCCTGACGTGGACTTTTGAACTCCCATTCGAGTGACTGGATCCAATCGGCGTAATGAATGGCGTACTTGAGCGCTGCTTCCTCTTCTTCTGCAGGAACGTTTTGCAATTGTGTCAAGGCATAAGCACGCACCAGTTCATGCAATTCATAGCGGTCCGGGTTGTTGCTGTGCCGCAACAGGGATTTATCGACCAGTGCCGATAAAAGAAAGAGTGATGCGCCGGTTACTTTGAGCGCTGCCTCGCGCGTGAAACTAGCTTGAAAGACCGAAAGTTTCATCAGCAGTTCGCGTTCGTTCTCGCTGAGCATTTTCCATGAATGGTCGAAGACCGTTTTGATGGAACGATGACGCTGGGGGACATCGAGCTTACGGGTTTCGAGCAGGTCGAGATTTTTCTCAAGTTCCTGAGCGATCTCACGGGCGGAGAACATGCGCGCCCACGATGCTGCCAACTCGATCGCGAGTGGAATCCCGCCCACCAAACGGCAAATGCGGATGATGGCTGAAAGGTCTTCGGTGTCCAAAGAGAAGGTCTGTGAGGTTTGTTTGGCGCGTTGAATGAAGAGCTCAATCGCGCTATTGTGTTCAGATTCCGCCTCATTCCCTTCAGGCAGGGGCAATCCCTGCACTTCGAAGAGCCATTCCCATTGCAGGCGCAGCTGCTCGCGCGAAGTGACCAGCATTTTGACGTGATGGGTCTTTTGCAGGATTTCACCCAAAAGGTCCCTGCCATCGAGCAGGTGCTCCATGTTGTCGAGGATAAGCAGGATTTCTTTGTCGTGCAGGGAATTGGTGAATTGAACCATCAGGTCTGCCGGGCCGGAAAAGCCGATGCCCAGCACGTCTGCAATCGCAGGCAGGATGGATTCGGGCATGCCGACACCAGCCAGTGAAATAAAGTGAATTCCGTCTGTGAAATGCGGTTCGAGGTTGCGTCCGACCTCGATGGCGAGCCTTGTCTTGCCAATTCCGCCGGGACCCGTCAGCGTGAGCATACGGCACGAAGGCTGGAGTAATTGATTGGAAATGAGAGATAGCTCGTCTTCACGCCCGATCAACGAGGTGGGGGAGACGGGCAAATGCGTGTGGCGCGGTTCGGGGGCAGAAGCAGGCGCGAGCGGGGAGAGAGGCGGAATTGCATCCAATGAGTTGGCGCTTTTTTCCTGTCGTGCGATCTTCAAAAAAAGCGGACGCTGATCAGCCGGTATATCCAATTTTTCGGCGAGCAAGTCTGCCATCTGTCGTGATGGGCGGCGTTCATCGGACTCGATCTTGAAAATGAGTGAGGGGGAACAACCGATCTGTTTTGCAAGTTCCTGCTGGGTGAGGTCGAGTGTTTTTCGCCTGCGCTTCACCCATGTGCCGAATGATGGAGCCATGCTCTCTCCGCTTGTTGATACGATTAAGACCTCTTATTCAATTGTACTAGTTTTTGTCCAGTGACTTGTGTGAAAAATTGAGACCAACTTCTTCCAGAAAAGAATATAGTCAGATCATCAGAGGCAAGTTTTAGTAGAAGGATGCAGAGAGATGGACCTGACCCAAATTAACGATATGGATGAAGTTTGGACTCGACGCGCTGCCGAAGGTGACCTGAATGCCTTCAATCAATTGGTGCTCAAGCATCAGGACTTGGCGTACCGCCATGCGCTTTCGATGCTGAGCGATGGTTGGCTGGCGGAGGAGGTTGTGCAGGAGAGTTTCCTCAAAGCCTTCCAACACATGCCCGATTTTCGCGGTGGGTCATTCCGTGCTTGGTTGATGCGTATCGTCACAAACACGACGTATGACGTGTTGCGACAAACCTCCAAACGACCCACCCTGCCGCTCTTTCCGGATGATGACGATGGCGAAGAAATGGAAGCTCCACGCTGGCTGGCGGATCCGAATACCTTAGTGGAAGAGGGTGAGCGCGTAAAGCTCATCTACCGCACCCTGAACGAGCTACAGGATATTTATCGCATCGCCCTCATCCTCGTGGACCTGCAAGATTTTGATTATGAGGAAGCCGCACAGGCGTTGAACGTCCCGGTCGGCACGATTAAGAGCCGATTGGCACGTGCACGGATGCAGTTGAAGGAAAAGTTACAGCATTACCCTTCCGCGATCGGAAATTATCAATCCTGGATGCAACCATCCATTTATAGTTGAAAGAAAAGAGGTAAATCAAATGAACACAACCAATCAACACAATATGCAGGATCATTCCAATCACAACGAAGAACCTATGATGGATCACTCCATGCACGAAGGTATGGACCATTCGCAACACGCGGGTCACAACATGCCCGCCAACATGGACCACTCCGCACACGCAGGACATAGCACCGACCACAGCGGACACGAGCAGATGTTCCGCGTTCGCTTCTGGTGGAGTTTGCTGTTGAGCATTCCTGTGCTCGTGTACAGCGAGATGATTCAGATGTGGCTCGGCTTCATGCCACCCATGTTCCCCTTTGCCGAATGGATTCCCTTCGTATTCTCCGTGATCATTTTCGCTTATGGCGGCATTCCCTTCCTGCAAATGGCAACCCCTGAATGGAAGGAACGCAAGCCTGGCATGATGACCCTCATTTCACTGGCGATCTCCGTCGCATTCATTTACAGCGTCGCCGCCGAATTCATTGACTTGGGCGAAGGCTTCTTCTGGGAACTCGTGACTCTCATCGACATCATGCTGCTCGGTCACTGGCTTGAGATGCGCTCGGTACGTCAGGCTTCTGGCGCTCTCAACGAACTTGCCAAACTCATGCCCGACACCGCAGAGCGTATCATCAAAGGTAGCAACACTGAAACCGTCTCGGTCACTGACCTCAAACACGGCGACCTGATCCTCGTCCGCCCCGGCACGAGTGTGCCTGCTGATGGGGAAGTGGTCGGTGGCTTCTCGGATGTCAGCGAAGCGATGATCACCGGCGAGTCCAAACCCGTCCACAAGCATAAAGGCGAGAAGGTCATCGCGGGCACCCTCAACGGAGACGGAAGTCTGCGTGTGAAGGTCACTGCCACCGGTGATGAAACCGCACTGGCTGGCATCATGCGTCTTGTTGAGCAAGCTCAGCAGTCCAAATCCAAAACGCAGGTGCTCGCCGATAAAGCCGCGGGCTGGCTCTTCTATATCGCGCTGGCTTCTGCCATCCTCACCGCCATTGCGTGGACCATCGCTGACACCTTCAACATCGAAGTGCTCAATCGTGTCGTCACCGTGCTGGTCATTGCCTGTCCGCACGCGCTCGGTCTCGCTGTTCCGCTCGTTGTTGCCATCACCACCGCCATGGGCGCCAAGAACGGCATCCTCGTCCGCAATCGTTTAGCGCTCGAAGCCGCCCGCGAGATCGACGTGGTCATCTTTGACAAGACCGGCACGCTCACACAAGGTCAATTCGGCGTGGTGGATATGGTGACCGCGGATGGCTGGGACGACGACCGAGCCTTGGCGCTCGCCGCCGCGCTTGAATCTGACTCCGAGCATCTCATCGCCCAATCCATCCGCCGCCTCGCACGTGACCGGAAACTGGTCATTCCACCCGTGAGCAATTTCTCCGCCTTGAAAGGGCGCGGCGTGCAAGCCGACTTTGAAAATGAAACGTATTACATCGGTGGTCCACGCTTGCTTGAACTGCTTTCTCTCAATCCCGTATCCAACATTGCAGATTTTACAAACTCTGCAAGTGATAAGGTCCAATCTGTTGTGTATCTCATTACGCAAGAGAAGATCATCGCAGCCATTGCTATTGCCGACGTTATCCGTCCTGAAAGCAAAAAAGCTGTCAGTGAATTAAGGTCAATGGGCATCGAAGTCGCCATGTTGACGGGTGACAGCCGCCCCGTGGCAATAGCAGTCGCAAAAGAACTCGGCATCAACAGAGTCTTTGCAGAAGTATTGCCCGAACACAAAGACCAGAAGGTCGCTGAATTGCAAAGCCTTGGCAAACGTGTGGCGATGGTCGGCGATGGCGTCAACGACGCGCCCGCCCTCACCCGCGCCGACGTAGGCATCGCCATTGGCGGCGGCACGGACGTAGCCATCGAATCGGCGGGCTTGATTCTGGTCAACAGCAACCCGCTCGATGTGGTCAAGATATTCAATCTCAGCCGCGCCAGTTACCGCAAGATGATCCAAAACCTGTGGTGGGCGGCAGGCTACAACATCGTCGCCATCCCGCTCGCGGCAGGTGTTCTCGCCAACTGGGGAATCCTACTCTCGCCCGCCTTCGGAGCTGTGCTCATGTCCGTCAGCACCATCGTGGTCGCCATCAACGCCCAATTATTGAGAAGGGATGGGCTTTAGATAAAAAGAGATTCAGGATTAATCCTGAATCTCTTTTTGTAATGAGCAGCCTATAAAAAGGATAATGCCTTGACAATCCCGCAAAAAGGAGAGGATTGTCAAGGTGTTTTTTCATTAAATTCATCTATATAGAGAGTTTTATTCTATTCTTGACACCTTATCCCCATGTATGGGTGTAGCGTGTGGTACGTATTAAATGTGGTTCAACGTGGGGCGAAATTTATACCTGTATACATGATATATTCCACGCTGGACAGATCATTGTTCGACTATAACATCGGGCTGTGCACTGAAGGTCAAATGATATCGAACTCGACAGGAGCAGGTTATATCCTAACCAGGATGACCCGGGTGTATTCGCAATGTGTCGCTACGAAATAATTTGAACAAGAATTGCGGCCCCGACGAGATTCGAACCCGCGGAGCATAACTGATCTAGTGGGTAGTTTTCAATGAACAGGTTGATTGTATCTTATCAGTCATTCATGGTATGTCAAGTGACCAACAAAAATAGTTTTAGTTCGAACTTCCTTGAGTGTTTGTAGTGAAGATTGACGAATCAAAGAGATGTCCGGTTTTATAATGCCCCGTTTTTTATTCTAATAGTGTGTTACACTAATTTAGGCATTTCATAAACAATATGTTTATCAATCGGGGGTAATGGAGGGTGTTCCATAGGGAGCATCCATTTCTATCCAGGCCCATTTGCTTAGCAACAGTTCGATTAACAGTAGAGGATACATTATGAATAAGAGAGAGACCGTGCAAGCCCTCATGGACGCTGTCCAGAAGGGTGATTTAGAGTATGCAAAGTCGATGCTTGCGGACGATTTTCAATTTAGTGGACCCATCCCTGAGCCGATCAACAAGGATGCCTGGCTTGAGATGAGCGCCAGTTTGAAGACAGCTTTTTCAGACATCGACTATCACTTCAAGGTTATCGGCGCGGAAGGAGACATTGTCAGATCCACTTCACAGTTAAGCGGCACTCACAACGGGGTATTTGACTTGACGAACATGAATATGGGTGTGATCTCCGCTACGAACAAAACCTTTTCCACAAAATCTGAAAAGACAAAGATTACCGTGAAGGATGACAAAATCACCTTATGGGTTGTGGAACCCAATGACGGTGCGGGATTGATGGAAATTCTCAAACAGCTCGATGTCAAATTGCCTACATTGTAGGTATCCAGGATTTTCGGGTTGTTGTACAGCACGTAAAACTGCAATTGACCAACTGAATTCATGCGATGTTTTCGCTGCCAACCCTGTTAGGGGGTTGGCAACATTTCTTATGCCGGCATGAAAGAAGATGGAGAAAGTGAAACCAAAATGGAAGCCAAGTTGTATGTAGGAAATCTATCCAAATCAACGACACAGGATGAATTGAAGACTTTATTCGCGCAAGCCGGGGAAGTCATCTTGGCGGAAGTGATCAAAGACCGCAAGAGCGGTGAGTCCAGGGGATTTGCATTCGTCACTATGAGTGTGCAAAGCGAAGCCGACATAGCTGTCAGTATGTTCGACGCGTACTCGTTAAGCGATCAGACGTTGAAGGTAAGTCTGGCAAAACCACGAGAACAGCATGGTGTAGCGATACCGCACATCGAGATGTGATCCTCCGGCGGCTAGTAGTGATGAAAGGGTTAAATGTTCAAACTAACGACCAGTACAATGATCGAGTTGCCTATC
Source organism: Anaerolineales bacterium UBA2395 (assembly GCA_002343775.1). Classification (GTDB taxonomy): domain Bacteria; phylum Chloroflexota; class Anaerolineae; order Anaerolineales; family Villigracilaceae; genus Villigracilis. The sequence continues at coordinate 243,946 of DDSH01000006.1, forward strand.
CAGCAGGTTTTTGATTATATGAGCACGCCTGAAAATGATTTTCAATAGCAGTATGGAACATTGGCAACAGCTAAGATAACCAGTCGTCACAAAGAAATGAGCATCTACTTTCGAAGTATTGGACATTTGATGGGGCGCAGGAACCTGGGTATCTACGAGGTAATTGAATCCAGTTCGAATATGAGATACAGGTTCAAGTCAATCTCCGGTCCTCTTTATATGCAGACCACTTATACGTTTGAGACCGCCGGCGATGGTACAAAGGTTGAAGTATCCATACGAATCGGTGTGATGAATTTCCCTCGTATGAGCGAGCGTATCCTAGGAAGAAAGATGAAAAAGCAACTGAGGGAAAACCTTGTCATGCTCAGGGACATTCTGGAAGCCAAACGTATATCATCGTCTTCCGAGGCGATTCTGCTTATCAACTAGAAATATAGTTCGACACCAGGTAGATTTAAAAAATCAACAGAGGTGTTTGGAAGGAAAAACCTTATGGAAAAATTCACCCATGCGAGCATCAAGCGCATTGCCTTTATTGGGAATTACCTGCCACGTCAATGTGGCATTGCCACCTTTACCACCGATCTGTGTGAGACCATTGCCAATGAATTCAAAAGCACTGCATGCATTGCGCTACCTGTAAATGATACAGAGACGGGTTACGAATACCCGTCACGTGTTCGATTTGAACTGACCGAGAAGGATATTGAATCCTACCGGCGTGCTGCCGATTTCCTGAACATCAATAACGTCGACATAATTTCTTTACAACATGAATACGGTATCTTTGGAGGGAAGGCAGGGAGTTATATCCTAGCACTCCTGCGTGAATTGCGGATGCCGGTTGTCACAACATTACATACGGTCTTGAGGGATCCCAATCCTGATCAGCGCCGGGCACTGGAAGAGATCGTTTCTCTTTCGGACCGAGTAGTTGTCATGAGCCAACGAGGGGCAGAATTCCTGCGGGATGTTTATCACGTACCTGAAGAAAAGATCGACCTGATCCCTCATGGCATACCAGATGTCCCATTTGTAGACCCGAGTTTTCACAAAGATCTATTTGGCGTGGAGGGCAAAAGCGTTTTGCTGAGTTTTGGTCTGCTTTCAGCGAACAAAGGCATCGAGAACGTTATTAATGCTTTGCCTGTCATATTGGAAAAATATCCCAACGTGGTGTATATCGTTGTCGGCGCAACACATCCCCACATCATACAGAACGAGGGCGAGACCTATCGGCTATCGCTGCAGTGGCTGGCTCGTGAAAATGGTGTGGAAGGCAATGTGATCTTCTATAACCGGTTCGTCAGCCCGGAGGAACTTGTCCAGTTCATCAGCGCGGCGGATATATACATCACTCCTTATCTTGACGCAGCACAGATCACATCCGGAACCCTAGCCTATACAGTTGGAGCGGGGAAGGCGGTCATCTCCACCCCATACTGGTACGCAGAAGAGATGCTGGCTGGTGATCGCGGCGTGCTGGTGCCATTCAGTGACCCGCAGGCGTTGGCTGAACAGGTAATTGATCTGTTGGATAATGAGTCAAAGCGCCATGCCATGCGCAAGCGCGCCTATCTGTTTGGACGGGATATGATCTGGCCGCAGGTTGCAAGCCAATATATGAAGACATTTGAACGCGCCCGCTCTGATCATCGTTATTTTGCCGCAGCAGAGTATGCGGTCAAGCCTCTGGACAAACGCGCAGGAGATTTGCCCCCTCTCAAACTGGATCACTTGCGTCACCTCACGGATGATACTGGCATCTTTCAGCATTCTATTTTCACAATACCTAACTATCGCGAAGGATATACGACGGATGACAATGCCCGCGCATTGTTGGTGAGCACACTTCTGGAAGAAGTTGGCAATACGGATGCTGTTGATCTGGCGACCCGTTATCTCGCGTTTACGTGGTACGCTTTCAATACAGAGACCAGGCGCTTCCGCAACTTTATGGATTATCAGCGAAACTGGCTCGAAGAGAGTGGCTCAGATGACAGTCATGGCCGCGCCCTTTGGGCACTCGGCACAGTCTTGGGACGTTCGAATACCCCAGCGCTGCAAAACATGGCTGGGCGTATGTTTCAGCAATCGTTACTCGCAATTCTTGAAACGACCAGTCCGCGCGCCTGGGCTTTTGCACTGATCGGAATACACGAGTATTTACTGCGTTTTGCTGGTGACAGCCGTGCTAGTCAGGTACAGGGTGGATTGGCAGGGAGACTCATGAAACTTTATCAACAGAATCGTAAAGATGGATGGCATTGGTTTGAAGACAAGCTAACCTATTGCAATGCCACTTTGTCACATGCCATGCTATTGTGCGGAGAATCCATCCCAAATAGTACGATGACGGAGGTAGGATTGGAGTCCCTCCACTGGTTGTTAGATCTGCAAAAATCTGAGGCGGTAGGTGGGCATTTTGTACCTATTGGCTCCAATGGCTTCTATCCAATGAATGGGAAACGCGCACGTTTTGATCAGCAACCTGTCGAAGCCCAAGGGATGGTCTCTGCCTGCCTGGAAGCTTTCCGTATCACCGGAAAAAAAGTCTGGCACAGGGAAGCCCGTCGCGCCTTTGAATGGTTTCTTGGACGAAACGACTTGCACCTCCCAGTCTACGACCCGACAACAGGTGGTTGTCGGGATGGACTGCATCCTGATCGACCCAACGAAAATCAAGGAGCCGAGTCCACACTTGCATTTCTTCAATCGCTATTGGAATTACAACTGGCGAAAAACATTATGATGACTGATGAGGATACCCGTATTGACCAATCAACCCCTGCAACTGCTTCAACGCCACAAACTCAACCCCATCCTGACAGCCGCAAACTGGCCATATCAAGTCAATAGCGTATTCAATCCTGGCGCCACATTACTTGCGGACGGCACCACTTTACTTTTGTGCCGAGTGGAAGATCGACGCGGTCTCTCCCATCTTTGTGTTGCCAGATCGGCAAATGGCGTGGATGGCTGGCAGATCGATTCACCACCTACACTTATGGCCGACCCAGAACGGTTTCCCGAGGAGTACTGGGGTATAGAAGATCCTCGCATCACCTATATCCCTGAATTGGAAAAGTATGCAATTGCATATACAGCCTACACCCGGGACGGACCAGGCGTGGCACTGATGCTCACAAAGGATTTCCATCAATTTGAACGTTATAACGTCATTATGCAGCCAGAAGATAAGGATGCGGCTCTTCTGCCTCGCCGCATCAACGAGCGTTGGGCACTTATCCATCGTCCAGTTAGTGCGACAGCAGCTCATATCTGGATTTCCTATTCCACTGACATGCGGGAATGGGGCAGCCATAAAATGATCCTTAAGGCGCGGCTTGGTGGATGGTGGGATGCGAATAAAATTGGGCTTTCCCCGCCTCTTATTGAAACACCGCAGGGCTGGCTGATGATCTATCACGGTGTAAAGCACAATGGGGCAGGAGTAATTTACCGATTAGGTCTTGCCCTATTTGATCTGAATAATCCAGAGAATTGTTTGAAACGCAGTGATGAATGGTTTTTTGGCCCTGAAGAATCCTACGAGTTACATGGTGATGTTAACAAGGTTGTTTTTCCTTGCGGTTATACCATTGCACCTGATGGCGACACTCTTCGCATTTACTATGGTGCGGCAGATTCAAGTATTGCTTTGGCAACGGGAAGTGTCCAATCTATGCTTGCGTGGTTAAAGTAAATATGGAGTCGATCCCGCATATATTCGGCAGGTCGAACGGGTTTCAGTAGTTGGAAGGAGATTCCTATGCAAGAAAGAAAATGTTCCAAATGTGGATCGGTCAATGTGTATAAGAACACGAGCAACAACTGGCATAAGGATGGCGTTGTCATCCAGATGATAGCAGATGATAGTTTCAACGATCTGTTTCAAACAGAGGCGTTTCTCTGTCTCGATTGTCGTAATCTGGATATTCAGGTTGCGGAAACTAGCACGATGTATGGAGAGCAAAAAACACTGGTTGATACTATACAAGCCAGCAACAATTGGATCAAGGTCTGAAAGGAGAAATTACAATGAACGCAGTAGCAAACAAGCCCAAGCCCAAGCGTCCATCCAAGGGACAACGCAAACATAATCGGTTAGTAAAACAGGAAGCCCGCAAGGCAAATACCCCAGGAAACAATACGAAAACACGCAAGCGCCCTGCATAAAGTTACATTGGTCTCGGATATTAACCTGAACAGCACCATTGTTGACTCATGACAAATCCGCTGGAATTCTATGTATCGTTCACTTACATATGTTCGAGAAGATCAAGTGCATATCCTGTATTTTGATGGGCAACAATGCGAAGAACTACATTCCATGCGACGAACCCTCGTTGTTGCCAATCCTGCCATTGAAATGGATTTAGCTAACCGGGGAGGCTTGGTAGAGAAGTGAAGTGCCCTCGACGTTGAGTTAGATGCCCAATGTGGTCTGATCTAGTATGCTTGAATGAGTCTGCATAGGAACCTGCCTGTAGTAATGAATTGATAGAATCGGTATAAAGCAGGCAGGATATGGGATTGAACAAACTACCGGTAGACAGCAAAAAGTGGATAGATTGTTGATGGGAATGTTTTAAACGAAAGCATCCATGTACATAGGGTGTTCATTCGTTTTCTGCTTTTTGTTCTCTATATGGAGTCATAAACCGAGCAGGTCTAAGTTTATACCCGTATACCAGATATGTACCCTGCTGGGCAGATTCGATTGAGGCTTTGAAGGCAGATATAGTGGTCATTTTAAGGGCTTTTTTGGAGACGTGTGATAAATCTGCCGCTAAAGAAAATCAAACCTGATAACAACCTAAAGACCCTATTCTTTCTTTATCAAACCCTCTTGCAGGGCAAATTTGACCAATGCCGCCCTTGTTCGCAACCCAAGTTTTTCCATACCGCGCGCGCGATATGTTTCCACAGTTTTAGCGCTCAGGCTGAGTTGTTCAGCGATCTCTGCGCTGGTATGACCAAGCGCCACCATTTTTAGAACTCCCTGCTCTCGTTCACTTAGATTTGACCATGTTAGATCTGCGTTGGAGAATTTCGTTTCAGGCAAAATATCCTCAAGCAAAACGCGCGTCATGGAGGGGTGGACATACATCTCGCCCCGTAGGACTGCCTGAATAGCGGAGATTAGCTCGGCATCCGCTGCTTTTTTTAGAACATAGCCGCTTGCTCCGTGCTTCAATGCCTGCCGTAGATATTGTGGATCATCATGCATGGTGAGGATCAATATCTTTATGGATGGAACCATCTTTCGCAGGGTGGGTAATATTTCCATGCCACCCAGACTTGGCATACTAAGGTCAAGTAGGATTAAGTCAGGCTGGAGTTTTTCTGCCAGTGATAATGCCTCCGAGCCCGTGGATGCTTCTGCCACAACTTCAAATTCATGTTGTCCAATGAGAAGTAGACGTAGTCCAGCACGTAAGACAGCATGATCATCCGCAATAAGAACGCGAATTGGGCTGCTCATCGGTTTGCTTCCATTTGTTCGTTATGAAGCGGGATTTCAATGAAAACGCTCGTTCCGTTCTCATGAGACGACTCAATTGTCAAAGCCCCATGCAGAAATTCCGCCCGCTCACGCATACCCAACAAGCCGAGATGACGTTCGCCATGATTTGCGTTGATATCAAACCCGATGCCATCATCCTCCACGATAGCCCGTACCATATCGCCATGACGTTCCACCAGAATGCTGGCAGATTTTGCATGAGCATGGCGGGCGATGTTGGTCAGAGTCTCTTGTACAATGCGGTAGATGGCGGTCTCGACTTCGCCTGGAAGGCGTTCACCCAATTGAATGGCGACATCCACGGGGATTTTATAGCGTGTCTGCCATTCTGACACCAATCTTTCGAGTGCGGCGGATAACCCCAGGTCATCGAGAACACGCGGGCGTAAACGCATGGAAAGGTCGTGGACTTCATCCAAGGTTTTGGACGCCACGTCGCGCAGATCAGTGGCTTTGGAGATGGATGCGCATTGGGCACAATTGGTTTCCATGACACGCAGACCGACAATGAGGGATGTCAAATTTTGTGAGGTGGAGTCGTGCAATTCACGCGCAATGCGGCGACGCTCGTCTTCCTGCGTTGTAATCACTTTCTCAAGCAATTGTCTCCGCAAAACTTCGCGCTCCTTGCGGAGTTCATCCGTACGCGCCAGTTCTTCTGTCATGGAGTTGAACGCTTCAGCTAGATCTCCGATCTCATCATTTGCCCAACGCAGGACGCGTGGCGAAAAATCTCCTTTGGCTACGGCTTGGGTGGCTTGTGCCAGTGAAATGATCGGACGGGTAAGAATCCAAGTCAGCGAGACTGCCACCAAAATGCCTGCGATGGAAACCAGCAGGGTGGTCAGGATGAGCTGAGCCGTCAGCGTGGAGACTGCCGTTCGGATGGAAGCATCCGAAAGTCCGATACGCGCCGTGCCGACTTTGCCATCCAGGATCGGAACGGCGGTATCCCACACGAGTCCCTCATCCGTTTGAATCAGGGAGGTATGGTGATGCTCGCCCGATTGAACGGTATTGAGGGGGATCAGGTCGAGCGGAAAACCGCCTTCAAACGTGTGCGCAATCACCTGCCCGTGATTGTCCACAATGAAGGCGTAGCGAATGTTTGGGTTGTTGGCAATGGTTTCCTTGAGAAGATCGTGCACGCCAAGCAGATCATTGAGCAGGATCGGGTCGGTGGAACGGGCGGCAAAGTCGCGCGAGACCGAGATGCTCTGTTCTTCCATTTGCGCAGTCATGGTTCTGGTCAGAGCGTAACGCGCTTGCATGGTGACACCCGCTCCCAATAAAATCACCAACCCCAGCACAATGCCAAGGATCTTGGTGCGGACGCTGACCGCGCCTGCGATCTCCCACATTCGTTCGGATACCCTTTGAAACGTCATGGCAATTCCGAGGTTGGAATGATCGCGTACAGTTCCCGCACTTCATCGTAGGCGCTGTCGTCGAGCAGCACAAAACTGTCCACGCCAATGGATGCGAGCGCATCTTTTGCATCAGGGTCTGTGGACATTGCCAGCAAAAGGGTTTGAATATCCGCTTTTACCTGCGGGCGGGTGAAGGGACTGATGACCACAGGCGGAATGCCAAAATCGGGTGAGCGGTGGATGACGCGCAATTTTTCGGCAAGTGATGGGTCACGCGCTAGGGCAAATTCGAACACCAGCGAATCCACAGCAGCCCCATCCGCCACACCACTTGTAACAGCGCGGATGGCTTCATCGTGGCTGTAGGTGAAGAACGTGCGGGCAAAAAAATTATCAGGGCTGTACCCCAATGTGTGAACAAGGTAGGTTGGGTACACCCGTCCGCTGAGTGAGATCGGGTCGGTGAAAGCAAAGACCTTGCCGCGCATATCCTTCATGCTTTGCGCCGTGCTGGACGAAGGCACAATCAACACCGAGTTATAGACGGTCTTTCCATTGACCTGCGGCGCAACCAACAACTCCATCCCAAACGTATCGTGCCCTTCGATGTATGCGCTGGTGCAGACGAACGCCACATCGACCTCGCCGTGTTCGATCAATTCATTTACTTCCATATACGTTTTGCGCTGCACCAATTCAACAGGGCGGTTGAGCTTTTCTTCCAGATATAACAGAAGCGGTGAATACGATTGTACCGTCCCCTTGGGTGAGATCACCGCCGCTACTGCCACGCGCAACGGCACTGCGTCATGCCCCGCAGGAGTAGGAAGCGGTTGCAGATCGTTCAAGTTCACACTGCCTGCTACCTGCGTTTCAGAAAAAGGTGAGCAGGCTGCCAGTAACACTGAAAGTATTACGAGAAGCGTTTTATTCATGGCAGTCCTTTCCTCCGTGAATGTAGCAAATCGGATATGCATTGTCCAGTGATGAATATCACCGAATTCGTTACTTTGGATACCCCCCGCTTCATGCTGACCCGATGCCTGATTCTGCACCCATGCCCTTCCTACCCCAAAGTATGTTTTGTCTCCCAATCTTGCACAGCTTGCAACACACCATCTGCAATGCGGGCGGGACGCTCGCCAATTCCAGCCACTAGCGTTCCATCCCCACGTGGATCGATCTCGATCACCTTGGTGTGCATTTCCACAGGGACATCGTCATGCGTAATGCCGCGCAGTACGCCAGTGATCGGCGCAGTCAACGGCGTTTCGTTGATGACTGCAATCACCTGACCCTCCGTCACCATGTCGCCGATCTGAAACTCGGTCTTAAACCTGCCAGCGCACGGCGCATACAGGTAGCGGTCACGCGCATGACCTTCAATGCTGATCGGCTCTCCTTGCAGCGGCGCGGTTCCTCCAGAGGTAATGACCCGTCCCAAATCTTCCCCTCGCGCGGTCTCGATGGCAATATGCACATTCCTGCCTGCGGAGAAATTAGGACCCAATCCGATAGTCAGCGGTGCCATGTGAATCTGCCGTGCTGGCTTCTTGTGCTTCCGCATCCGCGCATCCACCAAAACTTGTGGACGGAGTTTCTCGACCAGCCGATAAAAATCGCTCACCAAAATTGGAATACAAGCGGGGGCAAGTAATCTTGCCCGCACGTTTACAGTATCCACCCGTTTTGCTGTTATGTCATCCAATGTCGTTTCACCATCAAAGATCGCATCGGCAAAAGCCATTTTGCGGCGGGTCACGCTCGGTTTGGGGTCGTCATGAATGACAACACCATAACCCGCTTGGAACAAACGATGAGCGACTGCCGAAGCGACATCGTTCGAGCCACGAATAAGGATGCGCAAGCCGATTTTCTCTCGGTTCATTGGAGGGATAAGAACCTGTCACGCACCTGCTTTTTCAAAGACCGGCATGGATACGGGAAGTTGATAATATGCTCTCGAAGCGCATGCCCTGCACAGAACCTGCCCATTCGTATGGATTTCCCGTTCATTCATTATTTCCTCACCGCAACTATCGCAGTTGATACGCACTCCGGGGCGGGAAACGATCTCGGCAATTGAAGTTGCAAGATACACTTCACACACCGTGAACATCACATCATCTGGCATGACCTGATATGCCTGCATTTGGGCAAAATAGTGACGGGGTTCATTGGGGGCGTATTGATATGCCCGTTCACGAACATCCAATGTGGGTGCAACACGAATTGCCAGCCCGGTCTGGGTATCGACAAAAGTTGCCGCCGCTTTGCCATAATCTTCCACGCGCAGGGTGCGATGCCCGACCGAGCAATCTGTAGCGGCTGTCAGACCATCGGCGAAACAACCGTCCGTTTCGGTGATGACAAGCAAGCGTTTGCTGCCTTGATTTGCAGATACACCCAATGCCTTGATTCCGCATAACCCCATGCGTACGCCAAGGATCTGACGTGGACAGAGATGTGAATGATCGCGTGAAGATTTTTCGAGCAGAGATTGAAGATCCATTTGTGAACTCCAAAAATACAAAGGCTGCCCTATGGAAAGGACAGCCTCAAATACATCAAGAGTCAGTCTCCTTTCCAAATGGGGGAAGGCAATGTTTCCATTGCCTCCCGGATCACTTATATGATCTGTCCTGTTCCCATGCCGTTTAGGTGTAGGGAGGCAGGCTTCGGAGAGATGGTTAAACTATATCGGGTATATTCTGATTCAAACAGTGATTTGTGTCACTATTTCTCGTCCTGATTGCCGTTCAAGCCTTCCTTGAAGGAACGGATGCCAGAGCCAAGTTCGGATGCGATCTTGCCAATGCGCCCGACGCCAAATAACAGAACGACAACGGCGAGAACAATAATTAGTTCGGTTTGTCCAAGATGAAACATGGGTTCCTCTTTCTTGCGGTGTTCCCTCCCTGCTTGCAGGGAGGGAACGTTGCCAAAGGAGAATTGATATTACACTTTCTCAACTTTTACTTGTGTATCATAGAATACTGCCGAAGCGCCGACCGGGTCAAGCAGACAGGTGTTTGTCACCAGCGGGTCGGTGCGCATGGCGGCATTGGCATGGAAGCCTTCGTAGCGGCGATCGTCACCGGCGATGGTAATGCCATCGATGCTGATGTCTTGCGAGCCGTATGCCCAGTGACCAAACCCAAGCGGGAAGGAGACCACACCGGGGCGTATCCCTTCGACCACCTTGAGTTTGCCTGCGATGGAGCGTTTCTTCCCGTTACCGAAATCCCACTCGCCATTCGAGTTGGAGGCGGAACTGATGCGAACCGTGTCGCCGTCTTTCAGTCCTCGTTCTGCAGCGTCGCTGGCATTCATGAGCAGGAAGTTTTCAGGCAGGAGCGCTTTGAGCCAATAATTGCCTTGTGTGCGGCTCTTGGTTTGTGCGATCTCGCGGTAGGTGATGAGTTTCAGGTCGTACCCATCTCCCGAGTCGTCAATCACGGTGCCATCGAATCCAGTGGCTGGCTCGATGTAGGTGGCAATGGGGGAGATCGTCTTACCGGTACCTGAATACTTGACGCCCGTGTTCTTCTCCAAGTACATATTGATCAACTTACCGAACTTGACACCCGTAGGTGTGATGTAGGGTTCGTCGAACGAGCCGGAGCGTACGCCATCACCAGGGTAACCCTTTTCGTAGGCTTGGAAGCGTCCGCCGCGGGCAAGGACTGTCACCACGCGAGACCAAAGGTTCCCCGTAATCTTCTGCCAACGGTCAGGATCAAATACCGTCTTGGGAAGATGCGCACGGGCTTTGAGGAAGATGTCGATCTCTTCAGGAGTCGCTTCGGGGACGGCATCTTCGAATTCCGCTTTTTCACCATAGGCGAGGTTCATTACCATGCGCAGGTAGAGGTCGTCGGGGTGGGTAAAGTCCACGCCTTCGCCGAGACCGTTCGACCCAAAATTGGGCAATTCGAGTTTTTCCGCGATGGCGAGCAGCATGGCTTCCCATTGCAATGCCATTTCCTGCCCATACACCTTCACCGTACCCGTGAGCGGGGCGATGAGGGGCTGGCGCACGCCCTGCACTTTGAAAGTGATGCTCGGGTGCGAACCGCCGAACTCCCAGCGTTCGAGGTAGGAGACATCGGGGAAGATGTAATCGGCATACATGCTGGTTTCGCCGACAAGGATATCGCTGGCAACGAAGAGCGGAAGTTTTTCAACATCACGCAGGATCTCGATCCAGGTATGTCCGCCGGGCAGGGAGTACACAGGCGAACCCATATACATGAAGGCGGCTTTGATCGGGTAGGGATACATGTCGCCTGCGGAGGGGATGATCTCCTGATAAACATCCGAAGCGAGCGGATACCAGTTGCGTTTGGCGGGATAGCGCTGATCTTCGGGCAGGTCCATGAAGATGGTGGACTCTTCGTATTTGACGTCGTGGCGGATGATGCTCAAGCCGAACGGAGCGAGCGCGCCGGGGTCTGCCTTGCTGAACACGAACGGACCTTCGGCTTTTGCACCGGAAAGATCGTAAGTGCTTGCCCAAACCTGACCACCGCGCCAGTCGAAGTTGCCAATCAGCAGGGCGAGGTTGTACCACGAGATCACGTTGTAATACCCGTTGGTGTGCTGGCTGACACCGCGATGAATATCGACACAGGCGTTCTTACCGTGCGAGGTGAACTCGAACGCCAGTTCTTCGATATCCTTGGCGCGCATCCCGGCGATCTCTGCCCATTCTTCAATGGTCTTGGCATTGGCAGATTCATTCAGGATCTGCATACTGCTTTTGACGGGGAACTCGCCAACTTTGGCATCCACCAAAAGTTGACCAGCGGTTACGGGATTTTCTGCATCGTTCGGATCGAACAGCACAGGATTGGAATCCGCATCGAGCACGACGAAGGGGTCTGTGGCGTACACAACAGGCTCTGCCCCATCTGACGGGATGGTCAGGTAGGTCACGACCTTCTTGCCGTCCACTTCCTCTTCCTTCTTCTCAACGAGTTTCAGGTCAGAGCCACGCAGGAATTTGCCCGGTGTACCTTTTTCGGGGTCGATCTTTACCAGCCAGGAGGCGTTGCTCCAGTTCGGTTCCTTTGCATTGGATGAGGCTGCCTTGTTGGCAAGCGCAAGATATTTGGCATCGTAACGTTCGTTGGCGATTACCCATTGGATCATCGCCAGCGCGATCGCGCCTTCGGTGCCGGGCTTGTTGGGCAGCCATTTCCAGGCTTTGCCGCCGATCTTGGAAAGGCGAGGGTCGATCACGGCGAATTTCAAGTCGCCGCTGGCGAGACGTTCAGTAATGCGCGGCACGCGGTTGGTGGGACCGTAATTGCCTTCAAAGGGAGAGGCGCCCACGAAGATGACAAAGTCCGCACTGGCGGTATCGCCCTGCCAGTAGGCTTTCGAGCCGCCTGTGAATTTGGCGGTTGCGGCATCCCACTGATCGCTCATGGATTTGCCCGAGAAGTACAACGAACCCTGGCAGACGGTGGTATGTCCGTGGCGGTTTGTGGTTCCAAGCCCTGAGCCGAACAGGCGATGTACGAAGTCGGCGCGACCGCCCTTCTGGCGTCCCCAGAAGTACAAAATCTGATTGTTCTTTGGACCAAAATCGGGATGCTCAGGGTCGATCATCTTGTCGAGATGGTCTTTGAAATCCACCTTGAACTGTGCGACCAATTCGCGCTTCTTATCAAAATCCTTTTCAGAACGGATCTTACCAATGGCGGAGTTCATGTCTTTCATGACCTGTGCATCGGTCAGAGCACGCAGAGCGCGTAAACCTTCCACTTCGCGATTTTCTTCGCCGGGCACGTTTGCAAAGATCTTTCCACCTTCAACGATTTCTTCAATCGCTTTGTCGAAGGGGATGGTCTCCCATTTGTTTTCACCGCGTTTGCCAGCGCGTTTCAATACCTGCTTGATGCGGAAAGGGTCATAGGCTGATTGCATTCCCGCCTGTCCCTTGGGGCAGAGCGGGGCGTCCACGGTTCCCATATCGGCTACGGGAGTATCGTATGCCAGGTGTGGAACCATATTCCAGGGTGAGTAGGGGTTGCCTTCGATCTTGACGATCACACCATCCACAACTTTGACCTTGATACCGCATTGCGTATTACATTGCTGGCAGATCGAGTAAAGTTGCTTGGCGGGGTCGCTCAGATTATAGGCGGAACCTTCTCCGCTCTTGGCGAGCGTGGACTGAATTTGCGGCAGGCTGCCCACGAAGGCTGCGGTTGCCGTGCCAGCGCCAGCGATTTTCAAAAAGTCACGGCGGGAGATCTTGCAGTTTTCAGGTTGCTTGGGGTTCATTATTTCACCTCCTTGGAGGTTTCATCAATGCGGGGGCGCAGGCGCAACACGGTGAACCCGAACAGGAACACCAGGAAGCCAAATGCCAGCGCAAACAAAGTGACAAGCCATTCAGATGAAGTGGGGAAGTAACCTGCGTTCAATGTGGGACCAAAGAACGAATTGACCAGGTCCGCTTCAATGATGCCGATGACGGTCTGCGCAGGAACAACAATGTTGATTGGTACTGCGATAAAGGTGGCGATCAACAAACCGGCAGCCACACCGATCTGTTTGGGTGAAGGCGTTCTTGCCAGCAGCAGGAAGATCGGGATGATCACGCCCACGCCGATATGCAGCACCCAGTACAGCCACCACAACGGACCAAATAGGGTCGTCTTCAGTGCCTCTGCCTGAGCGGGGATGCCTGGGTAGAGCAGTACCATGCCGCCCAGCGCCGCGGCGGTCAAGCCGACAGTGAGCAAGCCTAACAACAGTTTGCCCATCCAACGCACTGTGTCAACGTATTCCTGTTCTTGCTTGTTCGGGTAGAACCAGACGAACAGGAAGGTCAGCAGCCCTGTACCAACCACGAGCGAAGATACGAGGAAGTAGAGGGGCAGTCCATTGCCTTGCCAGGCGGGACGTCCCACAACCACACTGAACACGGAACCGGCAATTGCAACCAATGCAATGCCGAGCGGGATGCTGATGTACGAAAGCCAGATGCCCAACTTCTTGAGCCTAGCCGATTTGCCATAGGCTTCGATCAGAAGTTTTCCGACCAGCACGACCATATAGATCATGTGCGCCCAGATCATCCATGCAAGCAGGGAATTCCACTGCGGCCAGACCATCACATGCCAGAAGCGGAAGGGATGTCCGAGATCGAGACCGATAAGGATCAAAGCCATTGCGAGAATGGCAAGCGCGGTCAGGTAGAGGGTCAACGCCATTTTGTGCAAAATGGGGTTAATTTTGAACACATACACCATCAGGGTGAAGACCACCAAAGAACCAATCTCCAGCCAGACAAAATATTCATAGGTAGCCACCCACAGCCCCCAGGGTACGAAAGAGCCGAGCGCCGTCGGGCGCAATCCCTCTGTGAAGCGTTGATACATTCCGATGCCGCCGATCAACAGGGCAAGAATTCCAACGCCCCACAATATATGTGTGGTGGTCAGTTTGAATGTTTTGCGCGAGGCAGCGGGTTTCTGCGGAACTTCCTGTTCCTTTTCGGCTTCGGGTGCGGGTTTTGTATTTTTATTAGCCATGTCTTCCTCCGCTATACCAGATAATAGACTTTGGGCTTGGTGCCGAGTTCTTCACGCAGGCGAACGGCATTGCTCTGGGTGATCAGTTCGGAAACCAGGCTGTCGGGATCGTTTGCGTCACCGTAGATGGTTGCGCGCCCGATACAAGTGGTTGTACAGGCGGGCAGTTCACCTTCATGTACACGGTGCAAACAGAAATGGCATTTGCGCGCATTGCCTACCGGAGATTGCAAACCGCCGCTTCGTTCCCATTCCTTGCCGTACTCGTAATTGGCAGCACGTTCGTAATCGTCCGATTCTTCACGCCCCACAAGCACGCCGTCCATAACAGGCAGGTTTTGATCCACATAGGTATATCCAAAGTCTGTGGTGCGTGCGCTATATGGGCAGGCATTCAAACAATAACGGCAACCAATACAACGGTCATAATCCATCACCACCACACCTTCTTCGTTGGCGTAAGTAGCATTGACAGGGCAGACCGGCACACAGGGCGGTTCATCGCATTGCATACACGGGCGTGGGATGAATTGCCGTTTCACATTGGGGTAAGACCCAATCTCTTTTTCCACCACCGGGCGATACACTACACCGGGGGGAAGTTTATTCTCTGCCACGCAGGCGATCGTACAACCGTGACAACCCACACACTTGCGAAGGTCGATCACCATCACCCAGCGGCGTTCTCCAGGCGCTTTTTGCAAAGCGCGTTGAAGATCTTCCTGCATTCGCACAAGAACGTCTTTCGGTTCCAGAGCCATTGAGAAGCCTCCTTGAAAATTTGGATCGGAAAAAATCCGATAATGCCAAGGTTATTTTCTCTCTTTCGATAAGTTCCTTATAGCGGGGAAAGTCCGCGTCTTTTTTGAGGGTTGTCGGGAAAACCCTTACATCGGCACGATTTTCAACGCGCCAAAAGGTGACATCTGTCATATTCGCTTTTGTGAATGTATTGGAGTACTATATATTCAGGATTACGAATATGAATGATCTTTCCATCCCCGATCTTTCCGAAAAAATAGCCATACCACTTGCTGTGATCAATTCATCCCAGCGCATTGCCATTTTGCTCGCCATCGGTAAAGGCGAGGCGTGCGTTTGTCACCTTGAGGCGGCGCTTGGTTGGCGGCAGGCATACATCTCTCAACACCTGATGGCACTGCGGAAAGCGGATATTTTGCAGGTCCGCCGTGAAGGGCGTTATGTCTATTATCGATTGAAAAACGCTTCCTATCTGGACCTGATCCTTGATTCTGCCGCCCTCAGTGGACTCTCCACCGAAACCGTTTCCTCCGTTATCAACACCCAAACGTACCCCGCGTGCGGATGCCCGCATTGCGTACCAGCGGTTATCCCTCTCGGTACATTGCACGTGAAACCATCTCCATAAAAAGAATCGAAGCGCAAATGAACATCTTGAACGTTATTTCAAATTTGTTTTACAGCGGCTTGGGAAACCTCGCCTCCTACCTTGCTGCACATGTATTGCTCTGCCTACTGCCCGCTTTTTACATCGCAGGCGCGATGACTGCCCTGATTCCCAAAGAGACCGTGACGCGTTTTCTCGGACGGAACACTCCAAAATTTGTTTCCTATCCTGCCGCCGCATTGGCAGGTTCACTGCTCGCTGTTTGCTCCTGTACCATCGTTCCTCTGTTTGCTGGTATCTATAAGAAAGGCGCCGGGTTGGGTCCCGCCATCACCTTCCTGTTCTTTGCGCCAGCCGCCAACATCCTTGCCCTCATTTACACAGGTGGCGTCATCGGCGTGGACTTGGCGTTGGCGCGCTTCTTCCTCTCTCTGGCATTTGGCATTGGCATCGGTATCATCATGGCGCTGATATTCCGGCATGAAGATATGGAGCACGACAAAGCGACTGACTCCATGTTTGCCGCACAAGGCAAAATGCGGCGCGTGGCATTGGTCTTCCTGCTGGTGTTGGTTTCTTTATTGCTCTCCGGTACCCTAAAAGTAGGCTTGCTGAACAACACCTATGCCACGATCACCGTGCCCATTTTCGGTATGGATACATTTCAGGATTTCCTCTACAACCTCATCCCTTATGATGCCGAGAAAGGCGAAGAGGGTGTCACGGCACAAGGCGCCATCCTGATTGGCTTACTTGTGTTGATCGGGATCACATCTTGGCTGGGCATGGAAAACATCTTCGATGGCTTCAACAAATGGACCTGGATCTCGCTCGGCTTGGTGGGCATTACCCTGTTGGTCGCCGCGGTTGGTATGACACCCCACGCAGGCGGATTGGATATTTTTATCAATGGCAAGTTCTTTGGGGTGTTGCTGGCGTTGGGCATTTCCGGCTGGATCATCAAGGCAAAACTGACCGAAGATGAGACACGTGACTTTTTGTGGGAATCCTGGAAGTTCGTCAAACAGATCTTCCCGCTGCTTGTGGCGGGTGTGTTTGCGGTGGGTGTCATTCGCGCGTTGATCCAGCCCGAATGGATCGAAGCGATGGCGGGGCAAAACACCCTGATTGGCAATCTGGCGGGCGTGGTCTTCGGTGTGTTCATGTACTTTCCTACTCTGGTCGAAGTACCCATTGCACAGATGTTCCTCAGCCTGGGCATGCACCGCGGACCGCTGCTGGCATATCTGATGGCAGACCCGGAACTCAGCCTGCAAAGTATCCTGATCATTTCAACCATCATCGGGCGCGTCAAATCTTGGACGTACGTTGCCTGGGTGGCTTTGTTCAGCACTCTGGCTGGCTTGATCTACGGTTCCTGGATCGACGGAGCAAGCGTTGCCTTGGTCGTGCTTTACCTTATCATCTTTCTGGCGTTGCTCTCTGGCATGTTGTGGTTTGTCAATCGCCGCAATACCCAGAAATTAGCGCCGGTTCATTAATTCGATCTCAAAGGAGTTTATTATGCTTACTATAAAAGTTTTAGGTTCCGGTTGTGCGAATTGCAAGCGTGTAGAACAGATCGTTCGCAAGATCCTAACCGATATGAGTATTGAGGCGCAGGTCATCAAGGTGACCGATTACAACGACATCACCGCCTACAACATCCTCTCCACGCCGGGGCTGGTTATCAATGAGAAGGTTGTTTCTTACGGCAGGATCCCCACGCCGGCGGAAGTGACCACCTGGGTGGTTGATGCGTTGCAAACTGCATAACGAATCAATGCAAAACTTCAACTCTGTGGTTAGGAGATCGTAAACCTTTTCCTTTGTGGAGAAAATCCGTATGACGAAATCCCACTATGCCAAGGTGAACAAACATAACGAGGTTGTCCTTCCGGTCCGTGTGGCGGAAGAATTGGGGATCGTTCCTGGCGATGAACTGAGGGTCGAGCCGAATGGGCACGGCATTTATGTTCACTTGCCTGTCAACGCGCTCAAGCGGGTGTATGTGGAGGTGACCAACAAATGTAATTTGAATTGCAGTACCTGCATGCGCAACGTGTGGGATGTGAAGTTTGGGTACATGACAGAGGAGACCTTTGAGCGTATTCTGGCAAGTTTTCAAGACCTGCCAAACAAGCCTGAATTGTTCTTTGGGGGGTACGGTGAGCCGCTTTCTCATCCTCGTATTCTTGATATGATCCAGCACGCCAAGGAACTTGGGCATCGTGTATCCTTGATTACAAACGGCATACTGCTAACCGAGCGGGTTGCGAACAGGCTGATCGAATTGAAACTTGATATGCTTTGGGTTTCAATGGACGGCGCTTCGCCAGAGTGTTACATGGATGTGCGCCTTGGTGATGCGCTTCCACGCATTATCGACAATTTGAAATATCTTCAGGTGAAAAAATATCGGACATTTGGCGCGTCCAATTGGGCGGGTTATCCAAAACTCGGCATTGCCTTTGTGGCGATGAAGCGCAACATCCATAACCTGAATGAAGTGATTCGGCTGGGCAACAGGCTGGGTGCGGTGGAATTCTCTATCAGCAATGTCTTGGCGCACGATCATACCCTGCTCGATGAAAATTTATACATGCGATCTCTTGATATGGTAGTGGGGCAGGAGATCAGACCACTTGTCCACATGCCGCTTATGGATATCCGCCCCGATACTGTGGACGTGCTTTCGAACATACTTAAAAATATGAACCGTCTGGAGTTGACAGGCAGTCTGTTGAATCAGAATACGGATCAATGTCCGTTTGTAGAGCGGGGCAGCGCTTCCATTCGCTGGGACGGTATGGTCAGTCCGTGTCTGCCGCTGCTGTACACGCACACCCATTTTCTGGATGATCGCGAACGTACATCACGGGAATATTTTGTTGGAAACATTCGCGAAAAGAGTTTGCTGGAGATATGGAAAGATGAGAATTACTCTGCATTAAGAAAACGCCTTCAGGATTTTGACTTCTCCCCATGTGCGTTTTGCAACAGTTGTGAGATGGCAAATGAAAACCTGGAAGATTGCTTTGGAAACCTCCAGCCCACCTGCGGTGGTTGTTTGTGGGCGCGCGGGTTGATCCGCTGTCCGTGAACATTAACCAAACAATAACCTATGAGATGACGTGTTGTGATAAAAAGCCGCTTAAAAATTGGAGGTTGCTTTAGTGAAAAAAGTTTTGTTCTTATGTACGGGTAATTCCTGCCGCTCGCAGATGGCGGAGGCAATTGTCAATGCGCGTTTGGGAGAAAAGTGGGAAGCAGTTAGCGCTGGGACGAAACCCGCAGGCTATACTCATCCCAAAGCAATTGCTGCGCTTGCTGAAATTGGCATTCAGCATGAGGGACGGTCGAAACTGGCAGATGAATTTAGGGGAATTGAATTTGATCTGGTAGTCACGGTCTGCGATTCGGCGGCGGAGGAATGTCCCATCTGGCTGGGGCAAGGAAAGAAGGTTCACCATAGTTTCTTTGACCCCGCCCAAACCGATGACATGGAAGATTTTCGCCGCGTGCGCGACGAGATCGCGCAAGTCATCCCACAAATTTTGGAACAGGCGATTGACTAACCTGCTCTGTTAAACATCAAAACTTAATATTTGGAGGCAATATGGCGCAAACCAGCACGATGAATAAACTATCATTTCTCGACCGCTACCTGACCCTGTGGATATTTGTCGCAATGGGATTTGGTGTGGGAATTGGTTTTCTCTTCCCTGCAGGGGTGGCGCAATTCAATGAGGCAGTATCCGTTGGGACGAACAATATTCCGATTGCCATCGGTTTGATTTTGATGATGTACCCGCCGCTTGCGAAGGTGCATTACGAGGAACTGGGTGATGTCTTCCGTAATTGGAAGATTCTCGGATTATCACTGTTACAGAACTGGGTGATTGGTCCTGTACTGATGTTTGGGTTGGCGGTGATCTTTCTGCGCGATTACCCTGAGTATTTCACAGGCTTGATCCTGATTGGTTTGGCGCGCTGCATTGCGATGGTTATCGTGTGGAATGAATTGGCTCATGGTGATAACGAATATGCAGCGGGTTTGGTGGCGTTCAACAGCGTCTTTCAAGTCTTGTTTTACAGTGTGTACGCCTATGTGTTCATTACCGTCCTGCCGACATGGTTTGGGTTGAGCGGGTCAGTAGTTGAAATTACGATTGGGCAGATCGCCGAAAGCGTGTTTATCTATTTGGGTATTCCGTTCATTGCAGGCTTCCTGACGCGCTTCATCCTGATCCGCGTCAAGAGCAGGGAATGGTACTCAAAGGTGTTCATCCCCAAGATTAGTCCGCTGACATTGATTGCGTTGCTGTTCACCATCGTGGTGATGTTCTCACTCAAAGGCGACTTAATTGTGGAGTTGCCGTTCGATGTGGTGCGCATTGCCATTCCGCTTCTGATCTATTTTGTGGTGATGTTCCTTGTGAGTTTTTTTCTGGGAAAAACCATCGGCGCGGATTACTGCAAGACAACCACACTCTCTTTCACAGCAGCCAGCAACAACTTTGAACTGGCAATTGCCGTAGCGGTGGGAGTTTTCGGTCTGCGTTCAGGGGCGGCATTTGCGGCAGTCATTGGTCCGTTGGTGGAAGTGCCAGTGATGATCGGATTGGTCAATGTGGCGTTTTGGCTGCAGAAGAAATGGTTCGAGGGCGAAGTTTCATCCGCGCCGGAGATGCTCGCGGCGGCGCAGGAGGCATGTCCGCCGGATGAAAAGTTGGTGAAATAGTTTCGATAAAAAAACGGAGATCATTCTCCGCTTTTTTATTCCTGTTTCGCAATCCATTGCCTGATTCTGGTTTAGATTTGATCACGAATCTGACGAAATTTTAAAAGATTCTCTTCATCTGTACCTTCGAATAAGGAGATTACTCGTTGAGTGAAAAAAATAAAATCATAAACGGTAGAGAATTAACGCTACCGCTGAAGTAAGTTGTGGCAGATTCTTGTAGTTCATACAAGAAGATTATATGGATTTATTACAAAAATTGTATGTATATTTTGCCAAATATCCGACGTAGAATGGCACTTTCTATACCTTGTCAGGAGCCGTGAAATAAAGAACAGTTGAGTGGACATAATCGTAACCATATACGTGGAGCTGCACAGGTGAGATAATGAAAAATTGAGTATCGGCACTTCGACACCACCTTCTCAGTATCTTTGTCATATTTTGAAGTAGTGCTCACACCTTTCGTTGAGGAAACCAAAATGTCTTGCAGAGCAGCAATCTACACCCGGGCATCGTCCGAAATGCAGGGTGAAAAATCCAGCCCGCTTGAACAAGAAGCAGATTGTCGGCCTTGGCGGAAGAAAAGGGATTGCAATATGTAAATCAGTTTCTGTCTAATGACATTCATATCAGTTTATTCAAAGGAGGGTACCTATCGAAGGGCGCCTCTCTAATTAATACAACTTTTGATTGATTAATAAATCCGCCTTTCTATTGATGACTTCTTAGTAAAAGTATTCTACACTTTCTTCATTAAAACCTACATGGAGGTAGAAATGAATACTACAACTAATGAAAGAAGTACCATTTGGCGAAGGATTTCAATAGTTTCGCTTCTATTGCTGGTGCTGGTTGGTCCGAACTTCGGTCCGCTCCCACATCTGCTTCGTCAGAGATTATCTCTGGAAGGTTCCGTTACTGGCGTTCTCATTTGGTTCTGCGTAGCCTTTATGATTATCCTTGCCGTAATTTTTAGGATGATTAAGAGCACGTCCACTGGCGAATTTCTTAAATCCCACGGACTAGGTGCGCCTTCTGGAATCGGTGCGAGCATTGCAGGACTAACACTGGGAATAGCATGGGCGCTTCTATTCCTATCCAGCATCCTTCAATTTGACCCGGACGCCAACCTAACACAGATCAATGGTTTCCGTGTACTGACTGCATTATTGGCAGCAGGCGGCGCACTATTAGAAGATTTAATTACCCGCAGCTTCATAATGAATCAGTTGCATAAAATCGGTGCATCAAAATGGGTGCAACTGATTGTCTCCGCACTGATCTTCGCACTCTATCACACGGCCTGGGGCTTCAATCCCTTTTCATTTGCCTTTAGCATGGTTTATGGATTATTGCTGGGTGGCTTGTTCTTATGGGGCAAGCGCAGTCTTACGCCGGTCATTCTTGGACACAGCCTTGTTGTCCTCATTGCGGAACCCTTTGCAACGATGCTTATATTTCTGGCACCGGGTGCTTAAAAGTAAGTTCAAAATATTACCTTGCGATATTCTAGACACAAAAAACACTGCCAGATATCGCAAGGTATAATGCCATCATGACGAAAACACAAAAAAACAAAAACCCGGAGGTATGGGAACAATGGGATTGGGTGTGGCATTTTTCAGCCTACAGTTTTCTTATTTTGAACATCATATTTGTATATAACCGTGAACCGATAATCGTACACTTTTCGTTCTTTCTTGTTCTTTCTGCGGCATTGGGTTTATGGTACATCCCATTTATAACCATTTCAAATTTGCGCGTTTGGGATAATCCTAAACGTGGCGCACTTTATCTGGTACTAGGATGGGCAATCTGGGGTGGTTTGATCTCACTGGCCGCCGATTCGCTTTTGCTGATAGGGATATTCTCTCCATTAATTTTTAGCAGATTCCCCATTCGATGGTCGATTGGAATAACTATTTTTCAGACTTTAGGTCTATATGTTCTATACATCATGTTATACCCAACAAAGCATTGGCTCACAATCCTAATGATCATCCTGGGGCTGCTGATCATCTCAACGATCATTGGTGCTTTTATTTCATCGATTTTAATACAGAGTACAAATCGCCAGCGTCTTATTGATGAGTTAACCCGGTCTCGAGCAAATTTGATGAGAGTTGAACGAGAAGCGGGACGATTGACTGAACGACAACGCATCGCTCGTGACATTCACGACACGCTTGCCCAACATTTCACGTCCATTATCATGCATCTCTCTGCGGCAAAGCATGGCAATTTTGAGACAGTCCAAACGCATGTTCAACAAGCTGAAGAAGCTGCACGTGAAGGGCTTGACGAGATCCGCAGAATTGTTTGGGACATGCAACCTGAACAATTTGAAAAGGCTTCTCTTATCGAAGCTATTGAAGAATTAGCGGCACGTTGGTCTGCAGAAAACAATATACAGGTAAAGATGAAAGTGACAGGTAATCCGCGCTCCCTTGCATCAGCTACCGAAACGGCACTACTCCGCATTTCACAGGAAGCCATGCAGAATATAAATAAACATGCTCAAGCTAAAAACGTCAATATCACCTTTTCATTTATGGAAGATATATTTGTGATGGATATCGCCGATGATGGACTGGGGTTTGACCCTTCAAAAAGCAAGAATGGTTTCGGAATGAAAACAATGCGAGATAGAGCAGAAGAACTGAATGGAACACTAACCATAGAAAGTGAGCGAGGAAATGGAACAGCAATAGCTGTTTCTATTCCTATTTCAGAAGAAAATGACGATTAACATAATAATTACTGATGACCACCCTGTTGTCCGCAGTGGGTTGCGAGCTTTATTGTTATCACAACCGGATTTTGATATAGTCGCTGATGCCGAAAATGGCGAAGAGGCTGTCAGCCTAGCAATCTCGCTAGTCCCAGATTTAATTCTCATGGACCTGCAAATGCCCAATTTAGATGGACTAGGTGCAATAAAACTTATTCGAGACAAGTTGCCAAAGGTAAATATTTTAGTACTTACTACTTATGAAACAGATGCAGACATATTGCCAGCACTCGAATCTGGAGCCATAGGTTATTTACTAAAAGACACTCCCCCTGAACAACTATTTCAAGCGATTCGCAATGCAGCAAGGGGCGAGATGGCACTAGCGCCGCGTATAGCAGAAAGAGTAACACAGCGCTTGATAAATTCTTCTAAAAATACATTGAGCAGCCGTGAAATTGAAGTATTGGAGCTTGCATCCCAAGGTAATTCTAATAGTGCGATTGCAAAAAAATTATTTATTACTGAAGCAACTGTTAAATCTCATTTCGTCCATATCTTTTCTAAATTGGGAGTAGCTGACCGCACAGCAGCAGTAACCGAAGCATTAAAAAAGAAGATCATTAAAATATTATAGTTTATGAAATCCACATCCTTTGTAGAGAAGGGGGCAGACATCATCACAGCCTCTCATCCTTCTTCACAAGACATTTCTTGCAAGCTTGTGTCGCTAATCTGTGATGCGCTGATAATCTTTCTCAATTTCTCGGTTATCGATCGGCTGCCTGTTGGTGGAGTGGCGGTCCGCTCGAAACCGAAGACATCGTGACTTTTGGGAATTTTTAGGGGCTTTGGCGATAATCAGCTGGCTAGAGTGACCCTTCATCGACACCAGGTTGGGTTGGATTATTGAAGGGTACTTCTCAAATTAATACAACTTTTGATTGATTGATAAATCCATCTATTTCTTGATGACATCCCAATAATGGTATTCTACAATTCCTTCATCAAAAAGGAGAGACAAAATGGAACAGAACAAATCAATCAGCAGCGGCACAAATCAACCTTCCAGCATTTGGATTGGACTGGTGCTTATCTTTGGCGGAGCAATTATCCTGCTCAATCAACTTAACATCCTGCCTTTCATATTGAATTGGTGGGCACTCTTGATCCTTTTCCCCGCCTTTGGCACGCTTATCAATGCATACAACCGCTACCGTTCCACGAATGACTTATTTGAAATGGGTGTGATGATACCCGCATTGGTCGGTCTGTTCATGCTTCTGCTGTTCGTGAGCCTGCTTTTTGGCAATGCCGTCGATCTGAACTTGAAGGTGTACTGGCCCATCATCCTCGTTGTCCTCGGTCTGGGTTTGATCATTGGTCACTGGCGAAGATCGTAAGCATAAGTTTTACAGGAGCGATTTATGGAAGCCATTCTCGAACTGCCCAGGATCCTCTTCACTTTGCCCGCACCCGATCTTTTACTGCTCGATTGGAATCTCTACGGTTCTCCCACCCAGAAACTTGCCAGCTACTTCGAAGGGCATACCCACGCCTGAGCATTGTCTCGCTCAGCGTGGATGCGCTAGACGAAACCTCAGCCAAAGATGCCGAAAACGGAGGCTTTACTGCTGTGGTACTAAGTTTTGATGCCTGAATTTATACCCATATGTATGACGTATGCCATACTGAGGGCATTATCCTGAGGATTTAGGAGACAAGAAATTTACAGCCAATAAAGTCTTAAGAAAGTTCCAAGTCTTCGCCAGCGACGGCACATACAACCGCTCATCTGGCGAATGCAGATCCCTGATCGTCGGACCCATCGAGATCGTATCCAGCCCACCGCAGCGGTCGCTGATGATTCCGCATTCGAGTCCGCCGTGGGTGAGTTCCACTTTTGGTTCTTCTTCGATGACGGATCGATAAGTTTCGACGCATTGCTTGAGGAGCGGGGATTTCATGTTGGGCTGCCAGGGAGGGAACATCTTCGTTCTTTCGGTCTTTGCGCCTGCCAGCCATGCGACAGTTTCGACTCGTCTGGTGATTTCTTCCAATCTCGAAAAGACCGAACTGCGATGGTTCGAGACAATGGACAGACCATCTTCTTTCAATTCCATCACGCCGATGTTGTTGGACGTTTCCACAAAAGTGGGCATATCTGCGGACATAGACGAAACGCCATGTGGCAATGCCGTCAGCAAGTGGATCGCTGCTTGAGTTTCAGCCTGGCTGATGGCTCGAATAGATTTGCTGTTGATTGCGTTCAGAGAAAGCACAAGCCCTGCTTCTGTTTTAGCGAGTTCACTTTGAACGGTTGCTTGCAGAGCGGAAAAAACTTCTTTGCAAAATTCTGCTTTGTCATTCGGGCAGACGAACACCGCTTCTGCATCACGTGGAATGGCATTACGCGCCGTTCCGCCTTTGAGCGTGGATATTCGAATGGGAATATTGCGTTGAATTTCATCTAACAGGCGGGTAATGAGTTTATTGGCGTTCGTGCGGAATTTGTTGATATCTTCGCCCGAATGCCCGCCCTGCAACCCGCTGACCTTTAATTCAAATACAACTTCATCGTGCTTCTGCATCTCCCATGTGACTGGCAATGTGATATTCACACTTCCACCGCCCGCACAGCCGACAGTGAACACGCCTTCGGTTTCCGAGTCTATGTTGATGAGTGTCTTGCCAGAAAGCAGTGACGGGTCGAGATTGTCTGCGCCGCCCAATCCCTGTTCTTCCTCCACCGTCAGCAGCAATTCCAGCGGTGGGTGCTTGACGGATTCATCTTCCACGATGGACATCATCAGCGCAATGCCAATGCCGTTGTCGGCGCCGAGAGTGGTGCCGTTGGCGCGAATCCAATCTCCATCGCGGATGAGTTGAATCGGGTCACGTTCAAAATCGTGCGTGGTCTCATTCGTCTTTTGCCAGACCATGTCCATGTGACCTTGCAGGATGAGCGTGGGACGATCTTCGTAGCCCGCGCTGGCAGGGACATAGATGGCCAAATTCCCTGCCGCGTCTGCCTTGGAAGTGCAGTTGTGTTCTGCCGCCCATGAGATGAGCCAGTTGCGAATCCCCGCTTCGTATTTGGTGCCACGCGGGATGGAGGATACTTTTTCAAAATTCTTGAGGATGAGTTCAGTGGGGTTCATGATGTTTTCCTAACTCGTACAAGCCGAAAAAGATTTGATCACCAAGACACCAAGACACGACGGCTCAAAGAGAAAAAACTTTGTGACTTCGAGCCTTCGTGGTTAGTTTTCAGATTCCTATAGCGTGATGAGCACAATTGCCAGCATGGCAATTGCGATTCCAAGGCGCTGCATGCCGATGATCTTTTCGCGCAGGAACAACCACGCCAGCATAACAGTTGCGCCAGAATAAAGCGAGCCGAGCACGGCGGCAATGTCCATGCGACCCGATTGCACGGCGAGGACGTAGAACAAACTTCCCAGCACATCGGCGCTGATGTTGAGGATGACCATCGGAAGAATCGGGCGGGAGGGGAAGAAATATCAGCGACCAGCCCGAGAGCATTTTGGGTGTGTTCATGGTTCTTTCAGGAAGTCTGGCAGTGTACGGGATAAATATTTCCACCCGAATAGGGTTATCAAAAGAATTGCCATGATCCAATTCATTATGGCGTTGATGGTGAGTTTGATGATGTCGCCCTCATACAAGCCCAACGGCACGATATATTCCGCAACATCCAACATCATGTGGAACACGATGGCAATTAGCAGACTTCCATCCGTGTTGTTATATAACCAGGTAAAGATGATTGTTGCAGGAATGACGATAAGAACGTACAGGACGGGAAACTTACCAAGAATGCTGATATTTGCGGCATGGAAATGCCACAATGCCCAGACCAGTCCCAGGACAAAACTAGATGTCAATGCGCTCCAGCGAGTCTGCAAGCGGGGCAGGGCAAAGCCGCGCCAGCCTGTTTCTTCGCCGAAGCCGCGCACGAGGTTGACGAGGATCAGTCCAATTAGAATGACGGCGGGATGTCCTTCTGGTACACCCTCCGCATGGAAGAAGCGAGGCGCTTCGCGGGTGAACATCCAATTGAATACGAGGATCGTGAGATGCATAGCGATAGGGTAAGCGAAGACGAAAATCCACCAGCCGATGCCGACATTCCATTTCTTGATGGGTTTCAAGAGATTGGGTATCCCATTCTTACCCTGTTCGAAAAACACAGCAATTATAGCGGCGAGGGCGGGTCCGAGCAGGATAAGGATTGTGCCGAGGATCGTGAGCGCGGGGATAGTATCCAGGCTAGTATTGAGCCACGATGCACCCCATGTAATTCCATAGGTGAGGAGGAAGAACAGAGATACCGCAGTTTTTTTCATTTTTCACATCCATCCAAATATCTTCCCCAACGCTTCACCCACCGCGTCGGGAAGTCCGTGGGCGATGCCAGGGGCGAGGAGCGAGCCCGTCTTTTCGCGCAGGATGCCGAAGAAGAGTCCGCCAAACGTGGTGAAGAGCGCCCAGCCCCACGAAAGGGAAGCGAGCCCAATGGTGGGATCGTAGGTGTTGAAAGCGTGGAAGAATCCGAACAATAGGGATGTAACGATGAGTCCCGCGCCGAATTGGATTCCAAACATCCGCATCGGACGCCCGAACACCTGATTCAGTCTCGATTGAACGTAGCCGCGGAAGACGAATTCTTCGCCGAAGCCTGAGAAGAATTGCCATACAACGGTTGACACTACGATCAACGTCAAGCGATTCATTGCCAGCCCGACAAGGATCGGGAAGAGAAGAATCAGGGTTGTAATGAGCAGGTTCTTCGTCCCGTTTTGAACCGTTTGTTGACGTGACAGGATCCAGAGCATGAGTACGATGGCAAAGACATCCGCAATGGCAATGATCAATCCGCCCCTGAGGCTGGCGTACCCGATGCCGAGCATCAGCGTGGCAACCAGCGCGCCGACGGAAATTATTCGGACCAGGTATGCCTTGATGCCGACGTCAAGATTGGTCTGCCAGTCCACGAGAGAGACGCCGTAGTCCACCCACTTTCTGCGCGCCAGCCAGATGACCAGCGCGGGGATGGCGATGAACAGGATTTCAGCAATGTAAGACCAGCCGAGGGTCTCCTGCTCCCACTGGACAATTCCTGTTGTGCGCAAACCAGCTCCAAGAAATCGCAAGATAACATATGCGAGAAGAATCTCGATGATGGCGAGTGATTTGGTTTTCATTTTGCCTCAAGACACGAACAAAACCGCGTAGTTTGTGTTTATATTTGCCTTCCTTCAAGGATTTCAGTCCAACAACAAGTTATGGATAAGCCCTTTCACGGATGGCTTGGATCATGTCATAGATTGCCTTGACTACATCCCCCGGCGCATCCAAATGGACCGAGTGACTGCTTTCTGAAACCACGTGGTGTTTGCCGCGTGATGATTGCCCAGCCAGTTCCAACTGCGATTGGATTTGCGAATCGGGTGCAGGGACATATTGTTCATTGAACGGCGTCGAGCCAGGCGTGCTGGTCAATCCTGCAGTTAGCACGATCAGGGGAAGATCGCCAAAAGGGTATTCATCCACTAACAATTCGTTTGTCTGCTGAAAGGTCTGGGGCAATTGTTGCATCTCTGCAATGGCGGTGACATATTGATTCGAATCTAGCAGCAGATTTAAGTAGACTTCCTGTAATTCAGCAGGTAGTTTGCGCGCGGTGGCAGGCATACTGTCTTCGCCGCCGAGCGGTCCGAGGATGCGCAACAGACCTGTGCTGGTCATCAGGTTCATCACTTGATAGAAGCCAATCGAAGATTGCATCTGCATCTCGAACTCGGGCGTGAGGAGCAACGGGTAGGCGGTATCCACCAATATCAAACCTGCAACTTCATCAGGATACGTCGCTGCGAACACCCGCACATGGACTCCGCCCAGCGAGTGACCGACCAGCACATATGGATCCGCTTCGCCCGCGGCTTGAAGTAGATCATGCAGTTCAGACACGACCTGCACCCCATCTCGTGGCTGCGGACCCGCTTCACTCCACCCGTAGCCTGATCGGTCATAAACGCAGACGCGCGTCGTCTGACTTAATTCCTCCTGAATGGGCATCCACTCGACGGAGAAACTCCCGTTTCCCGCGTCGATAACCACGGTGGGCGAGCCGCTTCCGATGCAGTGGATATGCATCAAGTGACCCTTCACATCCACGAGTTTACCCGGCGCGGGGAATTGCTCACGCGTGCGAGCGAGGGCAATGCGTTGGTAGGTGTAACCTGCCGCAAGGAGCAGGATAAAGATGAGGATGATCCAAAGAAGAGCGTGGGCGAGTCGCAAGAGGCAGCCAGAACGATTGGGAGGTTGGGTATTCATTTTGTAAATTCCTATGTACTATCTTTCTTCGGCTTAATTTGATCCACTGAAATGAGCGTGACGCTCAAATCGCGGATTTTGGCAAGCACGCCATGAAGCGATGCGGGTTGTTATTCGCCAAATCCAGCGAAAGCCAGGCAATTGGAATTTTGTGCTCGGAATATACGTTCCATTCCCCCATCAAGGTAGTTTTACCTGCACCTGCCGGTGCGGAGATTAATGTTAACGGATTTTGCAGTCCTTTTTCGAGAATCTGAACCAGTCGCGGGCGTACTACCAAATCGGAGCGAGCCCGTGGAAAATGCAGTTTGGCGGCGAGCAGGGAGGTGGACATGAAATTCACCTGCGTATTTATCATACATGGTAGGGAAACCGCTTAGATAGTGTCTTTTGTCATCTACCAAATTGGTGTGTTTATAAAAGCCATACCGAAAAAATAAATCCTATATATCACTTTGGTTGGATTGGCGACTATGATCTGTTTCGATGCCGATTTCACCGATATGGCGCGCCATCATGGGAATCAAGGTGCACAAGTATCTCCTAAGATGACTTCCTGTATTCTGTTTATGAATTCGAAGCTTTATTGCTTGATTGGCTCATCTTGGTTGAATTACATCCGTCCCCAAAATTAAGAGACTTGTTAGTACAACTTGCCATTGCTGGATGCTAGAATGATGCATTAGGAAGACCGTGAAAAATCAACTATTCCCCGAAATAAACGAATCCGAAGCCCGCTTCTGGGCGGCGTTCGATAGTTCTGCCATCGGCATGGGGTTACTCTCGCTGGATGGAAAGATCCTGCAGGTGAACGATGCGGTCGTCAAAATGTCCGGCTTCAGCCGCGATGAATTGATCGGGCGCTTCGATAACCAGAATGTCTTGCCGGAAGACCAGACCTTGGGTATGGACATGTTCCAGGAATTAATTGATGGCAAGCGCGATTGGTTCCAGGTGGAAAAACGCTACCTACGCAAGAACGGAGACGTATTCTGGACGCGCCTGACCCTTTCGGTGGTACGAGGCGAAGCTGGGCAACCCCTTTATCTCGTCGGCTTGATCGATGATATTGATGAAGATAAAAAATCCCAGCAAGCCTTGCAGGAATCCGAGGCGCGCTTCCGCGCCATGTTCGATAACGCTGTGGTGGGCATTACGCTGATCGCGCCCGACCGGCGGGTGCTGGCGATCAACCCGGCGGTTGTGAAGATGTCTGGGTATACAGAAGCCGAGTTGCTCGCCATGACCGGGCAGGACATCACCCATCCCGACGACATGTCCATAGGGAGTTTGGAATTTACCGAAGTACTGGCGGGGCGGCGCAACTCTTTTACGATTGAAAAACGCTATATCCACAAGGACGGCGTCATTTATTGGGCGCGGCTCAGTATTTCTGCGGTACGTGATGCGGATGGCAAACTACTTTATCTCGTTGCGATTACAGAAGATATTGACCAGCAAAAACGCACCCTGGAAGACCTGCGCGAATCAGAAGCACGTTTCCGTGCCATGTTTGAACATTCTGCCATTGGCATCGGAATTATGGGGCTCGACCGCAAAGTGACTGCAATGAACCCCGCCATTTGCAAGATGTTCGGTTATGAGGCGCACGAACTGCTTGGGCGGACGCCGGTATTTGTCACGCATCCCGATGATTTTCAAGAGTCCACCCGGCAATATCAGGACATCCTCAACGACACTACCGATCACTTCACAGCAGAGCGACGCTACCTGCGCAAGAATGGCGAATCCTTTTGGGCTCAGGTTTCCATGAGTCTGGTGCGGCATGCTGACGGCTCACCCAACTATTTGATCGGTTTGATGGTGGATATCGATGCGCAGAAAAAAGCGCAAGACCGCCTTGCCGAACAGGAAGCTGACTACTTGCGCAACCTGCAAAAACGGGTGGCAGAACGCACCCGCGAATTGGAAGAAGCCAACCGTCAACTGCAACTGGAGATCGAACAACGCAAACGCATCGAACGGGAACTCGCGCAAAAAGCCGCCGAAGAAGCCGTGACTGCCGACCGCACCCGCCTCGCCCGTGACCTGCACGATGCGGTTACTCAAACCCTTTTCTCTGCCAGCCTGACGGCGGAAGTCTTGCCTGAACTGTGGGAAATGGATGCAGAGGAAGCGAAGAAATCCACCGAAGAATTACGTCAACTCACCCGCGGCGCACTAGCGGAAATGCGCACGCTTCTACTTGAACTCCGCCCTGCCACATTGACCCAAACTCGCCTGAAGGATCTAATCAGGCAATTGTGCGAAGCCTTCATCGGGCGTTCGCGCCTGCCCATTGAGTTGCATATTGAAGGCGATTACGAACTTCCGCCCGAAGTACAGGTCGCTTTTTATCGCATTGCGCAGGAGAGCCTGAATAACGTATTCAAATATGCGCGTGCTGCGCGGGTGGATGTAAATCTTTTCATTTCACCATCCTCCGTGCATTTCGAAACCTGTGATAACGGCATAGGTTTTGACATGTCTGCCAGCAAGCCGACGAGTTTAGGCATGCGCATTATGCGGGAACGGGCGGAAGCCATCGGCGCAGACTTTCATATCTCAAGTACATTAGGTTCAGGAACCTGTGTTGAAGTGACGTGGAATCAAGACCCGAACCTCAAATTGAGAGTATTGTAGGAAGAGGAATCTCCATGACCATCAAAGTTCTGCTCGTAGACGATCATGCCGTGGTGAGGAGCGGCTTATCCAAATTCCTCATGGTCAACAAAGATCTGAAACTCGTTGGCGAAGCCTCCGACGGCGCTGAAGCCGTGCAAATGACATCGCTCCACAAACCGGATGTTGTGCTCATGGACTTGATAATGCCCGGCATGGACGGCATCACCGCCACGCGCGAGATTCACGGCAAGTACCCAAAGGTCAAGGTCATAGCGCTCACCAGTTTTGCAGAGCAGAACATGGTGCAGGGAGCATTACAGGCAGGCGCCATCGGCTATTTGCAAAAGAATGTCACTGCCAAAGAATTGGGGCTTGCCATTCGCTCTGCCTGCGAAGGCAAAATGACCCTCTCACCTGAAGCCACGCAAGTGCTGGCAAATTCCGTTGCCCAGCCGCAGATCCCCGGCGAGCAGCTCACCGAACGCGAGCGTGATGTGCTTAAATGCATGGTGGATGGACTCAATAATAACGAGATCGCGAAAGCATTGGTCGTCAGCCTCGGCACGGTCAAATTCCATGTCTCAAACATCTTCCAAAAACTCGGCGTGGACAGCCGCGTCGAAGCTGTCAAACTGGCGATCGAACAAAGGTTGGTGTAACAGCCTCCGGGTCGAATGAAGCGCCCTATCCACATGGCTAGGTAAAGACCTTACCATAGTCTGATACCACCGAACCTCGCTTGTCATACACTACAAGCGAGGTTTTTATGTTCCGAATCATTATTGCAGATCCAGATCCTGCCGCGCGCAAAGCTCTGATCCTTTTGCTCCGACGTAAATTAAAAATAAACAACATGGTGGAAGCCGGGGACGTGGAGGCATTGATCCGCCAACTTGCAGATCAATCTCCCGACCTGCTTTTAATGGATTGGAGACTCTACGGCTCTCCCGCGCCCGAAACCTGCCGCCTGCTTCGGAAAGCGTATCCATGCCTGAAGATTGTCCTGCTAAGCGTGGACGAGCGTGATGAAGGCGAGGCGCGCGAGGCGGGGGCGGAATTTATCCATAAAGGCATGCCGCCGGATGAATTGATTGCAACGTTGACGCCCTTACTTCGTAAGGATTCATAAGTTGTCCAACTCGAAAGAGTTATTTGTAAAGGAGAATGAAATGCAAACAAATCGTTCCAATGCCGGGGCTCTGGTCGGAGGTACGCTCCTGATCATCTTCGGTCTTTTGTCACTGGCAAGCCAGTTCTTTCGCCATGTGGATTGGGGCTTTCTCTGGCCCTTCACTGTGATCGGATTTGGCGCGCTGTTCTTCGTGGCGATGTTCGCAGGCGGCAAACAATCCGCCGGATTCGCTATTCCCGGCAGCATCATCGGCGGCATCGGTCTGGTCTTGTTGTTCCAGAACATCACCCATCGCTGGGAATCCATGTCCTACTTCTGGACGCTGATCATCATGTTCGTCGGCGTCGGTATTTACATCATGGGCTGGTATGGTGAAGATGAGGACCAGAAGAAATCCGGATGGAATGTGATGAAGGTGGGGTTGATCCTGTTCATCATCTTCGGCGCGTTCTTCGAGATGATCTTTTCCTCGTTCAGCGGCATTCTCTTTCCCGTTCTGTTGATCGGCTTGGGCGCGTACTTGTTGCTCACCCGTTCCGGTCTGTTGGGCGGTAAGAAGAATGATACGCAGGATTCGGTCCCGCCTGCAAGCGGGGAGGAGGGGTAACATGTCTAAGCCTCGCTCCATTTTTGGTCCATTGTTCCTTATTGCGGCAGGCGTCGTGTGGATTCTTGTCAGTTCGAACACGATTCCCTCCTCCAACCTTTGGGCGTTGACCCGCATCTGGCCCTACCTGTTGATCGCAGCTGGTCTGGGTATGATCCTGCGTGCTTATTGGAAGTACGCCACCATTTTGCTCGACGTGCTTATCATCACCGGGGCGTTTCTGGCGGTATTCTTCGCCCCGCGCCTGGGGTGGGATTCACCCTCCATGATCTGGTTCGTTGGAGGCGATGACTTCTACCTCGGTCCGAGCGAGGCGGGGTCGGGGAATATCATCACGTCGACGCGCGAGGTCAGCGGGTTTGATGCAGTGGAAGTCGATTTTCCGGCGCAGGTCTTCATCTCACAGGGAGAATCCGAATCGGTCGAGATCGAGGCGGAGGATAATCTTCTGCCCGGCTTGAGGACGGAAGTCCGCAATGGCGAGCTCAGGATCTACTACAAACCCGAAGATGGCAAATACGTCAGTCCGCGCGAGATCGTCCGCGTAACCATCGTCGTCAAAGAGTTGAAGGAAGTGGATTTCAACAGTGCCGGTGAACTCGTCGTTGAAGGTCTCGAAGCGGATGGGTTGAACGTTTCGATCAGCGGTGCAGGGAATCTGGAACTGAAGGACATCACAACGGATGAACTTTCCGTAAATTTGAGCGGCGCGGGCAGTATGACCGCCTCCGGCGTGACCGACAGCCTTGATGTGGACATCAGCGGTTTCGGCGACTTCAAAGGCGGCGACCTGCACGGCAGGACTGTCAGGGTTCAGATCAGCGGCGCGGGAAGCGCAACCGTTTGGGTGGACGATTATCTGGATGCCGAAATCTCCGGCGCAGGTTCAGTTAATTACTATGGTGCCGCAAATGTGAACAAACACATCAACGGCATTGGAAACGTCAATCACCTTGGGAGCAAGTAGCAGTAATGGATGGGCTCCCAGCTGGGCCCATCCTAGCCGATTGACCAGTCTTAAACTCCCCTCATGGCAGGGGAGTTTTTCTTTTCCCTCATCTATGATGAACAGAAAAGGAGATTTCCTTATGAATATGCTCATCAATTATTCTGCGTTTGGCATCCTGACTCTACTCTGGCTCGCGTTTGGAGCCGCATTGATCTTTAACCAACCTATCCTCGATGCGCTCTGGCAGTCTTTTCGCGGGATGCCGATCGCACTTCAAGTTATCGTCGGATTTCTTATCCTCCCCATCGTTCTGGGATTGTGGATCTGGGAATCGTCCCTGCCGCTCTGGCTGCGCCTCGTTCTCGTGCTCGGACTTGGCATTGCCACCATCTACACGTTCTTCCCGAAACAGGCTTGAGGTTCCCATGCAAAACAAATCCAATCTCATTTTGAAAGGGCTGGGCACCATAGGGCGTATTCTAGTGATGATCCTTGCCCTGCTGCTTGCGCTTCCCATCGTTTTGCTCCCGATCTCCACGCCTGTTTCTGCATGGATATGGTTTCCGCTCGGCAGCTTGTATATTGCTCTGATCATTTTGTCCTTCCGCATTTCTCCTGCATGGAAGGGAATCTCGGCAGGGCTTGGCGGAATGCTGATTGTCTCCATTCTGGCAGTGATGATCTCACAAGCGCTTGCCTTTACGCCTCCGATCACCGACGCAAACGGGGATGTGATTCCCGGAAGCATTGCCACGCTCGAAAAAGTGGACTTGAACGGAAGCCAGCAATGGATTTCGATTCGCGGCAAAGATGTGAACAAGCCAGTATTGCTCTTCCTCGCAGGCGGACCGGGCGGGAGTCAACTTGTCACCGCACGGCGAGCGCTGGGGGGATTGGAAGATTATTTCGTTGTCGTTAATTGGGAACAGCCCGGGGCGGGAAAATCTTTCGATGCAGTGGACAGGTCAACGTTAAGCCCCGAACGATACGTCACAGATGGGATTGCCTTGACCAACTATCTGCGCGAACGATTCAATGAAGAGAAGATTTACATCCTTGGCGAGTCGTGGGGGAGCGTGGTTGGTGTGTGGATGGTTCAACATAATCCCGAATTGTTCCATGCCTTTATCGGTACGGGTCAAATGGTGGCGTTCCTCGAAACCGATTTGATGTGCTATGAATTCGTTTTGGAGTTGATGGAGGAGCGTGGGAATACAGCGAAGGTGGCGCAACTCAAGGAGCAGGGACCGCCGCCATATTATGGCAAAGGTGTGGCGATGAAGGAAGCCGCTTTCCTGACGGAGACCTACGCCTATATGAACGCCGACCCGAACATCGCCGACGATGGCTTCAACACCTGGCAAGACCTTTCCGGTTCTGAGTACGGTTTATATGACAAAGTCAATTGGTTCCTTGGCGCGCTAGTAACGATGGATGCGGTCTATCCTCAACTCTGGGAAGTGGACTTCCGCGTGCAGGCGACACAGCTCGAAGTGCCTGTGTACTTTTTGCTCGGAAGGCATGACGTGAACGCGCCGCCTGTCCTGGCTGAAGAATATTTTGAACTGCTGGACGCGCCGCATAAGGAATTGATCTGGTTCGAGCGGTCGGGCCACAACCCGTGGGTGACTGAGTCGTCCGTTTTTGTGGATGTAGTAGTGGATACCGTTCTTGCAGACACGTATCCAGAGAAATAAAAAGGAGAGATCAAAATGAACGAGAACTTGAAAACCTTGCGCCCTGAGCAGGCTATCGCCTGCTTCTGGAATTACGTCAACATGATGGCGGTTTGCGGTGTGCTGGTATTGCTCCTTACCGCCCTTGCGAAAATCCAATAGGCAGGAGTGAAGATGAAAATTCTCGCACTCGAGCATGAACTTCCCACCACAACGGCGGAGGGATTCCAGAAATATGCCAAAGACGAAGCGAGACAGGTCTGGGCGTTGGTTAAGGCTGGGGTGATTCGAGAAACAAATTTCCGCGCGGATAGAAGCGAGGCTATTTTAGTGCTGGAATGTCAAACGGTGGAAGAGGCGCGAGAGGCGTTGTCCACATTGCCATATGTCGAGAATCAGTTGATCACGTTCGAGTTGATCCCCTTGAAAGCCTATACAGGTTATGAAAGGTTGTTTGAGAAAATATAAACGTGTCCGACTGCCCACACTATCCAAATGGACAGTGAAAACTCGCCCAGTGACGGGGGAGTTTTTCATCGCTGATGTCTATGATGGATGTGAAAGGATGTGCAACCATGAAAAGACTTACTTTACTTCTTTGTTTGCTTGTCGTTTTATCTCTAGCATGTGATGTGGCGGTCAATATTTTTCCCACGAGCGAAGTTCCCACCGCGGCAGAAACTCCCGTTCTGATCGAACCGGCTACAACCACACCTGAAGTATTCATCTCGTTGACTCAGGCGATTCCCGCAACTGCAGTCCCGAGTGCAACATTTGCCGTCCAGCCATCACCTGTGCCGAACACCTTGATAACATTCGGACGTCTGACCTTGGAGATTCCTGCGAGTGTTGCCAGCGGTGCCAGCGGCAGCGACACCCCGCCCATGACAGATGACGATGCACCGTATTGGGAAAAGACCCCAGGTCACTTGCAAGTCTCATTGAACGATTATTACATCCTGCAAGGCAAATTCCACCAACCTCAAATTTATGTGTACCCGGCGGTGGATTATGCAACACTTGTGCCTGGTGCGTTTGAAAGCATGCATCGCCTGCGAAATATTATGAGTGCAGTCGTGCCGGTAGCGCCTGATCAACTTCCTGCTGTCCCGTTCTTCAATGCCGCACAGGTATTTGCGTCGAACATTCAAACGATCTCTTTCCAGAACGGCAGCGGCATTCGCTTTATCACGGAATATGCCCAGTATGCTGCACCAGTCAACAACCATGAACTGTTCTATCACTTTCAGGGATTCAGTGCAGACGGAGAGTATTACATCGTGGCGATCTTCCCGATCACTGCCCCGGTGTTGGCAGAGACCAGTGACGCTGGAGCAGCCGTCCCCGCCGGAGGAATCGCATATCCCGACATCAACGATCCGAATGCCGATTTCCAGGGATATTACGCCTCCGTCACGGACCTGTTGAATGCCACATCCCCCGACGCGTTCTTCCCAACGATTAGCCAATTGGATGCCATGATCCAGTCCATGTGGATCACTCCATAATGCACCTGTCCAATCGGACAGTCCTAAACTCCCCCAGTGATGGGGGAGTTTTTAGATCCCATCCAATAAACTTGGAGATAGGAGAATGAATCATGCCGAAGAAAACACGAATTAAACGCTTTTTTGCAGGACTGGGAATCCTGATGTTGGTTCTGATTTTAGGTTATATGGTTATCCGTCCCTGGCATCTGCACTGGGGAGCCACACCGGAGGAAGTCTCACAGGCGATGCCGGGAGATCTTGAGCACATTGGCTGGACTCGCGCCATCACCATCAATGCTGCCCCTGAAGAGATTTGGCCCTGGCTGGTACAGTGGGGACAGGGGCGCGGCGGCTGGTACAGCTACGATTGGCTGGAAAACCTATTTGGTTTTGACATCCGCACCGCGGACCGTATCCTGCCTGAATATCAAAACTTGAAGGTGGGTGACCCGATCTGTATGTCGAGCAGTTTCTGCCCCAGCCATGTGACCGTACTGGAGCCGAACCAATGGCTCAGCTGGCAGGCGCTGGATGATAATGGCGATCCCGTCTGGACCTTCACCTTTGGTCTGACACCTGTTGACGATACTCATACCCGATTGATCGTGCGCGAGAGTTTCGACAATTCGTTCATGCCCCCGGCGGCTGTTGTTGCACTGGAAATCCCTGATGCGGTGATGGAATTGAAGTCGCTGCATACCGTCAAAGCTCGGGCGGAAGGAATTTCGCAATCGGTTTTCACCACTCCGCTTGAGATCATTGCCTGGCTTGCTGCGCTTGTAGTCTGCCTGACATCTCTCGTTTGGTATGCAAATCATGACGACAACCAATATCCGCTGCTCCTCAGTGTTGCATCCGTCGTTGTGTTATTGCTGATTACGTTCCTCTTCCCTCCGCTTTGGCTGCGTATTGTGCTTGATCTTGGTCTGCTCGCTATGCAATATTCTTTTTCAAATCGTGTCAGTACAACGGCACTGTAAACAATTCGTATAACGTGAAGAACGAAGAGACAATATATCACACTGGCTTATACATCTGCCTCGAGCCGCGCCGACCGTGGAGCGAGATGTGGCAGGAAATGCAGTGGTATCAGTAAAAGGAACATAAAAATGACATCATTCAACCCCTTATCAATTTTCATGGACGCGCGCCGCATTACACGTGGCACGCCTGAAATGCTGGCAAGCCGTCAGCGAGAACGGCTCAATGAGTTAGTGCGGTTTGCGCGCGCCAACTCACGCTTTTATGCCGAGAAGTATCGTGGCTTGCCTGACGATGTTACCGATGTGCGCCTCCTTCCACCCGTAACAAAAGTGGAACTGATGGAACATTTCGATGACGTGGTCACCGACGCATCTGTGCGCAAAGCGGATGTGCTCCAATACATTTCTGATCTGGGAAATATCGGCAAACCCTATCTGGGCAAGTACATGGTGTGGACAACCTCTGGTACAACGGGCACACCCGGCATCTTCCTTGAAGATAAAAACTGGGATGCGGTCATCACCGCCGTGAATGTGCTGCGTATGGGCGGCGAATGGTACAACATGGAAGTCATCCGTGGCATGATGAAGGCGGGCGGCAACAGCGCCTCGGTCTTTGCGGGAAACGGACATTTTCTCGGAGTGACGATGCTCGAGCGACAACGTGCTTCCAACCGTTCACGCGGGAAGCGGATTCGACTTATTCCTGTCACACTGCCGCTTCACGAGATCGTCAAACAGTTGAATGATCTTCAACCTGCCATGTTTTCGGGCTATGCCAGCGCGCTCGGTTTGTTGGCCCAGGAGCAACTCGAAGGGCGATTGAACATTCATCCTTCGATTGTCATTAGTTCCGCAGAACCACTCTCGGACGAAAACCGTGAACTCATTCAAAAGGCATTTGGTGTGCCACCGCGTAACAACTACGGATGTTCCGAAGGCGGCGTGATGGGTTATGAATGCAATCACGGAAAGATGCACATCAATGCAGACTGGATCATTTTCGAGCCTGTGGATGCGAATCACAATCCCGTCCCTGCGGGTCAACTCTCGAATCGAACCTTGATCACCAACCTCGCCAACCGCGTTATGCCGATCATCCGTTATGAACTTGGCGACCGCGTTACCCTGCTACCCCAAAAATGCGATTGCGGAATTACACTTCCGCTCATCAAGGTCGAAGGTCGCACTGATGAAATTCTGCGTTTCGAATCTTCAAGCGAAGGGCTGATCCCCGTCCTGCCGCTTGCTCTTTGGTCCGTGATCAAAGAGACACCTGGCGTGTTGAGATTTCAGGCAATACAAACTGCTCCCGACTCGTTGAAGATCCGTCTGGAAGCGAAGCATACGGAAGAATATCAAGCAGTTTGGCAGCGTGTCTATGTCAACGCGCGTGACTATCTCATACAACAAGGTTTGGACAACGTGAACA
The DNA here is from genome assembly GCA_002343775.1 of Anaerolineales bacterium UBA2395. GTDB lineage: Bacteria > Chloroflexota > Anaerolineae > Anaerolineales > Villigracilaceae > Villigracilis. The sequence goes on from DDSH01000006.1 coordinate 284,503, forward strand.
TCGTCCGCGCTGAGGAGCCTCCCATGCGTGACCCGAAGAGCGGCAAATTCCGCAATGTGTGGGCAGAGAAGTTCAACGGATTAAAATAGCCTCCATGCAAAGCAAACTCATCCTCCTTGAAGGCATCCCTGGTTCTGGAAAGTCCACTGCGGGCGCCACTCTGCAAAAGTTTTTTGAAGATACCAATATCCCCTCCCGCTTTTGGAGCGAAGGTGACTTTGACCATCCCGCCGATTTCGAAGGTATAGCCCGCTTGAGCAAGTCTCAGTTTGAAGATTTGCTTGCGCGTCATCCTAAATTGACAGAAATAGGAGAACACACATCCGTTCGCGGCTCAGATTATTTGTTGAAATATCGAAAACTTCAAAATTTACATCCTGAAAAGATAGAACAATCTTTGGTGGATGAGTTATCCCGACTGGATGTATACGACGGCCTGCCAATGGAGGAATACTGCCGTCTGGCGCTCGACCGTTGGCGGGATTTTGTCAAAGTCGCGAAGAACTCCGATGAAGTCACATTGATGGAGTGTGTGTATCTGCAAAACCCGCTGACGGTCATGCTTGCCCGTCATAACGTTGCCCCGCAATTCGCAAACCAACACATTGAGAATCTGACAGACATCATCCATGAGTTAAATCCGCTGGTGATCTATCTTCAGCCGCAAGATGTAAGGGCTGCACTCGAACTCGTCCGTGAGGAGAGACCAAAGGAGTGGGCAGATTTTGTCATATGGTATCTGACCGGGCAGGAGTATGGCAAGTTCCATCATTTGAACGGGTATGATGGCGTCATTCAGTTCTACGAGATGCGCCAAAAATTGGAACTGGATATTCTTTATAAATTACCAATTCAAAAACTGGTGATCGAACATTCAGGAAATGAGTGGAACAGGTGCAAGGAAGAAATCGCCAGTTTTGTACTACCACTCTTTCCGAACTGAGGAAACTTTCAAAATTAATAAGCAAGCCGTAATACATCAAGTTCCATTAAATCAGGAGCGGACTCGGCGTTCGCTCCTGTTGGTTTTGTGGTTTCAGTTGTCGGTTAAGAATGAGGCGTGGTTACCCCGACAACGGGGTTATATCATCAAGTAAACCAGCACAGTTGTTATATCCAAAAGCGCATGGACGATTACGAAGTAAGGTAAAAGTGCCGGGCGGAATTTGAGGGCAAAGCCGGTGATGAGGGCGAAGGGCAGGAACATCCCGAAACGCCAGAGTAGATAGCCGCCGTTGAGGATGGTGGGTAGGAACATGTGTTGTGCGGCAAGGAAGAAGGACGCGATCAGCCAGGCGACCCAGCCATTGACCTGCTTCGCGAGGCGCGGCATGCAATAGCCGAAGTAGGTGGGCAGCTCTGCGAACCAGATCGTGAGCGGGAAGATGAAGCTCAATATAAACGCCCAGGTCGGAAGCGGTTTGAACAACAGGTTTGTAGCGATCATGTCGTCGCCGAAGATGGCTTGGGCAAGCGGTACGCGCGGCGCGTCGACCAGCGGCATGGCGACGATGCTGAAAATGATGAACCAGAGCAGGTCGGCTTTCCAGGTCTCGCGCGAGAAACGCAAAGTATCCCAGAAGCGTTTGCCTTCCGCCTTATAGACACGCATGAGCAGGTACAAAGAAGCAACGTTGGCGGTAGCGGCGATCAAACCCCAGTAGCGCGTGGATTCGTCCCAGGCGTTGGGCGCGCCGGTGGCTGATATGGTCAGCACGATGAATGCCTGCACGAGGATGAACAGCGCGGAACGCGAGAGGAGCATGAGCCATGGGGTGGTTGTGGTGACCGGCTTTGTAGCGGACATGGGAGCAGAGGCTGAGGCAGTTTGCATGAGGAAGTTCCTTTCAACGATAGGATTGCAGTTGGATAGTAATTAGAGCAGTCCCCACAGCACGTGGAAGACAATATCCGCCCAGAAGTGTACGCCTGCTGCGGCGATCAGACCATCTTTCATGTAGCGTTCGCCTGCTACAAGTCCGAGGAGGCCGTTCAGGAGGAAGATCTCTGCCAGCAACGCCGGAGCAAGCTCGGATAGGGACGAAGCGCCCGTCAGGATGAATACCGTCCCAAGATGACTGGCACCAAAGACGAGGGCGGCGATGATGTTCGCGATCCAAAGCGCGAGCGTGTGCCCGTTGAAACGTTTGAGTATCCAGTTAAGTATAAGTCCCCACAAGCCGAAGATGAACATGCGCGTCAGGATCTCCTCACCAATGCCCGCGCTGATGGAGGCCAGGATGGAGGTCGGGAAGGGTGGATGCGGAAAACGACCGATACCGTTGACCGGCGCGAAGAGTAGGTCGCCGAGGACGAGCACAACACCGCCGATCACCCCCAGCACGAACGGGATGAGAAACCAGCGGCGCGGATTCCCGTCTGAGCTGAAGATGCCGGGCAGTTGGAGCTTGCGCGCAAACCAATACCCCGCCAGCCCGACGAATCCGTAGACTACAAGGATAATGCCGGCATTAGCGAGCCCAAGGACCATGTTGGAAACGCCCAGGTCGGGCATCGGGACGTTGGCTCCTGCCATGAGTTGATCTGAGAAAAAAGTATAGGCGAGGAAAGCGCTCATTGCGTAAACGCCGAGCATGATAATGAAGACAGTGAGTTGTTTGCGGTGAGTCATATATGGAATTCTTGTGATATCGCAGGCTATTCATTGATTTTCCAGATCGGGTCGCGCAAGATGAGCAGGACGACGAGCGCACCCAATGCCAGTCCGGGAAGACCAATGCCGAATGAGAGGATCAGGTTGGTCGGCATGTAGATCATTAGCATGAAGAAACTTAGTGTTTGGTTGCTGAGTGCGTGCAGGTATGCCGCAGTCCAGACGCCGTTTGATTTGAGGACAGCATAGCCGAGGAAATAGGCAAGGATGACGCACATCGCCACCATGGCAAACGATCCGAGCACGGGCTGACCAGGGAAGTTGTAACCCATCCAGATCACGGGCCAATGCCAGATCCCCCAGATGACTCCCAGCAGGAAAATGCCGCGGACACGACCGAGGCGGATGAGTTCGGTCTGCAGGTAGCCGCGCCAGCCGTATTCTTCGCCAAAGGAAATGACCAGTCCCAGGAGCGGACCGAGGATCACGGTCTGGATCGCGAGTACGGGGAGCAGCGCAGAGTCCGGGATGGGAGAGGCGGCGAGTTGTGGCAATGCCGTTTTGAGGTTCACGACCTGACCGAGTTTTAACAGATAATTGAGTAGGGTTTGGACGGCATAATAGGAGACCAGAAGCACGCCATATCCCAGCCAAATCTTCCAATTGCCGCCCGCCAAGCCCGTGTTCGCGAAACCCGCTTTGCCGCCTTTGATTCGAAGGATGACCAGCAAGATCAAACCGACCAAGCTGAGCGGGAGCAACAGGGAACTGATGATGGCGGCTTGCTGTGGCAGGACCTGACCAACGATCAACGCGACCAGATAGCAGACGGTGAAAAACAAATAAAAGTAGATGAACCAGCGCGAGGCGGTACGGTTTGTTCGATGATAGATGGGGCTGTCCTTGAAGAAGAACGCACCCAGTATCATCGCCGAGAAGGCTGGCAATAACATCTGGAATTGCAGGAACAAACTCGCGGCGGGACTGGTCAACCCGCCGACCAGGTAAAGCACAAGGTCTAATAGCCAGGTCAAGCCGAACGTCAGCCCGAGAAAGGCGACGACTTGCGACCAGTTGACTTTCGACGATGTTGTAGCGGAAGCGGTTAATGTTGCTTGCATGATGAATCTCTCTTTCTGAATCGAGTTGAATTAGGAAGGGCGTGTTTTGCCCGTCAATACCCAGAATAGTTTTACAAATCCCTGCACGTAATCAGGAACGGAGCCGACAAGCATCAACACGGTGATATCGCCCAACGTGCGCGACATGATGAGCATTTGATACGTCAGGTTGAAGCGGTAGCCGTAAAAGGCTTTGATCTGGCTGAAGACCACGAGCAGGATCATGGTCGGGATGAGGAAACTGACCGCCACGTCCCATGCCTTGTGGGGCGCCGACCACCACTTCGCACGTTCCGTCCAGCCACGCAAGGCGCGGAAGTTGCGGACGTGCAACGCGCTCAATCCCAGCACGAAAAGTCCCAGCGCCCAGCCCATATATTTCACCGACCAGCCTTCTGTCAGTGGCGGAGGCGTGCGCCCGAGTACGATGGCTTCAACGCCGTCGAAGACCTGTGGCGCGGAGATGTAATGGTCGAGCATATAGCCCTGATTGATAAGCAGGACGATACTCATGTCGTGTGACGGATACAAGTCCACAAAGGTCTTGAAGGTTTCGTTCGCGCCACCATGATACACATGACCATCCTCCACGAACCAGCCCATGCCATAGCCATTCTCGGCATAGAACAGCATGTCCATGTCTTTGGATGACAACACGCGCTTGCCGTTGTACATGCCGTCGTTGTTCATCGCAATGGCATAGTGCCCCATGTCTTCTGCCGTCGAAATGATATAGCCCGCGGCAACCTCAAAATTACGATGTGGTTGCGCCTGAGGCATGGTAAACCCGAAGAAGCGGCTATAGCCTTGCGAGAGTCCGTTCGCGCGCGCCAGTTCGGGGTCGGTATAGGTGTGGGCCATCTCCAGCGGGTCGAAGATATTTTTCTGGATGTATTCTTCATACGTCATGCCGCTGACGTTCTGCACGACCACCGCCAGCACATCGTAGCCCACGTTGAAATATTGGAACGTCGTCCCCACGGGTGCGGTCAACTCGGCGAAAGCCAGCGCGCGTACGGCGTCTTCGTTCGTCGCATCATCGGGCAGGATCACAGTAAAGCCCGCTTCGGAGAGTCCGCTTGTGTGGTGCAGCAAATGTCGGATCGTGATGCTTTGCGATGCTTCTTCATCCGCTACCTTGAACCACGGGATGTACGTCTGCACGGGTTCATTCAACTTGATCTTGTCCTGCTCGATCAACTGCGCCACCGCCAACCCTGTGAACGACTTGCTCTGCGAGCCGATGTACATCGGCGTTTGCGGTGTCATCGGTCGCCCGCCGCCTGCCGTGCCATAACTCTTGAGATACACGATCTCTGTTTTGGATGTCACCGCGATGGAGATTCCCTGAATCTCATGCTTCTCCATCTGCCCGGAGATATACGCATCGAGTGCCTCCGCATCAAACCCGACCGAGGGAATTGTTCCCGCTTCGAAAGGCATTGTCCACGCGGAGAAGAAAATCAACAGCGCCATCAGGTTGATCAATTTTGCATTTGTACTCATCATTGTTTCTTTGCCCATTCGGTCATCATTGTGAGCAGTTTGCCCATCTGCACGCGGAAGTGATATGTGACCCACAGTTGGAAGCCGTCGCATCGAAGTGGGAGCAGGTTCGGGTGAGAGGTTGAAGCGAGATTCTTCAGCGACAGGTCCAGTGCGGGGGCGCGGTCGCCCATTTCCAACAGCGTTTGGGTCATTGCCAATCCAATCCCGTTGTTCGCACCCGTGATGAGGATCACGCGTTCCATATAGCCTTCTGGCCGGCGTGTGGCAGCCTGGTTGAATAAAGCACGCCAATCAAGCCAAGCAGGATTACGCCAAACTCGAGTAAGGCGTGGGGCGTTGCTGAGAGATTGTCAAAGACGAAGAGCGGTGCGCCGAAAAACCTTCCGTCTGTTGCATTGGAGGCCGCGAAGACGGCTATTTGCAGGTAATTCCACAGGGTATGAAGAGCAATGCCCGCCCACAAAGAGCGCGTGCGGACATAGAGTGTGCCGAACAGGATGCCAACCAGAATCGCCGTTGCAAGATACATCAATGGATGGATGGCTGTGCTGAGCGGGTGCATCAACGCAAATAAGACCGCCACGATCACGACTGCGACTGTTTGGTTGTAGCGCTGGGAGATACGGGTTTGCAGGTAGCCGCGAAAGGCAATTTCTTCGCCGAAGCCGCTGGCAAACGTCAGAATCATTCCCAACAAGAGCGTGACGATGACTTTGGAGGTGGAGAACAGGTTGAAACCGTTACCAACGTAGGACAACGTTCCAATGAGGAAGCCAATGCCAAACGTAAGAACGGTCAAAGTCAGTGCGAGGAGAATGCCAAAACTGATATTCCTTATTCGGTTGTTGGTGCCCAGCCCGAGGTGGCTCCAGTCAAAGGTCTGCTTTTCAATTTTGACGATTATCCAACGCACAAGCCAGAACATGAAGCCAAGTTGAAACACAGACAAAATGACTTGCGGTATGAAGCCGCCCATGATCTCGGTCGCTTTTTGCATGGCTTGATCTTGCATGAGTCCCTGTGAGATGTGTACGAAGGTTAGGATGGTCATCAAAATGATGTTCAAGGCGACACCAAATACAATTGTCCCCAGCAGGAGGATGGCGGTTTTCCAACCCCAGTGTAAGTCACCGTTTTTATTTTTGAAAAGACGGTTCATTGTTTTCTCCTTAGTGTTCAAGTGAAAAATTGTGAGTTGGATTGAAGGTCAGAAAGAGAATAAGTATTCCAAGCAGGATGGCAGCCAGCCCGACCACACCTGCTTCCGGTCCGAATGCGTCGCCTGTCAACCAGGCGGGACCACTTTGTTCGATGAAGAGCAATGTCCCGCCGCGCAATTCCCAGCCACTGACCGGAAAACCGAAGACGTTCCCCTGAAAAAAATTCCAGGTGAGGTGAAATCCAAGCGGTATCGCAAGTTCATGGGTCAGCACGACAGCCACTGCGCAAAAAATCCCGAACAGAACGAGAATGGCAATTCCCAACGGCGTTGCGTTTGGGTTCCCTGCATGGGGCAGGGCAAATATCACAGAAGAGACCAGCACGGCAAGAGCCCCGCTCCAATTTTGTTTTGGCAACTTGAACCCTTCGAGCAAGTTTCTCAAAACATACCCGCGCGTTAGAATTTCTTCGGTGAAGGCGATGCCGATGTAGTGGATAAACAGCGCTGTCAGCGCCCACGCCAGCGATGCGCCCGGCTCAACCGTGACCCCAAACTGAACGATGTGCACATAGCCCAGTGTCCACTCTGTCAGAAAGATCACCGCAATAAATCCGGCTCCCAACGCCATGCCGAAACCCAGCTGACTCCACCAACGGCGGGAGAGATGAAAACCAAAGTCCGCAAAGGGACGTTTGTCGAACCATCTACCAGCCAGCCATACGCTGACTCCAAAGGCAATGCATCCGACGACTGCTTCCAGAATCCACAAGCCATTCTGCGAAAGAGACGGTTTCAATGGCGTGGTAAGAAAGTCTTCCAGAACGAGTAGAGCGAACACCAGCACAAGTTGCTGTGCCAGCAAACGCCAACCTGCGCGCAGTCGTCCATCAGCGGGGTTGAAGAAGGGCAGGCTAAGATTCATGATGTTCTTATTAGGTTGCAGCGTTCATATCGAGAGAACGCAGGGAAATAAACCACTGGCTTAATGAAACCGCTACAATGACCACGCCTAATCCAAAGTAGAGCAGTTGCATGAACCCTTGCGGACCTTCGGAGTAGCCAATTACCAACATTTCCACGAACTCGAAGACCATAATGATCAGCCCGGCTGAGGCAGATGCCAGCGGTGCAAAATGATTCCTGCGAATCAAGAGAATGGCGGCGAAGATCGCGCTCCCGCCCACGATAAAGCCGAGCGCTAGCCCGGGAATGATGTAGCTGTCGAAGGGGGATCCCATCAGCAGGTCTACAGGCGGCACGTAGAAACCGATCAACAATTGAATGCCGCCGCCGATGGCAGTCAGCCCGAGAAAGAAATTCAACACGATCAAGAGAGTGCGGATAGATTTGGTGAGGGTTGGCATGGCAGTTTCCTTTCCGTATCGAAGGATAGCCGCCCAAACAAAAATATTCCCCCGCCAAGGGGGGAGTTTTCTACTGGCCAGGTGGATAGTGTGAAAAGGTCGATGGATCTGTGTGAAAGCATAACTACCTCATCGCATTTAGCTGTATATTTAGGTCAATAACCGACCACCGAACCTCTTCAGAATCACAAGGGGCAAATCCCAGCCCAATTGAGCAGGAAACAGATTGTTTGTATCTGGCTCAGGAAAAGGGACAGCAAGTTACTCGTGTTTATCGCGACGTGGAAAAATATCGGGTAGGAATAAGCTGATCGAACCATCGGGGAGTCGCTCAGATTGACCTGCTTTGCAAGCCATGCTCATTGACGCCGCCCGAGATAAATTCGAGGTTATCCTCGCCTGGCGTGAAGACAGTCTATATCGCGGAGTACGAGCGATGTTGGCAGTCTTGGAAACCGTACAGAACTATAAGATCGACATCCTGTTCGCAAAAGAAACCTTCGATCCAACGATTGCTCCAATCCGCGCCTGGGTAGCCCAAATGGAATTGGATGGGATGAAAGAGCGGATGGAAATGGGAGGCAAAGCACGGCTGAAAGCGGGAAAAGCAAATATGGGTCAGGATCGCTATAGCTATATTCGCATAGGTGAAAATATCCACCTTGTCGAAGAAGAAGCGAAATGCATCCGGAACATCATTAATTGGTACATTTAGAAAACTCCCCTCAATCAAATACGAAAACATCTGATCGCTGCGGATGCTCCACAAAAGGAGAGCAGCATTCCCCGACACATCCAATGATCCCGGTCCAGCATTCAGGCTTTACTCAAATCAGCCAGAGAGTATGCCTATGGCTTCAAAACCTATTCCCGTGCAGGGCAGACCTTCCAAATCCCTGTTGCACCCATCCTTGATATATTCACCTATGAATTGTTTGTAAAGATGCGAAAAGAAAACAAAACCTACCCCAAACACCGCAGGCAAAATGATTACCTGCTATGCGGTTATCTGAAATGTGCCTGCAACCTGACCTGGCGGGCACGCACCGCAACCCATCGCAACAGTCGCAAGGGCGATTGGTGGAGCGCAAGACTCCGATTAGTATGCATAGACTGCGTATTAAAGAGTACTCAGGGTTGGCTTTACCTACTTACCTACCCAGCAATTCATTCACCAGATTAACCGCCCGGCTGGCGTCCGGAGAAAATCCGTCGGCTTCGATCTGTTGCGCATACGTATCGGTGACAGGAGCGCCTCCCACGATTACCTTAATGTTCTTTCGCAAACCTGCAGCATCTAACGCGTCAAGCGTTGTCTTCATAGACGCCATGGTGGTTGTCAGCAGGGCGGACATGCCAATGACATCTGGCTTTAGCTCGATTGCCTTCTTCACAAACTCCTCGGCAGGAACATCCACGCCTAGGTCTATGATCTCGTAACCCGCGCCTTCCAGCATCAGCCCCACCAGGTTCTTGCCGATGTCATGCAGATCACCTTTGACCGTACCCATAAGCACCCTACCATTGGATTTCTGCTCAGTTTTTTGCAGATGCGGTTTCAGGAGAACCATTCCGCTTTGCATAGCGCGCGCCGCGATCAACATCTCTGGCACGTAATATTCGCCCGCCTCGAAGCGGACTCCAACTTCGCGCATGGCGGCGATCATGCCATCGTTCAGGATGGCGTTTGGATCCAGGCCGGCTTCCAGCGCGGCTGTCACGTTCGTCTCGACACCGTCGAAATCACCTTCCAATACTGCGTCGAATAATTTCTGTAATATAGTTTCCATGTTCATTTCTCCTTATGGTTTTATGCCAACTCGGCCAGTATTGCCTTCACATAATTTTCGATTTCAGCCGCAGTCCCAAACGACATGGCTTGACCTGCGATCTCGTGCACCATTTCATCCGTTAGCTTGCCGATCAGATGCTTGGCTTCGGGGATGGCGCGCGGATTCATGCTGAACTCGTCTAAACCGAAGCCAAGTAGGATGGGAATGGCATTGGTCATGCCAGCGAGTTCGCCGCACATGCCCACCCATTTTCCTTTGGCGTGACTAGCGTCAATCGTCTGTTTGATAAGACGCAGCACGGCGGGATGCAGTGGCTGGAACAGTCCAGATACCTTCGCATTACCGCGATCCACTGCCATCGTATATTGGGTCAGATCGTTGGTACCAATGCTGAAAAAGTCAGAGGCTTCTGCAAGTACATCCACCAGTAATGCTGCGGCGGGGGTCTCGACCATGATTCCTACCGGCACATCAGCGGAAAATTCAATGGAAGCCAGTTCGAGATCCCGTTTGACTGTTTCAACGATCTCGCGCGCATGTCTCAGTTCATCCAAGTCTGAAACCATGGGGAACATGATGCGGGCCTGATGTCCCACTGCTGCGCGCAGAATTGCGCGCAACTGGGTCTTGAACATTTCGGGCTCATCCAGGCATATACGAATTGCTCGCCAGCCAAGGAATGGATTCATCTCTTCGGGAAAAGGCAGATAAGCCGGGGGCTTATCACCACCAATGTCAAGCGTACGCACAATCACAGGGCGAGTACCCATCACTTCAAATATCTCACGATAGATCTGATATTGCTTATCCTCACTGGGAGGCTGCGTATCTTCGAGGTAGAGGAATTCTGTGCGCAGCAGTCCAATGCCCTCAGCACCATGTTCCATTGCATCGTGAGCCGACGAAACTTCACCGATGTTGGCTGCCACTTCCACACGGCGACCGCTCGCAGTGCAGGCATCCTTTTTTGCGGCAATCTTGAGTACCTGCAAATGGGAATCTCGCTGCGCCTTGATCTGTTTGTAACGGGTAACGGTTTCCAAATCAGGATTGATGATCATCTCACCTGTGCGACCATCCATCACAATGAATGTATCGTTGGAAACATTGACAAGCAAATCATTGCCCATCCCTACAATGGCAGGCAACCCAAGCGTTCGCGCAAGAATTGCACTGTGTGAGGTAATTCCGCCCTGAGCCGTGATAAAGCCAAGCGTAAGTTTAGGATCAAGACTGGCGGTGTCTGAGGGTGTTAGGTCTTCTGCAACAATGATGGATGGTTTCACGACCGCAGCCAGCGCCGTATCGGGAAGCCCAAGCAAAATACGAAGGATACGGCGCCCCACATCCCTTACATCCAACGCCCGGGCGGCAAAAAGTTCATCGTCCATGCCTGACAGCATACTTGCGAGTTCATCTGTCACCTTGGCAACTGCTTGCTCAATCGTTAGACCAATCTCTACATATTCACGGGCCTTTCCCTCAAGTGCAGGGTCAGACAGCATCTCCTGATGAGCTCTAAATATGACGGCTTCCTCTTTGCCAGCCCTATTTTCGACCATATCATACAAGCCCTGTATCTCAACGCGGGCATGCTCGCGAGCCGTATAGAAGCGCCCCATCTCTTCATCCACAGTTCCAGCCGCGCAAACCGGGATCTCCAATTTTACGGGGATGTAGCAGAATACCTGACCCACAACGATTCCATCGCTTGCAGGGATACCTTTGAAGTTTTTCTCAGCCATAATTTTTCTTATCTCTTGAAACCTGATTAAGCTTCGCCGAAATTATTTTCGATCAGAGCTCGCAGCGCGTCGAGCGCCGCATCGGCATCTGCGCCTTCTGACTGTATCACCACTTCATGATCCTTCATTACACCCAGGGTCAGGACCATGATGATGCTTTTTGCATCCACGAAATTTCCGTTGGTCGTCAGGTTTTTTACCTTGATTGTGGAGGAGAACTTTGCTGCGGTTTTCACGAACAGCGCAGCGGGACGTGCGTGTAGTCCGACTTCGTTTCTTACCGGGATCGTTGCTTCAATCATTAGGAATCATCTACTCCTTACAGTTAATATAAAAGCATGGACGGCGATTCAAGCCCGATTACCAAATCGGACAAAAAGCGCGCTGCAACAATGCCATCAATGACACGATGGTCAGCAGAAATAGTCAACGACATCATCGGACGGACCTCCACACGGTCCTGCTCATCCACAACAATCGGTGTTCGCACGACACTTCCAACGGCAAGGATCGCGCTCTCTGGCGGGTTGATCACCGCGCGGAACTGACGTATGCCGAACATTCCCAGATTTGAAATTGTGAACGTACCACCTTGCACATCCTCGAGTTTCAACCTATTTTCGCGCGCCCGTTCTGCCAGTTCGACCAAACGGATGTTGATCTCGTTGACGCCGAGATGATCGGCACCTTTGAGCACAGGAACCACAAGCCCTTGCGGGGCAGCAGTAGCAACACCAATATTCACATCCTTCCACAAAGAAATAGAATTGCCATTGAAGGATGCGTTGATATACGGGTTGCGAATCAATGCCCAGGCGACGACCTTGATCATCAATGCAGTTACTGTGATACGTGGCTGCTTTAATTTTTCAGCCTGCACGTTGAAGCGTTTGCGAGCGTTTTCCGCTTCCGTCATATCCACTTCCACGGTTAGAGCGATATGTGGGGACTCATTGAAACTTTTCTGCATCCTTTCCGCGATCGTGCGGCGGATGTTCGTAAGCGGGATGATCTCAGATTCACGTCCATTGACTTGTGCTGTGGATAATGGAGTTACGCGTGGTTTTGCAGCCGCTAACACGTCTGTGGACTGTACGCGTCCACGCGGACCGGAACCGGATACCGCTTCAAGAGCGACGCCATTCTCACGCGCCACGCGACGAGCCGCAGGTGTGGCTGCGACTGTAACGCGTCCTACTTTCTTTTTGTCTGCAATAAAGCGTTCCACATCTTCACGAGTAATCCTGACGCCCGATGCCTGGACTTTGGAAAGATCAACTCCTTCCTCTTTCGCCATGCGGATTGCGATGGGTGTGGCAGACACCGAGATGGCTTGAGGGACAGCAACCGGTTGAGAAACAGGAGCCGCTTCAGGCTTGGATGGAGGCTTGGGGAGATCCATTTTGGGAAGATCCGCAAGTGTCTCGCCTTCCTTCAAAATGTAAGCGATCACCTTTGTTACTGGTACTTCCTCGCCATCCTTAAATAGAATCCCTGCGAGAATTCCAGAGGCAGGTGAGGGTACATCGATTGCTACCTTTTCCGTTTCAACAGTGAGCACGCTTTCCTCGAACGTGACGAGGTCACCCTCTTTTTTTGACCATGAAATAATGGTTGCCTTTTCCTGGTCCATATCGAACTTGGGCATGATGAATGGAACTGGCATATTAGATCCTGCCTTCCACCGATGCGCGGATTTCCTGCTCGATATCGGCTTCCTGGGGAACAGCAGCTTTTTCGAGAATGCGGTTATAGGGAATGGGAATGTCCTTTCCGCCAAGACGCCGCACGGGTGCGTCGATGTAATCAAATATGGGACTGCCCACCACTGAGGCTATCACTTCGCCTGCCCAGCCGCCCGTCTGACAGGCTTCATGCACAACCAACAAACGACCGGTGCGTGCCACAGACTGGAGGATGGTTTCGGTGTCGAGCGGTAACATCGTACGCGGGTCGACGACTTCAACCTCGATCCCCTCTTTCGAAAGTTTTTCTGCAACATTTAGGGCCTTTATAACCATTACATTGTTGGCAACTACTGTGATATCACGTCCGGGACGTTTGATCTCAGCAACGCCGATTGGAATGGTGTAATCGCCTTCGGGCACTTCGCCCTTCATTTTGTAAAGGACCTTGTGTTCCACAAAACAAACCGGGTTCGGATTACGGATGGCAGAAAGCATCAAGCCTTTGGCATCATATGGTGTGGAAGGATTGATAACGATCAAACCGGGGAATTGCATGAGTACACTTTCCAGCGACTGGGAGTGCTGTGAGGCAGCCCCTGAGCCGGAGCCGCCTGGCATCCGAACGACCATGGGAACAGTGGCGCGCCCACCGAACATGAAATGCATCTTGGCCGCCTGATTGGCGAGCTGATCCAGGGATAGCAGGACGAAATCCATGAACATGAGCTCGGCTACGGGGCGCATTCCGAGCAGAGCCGCGCCAATGGCAGTTGCCACAATTGTTGCTTCCGAAATGGGTGTCTCAAGCACCCGTTCTTCGCCAAACTCATCGAGCATGCCATGCGTCAGACCGAAAGCGCCACCATAACGGCCGATGTCTTCACCGAGCAGAAATACCCGCTCATCCCGTTTCATTTCCTGCCACAATGCCTGGCGAATGGCTTCAAGATAGGTTATCTCAGGCATAAACATACTCCATCAGCGTGGATACATCCGGTTCAGGGGAGGCTTCCGCAAATTCCACGGCTTTGATGATGACTTGTTCTGCTTGCGCATTGATCTCCTGAGCCTGACCTTCATCTATGATCTCAGATTGCAACAAATGCTTGGTAAAGCGCATGATCGGATCGCGGTTTTGCTTCCAATCCTCGATTTCTTCCTTTGGGCGATATAGATTCCGATCACTCTTGGAGTGTCCGAAATAGCGATATGTGATCGCTTCGACAAAATACGGTCCTTTGCCGGAGCGAATATGTTCGACTGCGGTCTTCATTGCGTCGTAGACTTCAACAACGTCGTTACCATCCACGCAAGCCCAGGGGATGCCGTAGGCGTCGGCGCGCTGGGCAATCGGAAGCTTCGCCACAGCACGGTCCACATCCATGGACATGCCATATTTATTGTTCTCGCAGATGTACAGCACCGGCAGTTTCCACAACGCCACCATGTTCATCGCTTCATGGAAGACGCCTTCATTGGCGGCTCCATCACCAAAGATGCAGACACAGATCTCCTTGCGCTTCTGCATTTTGAGCGCCAGTCCCACCCCAACCGCTTGCGGAATTCCGCCACCGACAATCCCGTTCGCGCCCAGATTGTTGGACTGGAAATCAGCAATGTGCATTGACCCTCCCCGCCCATGGTTGTAGCCGGCATCCTTGCCAAGGAATTCCGCCATCATTAGATTGATGTCGGCGCCTTTGGCGATGAAATGTCCGTGCCCGCGATGATGGTTGATCAAATAATCATCTGGCTGGACGGCCAGACTGATGCCTGCCGCCACCGCTTCCTGCCCCGCCGAAAGGTGCATGGTTCCGTGGACTTTTCCTGCCGCATACAACTTGTCTGCCATGTACTCAAAGTGACGGACCGTACACATCGTCCGATATAAACCGATCAGGCTATCATCGGACATTTTCAATTGCTTTACGCGTTTATCGAAAAGTTTGTGTGAACCTATGTCTTTCTCGGAACCTTTCCCTTTATCCTTGGACATTGAAAACCTCGTTCATTTTGATTTGGCTAGGTCAATCAACTTTCTGGTAGTAACGCTGTCTATTACCAGTACATTGATATATTTACTCCGAAGCGCACCAAGAATCGCCTCCGCTTTACCCTCGCCGCCCGCCACGCCCAACCGCACGGGGATGGATAACAGGTCGGGCCGGCGGATCGAAACCAATCGCTCGCAAAAATCGTTGCAGGCGGGTTGACCGTTGATATCGAAGTGCAAGCCGCACACATCTCCGACACCTCCCGCCTTGCGTAAATCGTCCAGTTCGCGGCGCGTCACGTAACCAGCCAGATAGAAACTGGAATATTCTGGTGCGGTTGTGCCGACCCCCAAAAGGGCAACGTCCGTTTTCTTCCCCACGTTGATGGTTTCCCGAATGCTTTTCGTTTCCAGGAGCGATTTCGCCATTTCAGCGTTCTGGCACAGATAGGGCGCGTTGAGGTAGAAGGCTTCACCTCCGAGTTTTTCGGTGATGCGGGCGACTAGATCGTGCCCGTCATATTCCATGTTGTGCGCGCCCATCGCGCCGACCAATTGCACCACCTTCATGGGCATGGGTTCGGACGTTTCGAACGCGTCTACGGTGGTGCTGATGGAAGTGCCCCATGCCAGCCCCAAAGTTTTCTGAGGCGCGAGATAACGCTTAAGCGCCTGCGCGCCGGCGGAGCCAAGTGTGCGCTTGAGCCGCTCGCCGCTGCGGTGGTTTGTGACCACCACGAAAGCATCCTTGAGGCCGAAATGCTCCTTCAGCGCGGCTTCGAGTTCCGGGTCGGATTGCAATGGTCGCTGAATGCGAATTTCCACAATGCCATTCTCGCGCGCTTCCGTCAACATGCGAGAGATCATTGAGCGTGTTACCCCCACTGCTTTGGCGATTTCCGCCTGGTTCTTCTGTTCAAGATAGTACATCTCTGCCACATCAGCTAACAAACTAGCCCGGTCTTGGATATATCGTTTTTCCATGGTTTTCTCCAACAATAAATTTATCGTACAATCACACGCGGTAATATACGCGTGATTGCATCAAGCAACAAGTCGATTTCCTCATGGGTTGTAGGCATTCCCAACGAAATCCTCAACGTAGACTCGATCTGCTCCTGCGGGAGGTGCATGGCGGTCAGAACATGGGAAGGTTCAAGGGATTTCGAATTACAGGCAGACCCCAGCGAGACGGCGATTCCAGCATGGTTCAGGAGGATCTGCATCATTTCCGCATCGGCACCGGTGAAGCTGACAGAGACGATGTGTGGCGCGGTCGTTTCCTCTGCTCCGTTCACGCTTACGTTTGGACCAAAGGCCTGCAATCCGTTCACCAAGTATTTTCTCAGATCGGAGAGTCTCGCACGTTCCTCTCCGCGATGTTCACGGACGAGATTTATCGCCGCGCCCAGGCTCGCGATGCCGGGAACGTTTTCGGTCCCGGCGCGAAGCGAATGTTCTTGCGGCCCGCCAAAGATCATTGGGGATAGATTACTCCCAGAACGAACGTACAACGTGCCGATTCCTTTTGATCCATAAATCTTGTGCGCCGAGAGGGAAAGCAGATCCGCGTTTAGTTCGTCCACGTTGACATTGAACAATCCGATGGATTGAACGGCATCCGTGTGAAAGTGAACATCATGTTCGCGCGCAATCTTCCCTATTTCTGCAACCGGCTGGATCGAGCCGACTTCGTTGTTCACAGACATGATTGAGATTAGCCTTGTATTAGGGCAAATTGCCCGCCGAATATCGTCGGGATCAACCACGCCATGTCCATCCACAGGCACGTACGTCACAGCGTATCCATCCTGTTCTAGGAGGTGAGCAGCGTGCAGGACCGCATGGTGCTCAATGGCTGAGGTGATGAGATGCGCCTTCTCGGACGGGAACAATCTGAGTGTCCCGAAAAGAGCGAGGTTGTCTGACTCAGTTGCTCCGCTGGTAAAAGTAATCTCGTCTGGATGGCACCCGATACCCTCAGCCACATCCGCACGCGCCTGACTCATAAGCTGCTTCGAATCCATACCCGCCCAATGCATACTAGATGGGTTCCCAAAATCCACATCGAGGGCACGCAATATCTGTTTGCGTACATCAGGATGGATTGGTGTCGTTGCGCAATAATCAAGATAAATTCGAGAACTCACAAAAAACTCCACTAAAGGACTAAAGCAGGTGTAAGTCGTTTACGCAATGTAATCAGCTTGCACCTGCTTTAGTATTTTTTCGAGCGTAGCCGGGTGCATGGGGTCGCCGATCAAAGGTTTTATATTAATGACCGGGCATCCGGCTTCCACTTCCGTGAAGGCAGGGAGTAATTGCAGGATGAGATTCGAGCGCGGAGGAAAACCGTATTCGCTTACTGCAAGGTGCGTGAAGACCTGACAATCAATGCCATTCGTATCAAAGAACTCAGTAATCTGCTCGGCAACAATCATGACCCGGTTGCTGCAATGCCCGCCAACAACACACACTTTGAATGTAGACATGAAGACCTCTTGAATGCTCACTGTTCTGGGTTGGCTTCCGCATTACATTAGGTGGAAGCCAACCCATTATTTTTATTAGGCTAGCTGAACAATCCGAAAATCTGTCGGATGAAGAAGCCAAGGATGTCACCACCCATGTCCCAGCTTCCCAGTTTCAGACCCTGTCCGATCTGTTCGCTAAACTGGCCCATCATACTATAGGCTTCCGTTTGAGAATCCACCATCCATGTTGAGAAGTACATGAAGGGGATTGCATAGAGCAGAAGAACAATGACGGTCTTGATAACGTTGCCTTTGGTGTAAGGTACCACCGCGCCGGCCCAGAAAGGAACAACAGCCAGGGATGCGATTGGCAACATATTCACACCAGGCAAAGCCGCCGCAAGCAGCACCAGAAGAGGGAACAGGATGATTGTTGAGGCCATCACAGCGGGGTGTCCCAACAATACCGCACAATCAACTGCCACATAGATCTCGCGGTCCTTGAAGCGTTCCCGCATATATTGGACAATGGACATTGTGATAGGTACGATGCCTTCGGCAATGATAGAGACCATGCGTGGCAGGATCATCATCATGACCGCAACGTTCATGCCTAAACCCAATATCTTGGTTAAGCCCAGATCACCTGCTGTGGTGCCGTAGGCGAAAATGCCGATGATGACACCCAATAGGAAACCCAAAACACCGGGCTCGCCGACCAACCCGAAGCGTTTCTTGATGCCTTCGGGGGATGCATCCCAATCCTTAATCCCGGGGACGCGGTCCAACAGCCAGACAACCGGCATCGCAAACAGACTGGCCTGCACGGTGGTGCCGCAGGGAACGCCGATACCGGGCATGTCATTGAATTCCTGATATTTCTTGGCGGTCATATCGCTCATCAGGCTGCCCGCCACAAGATATAGGACGCCCGCTAAAATGCCAAGAAAAACGTTGCCACCCGTCGCCGCCCAGACAAAGCCGGCGAGTGCGGAACCATGCCAGTAGGACCACACGTCGGTCCAGAGGGTCTTGGTCATCTTGAGCACGACCATCAGGATATTGACCACCAGGAGTGAAACGATCAAGCCCGCCACACCAGGCCAGCCCCAGGCAATGCCCGCATCGGCCCAGTTGACGTCAACGATTGTCTTGGTCAGCCCGAAACGAGTTGCCATTTCAGCCACAGCCGGCTGCAAGGCGCTAATGATTACATTAACCACCAGGAACAACCCAGCCAACCCAACGCCCGTGGTGATGCCACCGCGGACTGCCTTCTGCCAGCCCACCCGAAAAACCAGACCGAGAATGATCAGAACGATCATCACGATTACAGACGAGCCGAGCCCAAGCAACCAACCAACAGCAGTAGATAGGAATCCCATTTTACATTCTCCTTTTGTGAATGCGATTATGGATCAAACAATACAAACTAAACCTTCTTGATGGCTTCAACGATTTTATCCAGGAGTACGTTCTTTTCGTCCTGCGAGCCGATTAGGAATGGCATACCCTGGAACACCGGCACATCAAAGGTGCGGAAGATTTTCATCATCGAAACGATCATGACAAGATCATCGCGCGTCAGATAGCCTTCAATATCAGCCATCAGTATGCGCTTAACCTCCACATCTGCAAAGCCTTCCTTTGCCATGCGCTCACGAATCGAATCCTCTGCGATTGTGGATGTATTAATGCCTGCGCCACATGCAACTACAATTAATCTTCCCATGTATGCCTTCTTTCTCCTTTTGCATAAGATAATCGACTCTCGGCACGAATTTGTGTTATTTTCTCCAGTAGCCTACCTCCTTCTCGAAACCAGTCCAGCATCTGCATCTTCAACTCAAGCGAAGTTCTCGCCTCAGCCAAGATACGACCCCCTGCAGGGTGGTCTGATCGCGTAGCTCAACTAATTTTTCAGGCTGACCAAACAGAACTGCCAGGTTTCTAAGAGTATGAATTTGCTCCTCCGGATCCCGGTTGGCGAGCATAAAAACAAGCACTACATCCAGACCTTCGTCAGGATCTGCCATGTTCTGAAATATCACAGGTTTACGCAGAACCGCCACTCCGAGGGCGGAGCAACTTACCCCATCTGCGTCCGCATGTGGGAAGGCAATGCAAAAGGGTTTGGTTGGCAGCCCGGTTGGATGGATCGTTTCACGCTCCCAGGTCTGGGCACCATATTCCACGGAAACCAGTTCCTGCGCGTGCATCTTTCCGGCCAGAATTTCGATCACTTCACGAGCATCCTGCGCCTCCAGATCAAACGCGACTAGTGATTCATTGAATTCCAGCATCACTAACTCCTATGGCTTCTTTTGCCCGTAACGGTTATGGTAATAATCAAAGGAAGCGCGCGCCTGTTTTTCCGTGACCGAAACAGGAGTGCTGATTGTCCTTGCGATGGAATACGTCCGGGCAGCCTCTTCAAGGGTCACAGCGCGTTCAAGCGCATGTTCAAGTGTTTTGCCAACTGTGATCGGTCCGTGGTTCCCAAGTAAAACCGCATATCCATCGCCCATCACTTCTACAGGCAATGTCGAAAACTCGGGGTCTTCAACGCTCAAATAGCGAGTCACCTTTACAGGTTGACCGAACCAGTCTGCCATGGTTTCGGTGATGACCGGGATCTGCTCGTATACAACAGAAAACGCAGTCGCATACGGGGAGTGCGTATGAACGACTGCGTTAAGTTCTGGCCGGGCACGCATAAAGCCTGTCCAAAGATTAAGCGCCACGGAGGGGCGGAACCTGCCCTCGATGAGATTCATATCCATGTCGGTGACAGTCATGTCGTCCGGATTGAGGCTTTCGTAGTCCAGTCCGCTGGGAGTGACGACCACATATCCAGTTTGCGGGTCGCGTGCGCAAACCGTTCCTCCCGCCATCCATACGAGGTTGTATTTTGGCAGGAGCATGGCTGTCTGCAGAACGTGGGTGCGTAATTCTTCGAGGATCATGGTTTTAATGGATACTTTCCAAGATCATGCCCGGCTTCAAAAAAGGCGAGCATGTTTTCAAGGGGAATATCATTGCTGAAATTATGGGCTGGTGCAAGGATGTAGCCACCGCCTTCGCCCATCTGCTCAATTCGCAGGCGGACTTCCCGCCGGACATCCTCGATGGTCCCGTTGTTGAGAACCGTCTTCACATCCACACCACCCTGGAAGGTGAGGTCCTTGCCGAAGTCGCGTTTCAGTTCGACCGGGTCCATGCCGCGCAGGTGTCCCTCGATGGGGTTGAGAATATCGAAACCGGTCTCGATCAGGTCGGGAATGAATTTACGGATCGCGCCATCGTTGTGCAACAACACCTTTGCGTTGGGCGCCTTCCTCTTGATCATCTCAATGGATTTTTTGTAACGGGGCTTGAGAAATTTGGTATACACCGCCGGGTTGAACATGGGGCCGGCGTTCGTACCGTAATCATCTGCCATTTCCACGATCTGTACATACGGACCGACCACGCTGAGGAAGGCATCATAAAAACCATCCAACACTTCTGCCAGTTTGCCGAGCAGGTGATCGAAGATGTGAGTGTTTGAGATTGTTAGGAGCAGGGCGTTTTCCATGCCGACCAATGCGCGGGTCATCTCCCAGAGATTGCCATAGACCGGGCGGTGCGCGACGATGGCGTACTTTGTGTTGTAGAAAAGGTGTTCAACTTCTTCCTTTACCCCCTCCAAACGGACCGGATCATACGGATCGGGCCAGGGATATTTCTCGATCTTTTCAATGGATAAATCCTTGCCCAGCGGTGCACCGTGTAAATCGTAGTAACCGGAGACCAACCGGTGGGTGATGCCCCACTCGTCCACAAATTCCTTGAACTCCCCGATCATCGAATTAGAAATGTAATTACTTGGCGGGCGGATGTGAATGAAGCGAAAGTCCGTGCCAAGCTTATCAAGGACGGGATTGTAATCGGGGGTGGTGTAAAAACCCACCAAGGTCCTGCGGGGGATATCCTGCACCCCAAAATGATCCCGAAGTAGGACATACCTCTGCTCCGTCAGGTGATTGGCTGACCCCCCCAAGGTAATCGGAACACGATCTGGCTCCTTGTGGTTCAAGACGGCGGTGACGCGTTCGCGCGGTGTCATGACATCTGGCATGTATTTTGCTCCCGTCAAATCGAATTCACAAAAGTGAATATATTTTCACATAAGTGAGTCTATCATTTAAACCCTGCGGTGTCAACAAAGTTCCGCCGAATCCCAGATTCAAGGTAGGACTACCAATTTGACCGCTTCGCCCGCGATCATCCTTTTCAGTGCAGATTCCACCTGTTCTAGCGGGACCTCCCCGCTTAGCAGCGGAGCGGCCTTCACACCGCCGGAGACGATCAGGTCAAATGCCTCGTGTGCCTCCGCCGCCGTCCCGCCGTGCATATTGAGCAGGTCAATCTCTCCGTAATGGACACGCGCCGCATCCACCTCGACTTTCGTTCCGCCAGGAAGTCCGCCAAACCATAAGACCCTTCCGCCCCGTCGGACAACCTCCACGGAGGTTTCCCAGGATGATTTTGTTCCCGCGCATTCAATGACCACATCCGCGCCATAGCCGCGAGTCCATTCGCGGATGGCGGTTATGGTGTCTGTCTTTTTCGCGTTGATTACCTGGGTCGCACCGAGTTCTTTCGCAACAGCCAGCCGCGACGAACTGTGCCCGATTGCAATCACCTGACCGGCTCCATTGTGCAGCAACAACTGGATGAACAGCAGGCTGATCGGTCCACCCGCGCCGATGATTGCCACCGTTTCCCCCGGCTGGACCGCCGCTTTGTGCCAGCCATGCACCACCGTGACCAAGGGTTCCAGCAAGGCCGCCTCCGCATACGCGATATGAGCGGGGATCTCGAACGTCGTCCGGCGCACGATCGAAGCGGGAATGATCATGTACTCTGCAAACGCGCCGAAGTTGTAAACCAGGTTCGCACATAAATTTCCCTGTTCGCGCTGGCAGTAAAAACATTCGCCACACTCTGCAAATACATTCGCTGTGACCCGCATCCCTTCACGGAACGCATTAACACCTTCTCCAACGGCGACCACGTCCCCGCCAAACTCGTGACCGAAGACAAATGGCGGTGGGAATTTGGGATGCCCGCGCCGGTATGTTTTCACATCTGTACCGCAGGTCAGCGCCGCCCGCACCCTGACCAAAAGTTCCCCCTCTTTTGGCTCAGGGACAGGGAGACTCCGCAACTCAATTTGCTCTGGCCCAAGGTATACGACTGCGCACATTTGCTCTGCCATATTCGCTCCTGTTTGTTGGCAAGGTTCTCGATTCTAGTAAGAATATTCACAATTGTGATATTATACTCACGTTTGTGAGAAGGAGAAAAGTATGGTTAAAATGCAACTTGCCCTTGATACCCTCGATGGAGATGAAGCGCTCAGACTCGCCGCCCTCACTGCGCCGTTCGTGAACATTCTGGAAGCAGGAACGCCGCTCATCAAATCGGTAGGCATCAGCATCGTGACACGCCTCAAAGCCGCGCACCCAGATAAGCTCATCCTTGCCGATCTAAAATCCAGCGACGTTGGTGCGTACGAAGCGGAGATGGCATTCAAGGCTGGGGCAGACATCGTTACCACGCAGGGCATCACCACGCTGGCGACTATCCGCGAGGTCCAGCGTGAAGCGGACAACTGGAAGCGTCGCGCCGAAGTGGATATGACCGGCGTCGAAGATCCAGCTGCGCGCACAAGACAAGTTCAAGAGTTGGGCGTGAGTCTTGCACTTTATCATCGCAGCATAGATGAAGAAACCACAAAAGGCGCGTTATGGGATGAAAAGTCGGTGAACACGGTCCGCGCCATGTGCGCCCTCGGTCTTGATGTCGCTATTGCGGGTGGGATTCATTACGACAATCTTCCTCTGTTGAGCGGCGTACCAATTTATGGGGTGGTAATCGGACGTGGAATTACCGCCCAGCCGGACCCCGCCGCTGCTGCGAAAAAAATCGCAGAACGTATCCGAAAAATTTGGCACGACTGACATGGTTCACATCAGCGCATCCCTGCTCGCCGCGGATTACGCCCGATTGGACGAGGAAGTAAAACGCGCTGTTAAAAGCGGCGCAAATTCGTTTCACTTTGACTTGATGGATGGGCATTACGTCCGAAATCTCGCACTTGCCCCCGATCACCTCGCCGCTCTGCGCCCCAGTACAAACCTGCCTTTTTTTGCCCACCTCGAACTCTCGAATCCCGAAGAGGTTTTAGCCCAATTCGACCCGTTTCCTGCAGACACGATCATCGTCCAATGGAATACATTGACGGAGCCGCTCAAAACTTTTGACGCCATTCGTTTGCGTAATGCGAAAGTGGGATTGGGACTCTGCCCGGACGATGACATACGGAACGCTGTCCGCCTCTTTCGTGACCTCGACCTGCTCCTGCTTCTTGGAGTGTATCCCGGCTTCGGCGGACAATCTATGCAACTAGGCACCCGCGAGAAGATCGCGTCTGCGCGGCGATTGCTGGATGAGGCAGATCAACGTGTGATAATTGCAGTGGATGGCGGCGTCAAGCCTGAAAATGCAACCGCACTTGTCATGGCTGGCGCGGACATGCTTATTATGGGGACAGCGCTATTTGAATCAGAGGATATGGCGGAAACGATCTGTTCGATCAGGGAATCAATTGCAGGGTCACAGCGCCGCTGACCGTCCGTATCGAAAGACCGCCGCCGCCCATATTCATTGTCCCGTCGCACGTCCGCGTGGTCGAAGTCATGCCTGGAACCAGACACGTCACATCCCCGCTTGTGGAGCGAACTTGAAGGTCCATGGCGGAGTCTGCGCCCAAATGGACAGAGACAGCCCCATGGTCGGTTTCGAGCCGCACATCGTCTTCCATCAGAATTGAACCGCTGAATACAACTTTCCCCATAATCGTCGAAACACCGATATCTCCATGCGCGTTGTCGAGCGAAAGCAAACCGTAATTTCCCACTATGCTGATCCTACCCACACTATCTTGCGCCATCACGTCCCCGCGATTGGAACGCAGGGTGATATATCCATGTACATCTTCAACCAAAATATCGCCCGAAACCGCAGCTGCTTCCAGTTCGCCTGTGTACTCCCGCACCACAATGGATGCAGAGGCGGTCTCGATTATCAGCGCGATGTTGTTCGGAACGCGCACCTCCAAATGAACCGGGGGCTCGGAAGATCGCTTCCCCGTGTAATCGGCGATGATCTGGATTTGATCTTTTTCAGTAGTGACGGTGTATTCGGTTTGATCGAGGGAGAGTGTTTTTCCGTCCACATGCACCTGCCCATCTTCACTGCCGCGAACAGTCACGCTCCCCTCGTTGAGACGTATCGATACAGATTGTCCCTTTGTAATTTGCGTATTGTGAACTGGAAGTGGAACAGGCAGGTTCTCAGCCGCGCAGGCGGAGAGTAACAGGCATAGGAGGAGTGCAAAGATTTTTTTCATGATGGGATGATGAGGTTAAGTTTACCCCATCACATGGTGCTGTTCATCAGCTTGGTACGATATTGCAGCACCTCTGCCAGATGCGAGACTGGCTGGATATCTTCACTTCCCACCAGATCCGCAATCGTGCGCGATAACTTGAGGATGCGGTGATAGGCACGCACCGATAGATTGAGTTGACTCGTGCACAGCACGATGTCGCCGCCCGCATCAGGCTTTGACCTTCAGGCTGGAGCATACAAAATTGCCTGACCTCAGGGCTTTAGCGAGTCACCATAATAGCCACATGGACTGGGATTCATGGCGGCGATATTGACTGATTTCTTAGCGACACTTGGGTTCTACCTTTTCTGTTTCTTCGGTATATTTGAACCGACAGGTATGGTTGAGCTGATTAATGCCGATCCACAAACCCCAGAGGAGAGACATCAAGTATTTGTGTTGAAGAAGCGGGTGGTAGACACAGTTTTGGAGGAAGCACGAATTGATCAAAGCCGGGAGATACACATTAAATTCCGTTCAGACTTTACAACCCGAACAAATTTCTCAATAAGCTAATTCAGAAAATAACAACAAGGCGACTCGATTTCGAGTCGCCTTGTTGTTATTGAAGTTTCATCCCATATATGGGGGTCAGGCTGTGGTATGTAGTGAAGTAGGACGGAATTTATACCCGTATACATGATATATACCACTCTGGGCTCATCCGATTTCAGTTGTGAGGCGGAAAATTGACAGTTTTAAAGTCAACGGATCCAATTTTAGTAGGATTGGTACCCTGGTGTCGCTACTCTGTCATCAAGGAATGAATTGTTTGAGCAGGTCAGTGACTACACTAACTATCTTGGGATATGCATTCGGTCTAGCGGTTTATGCTGTGCCAGCCATATCAAGCTTTCTTTTCTTGCCTCATCTGGAATAAACTTTGAGTCACTCATGATTTCATGTATGGATTCCAATAGTCTTTCGTCGTTTATTAATTCGGGAGATAATCTTAGAAAGTCACGATAATTCAAAAGTTAAAAAAGACGCCCTTGCTGAAATATGGGCGTCTTGTCTAGTTTTACAAGCATGATCACCAAAATGGAACGTCAATAAATTAAACAAAACGATTGTGCTT
This sequence comes from Anaerolineales bacterium UBA2395, assembly GCA_002343775.1. Classification (GTDB taxonomy): domain Bacteria; phylum Chloroflexota; class Anaerolineae; order Anaerolineales; family Villigracilaceae; genus Villigracilis. Next base: position 310,545 of record DDSH01000006.1, read on the forward strand.
GCTGCGCCAGAACTCATTAATCATCATCGCGCTATGCCCAAAAAGACAACGTTTTTTACTTCGAGTTATGTTTGATATTATCTAAAATAACTGTAAACCTTGTAAATAATCACAACTGATACTATATCTTTGCGCTAGAGCAAGGACACATCTAGTTTTTTGGGGCATAATAGTGAGCATAATTTCGTTTACAAAATATTTTCAATTAAACTTGGAGAAAAATGAAAAAAATATTATTTCTTGTATTGGCAGCAATAGCTCTGTTCGTCCCTGTTGCCGCTGTAATCGCGGCTGGGGAATTTGACTATATCGTTATCAGAGGTCCGGGCATTACAGGTGAAATTAATGTGTCTAATCCTTTATTTACCGAGGATATCTTTACCTTTGCTGATTTTTCCGAAGGTAGCATCAATCCGCCCTCAGACCCTGGGCTGGGGTATCAGATCGTGCGGATGCATGCCGAAGGAAGCAAAGGCATTCCCTACGATCAATTACATTATTACCCATATAGTGGCTATGTATACTATGATGGCATTGTGAATGGATATTCTGAATATGGAACCCAATGGTATCTAGCCAATCCAGAAATTGAAGAACCGTTCCGTGCCGTTCTCGCTGAAGATGCGCGGCTGACATGGATTCCCTTTGCGGTGTTGGCTGTTCTGTTGATCGGATTTTTTGTTGTGTATCAGATGAAGCCCAAACGACCGCAGTAAAATAAAATAGCGCATGGTAATTACCATTCGCTATTTTATTTAAGCGTCTATCGTACGATCACCTTATCACTTTTATCATCGTAACTAAATACCACAACCTGTCTCACATTTAGCGTAAGGGTGTCTGAATACACCACACGGTAATCATTTTCATCATCCTT
>DDSH01000025.1 GCA_002343775.1 Anaerolineales bacterium UBA2395
GGAACAGCAATACGGTGAAGATCGTGTTGATGATCAGCGGAGGTCCTGCCTGGGTAAAGTTCAACATACCCGTTGCAAGCTGGTAGACAAAAACCACCACATGACCCGTCGTGAGCGCAAGTATGACGCGCGAGAGTTTGCTCAAGCCATCGCCGCCACGCGCGGCAAGGAACGCAGTGTACGCAAAGGTAAGCGATAACTGTCCATAGAGCATGTTCAATGCCGCGTCAGGCAGGCTGGTCGCCAATACCTTCTCGGCGACGCTCGGCAGGAACAGGAACAGAAAGCCGAACACGGTCAGATAGGCTGTGATAACGTACAGGGTGACTTGTAATTTCTTATTCATCTACCTTCTCCTTTTCTGAAGATATGTCCCATACAGGAAGGGCAAATATTACTGCCCTTCCTGTATTACGATTTGATCCACTTCCTTTATTTGAATTTGAAGTTCGCACGATGGAAAGTGCCATCCATCAACTTCACGACCAACTGGCGGCACGTGCCCACCCATGACTTTTCCGTTTTCCAAACGAAGGTATATTGGTCAGTAGATGGGTCATAAGACAGACTGCTCGAACCGGCTGTGAGCGTGTCTTCAACACCATCCACAGGGATGGTTGAACTGCATGCAAACGGTTCAGACTTGGGATAGCCTGCTGCGAAGATATTCAGTCCCTGATCACCGCCGAGGCTGAACTTCACAGGAATGGCACGCCCAGCGCTGACCAGATTCAACGTTGGCAGATTATCAACAGGCTGGAAGAACCCAGTCCAGTTGTACGCAACATTGAATGTTACGCTTGCTTGCCCAAAGTTACCCGCGTTGTCTTCTGCTCCACTACAAGTCGCCATGACATTGCCTACCGGCCCCCCGCTAAGGCTGAGAACTGCGGTGGCTGCCACGCCCGAAGTCGCGTCAGTCGTACTGCAACCCGCGTCAGGAACGGCGCCCAATGAATATGTAGCGCCATTCGTTACACCGATAACTGTCACCACCGGTGCTGCCGCATCTCGCTTGATCGTGATCGGCGCGGCATTCATCGAGAGACCCGCATCGTTGGTACATGACCCATCGAATACGACACCTGTAGTGTCTATGGTCTGGGACTGAACCGGGGTGCAGGTGACAGGGTTGCTTACCGAATCGGTGCCCGAGGTTATGACCGTAACGTCGCCGATATACCAACCACCGTTGCCCAGCGTCCCCGCTGCTGAGAGTGAGGCAGATGGCTTGCTCTTGTCCAACTTGAAGGTCTGGTTCTTTGGAGGTTCCTTATTGCCCGTGTTGTCCTTGCTCGCGGCATAGATCGTATGTGCACCCTCCAGCATGACATCTGCCCCCGTCCCGGCAAAAGAACACCCGCTTGGGAGATCATCAAAGGTTGCCGGCACTGATACTGGATCAAGCACACACCGCGTCTCCGCCACACCCGAGCCGCCTACGCCGTCAGAGGCAGAGACCGTGAGATGGACATCGCTTGTATACCATCCGTTGCTACCGTTTGGCGCGCCCGGGTTGAGGATGATTGTCGTCGCTGGAGGATTGTTATCGGGCGAGGGAGGCGTGGTGAAGTTCAGAACCGACCCATATTTCTTTCCCAAGCTATTCTCCGCGATGGCACAGAAATAGTAGACTTCTCCAGGAGTCAGCCCGGAGATCGGGTACGAAAAACCCACATCCGTGCTGCCCGAGCCCACTGACAAATCACTACTGGTGGGAAGCCGGGTGCCGAAGTCGTCGTAGCAGATGATGGGATTGGTTGTGCTGTAACGGAACCACATCGTTGTCGGGAAGCCATTCGGGTTGACAAAGCTGTTGAGCGTCGCTGTGGTGCTGGTCACTTGGGCTGCGGCGAAGGTTGTCACTGTGAGCGGCGATGGAGGCGTGGTGAAGTTCAGAACTGACCCATATTTCTTTCCCAGGCTATTCTCCGCGATGGCGCAGAAATAGTAGACCTCTCCGGGAGTCAGCCCCGAGATCGGGTGCGAATAGCCCACATCCGAGGTGCCCGAGCCCAGCGAGTAACCGCCGCTGGCGGGAACCCGGGTGCCGAAGCCGTCGTAGCAGATGATGGGATCGGTCGTGCTGTAGCGGAACCACACCGTCGCCGCCAAGCCATTGGGGTTGACGAGACTGTAAAGCGTCGCCGAGGCGTAGGCCACCCCGGCTGCCGCCCCGGTCGTCACCGTTAGTGGTGACGGGAGCGTGGTGAAGCTCAGCACTGAGCCGAACGTCTTGCCCAGGTCGTTTTCCGCGATGGCGCAGAAATAGTAGACCTCTCCAGGAGTCAGCCCCGAGATCGGGTGCGAATAGCCCACATCCGAGGTGCCCGAGCCCAGCGAGTAACCGCCGCTGGCGGGAGCCCGGGTGCCGAAGCCGTCGTAGCAGATGATGGGATCAGTCGTGCTGTAGCGGAACCACACCGTCGCCGCCAAGCCATTGGGGTTGACGAGACTGTAGAGCGTCGCCGAGGTGTAGGACACCCCGGCTGCCGCCCCGGTCGTCACCGAGGGAGCAGTCAGCAGAGCACCCTGAGCGAAAACAAAATTCTTCCCCTGTGCAAACAGCGCAACAGCCAGCAGAAAAACGATGGCTGTAACACGTACTATGAAATTCACGATGTTCTTTGTAGAAGGATTTTTTTCAAACATTGGATTCTCCTCATGTCATGAAGACTTATTGGGCTTGCGCGCGCGGAACGTGATGCCCTGCGTACCGAAGTCCAACGCGTCCGAGGGGTCGGGCGTGTCCACATAACTGTTGTATTTGTGGACGATCTTGCCAGCTTCAAAACCAGCCGCGCTCACGGCGCGGAGCAACTCTGCATCCAACAGAGCGCCGGCAATTCAGCCCGTCCAGAGAGAGATGTCGTCCAATGCGCTGTTGGGTACCTCCCTTTCCACAAGGATGTCGCCCACTTGCAGGCGTCCGCCAGGCTTGAGGATGCGGAACCACTCGCGCAGGGTCTCGGTCTTGTCGAGGGTCAGGTTGAGGACGCCGTTGCTGATGACGACATCTGCAAACCTATCGGGGATGGGAAGCGACTCGGCGAGTCCTTCTCGAAACTCGACGTGGGTCGCGCCCATTGCCTCCGCCCCCGCCCGCGCCTTGCTCAACATCTCGGGGGTCATGTCCACCCCGACGACGCGCCCCGCCGAACCGACGAGCCGCGAGGCGATCAGCGAATCGAATCCCGCGCCCGAACCGACGTCCACAACGGTTTCTCCCGCGTGGATGTCGCCAACAGAAAACGGATTCCCCGTCCCTGCGAAAGAGGCGATGTTCGATTCGGGCAGGTCGGCGTAAAGGGCTTCATCGTAGCCGAGGATGTTTGCGAGTTTGCGACCCGTGTGAAAGTGATAGCCCTTGTTTGGATCGAGGGCAACGTTGGCGTATTCTTTTTGAATCTCCACCCTGAGTTCTTTGAGCGAAATCTTTGGAAGGTTCTGACGGTGTGTCATACGTTTCTCCTTTGGCTTGAAACAGACGACGACAGAAAGATTTCTCGAGCGCCTCCTTTCGGTAAATGTCCATTCGTTATGCGTTCGCGGCGAATTCCAATTTCAGAGGGATCGCGCGGGACATGGAGTCGCCGACGGGCGAGGAACGTTCGCAACGCTCGCGTAAATATGTAATCTGTTCGGGCGTCGCGTTGGGGACGGAGATTCTCACGGTGTAGGAAATGCCGTCGTAGCCCGAACTAGGCGTCCCGTCCAGACCAAGATACGAACGGACGTTGAAATGTCCCGTTGCCTCCACCGAGAGCGATTCGATCTTAAGTCCGAGAAAAGAGGCATGCATGGCGATCAAATCCACGTCGCAGGCGGCGAGGGTGGCGAGGAACATTTGCATGGGGTTGAATTCGCCGTCGCCGCCGAGGTGGACGGTCATACCCTTGAATTCGACACGCGAGCGCGAGCCGCCCTCCCAGTGCGCGACGAGCGCGGGATTGCGGTCGGCTTTTTCGGGATGTTGCGCGCAGATGTTTTTGAACTCCAGCAGTTCGCTGACCTCCACGCCGTTGATATTTTCACTCATGGTTTATCTCCTTTGGCTTAACATAAATGACGACAGAAAAGTTTTTGCGAGCGCCTCCTTTCCAAAATTCATGCACTGCCAAACCAAAATAACCAGCATTTACGAATCAAGCAATAAGTATTTCAGATTCGAGCACATTCACAGTTATGTATTGATGGTTTTCCTTACTGGTCTAACGCCCAGATATTCACATCATCTAGGAGGATATTAGCGCCTGGCTGAAGTTCAAAGCGCAGACTTCCATTGGAAAATTGGGCGTCGAAACCAGAAAGCATGCGATTGCCGTCTATAGTTATGATGATTTCTTCATTTTTTGCTTCAACGCGAACGCGATACCACTTGTCTTGCTGGAAGGTAAACGGTTGACTTTCGATTGGGGAGAAGTTCCAGTTGGAACCGTTGTAGGTGGTTGTTGCCCAAACGATCACCTTGTCATTGGGGTCAAAGCCAATGACATACGAATCTCCGTTGGATTGTTCACGAAAGTTGAGATAGAAACCAGATAGTTTCTTAAGTTCCACCTGGAACTCGATCATAACATTTGAGATATTTGAAGGTCCGAAATACACGGTACCTGCGGGCCATCCGGTTCCCACTGCTGTAAATTCCAACACTTGCCCTGACTTTTTCCGGATAACCCGCCAATTTCCATCTCGGAGCGAGAATCCGCTTGTAGTTCCATCCTCAAAATTCTGACTAAAAACCAATGTACCGGAGGGTAGCGCTGTAGAATCGCCAGCAGTGACTGCCACTTGCGTTTCTGAAAGTTTAACTAGTTCGATCAGAAGAGGGCTGGCGAAAATGGCTGTGATGAAAGTTCCTATTAAGCCGATCCATGCAGCCAAAATGGTTGGATTTATCTTCTTTTTGTGAGGTCTGGAAGGCATACTTTCTGCATCATCCAATCTGCTTCGCCGCTACTTGAATAGTTCTGCCGCATAGAAAGCCAACCAACGGAAATAAAAGATCAATCCGATATCGAATGCCAGTACCATTGGCAAACCCATAATAACAAGGATTTGGTTACTTTTTTTCAAAGCCGATTCTGCGGGGTTATTTGGGTTGTAATAGACTTGCACGTCCTTACCCACGGGATATTCCCTTGTGACATTGTTTCGAACGGTTTCTTCATGCCTGATTCCTTCATATCCACCAGCATTTCCGGGATGAATATTTTTACTTTCGTATCTCTGCCCCGCCACTTGATATTCGTATTTGACAAACGGCACATAAATAATGCCGCCTTTCAACTCTCGCTGCCCAACTGCCTTTGATTCAACGATCCTGCCAGAGACAGATTGCCACCTTTGCGCGGAAACTAACTCCTTTAGACTTCTTAACATGGTGGCGTTCAATAGCCATCCCCCCAATAAGGCGAAGGGCAGGATACAGATGAGTACATAGGGTAGAGATTCGGTTCCAGTCATTGATCTTTTCCTTTTGAAAATAAATTTTCTTTACAGTTTCACTAATCGTTCTATCTGTGGTAGGTGCGTCAACTCGTGCGAGGCGAAGTAACTGACCTGCTGTTTGATGGAGACAATCCCGAACTCTTCATGTTGTCCCGTGCGCCACCAGTCGGCGAGGGGGATGGATTCGAGTTTGGCGATCACTTCCCGGCGCGTGGATAGATACGTCTCAAAAATCTCGCGGGTGGATGGCGGACGTTCGCTCTCGTCCTTCGCCCACGTCCAGACTTGCTTCATTTCCAAGACAGGATTTTTCTCTTTGAGGAACAGGTCAATGCGGAAATCAAGCACGCCCTGCGCGTCGCGCAAATGGGAGACGACGTTGCGGATCGCCCAGCCGCCGTCGGGGGCGGGACGCGTCATCGCCTCTTCGCTCAGACCTTCGATCAGCGCGGCGACTTCGAGCGGAGTCTGGCGGAGTTGTGCCAACGCTTCGGCGGGGTCGAGCGCTTCGAGCCAGTAGACGGGCGGGAACCATTGGAAGGTCTCGCCCCACGCGCCGCAGGTGGGACATTTTTGGGGAGGGTTGGTGAGAGCCAGATGCCCGCAGGTGCGGCAGACGTAGGGGTGTGGAGTCTCGTGGATGAGCGGAACCCGCCCCGCGGTCAGGGCGGATGCGCATGCGCGGAAGGCGGCTTGCAGGTCGGCGTCATCCAATGCAGCGGCGATGCGTTCGATGTCGCTGGCGAGAGTCTCTTTATCGTTCGGCAGGTTCAATTCCCACGCGGCGCGGCGCGAGATTGCATCCGCCTGGGCGCGGGTGAGTTTGGCAATGTCGTATTGCCCTTCGCTCTCCAGCCGCAGGGCGAGGGAGAGCAGTTGTACGAGCGTGCCTGTCCATTGTGAAGTTTGCATGTTTATTTTCCTTATCATTCTAATTTGGATTCATTTCCCGTCAGTCTCGCGGCTCGGTTGCCAAAGCGAAAAGAACAGGAAATGTTTGATGAATGCCGTCGGTCTGTTTCATGGATTGCAGTCTGGCAAAAACATCCGCTTTGAATCTCTGCAGACCTTCCACGCCTGTGGCTTTTTCGACTGCCTCCAAAGTTACCCGCGCCCCATGCGACCATAACGTAGACCAGAATTCCTCCTCGTCGGCATAAACAAAAACAGACGCTTCCGATACAACTTGAATATTGACGAAGCCCGCCGTTTCCATAATTGTTTGAAGCCCTGCTGGCGTCCCGAAATCGGGTTGCGCATCAGGCGTGTTCGCCTCGCCTTGTTCGGGTTCAGGTGGAAGATATGTTTTGGCGATTTCTTCAAACCAGACCCATTGCTCGTCGAACGCTTTAGCCCATGTCGCCACCACAACGAGCCCATTCGGTTTCAGCACGCGCCGAAACTCGGACATGGCGCGATCCAGTTGAGGAAAGAAGAAGATCGCAAAACAGCACAACACATAGTCAAACGATTCGTCGGGGAATTGCAGGGATTCAGCGTCCATCTGGCGCGCCTCGGCATTCGAAGATAATCCCAAACGGTCAAGTTCACTGGCGGTTTCCAGCGCCATCTTCTCTGAAAGATCAACGCCGATCACATGTCCCTGCGCCCCCACCGCTTCCGTTGCGGGAATCAGAACCGCGCCCCTGCCAGTTGCCACATCGAGAACGTGAGTGCCATTGGGAATCTGGGCAAGTTCCACCAACCTGCGTCCGAAGTGGGAAAAGAATCGCGGACCGACATGATCGTACATCGCCGCGACCCGATCAAAGAGACCCGATACCTGCTGTTTTCTTCGTTCTGAATCGGAAGCCTCGTTATTGTCCATCGTGATTCTCCTTTTCTGCACAAATTTTCAACCCATCCCGCAATTGCATTGACAAACTCACCAATTCCTCCAACTCGGACTCGTTCAAACACGACCACGGCGCGAAGAAATATTGGTCGGTCAGCGCTTCGGCTTCATCGCAGAGACTTTTGCCGTCTGCTGTGCGCTGTGTCAGCCAGCTTTCCATAAGAGAGCGTCCTTAAATGCGGCTTGGAAGACTGCATCCCAATCAGGGTATCGCTCCAGGCATTCTGCCGCCGGGATCATAAATCGCTTCGATGTCTCATGCCGTCCAACAAATGGCAGAATCTGCGTCACAGCGCCAACGTACAGCAACTGGCTACCGAGTTGTGGATAGCGTTGATTCGGTCGAAACGCTGGGTTCACTGAATGATCACATTCGACCGCCCCAAGTAAGTTTGGCGAATCAACTGTCACACATGCCTCTTCTGCCAACTCACGCCGCAGGCAATCCAGCAGACCCTCGCCAATTTCTACATGACCTCCCGGAATGGAGATGCCACGTCCAGTCACGTCAACGAGAATGAGTTCTTCACCTGCAAAACAGAAGCAATGCACAGCGGTTACCGGCTCCGCATACCTGCCGGGTTGCGGGACCCAGCGGAGATGGACGGGACCTGAGTTCCAATAGACAAGCGCGGTGATCATTTCTGTTCTTCTGTCTTACGCAACCCATCTCGTAATTGACTTGCGAGACTCGCCAACTCCTCCAACTCAGACTCATTCAAGCACGACCACGGCGCGAAGAAATATTGGTCGGTCAAGGCTTCGGCTTCTTCACGGATGCGTTTGCCTTCGTTGGCGGGTTGATACATTTCTCCATCCTGTTGAATCCATCCGCGCTCGATGAGTTCCTGCAAAATGCTGGCATATTCGTCGCGTGTGATGCCGCGAAACGATAACTCGTCGAAAATCTTATCGAGCGTGTTATTCTTCCCGCCCCACACTTCGCTGAAGACTTCCCAGCGATTGCCTTCAAGATTATGACCCCGCCACGCCGCCATGTGCGAGTCCATGCGGTAGAAATCCAGCTCCTTGAAGTAGTGGACGAAGAGTCGGATCAGCGGCGCGTTATTGTCGAATGTGCTTTTGTAGTTTCTGTAATGGGTCAGGCAGAACTTGGGCGGCGGCCCGGGCGCGGAAAACGACGCGTCGGACAATCGAACAAGATAATCTATGAGCCGTTGAAGGTCATTGGGCGGAAGGGGATGCAGATGAACGATGCCATCGGTCAACGCTTGCAAGCCCTGATGAGCGGCGGCTTTTCCTTTTTCTGTGGAGCGGAATCCACCGCCGTCCGCGACCAGATAGCCTCCCTCTGCAGCGGAAGCGAGACGCCCATTAATTGTCTGTGGGATGCCGTAGGGAAAGATTTTCATCCATTGCGCGGACGAGATCGTTTCGTCTGGAAAAAGAATGATGGCGGGACCCCACGACCAATACCCAGCCGAGAGACGGTTTTCCTCCGCGAATTTTTCGATGACGGGCGCGCCGATGTCACTGCACACGCCATATGATTCTTCAAGCGCAGACCATGTAGATTTGAAATTCATGGAAACCTCCTATCCCTTCAATCCATCCCGCAATTGACTTGCGAGACTCGCCAACTCTTCCGACTCGGATTCATTCAAGCACGACCACGGCGCGAAGAAAAGACGTTCCGTCTCCGCTTCGACCTCCGCCCGCACCTGTTTGCCCGCCGATGTGATTTGAATCTTCCCCGAAGCATCGTCCGCCCAGCCGCGCCGCGCAAGTTCCTGCACATCCGCCGCGTGGACTTCGCGCGTCACACCGCGGCGGCCGGTTTTCTCGTGGAGTTCATCGAAGGTCAACGCGTCACTTTGGGAGAGTTGGTCGAGAACCTCCCACGCGTGACCTTCGACGCCATACACGCTCCATGTGGCAAAATAGCAATCGTCACGGTGACCTTCCAACAGCAGGCAGTGAGCGACAAACCCTTCGAGTGTTGCGAACGCATTCGTCCGCTGGTAGATGTCTCGTTTGGCTTTGATGAGAACGTGCGCGGGCGGTTCAGGCGCGGAGGATGCCGCGTCCGAAATGCGGGCAAGGAAACTCCCAAGCGTCCGCAAGGACTCTTGGGGCATGGGAGTGAGAGCCGCCATGACTTCGTTGCCTGCTTGCATGAGGCGAAGCGCGGCGGATTTCCCCAACTGTGTGGCGCGATATGTCCCCTGACCGTCGGACGCCAAATATCCCTGCTGAACTGCGGAGGCAAGCCGCTCTTCGTTCACCTGCGCCAGCCCGTAGGGAAAATGGCGCATGAACTCGGCGATGGTAAATGGCTTCGCGTCGAATATCCAAAGCGGCGTCACCCAGGCGTAGTAGCCGGGGGGCAGGGAAAGTTCCTCTGCGGCTTTATCCGCGGCGGGATAGCCATAATTGTCAAACAGAATTTCCGAACTTTCTTCGAGCGTGGACCAGATAAATTTCAGGTTCATAGGTGCCTCCTACCGCCTCAATACATCCCATAATTAACTGGTGGAATGAGGTAACACTTCCAACTCATTTCGCCGCAAGGATCATGGTAAATCCAACCCAACCAAAGGCGTTCGTCTCTTTGCACAATGCGCGCCAAGAGTGGAAAGTTCGTCTTCACTCAAAAAACGAGCCGCCATTTGAAAGAGGACTTGTTCCTCCTTTTGAAAATGCCTGCGGACGATTGGGAATAACTGCCTAGCAAAGTCTCGCGCAGAGTCGAGATCGGCGGCGGATTCGATTTTTCTGAACAAGTCAACGATCTGGTTGTGTTCAAAGCGCATGACCGCGAGAGGTCCGCCTTGAACGCCGAGGTGAGGTTCGAGCGCGTTGAAGAGCAGTTCGTCTTCGAGACCCGCATGGGCTTCGAGGGCAAAGGCGAAGGCGGCAAAGCGATGCTGGATCGAGGACAGGGAATCCAACGCGGGAAGCGCCTGTTCGATGTGCCCAAGAAACAGATAAAAGACGGCATGTTCGCCAAGAAGGGCGTCGGTGATAAGCATGGATTGTATTTTCTCCTGCGTAATTTATGTTTTGTATGCAACGGGTAGATCGCGAATCACTTCCAAAAAGTTGACGCTGTGCGCGGGAAGCCGTTGGGATGAAAAAACGCGAATGACTTTTTCGGTCAACCCTGCGCGGACAACGGACACCTCAGGGTGCTGTTCAATGATTGCGAAGGTCAGGCGGACCATTTCATCGCTTTGCGAATCCACACCTATGATCACAACCACATCGGGGCGGGATTCGGCAATATGTTGGTGGATATTTTCATCGAAGCCGCATGTTCCAATCAAATCCATATCCGCGTGATGGCGCAATATCTCCTCCATGCTCTCGCCGAAGAGCTGTTGGGAACACATCAGTAAAATACGATGTCTTGACATGCCATATTCCATTGCGCAACTGGTCTTATTCAAGAGTACTAAAGGATGGGACGTAATTGCATCCTTCCCCATCCCGCGTAAGGAATGAAAAGAGAAGGATTTTTCCCCACTGAATATTCTTTTTGAATTAGTTCTTTATCAATATCCCTCTTCTGGCGGGAAAACCATTACCACAAAGGATGCGTTCAAGCCTTCGCCCGCCCTTCCCAAAACTCGAGCCGATTCCCCTCAGGGTCGCGGACGTAGATCGCCCTTGCGCCCCAGACCCCCTTGATTGGCGTTGACGCGATTCCCGCGTTCGACAAATCGGCCTGGATTTGTTCAACATCGGCGATCTGCAGACTGATGGTAACGCCCTTTCCTTCCCCGCTCTTGATGGACGTCCGCGCTTCGTTCGCCACGCTCAAGCGCGCTGACTCATTAAGTTTGAACTCCACAAACCAATCATTTGAAGAAAGGATTCGCAGTTTTAAACCGTCGCGGTAAAATGCAACGGTCTCCGCCCAATGTTTGCAATACAAAATCGTGTTTGCCGACTTGATCTTCACTGGCTTATTCCTTTGCATCGGGAAACAAAATCGCCCAACAGCGCGGGTCGCCAGCCAGCAAGCCCAACCCGCCCCGCGCAGGTTTTTCGCACGGCTCCGCATCGAACCTCATGGCAAGCGTTTGGGCTGCGGGTGAAAAATAAGCAACCACCGCGCAATGCAGCCTGCCCTCTTCGCTGCGGGTAAAGACAGCCATATCCGCTGGGCTTCCCGCCGCTTCGAACGCCACAATAAATTCCTTCTCGACCTGCGCGGATACCGTCGGCGCCCACATGCCATCGCCCAGCGTTGCGGAGCGCCATCCATTTATCTGTTCCATATATCTCCTTTGTCATAGTCGGCAATCGAAAAAAGATTTCGCAAGTCCTGATAGAATAAAACGCCACGGAAAACCCCATTATGCCACTTCTCACCCGCACATTCATCAAAACCGCAATGATCTGTTTCACGCTCGCACTCATGCTTGGCATCCTGCTGGCAGCGAGGGTCACGAACGGATTCTTCCCCGTTTACATTCACCTGCTGGTCTTTGGCTGGCTGACCCAGTTGATCTTTGGCGTTGCCTTGTGGATGTTCCCCAAATATTCAAACGAAAAACCGCGTGGATACGAAACCCTCGGCTGGTGGTCGTATACCCTGCTCAACAGCGGCTTGCTCCTGCGCGCCATCGCCGAACCGATTCAATCCACCCAGCCGAATCCCCTCAGCGGATGGACGCTTGTGATCTCCGCAATCCTGCAATTTCTGGCGGGGTTGTTATTTGTATTCAATACATGGCAAAGGGTCAGGGAAAAATAAATGCCGCGCTTAAGTGTCTGGTTCGTCCGCGCCTCGTTCATTCACCTCCTGCTCGGGCTTTTCTTCGGCGCGTTGATCCTCGCCCAAAAAGGGATTTCATTTTATCCGCCCATCTGGAATCTCTTCCCTCTTCATGTGGAATTTCTGCTAACGGGCTGGCTCATTCAACTGGCAATGGGCGTCGCCTTTTGGATCATTCCACGCTTTAGCAACGGCTCTCCACACGGACCTGTGGGCTTGGTCTGGTTTTCCTTTGCCTTTCTCAACGCTGGAATTTTGACCACCGCCCTGCAACTCTGGTTTCCCCATGCGCTCATCATCGGGCGTATTGCCGAAGTGTGCGCGGCGATTCTTTTTGTCATCGGCTCATGGCGGCGCGTCAAACCTCAGGGTGTGTTGTAGTGATTGACACGGCACGAAAATACGCCTCCCCCGCGCAAGTTTTACACAAGACCGCTTCCCCACAGACAACCTCTCTTTGATTGATGATCTCCTCCCCGCAGATTTCACACGCCGCCCGTCTCCCTGCCTGACCGACGATCTGCTTCACGGGGACGGTCAATTCGACCCATTGCCAGTGGAACAATAATTCGTCGGGGATGTGTTGGTAGCCGATGAGCTGCGCCTCCCATGAATTCTGCGCGGACGGGGCGTAGTCCCATGCCAGTTCGCGGGCGCTGACCTTGGGATGGATGCGAACGGCTCGTTCGGTGAGCGAGTCCACGAAGGCGGCGGCGGTCTTGCCGTAGTCTTCGATGCGCAAAGTGCGCCTGCCGACGTAGCAACCTGTCGCGGCGGAGATTCCGTCCACGAAGCAGCCGTCCATTTCGGCGATGGCGAGGAGGCGTTTGTCGGGTTGGGGTAAAGGCAGGTCGAGCAGGAGTCCAGCCAAAAGTCCAGCGCGAATGCCGAGCACTTGTCGCGGACAAATGTTATGGTGATGAGTCGCGCTGAGGGTCAGCAATTCATCCAGTGTTGAAATCGTCTTAAACGAGACAGCGTTCATCTTTAGCCTTTAGGCGAGAGGTTTCCGAAATGCGGTAAACAGGCGGGAAACCAAGCCGTAAAAAGTAACCACCCACGCGACCAACGCCAGATAAATGAAGTATTGCGGGATGAGCAAAAGAAAATCCATGTTCAATTCTTGCGCCAGCCGAAACGTGGCGACGGTGTACATGCCCATTGGGAAGACCAGCCCCCAATAGACGGGGTGATAGGTCAGTGGATAGCGTTTGTAGAAATGACGCCATGCGCCCACAATGAACAAATAAGGAATCCACCAGGTTCCCGCCGCCCAGAAGAAAACCGTGAAGCCCTTGATGAAGGGAGCAAAATCGGCAAGGAAGGAAGCGTGCCCTCGCAACAAGATATTTGCGCCCGCCAATGTGGTGATGGCGACCGCGCCTGTGTTGATCCAATACGATGGGTTCATCTCTTCGGCTTCGATCTTGAAGAACAGGAAGCGGTACATGATGAGCGAGATGATCAGGATGTAGAACATACAACCCAACAGATAAAAGCCAAGCATGGAAAAGGTGAACATCTCCTGCCATGCCTCGAAGCGTGAGACGATCAACATGCCCAGCACAGGCACAGACTGGGTGGAAACGATGAACAGGAGCCAGCCGCCGTTGATGCCATCTTCCAAAGTCGGTTTTTCTTCCTTGACCGTCAATGCGGTAAAGAGGGTGTAGATCAGCAGGAACCAGAGCGCCAGCCCCAAGACCCATAGATATAACGCAATAGTTTCGTTGGCTTGAAGAATGACAAACTGACTGCCAAGCACATTAGTGGCTGCAACAATCGTCAGAAAGCCTGAACCGACGCGATGGTTGGATAGATCACTGAAGACCTTCATGGGATACCGCACAAGGCGGATAAGGGTCAGAATCCACAAGACGATGTAGAAAAACTGATTGAGATAGAACAAGGGTATGGCGAGAATATCCATCTTCAAAAGATGACAAGCAATGGATACAATCCCCGTCGCCATAACCAATGCAAAGTAGGCAGGGAAGAGATCGCGGGTTGCGCCTTCAATCAGGTTATTTACTTTACTCGACATACCGCACTCCTAGACGACTTTGCGACGCGTCCAAATCACCAATTGAAAGCTGCGCCAGAGATAACTGACGGGAAAACTCAACATGTGTACCAGCCTGCCAAATGGAAAGACTGCAATCAACAAGATGGCATTGAGGAAATGCAGTTTGGGAATCAACGGCAGGGATGCCACATATTGCGGTGCGGGTTGGAAGGTGGCAAGCGATACCACCCAGGGAGTGACCGTATGAATAAACCATGTCGCACCCCAGCGATAGCCGAACGCCATCCACAAACCCAGCGCCACCTGCACGATCAGCAAAACCAGCACAACCCAGTCAGCGGGCGTGGTTACCATGCGGACTTTGCTCGAAGCCACGCGCCGATAGAACATCGCCCCCGCGCCCACAAACGCCATGATGCCGAGAACTTTCCCAGCCAGTTCCGCAAGGTAGAGGGTTTCGGGCGTGCTATGCAAAAGGAACATCAACTTCGGCGCGACAAACCCGCCCAGATGAATGAGCAGGGTCGGCAGGATGCCGTAATGCCAAAGCGTCGAACCCCAGAATTGAATATCTGTCTCCAAAAATTGCGAGGAGAGACTTGTAAACGAAAACTGGTTGGTGAGAAAACGGTAGATCGTCCCGCCCACGGCAAGGGCAACCGCCACGTAGGGAAACACAACAAAGAGAAGATTATCAAGCATGGCTCAATTCCTTTTCAGGAGTGTGCATAAGAAAAAGTTGAAGCGCCTTCAACAAACGGACATACGGATTCTGCGACTCGGCAAACGCCTTGAGCATTTTTTCAATCGCGGGCGTTACACCCTCCACGAGCAGGGTTTGGCAAAACTCGCCCTGACGGTT
>DDSH01000026.1 GCA_002343775.1 Anaerolineales bacterium UBA2395
GTATCCCCTAAAGGGGACAATGGTGCAAACCGTTAGGTGCTGACGCGTTGAAGATATTTTTACAAAGGATGGAAATAGAAATGAAACTTAATCGATATTTTTCAATAATTGCATTAACTGTTTTATATATTGTAGCAACGGGTTGCGGAGGAGTAACTCCCGTTCCAACATCTACCCCTACAATAATCCCCTCAAAAACTCCTGTTCCTACCTCAACACATACTCCTACATTAGAACCTTCACCTACCCCAACAATACCTCCTGTACCAACAATATCTGTAAACAGCCAATCTGCTATTTCGATGGAAAGCCAATGCCGATCAGTCGTTGATGGCTTATATAATTTAAAAATGGATTTAGGATTACCTGAACACTTTATGTCAGAAAATCCCATTCGTCAATCATCAGATTTTGACCCCAACAAGTATTTTCAATTATTTACACATCTTAAGATAACGCCAGGCTATCAACTCGACTACATATATTTCAACGATGAGTTGGGTGGTTTGCCATTGCTGTATGCGAGAAAATCAAGCAACACGCCATTTCAATCTTATTCAGAACTCTTAAAATCATTTGGTGAAGAAATGTCAGGTGAGCGTTCGTATGGACAACTACAACACAAATACGATTATCTTGAAAGAATTCAAATAGACAAAACACCCGAAAGTTATTTTGAATTTACCGCTCTTGCTTTTCAAGGCGACCAGTTTTATCTATGGTGGCATGGCTTGTACAACGACTTGAAAATACTCTGCGATAACAGTGATTTGCAGTATGTCAATGAAGATATGCAGGGTTTTGATATTGAGTTTCCTGAGAATGTAAAAGAGAGAATAAAAGAAATAGATTTTAGTCCTCTTGTTATTGTTGGAGAGAGTGATATTACGGTTCGCATGATTACTTTTACAAAATGGGGTGGTTTTTACGAGAATGTTTATGTCATGGACAAGGAAAATCCCATGCAACTACTTGATGTACAATTTAATCCGATTATTGAGTATGATTGTGGTATCAACTTTTAGGCAAGTTTCGTAATGGTCGAAAGCGCCTAACAAAGCGTGCACCCCGTCCCCGCCCCAGCGCAGGTATCCCCTAAAGGGGACGATGGCGCGAACCGTTAGGCGGTAAGCGCAAATACAAAAAGGAGTCATTGTTATGGCAAATAATAAAGGTATTACTCAACACTTTGGTGTAAATTTAGCTGAATTATTAGCAGATAAGATTCTTAATGTTTATAAAGACTTTCCAAAAACGGACTACGTCAATACTATCAAGAAGAGTGTTGACAATAGTGGCTATACACAAAGAATCGAATTGCATGCTGATGCGCTCTATAAATACTTACCCAAAGATTACAAAAAATCTTCTGCGATTCTTGTTTCTATATTGGGAGAAGAAAATCAAAATGAAACAGGAATGTTCACTGAATACTATTGGGTTATGCCAATTGGAAAGTATGTTGAGAAATATGGAATAGAGCATTTCGACTTATCAATGCACGCAATCAGTGAAATCACAAAAAGAAATACTGGTGAGTATGCTATTAGACCCTTTATTCGTCTTTATCCAAAAGAATCTTTGAAACAACTCACTGATTGGGCGCGTTCTTCAAATTTCCACCTAAGAAGGTTGGCTAGTGAAGGGCTACGACCGAAACTTCCATGGTCAACAAAACTCGATACATTTAACGATAATCCAAAGCCTGTATTTAAAATCTTAGAGATCCTAAAAGAGGATGAAGTGATGTTTGTCAAAAAATCAGTGGCAAATCATCTTACAGATTGGTTGAAAGTTAATAAAGCGCCTACCGTGGAACTGATTAAGAAATGGCAAAAATCAGCAAACAAAAACACACAGTGGATAATAAAAAGAGCAACAAGGAAAATTGATATATGAGGCTAAATAAACGGAATAAGTGAACATTCGTTACGCTATTTTACGAATGGCAGTGGACATTTTCCAAAAAAATGAACATGAAATTGTACTTACGGCAATGAAAAATGTGGTTGAATTTGTAAAAACCGCTTACCGATTAACAGCAGTGTCA
The DNA here is from genome assembly GCA_002343775.1 of Anaerolineales bacterium UBA2395. Lineage (GTDB taxonomy): Bacteria > Chloroflexota > Anaerolineae > Anaerolineales > Villigracilaceae > Villigracilis. The sequence continues at coordinate 2,051 of DDSH01000026.1, forward strand.
AGGGATGAAAAGTAAGAAGAAGACAGACCAAAAACGAAAAACAACCCAGACTCAGGGTTGTTTTTTCATTCCCATTCCATCAATTCCCCAGCCACAGCCCTCACTGCCCCCCACCCTCGTTTATCCCGGATAAACAAAAACGCGATCTGCGGACGAAATCGACGAATGGCATAAAGTGATTAAGAAATCAATCATTTGTCATAAATCTTCACTCATTTTGTCAGGTTTCCATTAAAAACAGTTCCAAAAACTTAAAAACAGTGCAAAATAAAGGTGTTACGGTACCTTGCCAGGAGCATTTCCGATGGAAACCTTGAAACAATTGGTGTCAAGCCACGAAGACTGGTTGCTAAGACGCGTAGTTCAGTATGCAAAGATACACGAATATACACGATACACTTCCACGTTGATCGAGGCGTGGCGCATCTCAATCCAATCATTGAATGTGGCTTTGTTCAGCGCCGTTGCGTCCGGAGAAGCGGAGGAGCAAATAAGCCTGGACACGCAATTTAACGAAACGGTCATTGACAAGTTCAGCATCGAAGAAGTTCATAAACATCGTTCGCGCGGGATAACCCTTGGAATGTTTTTAGGGCTGGTCAAGTATTATCGCCGTAGCTACTTCGATTTGATCCGCGAACAGGGTTTCACTCCACATGAAGAACGAGTCTATTTGGAATTTCTTGAGCGGTTCTTCGACCGGTTCGAGATTGGCTACAGCGTGGAATGGAATTCCCTGAACGCAAACCAGGCTGCCGATGAGCTGCGCGAACAAAATCGAGCGCTCACAAACGAAAAGAACAAATATCTTACGATCTTTGAAAGTCTGTATGACCCTGTCATCCTGATCGATTACAACAACAATATCGAGAACATCAACCAGGCTGCAGCCGAATTGTTTCAAGAATATGACCTGCCTGCCCATCGATATTACGACCAGCAACCAGCCGACCAAGCCTTCCCGTGGATGGCAGTCGAAATCACAGGCTTTGCTCAAAGCGCCGAACAGGAATTGGTGGTCGTTAAATCGCTGCAAACGACCCAGGGAGAACGCCACTTTCAGGTCAAGATGAAGCGTATGCAGGATGTCAGCGAAAAGTATCGTGGCACCGTACTCATCCTGAATGATCTGACGGAGCGCATTAAGAAAGAAGAAGCCATCACTCTAAACCGCGCAATCCAGAAATGGGTTAACACCCTGGTGGATATCAGCCACAGAATTTCCAGCGGCATGGACACCGATGAAATCCTGCTGATCGCAATGGAATCGATTTTCAATCTTGTGCGCCCTGAAGCAGCAGTGCTGGGTCTATGGGAAAGTGATGGAAAATTCTCGATCCGTTATCGCGTTACAGCCTTGGGACCTGAGAAGGTCAACTTTCATTATGCACCGATTGGCAATGATCCAGAAACAATCATCAATGTTGCGGAGTTTCCAATCCCGCAGAAGAATATCCATCATATTTTCCCGATCCTGCTTAAACGAAACGAAAAAGTAATCGGCGGATTGTGGGTGGGACGCGAGAATAATTCTCCATTCAATCCGTCTGATAAGATCGTTTGCGAAAGCCTTGCCCAGCAGATTTCCATAGCCATTGAACATGCATTAATGACCGCACAACTGCAATCAATCGCGGTGGTGGAAGAGCGCGCCAGGCTCGCCCGTGAAATGCACGACGGTTTATCGCAAATTCTGGGTTTCCTAAGCCTCGAGATGCAGTCTCTTGAACTGCTGGTCAAGCAGGGCAGGATAGACGAAACACTGGAGGAACTGACCAAGGCACGCACCCGCATCCGTGACGCGCAAGCGGAAGTGCGCGAGAACATACTAAACCTGCGAACCGCTTTGACCAGCGACGGAGAAGTAATCCCCTTCTTGAGGGAATACATCCAGGAATTCGAGTTGCAGACGGGCATAGAGACCCATGTGGAAGATTCAGCCAGCGCCAGCGTACATCTGGCATCCATGTGCGAGGTGCAGCTTGTTCGCATCGTACAGGAGGCTTTGACCAATATCCGACTGCATGCAGATGCAAACCACCTCTGGGTGCAGTTCCGCCAGGAGAAGAATGGATTGGGAGTCAACATCAAAGACGATGGGATCGGTTTTATAGAGACCGAATTGAAAAAACATTTTGGATTAAAGTCCATGCGTGAAAGGACAGAAAGCGTCAACGGCAAAATTTCCATCGAATCGCAGCCCGGGATGGGAACCCGCATTTTCCTGTGGCTGCCAGCGGATTCCCAACACCACCAGGAAAAAACACATGCCCAAGCAATTGCCGCTTAGAACAATCGTGGCTGACGATCATCGGCTCTTTCGTCAGGGGTTGATCTCATTAATGAATGCCCGCCCCGATCTCGTGACAGTCATTGGTGAAGCAGAGCACGGAGCGGAAGCCGTTGAAATGTGCGAACGCCTCAACCCAGACCTGGTGATGATGGATATTTTGATGCCGCAAATGGACGGGTTACAAGCCGCAAAACGTATATTGGAAATTAATCCGAATACCGCCATCATCATGCTGACCGCATCCACCTCGGATGAACACTTGGGAAATGCAATTGATATCGGCGTCTCTGGTTACCTGCAAAAAAATCTTGATTCCAATGAATTGTTCGACCTTGTCCTCGGTATTACCGATGATAAAGTTGCGATCACTCATGCTACCGCCTCGCAGATCATGAAGAATGTAGGCTTTGGACGCAGACGCCAAAGCCCGCCAGTGGAGCAGCTCACCAGCCGCGAGTTGGAAGTGCTTCGCCTTGCCGCCACAGGAATCAGCAATCCCCAAATTGCGGTACATCTACAAATTTCCGTTAACACAGTCAAAGCACATATCAAGAGCATTTTGGATAAGCTCAATCTGGAAAACCGCACCCAACTCGCCGCCTACGCCACCCGCAAAGGGCTGACCACCCAGGAGGGTAATAACTAAAACTACCCAACCGGGTAATACAAAAACTATCTACATGCAGGATGCGCGGAACGGGGGAAATTGATAAATTATTTGTGAAATCTTTCTCAAACAATTTAAGATTTCGGAGCATCCATGTCTGATTTTATCCAAAGTATCCAACAACTTAGCGCATTTTTCTTCGCAAGTGATGCCAAGGGGATGAAAACAGCATACAGCGAATTGGCAAAAATTCACCCCGCACCCGCAGTGGATGATTGGTCTTCGGTGGAGTTCTCATTTAACCGCCTCTTTGTCGGACCTCGCGCCTTGCTCGCCCCACCCTACGCTTCCATATACCTTGACAACGACCCAAACCGGGTCATGAACGAATCGACCATGCAAATCCGCCAATTTTATGGGCTGCTTGGGTTGGTCTCACCCTGGCTCAACAAGATTCCAGATGACCACATCGCCCTCGAACTTGACGCACTCTGGCAGATCGAAACCGCCTTAATAAACTCCGCCTCGCCACAGTTAAGCGACATGCGCGAATACCTATTGGAACATTTGCAACTATGGGTGCCAAAATTCCGGCAGCGCGTCCTATCCATTGACGATATCCATCCGGCGATCCACCATATTATGGACCTGCTTCAGCAGACGTTAACAACAGCGTTGCAAGACGCTGAATAATTATTTTGTGAAAGGAGGTTTTCACATGCAAGAAAAACATGGTTCAGGTAACAAAAATATCCAACAGACACTCGGCAACAAAGTTTCACGACGAGACTTTCTAAAAATGATGACAGCTGTTGGAGCCATTGCCGCCCTGCCTGGCAATGGTCTACTGCGTCGGGGTCCCGGCGCGAGCGTCATGCCGAGCACAGGCTACGAGGGCAAGGATGCCTATCAGGTCTTCCATAATGCCTGCCCGCGCAACTGCTACGACACATGCGGCATGTTGAGTTATGTCAAAGACGGGGTGCTGAAATTCGTCGAAGGCGACCCAGCCTCAACGTTCACCAGAGGCGGATTGTGCGTCAAAGGCTACTCGTACCCGCGCTCGGTCTACAGTCCAGACCGCATCAAATATCCTATGAAACAGGAGGGACGCGGCACTGGGAATTGGGTGCGCATCTCCTGGGATGAAGCACTGGACACCATTGCCAAAAAGATCCTTGAACTCAAGGAACAGGATGGCAGCCTGCTCGGTTTGGGCATGACCAAATATTCAGGCAATTTTGGCATCACCCACTATGGCGTCGAAGGCATGATGTCTTCCCTTGGGTACACCACCCGCTTTGTCGGCACACCGTGCTGGCCCGCCGGTATCGATGCGCAAAACTTCGACATGGGCAATATGTGGTGCAACGACCCCGAGGATATGGTGCATAGCAAGTACATCATCATTTGGGGCGCAAACCCAAGCATCAACTCCATTCACTCGATGAAGTACATTAATGAGGCAAAACGCCGCGGAGCCAAGGTTTTGGTGATCGACCCGATCTTTACCCAGACCGCTGCCAAAGCCAATGAATACTGGCAGATCAAGCCCGGTGCGGATGGCGCTCTTGCCCTTGGTATGGCGCGTCACTTGCTGGATAAGAAATTGGAAGATAAAGCCTGGCTCGAAGAGAATGGCGAAGGCTATTCCGAGTTCGCCTCGTACCTGCGCCGTGAAATTACCGTGGATTGGGCGGCTGAGCAATCAGGCATCCCTGCGGAAAGAATCAAGCAGATCACCGAAGAATTCGCTTCCGTGAAACCTGCCACCATTTGGCTGGGCTACGGTTTACAACGCCATACGAATGGCGGCGCAATGGTCCGTGCAATCGACGCATTTGTCGCCATGACCGGAAACATCGGCAAGGTCGGTGGCGGCGCACGTTATGGTCACCTCTTTACATGGGGCTTCAACTACAACGCGCTGGTGCAATCCGCCCCTGAAGGTTCGATTGGCTATACCGGTGTGACCGGACCGATGGGCGAGTTTGATACCGGTCAGGGCGGGAATGCAGCGACCTATACCGACCGCGCTTTCAACATCAACAAGATCGCGCAGGAAATCTTAGACGCCAAAGAGCCGCCTGTGCGGATGTTATATGTTGCGAACAAGAACGTCCTCAGCCAGGATTTCGACCGCAACAAGATCATCGAAGCCTTCAAGAAACTCGACCTGATTGTCGTGGCAGACTTGTTCTTCAACCCCACCGTCGAACAGGCGGATATCGTCCTGCCGACCACGACCCTCTTCGAAGACTGGACGGTCAATGTTTCATACTGGCATTACTGGATGTCTATCAACGAACAAGCCATCGCGCCGATGTACGAAACCAAATCGGATATTGAGATTGCCTCGGCGCTCTCTGCCAAGATCAACAGCCTCAAAGCCGGTTCCTGCACCTTCCCCGAGAACATCGACCCGAAAGAGATGATGATCAAGGAATTCAACGACGGCATCTACTCGCTGTTTGGCATCAATTCCTGGGAAGATCTGAAAAATGGCGCCCACAAAGCCAAGTTGGTCTCTTCCGCTTCCTGGTCCGACAATAAATTTGGCACGCCGTCTGGCAAGTATGAGTTCAAGTCCGCCATCGCCGAAGAATACGGTCACTCGGCACTGGTCAAGTACAAGGAGCCGCGTGAAGCGTACGCATCCTACCGCCTGCTGACGCCGCATTCCATGTATGGGCTGCACTCCCAATTCCAGAACCTGGATTGGATGCTGGATTACAACCCCGAACCGCTGGCATACATCCACCCGAAACTGGCGCGCGAAAAGGGTCTCGTCGATGGGGATACCGTCCGCGTGTACAACAAGACGGGTGAAGTTCAGCTCAAGGTCAGTGTGAACGATATTGTTCCCGCTGATACGATCCTGATGTATGAAGCCTGGTACGGACAGAATAATCCCTTCAATGTCAATATCCTCGTGGATGATGAATCGTCCGACATGGGCAAATACAAGACCGGCGCTCCCGGTGTCGCCATCCACGATCAATTTGCCGAGATCGAAAAGGCATAGGAGGAACCCAATGACCAGATACGCTTTTTCCGTCAACGCTGAGTTGTGCATCGGCTGTTCCTCGTGTGGAATGGCATGCAAGAACCAATACAATCTCGACCCCGGCATGGTCTGGCGCAAGTTGTATCCGCTCAGCGAAGAGATTTACCCGCACAAAGACCGCGCCTTCTATTCCCTGGCATGCAACCACTGCTCTCAGCCTGCATGTCTCGAAGGCTGCCCGGTCGGCGCTTATACCCAGCGCGAGGATGGCATCGTCGTTCACAACGAAGATGTCTGCATCGGTTGCCGCAACTGTCTGCGCAACTGTCCGTTTGGCGCGCCGCGCTACAACGAAGAAGAAGGTCACGTGGAAAAATGCAGCATGTGCTGGCAGCGCATCGACGAAGGGCTTTTGCCCGCCTGTGTGCAAGCCTGCCCCACCAATGCGCTCACACTCGTAGACTTGGACGTGGACGATGTTTCCAGCACGGTTCAATACCCGCCCGGCTTCCCCTATCGCCCCGACCTTGAGCCATCCACGCGCTTTGTGCTGCCTGTGGCTCCCAAAATCGTCCGGAGGGATGTATAAATGGATACCCTTCTTGAACTCCCGCTCATTCTATTCACCCTGCTCACGCAACTTGCCGTTGGTCTGGCGGTCTTCGCCGCCCTGCGTCAATGGGTCACTGTGGAAGGACCTTCCACCAGAACACGCAACGAGTGGATCGCCATCCTCGCCTTGATCGGCGTGGGTGTGATCGCCGCCTTCTTCCATCTTGGCAAGCCGCTTGGAGCCATTCGCATGTTGGCGAATCTCGGCACCGCCTGGCTGAGTCGTGAGATCCTCACCTTTGCCATCTTTGGTGCACTGGCTGCCATCAGCCTCTACATGGTCTACACCAAAGCGCCCAACGGTCGGCTGCTTAAACTGACCGCCCTTGTAGGTTTGCTGGCAGTTTTCACCACCGGCATGGCATACACCGGCAAAGCCCTGGACGCCATCAACAACCTGCTCCCGCTGGTCTTCTTCATGCTCACAGTCTTCACACTTGGACCAGCAGTTGCCGCCTACTTTGTGGAAGAAAAAGCCCATGCGCTGTTAACCTCCATCCTGTTCCCCACATTGCTGGCAAGCCTGGTCGTCCGCTTCGTTGTACCGTTTATCTGGCTCTCCGGAAATGCGGTCATGAATGCCACCGGGCAGAACTTCCTTGCCTCACCCCTGCATTGGTTGCATCTTGCCGCTTTGCTGGCAGGCTTGTTCTTCGTCCGCAGCGGAAAGAATATCCCCGCCTGGCTGCCCATCGTTCTGCTGGTTGGTGAATTACTGGGGCGCATCGCGTTCTTCGTCCTCGTCGTAAACTCCGGCGCCAACCTCGGTGGGGTTTATTAGTTCATTCTCCTTTTGGCATGTCCCTCTTTACGAGGGACATGCCAACTGAAAGCGAGGAATCATGTTCCATCTCGGTCAAACCGAATTGCTTGTCTTGTTGGTTATCGTCATCCTGCTCTTCGGGGTTGGGCGTATCGGAAAGATCGCGAGCGAACTTGGCTCAAGCATCCGCGCGTTCAAATCCGGTCTGGGTGAAGAAGAAACAAAAGAACAATAAATCAAAACTTAATACCTCCGAAGCCTGACTGCCTACCCTGCAAAGCACGGCAGCAAGCCGATCACAACCGTGATCCACGGATGGGTTGGAAACGCCCCATCCCCCCGCACTTGGAAAGGAGAAACCAAAACACCGGCTGACTCTATTCCATGAGACAGCCTTTTTATTTTGGTAACAAATTTTATGGACATCCAACACCTGCTCGACATTTCATCACGTGACCATTCCCACCTCTGCCCGCGCCAGATTCTTGGCGTCCGCCTCGGACTCAGGGGACTCTGGTCATTGCAACTCGAAGCGAATCTCAACTCAAAGAGAATCCTGACCATCGCCGAAACCGACGGCTGTTTCGCAGATGGGATCTCCGCCGCAACCAACTGCACCGTGGGGCATCGCACCCTGCGCGTGGAAGATTATGGCAAAACCGCAGCAGTCTTTGTAGATACGAAAACCGGGCTTGCATATCGCATTACCCCTGTGTTAGACATCCGCGAGAAGGCATACCAATACGCGCCAGGCGAATCTCGCCATTACTTTGCTCAAATGCAGGCGTATCAAATCATGCCCGACGAAGAAATGTTTACGGTCAATGAAGTACAACTAACAACGCCTATCGAAGCATTGATCTCAAGACCAGGCATTCGCACCAATTGCAGTATCTGTGGCGAAGAAATCATGAATGAACGCGAAATCATCCATGAGCACACTATCTTGTGCCGTTCATGCGCTGGTCAAGCATATTATCAAACGCCGATTCCATTTGTAGTAGGGCGCATATCCTGCTACTCCAGCGATTCCAACATCAAAGAATAGTATGTATATCAAAAATTCCGCGCTGCTATTTATGATTATGGTTATTGCAGGTGGATGCACATCCACGCCTGTTGTTGTCACCTCTGCAGAAACCGCCAACACCCAGCCTGCAACCTCCACTCCCCAAGGAAGTTACAAATTCACCATCGCCGCAAGTGAAGGCTGGTACACAGAAGGACACGGCTTGAGTGAGGAAATCGACATCAAAATCCCTGCTATCTCTTCCGATGTAAAGGAAACTGCAAGCCTGATGGAAAGCATGGATATCCTGACATCCGGCAAGGCAGGGATGGCATTTGTCTACGATTATCACGTTGTTCTTGCCAACCAAGGAAAACTCATGACTGCTTTTCCAGATGCGCCGATGGAAAAGATCGCCATCAAATGCGGCACAGAGATGACGCGTCCCATGTTTCCAGATTACGCCGAAGCGGCACGCATCGTCCTGCCGTTATACGAAGAACAATTACATATTGTTGTCTCAGCAACCTCTGGTATTACATCAGTGAATGACATCAAAGGAAAGCATATATCCACCGGCGAAGCGGGCTCAGCGACCGAGCAACAGTCAAGATTCGTACTTGCCAGCCTCGGCATTGACTGGGAAACAGGGATCAGCCGCGAACAGTTTGGACTACCAGCGGCAATTAAGGCTCTCGAAACTGGCGAGATCGACGCCTTCTTTTGGAGCGGGATTTCGTCAAATACAGAACTGTCCGAATTTTTGAATTCAAAAAGAACAGAATTCAAACTCATCCCCATCGCCGGAGAGGAAGCAGAAAAGATCACGCAAGCCAATCCTGGCATCTTCCATGCGAGCAAATTTCCAGCAGACATTTCGAATCAAAAAGATATAGGCACACTGGCAACAACTGTTGTACTAGCCGCCATGGCAGATTTTCCGGAACAATACATGGTTCAAATCCTGGCTACCTTCTTCAACGACTCATCTACATTGTGGAAGAGCGGGTTTCCGATCAGTCCTGAGGATTCCATGTCTATATTGAATACTGCGTCCCAGCCCTATTTGCATCAAGGCGCAAAAAATTACTTCACCGAACAGGGCGTGTTGAAGTAGATTGGGCTGCTCATGGATATCAAACGAGCGCTTGTCCTCAGGTTTGCCAATCACAGGGCAACTGACGGAAAACCGCCTGTTTTCATGAATCAGGGTACAGGCTGACTTGGCGTTTTTTTCGTCCAAGTTTCCATATTCATCCCAAAGATACATTACCCTCAAAGTCTCCTCAGCGTTATAATGCCCCATCGGAAAAAGTCCAGATTCTAGCATCTCTTCGTTAAGGAGCAAACCACAGCAGCCATGAACTCAACCATCCTAAGCATCCTATTGGGAATCGGCGGCATGCTGGGGTGGGGAATCTACGACTTTCTGGGTGGTGTATTCTCGAAACAGATCGGTTCATTCAAAGCGTTATTTTGGTCGCAACTCGCAGGCTTGATGTCCATCCTGTTGCTTACCGCTATACTCAGCAAAGGGCTGAACATCCCCATGCAGACGGTGGGTTTGTCACTTCTTGCCGCGATTGTCTATTCGGCTGGGTACCTATTTTTCTTCAAAGGCTTTGAGAAAGGCAATGTATCGATCATCGCCGCAACCATGAATTTATGGGCTGTGTTTACCATGTTTTTTGCCTTCGCCTTTATGGGACAACGGCTTACCATCATACAAACACTGGGCGTTTTCATGATCATCTCCGGCGCCATGCTGGCTTCCATAGATTGGACCAGCCTTAAGAATCAGACCCTTCAACTTTCCTTGGGCGTTCGAGAGGCGATTTTTGGCGCATTCTTCTTTGGAGTTTTTTGGAACATTAGCGAGATCATTTCAGAAGAGATCGGGTGGCTGCTTGCGACATTTCTCGTCAAAGTCGGGATTGTCATATTTTTGTTGATATTTTCGTTGATCACCAGACAGGGAATTGGGTTGAAAAGCAGCCCGTTCATGACGAACATTGCAATTCTACTCATGGGTGTCATTGAAGTTGCCGCCGTTACGCTGGTAAACTATGGCTTGACAATTGGCGACGCCATATTGATCACACCCATTGCATCCGCCCTTTCCATCGTGACGATCACCCTGGCTGTCATCTTCCTGAAAGACAAGATTTCAAAACTTCAAGGGATTGGAATCCTCATGGCAATTTTCGGTATCATCGCAACGGCTTTCTAGAAAAAAGGTGAAAAAAACAGATAGCGTGGTCACTACATGACATTGATCCTCTTTGATTACGACGGTGTCCTCGCCGATACCCTGGATGACTTATTACAGTTTGGCCAGGAAGCGTGCAACCAGCTGGGCGTACAGCACACGGTCACAAAACATGACTTGAGCAACCTTGAAGTGATGTCATTTTCAACGTACGGGCAGGCATGCCAGGTTCCCGAACGTCTCATCAATGAATTCGTCAGAATATGCCTGAACCGGTTTGCCGAAAAGACCACCCCGCCCGCCATCTTTCAAGGGATGGGCAATGTTGTCAGGAATCTTTCCACCCGTCATAAGATCGCCATCGTTACAACAAATTCATCGCAAAATGTGAACATGTTTCTTCAAGAACACAGATTGGATGGCTTCATTCATGCCGTGTATGGCGTGGATACGCCCGGCTCCAAGGCACAGAAAATAGCAATGGCACGGGAGCGCCTGTTGGAAAATCCAGCGCATGGATCCGAATTCATGGTGGGAGACTCTCTGAGCGACATCCTGTCTGCCAAAGAGGCGGGCGTCACCAGCATTGCAGTGACATGGGGACACCAGAGTTTGGATACACTGCTTCGTGGCAACCCCGATGTGGTGGTACATTCCCCAAACGACCTGATGAAGGTCATTCAGTGACCTGCTCTTAATCAAAATTTCATCATCCCGTCACGGAATGGGTATAATCCGCGTCATGTTACTAACTCGCATCCTGCGTGGACTGGAGATCACAGTCCTGCTCATCCTGCTGGCAGCGCTTACCGGGTACAGCAACCCCTCCCTCACCAACCCCATCGAACGGGTGCGCGCCTACACCCGCAGCATCGAATTCGACTATTTGGAATGGATGGCTAACGCCGCGATCATCAAAGTCCGTGCCTCGGCGGTCAACCTGCCCTACACGCTCGACCACGCCACTCAAAAAGGGATCGTCACAGAATATCTTCGTACCACACAAGCCATCTTCGATAATGAATACCTGCTCTCACAGATCTACGCCGACCCCGCCATCACAGACAAAGAAAACGCCTCAGAAAATGTTAGAAGCGAACTGTCTGCACTCAATGCGCGCCGAACCGAACTCGCTCCGCTGGCAGAAGCCATCCTGCAAAACCAGGTCACATCCGTCCTTGCCGAGATCGGCTTCACAGCCGGCGGGCAGCCCGTTCCAAGCGTCTGGTATCATTCCACACCCCTCCCTATGGCGCTGATCGTCTCGCCGCGCAATCGCATCGAACAGACTGCCAATATTGCCATCTACACCGAAATCAGCGTGGATGAACAAGCCAACCTGGAAGAACAGGTGGATACCAGTCTGGAGGTATCGTCGCTGGTCGTACCGGTAGGCGGCGTCGGCGTGTACCCCGCAATGGTTATGCGCAGTACCAACCTGCAATGGATGCTCAGCACCATCGCCCACGAATGGATTCATAACTACCTCACCTTGCGCCCACTCGGGATCTTATACAATCAATCTCCCGAACTGCGCACCATGAACGAGACCACCGCCTCGATAGCAGGAGATGAGATCGGAGCGCTCGTTATCGAAAAGTTCTACCCGGAATTAAAAGCATCCGCCTCTCCCCCGACCTTGAGCCTGATCTCGCTTCCGACAGATCGCCCCAATCCCGGAGACTTCCCCCGCCCGCCCTTCGATTTCCGTGCCCAAATGCATGAAACCCGCCTGAATGTGGATGCGCTGCTGGCAGAAGGCAAGATCGAAGAAGCCGAAGCCTACATGGAACAACGCCGCCAAATCTTTCTCGATAACCGGTACCTGATCCGCAAGCTGAATCAAGCGTATTTCGCCTTCTACGGCGCATATGCAGACGTACCCGGCGGTGCAGCCGGAGAAGACCCGGTTGGTCCCGCTGTGCGCACCCTGAGGTCACAAAGCCAGTCGCTGGTGGATTTTGTCAACCGCATCTCATGGATGTGGAAATTCGAACAACTTCAAAGAGCGGTTGAGCAGCCATAATGAAACGAATATTCTTCGCCCTTCTTTTTATCCTCCCGTTCATGTTCCTTATCAGCGCGTGTGGAACAGAGACGGTTGCACCCACACCGACGGAAGCGCCGATTGTCGCGAATCCCGTCCTGCCAGACACACCCACGCCGGAGTTTTCCTGCACCCGCATCAATATAGTCCCCACCTCCACGCCGAATACAGCATCGTTATTCCCGCCCCCAAGCGCGGAGGATTTCTCCATCGGTCCAGCCGATGCGCCGGTGACTCTCGTCGAGTACTGTGATTTCCAGTCACAAGGTTGCGCAGCGATGGCAAGCATTGTCGCGGAGTTAATGCAGAACCGCAACGATGTGCGCTTTGTCTTCCGTCCGCTACCGCTGTTGGGCGTGCTGGATAAATCGGAGATTTCACTTCTTGCCGCCTTCGCTGCGGATGAGCAGGGAAAATTCTGGGAAATGTACAGCCTGCTCTTTGCCAGACAAAATGAGTGGGCAACCATGACCGTAGGGCAATTCGAAGCCTGGGTGCAGAGAGAAGCCCCGAACGTCGGCATCGACGCGGACCAACTTTCAGCGGCAATGAAAGCCGAAGAGGCAGCTGCCCGCCTCACGTCAGCATATGAAGCGGCAAAAGAATTGACCATTGCAGCCGTGCCGCTCCTGCTCATCAACGGCGAGCAATTCTATCTGCTCGATTATCAAAACATCCACGACACGATTGGCATTATCGCGCTTGGACAAAAACAATTTACCGAGTGCCCGCCGTTTGATATTGATGTTTCGAAACAATATATTGCCCGGATCGAAACCGCAAAAGGTGAAGTGTTGGTCGAGTTGTATCCCAAGAAAGCCCCATTGGCTGTAAACTCGTTCGTCTTTTTGGCGCGGCAGGGCTGGTATGACGGTGTGACCTTTCATCGCGTCATCCCTGGCTTTGCTGCACAGGCGGGCGACCCAAGCGGGACGGGGCGCGGCAATCCTGGGTACTTTTTCGAGAATGAGATCAGCGATCTGTTGTTCAACAAACCCGGCGTGGTAGGCATGGCGAATTCAGGTCCGGATACGAACGGCAGCCAGTTCTTTATTACTTATGCGCCTGCCGCACATCTGAATGGAAGTTATACGATCTTCGGTCAGGTCCTCAGCGGTATGGAAGTGGTGGAGCAACTCACCCCGCGCGACCCGGCGCAGACGACCGGTTTACCCCCGGGAGATATGATCCTGCGGGTGGAGATCGAGGAAAGATAATGCAGACGAAAAAAAATCATCTGGCAGCCGTATTGACATTGATCGTTATCGGTCTCAGCGCACTTTTGTTTCTCGCCTTTGCGCTGATCATGATCATGGTATCGCTCCTGGGTTTGTTCAACGGCGAGGGCGGCGCGGCAGAGATGATCGGCGCGTTTTCCTTCGGTTTCTTCGCATTGCTGTTGGGAGTCTGTGCGTGGTTCGTACTGGATAAGACCCGGGGAAGGGAATCGGCAGACCAGTCGTTTCTCTTCCCATATGCAAATTGGCATATTCTCGTGGTCATTGGGTTGGGATTTTTTGGCGTACTCATCGGCGGGACGGTTTCGATCCTTGAGATTTCGTGGTTGAGCTGGCTGGTCCTGCCGTTGATGTCGATACTTGTGATCGTGCCGCCTCTCTGGTTCTTCTTTGGGATCGGCGCAGGCGGCATTGAAGTGGGTCCACGCTGGCGTTTCTTTGCCGTCTTCGGTTTGAGTTTGACGGTTGGACCGCTGGTGATGATCGTGCTCGAGCTTGTGATCCTGTTGGCGATCGTCGTAGGCGGGTCGGCATACCTCGCAATTGCACAACCCGGTCTCTTCGCAGAAATGGCGGGGCTGGCTCAGATCATCATGGAAGAGACGAACGAACAAGTCATCTTCAACCTGCTTACCCCCTACATCGCCAACACGGCTGTCCTCACAATCGGGATCGGGTATATTGCAGTGATCGTGCCACTGGTGGAAGAACTGTTCAAACCGCTGGCTGTCTGGCTCTTTGCCCGCAAGATCGACTCGCCCGCACAGGGATTTGTGCTCGGTATGGTCAGCGGAGCGGCATTCGGTCTGTTCGAAAGCCTGAATGCCAGTGCAGATGCCTCCTCCAGTTGGGCGGTCATCGTCAGTGTGCGAGCCGGGACGAGCTTGCTGCACATGGCAACTTCGGCGCTGGTCGGCTGGGGAATCGCATCCGCATTCAAGGAAAAACGGGTTGGTCGGTTATTCGCTTCATTTTTCGCTGCAGTTCTGATTCACGGAGTGTGGAATGCCGCCGCTGCCGGGGCTGGGGTATCTGCCATGGGCGAGTCGCTCGGCAAGCCGGAATGGGTGTATATGTACGCCCCCGCCATGGTCTGCGGATTAATGGTGATGGGCATCGGTATGTTCGCAGTGCTGGTCGCCTCGAACCGAAAGATCAAAAATACGCCGGCATCACAGCCGCAAGAAGAAAGAGTAGAATTGTCCGCATGAATTATTCAACGATCACCCGCGCAGGCGATCTGGCGCAGCTCGTGGGTCTTACACACAAACATTTCATTTTCATCCTGCAACCCGGCGGAGAGTTTCAAAGTCATCGCGGCGTGGTCAAACACGATGATCTGATCGGCAAACCGTGGGGCTCGCAGGTCTTCAGCCATACCGGCGCTCCCTTCTTTCTGTTGCAGCCCTCGCTGGCAGACATCATGAACGAATTGCCGCGCACCACCCAAATCCTTTACCCAAAGGACATTGGCTATATCCTGATCCAGATGGGTGTTTCAGAGGGGCAAACGGTCATGGAAGCGGGCACAGGCTCCGGGTCGATGACGATCGCGTTGGCAAGTGCAGTCGGCGCGACTGGACGAGTCATCTCATATGAGCAAAAATCGGATGTGCAAAATCTCGCCCATAAGAATCTTGAACGGGTGGGGCTCGCTTCGCGCGTGGACTTCAAACTACGCGACATCCAGGAAGGTTTTGACGAAACTGAAGCCGATGCCTTCTTTCTCGATGTGCAAAATCCGTTCGATTACATTCCACAGGTGCGCAATGCACTCAAGCCGGGTGGATTTTTTGCGACGCTCATCCCGACCGTCAACCAGGTGGAAAAAGTACTGCATGCACTGCGTACCCATCACTTCGCGTTCGTGGAAGTATGTGAATTGCTGCTGCGCTATTACAAAACCAACCCCAGCCGCCTGCGTCCCACCGACCGCATGGTGGCGCACACTGGCTTTTTGATCTTTGCCCGCAAGATCGAGCCCAGCCTGTTCGATGACCCGCGCGGCGCGAACCTGGCGCGGGAGATCATCGGTATCGAGGAGGAACGTTAACATGTTCCGCCGTTTGGGGCGTCGATTCCAGCCGCCTGCGCTGCCACCAAAATTACGCCGCGCCCACCGTCTGCTTGCAGATGGTGATTTCGAGAACGCGATGCTTGCCTTTCACGACCTCGCCCGCAAAGCGGAGGAACGCTCCCCGGAACGCGCCCCGATGCTATACATTGAGGCGGGACGTTCCGCTGTGCTGGCGGGTAACACAAAGAAGGGCGTTTCACATTTCCGCAGCGGCTTGACCCTGCTCGGCACGCAGCACCGCTTTCAGAGATTGCAGGCGCTGGGAGATCGCATTGTCACGGAGTTGAACGAGCGCGGTCTAACCGTCGAAGCGGATGAGATCGCATCCGTAATTAAAAACAATATGCCCACAAATCAGATTTCGCAGCCTGCCGCCCCCATGAAACACCCCGTTTTGCCCACCCATTGCCCATCCTGTGGCGCGGCACTTCACCCGCACGAAGTCGAGTGGCTGGATGAAGTTACCGCCGAGTGCGACTACTGCGGCAGTCCGGTGCGAAGCGAGACAGAATGAGCGCGCTCACCCGCGAGTACATCCAAAACAAATTGCAGGAAGCGGAGCGGAATTCCGATTCATCCGACGGCTATGCAGAAATTCCCATCAAGCCAGAGATGCGTTTGAAGTGCGCGGCGGTGCTCGTTCCGCTGACATTTCACCAGGACGAATGGCATATCCTATATACCCGCCGCACAGACCGGGTCGAATCACACAAGGGGCAGGTCTCCTTCCCTGGCGGCGCCTGTGACGAAGGTGAAACCACCCCCGAACAAACCGCCCTGCGCGAAGCGGAAGAGGAAATCGGTGTCTTTCCCAGCGATGTCCAGGTGTTGGGAAGATTGAGCCGCATGATCACCATCAGCAACTTTCGGGTCAGCCCGGTCGTGGGGATTATCCCATTTCCGTATGCCTTCAAAGTAGCGAGCGTGGAAGTGGCGCGCGTATTCACCATCCCGCTCTTGTGGCTTGCGAATCGCAACAACTATTGGGAATTTTTCGTCCGTGATTCGGAACGTTCATTGATCGCCTATCACCCCTATGACGGCGAATTGCTCTGGGGCGCGACCGCGCGAATGACGGTCAACTTTTTGAGAACTCTTGAAATAATCCAGTAGGAGCAAGAACTCCTGCTCAGACAAAGTTCACCAAAAGCGGGCTTTTGCGTCGTTTTTTTGGACATTTGCAAGAGACCGAATAAAAAATCCGCCATCCAATGATGACGGATTTTTGTTTTGCATAATCGGAAAAGGCTTAATCGCCGCCTTCTTCGTCTTTCTTGCCGCGCTCCACGCTGAGCTCGGGAGCAGCCGCTTCCTCACCCGGAGCACCCGCAGCCGCCTCGGTGGCTTCTTCCTTCGGCATGGTCACCACAGCGATCATATCCTCGGGGTTATTGAGGACAGTCACCTTCTCGGTCAACATCGCAGACACATCATTCACACGGATGCTGTCACCGATCTGCTTCAGGACAGAAATATCGAGCGTAATGCGCTCAGGCAGGTCGGTCGGCAGACATTCCACTTCTAACCGTTCCAAGTTCTGGACGAGCACACCGTTGTAATCCTTGACCGCCGGGGAAACACCGAACAGGGTAACACTCACGTTGGCGCGGATCGTTTCGGTCAGATCCACCGCAAGAAAATCCACATGCGTCAATTCACCCTTGATGTAATCGCGCTGGCGTTCACGCACGAGGGCGGGATATTCCTTGCCATCCACATCAAGCGTGACCAGGCTGGAGGAGGTCAACTTCGCCAGCGCCAACCCCGCGCTATGCGCCTCGAGCACGACAGCAACCGGCTCGACATGACGACCATAGATCACCGCCGGAAGTTTGCCTTCGCGGCGCAGGGCTTTCACCTGCTTGCCAACGACCTCGCGTTTGGTGGCTTTCAATACTACTTTTTCCATCTTACTTAACTCCTTGGGCGCCTCTCACCGCCGGATTGCGGTTACCTTCGCCCGAAACATGAATTTCTGCAAAGCGGAAACACTCCGCTGAACATTCTCGTTATCGCCTGCCGAACAACATCCGCCCCAAAAGGAGCATGATGCCCGCAAACAGCCCGCCGACCATACCCGCGATCAATGCACCGCGGGTATCCATCACCGTGTTGACATTTCCCTCCACCCTGGGAGAAAGCAGGATGAGAGACTCGATGCGATCTCCGCGAACTTCCCTGCCAGCCACCAGACCGGCATAGGCATTGCCGAACTCGACGCTTCCCGCCAAAACGACAGCGGATGCGCCGTTATGAGAGAGAGTCTCTGCCTGTACCACTCCCACTGCCGACTCGCTCACGGTCATCTCTTTCGCTTCTGCCGCCGCCGCCAAAGACTGATACATCTTCATCGTCCCGGCTTCAACCGCAGCGACAGCGCTCAAATTCAATTCCACGTCCTCCGAGCGGACCGCACGCGCCGAACTTTGGTGCATGCGCACCAATTCGGCATGGACGTTTTCCACATCTACATGCGCAAGGTTTACCACCTGTGGCGACTGGGATTCGGGGGAGTTTTGTTCTTCGGTCATGGTCTTGGCAGAAAACGCGCCTCCTCACGGAGGCGCAAAACAGGCTACGACATCGATTTTATTCGTTCAGCGGTCTTTCGTCAAGGAAAGAGCCGGATTTCGCCGATTATTTCTTCCTTTTTTGAACGATTCATAAGAATATCCATAAGTAGAAAACAGTCACGGGTATAATCCTCCCATCTTAATCCGGGAACAACCATGAAACGATACCTCCTCTTCACTGTCTTTATCTCCGGCATGACCACCCTCGCAGCCGAACTGACTGCCGGACGTCTGATCGGTAATGTCTTCGGCACGAGCAACCTCGTCTGGGCGAGCATTATCGGGCTCATCCTCATCTATCTTGCGTTTGGCTACCAATTGGGCGGTAAATGGGCAGACAAGAACCCCACCCCGCTTGCCATGTACCGCATCCTCGCGTGGGCGGCGTTCACAGTGGGGCTGGTGCCCTATGTCGCCGTACCCGTTCTCAGGTCCGCGGCGGGAGCGTTCGAAGCGCTCAGTGTCGGCGTGATGGCAGGCTCTTTCATCGTCGTGCTGGTGCTCTTCATCGTACCCATCACACTGCTTGGCACCATCTCACCTTTTGCCATCCGCCTCTCGGTGGACGACCCACAAAAAACCGGGCAAATTTCCGGGCAGATCTACGCCGTCTCGACCCTCGGCTCATTCATCGGCACATTCCTGCCCACGCTGGTCTTCATCCCCACCATTGGAACACGCCTGACCTTTGTGCTGTTCGGCATGACCCTGCTGGTCGTGGCGCTGGTGGGGCTTGCCCGCTTTGCCAGCATGCGCGAAATGTTCAAACTGATCTGGATGCCCGTGCTGCTGACCGCCATCGCCGTTCTCTTTTCCAATTCTGCGCTCAAGATCAGCAGCGGACAGGTGTACGAGACCGAGTCGGAATACAACTACATTCAGGTGCAACAGGTAAACGGCTTTACCCTGTTGCGCTTGAACGATGGACAGGGCATCCATTCGATTTATCATCCCGATACACTTTTCTATAATGGACCTTGGGAGCAATTCCTGGTGGGACCGTATTTCTACGAGGACCGCTCGCCTGATGATATTCAACGCATGGCGATCATTGGTCTTGCCGCGGGAACAGCGGCACGTCAAGCCACGGCAGTATACGGCGACGATTTGCAGATCGACGGTTTTGAGATCGACGGCAAGATCGTGGATGTGGGGCGTGAATATTTTGGGATGGACCTGCCCAACTTAAATGTCATCGTTGGCGATGGCAGGCTGGGCTTGGATCGCAGCCAGGCACGATACGACATCATCGCCATCGACGCGTATCGTCCGCCATACATCCCGCCGCACATGACCACGCTCGAGTTCTTTGAAATTTGCGCTTCGCACCTGACCGAAAACGGGGTGCTGACCCTGAACGTTGGCTCCACCCCGGGCGACCGCCGCCTGATCGACGGTCTCGCCACGACCATGGCGCAGATATTTCCCTCCATCCACATCATGGACATCCCCGGCACGCTCAACACCATGATCTTCGCCACCAAAGAAACGACCACGCCGCAAAACTTCTCCGCCAACATGGTGCGACTCGCGGGCGATTCCTCCCTTGATCCTCTGTTGGTCACCACCATGACCGTCACCTATACCCATCTCGAACCCGGCTACGAGACCACCACCGTCTTCACAGATGACCTCGCCCCCATTGAATGGATCGTCAACGACATGGTAGTCAGTTTCGTCCTTGAAGGCGGGCTGGAGTTTTTGGAGTAACTGTGAAATCCCCCTCCTACCTCGTCTCTCTGCTAACACCATTGGCGCTGGTCGGGCTTGCCTTGCGTATTTTGCTCACACCGCTTTACTACACCGTCGAATATCACATGCCTTACTTCCCCGCAGATGAATATGGCTTCACCCGCGAAGACCGCCTGAAATGGGCACCTTATGCCGTGACTTATCTTGTCAACAGCGCGGATATTTCCTACCTCGGCGACCTGCAATTCGAAGATGGCAGCCCGTTGTACAATGAGCGCGAGCTCAAACACATGGAAGACGTGAAGAATGTAGTCAAGGGCTCGCTAAACATCTGGTATGTTTCGGTTGGGTTGTTGGCGATCCTCGCCTTCCTTGCCAGGCGCGGCAGCTGGCTGACAGACTATCTCAACGGGCTGCGGCGCGGCGGCTGGTGGATGGTTGGGCTGGCGCTCACGTTGGCGCTGATCGCGGGCACGGGTATCCTGCTCAACCCGGATATCTTCTGGAATTTTTTCGTTTGGTTCCACACCTTATTCTTCGAGGGTGACTCCTGGCTTTTCTATTATTCAGACACCCTCATCCGCCTTTTCCCCATCCGCTTCTGGCAGGACGCCTTCCTGTGGGCGGCGGTCATCGCCTTGGGCGGCGGCTTGGGGCTGGCACTGGGAATCAAACATCGTTAGATACCTTCCTTCCGCTCGTTTCCACCTTCAGGCGGCAGGGTTACTTCTTCATGATGTATAATTTCATTATAGGAGCCCTTTAATGCCTTTCAAACTGTCTTTGGAAAATAAGGTTGCCATCGTCACCGGTGGTTCGCGCGGAATTGGACGCGCCATTGCGCTCGAGTTCGCCGAACGCGGCGCGGCGGTCGTGGTCAACTACAACAAATCCCCCGAAGCCGCCGAAGACGTTGTGAAAAAGATCCAGGAAACCGGCGGGAAAGCCGCCGCCTTCCAAGCGGACGTTTCCGATTTCAAGCAGGCGGAAGCGCTGGTCAAGTTCGCCATCGACACTTTCGGCGACTTGAGCATCCTCGTCAACAATGCGGGTATCACCCGCGATCAATTGATCATGCTGATGCCCGAATCCGATTGGGATGCGGTCATCAGCACCAACCTGAAAAGCACCTTCAACTGCTCGAAGGCTGCCGTCAAGCACATGATGCGCAAACGCACGGGACGCATCATCAACATCGCCTCCATCGCCGGGCAGATGGGCAACCCCGGTCAGACCAACTACTCCGCCTCCAAAGGCGGGCAGATCGCCTTCACCAAGGCGCTGGCGCGGGAAGTTGCCGCGCGGAATATCACTGTCAACGCCATTGCGCCGGGCTTCGTGGATACGGAGATCCTCGACGCGATAACTCCCGAAACCCTCGAAGCCGCGCTCAAACTCGTTCCGCTTGGGCGCAAAGGCAACCCTGAAGAAATCGCATTTGCCGCCGCATTTCTCGCTTCGGACGGAGCCGCGTATATTACCGGTCAAGTCCTCGGCGTGGACGGCGGCATGGCAATGATGTAAGGAGACCCCATGGAAGACACTCAAGGCAAGACCACCGTTTCACCCGAAGTATTGACCACCATCGCCCGTCTCGCCGCATTGGAAGTCCCCGGCGTCAGCCGGCTGGCTCCCGTCGCCGGCGGCGTGAACCGACTCTTTCGGCGCGGAACAGGCGACGGCGTCCGGATCGAAGCGAAGGAGAATACGGTCTATGCAGACCTGTTCCTGATCCTGAAAGACAACGTCAACATCCGCGAAGTCAGCCGCAATATCCAACAGAATGTGACCCGCGCAATTCAGGAAATGGTCGGCATGGATGTCGGCGAAGTGAACATCCACATCGAAGATATTGATTTCGAAGACGGCGAGGCGCAAGCCTGATGAAACCCCGAACCAGGGCGCGCGCAATTGCTCTGCAAGTTCTCTACGAGACTGACCTTTCGAGCCATCCTCCGGGCGACGTGTTGAGGACACGCCTGGAGGATACTGCTCTTTCTGATGATCTTGCCGAGTTTGCAAGGCGCATCATTTTTGGTGTCCTGCCGCTGCGGCATGACCTCGACCACGTCATCGCCAAATACGCGCCCGAATGGCCCCTCGACCAGATCGCCGCCATCGACCGCAACATCCTACGCATCGCCTGCTGGGAGTTCGCCGTCTCTCGCGAAACGCCGCTCAAGGTTGCCATCAACGAAGCGGTGGAACTGGCAAAGATCTACGGCTCTGATTCGACTTCGCGCTTTGTCAACGGCGTATTGGGCACACTCGTCGAACATGAGAACGAGATCCAGAATCTGATCAAAGATAAACTCCCACAGGAAAGCAACCTGGAATCATAGAACATGGAAATCCTCGGCATCGGAATGTCCGAACTTATTTTCGTCATTATTATTGCCCTGCTTGTGCTTGGTCCGAAGGACATGCAAAAAGCCGGGCGCACCATCGGCAAATGGCTGCGCGGAATCGTCACCTCCGATGGCTGGAAGATCTTTCAACAGACCTCGCGCGAACTGCGCACCCTGCCGAACAAATTGATGCGCGAAGCGAACGAGGAACTGAATCAGATCGGGAAAGATGTGAACAACGCCACCAACCTGACCTCGAACTGGAACATCCCCTCACAGCCTGCCCCACGCTCCAAGCCTGTTCCAGCCAACTCCGCGCAAAACAAGCCGGCTGAAAGCAAGCCCTCCGCGCCTGCAGACCAAGCACCCCAAGACCCCGAAAGCGATTCACAGAACAATGCGTAACTTCTTCAAGGGGATCGGACAAGGCATTCTTGTCTATTTCCAGGTCCTTTTCCATTTAATCGCCTTTCCATTCCGCATTGTATATGCGGTGATCTCATTCCCATTCATTAAATTAATACAATTCATCCAATTCCTGAACAGCGAACCCGACGAGCGCCCTGTCGCGGATGTTTTTGCGGACATTGTTACCAGCAAAGACACCCGTGAAATGTTGTGGGAGCAGGTCGGCGCGCTGCGGTCACATCTACTGCGGGCGGTCGGGGTGCTTGCGGTTGCGGTGATCGCTGCGTTTGGGGTGGCAGAGCCGGTCATGCAATATCTTTCCGGTCCGGTGGGCGGGTTATCCAAACTGCAAGCCATTCAGGTGACCGAGGAGATCGGTGTCTTTATGCGCGTGGCGATGTCTGTCGGCATTGCTGTTGCATTCCCGTACATTGCACTTGAATTATGGATGTTCGCCGCGCCCGGCTTGAGACCACGCGAGAAAAAACTGGGGCTGGTGGGAATTCCGCTGGCAACCCTGCTCTTTCTGACGGGCATGGCGTTCACGTTCTTTGTCCTGTTGCCGGCTGCCCTGCCATTCCTGGGCGGCTTCACTGAAATCGCCCAATTTTGGACGGCGAATGAATACTTTGCTTTTGTGACCGGTTTGATGATCTGGATCGGCTTATTCTTTGAATTCCCACTGATCGTCTATGTGCTGACCGCAATCGGCTTGATCCAGCCGCAAGTACTTGCCCAGCAGTGGCGGCTTGCCATTGTGGTCATTGCCGTGCTCGCCGCGGCGGTCACCCCTACCGTGGACCCTGTCAACATGGGGTTGGTGATGCTGCCCATGACTTTGTTATACTTTGTCAGCATCGGTTTGAGTTATCTCGCCTACGCCGGGCGTAAAAAACAAGCCGAAGCGCAGGAAGATCTTGCAGATGGAGGGGCAGGCTGAGGCGCGGCACGAAGCGCGCTTTTCATCAAGGAGAAGAGAATGAACGGGAAATTCATCAATTTGCGCCGCATTGCGCTTGCGGGGATCATCCTTGTCCTTGTGGGGCAGGCATGTACATTTTCATTGCTCGGAAATCCATTTGGAACCAATCCAACTGAGCCGCCGCCTTCGGGCGCGGTTCCTTCATCTACTCCCTATCCGGTGGCGCAGACGACGTTCGTGGTCACGCTGCCTGAGCCGCTGCAAGCGAACGAATCGCTCGCCGTGGCGGTCATGGACGAGGTGACTGGGCTTTCGATCAGCGCTGTGCAGTACCCGATGAGTCCGCGCGACTCGCTGACATACACGGCTACCCTCCCCCTGCCATTTCAATCGGTTGTTAAATATCGCTACATTCGCCGCGCGGGGTCGCAGGTTATCAACGAGGATTCTGTTTTCGGGGAAACCATTCGCTATCGGCTTCACTATGTGGCAGGACCCGCTGAAGTGCAGGATATTCTCGCCGATTGGAGCGACAAAACCTATACCCGCCCCACCGGCACGATCCTGGGGCAGGTCTTCAACATGGATACCGGCTCGCCGCTGCCGAACATCCTAGTAACCGCCGGAGGTATGCATTTCTTCACAGATTCGATGGGGCGCTTCGAACTGACGGGGCTGCCCGTTGGCACTCAGCAGGTTGTCGCCTACAGCCTGGATGGGATGTATCAGCCCTTCCAGCAGGGTGCGATCGTTGGGGATGGATCGGCAACCATCGTTGATTTGCGCGTGAAGCCATCCCGCCTTGTCAACGTGACCTTCAATGTGACCATCCCACAGGATACCGTTCCGGGTGTGCCCGTTCGAATTGCAGGGAACATCCTGCAATTGGGGAACACCTTTGCCGACCTGCTCGGCGGGGTCAACACGGTTGCAGACCGAATGCCGGTCATGAGTTTGCAGGAAGGCGGGCAATACTCCATCACGTTGGGGCTGCCGGTTGGCACTCATATCCAATACAAATACACACTCGGAGATGGCTTTTGGAATGCGGAACACAAAGCAAACGGGGAATGGGTGTTGCGTGATTTCATCGTCCCTGAACAGGATGTCGTCTTGCAGGATACGGTCGCAACCTGGGTCGTTAACCGCGAATCGGCGCCGATCCTTTTTGAGACCACCATCCCGTCCGTCACGCCGCCGGGGGATATTATCTACATTCAATTCAACGCCATCAATTGGATGGAACCGATTCCAATGTGGCCCCTTGGAAACAACCGCTGGATATACAAATTATATGGACCGTTGAACTTCCTCGGTTCTTTCTCGTACCGATACTGTCGCAACGCACAATGCGGCAGCGCAGATGACAACCAGACCGCGGGAGTATCCTCTACGGGCAGGCAAGCCGCCACCAGCCTGCTCGGGCAGGACATTCAAGATATCATCGGTTCGTGGAAGTGGTTCGAAAACCCGGAACCCGTCACATTGGTGGGAGCGAACATCCCGCCACGCACCGCCGGGTTTGTTGCCGGGATCGAATATCAATCCACCTATCGCCCGAACTTCTCGTACTTTGCACCACAGACGTTTGCCAATACGCGCGCGCTAGGTTCCAACCTCGCAGTTCTCACCCCAAGCTGGACGTACACCAGCAGTTCCCCACTTCGTTTCGCTACCGTTTCCGGTCAGGACCCGCTGTGGATCGACTCCGCCATCATGGTCTCGCAAGCCCGGGCATTGGGATTGAACGTCGCGATCTTCCCCACGCCTCATTTCCCCGCTTCCACCGATCCGACGAAGACTCCCGCAGATTCCTTTTGGCTGGGCGCTCCACGTGACGCCCAATGGTGGCAGACCTGGTTCACCCGATACCGTGCCTTCGCCGTCAACTACGCCGACCTCGCCAACCAGAGCGGCGCGAACATCCTCATCCTTGGCGGGGATTGGGCGGCACCCGCTCTCCCCGGCGGAACGCTGTCAGACGGCACTCCGTCCAACGTCCCGGCAGATGCGGAAGCACAATGGCGAGCCATCGTTCAGGATGTCCGCTCCCGTTTCAAAGGTCAGGTCTTCTGGGCGATGCCATACACCAAGTCGAACCTGGAGACACCGGTCAACTTCCTGCTGGATATGGATGGAATTTATCTTTTGTGGTCGATTCCGCTGAGCACGAGTCAGACCGCAACAAAAATGGACTATGCCAATGAAGCCGGGCGCCTGCTCGATAACGAAGTCGCGCCGCTGGCATCCCTGCTCGGCAAGCCGGTCATCCTGGCGGTGTCGTATCCCTCCGCGGCCGGCGCCGCCAGTGGATGCGTGCCCAATGGCGCTGGCGGCTGCCTGGACTTTGCACAGCTCTCCCGCCCGAACACAGACTACCCTTCAGTGAGCCTAAGCCTGCAAACCCAGGCGGATATCTACGAAGCCATGCTGACGGCGGTCAATGCCCGTTCGTGGGTCTCGGGCTTCGTCAGCCGCGGGTATTTTATGCCGGTGGCATTGCAGGATAAATCCACATCCATCCACAGCAAACCGGCTGCCGATATTTTATGGTATTGGTATCCGAGGCTGTTGGGAACGGTGCAATAAACTGGCGCAATAAACAGAGACCAGTGAGTAAATTGGTCTCTGTTTATTTATCATCTACTTCCAGATATCGAACAAAACAACCCAACCAAAGAATGTCCATACCCACTATTGTTTCGTAACATTTCGCAAGGATGCGGGTTTTTTATTCATCGACAGGATTCTAATATCCCGCCTTGCTTTCAGCGAAACCACAGGCTGATACGATGGCGAATATTCCCAAACTCGGAGGGCACATGAAAAAAGCAGGAAAATATCTTGGCAGGTTTCTGATCGGCGTTCTGATTCTGGCGCTGATTGCCGTTTCAGCAGGCTTGTTCTACTTCAAAAGTTATTTGCCAAACACTGTTGCAAAAGAGTCTTTTCCTAAAATTGACGGTGAGATTCAGGTAACAGGCTTGAACGACACCGTGGACATCTATCGCGACGCGATGGGCATCCCCCACATTTACGCCACCACCGCGCACGACCTGTTCTTCGCGCAGGGGTATGTCCACGCACAGGATCGCTTCTGGCAAATGGACTCGTGGCGACACATCGGCTCGGGCGAACTCTCCAAGATGTTCGGCTCGGCACAGGTCGAGACTGATGCGTTCTTGCGGACTCTAGGCTGGCGAAAAACCGCCGAAGCCGAATGGGAGAATCTCGATCCCGAATCGCGCGCGATCTTGCAGGCATACACAGACGGAGTAAATGCTTATTTGAAAGATCACAAAGATACCGCCCTCAGCCTCGAATACGCCGTCCTCGGTCTGCTCAGCCCTGCCTACGAGATCGAGCCGTGGACTCCCATCCATTCGCTCACGTGGGGCAAAGCCATGGCTTGGGATCTGCGCGGCAACATGGGTGAAGAGATCGAACGCGCCGTTTTACTCAAAACCTTTACCCCCGAGCAAATGGCGCAACTCTTCCCGGCTTATCCCGAAGACCATCCGGTAATTGTGAACGAAATGCCGGCCAATGAACAGGCTTTAAATATTCCATCCGATTCTGAACCGATTGCGTTTGACTATTCACAACTCCCGCTGGATACGGTCGGTCATAACGCCTCATTACTGGACCCGGTACTTGGTCCGTGGAACGATGGGATTGGGTCAAACTCTTGGGCGGTTTCTGGCGAGTTAACGGACACGGGCATGCCTTATCTTGCCAACGACCCGCATCTTGGAATCCAAATGCCATCCATCTGGTATCAGGTCGGCTTGCATTGTGTCGAAAAATCGGATGATTGTCCGTTCGAGGTGGCGGGCTTTTCGTTTGCAGGCGTCCCCGGTGTGGTCATTGGGCATAACGACAAAATCGCCTGGGGCTTCACCAACGTTGGTCCCGATGTAATGGATCTGTACATCGAAAGGGTCAATCCTGAAAACCCGAATCAATATGAAGTTAATGGCGAATGGGTTGATTTTGAAACCTATGAAGAAATCATCGATATTGTAGGCGGCGAACCCGTGACCATCACGGTGAAGAAGACCCGCCACGGACCGGTCATCTCTGATCTGTACGGTCCGCTCATGAATGAAAGCGATCCGGAGGACACAGAATTTATCCCGTTCAAAGATCGCGCCGGCGTGGAATTGCCCGAGCAATACGTCATTGCGCTTCAATGGACGGCGCTGACCCCGTCCACTCCGTTCGAAGCGATCTGGGGCTTCAACAAAGCGCAGAACTGGGATGAGTTCCGCGAAGCCGCGCGCGGCTTCCATGTCCCGGCGCAAAACCTGATCTATGCCGATGTCGAAGGCAATATCGGCTACCAAATGCCCGGCGATATCCCCATCCGCAAAAACGGCGATGGCACGCTTCCCGTCCCCGGCTGGACAGACGAATATGAGTGGACAGGTTTTATCCCGTTCGAAGAATTGCCATATGCATTCAACCCCGACGAAGGATTTATCGTCACTGCCAATAATCAGGTTAACCCGTGGGACTATCCATACCTCATAACTTATGATTGGGATTACGGCTTCCGCGCAAATCGTATCGTGGAGATGATCGAGTCTGCACCCGGCAAGATCGACAAAGCCTACATCCAGCAGATGCACGGCGATTCGTTCGACAGCAATGCTGAGGTTTTTGTTCCGATCCTTTTGGAGATGGATTTCAAGTTCGCAAAAGAAACCGAAGCCATCGCTTTTGACACCCTGCAGAATTGGGATTATCAAGACCGCATCGATTCGACGGCAGCGGCGGTTTTCAACGCCTTCTGGCGCGCCTTCATACAGAATACGTTCAATGACGAAATGCCCGAAGAACGCTATTTCCCCGACGGCGGTTCCCGTTGGAATGAGATCATGCGGCACATGGCAAAGAATCCCAATGACCCGTTCTGGGATGACAAATCCACACCGGATGTGACCGAGACAATGCCAGACATCATCACAAAATCCTTCTCAGATGGCATTGCCGAACTCGAAGGAATCTTTGGCAGGAATGTCGAACAGTGGAAATGGGGTGAGATGCACGCCGCCACCTTCCGCAACTCCACATTGGGAGAATCTGGCGTTTCGTTGATAGAAGACCTGCTCAACCGCGGACCCTTCCCCACGGGCGGCGGAGATTCCATTGTCAATGCAACGGGCTGGTCGGTGCGTGACGGCTACGAGACGAACTGGCTGCCCTCCATGCGCATGATCGTGGATTTCAGCGACTTGAACGCTTCCCTAACCGTCCACACGACGGGGCAATCGGGTCATGCCTATCATCCGCATTACGATGACATGGCTCCGTTATGGGCAAACGTGGAATATTATCCCATGTGGTGGGATCAAGAATCCATCGTCAACGACGCGGAAGGATATTTGAAGTTAGTTCCATAGGAAAAGCAAGAGACGGTCATCCTGAAGATGACCGTCTCTTTTTTATTTGCCATGCCGTCCAGCCACCAACCAGGAGCCCGACAAAGCTTGCGGCAAGGTCGATCAAGTCGAAGGTGCGGGCGGAAAAGAACTGCTGCGAGAATTCTTCGGCAGCGACGATCAGGGCAAGGATCAAGCCCACTGAAAGTGCCACCCGGCTCGAGGTCCGGTTTGGAAGCGCACGAATGATGGCAAGCGTGACGAAGAAGTTGAGCAATCCATAAAGGATGAAATGCCCAAACTTATCCCCGTTCTCAAAATCATAAAGATCTTTAATGAATGGCGGAATGGCATCGCGGTCAGCGAGAACGATCACCACGATGATGAAAATTGTAAATAATGCAGCAATGTATTTCATAAAAAAAACAGGTCGGGCGCACACCCGACCTGCCCAGTTTGCAGTTGACTACCCCAGCAGTTTGATAAATTCGCCGATGGACCAACCGCCGCCGGCAATAAGAAAACCAAAATAAACAATGGTGGCGATGTTGGAGAGATTGCCCAGCAAAATGGACACGCCATCGCGCTGCATCATGCCAATGGCAAGAAAGATCAACGCCACGGCCGGAAGCGTATTACTAAATGGGATAAAGCCGAATGGAGCCATCAAGAGAACCGCCGCAAGGATGAATGACAGGTTGTTGAAAACAGTCATCGCACCTTCGGTCGTCAGTCCGCTCATGCGGTGCGGGCGGCTGACCTTTTCAAGACGGCGGAACCAGACGAGGGCTTTCTTGAAACCTTCTCGCAATTTTTCGGCGGAGAGTTTGCGGGTGCCGATTTTTTCCGGCAGCCACAATTTACGCGAGAACAAACGGGTGATGCCGATCAACAAAATAGCAGACCCAAAAACCGTGCTCACGCCAGGGATGGAAACCGGGACGAGAAAAACGAGCGAAAGGAAAACGGTCAGCAACAGCAGACTATCTGCGCCGACAATGTCCATGATCTCGACCAGCGTCACCTCGGTAGGCGGCAGTTTTTCGATGATCGTCTCGATCTTTTCGCCAAGCGATTCCATTTGAAGTTCAGATTCTTCGTTTTTTGAAAGGTCTATATTCACGTGATTTCTTTCCTTGAACTTGAATTCGTCAATTTGTATTTTTTGACCGGCGAAGTATACGCCGTTCTTGGATAACGTGCAACCGGGGATTAGGGGCGGATAAGCCAGTTTCCTGCCAGCAAGATCACGGCGCTTCCCACCATGCCCAAGCCGATATCCAACATTCCAAACTTGAACAAGACCCAGCCGAAGAAGATACCTGCCACCTGCCCAAGCGCAAACCCAAGGACACTCGAACCAAGGTAGAGGAGCAGCCGCCAGCCGCTCCCACCGCGCAGGGCATGGAACAATGCGCCCACCAGCAAGGCGATCACCAATCCGAACAGTGCAGCGGGAAATGTAATCATGCTACGGCTCCCTTTTCTCCCAGTCAGGCTTGTTCAAATGGAATGGATGATCCCACCGCCCAACAACACATCACCTCGATAGAAAACCGCCGCCTGACCTTTGGTCGCATCCCGCACAGGCGCATCAAACCGGACCTGAACCTGGTTCCCGTCCATCGGCATGACCAACGCCGGGACCTCCTTTGCCGTATAACGGATTTTCACCTCAGCACGGAACGGCTCACGCGGCACTTCCCCGCTGACCCAATTCACGTCACGTGCGGTCAATTCAGACGTGCCCATTTGCTCTTGCGTACCGACGATCAACGTATTGCGTAAAGTTTGTTTCGTAATGACATAAAGCGGAACCGGCGACGCCACGCCAAGTCCCTTGCGTTGACCGATGGTGTAATTCGCCAATCCGTTATGCTGACCGATAACCTTGCCGTCCGGTGTTTCGATATTCCCCGGCGTCAATATCTCCGGCGCATTTCGCTGCAGGAAGTTGCGATAGTCTTCCCCTGCCAAAAAGCAAAGGTCTTGCGAGTCTTTTCGTGAAGCAGTTGGAAGCCCATACTTTTCGGCAATGGCACGAATTTCCGGCTTGGGATAATCCCCCACTGGAAACAAGGCAAAATTCAACTTCTGTTGATCCAGGACATGCAGAACGTACGATTGATCCTTGGATGGGTCAACTGCGCGCAGCAGTTCTGATCGCCCATCGTCCATCGTCCGTCGTCTTACGTAATGTCCTGTCGCCATAAAATCCGCCCCCAACGCCAATGCATGGTCGAGCAGGAACGTCCAGCGGATCTGCCGGTTGCACAGCAGGCAGGGGTTGGGCGTCTCGCCATTGGCGTAGCCGTCCAGAAAATACTGAACCACCGTCTCGCGGAAGACATCCTTCGCATCCACCACATAAAAGGGAATGTCCAATTTCGCCGCCACTCGCCGCGCCTGCGCCATCGAATCAGGCGTGCAGCAGCGATTGGAATCTTCCTTGCCGGGTTCGCTCCAAAGCCGCAGCATCATACCGATCACGTCATAGCCCTGCTCTTTGAGCAAAGCCGCCGCTACCGATGAATCCACGCCGCCGGACATGGCGACGACTACTTTCTTCTTATCCATGATGAAAGCGATTATAAACCAAAGAGAGAACTGCTCTACACAACCAGGTTTTCACTTGCCGTTGAGACCCAGTTAATGTATATTCAGGTCAGCCCATGAGACCAAAAGGAGAGCAGGCATGACCCCAAAGGCAGATTTCATCGTTGAGAACGCGAGAATTTTTACAAGCAATCCGGAGATGCCACAGGCAGAATCCGTCGCTGTCAAAGGCAACCGCATCATTTATGTCGGGACGAACGATGGTGGGAAAGACTTCAAAGACCAAAACACGCGAGTCATAGACGGGCAGGGTCGCACCCTAACCCCCGGTTTCATCGACTCGCATTTTCATTTGTTGTGGGGGGCGATTTCGATGGGTGGAGCACAATTGTATGACGCAAAGGATATCAACGACGTAAGGACCATCCTGCTTGAATTTGCGGAGAACAACAAGACCGCCGAATGGATCGATGGGCGCGGCGTTCGATACGACGTGATCGCCAATCGGCACGAATTAGATGCGATCATCGCAGATAAGCCCATTTATATCAACGCCTACGATGGTCATACCTCATGGGCGAACACCAGGGCACTGGAATTGGCGGGTATTCTCCAGCCGGGCAAAGAAGCGGAAGGGAACGGCGTCATCGTCCGCGATGAGAACGGAATCGCCACGGGTGAACTACGCGAGACCGCCATGGGTCTCGTCTCCGACCTGATCCCCGAACCAAGCGAGGCCCGCAAGCGTGAACTACTCAAGATGACCATGGCGCATATGAACGCGACCGGGGTAACCAGTGTCCACAACATGAACGGCGATATGGAAGAACTAATGACGTATGCCGCTGTAGAAGACGCGGGCGAAATGACCGTGCGTGTGTATGAGCCGTATCATATCAAGCCGGAGACGACCGAGGAGATGCTGAAAGAAGCCGCCGAGATGGCGAAGGTCAAAGGTGAATTTGTGCGCGGCGGCGCGGCAAAATTCTTCATGGACGGCGTCTGGGAATCCTACACAGCTTTGAACGTCGAACCGTATGCCGACGAACCGAACGCCCAACCAGACGGCATTTACTCGCTCGAACACTTTACGCGCATGGCAACCCTGTGCGACAAAATGGGCTTGCAGATCTTTGTCCATTGCTGCGGGGATGGTGCGGTGAGGCGAACACTCGATGGGTACGAAGCAGTTCAAAGGTCCAATGGGAAGCGGGACAGCCGCCACCGTATCGAACACATCGAGGTCTATCATCCCGATGACCTGCCGCGCTTCAAGCAGTTGGGCGTCTTGCCTTCGATGCAGACCAGCCATGCGCCGTTTAGCATCTCCGAAGGCGATGTGTGGCCCACGCGGGTTGGGAAGCAGCGCTGGCATCTTTCGTTCGCATGGCGGGATGTGCTCAATGCTGGCAACCAAATTGCGTACGGCAGTGACTGGCCCGTCGCGCCATATGACCCGATGATCAACCTGCATGTTGGCTTGAATCGCGAGCCCTGGGCAGAGGGTGTTCCCTCGCACAATCTCACGCTCGAAGAACTCATCATCGGATATACGCGCGATGCGGCGTATGCCGAGTTCATGGAAAACGAAAAGGGACAGATCAAGGAAGGCTACCTTGCCGACATGGTCTTGTTCTCGCATGACTTATTCGCATTGCCTTCCAAGGATATCCGACAGGCAAAACCGGTATTGACCATGGTGAACGGCAAAATCGTCTTTGAGGCATAAATGAGCACCTACGCTCTTCGCCGTGTCCTGCAAACCATCCCGATCGTTTTCATCATCAGCATCCTGCTGTTCTTGATGGTTCGCGCCGCACCGGGCGGACCATTGACCGCCGCACGCAGAAACCCGAACATTTCAAAGGAACAACTCGAAGCCATCGAGGAGAGGCTTGGCTTGAACGATCCTCTCATGGTTCAATACGGGCGCTGGATGGGAAATATGCTGCGCGGAGAAATGGGCGAGTCGATCAAATTCCGCCGCCCGGTTTCAGAGATGATCGGCGAACGCATCCCCAACACGTTGATCCTCGTCGGCGCTTCCTTTTTCGTGACCTTGTTATTCGCCGTGCCCATCGGCATCCTCTCTGCCCGGAAGCCGTACTCGCTGTTCGATTATTCGATGACGACCATCACGTTCATCGGGCAGGCGATCCCCGTCTACTGGCTGGGATTGGGTTTGATCGTCATCTTTTACGTCACCTTGAAAAATCCATTCACCGGCGACCCGCTCTTTCCCGTCGGCGGCATGAACTCACGCGGACAGGAGGGCAACCTGCTGGATACGCTCTGGCATCTGGTATTGCCGGTCAGCGCCCTGAGTTTGGGATGGATCGCGTGGTATTCGCGTTTTCTGCGTTCCAGTATGTTGGATGTGCTGCACGAAGATTACGTCCGCACGGCGCGCGCCAAAGGTCTTGGCGAACGGCTGGTGTATTACAGGCATGCGTTGCGCAACGCCATTCTGCCACTGGTGACATTGATCGCGCTCGACCTGCCAAGCCTGTTCGCAGGCGCACTTTTTGTGGAGACCATCTTTTCGTGGCCCGGCATGGGGCGTCTGTTCTGGGATGCCGCCAAGGGACGCGATTACCCTGTGCTGCTCGGCGTGGTGATGATTACGGCGGTTTTGATCATCGTCTGCAATATCATCGCGGACCTTGCCTACGGCTGGCTCGACCCACAGGTGAAATATGAATGAGGCGTTGACCACTGTCCGTGAGCAGAGCATGACCACCCTCATTCTGAGGCGTTTCTTCAAACATCGGCTGGCTGGAATTGCCGTTGGTGTGCTTGCCGTTCTGGTGCTCGCCAGCCTGCTGGCTGGGCTCAGTCCCTACAATCCCACCGACCAGGAACCAACCAATCATTTTGAGGAGCCCAATTCTGTTCACTGGTTTGGGACCGACGAGTTGGGACGTGATGTGTTTTCGCGCATCCTGTACGGCGGGCGCGTCTCGCTGGCAGTGGGTTTGATCTCCACCTTCCTTTCGATCTTTCTCGGGGTGGTGGTTGGTGCGTTGAGCGGATATTTCGGCGGGTTGTTGGATGCGACCCTGATGCGCATCACGGACGCTTTCCTAACCTTCCCAACCATCTTTGTGCTCATCCTGCTTGGTGCGTTCCTGCGTGAACAACAGTTGTTCATCCTGCAAAACAGCATCTTCGTGGTGATCATCATCATTGCCGCCTTATCCTGGATGTGGCCCGCCCGCCTCGTTCGCGGATTGTTCCTTGTGTTGCGCGAGAAGGAATTTGTCGCCGCCTCACGCGCGTTGGGCGGAAGCAACACCCGCCTTATCGTACGGCACATCCTGCCGAACTGCGTGGGACCGATCCTGGTCAGCGGCACACTGCAAATGGCATCCGCGATCATCACCGAGTCAGGCTTGAGCTATCTGGGCTTTGGGGTTCAGCCGCCAACACCCACCTGGGGCAGCATCCTCTCCACAGCACAGAGTCAGATCTTCCGCGCCCCGTGGCTGGGATTCTTCCCGGGTTTTATGATCTTTATCACCGTCATGGCGATCAACTACATCGGCGACGGGTTGCGCGATGCGTTCGATCCGTATGTGATCCACACGGAAAAGTGACAACGCGGATCGGGCTGAAGCCTTATCCGCAATTAGACAAAGGAGAAGAGATGAAACTAAAGTTGTTTTCGCTATTCGTGATCTTGGGGGTCATCCTCAGCGCATGTTCAGGCGGGGGGGCAGAATCAACCTCCGGTGGAGAAGGAGGCGATACCGCCGTCCTCATTCTGCCTGAAGAGCCGACCACGCTGAACTTTTATCTGGCAGACGCCGCGATCGTTCGTCAGGTGGCGGACTCGACCTCCATGACCGGCTTGGTCACCATCGACGAGACGGGCAACTTCGTGCCAGTGCTTGCGGATGGATTGCCAGCGATCTCCGACGACTTTTTGACCGTGACATGGAAATTGCTGCCTGATTTGAAATGGTCGGATGGCGAACCGCTCACGTCGGACGATGTCCGCTTCACGGTCGAGGTGTTATCGAACCCTGATTCCGGTGCGCTGGTCGGCACAAGTGGCTTCGACCTGATTTCCAATGTCGAAACACCCGACGATCTGACCATCGTATTGACCTACTCGGAACCGTACCCCGGGTATCTCGATCAGTTTGCCTATGGCTTGTTCCCCCGTCACGCTTCGGGTGCGCCTGAGGAAATGCCCAGCTGGGAATGGAATCGCGCTCCTGTTTCTGCAGGTCCGTTCGTGGTCAGCAGCTGGGAATCGGGTAAGAGCATCACACTCACCCGCAACCCGAATTACTATGAAGCCGGCAAGCCGTATCTCGACAGTATCGTCTTCGAGATCGTGCCGGAGCCCGCGGCGCAAACCGCGATGATGCTGAACGGGGAGGGTCATGTCCATTTGTGGCCCGGCGAATTCAAAGCGGACTATGACGAGATCCTCAACGGCAAGGCGCAGCAATATCTCATCCCGGGCATTTGGAACATGGCTATCGACTTCAACCTGAGCGCGCCGTTCGATGGCGACCCAAGCGAAGCCGCACAGCACCCCATCCTCGGCGACATCCGCGTAC
Source organism: Anaerolineales bacterium UBA2395 (assembly GCA_002343775.1). Taxonomy (GTDB): domain Bacteria; phylum Chloroflexota; class Anaerolineae; order Anaerolineales; family Villigracilaceae; genus Villigracilis. The sequence goes on from DDSH01000026.1 coordinate 38,367, forward strand.
GGCAGGCAATCGCCCATGCCATTAATTACGAGACGCTGCAACAGGATGTGTTGCAGGGCAGTGTCGGCGACTCCACCAATCCGTTCGCCTACGGCTGGTACAAGTGCGAACTTCCGCGCAAACATGGTTTCGATGTGGAAGCGGCAAACCAATTGCTGGAGGAAGCGGGCTGGGTGATGGGCGATGACGGCATCCGCGTAGCGGAAGGCGCGTTGTACGCAGAAGATGGAACCCGCCTCTCTCTGGAACTTCAAGGGTATACCGCTTTCGATCCGCTGCAACTCACCGAGGAATTCATCGTCGAAAACCTAAAAGCCGTCGGCATCGAAGCGCGCATTCAGAACTATGATTTCTCCATCATCTTCGGCACATTCGAGGATAATTCCCCGCGTGCTGTTGGCGACTACGACATGCTGATCTTCGACCGTGGATTCACCACCGAGCCGCAGGGTTACAACTTCGACGCCTACCATTCCTCGCGCATCCCCTCTGCAGAAAATACCACCGGCGGCAATTACTTCCGCTGGGTGAATGCAGACGTGGACGCAGCCCTCGAACTGGCGGGCACCAGCTTCGACACCGAAACCCGCAAAGCGGCGTATTGCGAGGTCGGTCAGGCGGTCATCGACGAACTGCCGCAAATCTACCTCTATCTCTTCCAGGATAACTACGGCATTGCCGATAACCTCGAAGGGTATGTTCTCAACACATGGGGCAGCATGTCCTGGGGAGTTCAGAACTGGAAGTTCAAGGCTGGCGAGTAACTCCTATCGTTTCACGCCAAAACATGAAAGTTTTGGCGATACAATATCAATCCCGCCCTTCAAAACAGGGCGGGATTTTTTCATCTGAGTTCGAGCCTACCACCCCTTTCGGGCACGCCTCACCAAATCCACGAACTCTTCCATCGCATCGTCGCGGTAAAGATACTCTTCCAGCCGGCGGGCTTCATCATAGACATCATCCATGGAACTTTCCTCCGCCCAGTAACTGCCCTTCAGGATCTCGGCAAATTCCGCAACCACCACGGCACGCTGGAAGTAGGGATCGCTCTCACGGAAATCGTACGCCAGCTGGCTGGTATCGAAATCCCGCGAGACCTCCACGACCTGCTGTGTATCCGGGTCTTCCCAACGCATAAAGACGGTGGCGATCCTGCCGCGTGCATCGGGGTATAGTTTGATCTCATACAACGCAGTGACCGAGTGTCCCGCGCCGATCTCACCCGCATCCACTTCATTGTTGCGGAAATCGTCATCGTCCACGGCGCGGTTTTCGTATCCAACCAGCCGGTAGCGCATCACCACCTCGGGGTTGAACTCGACCTGTACCTTGGCGTCCAACGCAATGGTTTGCAGTGTGCCCGTGATCTCATCGATGAACAACCTGCGGGCTTCGTCGCGGTCATCTACATAGGCGTAGAAACCATTCCCATTATCAGCCAGCTGCTCCATGAGCGTATCGTTGTAATTATCCATGCCAAACCCGATGGTGGTCAGCGTAATGCCTTCTTCGACATAACGGTCGATCTGCTCAAGGATCGAATCCGCTTCGGTCTGCCCGACATTGGCGACTCCATCCGAGCAGAGGATCACCCGGTTGATCCCGTCCGGCTTGTAGGCTTCCATTGCCATGCCGTAACCCAGCCGCAGACCGGCTTCAGCGTTGGTGGCACCTTCGGGTTGCAGGCTGTAGATCGCGTCGAGGATACGACCGGAATCAGATCCGCGTGTCGGTTCCAGAACGACGCGCGCATTCGAACCATAGACGACGATGCTGACCGTGTCATCCCGATGCAATTGTTCCACCAGCATTTCCAGCGATTGCTTGACCAGACCGAGTCGGTTATCCATATCCATCGAACCGGATACGTCAATGACAAAGGTGAGGGCGGCATCCTTGCGCTCATCATCGGGGACATCGTAGCCCTGAATGCCAACGCGCATCATGTCATAGCGTTCTGTCTGAGTGAACGGCGAAGGTCCGCCATCGATGGTAATGCCGAATGCCTGATGCGGCGGCGGGAGGGGATAGCCTTGATCGAAATAGTTGACATATTCCTCCACGCGCACCGATTCGGGCGGTGGCAGGTTGCCGTCGTTGAGGTAATTCCGCATGACGGTGTACGAGCCGGTATCCACATCCAAGGCGAAGGTGGAGAGGTTATCATCCTCGGTGTCTATGGACGGATTGACGCCATAGTCCTCGAAGAACATATCGTAGGGTTCGTTTTTATTGGGGGGATTTCCACCGCTATCCTGCGGACTGACAGCAGGCTGTTCTTCATAACTGGGAGCCTCGGCGGCGGGCTCGATGAAATATTCGGCTTCGGTCTGTGTCGGTGCTTCTGTGGATGCCGCCCCTCCGCCACACGCGGCGAGGAACAACAGCAAAAACACGGCACAATAGCCAAGGGCTTTGCGTAAGGTGTTCATTTTCTCTTCTCCTAAAAGAAAACTCGATTTTCGAATCAAATGACAGAGAAAGAGCAGCAGGCGGCGTCCCGCTGTTCTTCAACACAGATCACATCAAGTCATACGCCCTCCTTTCGAGGGATGGCAGTCCCCATCGGTTGCCGGTCAGTTTTTTTAATGGACGTATCGTTTCGGGGGAAAGTTCCCCCAACCAACGATATGAGTTATTGTGACATACTTCAGGTTGAAATTCAACTTTTACTTTTGATAAGCCAGCGATACAATTCAGCCAACCTGGAGAAACATCATGCCTCTACAAAACTGTCTCTGGTGGGCGACCGCGCCCCAACTGAAATCGTATGGCAACAAACCCCTGCCCGCCAAAGCGGATGTGGTGGTCATCGGCGGCGGGTTTACAGGAACTTCTGCGGCATTGCAATTGGCAAAGGGCGGCGCGAATGTACTCCTACTGGAAGCAAAGACCATCGGTTTTGAAGCCAGTTCCCGCAACGGCGGGCAGGCGCTTTCCTGTTTGCATCACACGTTAATCGAAACCATCCACCAGCATGGGCGGGATCTGGCGCGGGAAATGTTCCAGGCTGCCGTCCGAGCTGCGGATGTCGTCGAGCACATCGTCAGCGAAGAAGGGATCGATTGTGATTTCGTCCGCTGCGGGAGCATCGAAGCCGCTTCAAGACCCGGACATTTCGAACGACTCCAACGTGAGCAGGAAACCCTGCGAGAAGTGGCGGGCTTTGACGTACAACTTCTGAACAAAAGCGAAGTCCAAAATGAATTGGGAACGGATTTCTATCACGGGCTGATGGTAAACCCACGCAGCGGCTCGGTGCAGCCAGCAAAGTTCGTACAGGGCATGGCAATGGCGGCAGAACGTGCCGGAGCGGACATCCACGAAGGGACGCGCGTACGTTCCATCGAGCGGGTGAAAGGCTTCATGGACGGGACCCGCTTCCTCGTCCAGACCGAACGAGGCGCTGTTGCTGCCAAGGAAGTTCTGCTTGCCACCAATGCGTGGAGCGGGCAGCTCATCCCGCAATTTCGTCTGCGCGTCTTTCCAGCAGAGAGTTATGTCATTGCCACTGAGCCACTCGGCATTGACCAGGCGAGTAAACTGATCCCCAAAAATCGGGTTGTGTACGACACGCGGCGGGTGTTGGCATATTACCGCCTTTCACCAGACAGGCGCATGGTGTGGGGCGGCGAGTTGACCCTGCGGGGCGCACAGCCAAAAACCAACATCCGCGCCTTGCAAAAGGGAATGGTGAACATCTTCCCTGAATTGGCGGGGAAGAAGGCCGAATACTATTGGGGCGGCACGCTGGCGTTGACCCTGGACGAGAATACGCATGCCGGGCAAATTGACGGCATCTGGTATTCGATGGCATATGTGGGGCATGGGGTGACGCTTGCCACATACCTTGGTCAGCAACTCGCAAACGGGATTTTGGGAAAGCCCATTGACAACCCCTTTGCCGACCTGTCCATGCCGCTTGCGCCACCGTATCAGGACAATGCCTGGTTCGTGAATATCGGCAAACTTTGGTATCGTTTTTTGGATCTACTCGGATAATTTCCCATGCATACTCCCTGGTATCACAAAACAACCATCTATCAAATTTATCCGCGTTCGTTTTACGACAGTAACGGCGACGGCATTGGAGACCTGCAAGGGATCATCCAAAAGCTGGATTACATCCGCAACTTGGGCTTTGAGACCATCTGGATCTCCCCCTTCTTCAGTTCGCCTCAAATGGATGTTGGCTACGACGTTGCGGACTATCAGAATATCTCCCCAGAATATGGGACGATGGACGACGCGCTTCAACTAATTGAAGAAGTCCACCGGCGCGGGATGCGGGTCGTCTTCGACATGGTCATGAACCATACCTCGAACGAACACCCGTGGTTCAAGGAATCAAGCACTTCACGCGACAACCCCAAATCAGATTGGTATATCTGGCGTGATAAGCCCAACAATTGGCAAAGCATGACGGGTGGCAGCGGCTGGCACTACGCCCCCGAACGGGGGCAGTATTTCTGGTCCAGTTTTCTGCCGTTCCAACCTGATTTGAACTATCGCAACCCGGAAGTAAAGCAAGCCATGCTCGATATCGTCCGGTTCTGGCTCGCGAAAGGGGTGGATGGATTCCGCTTGGACATCTTCAACGTCATTTACAAAGATGCGGAATTTCGAAACAATCCTTTTCTGCTGAAAGCCATCCCAACCGAGGACGATCCCTCGGGATTCTTTCAAGAAGCGAGATATAACCTCAACCGCCCGGAGAGTTTCGAGTTTGCGAGGGAACTGCGCGCCGTAACCCAAGAATTCGGCGAGCGGATGCTGCTGGGCGAAGTCAGCGGGAACCGTGAATTGATCCGCAAATACTCGGGCGATGAGACCAACCATGGGCTGGGATTGGTCTTCGACTTTGGGATGTTGAATTACGAATTTCGCGCGGACTACTTCCGTCATTTGATCTTGGAGATGGAAGCGCACTACCCTGCACCATTCATGCCGGTGTACGTCTTCAGCAACCATGACCGCCACCGCAGCATCCGTCGTGTAGGCGGGGATCTGCTCAAGGCGCGGCTGCTGGCAATGCTCCAGTTGACCGTCCGCGGTGTGCCGTGCATGTACTATGGCGAAGAGATCGGCATGACCGACCTGCCCATGCCGTTGGACACAGCACTCGATCCCATCGCGCACAAGTACAAACGTTTCCCGCGCTTCGTATTGGACCTGCTCGATGTCTTCGTAAACCGCGACGAAGCACGGACGCCCATGCAATGGGACGCTACAAAGAACGCGGGCTTTTCTTCCGCGGCGAAAACCTGGCTCCCCGTCCACCCGAATTACCCAAGCATCAATGCGGAGCAGGCAGACAGGGAAGATCACTCCCTGCTCCGAACCGTACGAACTGGGCTGAGCATCCGCGGACGGGAGCAGGCGCTACGAGAAGGCGAATTGCAATTGATGAAAAACCTCCCCGTGAACGTACTTGGTTTCGCAAGGAAATTCGAATCAGAAACGCTGTACGTGTTCCTAAACTTTGGAACCTTGGTAAGTGAATTTGAGTTTCAGGCTGACGAACTCTTATTCAATGTATCGCCCCGAGATGAATTAAAGAAACAAGCCATCCGTTTGGATGGCCTGGGTGGCGTAATCGTAAAATAAGCAGCGGTTTCGATATGGCGAGACGACTCAATCCAATGAATTACCCTTTTGGATGCAGATAACTATCCAATTGCAGGCGCTTAAAGAGACGTTCACGCACGTCCTCTGGCACCGCTTCTTCTTCCATCGGAACCTGCACAAGATCGATCGTCCGCTTGGTGGTGTTTAAGACTACACGGCAGTTCTCACAGCCTTCCAAATGCTTTTCGATCTCATGACACAGATCGGCAGGAAGTTCGCCGTCGATGTATTCAGACAGGGATCCCAGTAAATCCTGACAGTTATTATGGAGATGGTCAGCCATCTTTCTTCTCCTCTCGGGTCAGCCGCTCGCTGTAATACGTGGATAAGTGCTCACGCAGGAACATGCGAGCGCGCAACAAACGGGTCTTCACATTGGTCTCGGTAAGGTTCAAAATCTCAGCCGTATCGCGGATGGAAATACCCTCGATATCACGCAAAAGGAACACCATACGCAGCGCCTCGGGTAATTTTTTGACAGCAGTATCCAATGCCTTTTTAGATTCGCCGGAAAGCAATTCGTCCTCCGGCATGGTGCTCCAGTCCACGAATACTTCGGGCAATGGCGTTTCCTCGGCATCTTCGGGCTGAAAATCATCCAGATTGACCGTGTTCTTCTTGCGGCGTAACAGCATCAGGGCTTCGTTGGAAGCGATACGGTACAGCCAAGTCGAAATGCTGGAACGACCTTCGAAATCGGCGAAATGCGTCAGCGCATTCAAAAAGGTGTTCTGGAGTACATCCTCGGCATCTTGTGGGTTGCCAAGCATCTTCAAACCGAGGCGGTAAATGGGCGCGGAGTAGGCATCCACCAGCCGGGCGAACTCGGCACGGTCACCTGCCCGCAAGGCGTCGATGGAAAAAGATTGTGTTTGTGTTTCACTCATTGGATGTTTGTAGTCCTGAAAAGTTGCAGACAAGTATACATCATTCAGACAAAAGCAGATGCAACTTTTTTACCTGTCGGGCATCCAAAGAAAGATACATCATCTTCCTTTGGAGCAAACATGGAAAAACTCTTGAACCAGGAAGTCACGGGGCAGATCCAGCAGGCATTTGATGCGCTGGAACAACCCGTGCAGATCCTATTCTTCGGCTCGCAATCGGACTGCGAATACTGCGCCGAGACCCTTCAACTGCTGACCGAGGTCAGTGAACAGCACGAAAAGGTCTTTCTATCCATTCACGACCTGCAGAACGATGCAGAACTGGCAGCGAAGTTCCAGGTGAACAAAGCCCCCGCTATAGTGATCGCCGGTAAAGACGGCGACACCACTCTCGACCTCGGTATTCAATTCTCCGGCATTCCTTCGGGATACGAATTCAGTACACTGGTCAACGACATTCTGCTCGCTTCCAAACGGGACTCGGGCTTGAGCGCCGAGACCCGCGAGTATCTCAAATCGCTGAAGCAGCCCCTGCTGATGCAGGTCTTCGTCACCCCTACCTGACCGTATTGCCCGCAAGCCGTGTTGCTTGCACACAAAATGGCAATGGAAAACCCCGCAATGATCCGCGCTGAAGCGGTGGATGCGATGGAATTCCCCGATCTTGCGAATCAGTTCCGGGTCCAGGGTGTACCGCAGACGGTCATCAACTCTGGCAAAGGCTCCGCCGTGGGCGCCTTCCCTGAAGGACGCATGCTGGCAGAGATCAAACGCGCACTCTCCAGCTGAGACTCCCCATGAGCAGACAGAAATATCGCAAAAAACGCCAGCAGCAGAACATTCTCTCGACTGCGCTCGGCGCTGGCTTGCTGGTGATCGGCATTGCCCTATTCTTTCTGTTGACCCAAAATAAGGCGAACCCATCGGCGCAAACTCTTCCCACAGACCGCTCGGTGACACCGATGGAAGTGAACTTCCCCGCGCCGGAACTGACACTGGACAACCTGCAAGGCGAGACGCAATCGCTGGCAGATTTTCAAGGGCAGGTGGTTTTGGTGAACAACTGGGCGACATGGTGCCCGCCATGCAAGGCGGAGATGCCCTCGCTCCAGCAGTTCCACGAGACGCACGCCGAGAAAGGCTTTACCGTGATCGCCGTCGAAGCGGGAGACGGCTTCGAAGAAGTGCTTGCCTTCGCGCAAAGCTACGGTTTGACCTTCCCGGTCTGGCTCGACCCGGCACAGGAATCGCTGGCAGTCATCCGCAATGGTAGTTTGCCAAACTCCTACGTCATCGACCGAAGCGGGACCGTGCGCCTGGCGTGGACGGGAGAGATCAGCCTCGCCATGCTGGAAAAGCACGTCACGCCGATTATTGAAGAAGGCAATTGACAAAAAAAGACGCAGGCTTGAACCTGCGTCTTTTTGATTCCCATACAAACGTTATTTGGCTTTTTCTTCGACGACCTTCGGTAGTTTCGCCAACGCTTCGTTGACATCTCCATTGAGGCTGCCCTGCGCCAGATTGGGACGCCCGCCTCCCTTCCCGCCGATGCCTGTGATCAAGTCCCCAGCCTTGACTCCCCGTTTGACCACATCCTCGGTCACCGTGGCAATGACGGTAGCGCCAGAAGCAAAAACCGCCGCACCATTCTTGGGGTACTTCTCGCGGAACTTATCTGCCAATGACCGCAGCGTGTCCGCGTCAGCATTGGGGATCTCCGCACCGAGGATGTTGACATCTTTCACGATCTGAACATTGGAAAGCAACGATTGGAATGCAGAAAGTGCAGATTGCGTACGCAATGCGGCGATCTCTTTCTTCAGTTCTGCAATTTCACTTTGTCCACTTTCCACTTTCTGTGGCAATTCATCCACACTGGATTTCAAGATCGATGCTGCCTGCTTGAGGGTCTTGAAGCGCTTGTGAATGAGGTCGTACGCACCACGTCCAGTGACAGCTTCGATACGGCGTACCCCTGCCGCCGCCGAGCTTTCGCTGACGATGATGAACGCGCCTACATCAGAGGTGCGTTCGAGGTGAGTACCGCCGCAGAGTTCGTAAGAATATTTTTTGCCGACAGTTGAATTGTCGGATTCCATAATCGAAATCGTGCGAACGACTTCGCCGTATTTCTCGCCGAAGAGCGCCATCGCGCCTTCCTTTTTGGCTTCGTCGAGTGACTTGGTCACTTTGACCACGGGCATATCCATCGCCACGGCTTCGTTGACCATGCGCTCGACGCGTTCGATCTGTTCGGCGGTCATGGCTTCGGGATGGTTGAAGTCGAAGCGCAGGTGTGTCGGGGCGACAAGCGAGCCCGCCTGCTTGGCTTGGTCGCTCAACACTTCGTGCAGCGCCTTGTGCAGCAAGTGCGTCGCTGTATGGTTGCGCATGATGTCATGGCGGCGGGTCGCGTCCACTTCAGCGGCGGCTTTGTCACCCACTTTGGGATGACCAGAGATGACTTCGCCAATATGCACGATCACGCCTGCAGACGCACGGCGAATACCGGTGACCTCGATCTCCCAGCCGTCTCCACGAATGAAGCCGGTGTCGTTGACCTGACCACCCGCTTCGATATAAAAACCGGTCTTGGGCAGAATGACCTCAACCTGATCGTCGAGTTTGGCGGATTCAACGGACTGCCCGTCTACGACCAGAGCGAGGACTTCAAGGTTCGAGTAGCGGGAAAGGTCTGTGCCGTTGTAGGGGTCGTATTCCACGCCGTCTTTGCCAAGTTTGCCTTTGGCTTGCAAATCCTTGAGGATACCGGCAAAGAACTCAGCATCTTCACCGCCAAGTTTGCCCATGGCTTTGCCGCCACCGGAGGCTTTGGCGTGTTCTTCTTTGGCAGCCGTGAAGCCGGCTTCGTCAATGTCGAGTCCCTGTTCGCGGGCGATATCGCGCGAGATTTCAAAAGGCAAGCCATAGGTGGCGTACAGGTCAAAGGCTTTGTGACCATCGAGGACGGTCTGATTGGAAGCGCGCAGGTCTGAGAGTAGATTCTCTAAATGGGCGGTACCCGCTTCAACGGTCCGTGCGAAGCGGACTTCTTCGCGAGTCAAGTTATCGAGAATGGCAGGCTGCGCCTTGCGCAGTTCGGGATAGAAATCCCCGTATTCTTCAATGACCGCTTCGGCGACTTTGGCAAGGAAGGGTTCGTTCAGCCCGATCTTCGAGCCAAAGCGCGCGGCACGGCGGACGATCATGCGCGCCACATAGTTACGACCGGCATTGCCCGGCACGACACCATCCGCGATGAGGAAAGCAGCCGAGCGGACGTGGTCGCAAATGACGCGATACGGCGTGAAATTGGCGAGCATTTCTTTTTCGCTGTGACCAGTAAGTGAGCGCAGCACATCGAGCGAGCCTGTGAAGAGGTCGGTTTTGTAGTTCGAGTCTACGCCCTGCAAAACGGAGACGATGCGCTCGAAGCCCATGCCGGTATCAACATGTTTGGCGGGCAGGGGTTCAAGCCGCCCATCATCGAAGAGATTGTATTGAATGAAAACGTTGTTCCAGAGTTCGAGGAATCGCGTGCATTCGCCGTTCACACCGCAGACATGCTCCGTACCGCGCAGATTGTCGCGTTCTTCGCCGAGGTCGATGTGGATCTCGGAGCATGGACCACAGGGACCAGTCTCTGCCATTTGCCAGAAGTTTTCCTTGCGCCCAAAGAAGAGTACATGCTCGGGAATGAAACCTGGCTGCTTCTTCCAGATGTTCGCGGCTTCGTCATCTTGCGGCACATTGCCTTTGTCATCGCGGAAGCAGGTGGCGTAGAGTTTGTCTTTGGGCAAACCCCATACTTCAGTGAGCAATTGCCACGACCAGGCGATGGCTTCTTCCTTGTAATAGTCGCCAAATGACCAGTTGCCGAGCATTTCAAAGAAGGTGTGATGCGTGTCGTCACGCCCTACATCTTCGAGGTCGTTGTGCTTACCCGCCACGCGCATACACTTCTGCGAGTCGACGGCGCGGGTGTAGGGTTTTTTGTCGGTGCCGATAAAGACATCTTTGAACTGCACCATGCCTGAGTTGGTGAAGAGAAGCGTGCCGTCCCCGCCCGGGACGAGCGACATGGAAGGCACAGCGGTGTGCCCATGCTCCACGAAGAAGTCGATGAAGTCCTGACGGATCTGGTTGCCGGTGAGTTTTTTGGTCATAGCGAAGTAGGTCTCCAAAAATGAAATTAACGGACGAATTATACCAAGTTGCCTGAGGTGACAGTCACTTTGAAAGTGACTGTCACCTTGTGATGGTGTAGCAACAAAAAATCCCGAACCTGCGGGTTCGGGATTGAGCGGTAGGGTTCTGTCTCAAGCCGTGGCAGGTTCGCAGGTCGCGCATGTAGCGGCGGCGGCTTGAGCGGCAGCGGACTTGAGGGTCTGTTTCATGGGCGGGATTATACCACCAGATCCCCCCAACAAAAGATTCCATCCTCTGATAGTGCTATACTCGGCGAAAATATTCCACCCACCACAATTAAGGAGAAAGGTTTCCATGAACCGCCAGAAAATTTTCGTACTTCCGCTGATCGGGCTTTTATTTTTTACTCTGGCATGCAACCTTGCCAGCGCGCCAGAGAGTGGTGCAACTGCAATCCCAGCGCCCACTGAGGCTATCGCTCAAGCGACCACTGCTCCCGCTCTCCCTGCAAGCGGCGCGTGCGACAACCCTTATCTGCCGGTTGTCGAAGGCGCAACTTGGAGTTACAACCTTGCCGGTCCCATCCCCGATACCTATGTTCATAGTATTCTTTCCATAGAAGCCGATGGTTTCACCGAGCAGGACGTTTTCGGAACAGGCGTTACGCGTCAGGGGAAATGGAAATGCGAGGGAGGCAACCTCATCGCACTCACCCCATCGGGCGGCGGATCTGCCAACGTAGAAACCGAAGGCGTTACAGTGGACTTTCAAACTACTTCACTCGAAGGCGTAACCTTGCCTGCCTCCATCAACCCGGGCGACATGTGGACTCAATCGCTGCTGCTGGAAGGCACTCAGACGATCAACGGCGAAACCTTCCCTGCCAGCAATCAGACCACCCAGGTCTGCACTGCGGTTGGGCTTGAATCTGTCACCGTTCCCGCGGGAACGTTTGACGCCATGCGGGTGGATTGCCAGATCACGATGATCCTGTCCTTGGGCATGTCCGACCCACCCACGCAGATGACATTGAACTTGGGCAACTCGAGCTGGTACGCGACAAACGTTGGTTCGGTTAAAACTGTTTCCACCGGCGAAGGTCTGGACAGCGTAATCGAACTTGTCTCATATTCGATCCCATGAGCAAACCCGCCCTCGACCCGCTCATCTCCTCGCCCGATAGTAACGAATACTTCAACGCCATCAGCCATCTCATCGGCGCGATCCTGTCCATATCCGCCTTGGCGGTGCTGGTCTCACTCGCGGCAATGGCAGGCAAACCCGCGCATGTGGTCGGCTTTGCGATCTATGGCGTCAGCCTGTTCCTCTCGTTCCTGTTCAGCACACTGCTTCATTTCTTCCTGCTATTTCGAAAATACCTGCGCGTCTTCGGTGTGCTCGACCATAACGCCATCTACATTCTCATCGCCGGCACGTACACGCCTTTTTGCCTGACGATCCTCAGCGGCGCAACCGGCTGGACGCTGTTCGCCATCATCTGGAGCTTGGCGGTCTTTTTCATCACGCTCAAGTCCATTTTCTTTACCAAAATTCCCGTCTGGATGTCGAACGCTTCCTTCCTCTTGATGGGCTGGATCGTCATCTTCCTGATCGGTCCCATTTACAACCGCCTCGGCCTCGACGCGATCTGGCTGCTGGTCGCTGGAGGATTGTTCTACACTGTCGGCGCGCTCATCTTTGCCTTGGGCAAACCCAATCCCTTCCCGCCATATTTTGGTAACCACGAGATCTGGCATGTCTGCGTGCTGGCGGGCAATGCCATTTTCTTTCTGGTCATGTTTTGGCATGTGCTGCCGTATCCCTAACGCAGAAGGTTACACTGCTTCGCTGCCTCTCTGCTTTGAACAGTGCTACTGAAAAGACCACGAATTTATTCCGCGCTGTGAAGCCTGCATTCCATCGTCAGGCGCATTCCCTTTTCGTTGATGCCATTCAATGCCTATGCGAAGTCTAGTATTGACGCACAAAAGCAGGCAAGGCTCCGCCCCCCCGCCCGCCCGTCATGCACGAATCCGAGCCTGGCTCAGGTGACAGGCTCCAGGTTTTCCTCGACGATGCGGTAGACCATATCATGCACATGCACTGGCTGCATGACTTTTAGGGCAACGTTGTCGCCTGGTTTCACCCAGACAATGCTGTGATGGTCTATCTCCATCGAGGAAACCCGCTGGGTAAAGTCGGTGGCGTGTCCGTAGAAATGAATGCGGTCACCCAGCTTCAGGCTATCGCTCAGGCTCAACACCGCCACACACAGGTGGCTATAGAAATGGGTTACTCTTCCGATCTCAACTTCCATCATGCCGCTCCTGCCCGGCAGGGAAGCGAACCATCCGGGCACTTCTACTGTAGCACGATTCGGGCTTTCATTTCCACTCCCCTGTGGCTGCTGATATACTTGCAGCCATCATGGAGAGAACCCTGCCCGGCATCCTCGTCCGCGGACATCAGGTGGCGTCACGCCCGTCGGCAGATTATCCGTACAGTACGCTGGAAAAACAAAAGCCCTACTTCAAACGCCTCGGGCTCGACCTTGGGAAATACTTCAACGGCACCTTGAACATCTCTATCTCGCCGCTGACTTATGAAATGTCTGCGCCGGAGTTCACCTTTCCGCTCGTCGAATGGACCGACCTGCACCCACCCGAGACTTTTTCCTTCTCGCGCTGCAAAGTCCGCTTTCGCGAAAGGGTATATGAAGGCTGGGTGTATTACCCGCACCCGGAGACAAAGCGGAATCACTTTCAGGACGCGTCGCTGATCGAAGTCATTGCGGATGAGATCGAGGGCATCCGCTACGGGGATGCGTTGGAGATTGTCGTCAACCTGCGGGAGATCACCGTCCGCGACGGATAAACCCGGGGATATTCAAGTCAGTTTCGGAACCCGGCAGGAAGCGGGATCGGGTAAGCACCACCCAAAAGTGCTATTTCAAGGTCAAATTTGGGAATAATGACATCAGCTCGTGTAAAATGGTCAAATAAAGGTATCTCATGCGGATCGCTTTCATCTCAGATATTCATGGAAACTTCACAGCGCTCAAGGCTGTCCGTGCGGACATTGAGAAACAACACATCGACCAGGTGATTTGTCTCGGAGATACCGTCACGCTCGGTCCACAGCCGCGCGAAGTGCTAGATACGCTCCGTGAGTTGAAAAGCATTAACATTTTTGGGAATCATGAAGCGGCACTGCTCGAACCGGAGAAAGCCGCCGAGTACGAGATCACCGATTATCTCATCCCGGACCTATATTGGGGGCGTGAACGACTTGCGCAGGAGGATTTTGATTTCCTGCATTCGTTCCAACCGACACATGAATTGGTCTTTCCAAACGGAGTGCAGCTGCTCGCCTTTCATGGTTCACCACGCTCCACTACCGAATTGATCCTCGCCACAACCCCGCCTGAAACGCTCGATGAAGCCTTCAAAGGACACCAAGCCAGCGTGTTGATCGGGGGACATTCCCACATCCAAATGCATCGCCGGTATGGGTCGCGCTTGTTCCTCAATTCGGGCAGTGTTGGCAATGCTTTCACACACGCCTATTCACCAGGCAAGGCACCCAGCCTGCTACCATGGGCGGAATACGCCATCCTCGATCAGTCGGGTGACCTTTTCAGTGTAGACCTGCGACGCGTGTATTTCGATACTGCCGCCCTGCTGGAGATCGTAAAGAAGAGTGATTTACCGGGCGCTGCCTGGTGGCTGAGGCAATATCAGGAACACACATAACGTATATTCCCTTCACAGAATGCGGTCACGCCGCATTTTTGATTCAAGCGGAGATTTTATTTGAAATCTTGATGTTCGATTTCAGTCGAACATTCAAAAAAACAGAACGTCAGCAGCCCTTTGCCAATCAGGAGCAATCTCATTATGACGATTACCGTATTCAAAAATGCAACGTTGATCGACGGAACTGGCGCCGCCCCACTGAAACACAGCATCGTTGCCATTGAAGGCGACAAAATCATTTATGCGGGCGCGGCGGACGCATGGAAAACGCCGGAAGGAAAATCTGCAAACGAGATCGACCTGACCGGAAAGACCATACTGCCAGGTCTGATCGATTGTCACGTCCATATTGCTGCCGAAAGCCTGCCAGACAGTACCCTGAACGGTCCGTGGGGCTGGACAACATTGGTGATGCTGCGACATGCACAGAACACATTGGCGGCGGGCATTACCACCATCCGCGATGTGGGCGGCAGGCATCACTTGGAGTTTTCCCTGCGCAAGGCAGCGGAAGCCGGCTGGTTCGCCGCGCCGCGCATGTCGCTTGCTGGAAAGTTACTTTCGATCACCACGACTGGAACAGAATGGTATGACGGCATGTACCGCGAAGCCGACGGTGTGGACGAAGTCCGCAAGGCGGCACGCGAACAGTTGAAAGCCGGGGCAGACTTGATCAAAGTGCTGGCGACGGGGGCAGTCCTCGCGCCGGGCGAAACCCCGGGGGCAGCTACCTTCGAATTGGAAGAAATACGCGCGGCGGTGGTCGAAGCCGCCAAAGTTGGCAAGATCGTGGCGGCACACGCGCACGGCATCGACGGCATTCGCAATGCAGTGGAGGCTGGCGCAAAGACCATCGAACATGGCACTTACCTCAATCAGGATCCGCGTGTGATGGAGCGCATGGCAAGGGAAGGCATCTTCCTCGTCCCCACGTTGAAAGCAGGATTTGATGTGATCGAAGGCGACAAACCCGGTATTCCAGATTGGATCATGGAAAAGAGCAAACAGACTCAAGAAGATGCCATGCTGTCGATCCGCAAAGCGTACGAAGCAGGCGTGCCGATTGCGATGGGAACCGACGCCGCCACGCCGTATAACTTCCACGGTGAAAATGCGATGGAACTGTATTACATGTCTCAGGCGGGTATCTCGGCGATGGATTGCATCGTCGCTTCGACGAAGAACGCGGCGCGGGCGCTCGGCTGGGAGGACAAACTCGGCACGCTGGAAGCCGGGAAACTGGCGGACCTGCTGATCGTCGGCAAAAATCCGCTGGACGATTTACGTTCGCTTGCAGATCGAAAGAACATCGGATATGTGATGCAAGGCGGAAAGTTCGTCACCCGTCAATTCGCGGGCGACGAGGGTATTCCCGAGGAATTGATGGCAGGCGCATGGGTGTGCTGCTCGTAAGAAGTTGCAGAGAAACCCATTACGGGGAGAAAAAGCCACTTAAACAGAATAAACCACGGTTCGAGGGAGAAGCGCAGCGCTTCCTCTCAACCTTAAAAAATCCGTAAATCGGGTAAAATTGCTCAAGTAATCTGACTCGCAACCCAGCAGGAGGCGCAGCTTTATGTTCGTCACCAAAAACCTTTACCAGAACGACGACGCGTGGAAGAGCACGCCGCTTGGACACTCGAAGGAAACCATTGGATCGTGGGGCTGTCTGCTCACGTCCGTCACCATGATGTTGAATGGCATCGGCTACAACGAAACCCCTGTCACCGTCAACGAAAAGATGAAAAAAGCCGGCGGTTTTCAGGGGGCGCTTTTTATCCCCAGCGTATTGCCGTATATTTGGGGCAACTGCGCCTATCGCGACATGCAGCCCTGCGAAACCACGCCCGCGCCCATCGCTCAGATCGACGCCGCTGTGGCGGCGGGCAAGCCGGTCATATTGCAAGTGGATTGGAACAAGCAGGTGGGCATCCAGACCCACTTTGTGCTCGTCAAACAAAAGAAGGGCAACGATTACGTCATCTATGACCCGTATAAATACGGTGGCGATAGCCCCGACAAGGAAGTTCTGCTAACCCAGCGCTACAAGTTCAACGGCGCAAAACTATCCACCGAGATCAGCGCAGTGCTGTGGTTCGAGAATTACAGCATTCAGCAGCCAGAGCCGCCCAAGAAAACATCTGTCCCATTGCCTGCCGAAAAATACATCCTCTACACCGCCGAAGATGATCTCGCTTTGCGCGCCGAACCATCGGTCACGGGGTACTTATGGAAGCGCATGCTGATGAACAGCGAACTTATCAGCCTTGAGCCCCAAAAGCAGGCGAAGGCAAAGGTTGGCGTGCAGGGGCAATGGATTCAAGTGCAGGATGCAAGCGGCGAACAGGGATATGTGGCTGCCTGGTATGTTTCAGAACAAAAAGGAAACCCCGCTTCAACCACGACCTCGCAGCCTTCGTCGGCTCCCAAGCCTTCCACTGCCCCAACGCCGGGTTCAGCCCCGAAACCCGGAAACGCCCCCTCCCCCGCTCCTGTACCCGCCGGGGCGCTGGCGTTGGTGCCAACCACACAAATTTCCCTGCGAAGCAAACCCGTCGTCTCGCCGGATACGTTACTGCGATACGTGGAGATGACCGAGCAACTTATCAGCCTCGAACCTGCCAGTGAAGCGATTCCGAAGGTTGGCGCTCAGAATCAATGGCTCAAAGTCCGTGATGCGAAAGGCAAGGAAGGCTACGTGGCAGCGTGGTATGTCAAATATGCGGGCGGTTCCACCGCTCAAACCACCAGCAGCGCACCCGCTGCGAGTGGAGCGATCAAGGTCCGAACCACGGCGGAAGCGGTTTCACTTCGCAACCAGCCGATTGTCAGCGATGCAACGTTGATCAAGCGCGTCCCCGTCAACCACGAATTCACCATCACAGAACCCGGCGGCGAGTCCAAAGTGGGCGCGAACAATCAATGGATCAAGGTAAAGGATGCGCTGCACGAAGGGTACATCGCTGCCTGGTTCGTAACCCGCTAGGTTATCCGATTTCATGGCAAAGCAGCGCAAGACTCAAGTTTTCATATCCTATTCCCGCAAGAACAAGCTGTTCACACGGAAGTTGAACGACGCCCTGGACGCAGCGGGACTCGAAGCCTGGGTGGATTGGGAGGGTATTCCCTTCAGCGCAGATTGGATGGCAACCATCACCGCCGCCATTGAAGCGTCGGACGCCTTCATCTTCGTCATCAGCAAGGATTCCATCAAATCGGTATATTGCCTGAAAGAATTGGAATTTGCGCTCCAAAGCAACAAGAAGATCATTCCGGTCGTCTATTCCGAACCCGGCAAGGGTCACGATCTGCATCCAAAACTCTCCTCCACCAATTGGGTTTTCCTGCGCCCGCGCAAGGAAAAATTCCAGGAGATCATCCCCAAATTAGTAGACACTATCCTGACCGACCTCGACTGGGTGCAGCAACACACGAACATCCTGCAGCGCGCCACCCAATGGAAACAAAAGCACGAGAACAGCAGTTATCTCTTGAGCGGCTCGTATCTCGAAGAAGCCGAACGCTGGATGACCGAATCCACCGAAGGCGAATCAAGACAGGTCTCGCCCCTGCAAGCCGAGTATATCCGCGCCAGTCGCAAGTATTCCATGCGCCGCCAGCGGAATACCACCTTTGCATTCGGCATCCTGACCGCGCTCAGCCTGATTCTATTGATGTTTGCTGTCCGTCAGTGGGTCGAATCAGTGGACAATGCGCAGCGCGCGGAGGAAAGCGCCGCACGCGCCGAAGCCAGCGCCAAGGATGCGGAACAAAGAAAAGCCCAGGCAGAGGCGAGCGAACGGCTCGCGCTCGAAAAGGAAAACCAAGCCAAGGCACAACGCAGCGCGGCACAGGCAAGCGAATACAGCATTCGCCCAGGAGAACTGGATACCAGCACCCTGCTGGCAATCGAGTCGTTGTTCCGTTTCCCATCCGGCGATGCAGAAAATGTCCTGCGGGATAATCTCAGTCGCATGCCTGTTCCCGTGGCACAGCCAAGCCATACAGGCAGGATCTGGAACATCACCACCAGCGCCGACGGTCAATACATCATCAGCGCAAGCGCCGATGGTTCCGCCTGCGTTTGGAATATCGATGGCGAGAAAAAGTATTGTGTCCAGCACGAAGCGGATGTGATGGACGCGTTGGTCACCGCCGACTCGCAATGGCTTGTCACCGGAAGCACCGATGGAACCATCCGCTTTTGGACCTTCGCGGATGGCTCTCCTGCCGAAGTGCTCGACCTGCAATCTCCCGTCCTCGACCTGGACATCAACCCGAAAAACACGTTCCTGGTCGCCGGGCGTGAAGACGAATATGTGACCGTTGTCAGCATTAATGCACGCAGGGTCACATACGATTTCAAATTCTCCAATGGACCCGTCAGCGTTGTACGCTTTCACCCCAACGGCGACTGGATCAGCATCGGAACGAGGGAAGGCAGGGTGCGGCTGTGGAAGATCATGACCGGGCTGCTGGAATCAGGTCCGAGACATGAAGCGGAGATTTTCGACATCGCCCTCAGTCCGGATGGAAAAGTTACCGTCTCCGTCGGCGCAGACAGCAATGCCCGCATCTCACGCGCTGAAACGGGTCGGCAGACCCATGTCCTCGAACACCCCGATTGGGTGGAAGACGCCGCCTTCTCCCCGGATAATTCCTGGTTCGTCACCGCCTCAGACGACAAGATCGTCCGCGTCTTCGACACCAATTCCGGCGCGGAAAAGATCCGCATGTACCACGGCAGTTTCGTCCAAAAAGTGGCAGTCAGCCCCGATGGCAACTGGATCGCCAGCACCGGCTACGACCTGAGCATACGGATCTGGGACTCGCGCTCCGGCGCATTAATGCTCGATGCCTTTCTGGAAGGGATCGGCTCCGCGTTGGTCTTCACCCCGGATGGGTCGCGCATCATTGCCGGAGACCGCAGCGGAAACCTGACCATTTGGGATGTTTCCACGCTGTTTGCACGGATCGGAAACATCGAGTTCGCGGAATATGCCAACAAATCAAAGTTCGACCCGGGCGGCAATTGGATCCTGGTGAACACTGATGATAAAAATCTCTGGCAGATTCCCGTCGGAGAAATTACGACCTTAAAAACGGAGGAGGCGAAAACTCCGTTAATCACGTTCGATGACCTGAGCGCGCAGACAAAGATCAGCCCTGACGCAAAATGGGTTGCGGTTTCTGTGAATTCTGAAACAGGCAACTCGCAGGCGCAGCTCTACAATGTTGAGACGAAGGTGCGCCACACCCTGCCGCACGATGCGGATATCACCGGACTCGCCATCAGCCCGGATAGCCAGTTCCTGGCAACTACCTATGAAAACGGCTCCAATGTCCAAATCTGGGAGATCGAAACCGGAACCCTGACAGCGACCATCCCATTTGAAGAAACCGCCTTTACAATGGCGTACAGCCCCAAAGACCCGTTCCTTGCGGTTGGGCTGACAGACAAGATCGTCCTGTGGAATCTCGAATCGAACACAGCCGCCGCCACACTGCAACAGGTTGGGCACATCCGCTCGCTGAACTTCAACACGGAAGGCACCTGGCTTGCGACCACCACGTCCAATGGAAGCATTTTCATCTGGGATATGACCCTCGGCGATCACACCGCACCGAAATATGAATTCCTTCAGGACGGGCGCATCACCTCGCTCGATTTCAACTCCAGCCGGCAGTGGCTGGCATCTGGCGGGGAACGATACGTTTACCTGTGGGACCTCGCCACCGGTCAGGAAATCATCCGCATCCCGCATGGCGATGAAGTGACCAGCGTCAGCTTCTCTCCGGATGGAACCTTGCTATCTTCCGTCTCGAGAAAGATCGTCCAATTCTGGGACCTGAACCGCCTGCAACCCATCCCCCGCGACAGTCTCGTGGAATCCGCCTGTCAACGACTGACAAGAAACCTGAACGCCAGCGAATGGGCATTCTTTTTCAAAGGCGATGAATACCGCCAACTCTGCCCCAACCTGCCGTAAGCTATTATCGAATTCGAAGGAGCGCCATCATGGATAACCAAGAACAAAATAAGACCCCCATTCTGGAAGTTGCCTGGCGGAAATTCGCGCAGTTCGACGACACCTCGGTAAAACGTACCGCTTCCTATACCAACCTGCGCCGCTGGATCGCCGTGCTTGGCGTGCTGGCTACGTTGTTCGCCATTCTCTATACCAGTTACCCGGGCAGTTTTCCCTCCACAGGCAGGCTGGTCGTTCAAATCCTGCTGGTCGCTACCCCGATCCTCGCCTCGACACTGGCAGCGTTCACCAGCAAATTCTTCTCCACAGGCGATTGGCTGATCGCGCGCGCCGGCGCGGAAGAAACGCTGAAAGATATTTATCTGTACCGAACCATCTTGCAGGATAACCCAAAGCGGCGCGACTGGCTCGAAAAGCGGCTTGCGAAAATCCAACGCTCGGTCTATCGCGGCATGAACGGCGAATTGGTGATGGAAGCCTACAAAGGCGAGGTCCCGCCGCCACCGCGTTTCGACCCGAAATATCCAAACTGTGATCCCGGCTTTAGCAACCTGACCGGCGACGAATATTTCAAATTTCGTCTCGAGAACGAACTGAACTGGCATGTCAAGAAGATCAACCAGAAAGAGAAGGAACGGACACGCCTGCAGATCCTGATCCTGATCTCCGGCGGGGCGGGCGCATTCTTAGCGGCTTTTAGCGGCGCAAACAGCAACCTGGCTTTGTGGGTCGCACTGACAGCATCCCTGACCACCACATTGCTCGGCTGGCAGGAACTCAAGAACCTCGATCTCGTCGTGCGCAACTACAGCAAGGTCATCATGGAATTGAGCATCATCTCGGATCACTGGAAGAATCTCGAAGCCGAGGAACGCACCAAGACAGAGTTCTATCGCATGGTCAACTCCACCGAAGATATTTTGTGGAGCCGCAATGTGGAATACATCAAAGCCATGCAAGAGGCGCTCAAAGAATCCGGCTTGGACGAGGAAGCCAGTCTCATCAATCGCGTCATACAAGAACAGCGCGATTCCGACCGCCGCCAACGCAAATCTATGGAAGATTCGGTCGTGAACTATATGACCGGTGTCATGCAGGAAACGGAGGAACGTCTCAGTGAGAAATTCGAGGAAGCCCTCGGAACGCTCGCAGAGGAGGCATCTTCTGACGTGGTGCAGGCAGAACTCGCGGCGATGAAAGAAGCGCTTCAAGACTTCACCGAAAAAGTATCCCAGCGCCTTGGGCTGTTCACATCGCTGAAAGCGATCGCCGATGTTTACAAGGAAGTCGAAGTCAGCGCCAGCACGCCGCGACCCGTGATCAACGACCTGCTCTCGCGTTATCCCAAATCGAGCGAAGTTAAAGGATAACCGTTTATACGCAAGGAGATCTCCATGACGGAAACCAGCGAAAACTCACAAAAATCAGAAGCAAACGAGACGGAAAAACCCGGACCCGGCGTCTCGCTTGTCGCTGTACCACCGCCCGCCACTGCGTCTCCGCCCAAGGATGAGGCAGCGTCAGGCAATCAGGCAGCCGCGGAAAAACCCAGCGAGCCCGTCAAACCTCCCGCGCAGGAGGCATCCAAACCTGTTGGCGAATCAAATCCAGGGAAGATCGCCAGTACCGTCAAAGCCGCCGCTCCTGAAGCCGAAACACGCGCCATGCGTGCCGAAGTGCGCCCGCATGCTTTTGTCGTCATGCCGTTCGGGAAGAAAAAGGGGACGGATGGTCAGCCATTCGATTTCAATGCCATTTACAACACCCTGATCAAACCGGCATTGGAAGAGGCTGGCTTCGAGCCGTTCCGCGCCGACGAAGAAACCGCCTCCGGCGACATCCTGACTGACATGTTCCAGGAACTCCTGCTGGCAGATATGGTGTTGTGCGACCTGAGTATCGACAATGCCAATGCCTTTTACGAACTGGGCATTCGCCATGCGCTGCGAAAACGCGGCGTGGTTCACATCCAGGCGGGGCGCGCTTATATGCCGTTCGACATTTTCAACGTCCGCACACTGCCGTACCACATCACCCGTGAAGGCATCCCAGACCCGGAATACATCCGCAGCGATATCAAAGCCATTGCGCGCATGGTGCGCGATACGTGGGCATCTGACCGTGATGCGATCCACAGCCCGATCTACAATCTGCTCTCCGGGTTGAAGGAACCCGAACGAAAGAGCCTGCAAACTCCACTGGCAACCGGATTCTGGCGTGAGTACAACGAATGGAAAGAAAAGGTCAATATCGCCCAGCGCCAAAAGCACATTGGCGATATTCTGCTGCTCACCGAGGAGATCAGCAACCCCCTCATCCGCGAGGAAGCTGTCGGCGATGTGGGACGCGCCCTCGCAAACCTGGGACGCTACGAACTTGCTCTGGCACAATTCCGCAAAGGCTTGGAGGTCAACTCTGCCAATTTGGAATTCCGCCGCGAAGAAGCCTTCCATCTCAACCGCATCGGGCGCGTGGATGAAGCTATCGTCAAGATCGAGAGCATTCTGGCAGATTTTCCCAACGACAGCGCATCCATCACTTACCTTGGGCGTATCTACAAAGAGATGTGGGCAACTTCATGGAAGCGGATCCGCAATGCCAACGAAAAGATGCGGATCGCCTTTGAATCCTATCACTGGCTGATCAAGTCGGTGGATATTTACATGAAGGGTTTCAAGATCGACCTGAACGAGTATTACCCCGGCATCAACGCATTCACCCTTTCCATGCTGGCTGTCCATCTCACAGACAAATTCGGCAGGGAAAAATCGCCCGACCCGGATGTTACCCGCATCCGCAAGACGCTGCCCACTCTGCGCAATACGCTTCTTTTTGGACTGGAAAGCCGCATCGCTCTTGAAGGCGACAAAGCAGATTACTGGACGCTGGTCTCCTATGCTGAGTTAAAACTGCTCACCAGCGAAGACATCGACGCCATCATCCGCGCGTACCGCAAGGCGATCACTGCCTCGCGGCGCAATCTTTTCTTCCTCAATTCCTCACTGGCTCAATTGGAGATCATCAAAGATATGGGGCTGCGCCCCCGCTTCGTCAAGGCGAGCATCAAACTGATCGAAGAGGAAATCTCCCGTGTCAATCAGGGGGAATATGGAGAGGCAGTTCCACAGACAAAATCACTCAGAAAGAAACATGAGGACGGACGAGCCCTGCTCTTCACCGGCTATATGGTGGATTATCCGCGCAAAAGCAAGAAGGTATTCCCACCTGAAAAAGAAAACGAGATCCGGCAGGAGATCCGCAAAAAGATCGACAAATTCAAGCCGGGAGCCGAAGACCGCGCCTTCCTTGCCGGTCTTTCCGCCGGAAGCGAGATCATCTTTGCCGAGCTATGCACAGAGATGGGCTTGAAGACGAAAGTCTACCTTCCCATGTCTGAGGCAGCCTATGTGCGTGAATTCATTTCCCCTGCCGGAGAAGCCTGGGTGGACCGATTCTACAAGATCCGCAACCACCCGCTCGTCAGCGAGATTCACCAGGTCGAAGCGCTTGGAGAACCCAAGGAAGGCGACGACCTGCATGAGCGAAACAACCGCTGGGCGTTATATTCAGCCCTCGGACGCTGCGGCATTGGCAAAGTCCGCCTGATCGCCGTTGCGAACGAGACCATCTTCGGCGGCGACCGCGACATCGCCCTGACCCGTCATATGATCGAATTGATGCGAGAGATGGGCGGTGCAGTGAACTTCATCAACCCATCGACCTTCATCTACAATGTCATCGACAACGCCCTCGAACGGCTGATGAGCGATGCCAAACCCATCCTCCAGAGCGCGAAGCCGCACAAGAAGCCCCAGCCATCAACCAGCATTCTTAAGAAGCGCGGCAGCTCCGGCAATAGCACTTCGTAATAAAAATGAGACCCGCCTCACTCGACGGGTCTCATTTTTGAAAGCACCTTTTCATTGGGATAGGGCCAGATCTCACCCCTGACCCCTTTGGCAAGGAAAAAATCCCCGGCTCGCACAGTTTCCGGACCTTCCAACGTATGGACAGTCACCATCTGAGATTCGTCCCCGCCTGTCACCTCAGATAATGGAACGAGAAGGGTAACTGCCCGTTTCACACACAACCCCGGACCCACCACAACGTACGTATCGTCGAAAATCTTCGCATCGATGGGCCAGTAATCATCGGGGGCGTCCATTTCACTGATCAGAAAATCACCCTTCTTCGCAGTTAGAACAGACCCCCAAGGCGTTTTCACTTCCATGGTCTGAGGCTCGTTCTCACGCGGCATAAAAGGGGTCGCCCGCCGCACCAGCATATTTCGATACGGCTTGAAATTCAAGGTCGCTAGAATCGGGTCGTCAGATTTCAGATCGATCGGCTCGCTCAATGTCAGCTCCTTGGCAAGAAATGGATAGGTACAATTTTAAACGAAAATCCACATAAAAAGGGACTCAATTACTTCCTTGTAATGCTCCTGCTCTTATGCTATAAGTGGACAGGCACACAATATGAACAAACTCATCGTCATTGCGGGCGCGAGCGGCGTGGGAAAGACGACGCTGGCAAATGCCCTCTGCAAAAACTACGATTTTGCCACTGCCTATGAACAACATGCCGAGCGTCCGTTTCAGGCGCTCTTCAAGCGGGATGTTAAATTCGCCCTCGCCAACCAAGTCGATTATCTACTGTATCGCGCAGAGCAGGAACGCCAATTACGCACCAGCGGCAAGCCGGTTTTGATGGATGGCGGCTTGGACCTGGACTTTTACGGATTCACACGCCTCTTCCATGCGAAAGGCTGGCTCGACAACCCCAGTTTCGACCTGTGCCGCCGCTTCCACGCCCTGACCCGCAGCCTGCTGCCACCACCAGACTTGATCATCGCCTTGAGCGCGGACTCAAACACCGTCCGCGAGAGATTGGCTGCCAGAAACAGGATCAACATCGCGTCTGGGGAAGATGCGAAGCTGCTCGAGGGATTCGTCAACGACTGGCTGGCATCCATCTCACCGGAAAAAATCCTGCGCATCGATGTCTCGAGCGAAAGTGCCGACTATCCCGTCAGCGTCCCGCTCATCCTTGATAAAATCAAGGACATTGGAGAATAGATGGAAAACATCGACGAATGCAAACACCAGACCAGCGGCACACCAAAGTACAGATTAACCAACGCAAACGTCTTCGTCTCACCGGGCGGATTCCATTATATAGATCACCTCGACCCGATGGAAGAGATTTCGCCGGAGATCGATGGCAGTCGTTTGACCGAAGAGGAAATTGCGTACATTGAACGGTCGCTGCAATCGAACCCGGAGAGAATTGCCAACCAGGTGAATGCCGTCAAACGACACGGCTCGATTGCGAACGCCAAAGTATTGGACATTGGCTGCGGCGGCGGGTTGTTCCTCTCCAAAATGAAGGCGGGCGGTGCAAAATGCATTGGCGTGGAATTGAGCGACACGCGCGCTTACTATGCCCAAACCAAACATGGCTTGGAAATTATCAAACGTCCCATTGAGGATGAATATTGGAAAGGGCATAAAGAGTCATTCGACGTTGTTACGTTATGGGATGTGATCGAGCATGTCAATTATCCACTTGCCACCCTGCAGGCTGCGGCGGCGATGCTCAAGCCGGGCGGGATTCTACTGATCGACACCCCATGCCGCGATGCGTTCTATCATCGCTTCGGCGAATTGACGTACAAACTCTCAGGCGGGAAGTTCGCGACCTTTCTGAACACCATGTATTCCGCCAAACCGTTCGGGCACAAGCAGATCTTTTCGCTCGCAGAGATGAAGTCGGCATTGGAGGCGGCGGGGCTGGATGTGGTCGAACTGCGACGTTTCCACGAGTTATCCTTCCCGTATGGCTTTTACCTGAAAAAACTGGTCAAGTCTGATCTGTTGGTGAATGTTCTGCTGCCGTTCGTGCGCATCTTTTTTGTCGTCTTCCCCATTCGCAACAAAATGCTGGCGGTGGGACAAAAAAAGTGACCGACCCATTCGAGATTTACCTCCGCGAAGTCATCGCACGGACATTGCGCGATGGCGGCTCTGCTTCAAAACCAAACCGGTTAGAATTTTTCACTGCCCGAGATTTATGGTGTTTTCCGAAATACCCCGCACGGACTGCGATCTTGCCGCAAACCGTCGATTTGGCATCTGAGATAAAGGAATTCATCACGAAGAACTCCTCCTTTTTGAAGGAAGAAGATTGCTGGCTGGGAACCTGGGTCAATCCACGTTCGGGGGAATATTACCTGGATGTTGCAACAGGAATCCATGACCTCGCCATGGCACGTCAACTGGCGATGGAGGCAGGAAAAAGGGAGGGCAGAAATATCGTGGCATTATTCAACCCGCAGAAAAGCCAAACGATCTATTTGAACGATTAACTAATGGGCGACATCCACCTTCATCACATGGGAAAGCAGACGGTGGAACACATAGAACGGGAATAACAAAACCACATGGACGATGTTACTCAGCCCGAACAAAAGCGCCACAGAAAACAGGAAATCATCCAGCACAGGAGCAATATTTGCCAGCATCCACCCGCCTGCACCTGCAAAAAAGGCGAGAAGAAGCAGTCCCCCGATCCATAACCCCAGCGGCAGCCAGGCATGGCGATCTGATTCAGAGGGCAGCATGGTGCTGGAGATCGCAAAGGTGAAATAGAACCAAAGATAGAAATCCGGCACGCTTGGCAGCAGCCCAATGCCCATCCAAAACAGACCGATCTGTCCTTCACGGAGAACGTTCCAAAGCGTGTGGACCTGCATCTGATAGATGCCTGCGTACGCGACGAAGGATGTCCCTGCGATGAGCGGCGCCAGCCCGATCAACGAATCGCGGATAATATCCGTCTGCTCGATCTCAACATAGCCCATCCGTACACGTCCGTCTGATAGAGATTGGGGGATAAGCGAGAATTCGCGCGTGCGCACGCCAAGGATCTTTGCCATCAGAAAATGGCTAAGTTCATGCAGAAACACGCCCGGGAAAAACAAAACCGAAAACAGCCCAATCGTCAACTGGCGGTTGCGGGTAATGAGTAACAACACCACTTGAACTTCGCGATGCAAAAGCCGCTGGAGAAATACCAGCGGCAAAAGCATCAGGACAAACCAGAGGAAACCGGTAAACTGCACGGCTTATTTGACCGCCGCCTGTGTGATGGCAGTGATCTCATCCAGTTTCAAACTCGCGCCGCCAACCAATGCCCCATCAATATCTGGTTGGGAGAAGAATTCCGCCGCATTGGCAGCAGTCACAGAGCCGCCGTACAACACGCGGATGGCTTGGGCTGCGGCTTCACCGTACAACTCTGCAATCGCCGGGCGGATGAAATCCTTGATGACCGCATTCGCCGCATCACCCGTCGACGCTTTGCCGGTTCCAATCGCCCAAACAGGTTCATACGCCACGACAATGCGGGCGGCAAATTCGGGCGAAACCCCTTTCAGCCCCTGCAAGGTTTGAGAGGAGACCACTTCACGAGTCCGGTTTGATTCGTATTGTTCCAGCGTCTCCCCAACACAGACGATCGGCGTCAGGTCGAATTTTTGGGCGGCGAGCAATTTCCGATTCACGGTTTCATCCGTCTCACCAAAATAGGTGCGGCGTTCCGAATGTCCAAGGATGATATAACCGCACAATTCCCTGACCATTGCCGGTGCGACCTCGCCAGTGAACGCACCTTTTTCCTCCCAATGCATGTTTTGAGCGCCAAGCCCAATATCTGTGCCTGCGAGCATGGACGCGACTGCCATCAGGGATGTGAACGGCGGGCAGATCACTTTTTCCACGCCGGTGATCCCACCGATCTTCGACGTTAAACCAGTCGTCAGTTCGCGCGCTTCCGCGACATTTTTATTCATCTTCCAATTGCCTGCTACAAGGGGTATTCGCATGGTTGCCTCATTTATTTTTTCCCCATTATAGCCGAGCCTACTCAAAACAAACAGCGGACGGAAATTCCGTCCGCTGTTTTCAGAAAGCGCAGGAAATATTATGGGATCTCGACGTTCGGAGTGATGTACCCACTCTCATTCGTATAATTGATCTTGAACGGCTGCGAGGTCCCGTCGCCGCAATTGACGTTCCACTCCTCCACCCAGTTACCGTTGGCATCGGGCTGTTCGAGCACGGTGATGGTCGTCCCTTCAACGGTGGGAGCAGTGCAGCCTGAGATCGCGGCAATGATCTGGACAGAGAACCACGCTGTCAGGCGGGTCTCATCGTCCGCCAGACCGCCGGAAGGCATTTCACCGCTGAAATCAAGTTGAGGGTTGGATTCCGGGTTGGTCGGGTCGAACGGAACATCGGTGGGAATTTCGGGAATTTCAAAGTTCTGAAAATCCTCCACTGCCTGTTGGGCAGCCACATATGCCTGATAGCCATACCAACCGCCTACACCGGTCACAACACAACAACAACATAGGATAATCGCAACGACCACGCCGATAATGAGGTTTCGGTTGCTTTTCGGTTCAGCCTGGGGAATGGGATTTGTCTCCATAGTAAATCTCTCCTTTGAGAATTGATTTGGGCATTATACAAAGAAAAGAGCAGAAGGACACAAAATCCTTCTGCTCCCTTTGTACTATCAGGAGATCTTACTTATTCAGCAGCGCCGCCACGCCGGGCAGTTCCTTGCCTTCGAGGAACTCGAGCGACGCACCACCACCCGTGGAGACGTGCGTCATCTGTTTGGCAACACCCGCTTTCTTGACCGCGCTGGCAGAATCGCCGCCGCCGATGACGGTCACAGCCTTGGACTCAGCCAGCATCTTCGCCAAAGCGAAGGTTCCTTCGGCAAACTTTGGCATTTCGAAGACGCCCACCGGTCCATTCCAGACGACGAGCCTGGCACCGTCCAGTGTGGCTTGATACAAGCCGACGGTTTTCGGTCCTACATCCAGCATGCGCCAACCCGCAGGGATCGCGCCGACTTCCACCACCTGGGTATTGGCTTCGGCGTCGAATTTATCCGCAATAACCGCATCCACCGGCAGGACGAGTTTATCGCCCAGTTTACCAAGCAATGCCTTGGCGGTTTCGATCGCTTCGGCTTCGACGAGGCTGTCTTGCATGTTCAGTCCCTTTGCAGCGAGGAAGGTATTCGCCATGCCGCCGCCGATGATGAGCTTATCGCATTTGGCAGCAAGGGTTTCCACAACCAGAATCTTGTCGCTGATCTTTGCGCCACCCAAAATGGCGATATAAGGATGCTCAGGGTTTGCAACCGCGCGACCGAGATATTCCAGTTCCTGCTCCATCAAAAAGCCGGAAACCGCCGGAAGGAATCGCGCCACACCTTCTGTCGAGGAATGAGCGCGATGCGCAGAACCAAACGCATCGTTGACGTACACTTCCCCAAGCGCTGCCATCTGCTTGGCAAGTTCGAGATCGTTCTTCTCTTCGCCCTTATGGAAGCGGGTATTTTCGAGCATCACCACTTCACCGGGTTTCAATTCCTTCGCCATCTTTTCCACTTCCGCGCCTACACAATCGGGAGCCATCTTGACGGGGCTGCCCAACAATGCGGCGAGGGCTTCGGAGGCGGCTTTCAGGCTGAACTCAGGATCCGGTCCGCCCTTGGGTCTGCCCAAATGGCTCATCAAAAGGAGCGAAGCGCCTTGTTCCAAAACATATTGAATGGTCGGCAGGGCGGCTTTGATGCGCTTGTCATCGGTTACTTTACCATCTGCCATTGGTACGTTGAAGTCCACGCGCATGAGCACGCGTTTGCCCTTGAGGTCGATATCTTTTACGGTTTTTTTGTTCATGATTCCACCATAAAGTAGGGGCAGGTCTGAGACCTGCCCCTACAAATATATTTACAGGGATTTCGCCATCAACGCCGCGAGGTCTGCTGTGCGGCAGGAGTAACCCCACTCGTTGTCGTACCAGGTGACAACTTTGACGAAGTTGCTCTTTTCCTTGCCGAGCACGCTGGTGAAAGGCAGGTCCACAGAGGAGCTGTACGGGCTGCCCTTAAAGTCCATACTGACCAGGGGCTCATCCACGGCTTCAAGAACACCCTTGAAGCGCGGGGTCTTGGCGGCATCGCGGAACGCCTGACGCAGCTCTTCGGTGGTGGTTTCCTTTTCGAGTTCAGCGGTGAAATCGACCACAGAGACTGTGGGGGTCGGCACGCGCAGAGAGTAACCGTCGAACTTTCCCTTCAGGTCGGGGATGACCAGGGCGATCGCTTTCGCAGCGCCGGTCGTGGTCGGAATGATGTTCAAACCGGAAGCGCGGGCGCGGCGCAGGTCAGAGTGCGGCATATCCAACACCTTCTGATCGTTGGTGTAGGAATGAATGGTGGTCATAAAACCGCGTTTGATGGTGTACAGGTCATGTACAACTTTGGCAGCCGGAGCCAGACAGTTCGTGGTGCAGGAAGCGTTCGAAACAACATGATGCTTGGAAGCATCATACTTGTCTTCGTTGACGCCCAACACAACCGTCAGGTCTTCGCCCTCAGCAGGTGCGGAAATGATAACCTTCTTCGCGCCGCCGGAAGTAATATGGTTGACTGCACCTTTGACGGTTTTGCCTTTCTTATTGACGCCGTCTTCCTTGATGGTGAAAAGACCAGTCGACTCAATAACGATATCGATGCCGAGATCACCCCATTTGATGGCAGCCGGGTCAGTTTCCTTGAAGACCTTGACCTTCTTACCATCGATGACGAGACTGTCATCAGCCACTTCCACCGTTCCATTGAAGCGACCATAGGTCGAATCGTATTTAAGCAAGTGCGCCATGGTTTTCATGTCGCCAATGTCATTGAACGCAACGACTTCGAGATCCTGCGAATACATATCACGAATCGCTTTGAGCACCTGCCGCCCAATGCGTCCAAATCCGTTAATACCAACTTTGGTTGTCATGTGAGAATCCTCCGATGAATGAATATGCTACAGGGGACACAGTTTCATAATTTGTATCGCCTCTGGTATGGACATCATACAAGTGAATTTTACATCCTTTAGACAAATTTGTGAATTTTTGTACGTCGCTGTTTTTAGTGACAAATGTAATCGATTACGGAATGAAAACAACTACATTAATGGACCCGTCCGCTCATAATATATGTTCATAATGGCTTGAGACAGTTTGACCGAATCGTGCCGCCAGGGGTGCTGGTCATCCACCAAATCCGCGCAATATGTGCGTTCGTCAGAGAGTGTTTTTTCATCGGCACGAACCCACACAGATGAAGGACCAAGATCTCCTGCATATTTATCGTTACAAAGGATGACGTCAAACAAATCCTCGCCGATATGCCCCTCAAGGGCGCGGATATGGTCATAACAAGTGAACGCATCGGTCTCCCCAGACTGTGTGGCGATGTTGCAAATGTAGATCTTCAACGCCCGACTGGAGCGCATCCCCTCCAGCAAGTCTTGCACCAGTAAATTCGGCAGGATGCTGGTGTAAAGGCTGCCCGGTCCGACAACGATCACTTCGGCTTTCAATAGCGCCTTAACCACAGGGGGGAAGGCAGGCGCATTATCCGGTTCCAGCCAGACCCGCCGGACACGCCCCGCCATCTCGGGAATCTTGCTCTCCCCTTCCACACGGACTTCATTGAGCGAATGCGGAACTTCCATGCTGGCGACCAGTTTGACATTATGCAGCGTGGAAGGAAGGACCCGCCCATTGACCGAAAGCACACGCCCAGACTCCACCACTGCATCTTCAAAACTTCCGGTAAGGTCTGCCAGCGCCATAATAAAAAGGTTGCCGAAGGAATGTCCTTCCAACCCCGGAGCGCCGCTAAACCGATATTGGAAAAGTTGCGTCAGCATGTCTTCATCGTTTGAAAGAGCGGCGAGGCAATTGCGAATATCACCGGGTGGAAGGATTCCAAACGTCTCGCGTAACTTCCCGGAGGAGCCGCCGTCATCGGCAACGGTCACAACGGCAGTCAGGTTGCGGGTGTGGAATTTCAGACCTCGCAATAGAGTGGAGAGCCCGTGCCCTCCACCAATGGAAACAACCCGAGGTCCGCGTTTGCGGCGCTGAAACTCAGTCAGGGTATCCACCACATCAGAGCCGGGGCGGAGAAATGGCTTTAACAGGGAACGATTGAGTTTATATATGCCGTAGATCACGAAGCCGATCCCCAGACCGCCAAAAATAATGGCGCGCCAGATCCGGGGAAGAAAGCGTAATGAGGCATAAGACAATAGCGCAAGCAAAAATGGGTCGGTCGAGTCGGTGCGGTACAGGTCGATCAACAGGACAGCGAAACCCAAGCCAAGCAGGGTGATACCCGCCAGAATGAGAAACAACCAGCGCTTCACGCCCAACCCGGGACGAAGCCAGCGTGGGGTGCTGCGAAGAATTTGCCAAATCCGCGAAATTTCCATGGAAAAGATGATAGCAGGGTTGAGGGGTTGCGTCAATTCACCCGGCAAAGCCGAAAAAGAGCCTTACGGTATAATTGTGACCATGACCACAATCATTGCAGTCGATATAGGCGGCACGCAAATGCGTGCTGCTTGCTATGCTCCAGATCGGGTAAAACCCATTAAGATGAAAAAAGTACCCACCCTGGCATCCAAACCGGGTGGATTGGAGCGCCTCATGCGCGCCATTGAGGATGTGTGGTCGCCTGATAACGATGTCGCCGCTATTGGGCTTGGGTCTCCCGGTCCGCTTGACCCACACACAGGATTTTTGCTTGCCCCGCCAAACAACCCGGAATGGCATAACTTTCCGCTTGCACCGCAAGTTTCGGAACGCTTTGGAGTGAAGGCGTTTCTCGATAATGACGCCAACCTCGCGGGTTTGGGCGAATATCGGT
Organism: Anaerolineales bacterium UBA2395; assembly: GCA_002343775.1. Taxonomy (GTDB): domain Bacteria; phylum Chloroflexota; class Anaerolineae; order Anaerolineales; family Villigracilaceae; genus Villigracilis. The sequence goes on from DDSH01000026.1 coordinate 71,577, forward strand.
TCGGCGCCGGCAAGGGACATCATAACGTTTTATACATCACGGTCAGCACGGGGATCGGGGCTGGAGTGATCATCGAAGATCGCCTGTTGCAGGGGTATCACGGTTTGGCTGCCGAATTGGGACACGTCATTGTTGACCCGGATGGTCCGCCCTGCTCCTGCGGGTTTAGCGGTCATTTGGAATCTTTTTCATCGGGACCCGCTATCGTGAAGTATGTGCTCAAGGAATTAGACTCAGGCACAAGGTCCATTTTGAAGCGTGACGCGGCGATGACAGCCCGCGATGTGGCAGAGGCGGCGCATCAGGGAGATGCGCTTGCGATCAAAGCCTATCAACGCGCGGGAGAATATCTTGGAATCGGTGTGGCATCCTTCCTGCATGCCTTCGACCCGTCCATCGTCATCTTTGGAGGCGGGGTTTCACAGGTCGGAAATTTGCTGTTTGATTCATTCCACACCAGTTTGAAGAATCGCGTCTTTCATCCACGCTATCTCGAAGGGTTGGTGATCACAACTGCAGAGTTGGGAGACGACGCGGGGTTGCTTGGCGCGCGAGCGCTGGCGGAAATGAAGATGAATTTGTAAATCTGTGCGGCGGCGAAGGCTGCCGCGCTGAAATTAACAAGGAGCTTGTATGACCCAATCTACTTTACCTGGTCCCAAAGCCCAGGCAATGATCGAGCGCGATCACAAGGTGATCTCGCCGTCCTACCCGAGAGGGTATCCGTTCGTGATGGATCACGGAAAAGGCAGTGAAGTATGGGATGTGGACGGAAACCGGTTTTTGGATTTCATGGGCGGTATCGCGGTGGTCGCAACAGGATATTCGCACCCGAAGGTCGTTAAAGCAATTCAAGAACAGGCGGAAAAGTTCATCCATATCTCATCAGATTTCTATCACGAGAATTGGATCCGCCTCGGCGAACGACTGAATGAGATCGCCCCATTTGAAGAGGATGCGTTGTCGTTCATGACCAATTCCGGCACGGAAGCGGTGGAGGCAGCCATCAAACTCGCTCGTTACCATACCAAACGCACGAACTTCATCGGCTTCACTGGCGCGTTTCACGGTCGGACAATGGGCGCGGTCACATTCACGGCGAGCAAGGCAAAGTATCACGGCGGATTCTATCCACTGATGAACGGCGTGACGCATGCCCCCTTCCCCAACCCATACCGCCCTGTGATCGAAACCCGCAAAGGGGAAGACTATGGTGAAGCCGTTGTGCGCTATATCGAAGAGGAAATCCTTGCGCAGATCCTGCCGCCCAAGGATGTGGCTGGCATTCTGGTCGAGACCATTCAAGGCGAGGGCGGGTATATCATCCCACCGGAAGGTTTCTACCCGGCGCTGCGAACACTGTGCGACAAATATGGCATCCTGTTGATTCTGGACGAGGTGCAATCGGGCATGGGTCGCACGGGGAAATGGTGGGCGATCGAGCACTTTGGCATCGAGCCGGATATCATCACTTCTGCGAAGGGGATCGCTTCGGGAATGCCGCTCGGCGCATGTATTGCGCGCAAATCTGTGATGGACTGGGAGATTGGCACGCACGGCAATACCTATGGCGGAAACCCCATCTCATGTGCAGCATCGCTGGCGACCATCGATCTGCTGGAATCCGAGTATATGAAAAATGCAGCCGAAGTCGGCGAATATGCACTGGATGCGCTGAAGGAGATCCAGGCGCGCCACCCGAGCATCGGTGATGTGCGCGGTAAGGGTTTGATGATCGGCGTGGAGTTTGTGAAGGACCGCGAGACCAAGGAACCCGCCAAGGAATTAACCGACCGTCTGGTGGATTTGGCGTACGAGCACGGCTTGCTGACGCTTTCCTGCGGGAAAAGTGTCATCCGCATCGCACCGCCGCTGGCGATCACGAAAGACGAAATGGACGAAGGCTTGAGAATGTTCGAAAAAGCCCTCACCCAAGCCGAGAAGGAATTGATGTAACGCGAACAGTCCCCTGAAAATTCAGGGGACTGTTGAATTAGTCGCTGTCCACTTGATTATCATTTCCAACAACAATGTTCCCCGTCATGTTGCCGTTAATATTGACCACCGTTCCGGGGGAAGATTTTTCCTTTGACTTCTTCGGCTTCGATGCCTGTTTGAATTCAGGGGCGGGCGTACCGTCAGTTAAGAGCGGCTGCGCGCCTATCTGTTTTGCACGTAAACTCAGGCTTTGAATCAATTTGTCCATGCCGCTTTCAGTGAACAGGTCCACTGCTTGATAAGAGCGCAAACGAAATGGGATCTCGCAATCGTCGAGCCGGGCTGGGATGAGGAAAATCCGTCCCTCCGGCATCTCAAGCACAAGGTCCAGAGCGATGCGCATTTCCTTCTGGACATAGCCCTCCTTGCCAACGGAAACCTTTGAGAGGCACACGAGAATCACATCCGCCTCATCCATCGCCTTGCTGATCTCCAATTTCCAATCCTGCCCCGGGAGTAGTTTCTCGGTATCGAGCCATGGTTCCGTGCCTTGCGATGCCAGAAAAACATATAGTTTTTTCAGGGAGGGATTGTCGTCAAACGCATAGGATAGAAAAACTTTCAGGGGGCGGGATGTGGTCATATGATCTCCCACAAAATTATAAATCAAAAAGGGACGGCAGTTTGGCTGCCGTCCCTTTTCTTTTGTTCATGTTACCGAATGTTGCCGGTCTGACTCGGGCTGGTGTCCTGCCGGACATCGATCAGGACGGCGCGGACGGCAATGCGGTTTGCGTAGGTATCGCTTGCTTCGTTGTAGTTCTTACATGTCAGCAGCGTGAGCCATGCATCTTCCTCGTGCTGCAACACAGTTGTGTTGGAGGGGCTGACGGTCTGATTCTGGCGCACTTCGTACACATACACGGAGCCATAGGCATGGACCATCACACGGTCGCCCCATTGCAGGTTGCCCAGCGCGGCAAATGGACCGTCGTTACCATTGGGCAAAACAACGTGACTGGTGAGAACACTGTTACCCTTCCAGCCGGGGAAGGCAGTTCCATCCAACCAGCCCGCCTGACGCCACAGCCACGAGACGTCCCAGTCACCTTCCGAGAGCGGCACGCCTACGATGGGCATGGTAACTCCAAGTCTTGGAATTTCCAGCCATACGTCTGTGGAGGCGTAAGCTTTTTCGGCAGGCTGCTGCGGGAGCCGGGTCACCATTCCAGGCGCGAAGCCTGTGGCAGGCAAGAGAGAAGGCAAGGTACGCCCATCATCATCGTCCCCTCCACCAGCCGACTGCTGGTTGATGGTTACGCTATCCGTAACCGAGTAGATGTCCACATCGTCCAGCGGGTCGTACCAGCGCTCAGTGGAATAGATATTGTGCGTGGAGAGTTGGAAGGGAAGCCCGCTCAACTGGGGATCGATGGGCAAGGAAGTCCATGCGACCGAAGCGGCGTTCGTCACCGGGGAATTGACCAACCGAGCTGTGAAGGTGATTGTGGAGGTTTGACCGAGCGGGAAGACGCCCCACTCAAAGATGAGATCGGTCGTAGTTGTACCGGGGTTGCAGTAGTCGGCGGCTGGCGTATCGGGAGCCAAGCCGGCGGTATATTGTACTGTACACTGCACGTACTCAAGCCCGGGCGGAAGAATGTCCGTCACGATGACATCGAAAGCATCTGTCTGGCTTTCTGGGGTGGTGTGGTCTACCACCAGCGTGAATTGGATGGGCGTGCCCAGCGGCACTCCCTGATTGGGAACGGCGCTCTTGTCGATGGACAAGTCCGGTTCGACAATGGTGACGTTTGGCGCGCTGGAAGATAGTGAACCGCCAGACCAGGTGATCGTGGCGCTGTTGTTCAAGGTCGCACCCTGTTGATTTTCAAGGATATCGAGCACGATCACAGTATAGCTGATCGTGAGGGTGGTGTCTGCCGTCGGCGCAGCGATGTCGCCAATGGTGAATACCACCTGCCTGCCTGCATTCACCAGGTCAGCCGGGTCGCCGACCGCAGAGACCGTCGGCGGACATACGGTTGCGGTAATGGGCACACCATCTAAAACGACCGCGTCGCAGTCTACAAAGGCAAGCCCTCTGTCCATGTTGTCGGTAACGACCACATTGTTCAGCGGCGTTCCGGCTAACAGATCGACCGTGATCTGATAGGTAACAATCTCGCCGATGGCTACATTTGCACCCGTAGTATGGGGCTCGTTCGTTCCGACAATGGTCTTCAGGAAGCCGTTGGTCGGCGTAAACCCAAAGTCCATTGAAGGATTTTGAGTCGTGCCAGTGCTGTTCGTTACGGTCGTACTCGCGCCTGTCACACCCGGGATCAGCGAGACAGGATTGCTCGAGACCTGACCAGTGCCCACACCAACTCCATTGTCGTTATGGTTAACGTTGTTATTCGGCGTATTTGTATCCGGGTTTATGTCTGCCGTGCTGGCATATCCGGTAGGCGGTGTAACACGGACAATGTAATCGCCTTCAGGCAAACCGCTAAACAGGTACTGACCATCAACGCCGGTGACTACGCCGCCCACGGCATCGTCCGCCGTACCCCAGATGCCATCTGGACCGACCCGAATTTCCACCAACCCATCACCAGTGAACAACTGCACACGCGCACCAGCCAATGGCAGGTCGCCATTTCCGGCATTGAAAAAGCCGTCGTTGTCCACATCAATGAATATCTGGTTGCTGAGTTGAAGTCTGTAGAAGCCAAAGTCTACGGTGCGGTTGCTCTGGTTATCGGGCTCTTCGCCCACATCGGGGTTGGGAAGCGCGTCCGTTTCGCCAGTAGGCTCAATCGCACTCGGTCCCAGCGTGACCGCCTGGGATGAGACAAAACTAAGCGTGCTGCTGATAAACGTGGAAGTCCCGTTATCGTCGCTGTCGGCAACGTTCACATCCGGGTCAGGACCAATTCCATCCGCCACCGTGCCATCATTTGAAATGACAGTGCCGCTGCTCAGGTAACCATCGAGTGGTCCGCCCGCGCCGAATTGGGAGGCAGGGATCAGAACCACATACTGACCGGCAGGCAGGTCATCAAAGCGGTAATAACCGCTCGGATCGGTGGTATCAAACTCCAGGAAGGTATCCCCCGCATCGTACACACCCGGAAGCGTTCCATTATCCTGATACAACTCAACCCTGACGCCATTCACCCCAACCTCAGAGCCGTTGATGGTTCCGTCATTGTCTGTGTCATACCAGACACGGTTACCAAGGCTGAATTCCAGGGTCGAATCCGGGATAAAACCAAAGTCCAGCGACGGGTTGCGGGTTGTGCCTGTGGAGTCTGTCAGGATGTTGCTCACACCCGCAGCCCCCGGCGTCATCGCGAATGGATTGCTCGAGACTTCGCCTGCTGCCACACCAACACCATTGTCATTATTATCCGTGTTGTTGTTCGGTGTGGTGGTGTCAGCGCTATCGACCGTGCTTTCAAACCCAGCCGGCGGAGTGACACGCACAATGTAATTTCCAGCGGGCATACCGCTGAAGAGATATTGACCATCTCCACCAGTGGTGAAACTGTCGAGTTCGGTCAGACCGTCGCCGGTAAAGAGGCGGACGGTTGCACCATCCACAGCCAGATCTCCAGCGCCATAGGTGCCGTTTGTATCAACATCCCAGAAGATTTGGTTGCCAAGTTCAAGTTGATAGAAACCGAAATCAACGGTGCGATTGCTCTGGGCATTGGGCGCTTCACCGGGTTCAGGGTTGGTTGCCGGATCATTATCGTTCGTCGGCTCACTCAAGCCGGGACCCAGCGTCACTGCCAGCGACGAAACATAGTTGATGCTGTTGCCGGTAAATGCAGTGATGCCGTTATCGTCGCTATCCACATCACCCGTATCCGGGTCGATCGTTGTGGAATCACTGACAGCACCCGCGTCTGTCGCGCTTGTGCCGCTGCTCCAATAATTTTCCAACCGCCCAGTAGAAGCGAATTGGGTCGTCGGAATGACGACTACATAGTTGCCCGGGTTGAGGTTATCGAAGCGATAATATCCGCTTGCATCGGTTGTGTCGAAGCCGACGAAACTATCACCGGCATCATACACACCATCGCCATCGTCCAGATACAGTTCGACACGCACATTATTGATACCAACTTCGCTGCCATCGATTACGCTATTATTGTTGGTATCGAACCACACACGATTGCCGAGGCTGTAAAGCGGTACAAAGCCAAAGTCTACAGATGGGTTGCTCGTGGTGGCAGTGGCGGCATCCACGGTGGTGCTCACGCCGGGCACGCCAGGCGTCAGGGTCACCACATTGCTGGATACCTGTCCGGGATTTGTGCCGATGCCATTGTCGTTGTTATCAACATTGTTATTCGGGTTGGCGCTGTCAGCGGGGTTTCCAGCATCGGTGGTGCTGTAGCCCGAAGGCGGGGTGACGCGCACGATATAGTCTCCGGCGGGCAACCCGCTAAAGAGGTAGGTTCCGCCTGCGCCGGTTGTCACTCCACCAGAGGCATCATCCGCAGTTCCTAAAATGCCATCTGGACCGACGGGAATTTCTGTGGTGCCATTGCTGGCATACAACTGAACAATTGCGCCCGGCAGGGGGGAATCACCGCCATCGAAAGTGCCGTTATTGTTAAGGTCGTTGAAAATCTGATTACCGAGTTCAAGGCGATAGAAACCAAAATCCACGGTGCGGTCACTTTGATTATCAACCGCCTCGCCTGTTCCCGGATTCGGGGATGGATCCGCTTCGTTCTCAGGTTCAGTGGGTCCTGACCCCAAAGTGACAGCCTGCGCTGCGACATAGTTCAACGTCAGTCCGGTAAAGTTGGAACCGCCATTGTCATCGTTATCAACCGAGCCAGGGTTATCCGGGTCGGGGCTGAAACTGTCAGTGATAGATGAACCGGAAAGGGCTGAGCCGCTGCTCAAATATCCTTCCAACGGATTGCCCGGAACGGTATCACCGGTCACATCGCGGAAGTTATCCGCCGGGATGACAACAACATAATTGTCCGCGCCGAGATCGTCGAAGCGATAGTAACCTGTGCCGTCTGTCGTTTCGAAACCGACAAAGGTATCACCGGCATCGAAGACTCCGGGGGTGGAGCCATTGTCGCGGTAGAGCTCGACGCGTACACCGGGGACTCCAGATTCGCCAGAATCCAAAAATCCATTATTGTTCGTGTCATACCAGACGCGATTCCCAAGGCTGTACGGGGTCAGCGTCAAAATATCTTGTGCAGGCGCCTGATTGGAAACGCCCTGATTATTCGTGATCGACCCCGGCGGGATGGTGTTGGTATACACGCCAGGATTCGCCCCTGCAACAGGCACTGTAATGGTACACACGCTGAAACCGATCGGCATGGTTCCACCTACAAGCTGGATGGTGGTATCTCCCGGAGCAATGGCATTGCCCGAACCATCTTGCAAAACCCCGTTACAGGTGGTTGTTGGGGCGGGCGCTGAACCTCCTGCTACCTCCAAGCCGGTCGGGAGATTGTCGACCAAGCCCAAATTGATCAACGCCACATTTGCCGTGCTGCGGATCGTAATGGTCAGAATGGAGTAACTTCCCAAACCGGAAGCCACCGGGTTCGGGGCAAAACTCTTGCTGAGACTCGCGCCCGCAAGATTGGTCAAAGACGCAGAAGTTGGGGTTCCATTGGTCACGCCGTTGAATGTAGTCACCGCGCCTGCCGGGATGGTGTTCGTCAGGTTGCCATTCACCGTCATGGTGACGCTGATACTCATCGTACATTCTTCCCCTGCATCCAATGTGCCGCCGCTAAACGTGAAGGTGCCGGTTCCCGGCGTGCCGGTGATGGTTGCGCCGGGTCCGCAGTCGCCATCCGCCGAAGGCGTGAATAATGGCGGATCGGCAATGATCATGCCGGCAGGCATGTTATCCACGAAGGTGATGCCGGTCAGCACAGCCGCCGTATTGGGGTTGCGCAATTCGATGTTCAATGTAGAGACCGCCCCGCCATATACCAATTGCGGAACAAAGCCCTTCACGATTTCAATCGTCAGGTTTTGAACGCGCAAATCTGCCGTTGCGCCTGCCTGAGCATTCATGGTCGAGGACGTGCCCTGAATGGTCCCGACCACATTGGTCGTCGGAATGGTATTGGTGCGCGTCCCGGTCACCAACCCTTGAACGTCGAGGGTAATGGTACAGATTCCTGCCACTGAGCCAACCTGAGCAGGAATCGTCCCGGAATTCAATCGCACCGAATTATCCCCGCCGTTTAATGCGCCGCCGGAGCCATCGGTCAATGTGCCAGCGCCACAGGTTGTGCTGGCATTCGGGTTGGGAGCCACCACAACCTGCGTTGGCAGGATATCGGTGACCGTTAAGTTCACCAACGGGGACGCTCCCGTATTCGTCAATGTGATCGTCAATGTGGACAGCCCGCCCGGGTTCACGATTGGCGGGTAGAACGCCTTTACAGCGGTCAACGTGCTTACGGTCCGAACCGTCAGGTTGGCGCTAACCGGGTTGGGAATGGACCTGTTTTGGTTGTTCGTAATATCACCGGGGTTGATCACATTGGAATTCACGACACCCGCAGTGCTGCCTGTATTGCTGGTCACATAGACTGTTATTTGACATTGCGCACCAGCTGAAATCGTACCACCCGTCAATGTTATGGCTGTATCGCCAACTTGGGGATTGAAGTTTGGTGAACCAACCGTAACGCCACACCCCGTGACTGTGGGTGCGGTCGAGTTGCTGACGGTTAGATCGCCGGGAAGATTATCAGTAATACTGAAATTTGTTAAAGATGTATCCAACGGAGCGGTGACGGTCAGGCGCAGGCGCGAATTCCCGCCAACGTTAATTGGACTTGTCTGGAAAGCTTTCGTCAGCGTTACGCCAGCCCCTGTGGGATAGATGGTAAGGGTTGCATCTGCCGGAGTGACGTTGGATGGTCCCTCATCAGTGGTCAAACCGCCAATCGGAATTGAATTCGGATAACTTCCCGCAGTTGCGCCGGTTACCGGCACAATAATGGTACACGTGTTATTTGTCGGCGGTGAGGCGCTGGCAGGAATCGTCCCCCCCACCAATTCGATCACTGTATCGCCTGCCGTCAGCGCGTTACCGGAGCCATCCTCCAACGAACCGCTACAGTTGTTAATGGGAGCAGGGGATGCCGCCACCGACAAACCTGCTGGCAAAGTATCGATAAAACCGACATCCGTATACGCCGAACCCGTGGGATTCCGCAGAGTAATCGTCAGCGTGCTGGTTCCGTTGGCTTGGATGCTGGTTGGAGAGAATGCTTTAATAATACTGACTGCACTAACAGTAATATCGGCGCTTGGGCTATTACTGTTGGTCGGTCCCTGGTCCGTATCCAGATCGCCGGCAGGAATGGTATTTGTGTACGTCCCTGCAGAAGCGGTCGATAAAGCCGTAATGTTGAACACCAACGTACAACTACTCGGACCAGCTGGCAACGAGCCGCCGGTAAGTGTAACAGAACTGGCTGTGCTGGTAACCACTCCGCCATTACACTGAGGCGATGTTGGTGTGCCGACAACCGTCAAACCAGCAGGAAGAGTGTCGGTGAGGTTGATACCCGTCAACGCACCGCCTGTGGCAGGGTTGGTGATCGTGATCGTCACCGTACTATTCTGACCGGCAACGATCGGGCTCGTCCCAAACGATTTCGCCACACTGACCGTAGTTACAGTGACATTTGCAGAAGCCGGGGAAGAATTTGTCCCACCCTCCGCAGTGACAATGTTATTAGCGGGGATCGTATTTGTATAAGGACCCGCCGCCGGGGCATCTCCATCGGTCGTGACATCCACCGTGATCGTACAAGTCCCCGGACTGGCAATCGAACCGCCGGGAATCGTGCCATTCGTCAGGGTCACTGTGCGGGTCGGCGAACCAGACAGGGTGACAACCCCCGGATCCAAAAATGCGTTACATGTGGTCGTGGGTGTCCCTGTAAATCTTAAATTACTGTTCGGAGCGGTCGGTAGGATATCGGTAAGGACCGCATCTGTAAATTCATTTGCCGACGGGTTGCGAATCGTGATCGTCAATGTGCTGGTCGAACCAGCAGCAAAGGTCGTCGGGGAAAACGCCTTCGACACCTCAAGCCCTTCCACAGCAAGGTTTGCACTGGCGGGTAAATGATTGGAATTTCCCTGATCGGTCGTCATTGCACCGGCAGGAATGGTATTAGTGTATGTTCCCTCATCCGTATCCATTGGTGCGGTCACATCCACCGTAATGGTACAGGTGGTATTCGGCGGGATCGAACCGCCGGTCATCCGTACCGACGTATCGCCTGCATCCAAAGTTCCGCCGCCTCCATCTGTAAAGGATGGAGCGCCGCATCCTGTCGTCGAGGTATTGACCGGGCTGGCAATTTCCAACCCTGTGGGCAGATTATCCGTGATCGCCACACCGGTGTAATTAAAATCAGCAGGGTTTTCGATCGTAATCGTCAACTGAGAAACCCCACCAACAGCGATTGGTGAAGGTGAAAAGGATTTACTCAAGTTGAACGCCTGAACATTCAACGGCGCTGAAGCAGGGGATGCGTTGGTAACACCCTGCTGGGTCTGGATCGAGCCGGAACCTGGAGGACCCGCCGGAATGGTATTGGTGTAGGCATCCTCCAATACAGAAGTTACACCGACCGTAATGACACAATTGGAATTACTGGCGATGGTTCCATTGTTCAGGGATACGGCGGTATCACCTGCCGCCAGCGCAGGTCCACCCAGAGTGGAAGATAAAGTCCCGGCACCGCAGCCCGTCAGGCTGGTGGTAAGCGGAGTCGCAACAACAACCCCAACCGGCAGCGTATCGGTGAAGGTGGTGTTGGTCAGTGCTGCGTTCAAGTCATTGTTACGGATCGTGATCGTCAGAGTACTTAACTGCCCGACGAAAATCGTATTTGGAGAAAACCCCTTACTGACCGAAGGTGGTTGAACCGCCACAACGTTCAAGGTTGCGCTGGCCGGGGTTGTGTTTGTAATCGCAACTTGGGTCGGTGGAATAGTTGTGTCTTCCGGGTCGATAGTGAAAGCCACCAGTTCAGAGGCGGGGATGGTGTTGATCAGATTCCCGGGTGTGGTGGAGGTAACGCTTACCTCAACATAACAACTGCCCGGGTTGCTGCCCACTTGCCCTGGAACCGTACCGCCCGTCAAACGGATCGAGGTATCCCCAGGGTCAACCGTACCGCCAGAACCATCCGTCACCGTACCGGAACAAGTCTGGTCAACATTCGGCGGGTTAGCGATCGATAACCCGGGTTGGACACCAACCAGATTATCCAACCATCCCGCACCTGTCAAATCGTTTGCATTTGGGTTATAGATGGTCACCCTCAAACGCGATATTCCCCCAGAGGTGATGGAGATTGGCGTAAAACTCTTATTGATCTCTGCCGGGTACGTCAATGCCCGTACCGTGGTGACGGGACCCAAAAAGAGTGAACCAATCAAGGCGAGCACCAACGCTAATAACTTGAATGACTTCAACATACAACCGTCCTTAAGAAATGAATGGATTGAAAAAAGATGGAATAATGGTTATTAATAAATAAAAACGAAACCAACTTAATACGGCCGGTTTCGCTCTATGCTCGCCACCACCTGCCCTAACAAGAACATAGGGGCAAGCGACCAGTTCAGGGTGTGGGTCAATGCATCCGTAATGCATATAATGAATTACCTTCATTTTATAGCCAATTGGTACTAGGGTCAACAAGTTTTAATGACAAAAAAGCAAGGCAAGATTATGTCTATACAGATTGTCATTCAGAACTCTTACTCTCTCAATAACCTCAAAGTGATAAAATAAAATTCTCATGTCCATCATCCCCTCCATGCTGCCGGATTTTCGCGTTCGACAACGTGATTATCTGCTTGAAATCTCCCGCGCACTCACCCAGGAACTTGACCTGGAAAAACTGCTGGCTCGTATTTTGCGGATTTCAATTGAAATGCTTGCCGGGCAGGCGGGACTCATCGCGCTCAAACTGCCCGACGGTTGGCGCGTCGCTTCGGCACATGGCATTGCACCCGCATTTTTGTCCTACTTAACCCCGCTTCTGGCAGAGGAAAAGGTTCGCGAACTGGATGTTAATGAACTAAACCGCATGTTAAAGGAATTGACCTACACTGCCAGCATGGGCTTGCTCAACGGTACAGGTCTGCCGCTCGCCACACACGGGCAAGTCATCGGCGTCATCTTCATCTTCCGCAATTATCCCGACCTTTTCACACCCAATGACCGCGTGCTGTTGCAATCCTTTGCCGATCAGGCAGCCATTGCCGTCTTTAATGCACAGCTGTATGGGCAGATCACCTACGAGAAGAAACGACTGGACGCCTTGCTTGATTCTGCCGCAGACGGAATCCTGATTCTCGATGCACAGATGAACATCGAGCGTTGTAATGAAGCGTTCAAAAAATTCTACGGGTTGGACGACGATGAGGTCACTGGCAAACCCCATAACGAGGTCATCAAATGGAAGAAGCCGCCACAGGGTAATACACTTGAAGAGGCCGTAACCAACGGCTGGCCCCTCACACCCAATGCCACATTATATGTAGAGGGCGATCTCGAACGCCCGCTGCCACCACCACTGCCAGTCGGCATTACCTATGCCCCGCTTCTTTCAGAAGAAGGAAAGCTGCGCAACATTATCGTCAGCGTACGCGATATTACACACTTCCGCAACGCAGACGAGATCAAGGCGACCTTCATCTCCATTGTAAGTCACGAGTTGCGCACGCCGGTTGCGCTGATCAAAGGCTATGCATCCACACTGCGGCGCAACGATGCCCGCTGGGACAAACACACCATCAACGACTCACTGGCGGTCATCGAAGAAGAAGCGGACCGTTTATCCAAAATGATCGACGATTTGCTGGATGCCTCACGGCTGCAGGCGGGCGGTCTCAGCTTAAACCATGCGGATGTCTCATTGCCCAACCTTGCATCAAGAGTGATCGAGCGTTTTACATCCCAATCGCCCAAACACAAACTCATTGCCGACTTCCCGCAAAAGTTTCCTGTCATCCTCGGTGATGAAAACCGTTTGGAGCAGGTCATTTCCAACCTTGTCTCCAATGCGCTCAAATATACGCCGAACGGCGAGATCAAGATCAGTGGAACCGCCCGACCCGACCAGGTCATTCTGTGTGTAAGCGACGAGGGGCCGGGAATCGAAGCCAAAGACCTGCCTCACATCTTCGATCGTTTCTATCGTTCGACCAATGCCGTCAAGCAAACGAAGGGCGCGGGGCTGGGTCTTTACCTCGCACGCGCCATCGTGGAGGCGCACGGCGGACATATCTGGGCAGACCCTGCCCCTGATTCTGGAGCTCGAATCTGTTTCTCACTGCCGCGTTAGTTCAATTTCACCCTCCCTTGTTTTACGGGGAACAGTGCTGACGTACCGTGTCAAGTCCATACCGTTGAGGTACAATCGCATCAATCAACAACAAAGGATAAACCAATGCCCAATACCATCCCCCCTCGCAATAAGGTAAATAAAAAATATACGTGGAATGCAGAGAGTGTTTTCAAGTCTCAAAAGGAATGGGAGGCCGCCCTGCAAGCCGTGCTAAAGGATATTCCAAAAGTAAAGAAGCACGAAGGCAAGCTAGGAGAGAGCCCCACCGCATTGTTAAAGGGCATCACAGCCATTGAAGATATGATCCGCCGCGCGCAGACGATCTTCATGTTTGCACAGTTTTCCTATGCCGTGGATACCACGAACCAAGCCTCCGCCGCGATGATCGGCAAGGCGCAGGGCATGTTTGGTCAGGTTGCTGCCGCCATTTCCTTCCTCAACCCCGAATTGCTGAAGATTGGCTGGAAAAAACTTGAGAAGTGGATGAAGGCGGATGCAAAACTTGCCGTCTATCGCCAAAATTTCGATGACCTCTTCCGCCAACAGGCGCATGTCCGCTCTGCCGAGGTGGAGGAAATCCTGGGCATGGTGGCAGATCCGCTCAGTGGAGCGGGCACAAGTACCAGCATGCTGGTCAATGCAGATTTCAAATTTGAACCCGCCACCGACAGCAAAGGCAAAAAGATGCCTGTGACTCAAGGGAATTTCTTCTCCACCCTGCTGGAGCATCCCGACCGCAAAGTCCGCGAGACTGCGTTCAATAGTTATCACGACAAACACCTCGAATTCAAGAATACCCTTGCCACGAATCTCTCCACGTCGATCAGCGCCAATGTCTTCAACATGCGCGCCCGTAAATTCGAAACAACCCTCTCTGCCTCGTTGTTCAACAACAATATCCCCGAAGAGGTCTTCCACAATCTCATCAACACCTTCAAAAAGAAACTGCCCGTCTGGCATCGTTACTTCGAGATCAAGCGCAAAGCCTTGAAACTGAAGGATATTCAATACTTTGACATGTGGGCGCCCATCGCCAAAAAGAAACCCGCCGTTCCGTTCGAAAAAGCCGTGGATATGATCTGCGACAGCCTTGCGCCGCTTGGCAGAGATTACGTGAACACTGTCCGCCAGGGCTGCCTCAAGGAACGCTGGGTCGACTCTGCGACAAACATCGGAAAAATGAATGGCGCGTTCTCTTACGGTTCACCCGGTACGCATCCCTTCATTATGATGTCCTTTACCGACGACATTGGCAGCATGAGCACATTGGCGCATGAACTCGGTCACTCGATGCACTCGTACCTGACGTGGAAAAATCAGCCCTTCGTCTACTCCGGGTATTCTCTTTTCGTGGCGGAAGTCGCATCCAACTTCAACCAGGCAATGATGCGTGGACACCTGCTCAAAACCATCACCGACAAGAACTTCCTCATCTCATTGATCGAAGAAGCGGTGAGCGGAAACTTCTTCCGTTATTTCTTCCAGATGCCCACCCTCGCACGCTTCGAACTGGAGACTCATCAACGGGCTGAACGCGGCGAGCCTCTCACCGCCGACTCGATGCAGGAACTGATGGCAGACCTGTTCACCGAAGGCTTTGGTCCCAGGGTCAAGATCGACCGCCCACGGGTTGGCATGGTCTGGTCAACGTTCTCGCATCTCTTCCAGGATTACTATGTGTACGCCTATGCCACCGGCATTTCAGGCGCACACTCGCTGGCTGGCAGAGTGCTGCGCGGTGAACCCAACGCGGCTCAAGATTATCTCGGCTTCCTTAAGTCGGGTTCGTCCAAATACCCTTTGGAAGTACTCAAGAGCGCCGGCGTGGACCTTACCACACCAAAACCCGTCGAAGAAACCTTTGCAGTGATGGAAAGTTACATCGACCGTCTGGAAGAACTGATCGGCTAGTTGTGCAGTAAAATGATTGTTTCTTACGCATCACGATATTACGTAAGATGTAATTCGTGATGCGTAATGCTGTAAAATAGTGTTCGAAACCACTAAAACCAATATTGGAAGTCAATTCATGCCACAAACACAAATCGCATGTCCCCGTTGTAGACAAATGATCGCTGCCAACGTCGAGCAATTGTTCGATGTGACCGCCGACCCGCAAGCCAAACAGAGGCTTCTGAGCGGGCAGTCCAACCATGCCCGCTGCCCGCACTGCGGGTATCAGGGCAGGCTCGCCACGCCTGTGGTCTATCATGACAATGAGAAGGAACTACTACTCACCTTCTTCCCATCTGAATTGGGACTGCCGTTGAACGAACAGGAGCGGATGATCGGTCCGTTGATCAAGCAGGTCACCGACCGGCTGCCGCCCGAAAAGCGCAAGGCATACCTGCTCAAGCCGCAGGCAAACCTGACGTATGAGTCAATGCTTGAGACCATTCTAGGCAAGGATGGCGTCACGCCCGAAATGCTCAAGGGACAACAGGAACGCGTCGGACTCATTGAGCGGCTGATCCAAGTCACAACCAAGGATGTACGCTCGGAGTTGATCAAGCAAAACGAAAAGATTATCGACGAACAGTTCTTTGCGCTGTTCAGCCGCATCGCGCAGGGAGCCCTCGGCAGCGGGCAGGAACAGATCGCCCGCGCATTGATCGACGTGCAAACCCAATTGCTGGAAGAGACCGAATATGGTCGTCAGCTGAAGGAATCTGTCGGGGAACTGGAAGCAGCTCAAAGGGTCTTGCAAGAAGCGGGTCAGACTCTGACGCGCGAAAAACTTCTGGACTTTGTGCTTGAGTCGCAGACCGATGCCCGCATCCGGGCATTCGTCTCGCTCGCGCGCGGCGGCATGGATTATGTCTTCTTCCAGACGTTGAGTGAAAAGATCGAAAAGACCAGCGGCGAGGAAAAGACAAGGCTGGAAGGCATCCGCGACAAATTGCTGGAGTACGTCAACGACGTGGATAAGCAGATGGAAGCGCGCTATAAACAGGCGCAGGAGTTCGTCGAGTCGCTGCTGGTGCAGGAAGATGTCGAAAATGCGGTGAAGGCGAATCTCGAAAACTTTACGCAAGATGCGGTGGATATCGCCCAGCAAATGCTTCGGCAGGCTTCGGAAAAGAACGATTACGCCCGCATGGGTAAACTACAAAAGATGATCCAGGTGCTGCAAGCCGCGAGCGCCCCGCCGGAAGTAATGTTCATCGAGCAATTGATCCAACTTCCGGATGCCGCCGCTGTCGAAGCCGCCCTCTCGCAAAACGAAGCGATGGTCACCCAGCAGCTGCTGGATACGCTGACCGGTCTCGCCACACAGATGGAATCGCAAAGCGACAACCCCGAAGCCAAGGCGATGGCAGAAAGATTGAGCGAGGTATATAAAATTGCGCTCAAGATCTCGATGAAGAAAAATTTGGGATAATGAAGAAGCGGTCATGTGAACATGACCGCTTCTGTTTATTGTAATTGCTTGATCACGCCAGAGGATTTCAACCACGCAAAGCATTCTGCAACCAACGTTTTCCCTACAAAAAGCCGCCTCTCAACCCTTCGAACAGATCCGTTTCGACCTTCCTGCCGCCATTGACCAAACTATAAGCCCGGAAGAACGTCCCTTGCATTGCCAAAACTGCCGAGGCGGCATCTTCATGCAATTCTGCAAGTTTTCCGAGAGAGGGCAACTGGCTTTTATGGCAGCGGATCGCCCGCCATGCAACAGGGGCATATTCCGCCATTGAGATGCGGGTGGTGATCATCCAGTCCTTCCAGGGGTTTTCACCACGGATCTGGTCATCCACGCGGAAGGTCAGGTCATCGATAAAAGGAGCAACAAGGTTGACGAAATTCTCGTCATCCACCATGTAATACAGTTTCAAGACACGATGCGGCGGGAGATTATCCGGGTCTTTGTAACGCTCGTCTGCGGCGCAGACAACGGCAGCATTTGTGAATTGTCCAATGGCAATGTGGTCAGGATGCCCATAGATACCATCGTGCGGAAATGTCACTACCACGTGCGGCTGGATGCGGCGGATATGGGTAACGATGCGTTCGGTGGCTTCGGCATGGTCGGCTTGGTCTACATCTCCGTCAATGTAATCGAGGAAGGAAAGGCTGGTCATGCCAAGCTCGCGAATGGCGGCTTCCAATTCGGCGGTACGGATTTTGCCGAGTCGCTCCAAGCCAGGATTCTGCTCCTCGGGACCGAACCAGCCTCTCTCTCCGCGTGAAGCGCAGACGAGGTGTGTCTCCACTCCTTCGGCGGAATACTTGGCGAGAGTCGCACCCATTCCCATTGATTCGTCGTCCGGGTGGGCAAATACGGCGAGCAATTTAAGGTTGTCCATCATATCTCCTAAAATTAATAGTGGCAGATGCGTCCACGCAACTGCCACCCGCTGTTTACCGCTTCGAAACTTTTATCAAGGTTTCCGCTGTAATATTGTACGCCTTGGCAAAGCCTGCCACGTATCGCCCACCCTTGGGCGTGATCTTCCAAAAATTGAAATCTGCCATATTGAAGAGCTGTTCAGACTCGGGAAAACGGTCGAGGTAGCTCTCCTTGAGGCGGGTATAGCCGGGTTCGCCGTTTTGAATGGGTTCCGCGGTGCCACGAATGGACACGCGCGCCAGTGTTTGCGGGTCGGCGCGGTTATCATCCGTTTCACAGATGAACAAACTTACCCGGTGATCCTTTTGCATATCCACGGTATGTTGGGCAAGCCGACTGACGAAGATGTAGAAAGCGGAAAAATCCCCCGTTGGGAGATATGCCGCCATCGAAACTTGCGGGGCTTCATCGCGGAGGGTGCCAAGCGTTGCAATGCGGGTGCTGCGTATCAGTTGGGCAAGTACTTTTTCAGATTGGGCATCCATGTCAGATTCTTTATTCGCCGTGTGGTGGGTTATCCAGTCGCAATCCGTGTCCACGAACTGTATTGATGAATTGATGGCTGGGGTCGAGAACTGCCAGCCTGTCTCTCAGGCGGCGGATGAGAGCGTCCAACGCCTGGTCTGAGACTCCAGCCATTTGCTCTTCGCCCCAAACGACCGAAACCAGGTCACTGCGTCCGACCACCTGCCCCTGCCGTTCGTACAACATCCACAACAATTTGAACTGCTGGGCAGAGAGCGGAGGGACGAGTTGTTGTTGATTGACCCAAACCTGGCGCGACTTTTGATCCATCAACAAGCGACCCGCACGCAGGCCGCCTTCCGCCAGCGGCATGGTCGCGTCGGAGGTGAGGAAGACGAATTGTTGCGCCAGTGCGATCCCGAACAAGTCGCCGTCTTGAAGCATCACCGGCGCGGATAACTCCGTCCCGTTATGGTTGGTGCCGTTCTTGCTCCCCAGATCTTCAATCGCCACGCCTTCCGATGACAGGGTGACACGCGCATGAAAGCGGGAGACCTGCCGGTCTTGCAATTGGATATCGCAGGTCGGGTCGCGACCAATCATCAGAGTATGCGTCAACGCCCAGCGCTGCCCTTTAAGAGGACCATCCTGGGCGACAATGATCGGGAAATCGCCGTCGTTTTCCATGCTCTCCTCTATCGCCGCCGACTGAAGTTGTTTATCGAAAAAATCATTCACAAGAATTATGCTCCATAAGCCCAAAGACGTTTATAATATAGCAGAAAAGTGGAAATCTGTGCAATGATTATATTGGAAATGTCATGATTTTCAATATAACAGTGATACACGCCGAAAATATCGCTGATGCCCGCATCCACTTGCAAGGAACGAAGGAGAAGATTTGCCCCAGTCATTAAAGAATGGGGAGATCCTGCGTGACCGCTACAAAGTCCGTGAACAGATCGGGCAGGGCGGCACCGGCAATATTTATCTTGCAGACGATCTGCGATTGCAGGGTCGTCTTTGTGCTTTGAAGGAAGTCGAGCACAATCAGGCTCTCCCAACCGAAATGTTCGAACAGGCACGCGAGCAATTCTTTCGCGAGGCTTCCGTGCTTGCGCGCCTCGACCACCCAAACCTGCCCAAGGTTTCAGATTATTTTGCCGTTGATTCGCGCGATTACCTCGTTATGGATTATGTGCCGGGCAAAGACCTGCGCGAACAGATGCAGGAAGCGCGGCGTAATAAATCCTTCCTGCCTGAAAAAGAAGTGTTGCGTTGGGCGATTCAGATCGCAGACGCGCTGCACTACCTGCACAACCAGGATCCGCCCATCATCCATCGCGACATCAAACCGAGCAACATCAAACTCACTCCCAGCGGGTTGGTCAAACTCGTGGATTTCGGGCTGGTCAAGATCATGGCGCCCGACGAGGTCACCATCACCGTTATCCACGGTCAGGGAACCGCGCTGTACACGCCGCTCGAACAATACGGCGGAGACGACACCCATACCGACCCACGAGCGGATATATTTTCCTTCGGGGCGACTCTCTATCACTTGTTGACGAACGAACCTCCCGCCGAAGTGCGGAAGCGCTTCTTAAATTCCCGCAACCTGACCCCGCCCAGAGACATCAATCCACGCCTCAGCCCGCACGTAGAGCGAGCCATCCTATGGGCAATGGCCCTGCACCCGGACGACCGCCCGGCAAATGTGCTCACCTTCCGCGATGCGCTGGTTGGAAAACAGGACGCACCTGAAAACCCCAACCTCGACCGTCTCGGCTTCGAAATTCCCGACATTAAGATCGTTACTTCAGAACAGGTCGCAGGGTATGTTGCCGCCGGTTTGTTTTTGGTAGGGTTGGTCGCCACCTTAATGAGGTAGCACAGGGAGCATTACACCTCTGCCCTGGCTTTTTCGATCAAGCGGCAGAACGAACACAAGCCCGGCGCTGATGTGGCTTGACCGCACTCCGGGCAGGCATGCAGGTTCACTTGCTCGATGGTCTTCTCCTGGAACAAATCCCCTTTTAGTTTCGCATCCAAAAATTTGACGTAGAACGTCATTTTCGTGCCAGGACGTACGTTCTCCAACTGATTGAGCGCTTCCTTGTAGAAGATCTGCTTCGATCCCTCGGCAAATGGACATTCTTCATAAATGTATTCGATGCCCCGCGCCAGCGCATAGGCTGTCATCTCGCGCTCGTAAAAGCGACACAGCGGCTTGACCTTGCGCGCCAAGCCATCCGAGGAAGGCAAAACGGGTCCCTGCCGAATCAGGTATTCGGACGACCATTGCAAGGTATTTCCAAACAACACCGCCGCCTCGTCATCGAGATTATGCCCCGTGGCAAGCACATCATATCCCAAGTCACGGGCGATGCGGTTCATCTCATGGCGTTTGGCAAGCCCGCAGACCGCGCACGGTTTCCCGCGCCCGCGATGGCTGATGTTCGCCAGCACCGGAATGGAATGACCGTATTCCTTTTCGACATCCACCACATGCAATTTGAGGTTGTGGTCTTGTGCGAATTTTTCCGTTAACCGCTGCGATTCGTGAGAATAGTCGATGCCGCCATCGATACCGAGACCGAGATACAGCCCATCCGCCTGATAGCCAAGGCGAGCAAGAATATCCCACAGCGAGAGCGAATCCTTGCCGCCCGAAACCGCCACGAGGATCTTCTCCTCATGCGTGAACATTCGATATTTTTTGATGAAGCGTTCCGTTTGTTCGGGGACCCATGCAAGGAAATCATCCTTGCAAAGCGCCATGTTATGCTGGCGCATATTGACCGAGGCTTTGCCGCCACACTTCTTGCATTTCATCGTCAACCGCCCGAGATCACAGCCACGAGTTTGATGACATCCCCATCCTTCAAAATCTCGTCCTCGGTGATCATCTCGCCGTTGCGGGTCGCAATGACCGCCTCCGGGACGATGTTACTTTTCTTCAAGGCATCCAGCAGAGCCATGCCCGCTTTCACCTCGAATTCCTGATTTCTCAAGATCAATTTAACCATTATTAAACTCCTAGGGGATTTTTATTCTACCACGCCCAATTGTCACCTTGACATTCACACGCGCATGACGTAGCATAGCTTTATGCGTATCGGAATGATGGTCGACAGCTATAAACCGTATATCAGCGGGATCACCAACTACGTCGAGATCAACAAACAGTATCTCGAACAGGCGGGTCACGAAGTTTTCGTTTTCACATTCGGAGACCTCGACTACAAGGATGAGGAAAAGAACATCATCCGCAGCCCCGGCTTGCCTCTGGCAGATACGGGTTTTTATCTGTCCATGCGCTATTCGCGTCAGGCAAAAAAACTTCTGCAAACCATGGATATCGCCCATGTGCATCACCCCTTCCTAAGCGGACGCCTCGCCTTGCGGTATTGCCGACCGGTCAAGATCCCCATCATCTACACCAACCATACCCGCTACGATTTGTATGCCCAAACCTACCTGCCAATGATGCCGGAAGAAGTCAGTCAGGGACTCTTGCAATCTTACATGCCTCCCTTCTGCAAGGCAGTTGACCTGGTCATCACACCTTCGCCCGGCATGGAGAAAGTGCTACGCGAACTCAAAGTGGAGGGCGAGATCGAGATCGTTCCAAACGGCGTGGACTTAAAGGACTTTCGTTCCGCCGAGCCAATTCCACGCGAAACATTCGGCTTCACAAAAGACGATATCCTGCTGGTCTACGCCGGGCGCATTGCGCTGGAAAAAAACCTGCCCTTCCTGCTTGAAGCGTTTCGGGGCGTCAGCCGCGCCATCCCAAATGTCCACCTCATGCTCATTGGCGGCGGCGTTCAACAATACGAAGAGGAAATTCACGACCTCATCAACGAGTTGGACCTCTCCAGCCGTGTACGAACAACAGGCAGAATTCCCTACAACCAACTCCCCGCCCACCTTGCCATGTGCGATATTTTCGTCACAGCATCCGTCACCGAGGTTCATCCGCTATCCGTTATCGAAGCGATGGGAGCGGGACTGCCCGTCATGGGCATTGAGTCTGTTGGCGTGGGCGACACCATCGAAGACGGCGTGACCGGCTTTCTGGCGACTGAAGACCTGCCGACCTTCACCGCCAAACTCACCCGCCTCTGTCTGGACCCGCAACTTCGCCAGCAAATGAGCCAGTCTGCCCGTGAGGTTTCTTCTGTGTACGCCATCGAACGCACCACCGAACTGATGCTCGAACATTACGAGAGATTGTCCGCCGACTTCAAACCCCGCAAAGGCAGTTGGCGCACACGCCTGCGCAGCCTTGTGGAACCGTTCATTTCATGACCAAACACAATCAGAAAGTCGGCGCATGGGGCGAAGACATCGCCGCCCAATGGCTCGCAGAACGCGGGCTGGAAATCATCGCCCGCAACATCCGCACACCCTATGGAGAGATCGACATCATTGCCCGCAATGGAGACATTACCATTTTTGTGGAAGTAAAAACACTGACTTCCAGTAAAAACTTCCTGCCAGAGCATCAGGTCACACCGCGCAAACGCGAACATATGCTCAACTCGGCACAACACTACGCCGCCCAAAACGACCTCGACCACTGGCAGATCGATGTCCTCGCCATCGAAGGCAGACTCGGGGGTACGCCGACCATCACACATTTCGAGAACGCAATCTAATCCAGTCTCTCAGCGCCTTCACAAGCACTTGGTTTATAATAAATTTATATCGAATGAACTAACGCAGGCAATTTCGGATCACGCCTGCCCGTCCAAGCCAACGACAAGGAGAGAACACCATGACAAACGTCCTCGGACCCGATGTTAGTTTTTATCAGGATGATCCCCAAACCCCGCAAGGCATCGACTTTGTCAAGATGCGTTCCAAGGTCGGCTATGTCATCATCCGCGCCGGACAAAACCTCTGGATAGACCGCGACTTCAAAGTCAATTGGCGCGAAGCGAAACTGGCTGGCATCCCGCGCGGCTCCTACTGGTTCTACGACAGCCGCATCGAACCAAAAAAACAAGCCGAGTTATGGGCGTCCGCTTTTCAAGGCGATTACGGCGAACTTCCACTCTTCGGCGATTTTGAAGACAACTACAACGGTCCCTACAAAGGCTGGAGAAACTGGTACACCTTCCTCGAACGCATCAAAGAACTCGCTCCGGGAAGAGAGATCGGAGTTTACACCGGGTTTTATTACTGGAAGGAAAACACCCTGGGTGTAAATATCCCTACCGCTTCACTGAACTACTTCAAGCAATACCCGCTATGGGTAGCCGCCTACAACCCGGTCGGACCTGACGTACCCAAACCCTGGGACACATGGACATTCTGGCAATTCACCGACAATGGCGACGGCACCGCCTACGGCGTGGAAAGCCTCAATATCGACCTCAACTACTTCAACGGCGATGCCAACGCGTTTCGCACACGCTTCAACCTGAGCGACACTCCCATCCCCGAACCGCCGCCGCCCAGCAAATTCCTGCGCGTCACCGTCCCATCCCTGAAAGTCCGCCAAGGACCCGGCTTAACCTTCACCCAAGTCGGCAGCATCCTCCTGAACGAAATCGTGGAAGAAATCGGCGCGAACGCCGACAAGACCTGGCTCAACATTAAGAAACAGGATGACAGCCTGACCGGCTGGAGTTTCGCCGCCTACCTGCAACGACTCAGCGCTTCTCCCAACCCGACACCGGAACCTGAACCCGAACCGGAGCCAACGCCCGAGCCGGAACCCACCCCTGAACCAGAACCAACACCCGACCCCGCCCCAACCGGGAAGTGGCACCGCGTCACCACAGCCTCTCTGCGCGTCCGCGAGGGACCCACCACCAGCGCCCTGCAGATCGGCAGCATCGTTCTAAACGAAGTCGTGGAAGAAGTCGGCGCCACCTCAGACCGCTCCTGGCTGCAAATCCGCAAACAGGACGGCAGCCTAACCGGCTGGAGCGCCAGTCAGTACCTGCAACCCGCACCCGCGCCCATCCCCCCGCCGGAAGAAGAGGACGAGAATTGGTATCGGGTGACGGCATCCTCCCTCAAAGTCCGGCAGGGACCGGGGTTGGATTTCGAATCCATTGGGCTGGTCTACTTCGGCGAGATCGTGGAACGAATCGACGCAAACTCCGATCAATCCTGGCTGAAGATCCGCAATCAGGATGGCAATCTGGTCGGGTGGAGCGCCAGCGAATACCTCATCAGCATCCATTCGCCAACGCCGGAGGAACCACCCACATCAACTCCGATCCCGGAACACAGCGACAAGAATTGGTACAAGGTCAACACAGCCACGTTGAATGTCCGCGAATCCCCGAGCCTGAGCGCCAAGATCGTCGGAAAGGTGTATAAGAATGATACAGTCCCCGCCCTGGACGATCTCTCGAATTCAGGCTGGGCACAGATTCAAAAACTGGATGGGCTGACCGGTTGGTGCTCAAAGGATTATCTGGTCAAACTCACTACTGCCAGCCGCCCTACTTCCATTACGCAGAACCTTTTCACAGGCGTGACCTACCTGCGAAAAGACCTGACCTTGCCTCGCAAGATCGTTGTACATGTGATGGCAATTGACCTGCAAACCGCCAAACTGGAATTCCTCGTCACACCTTCGTCGAACAACACGGATGTTTTGTGTACCCGCACCACGTCTGTATTCCTGGAAGAGTTCAAATTACAGGCAGCCATCAACGGTGGTTATTTCAGCTATCTGGATGCCTCATACGACCCCGCCACGCTATGCCCGAACGGCGGTGAACCTGTGCGCATCAGCGATTACGCCGCCTCACGCGGGAAGATCTATTCACCCAAGAAAACCGCCCAACCGATCATCTATATCAGCCCCAAAAATGGCGTGACGTTTGATAAAGAGTCCGGGAGAGTCTTCAATGCAATTTCGGGCGACCGCATGGTCGTCAAAGACGGGAAAGTGGTGAAGAATTTGGCCGCCCAGGAGCCAAATCCGCGCACTGCCATTGGGTTGAGCCGCAATGGACGCTGGCTGACTCTGATGGTGGTCGATGGTCGCCAGCCCAACTACAGCGAGGGTGTCACCTTCCCAGAGCTCGCCGAATTGCTGATCTCCTATGGCGTGCATATCGGCGTCAACATGGACGGCGGCGGCTCTTCCGCCATGGTCATTCGCGATGCGGATGGCAAAGCCCGCGCCTTGAACTCGCCCATCGATATGAATAAGCCGGGTAGAGAGCGCCGGGTGGGCAATCACCTTGGGTTGCTGATCAAACCCTGATCGCAAAAGCGCGGCACTGACTGGTGCCGCGCTTCTTTTTTATATCCCGTTTACCGGTTGCCGTATGGGATTTCAGGTAATGCCTGCAAATACGCCCACACTGCTTTCAATTCGTTATCGCTCATGAATTGATACGAAGTCCACGGCATGAACTCGGAGCGCAGCATTGAACCGGAGGGCGTCAGCCCGGTCCGCATGGCATTGATGAAATCCGCCTCGGTCCAAGTGGGCAAGGTCGAGCCCGCGCCAAAGGTCAAATTCGGCGCGGGGGGCCAACTCGAAGGCATCCCCGGGATCACCCCACCAGACATGGTCAACCCGTGACAGACATGGCAGGACTGCGTCAGATAGGCGCCATATTCGGGCGTGATCCCAACTTCCGGCGGAGTCGGACGCGCCGCATCATGCGGGATCAACTCGGCTGGGATGAACGTGATGTCTTTGACCAGGGTCATCAAGATCCGTCCCACAAACGAAAGTGAACTCGGCGGCATTTCATTATCCACGGGCGGAGCACTTTTGATGTAAGCGATCACGTCACCAAGGTCTTCATCGCTCAAATAAAAAAATTCAGTGGAAGGCATGAAGAGATAGCCGGTACCATCGGGGCGGATGCCGTGACGGATGGCGCGCACCCAATCCGAATCCGTCATCGCGCTTCCGACCCCGCCCGCACCGGTCGTCAAATTCGACGAAATGACCTTGCCGACAGCGGGATCATCCAGATACACCTTGCCCTCCAAATTCTCGCCGTGACACGCCTCGCACCCGCGGAATTGGAAGATATGCTTCCCATTTTCAATGGACTCAGGATCCGACGGAATGACAAGACTCGCTTGTGGAACATCATAGGCTTTTGTCAGCCGTGATTGACTGCTGAAGTACACACCAACCAACCCCAGAACGATCAACCCCGCCAACACGCCAACCCCAATCCCTACCCATTTCAAAACGCGCTTCATTTCTTTTCTCCTCATAGATACAAAAAATCAATCCCACCATACAGCGGGATTGATTCTAACGCACTATTCGTTTTTTTACTTTAGCGGCTACTTCTCTTGGATCTCCGCCGCGCGCAGTGTATTTGCCATCAACATCGCAATCGTCATCGGACCCACACCGCCGGGAACCGGGGTGATGAAACCGGCAACTTCCTTTGCCTCTTCAAAATTCACATCGCCCACAAGTCTTTGCATGGGCTTGCCGGTCTTTTGACTGATCATCTGCGTGCCATCCGGGTTGAGTTTAGGAATGCCATTGATGCCCACGTCAATGACCGCCGCGCCGGGCTTGATCCAATCACCGCGCACCATTTCCGCACGACCAATGGCAGCGATGATGATGTCCGCGTCACGCATCACAGCAGGAATGTCCTTTGTCTTTGAGTGAACGACGGTCACCGTGGCATTTTCCTTGATTAGCAGCAGTGCCGCAGGCATGCCAACGATGTTCGAGCGACCAAGCACCACGGCATTTGCACCCGCGATCTTCACACCGGCTTCCTTCAAAAGGTAGATACAGCCATACGGCGTGCAAGGAACGAACAGTGGTTCGCGTCCCTTCTGCGCCAAACGACCAAGGTTGATCGGCGAGAAACCATCCACATCCTTCTCTATGCTGATCAGGGACAGAATGCGTTCTTCATCCAAATGATCGGGCAAAGGCAACTGCACCAAAATACCATGCACCTTGGGGTCGGCATTCAGTTGCTTGATCAATTTTTCAAGGTCTTCTTGAGAAATATCCGCCGGAACCGGGTGATGAAACGAGGTCATCCCCAACTCGGCGCAAGCCTTCTGCTTCATACTCACATACGTCGCAGAGTCGATCCGTTCCCCCACCAAAACGGTCGCCAAACCCGGCTGCGATTTACCCTCCGCGATCCGCTTGGCAACTTTTTCCTTCACTT
Organism: Anaerolineales bacterium UBA2395; assembly: GCA_002343775.1. GTDB lineage: Bacteria > Chloroflexota > Anaerolineae > Anaerolineales > Villigracilaceae > Villigracilis. The sequence goes on from DDSH01000026.1 coordinate 98,879, forward strand.
CGTCGCGCACTTTTTGCGCAATGGCAGTTCCATCGATCAATTGAGCCGTCATGGGTTTTGCTCCTTTTGTATAAATTTGTCATACAAATTATACATTCGCCCCCACGATTCAAAAAGTGACATTCGTACCTATCGCAACGGGTAATCCGTGATGGAGCCTGCCAGTTTTTCCCCATCCGCCTGTTCCAGGGTCACCCAATCCACCTCGTTCCAACGCGGAGAAGGTGCTACAGCGCTAACGCGCAAATAATTCCCCGTCCAGCCTTCCATGCGCCAGCCATATTCGCCATACTCAGTCGTGGATTCCCACAACACGGGCATCGTTTGCCCAATGAATTCCTGTCGATAGGATGCCGCCGAACCTTCGATCACATCCTGCAGGATGCGATTCCGCTTCTTTCTCACCTCAGGCTTGACCTGACCCTTCATCTTTGCCGCCCCGGTACCGGGACGCGGCGAATACGAGAAGACATGTCCGCCAGTGAACTGCATTTCTGTGACAAATTCGAGCGTTTCGGCAAATTCCTCCTCCGTCTCGCCGGGGAAGCCTGTGATGACGTCCGTGGTAATGGCAACATCTGGCAGGACAGATCGGGCGGCGTTCACCAACCCGCGGAAGGATTCGGGCGTGGTCTTGCGTGCCATCCGCCTCAGGGTGGATTCACTCCCAGATTGAAGCGGAAGGTGAAGGTGTGGCATGAGGCGCGAGTCGGTCCACAGAGAAAAGAACTCTGCATCCAGATCCCAAGGCTCAAGGGAGGATAATCGCAAACGCTGCACATCCGTTTCACGCAAAAGGGCGCGGATCAGATCGCGCAGGTGATGATCGCCAAAGTCCTGCCCCCACGAACCGAGATGCACACCGGTCAGCACGATCTCTTTTGAGTCGCCTGCCAATGCCGCATTCACGTCATGGATGACATCTGCCAGTGGACGCGAACGCCCGGCACCACGCGCAAGAGTGGTGACGCAGAAGGTGCATTTGTTATCGCAGCCATCCTGCACTTTGATGAAGGCGCGCGTGCGACGATGCAACCCGGGAATGCGAACCCTGTCAATGGGTTCAAGATCAAAATCGGATGGTTCGAGGTTCAGGATCTGCGGAACAAGCAAATCCTTTTTATCGTTAGTGACAACATGTTTGACATTCGGAAGGGCTGCGGCTTCTTTGGGCTGGATGGATGTCCAACATCCCGTGGCAATGATCTCATCAACGCCCGCACGCGCAATGGTGCGGATCTTTCCCCGCGAATCCGATGCCGCCTGTGTGGTGACCGCGCAGGTGTTGACCACCGCCATATCTGCTTGTTCGGCAGACGCGACGATCTCATGCCCTGCGGCACGAAATTGTCGTGCCATGGTTTCGATCTCTGCCTGATTCAAACGGCAGCCGATGGTATCCAGAAAAACCTTCATGAGTGGTTACTTCTTGCCGAATGCCCTTACGGTTGTAACACCACAAAATTATCGAAGACAATGTCCACGCCGGTGGTGTCAAAGGAACCCGCGAGAATACCCACATCGCCAGATGGCAGGGTCGCATCCTGCGCTTGCGCCACCTGGAAACCGTTGACATAGAATGTGAGCGTGTCGCCCACGCAATCGGCACGCAAGTGATTGACAGCAAGTCCCTGGTTGATATTCGATGAAGAAAGCATCTCACCCTGACCCAGCATTGCAGCCTGCCCATCCTGGAACAAGCCCATACCGTAGAATCCGTCGCTGGTGATGATGAAAAAATAATAATTTGCGTCGCTGTACCGGCAGATCAACCCGATGCGATTCTCGTCCGGTCCTGCCAGTTTGCCTGTATCCACCTCGATGCGCACATCCGAGAAATTCACACGCGGACGCGCCCAGAAATTCGTCTGCGTCGCATTGACGAGGATACGATATCCCCCCGCGTCGTAGTCCATGATGCCCTCGCCGACCATGAAGCGGTCCCAACCGGTGGTGGGTTGCGAAAAATCATCCTGAAAAAGCACAGAACCAGAGGTCACCGCTTGCGTGGGAGACTGCGGAACAGCCGGAAGATTGGCGCATGCGCCGAGAAAGAAAGCCAAAACCAGGAACGAATGTTTTAAGCGATACATGGGCGTGATTTTATCATGCCGTTATGGAAAATACTTCGCAAGCAATTGCAAGGCAATATTGACATACACACCAGAGTCATCGGCATCGCGCACGAAGGTCAGGGAATTGAACGCTGCAGATCGATTCCCCTGTGCGAGATAGGTCATGGCGAGATGAATGTGAGCAGGGAAATAATTCGGCGCAAGCGCAATCGCTTGTGCCAACGCCTGTTCTGCGCTGGCAAACCGTCCCGATGACAAGTACGAGAATCCCAAGGCATCCAATGCAGACGGATCGGTCGGCGCAAGAGACACGGCTTGTTGTGCGGCGGGCAGCCCAATCTCCTCCACATACACGCCACGCTCGGCACAAAACACCGCAAGCAAACTCCAGTACGCGGCTTCCTGCGGGGCAAGTTCGGTGGCGCGCTGATACGCCATCAACGCTTCGGGCAATTTTCCAAGATGGGCATACGCTTCACCGATGCTCGCCTGCCAGCGCGGATTTTCCGGCTCGATGCCCGCTGCAAGCAGATATTCCGCCAGAGCCTGCTCATATTTCCCAAGACGATTCCAATACAATCCGCGCAGCGCCCGCACGTTGACGGATGCCCGATCCAGCGACAGGGCTTTGTCGAGTTCCACGCTTCCGCTTTGACCTGTCTGCTGCTTCGCCTCTCCAAGCCACGCCCACGCCTCAGCATGGTTCGGGTCTAGTTCAACGGCTTGCCCAAACGCCAGCAGCGCGAGATCCCATTCCTGCACCAAGCCCAGAGCGCGCCCGATGGTCACCTTCGCATCCGAAGCGGTGGTTTGATTGGCCGATAGGGTCAAGGCGGTGTGCAAGGTCTGCACAGCAGAATCCACTTGCGGGTCGAGAGAAGCGGCGAGACGCAGTACCGCAAAGGCTCGGTCTGGGTCATCCAGCGAAAGCAGCAACCCCAATCGATAATGAGCATAGGCGTCGCCCGAGCTGAGACGAAGTTGGTTTTCGAGTGCGTCTTTTTCCAGAGCCCAATTTTTCTGACTGCGATGCGCGAACGCCAGCAGGCGATACAACGAGGCAGAGTCGTATAAGTCGAGCCCTTCTTCACAGGTGGCGATCACAGATGCGAGATTGCCCAATTGAAAATGCGATGTCGCCAACCAGATCCAGCCTTCTTCTGTAAGCGTTGGAGCGGTTTCAAAATGCTGAAGCGCCATTGAAAAGTCGCCCCCCTGTGCAGCCGCAATGCCGGCTTTTTCCCACAGATCGCCACGCCAGACGAAAAATTGCGCCACGCGGGCATAAGCAGCAGAGGCGGCGAGAAATTCACCAGATGCCTGAGCAGATTCCGCTTCTCTTAGGGTCGAATTGCCGGTGACAAAAAACGGCGTGATGACAGCGATCAATAAACCAAGAACGATCCAAAGCGGCATCCACTTCCGTTGTGACATGGTGACAATTCTACGCCAATTTATCAACTGGCAGTATAATCACAAGCGAATGAGCGCATTCACCAGTTTAATCCTCACGCAACTCACAGTTCCACCAGGAGATTTGATCTACTACATCGTGCTGGCATTTGTGATCGCCAGTGCGCTGCAGTCGGCATTCAATCACTGGCGGGCAAGCGAATTTCCACAGGCACGGCGTGCGTTCATTGGGTTGGGAATTTTGCTTGCCGCACAGATCCTGATGTTCGTCTTCAGCGGGCTGGGCTGGCAGCAGATCCTCGACCCCAAAACCATCCTGCCGCCGATGGACCGGGCATTTATCCTATTCGGCATTGTCTGGGTCACCTGGTTGTATGCCTTTCCTGAACCCAATCGCATTGCGGATGCCGTCGCTACGATCTTGAGTCTGTTCGTGCTGACCGCATTGGGCTTAAGCCTGCTGACCTGGCAGCCGCAGATCGCATCCCTAAGTTATAACCAAACCATCGATGACTGGCTTTGGCAGATCGGCTCACTCGCATTTGCCTTGTTGGGTATTGCCATTCTTTTCATCCGCAAGCCAGACGGTATGTGGAACGGCATTTTCCTGCTGTTCCTCGGATTTTTAGGTCATCTTGGTCATTTGCTCTTACAGTTGGATGGAAACTACTCCGGCATCGTGCGGCTGGCATACATGGCGGCTTTTCCCATTCTGCTGACGCTCCCGCAACGGTTCACCATCCCCGGCGGAGTGATCGTTGAGCCTGCTCCCAAACCCACCACCCTAAAACAAGATACGACCGGGCGCCCCGAGCGCCGGCGCTACAGCACAGACCCGAAAACGTTCCATGCACTGCTCGCTGTTGCAGCAGATTCCAACCCAACCAAGGTCAGCCAGTCACTGACACGCGCGATCGCACAGACCATGCTTGCCGATCTGTGTTTCATGATCTACCTGACGGACAACAACAACCAGATGGTCATTGCGGGCGGCTACGACCTGATCCGCGAAGATTCACTGGAAGGCGGTTCGCTCAGCAAAAGTTCGATTCCCATGCTGGCAAATTCACTCCAGCGCGGACGCCCTTTGCGCCTGCCCGCCAGCAGCACCTCGGCGGATATCAAAGGGTTGGGGGATATTCTCGGGCTGACCAACCCCGGTCACCTGTTGTGTGTGCCGATCATGACGCCTGAAAAAGAGACATTGGGCGGCATTCTATTGCTCTCGCCGTACTCCGACCGGACGTGGAGCGCCGAAGATCAGGCATTCCTCTCCAACATCGCCATTTCACTGGTTCCCATCATCCAGCGCAACCAGAAGATCAACAAACTGGAAGCGCAAAGCGAAATGGCGCGCAATCATGCCACCGACCTTGAGCGTCGCATTCAGGAATTGAATCAACAATTGCAGGCGGCGCGCGCCGAAGCCGAAAAAGGCGGCTCGGTGGAAATGGCGTCGCTGCGGGCGGCACAGGATGAATCTCAAAAGATCATCGAAAATCTGCAACGCGAAAACGCCGAGTTACGGGCTGGGCGCGGCTCGACAGTCAACGCGCAGGTTGAACACGACCTCAAGACCACGCTTCAGGAATTGGCGCGTTTGCAGAACCAACTTGCCGATGCCAATGTAAAGATCCTCGAATTGGAAAAAGGGCAGATCACAACCAAAAACACCGAACAAGCCGAGGTCATTGCCTCCATTTCACAGGAACTTCGCCAGCCGCTCTCGTCCATTGTCGGTTACACAGACCTGCTGCTGGGCGAATCGGTCGGAATCCTCGGGGCGCTGCAACGAAAGTTCGTGGAGCGTATCAAGGCGTCCACCGAGCGCATCCGCAGCCTGACGGATGACATGATCCAGATCACCACGCTGGCAACCGACCTGAACGAATTGAAACCCGAAGCCGTGGATCTAAATCTGATCATCGACAATGCCATGTCGTACACCAGCACACAGGTGCGCGAGAAGAATATTTCCATGCACCTGGAGGTGCCCAAGAATCTGGCGCTCATCCATGCAGACCGTGAGGCGCTGCAACAGATCTTGATCCATTTGCTGCAAAACGCCGGGGCGGCGACTCCCTTTGAGGGCACGATCAAACTCAAAGTCCAGACGCGAACCGAAAACGGCATGGAGTTTATTCTGATCCAGGTATCCGACAAGGGCGGCGGAATCGCATCTGAAGACCTTCCGCGCGTCTTTACCCGCCTTTACCGTGCGGATAATGTCCTCATTCAAGGGGTTGGGGATACCGGGGTGGGTCTTTCGATTGCCAAAACGCTGACCGAAGCGCAGCATGGCAGGATATGGGTGGAAAGCGAGCCGGGAGTGGGCGCCACATTTAGTGTGTTGCTGCCGATCGCCAGTGAGAAAGCAGCAGAAACACAGGCACCCAAAGGGAAGAAGTGATGCGAGGAATGCGCGAGATCGGCAATGCGCTGGTCGTTACCATTGCCTCGGTCGGGTTGATGTTGGGGGCTTTATCCATCTCTTTGGTGGAATTCGTACCGGAAGCCACACCCACGGTCACGGTTCAGTTATTCCCATCTCCGTTGCCGGTGACCGCCACACCAACCTCGCTGCCCACCATCACCTTAAACCCGGAACTAAGTACACCGACCAGTACACCAACCAACACAGTCCTGCCTCCGGTTTCATGTCAGCCGCCCATTGGCTGGTTGCCCCTGACCGTTCAAGCCAGCGACACGTTGGATAGCCTTGCCGCGAAGTATCGCATTGCCAAAGCCCAATTGGTGAGCGGGAACTGTCTGGTGACCGAAAGCCTGATTGCCGGGACGGTCCTGTTTGTCCCTCCCGCCGCAACCAGCACTGTTGCCGTTTGTTCAAAGGGCGCAGTCGGCTGGGTGAATACCTACGTTGTCAAATCTGGCGACACGCTTTACTCGATTGCCACCAACCATTACACCACCGTGAACACGCTTCGAAATGTGAACTGCAGAATCGGTGACCGCATCAATGTCGGCGAAGTACTGTGGGTCCCGAATGTGGCTACACGCACGCCATTCCCGACACCGTTGCCGGGAAGTACAGTCACGCCTCAACCCACCGATCCGCTCACCGAAACCGCCCTTCCGTTCACGGCGACAGTTATGCCAAGCGAAACCAGCACGCCTACCATTCAGCCAAGTCCAACTGCAATACCCACCCAAACCGCCAGCCCGACGGCGTTCCCTCAGCCTTAGGCAACTCCAGCGTACAGCCCACATTCATGAAACCAATCTTTAGAACCTTTCTGACCGCCTTCCTTGCGTTCGTATTGACCGCATGCGGGGCATCCGCAGCCGCGTCCGTTCCGGAACAGGCCCCCCTGCCATTCATTTTGATCACGTCTGCGCCGAATGCATCGCCCACGCCCACGCCGTTTCAGCCCTCGCTTTTCACCCCCACACAACCGTCGCTCTATTCGTTCGAATCGACTCCCGCCGCGCAGATTGTCCTGCCGACGGAAACACCTTTCCCAACGGCAACGCCTCAATCCTCGCCGACAGCAACAGCCGCCATCGAACAACTCTTCCCGACGCAAGCCGCCCCGCCGCCTGAATCGCAAACCAATCCCACCTCATTACCCCCACTCACCGATACCGACACCATCAACTTCCTCCTGATCGGCTCTGACCGCCGCCCTACCGGCACATCACACCGCACCGACACACTTCACATCGCCATCGTTTGGTACAAGGAAGGACAAGTCTCTCTCATTTCCATCCCGCGCGACCTGTGGATCTACATTCCCAGCGTTGGGATGCAGCGCATCAACACCGCCTACCAAAGCGGAGAATCCGGCGGCTACCCCGGCGGCGGTAATAGTCTGCTCAAAGACACTATTTTGCAAAACTTTGGGATTCGCATCGACCACACCGCCATGGTTGAATTCGACGGATTCAGCCGCATCGTGGATACCCTTGGCGGGATCGATGTCCCCGTTGCCTGCGCCTACACCGACTGGCGACTCATCCACCCCTCCTACGACCCCAACAACGAAAACAACTGGTGGCTCTATACGGTAGGACCGGGTCAAGTCCACATGGATGGCGACCTTGCCCTGTGGTACGCCCGCTCCCGCTCGAAATCCAACGATTTCGACCGCGGACGCCGTCAGCAGGAAGTCATCCGTACGCTGATACAGCAAGCACTGCAAACCGACACACTCAACAAGATCCCGCAACTTTACGAGGATCTCTCCAGCTCCGTGATCACAGACCTGGGGCTGGCAGACATGCTGCGCATGGCTCCCTACGCGGTCAATTTCACCAACGCGAACATCCGCAGTTATTACATCCGCCCGCCGTATGTTGCGGGTTGGACCACTCCGGGCGGCGCATCCGTGCTTCTCCCGCAGGAAGAAGCGTTGAATCAGATGCTGGTCGAAGCCACCACCCTATCCACCTTCGCTGCTGTCCGCGAAACCATCACCGTGGAAGTGCAGAACGGTTCCTATTTCGATACCCTGGATGCACTCGCCGCTTCACGCCTCAATTATGCAGGGTTTCAGACCGTCATCAGCGCCGCCGACCACAGGGACTACGCCAATTCGGTGCTCGTGGATTTCACACCCGCACAAGACCAAAATCAGAGACAAACGATCATCAATGTCTTGGGGCTGTATTCCGCAAATGTACTCTCGCTGCCAGACCCCAACAGCCCGGTACAATACCGCCTGATCCTTGGCACGGAATATGAGCCCTGCTTCCAGCCACAAGATCTCTCGCATTGATTTTCAAGATTCCCCCAAGACCCAGTTGACAACGCCCTATTAATTCGCTAAACTATACGAAAGAGAAATACTACACGCAAGGGTAAACCTATGTCCAAATCCTCTGTCTCTGCACACATCAGTACAAAAACGCTGCTCCCCGCCGCCATCTCCAGCTGGGAAATGTTTCTTGCAGATCAAGGTCGCTCGCAAAACACCATCAAAGCCTTCCTCTCCGATGTGCGACTGCTCAATCAATTCATCTCACCCGATCAAGCCATTGGCGCCATCTCAACAGATGACCTGAACCGCTTCTTCGACTGGATGGAAAAAGGTCGCGGCATCCCGTGCAGCCCCAAGACCCTCTCGCGGCGTATCACCTCGGTGAAATCCTTCTTCCGCTGGCTGCACCAATACGGTGTGTTGACCATTGACCCGGCTGAAAAGGTCATGCAGCGTTCTGCCATTAGCCCATTGCCGCAGGTGCTGACACAAGAGGAATACGAAGCCGTCCTGCTCTCCGCCGACCGTCACCGCCGCGACAAAAAAGCAGATGCGCGGCCGTATGCACTGGTTTCCCTCCTGCTAACCACTGGCATCAAAAAGAGCGAGTGTCTCGGTATTCATGTCAATCACATCGACCTCGAAGGCGCGAACGGACCCTACCTTTTCGTCCGCTATGCCAGCCCAGCCAACCGCTACAAGGAACGCAAGATCGACCTCGACCAGGATTGGGTCACTGCCTACGCCGAATATACCTCCCAGTACCAGCCCGTGGACCAGGTCTTTCCCTGGTCACCGCGCAGGCTCGAGTATTTACTGGAGGATGTCGGCGAAGAAGCCGGGCTGGACAAACACCTCTCCTTCGATATGTGCCGCTGGACATGCGCACTGCGCGACTATCAGTCCGGCATCGAAGCGGACAAGATCCGGCAAAAACTTGGGGTGTCCAAAATTCAGTGGCGCGAGTTATTCATCAAACTGCGGCAACTCAACGGTGAAGTCAAGTAAACAGGAAAAAAAAATCCCGCCCACATTGCAGGGCGGGATTTGGTTTTAAACCCTCAGACAATATTCTCTGAAGCAAACTTATCGGGCAGGCGGGAGACGGAAAAATACACCACACTGCCTGTCGTTTCTTTGATGCGATGCCGGTGCGCGGGACGGTAGCCGGGAACCCAAACGATCTCATCCCCCGCGCAAAGAAGGGGCCAGTGGTCGCGCGCACGCTGTGGCACTTTTTCATTCACAAAAAAATCGGATAACTTTTGGGAGTGCCCGTCCATGCCCAAGGGAGAAAAATAATCTCCCTGACGCCGAACCCGAAGATGAAGGGTGTCGGGCAAACCTTCCGCATCCAACCAGACCTGAAAATTGTCTTCGTTCTTTTCAGCTTGTTCCAACGCCAGAGCCGGAAGCCGCCAACGCTCACAGCTGATCTTCCACCCACCCGCCAGCGGAATCTGCCCCGGAATTTGAATCGTCAACACCTCTTTGTCCGGCATTTGGGGCCATCTGTCGAACGGCAGTACCGCGTTCGGCGCACAAACATACACATGCTCCTTCTCGCGCATGATATACATCCCCGCTTTCAAATCCAGTCGCGCCGAATCGGGTGCGGATTCGAACCATTGCGAAGCTCGTTCGAGGATGCCAAACGTAACCTCTACACTCGGACGGATGGTCTGCATGGCGTGCCTGATCAAATTGCGCTGCAATCCGGGGGAACAGTCTATCAGTTGGTTTGCATTGAAGGTCACGATCTCACTATCCACCGAAAGGACCGTCTTCGCCCACGCATTCTCCAGCGTTTCCATCACAAAGGTGTAGTCGCTCTTAAGCGACTGCGACATGCGTAAAAGCGCTTCTCGGAATTTCGGGTTGTAGGTCTCCAGGGTCGGGATAAGCAAATGCCGAATGCGATTGCGTTGAAAGTTCAGGGAATCGTTGGTGGAGTCATAGTGCGGGCGCAACCCATGCACCGAACAATAGACAACGGTTTCCTCCCGCCAAAAATCCAGCAACGGGCGGATAATGGGGATGTCCGGGTCGAAGGTTTTGATGACCGAACGGTGGGACATCCCTTTCAGCCCGGCAATGCCGCTGCCGCGAATGAAATGCATCAGCATGGTCTCCACCTGATCATCCGCGGTATGACCGACCGCCACCGCCTGTGCCTGATACTGGCGCGCAAGATCGAACAGGAAGCGATAACGCAGGTTGCGCGCCGCCTCTTCAATGGACATTTTGTGCTTCTCGGCATAGCCGCGTACATCTGCGCCATCAATTTTGGAGGCAAGCATCAGACGCGCAGCGGTCTTCTCCACAAGGCGGGCATCGGTGGCGGAATCCGCCCGCAGTTGATGGTCAAAGTATGCCACAAGGATCGGATACCCCGCCTGTCGCAGAACTTCCATGAGACACAGGCTATCCGGTCCGCCTGAGACCCCGACGATAATGTGGCGATCTTTGACCAGACCGCACTCCTTCGTCAGGATGGCTTCGAGATGCTCTTCCATTAGATCTGATACAGTTCCACCAGCACTCCGCCCGTGGATTCGGGGTGGATGAAGGCATACTTCTTTCCATCGGCAGCCGTACGCGGCTCTTCATTGATAAGGCGGATGTTCTTCACTCTTAATTGCGCCATCATCCCTTCGATGTCGTCCACCTCAAGGCACAAGTGATGCATACCCGCGCCGCGCTTGGCAAGATACTTGGCGATCCCCGAATCATCCGTGGTCGGCATGACCAATTCGACTTCGGCACCGGCAAGCGGCAGAAACGCAACTTGTGATTTTTCCGCAGGAACATCACGCAGTTCATGCAAAGCAATGCCAAGCGCATCGCGCCAGAAGGCAAGGGATTTTTCCATATCGTCAACAACGACTGCAACATGATTGATGGCTTTGATTGTAGGCATTCATTCTCCGTTTTAAGTTTGGGTTGAGTTTATTTCAGAATATCAAGCGCGATGGGCAGGGCGAGGCTCGCCCATTGCGCATACATGCTTCCAGAGGGGTGCAAGCCGTCTGATGCGATCAGCGATTGATCGGTCAGGGCTTGACGCGAAACCGGGGTGACATCCACATAATGCGCACCGGCTTTTTGGGATTCTTCCAAATTGACTTGATTAAACGCATCGATCTCCCCGGCGATCTTCTCGGCATCTCTGCCAGACGCAAATGGTGTAACACCCCAATCGGGGATGGAAAAAACAAGGACGCGGTCCACATCGCCGCCTGCGTATTCGATGGCTTTGTTCAATAAAAAGACAAATCCCTCGCGATATTCAGCGAGGCTTCGACCGCGATATTGATTGTTGACGCCGATCAACAAAGAGACCAGGTCGTATGGCGGCTCGACCGTTTGCGCCTGGATTCCCTGCCAGAGTTCGTCGGTCGTCCAGCCGGTGCGGGCAATGATGGTGACTTTAACGGGAACGCCTTCTTCCGCCAGCAGAGCAGAAAGTTGATTGGGAAAACGATCCGCCTCTGCCACACTCTCGCCGATGGTGTAGGAATCGCCCAATGCCAGGTATCGAAGGGTCATTGCATTCTCCGTTTGAGGTTCAGGGATGGTGGAACAACCATAGAAAACAAGCAGAAAGAGCAAAGCAAACTTCTTCACGCGGCAAGTATATCAAAAGACAGCGGATGTTCCTTAAATCGGCAAGGGCGCGACTCTCGGTCACGCCCTTGCACTCACAAGAGGAGAAGATGTTGATGGATTAAAGGGACTTGATCTTCCACCACAAAGCGGGAATCTTACGGAGTTTGCCGAGCGCCCCCAGCGAAGCCCGGCGGGAGAAGACATCATAATCGTGTTTCTCTATGTCTTCCAAAATGCCCGCATAAAAAACGGATGCAGCGCCAATTGCCAGCTGACCTTCACGCTCGAGCAACTTCACGCCAGCCCAGGCTTCCTCATATAGATTGCGAGTACGTTCGATCTGGAACTTCATGAACTGACGCCACGCATCCGTGACGCGCCCCGCGGCAATGTCTTCCTCGCGGATGCCGTACAGCACCAATTCCTCGCGTGGCAGGTAAAGACGACCGTTGCGATAATCCTCACCCACATCACGCAGGATATTGGTCATTTGCAAAGCAACACCCAACTTAATGGCATATGGCACCGCTTCATTGCTTTTGAAACCGACCACATACATGCTCATCAGCCCAACCGTGGAGGCAACTCCATAGCAATATGTGGCAAGATCGTCGAAGGTTTGGTAACGGGTTTGAGACAAGTCACGCGCAACACCGTCGATCAGCTGCAAGGCATAATGACGCGGGATATGGTATCGGACGAGGGTGTCTGCCCAGGCGGCAGCGACGAGGTCATCGGTCGAGGCAGAAGCGGTTTGAACGACAGTTCGCCAGTAATCCAGCTCGTAATCCCGGTCTTTTTTCGATTCGACTTCATCCACAATATCATCCACAGTGCGACAGAAAGCGTACAAAGCGCGGACGGCATCCCGTTTTTCGTCTGGCAACAAAGCGGAAGCGAGATAAAAAGATTTGCTATGTGTATTTGTAATGATTTCAGCCTGTTTGTAGGCTTTTCGCAAAGACGCGTCACCTGCCCAGTACGAAAAAAACGTACGCTCGGAAGGGTGCGTGATAGTTCCGGCGAGTGAAAGTAGTTGGTTCTCCCAATTTGGGTTCGCTTGCATAGAGCTCTCCTCTCGAATTTGAAACCGGTGTGCGATCTCACCGCTGACGATGTGTAGATTTTACAGAGAAAGTTGTTTTTGTCAAGGTTTTGCAAAGATAGTATTTAAACCTTGACAAAAATTAGACAACAGGTAAAATGAGGCATGCTTTTTTTCGTACACATCAAGGAGAACCTATGAAACCTACTGCCCTCGTAATCGGCGCGGGGATCGGCGGAATTGCCACCGCCGCCCGCCTTGCCAAAAATGGATATGATGTAACGGTATTGGAAAAGAACGACACCCCCGGCGGGCGCTGCAACCAGATCGTACGCGACGGACACCGCTTCGACATTGGACCGACACTTTTTCTCATGCCCGAAGTTTGGGAAGAAACCTTTGCCTCTCTCGGCGAAACGATGAACGACCACCTCGACCTGCGCCGCATCGACCCAACCTACAAAGTCCACTTTGAAGACGGTTTGCAACTGCAGCTGACTTCAGACATCGGCGAAATGCAAAAGCAACTCGAAGCCGTGGACAAAACCGCGTTCACCGGCTTTCTTGGCTATATTGCTGAAGGCGCAAAGCATTACAAGATCTCGCTCGAAAAATTCGTTGGGCGGAATTTTTACAACATCTTCGAATATTTCAGCCTGAACAACCTGCCGCTGATCTTCAACCTCAAGGCGCTGCAAAAGCACTACACCAACACAAGCCGCTTCTTCAAAGATGAACGACTGAAAGCTGCGTTCACTTTCCAGAACATGTACCTTGGTCTCAGCCCATACGACGCCCCCGCCACCTACTCCCTTTTGCAATACACCGAACTGGCGGAAGGCGTCTGGTATCCCATGGGCGGGATGTACGCCGGCATTCAGGCGCTGACAAAAGTTGCAGAAAAACTTGGCGTGAAGTTCGTGTACAACGCCCCGGTGAAAAAGATCAATACCGGCAAGCGACAAGTGGAAAGCGTGGAAACAGCCGACGGAAAGACCTACAGCGCCGATATTTTCGTTGGTAATGCAGACCTGCCATACATCTACCAGGAATTGCTGCCCGACGCTAATGAAGCGAAGAAACTCGAGAACAAGCTCTACACCTGCTCCACGATCATGTTCTATTGGGGCGTGGACAAGCAATATCCACAGATCGCGCACCACAATGTCTTCCTCGGCGGCGATTACAAAGCCTCGTTCGACCAGATTTTCGAAGACCACACCCTGCCCGAAGTGCCGTCCTTCTACGTCCATGCGCCTGCCCGAACAGACGCAGCTGCCGCGCCAGAGGGACAGGAAACCTTGTATGTGCTCGTACCGGTTGGGCATCTCAGCGCCCGAACCAAGCAGGATTGGGATGCAATGGTGAACCGCGCGCGCGAAACCGTATTCACCCGCCTCGCCAAAGAAATGGGCGTCACAGATCTTCGGGAACACATCAAGTTCGAGATCGTGTACCAACCCGAAGACTGGAAGAAGCGCTTCAATCTCGTCAACGGAGCCGCGTTCGGGCTGAGTCACAATTTCTGGCAGGTTGGCTATTTACGCCCGCAGAACCGTCATTCCAAATATACGAATATGTACTTCGCTGGAGCATCTACCCACCCCGGAACAGGGCTGCCAATCGTCTTGCTATCTGCCCGCTTAACAACTGAGCGAATCCTTAAAGAAAGGGGTACAATTGCTGTGCAAAAGGTTGCCAATGCAACCCTAAATCCCGCATGAGAAGGATACGCCATGTTAAGCAAAACCCCTGCCTTTAATCTTAAAGCTGTACTTCGTGAAACAGGTTTAGCCGCCGACACGTTGCGCGCCTGGGAGCGCCGCTATGGTCTGCCCGCGCCTCAGCGCACTGCCGGTGGTCATCGCCTGTACTCGCAGTACGATATTGAAACGATCAAATGGCTGATCGCCCGACAGGCAGAGGGACTATCCATTTCGCGAGCAGTGGATCTGTGGAATGAAATGAACGCAACCGGTTCAGACCCGTTGGCGGGACTGGCTCCAACAAGCCTCGCCACGCTGACGGGTTCTTCTCCCATCGCTCCCGCCGACACCACGTTGGATGCCGTCCGCGCGGAATGGATCACTGCATGTATGAACTTCAGTGAAACGCACGCAGAGCAGGCGTTGAACAAAGCCTTCTCGATGTTTCCTGTCGAAGCCGTATGCATTGAGGTGTTGCAAAAGGGAATGTCTGAAATTGGTGCGCGCTGGTACGAAAATCTTGCCAGCGTTCAACAGGAACACTTTGCTTCAGGTCTCGCCATGCGCAGGTTGGACGCGCTCCTGAGCGCCTCCCCCGCCCCAACCCGCAGCCATACCATCCTCGTAGGATGTCCTCCCAGCGAATGGCACACCTTTACCCCCCTGCTTCTTTCGCTCCTTCTGCGCCGCCGCGGGTTGAACGTCATCTACCTCGGTGCGAATGTCCCCGCCGACCGCTTCGCAGAAACGGCGCTGAAAGTCAGGGCTGATCTTGTCGTCCTCGTGGCGCAAACGCTGATCAGCGCCGCCAACTTGCAGCACGTGGCACTATCGCTATCGGCGAAACAAATTCTCACCGGCTTCGGCGGGCGCATTTTCACGATTCGCACCAACATCCCGGATTACATTCCCGGTCACTTTCTTGGCAATTCACTGGACGGATCGATCCAGGAAGTTGAAACATTGCTGAAGAACAAGCCAAAAGAAAAGGCGCTCAAAGCCCCCTCACAGGAATACGTCGCCGCCCTGCAAGCCTTCAATGCCAAACGTACGCACATCGAAAGCACCCTTAAACTTAGTTTGCAGCCGCTTTCCATCAGCCCGGATGAGCTTGATACAAGCATCCACTTTCTCGGTAACAATGTCTCTGCCGCGTTGCAGTTCGGCGATATGGAGCACCTTTCTGAGGAAATGGAATGGCTCAAGATTCTCCTCCAAGCCTACCAGCGCCCCAGGCAGGAACTGATCGACTTTATGGAGATCTATTCACAATCTGTGGATGCTCACATCAACGGACAGGGCGACCCGATCAAAAAATGGCTGCGCAGCTACGCTATCGAAAGAACCTAATATGAACTTTTTAGATCTCTGGCTAACCGCCGGCTCCCTCATCCTTATCCTGATGACCCTGCTCTGGCTGTACAGCCTGGCAATCAAGAACGCCAGCATCGTGGATATCTTCTGGGGAACCGGCTTTGTCATTACCTATTGGGCTGCGCTGTGGATCGGCTCGATTGAACTCACTACACGCATCCTGCTACTTGGAGGCATCGTTACCTTATGGGGACTGCGCCTCTCCGCACATATCTTCCTCCGCAACCATAAGCAACCTGAAGATTTCCGGTATGCCGCCTGGCGCGCAGAAAATGGGAAGTCATGGTGGTGGCGCAGCTTCTTCAAAGTATTTTTACTGCAAGGCGTCATCCTGTGGATCGTTGCCGCCCCGCTGATCGCTGCTCAAACCGCGAATCCCGCCGCAACCACCTGCGCATGTGAATATTCCGGCTTGGGGCTGTGGCTGGTCGGCTTCATGTTCGAAGCGGGCGGCGACTGGCAATTGACACGCTTCAAGAAAGACCCGAACAACAAAGGCAAACTGCTCACCACCGGTTATTGGAGCGTCACCCGCCATCCCAATTACTTTGGCGATGCAGCGCAGTGGTGGGGCTTCTGGCTCTTCGCCTTCTCCGCAGGCGCATGGTGGACAGTATTCAGCCCGTTGCTCATGACCTTCCTGCTTATAAAAGTCTCCGGCGTTGCCATGCTCGAACGCACGCTGGAAAAGAACAAACCCGGCTACGAAGAATACAGCGCGCGCACAAGCGCATTCTTCCCGTGGTTTCCCAAACAATAAACCTACGCATTTTCACGCCTGGAAACAAAGCGCGCAGCAACGACACAACAGGAAATAAAATCATGACGAACATCTGGTGGATTCGCCGCGACCTGCGCCTGACCGACAACGCCGCGCTTCATTCCGCGCTGAAAGCCGGTTCAACGCTGCCAGTCTTTATCCTCGACCCAGCCTTCGAAAAGCTATCGGAACGGCGAAAACACTTTCTTTACGAAGGTCTATCCTCCATGGACAACGAATTGCGGAAACGCAAATCGTACCTCGTTATTCGCAAAGGAAATCCTGCCGATGTTCTGCGGCAACTTTTCGATGAAGTCAAAGCCGAAGCCATTCATGCCGAGGAGGATTACACCCCCTACGCCCGCAAACGCGATGCGCTCATTCAAAAGATCCTGCCGCTGACGCTCGCGCAGGGGCAAACCGTTCACCACCCGCATGCCATCCTCAAACAGGATGGCAGACCGTACACAGTCTACACGCCCTATTCCAAAATGTGGAAGGCGCACCTGTCAAAGATCAAGTTGCTGTCCGCGCCTGAAAATCTGCATTCGCCAAAAGGGATTCGTTCTGAGTCGTTGCCTGCCTTCACATCCTATCTCAACTTCCCCGCTGGCGAAGCCGAAGCCCTGCGCCGCCTCGACCAATTTACCGATCGAACAATTGCCAGTTACCACGATGACCGTAATCGCATGGACCTGGACGGCACATCTGCACTATCGCCGTACATCCGCTTTGGCATGATCGGCTTGCGGCAGGCTGTTCATGCTGTTCAGACCTCAATCTCCATTTCTCGCAACTCCAAAGGCGCAGAAATCTGGCTCAACGAATTGATCTGGCGCGAGTTCTATATTCAGATCCTGTTCCATTTCCCTTATGTCGCCAAGACCGCATTCAACCGCTCCCTGGCGAACATCCCGTGGCGCAACCAACCGTCAGAGTTTGACGCGTGGAAGAGGGGCGAAACAGGTGTCCCGGTGGTGGATGCGGCGATGCGCCAGCTCAAAGCGACCGGCTGGATGCACAATCGCGCCCGCATGATCGTCGCATCCTTTCTCGTCAAAGACCTGTTGATCGACTGGCGTTGGGGTGAAGCTTGGTTCATGGAAAACCTGCTCGATGGCGACATCGCACCCAACAATGGCGGCTGGCAGTGGACGGCGGGTACCGGCACCGACGCGGCTCCGTACTTCCGTATTTTCAACCCGGTGCTGCAAAGCATGAAATTCGACCCGAACGGAGAGTACATCCGCAAGTGGGTTCCCGAGCTACGCGGACTGAGTGCAAAACAGATCCACGCGCCGTGGGAGTTTGATTTGAGGATCGCAGGCTATCCCGCCGAACCTATCGTGGATCGCGATCTGGTGAAAGAGCGTACCCTGAAGGCATACAACCTCTCGAAGGAGAATGCACGATGAACAAGCGCGACCTATCTGTCTCGATGGCGCGTGCGAACCTTGTGGTGTTGGTCTTCGGTATACCGATCGCCGTGTTGCAATTTGCATTGTTCAGTTTTTTGCATCGAGACACCGACCTTTCGTTGACCTGGAATTCCCTGATCTTTCTAGCCGTGCTCATTGCGGGAATCGTTGTCCACGAATTGATACACGGAATAACGTGGGTCATCGCCGGGCGAAAAACGTGGTCATCGATAAAATTCGGGTTTCAAGCGGCAACGCTGACGCCCTACTGCCATTTGAAGGAACCGGTGGAGATCAATGCGTATCGCGTCGGCGCTTTCATGCCGGGATTCATCCTTGGGATTGTGCCTTTCTTCATCAGCCTCGCAGGCGGAGACACCAACCTGTTTTGGTTCAGCCTTGTTCATACCTCGGCGGCGGGTGGAGACTGGCTCATTCTGTGGCTCATTCGTAACATTCAGGCAGGTGTGTTGGTGGAAGACCATCCCAGCCGCGCAGGCTGCTATATTCTTGAAGGACAAGTATGAAAAATCGTTTTCTAAAAATCATTGGAAGTATCTTTGCTGTTCTACTCATCCTGCTGCTGGTGGGACCATTCCTCATCCCCGTGCCACCGCTGGAGAATACCGTCCCCGCCGAATCGCTCGCGGATGCAGACAGCCAATTCACCGAAGTCAACGGTATCGATGTGCATTACAAGAAATACGGTGAGGGAGAGCCTGTCTTCATTCTCTTGCATGGGTTCGGTGCGAGTCAGTTCTCCTGGCGCGAAGTGGTCGGACCTCTTGCAGAATTCGGCACAGTCATTGCCTACGACCGCCCAGCCTTTGGTCTGACCGAACGCCCGATGGAATGGGAGGGAGACAATCCCTACAGCCAAGATGCGCAAGTGGAACTTGTCATTGGTTTGATGGATGCCTTCGGAATTGAAAAAGCCATCCTGGTCGGCAATTCGGCAGGTGGAACTGTCTCCATGCTCACCTACCTCAAATACCCTGAGCGTGTCGAAAACCTTATCCTCGTTGATCCGGCTGTGTATGCAGGCGGGGGCGCGCCTGCATGGATCCGCCCGCTGCTCGGCACACCGCAATTCGATCATATCGGTCCGCTGTTTGCACGGCAATTACAGGTGCAAGGCACCGAATTCCTAAAAACTGCGTGGCATGATCCCGCCAAAATCACACCAGAGATATTCGAAGGCTATCAAGAACCTTTGCAAGTGGAAAACTGGGACAAGGCTCTTTGGTATCTCACCGTCTCCAGCAGTGAGAGCAACCTCGCCGAACGCGTCAGCGAATTCGATCTGCCTGTGCTCGTCATCACCGGTGACGATGACCGCATCGTGCCCACAGAGCAGTCCATCCGGCTGGCGGGAGAATTGCCGAATGCGAGTCTGGTCGTCATTCCTCAAAGCGGACATGTGCCGCACGAAGAAAAGCCGGCTGAATTCATGCAGGCAGTCTATGAATTTCTCAATCAATAAACGCTCTGCCGCCTTAAGCAAATAAAAAGGAAACCATGAACCCAATTCTTCGACAATTTTTCATCATCTTTACCACCCTGCTCACGTTGACAGTTAACGCGCTGGCAAACATCCTGCCGCTCAACGGGCTGACGACGGGCGAAATCTCCGATAGCTTTCAAGTCTATTTCGTGCCTGCGGGCTATGTCTTTTCGATTTGGGGCTTGATCTACATCGGGCTGATCGCCTTCACCATCTATCAGGCATTGCCGTCCGAGCGGAACAATTCGCGTCTTGCCCGTATCGGCGGATGGGTCATCCTAGCCAACCTCGCCAACGCTGCATGGATCTTTTTCTGGCATTACCTGCTCTTCCCGCTTACATTGGTCGCCATGCTGGTGCTGCTTGCCGCACTGATCATGATCTACCTCGCATTGAAAGCGACGCGCTCCGCCGCTTCTCCCCGCGAACACTGGTTGGTGCAACTGCCGTTCAGCATCTACCTCGGCTGGATCACCGTCGCGACAGTTGCCAACGTCAACTCCCTGCTGGATTACCTGAACTGGAATCAGTTCGGCATAAGCGCCGCCGCGTGGATGGGAATCATCCTCGCAGTCGTCGCCGCACTGGCGTGGATTATGAGTCTGCGCGAACGCGACGCGGCATATCTCGCCGTGCTGCTATGGGCGCTGGCGGGCATTGGCATCAAGTTCCCGCAGGAAGGCTTTGTCACCATCGCCACCTGGGCGGCGTTTGGCTTGGTCGCGCTGGCATTCGTCTGGGCAATGTATGCTAGACGCACAACGCCAGGGCTGGGCAAAGGCTGGGGATGAAAAAGGCGATTTCTCCCGAAGCAGGACGCGAAGCGCTACGGGCGCTGTTAACGGAAGGATCACCGCTTGGTCCGCTGAAAGTGATGGCAAAACACGTCGGGCGTCTCTTTCAGATCCCCATGCCGTTCTTTCATCCGTACATCGTTTTTGGTCCCGAAGCGAACCGCAAAGTGCTTGTCACCGAACGCAATAAGGTCTTGTGGCGCAACACCGACCCTGTCACGGATCTCCTGGATCGCGGCGTGCTGATCGTGGATGGGGAGGAACACGACCACTACCGAAAATTGATGGAGTCATCGCTTCATCCTTCGACCCTGCCTGGTTACACAGACATGATGATCCGCCACGCCGACAGAGTGACCTCCGAATGGCGTGATGGCGATCTGGTGGATATGCTGGTCGAAAGCCGCAAGATTGCGCTGCTGATCATCATGGATGCGCTCTTCAGCAAGGATGTCTGGAACGACCTGCCGCACATTTGGACTCCCATCCTGAAAGCCATCGAGTACATCTCGCCCGGCGCATGGATCATCTGGCGCAAGATTCCACGCCCCGGTTATCGCAAGCCGCTGCGCGAGTTGGATGCGTATTTATTTGGGATCATTGAAGAAAGACGAAAGGAGAAAGAGGCAAAGCCAGACTTACTCCAACACCTGATGGACGCCGGACTCTCCGATCAGGTCATCCGCGACCAAATGCTCACGATGATGATCGCCGGGCATGATACCTCCACCGCATTGCTGGCATGGGTCTTTGCCCTGCTCGGTCAGCACACGGACGTACACCATAGGCTCGTCGAAGAAGTGAATACCCTCGAAAAGCCGCTCCTGCTCGATCAAGTCATCAAGGAGACTTTGCGGCTATACCCACCCATTCACATTGGCAATCGGCGCGTGGCAGAAGATATGGAATTTGCCGAAGGAACCGTCCCAGCCGGAGAGCGGATGTTCTACTCCATCTACCTCACGCATCGCGACCCGTCCATTTGGGAAGATGCCGAATCGTTCTGTCCCGCACGTTTTGCTCAGGGGCGCAAAACCCCGCCATTTGCATATATCCCCTTCGGCGGCGGACCCCGCTCCTGCATTGGAGCCGCTTTCGGTCAGGCGGAAGCGCGGATCATCATCGCGTATTTACTCAAACGCTTCAACTTCGAGTTCACCGGACATCGCATCCACGCTCATATGGGCGCCACTCTCGAGCCCAGACCGGGCGTAAAAATGAAGGTGACGAGAAGAATTTCAAACAACCGCAAATAACGATCACAAAAAATAATCAACCATAAAACCAATATGACCTACTTCGGATTTCTCCTTCGCTTTGTCGTCGTCCCCATCCTCATCTTTCTCGTTATCACCTGGTGGGACAATAAAAATAACCGCCAGACCAACGGTTTCAAGAACGGGCGTTCCGTCTGGATGACCATTCTCGCACATGTCCTGATAGCCGTGGTGTATACCACCCCCTGGGATAATTACCTCGTCGCCACCGGCGTATGGTATTACAACCCAGATCTCGTAACAGGCATCGTCATTGGGTATGTCCCCATCGAAGAATACACCTTCTTTGTACTTGAGACCATTCTCGCCGGGCTGTGGTGGTGGTTTTTGGCGCGACGCATCCCTGAACCCCAAAAGGAGTTCACGCCGAGCAAGAACGGTCGGTTGATCTCATTTGGCGTTTTATTCGCGGCTTGGGCTTTCTTCACCTATCAATTCTTCCTCGGTCCGCGTGAATGGACATACCTTGGCATCACACTATTCTGGGCGCTCCCAGCCATTTTTCCACAAATTCTCTTTGGGGCGGATATTCTCTGGCATCACCGCAGGCTGGTCTTCATCGCCATTTTTGTTCCGGGTTTGTATCTCTCGCTGATGGATATCGTCGCCCTTTCCGAAACCACCTGGAACATCGCCAAAGATCAAACGCTGGGCATTAACTTCTTCGGGATCCTTCCACTGGAAGAGATTGTCTTTTTCTTCATCACCAACGTCCTCGTCAGTTTCGGCATGACGCTCGTCCTCTCCAGGAGCGGCTCGCAACGATTCGAGGATTGGAAAACCAATAAATTCAAAGGTCTCCCATGAAAAATGCGCTCAAACAATTCGAAAAGCAACAATACTTGAACCTTGAAACCTTCCGCAAGAACGGACAGGGTGTCAAAACACCTGTCTGGTTCGCGCAGGATGGAGACACGCTTCGCATCTGGACCCAGGCAGACTCGGGCAAGGTAAAGCGAATCCACCGCGACGGCAACGTTCGCATTGTCCCTTCCACAGCCTCTGGCGAGCCCACCGGAGAGTGGGCGGAGGCACATGCAAAAGTTCTGGAAGATACTCGTGAGGTGGATTTCACAGCAAGGCTCTTCAAGAAAAAGTACGGCATAATGTTCAACCTGTTCGGGGCAATGGGCAAACTTCGTCGGGCAAAATACACAACCATTCAGGTTGAAATCCATTAATCCCCCATACATGTACTGAACAAAACAAGACTCACCCCGAAATTAAGGTTTCGCGGGTGAGTTCGTTTTTAAGAACAAAAGGGACGCGGACATCACAGATTTTTTCATTATTTTCCGCGCGCTTTGCAGTCTGCGTCCAGTTCAAACTTACGGTATTTGTATTTGGTTACACATTCACCAGGTCGTGGATCCATCTTCGAGAGTACACCCGCCAACCGCTGACAAAGGCTTTGGCAATCTCCTCCAATGCGACCATGAGATAGACATAATAGACGGGCAATTCCAATACAAACGCGCCAACATACGCCGCCGGAACCCCGATCAACCAGATGGAGCAGATCTCCATGATAAGCGCAAAACGCGTATCGCCGCCTGCGCGCAACGCCCCAATGAAGGTGGAGAAGTTGAACATTCGGATCCACAGAACGCACGCCATCATCAACATCAACATGCGGACGTTGTGCTCGCCGCTTGGGGAGAGATCGTACAGACTGACGACCGCATCACGAAGTGATAGGACGATCAACCCGACGATCCACGCAGAGATTGTGCTGAGGATGACCACGCGCCGCACGGTCTCGAACGCCTCCTCCTTTTTTCCAGCGCCGATACGGTTCCCCACCATTACCGCGCAAGCATTTCCCAGCCCCATAAAGACGACAAAGCCAAGTTCTTCGATGGTCGCGTTTACGTTGATAGCGGCAATCGAATCCGTGCCGATGCGGGCGTAAATGGCATTGTAAGTCGTGATGCCAAATGACCAAAACATCTCATTTGCCAGGGCAGGCAAAGTGGTCTTGAGTACACGCCCAAAGAAGGAAAGATCGAAGGTGAAAAACGTCAGCGGATTCGCAGCCAGCGGAGTCTTCTGGGTGTAGACAAGCACGAGAAGCAGGATCAATTCCAAGGTCCAGCCGGAAGCGGTGCCAATGGCGGCGCCGCGAACTCCAAGCGCAGGCAATCCGCCGACCCCAAAGATCAACATATAGCCGAGTATCGTCTTAAAGATCAGGGCAGAGATGGTTGCGATCACTGTTAATTTGATGAGATGGATGCTGCGCATCGTGGCAATGTAGGAAGTGGCGATTGCAACGGGGATATAGGAGAACCCGACGATGCCCAGGTAACTTGCGCCGATCTCGATGACCTGCGCATCTTCGGTGTAAAAACCGAGAACCATGCGCGGTGCAAGCGTGGCGGCAAGAGTAAAGATAAGCGCTATGATGGAGGTGATGAGGATGCTCATGCCCAGCACCTTGCGGATCGGGTTCACCTCGCCCTTGCCCCAGAACTGGGCGGTGAAGATCGCCATGCCGCTGGTGAGACCGAAAAGCAGGAGGATAAAAACAAAAAATACCTGATTGGAAAGCCCGAGCGCGGCGATGGAAGCTTCGCCCAGCTGTCCAACCATGATGACATCGATCATGTTGAGCGAGGCGTTGATCAGTTGCTGAAAGGAGATCGGCAGCGCGATGGTGAGCATTTCGCGCAGAAAGGCACGGTCTTTGAGAAAGGAGAGGGACATCATATGAAAACAAGAAATGACGCATCGCGTAATACGTATTACGGATGCGTAATGCGTAATGGACGGAATAAAGAGAGGGGGTTAATTATCTTCCGGTGCTTCGCGGACGATGTAGAGCGGTCTGCCTTTGGCTTCGTCGTAGAGGCGACCAATATATTCGCCCAACACGCCCAGCGAGATCAGTTGCACGCCGCCAAGGAAGAGAACCGAGATCAGCGTGGTGGTCTGTCCTTCGAAAAAATGCGCCCCGGCAAGGCGCAGTATCGCCACAACCGGAATGGCAAAGATGGCGATGCCTGCCGACAGGAACCCGAAGAACGTCGCCACTTGCAAGGGAAAGTAGGAAAATCCTGTAATGGCATTGAGTGCCAGTCTGAGCATTTTTTTGAACGGGTATTTTGTCACGCCCGCAAGGCGCGCGGCGCGTTTGTAGGTCACGCCAATCTGCTTGAATCCAACCCAGGCGGACATGCCGCGCGGGAAACGATGCCGTTCCTTCATCTGTTTGAGGACATCCACCACCTTGCGGTCCATCAGGCGGAAGTCACCCGCATCCATGGGGATCTTGACATCTGTGATGCGATAGATGATTCGATAGAACAGCGACGCCGTCCACAACTTGAACCAGGATTCACCTTCGCGTTCGCCGCGCACGGCATAGACAACCTCGTAGCCTTCCTTCCACTTCTCTGCCAGTTCAAGGATAACTTCAGGGGGGTCCTGCAGATCCGCATCGATGATGACAACCGCATCGCCTCGGGCATAATCCCACCCGGCGGTGATGGCGACCTGATGCCCGAAATTTCGCGCGAAGATGACCGGGCGCACGGTCTTGTCTTTTTCGCCAAGTTCGCGGATTTTTTCGGTCGAGCCATCGGTCGAGCCGTCATCCACAAGGATAAGTTCCCACGGTTCACCGGTCGCATCCATGACTTCCTTGACACGACGGTGCAGTTCAGGGAGATTGTCTATTTCATTATAGATCGGTGCAATGATCGAGTACGTGATTTTCATGAATCCTGATTCCGTTTATTTTTAGCGGGAAGGCGAAGTGGCTTCCTTGATTTTATCTTTTCATCCGGCATTCTGAACTGCTCCTCGCCGTCTGCTGCAAAGGGCGGCATTCCCAAGACCCGGCGGCGAAGGTAATCAGCGATCACCGCCACCGAAGCCATGACCGGCACGATCAACAACGCGCCGAGGATCCCCCACAAAATGGTCGCAGTCAAAATGGCGACAAAGATCAACGCTTCGTTCATGTGCAGGCTGCGTCCCATGATGATGGGGCGCACAAAGAAATTCTTGAGGTTGATCAGGATGAGATACACAGCCAGCGTGATCCCTGCAACAATGAGGTTGTTCATGACCGGGTCATCTGAGAGGCGGATCCATGTCGAACCTTCCAGCAGGGCAACGCCAATGGCAATCGCCGCCGCCAAGGTGGGACCGACATCCGGTACAAGCGTGAACAAACCGGCGATCACACCCAATACCAGCGCGCCGGGAATGCCAAGAGCAGCCCAGGCAATGGTAAACGCCACACCCACCACGACCATCAGAACGATTTGCCCGCGCAGATACGCCATCCATACATTTCGAAGACGGTTGTAAAGTTCGCTCATTTCAGGCTGGTACGACTCGGGCGCAAGACCGATCAACCACGCGCGAATGCGGGGCCATTCCGACATGAACAGATGCACGCTCACAAGAATGATCAACACCCACAACACATTGATGGAGGTTGCCTCCAATAATTCAAGCGCTTCTTCAGGGAGGGGCGTCAACAAGTTCTCTTGAAGATGGGCAAGGCTTTCTCCCACCTGTTCCAAATGGAGGACTACACCACCCAGCCGGATCGGTTCAGAAAGGAATTTGCTAAACTCCTGCGAAAGCGCCAAAAGGTCCTGCGCCACAAGCTGGATCTCATCGAAAAAGATCGGCGTCAGGGCGGAGGGAACTCCCACCATCAAGACCAGCGCAGAGAAGTAAACAATGTTCACCGCTGCCGCCCGGGTAAGGTTTGTCCGTTCCGTCAGGAAGGACACGGCCGGGCTGATCAGATATGCCACAAATGCAGCAATGACCAGCATTTTCACGGCTTCGCTCGCGTAGATCAACAATGCAATGACCGCAATAAAGATAATGATCCCCATCGTGTAACGAAAGGGAAGACTCCACTGATTTTTTGTTGTCTTCATAAATTCTTTTTCACTGCCTCTAAAGTAGGTTCGATGACCGGAGCAGACTGGACTGCCTGCATCGCCGCGCGGACGTCCTTAAGCCCACTGCCAGTATTCATGACCAGAATGGGATCTTCGCTTCCGACCACGCCGAGAGCGGCTGCTTTTACCAGACCTGCATAAGCCGTCGCTCCAGCCGGTTCGGCAAAAACTCCCTGCTTCCCGAGTTCAGCAATCGCCTTGACGATCTCATCGTCTGAAACAGTGACGTACGTTCCATCGGTATGCATTGCTGCCCGAACCGCACGGACACCGTCTCTTGGAAGATCGACAGAAATGCTATCGGCAATGGTCGTGGCAGAAACCGGTGTGATCGACTCAGTATTTGCATTGAACGCATTTGCAATTGCCGCCGACCCCTCTGCCTGTACACCGATGATGCGCGGCATATTGGGTATCCAACCCAGCGCAAACAGATCCCTGAAACCTTTGTGAATTCCTGAAATGATGTTGCCGTCACCGACTGAGACAAAGATCGTCAAAGGCGGATGATTATCCAGCGGGCTGTCTTTCTTATGCCAATCGCGGTGGGCGTCCAGCCACCATTCCCAAATTTCAAATGCGGCGGTCTTCTTGCCTTCCAGGGTGAACGGGTTATAGCCGGTGTTACGGCAATACCAGCCGAATTCATTGGAGGCTTTGACGGTCAGGTCAAAGGCGTCATCGTATGTGCCATCCACGAGAATGACCTTCGCGCCAAAAATGAGTAGTTGTGCAACCTTCGCCTGCGGGGCGGTTTTGGGTGCAAAGATGACCGATTTCTGTCCCACCGCGGCAGACATGCCCGCCAGCGCCGCGCCTGCATTTCCGGTCGAAGCGGTGACAACGACTTCAGATTTCAATTCACGCGCGCGAGTCACCACCACTGCGCTCGCGCGGTCTTTGAACGAAGCAGTTGGGTTACGAGACTCATCCTTGAGCCAGAGATGCTTCAGGTGTAGTTTCTCTGCCAATCGCGGCAGGGCAAAGACCGGGGTCCCGCCTGAAGCGTGCAGAGGAGTGGAATGCCCTTCTGGTTCACTGACCGGCAAGAGCGGGAGATACTTCCACAAGGATGGTTCCTTCCTTGAGGTGATGTCCTCCGGTTGGAATTTCCTTCGAATGGCGTCGTAATCAAGAATTACATCCAAATTTCCGCCATCTTTCGGACATGTATAAGTGACCTGACCAGGCAGGTATTCCGTTCCACAGATCGAACATTTATAACCAGTGAATTTTGACATGGAAACCCTTTTTAGTGTGGCTTGATTTTACCCGATTGAAGCAGACCTGACATCACTCATCCGGATAGAAAAAGGACTCTCCGCCTTCGGAGAGTCCTTTGAACTTTCTACTTTCTACTTCTTCTCTTCCCTCTCCCACAACTCCCTAGCGATCTTCTCCTGGTCTACAGGGAGTTTATCCACTCGGACGCCAACGGCGTTGTAGATGGCATTCGTGATGGCAGGCGTGGTTGGGATGCTGGAGACTTCGCCTACGCCCTTCGCCCCATATGGACCTTCTGCTGTGGGATGCTCAACGATGATGGACGTGATCTCTGGTGTGAGCATGATACCCGGCACGCGATATCGCGCCAGATGATCGGTGATCACATTGCCGTTCTCGACGATGAATTCTTCGGTGAGACAGTTGCCCAAGCCCATCATCACACCGCCTTCAACCTGCCCCTGCAATCCAAGCGGGTTGATCGCCATGCCCACGTCGTTGGCAGAAATTACCTTCAGTACACGGACTTCGCCCGTTAGTTTGTTCACTTCCACTTCGGCGGCTTGAGCCGCAAAGGAGAAGGCAAAGTGCATATCGCCGCCTGTGCCGAGCGGTTGGGTCTTGGGCGCTTCGTATTCATAGCGGACTTTCGGCTGCAGTCCCATGCCTGTCATTTCTTTGTAAACCTCGGCAAAGGTCATCGAATGCCCGTTGACATGGACGATACCATCTTCATAACGCACCTGTTCGGGGCGGATGTCAAATTTCTCAGCCATGGCGGCAGTGATCTGGTCGCGTAAGGTTTTGGCGGCATAGCGCGAAGCGTTGCCCGTGACGTACGTCTGGCGGGATGCGGTTGTGGGACCACCATTGGGAGTCAGGTCAGTATCCATAACCAGGACACGCACCTTATCCGGCGCGACTGCCATCTCTTCGGCAACGGTCAAGCGCATGACGGTGACAAGTCCCTGCCCCAACTCGGCGGCAGAACTGCGGACTTGGAATGTGCCATCTTCGTACAGCTCCACATCCGCGCCGGAAATGTCGGGAGCGCCGCCGCCCAAACCCGTATTCTTGTACGCGGCGGCAAAGCCCCAGGCACGCACCAGGTTCGGATTGTTCTCATCAACTCGCGGGGCGAAAGGATGCGAAGTTTGCTTGCGCATTTCTGCATCCACTTTTTCGATACACTCCATCAAACCAACTGAGTCGCGCAGGACTTGTCCCGTATTGGTGATGCTGCCCACATGCAGCGAGTTCATTAAACGCAGTTGAACCGGGTCAAGGTCCAATTTCTCGGCGAGCATATCCATCATGGATTCGACCGCAAAAGCAGATTGCGTCACACCGAAGCCGCGGAATGCGCCCGCAGGTGGATTGTTGGTATACATGGCATAGCAATCGGCGCGGACATGTTCAATATCGTATGGTCCGGCGGAATGCGTGGTGGCACGGGTCATTACTTTTTCACCGAGCGAGGCATACGCGCCGGTATCGCCGTAGAGTTCGGTTTCTGCTGCCACGAGCCGACCATCTTTCTTTGCGCCGATCTTGACGTGGATCTGGGTGGCGTGTCGCTTCGGATGAACGAGTAAACTTTCCTGACGATCAAACAACAATTTGACCGGTCGCTGTGTGACGTTGGCAAGCATGGCGGTATGGATCTGCCCCATCACATCTTCCTTGCCACCGAAACCGCCGCCCATCAATTGACCGACGATGCGAATGCGGGATTCATCCCAACCCATCGCGCGCGCAACTTGGGTACGGTCTTGATAGGGAATCTGCGAACCGACATAAATTTCCATGCGACCATCGGGCAATGGCACGGCAATGCTGCACTCCGGTTCGATGAAGGCGTGGTCGGTCGTGGGTGTGTGGAAGGTATGTTCGAGGATCACATCAGCGGAAGCAAAGCCCGCGTCCATATCGCCTTTGCGAACTTTGATGTGCTTGAGCAGATTGCCTTTTTCATGGATCTGCGGAACACCTTCCTCCCGGGCTTGAACGGGATTGGTGATAACGGGTTGGAGGTCGTACTCCGCTTCGATCAGACCCGCAGCCTGTTCGGCGATCTCCTGAGTTTCTGCGGCGACGATAGCGATGGCGTCACCCACATAGCGGACGCGCTCGCCAATGCCCACCATCACGGGCCAATCGTAGATGACCAGTCCATGGGTCTTTTCGCCGGGAACATCCACAGCCGTGAGGACAGAGACAACACCGGGTAAGGCTTTGGCTTTGGAAATATCAAGCTTGGTCAAAAAACCATGCGGGATCATGGCGCGTTTGGCAACCGCATATAACATGCCGTCGAATTTCAGGTCGTCTGTATAGATGGCTTCGCCGGTCACTTTTTCCACGGCTTCGGGGCGCAGGTGTTTGTGTCCGACCGTCTTATGTTCGTGGATAGAATTCGGGATGTGTGTCGGTCTTTGTACGGGTTCACCTGTCCGCAAGGCTTGCGCCGCCGCAATGATGGCGCTTTCAATGGACGGATAGCCCGCGCAGCGACAAAGCGTATCTTTCAACGCAAAGCGGATGTCATCGCTGTTCGGGTCGGGGTTACGTTTGAGCAATGCGTACGCGGTCAAGATCTGACCGGGGATGCAGAATCCGCATTGGACGGCGCCGTGTTCCACGAAGGCTTCTTGCAACGGATGCAGTTTCATTTCTTCATGAACGCGCTGGGCAAGTCCTTCGATGGTGACGATGGTCTTGCCATCTGCCCGTTCGGCGGGATAGACGCAAGACATCATCGGCTCGCCATCCACGAGGACGGTACATGCGCCGCATTCGGCTTCTTCACAGCCGATCTTCGTGCCGGTCAGTCGCAGCCGCTCGCGCAGGAGGGTGGATAACGTTTCTCCTGCAACAGGCTCAATCGAAAATTGTTTGCCATTAACAGAAAAGTTTATGTTCGACATACCATTAATCCTATTCTGCGCGTTTCCACGCGGTATCCAACACATCTTTAAACAAGCCGCCGACGATGTGCCGGCGATAGTCGGCGCTGGCGCGGCGGGCGCTTGTGCGGAATTTTGCCTGTCCGAGTAAAACATCCAGCGCATTCGCGAAGGTCTCTTCGGTCAAAGGCTTTTCGCGCAAAGTGGACTCAGCTTCGGTAGCGCGGAAAGGTGTCGAGCCGCCGGGACCGACTGCAATGTGAATATCTTTGACGATGTCGCCAGCTCGTTCGAGCCAGACAGCGCAGTTCAAAATGGGCAGAGCCACTCCCTGCGGACGCATGATGCGCTTGAAGCAGGATGCGCTGTGGGGAATGGAACGTGCCAAGTAGAAACCGACAATGATTTCCTTCGTCTTGTCGATTGCAGATTTACCGGGTCCAAGGAAGAGCGAGGTGAACGGCATTCGCCGTGAACCGGAAACACCAGCCACTTCGGCTTGTGCGTCGAGGGCGGTCAGGGCGATGGTTCCGTCGGCGGCGGGGAGTGCGTGCGCAACATTGCCGCCCAACGTAGCCGTGTTGCGGACTTGCGGTCCGGCGATCAGGTTACAGGCTTCGACCAATGCCTGGGCGTGCGCCGCAGTCAACGGGTCGAGTGCGACGCGATTGACCGGGACGGCGGCGCCGATGAAGAGTTCATCCCCTCTCAATTCGAGAGCAGACATTTCAGGGATGAAGGTCAGGTCAACTAGGGTGTGAACGGGGGAATGATTGCCCTGTTTGAGGTCGAGCAACAGGTCGGTTCCGCCTGCGATGGGCAGCGCGGGACCGGAGGCGGCGGCAAGTGATTTGACCGCATCCGCCACAGTGGTGGGGCGTTTATATTCCTGCCAAAGGTTCATAGGTGGTGTGTCCTCTTTTTGTGGACGGCGGCACTTTTCGATGGGCGCGTGCCCAACGCCGCTGGTTTCACTCAGCGACCACCGAACCGATGGATATATTATTTTACAACAGGTGCTGCATCTTCGGGATGCACGCCTGCCATTAACAAGCCAAGTTTTTCGGGGGTGGCATTCTCTCGCTGGACGATGTCCATGACCTGTCCTTCGTAAATGACAGCAATGCGGTCGGAGAGCGCCAGAATCTCATCGAGGTCTTCGGAGACGAGCATGACCGCCGCACCCTGGTTGCGCTGTTCGATCAGTTGCTCTCGGACGTATTCCGTTGCGCCGATGTCGAGCCCACGGGTGGGCTGGGCGGCAAGGATAACACGCGGGTTGCGCGAGATCTCGCGCGCCAGCACGACTTTTTGAATGTTGCCACCGGAGAGGTTCTTTGCCATGGTCTCGCGTGAGGGGGTTTTGACTCTGAACTTTGCAATCAGTTCATCGGCATGAGTGGCAATGCCGCGCAGGTTTAAGAATCCATACCTGGAATACGGTTGTTTGTGATGTTCACGCAGCACCATGTTCTCGGCAATGGAGAAATCCTTGATCATGCCATCGCGCATTCGCTCTTCGGGGATGTAGGAAAGCATTCGCTCGGTGATCTCGCCAGGCGGAAGGTTGGTGATGTCCTGTCCTTCGAGATACACTTTGCCGGATGTCACTTTGCGCAAACCGGTGATGGACTCGGCTAATTCGCGTTGTCCGTTGCCAGACACGCCTGCGATGCCGAGGATTTCGCCCGAGCGTACATCAAAACTTACGCCGCGCAGACCGGGCGTGCCGCGATCGCTTCCACATTTGACATCCGCCAGGCTCAGGCGCACTTCGCCGAGCGTGGTCGTGCCGCGATCCGGCGCAAAGCCAACTTCACGTCCGACCATCCAGTTTGCCAATGCCTGTTTGGTGGTTTCAGATGTGGGACGCGTGCCGATCATCCGACCGTTGCGGAGGACAGTGACACGATGGCAGATCTCGACCACCTCATGAAGTTTATGGGAAATGAAAATAAGTGCGTGTCCATCCTTCACCATTTGCCGCATGATGACAAAAAGTTCATCCACTTCCTGCGGGGTGAGGACAGCGGTCGGTTCGTCGAGGATGAGCAGGGCGGCGCCGCGATACAAGGCTTTGATGATCTCCACGCGCTGTTGCTGCCCGACCGATAACTGCCAGACATAAGCATCGGGATCGATCTTCAAGCCGTAGATATTTGCCAGCTCGATGATGCGCTTCGAGACCCGGTCGAGATCGGTCAGCGCTCCCCGGGAGGATGGCAACCCGAGAGCGACGTTCTCCGCAACTGTCAGCGTTGGCACAAGCATGAAGTGTTGGTGGATCATTCCGATCCCAAGGTTGATCGAATCGGTCGGGGATGAGATCGTGACCGGTTTCCCATCAAGAAGGATTTCACCCTCATCGGGATGATACAAACCGTACAGGATCTTCATCAATGTGCTTTTGCCCGCGCCGTTCTCGCCCAACAATGCGTGAACCTCGCCGCTCTTCACGTCAAAGTTGACATGGTCGCTGGCGAGTACGCCGGGAAAGCGTTTGGTAATGTTGCGCATTTCGAGGCTGTTGATGCGGGTTTGCCCGGAGGGGAGTTTGGTTGATTCGGTCATTGCGCCATCCTTGGGTTGGGAGTCTCCTTGCGGAGACTCCCAATGTTTCAAATCTGAATTCGATCTTACGGCAGGGTGATGGTGATGGAGCCGTCGATGATTCCCTGAACGGTCTCTTCCGCCAGAGCCTTGACATCTTCAGGCAGCGCGTACGCATCATTGAATTCGATCACCTCACCGCCGTTGGCAAGGTCGATCACGAAGGACTGCCCGCCGAGGGTGCCTTCTTTCACGAGGGCGACGATCTCATTGATGACAACTTCCCAGTGGAAGACCTGTGTGGCAACCACGATGGAAGGAGCAAGGGACGCCTGGCTGGACTGGGTGCCGAGCCAAAGAACGCCAGCTTCATCAGCCTTGCCGATCGCGCCAGTGACCATCTGCGCAGAGCCGGTCATCACGTCTGCACCGGCGGCAATGTGGGTGGTCGCCGCTTCAGAGGCAAGCGCCACATCGGAGAATGAACCGATGTAGTTCACGTTTACGGTAATGTCGGGGTTGGTCGCTGCAACGCCAGCCTTGAAGCCGTCCACATATAGTTTCGCATCACCGGTTTCGATGGGACCCACCACGCCGATCACATTGCTCTTGGTCAGGGAGGCAGCCATCACGCCGTTGACGTATCCGCCTTCATGCGAAGCGGCTTCATAAGCGAAGATATTGGGCTGACCGAAGGTATCCACCGTAGTGCCCCAGGCGAAGCTGGTCTCGGGGAAGTCCGGGGCGATTTCCTGCAGGGAGGAACCGTACTGGGACCCGTGGGCAATGATCAGGTCAAAGTCCTGGGTGGCATAGTCACGGATCGCGGCAGCTGCATCGTCCACAACGAACATGTTCTCAGAGTAGACGAATTCGAAATATTCAGGACCGCCCATTTCTTCCTGAACGCGGATCAGCGCATCGTACATGGACTGGCCAAAAGCCAGGTCATTGATTGCGCTCGGCATCACCACCGCCACGCGGAAGGGCTCCGCTGGAGCGGCTTCTTCAGCAGCCTGTTCTTCGGCGGGGGCTTCAGCAGCTTCTTCCGCGGCGGGAACTTCGGCGGGTTCCTCCGCCGGGGTACCACAGGCGCTCAGGACCAATGCCAGAGCAAGAACGAACGTTACGATCCAAGCAAACTTTTTCATCTTCTTCTCCATTTTATGAATTTGGAATTTTGATCGAACAGCATTCAAAGGTAACATATTTCGTATGCATACCTCCTTGCCAACTTATTCATCCCTTTCAAAGGGTTTGGTCAAAGCAGACGGGGCGCGGACGCGCGACACCGTCGCCACCAGGACCAGGATCGTCAAGACATACGGCATCATCACAGCAATATCCGAAGGGACGGGAATTCCCAATACCTGGATCCAAAGCTGCAACGAGTTGACCATGCTGAAAAGCAGCGCCCCCCCCAACACGCCAACGGGCTTCCATGCGCCGAAATACACCAACGCCACGGCGATGAACCCCAAACCGCTGGTCATGTTCTGTTGGAACACATTTAACAAAGCGATCGAAAGCGAAGCGCCCGCCACCCCCGAAAGCGTACCGCCAAGAATGATCGTAAAGTAACGCACTTGCGCCACGCTCACACCCAGCGAATCCGCTGCATCCGGGTTTTCACCCACCGCACGGATCTTCAGCCCGAGCGTCGTCTTATTCAGAACGAACCAGGCGATCGGCACCAACAAATACGCGCCATACACCAGAATATTCTGATTGAATAAAATCTCACCGATACCGGGAATGTCACTCAGCCCCGGAATATAGATTTTCTGAAAGCCTTTCACGGTTTCCACGGTTCCCATCAAACGCTGGAAGAGCAGGTCGCTCATGCCCAAACCGAAGAGATAGAACCCGATCCCGCTAATGCCCTGCTGCGCATGCAGGTTGACCGTGACGAATGCCATCGCAAGCCCCATCACTGCGCCAACGATCATCGCAGCCAGCACACCAAGCCAAAGGTTTCCAGTTGTGAATGCCACATAGAAGGCGGCAAAACAACCCAGCAGCATCTGACCTTCCACGCCCAGGTTAAGCACACCGCTCTTCTGGCTGAACGTCTCACCAATGGCAGCATACAAATAGGGAGTCGCAAGGCGGATACCGGATGCGAGGATGCCGATCAGAACAGTGGTCGAAAAGAGTTCGGTGATCATGGCTGCGCTTCCTCTTTTTTCTGGACCTCGGTCTGATCCGGCTTCGGCGAAGGTTCCTCCTCCGGGGCAGCTGCCAGCCTCCGTCGTTGCCTGCGACGGCGCCAAATCTCACTGCTCACCACAAAGACCACCACCAATCCGTTCAAGACTGTGATCAACGCCGAAGGGACTTGCACAATCCTTTGCATGCTATTCGCACCGACGAGCAACGCACCAAACAAAATGGATGCCGGGATAGACCAGATGGGATGCAATTGACCAAACAACGCCGCCACAATGCCGTTGAAGCCTGCCGACCCCGTAAAACCGGAGGCAGACCCGTCGGTGATCATACGGTAATTGACACCGTAGACCTGGATCGCGCCTGCCAGCCCGGCAAACGCGCCACTGAGCAGCAGAGCCATCACCATGTAACGCGGCACTTTGATGCCTGCATAACGGGAGGCATGCGGATTTTGTCCCACCGCGCGGATGCGATACCCAAGCGTGGTGCGCCACAAGAGGATGTAAACGAGGACAGCCAGCCCCACAGCGATTAACGCGCCCATATGCAAACGGGTGGGCGCCAGCCGGGGTAGTTGGAAAATATCCAGCAGCCGCGCTGTTTGCGGAATCTTGGATGCGACGTCCGCCTGCGCCGGGTCGATCATCGGTCCACGCAACAGGAAGTTCATCAACTGCACCGCAATGGCGTTCATCATCACCGTGCTCAGAATTTCATTGACGTTGAAATATGCCTTCAAGATGCCGGGAATACCGCCCCAAACCGCCCCGCCCAGAAAACCAGCCAGCAACGCCACTGTGGTGATCAGCCAGCCGGGATAGTCTGTGAACGTAAGACCAACCCATGTCGCCAGGATGGCGCCGACGATCATCTGCCCTTCGCCGCCGATGTTGATCACATCACCGCGGAATGAAATACAGATACCCAAGGCAACCAAAAGCAGCGGCGTGGCTTTGACCAGCGTTTCTGCAAATGAGTTAAAACTGCCAAACGCGCCGTTCAAAAGCGCCGCATAGGCTTCGATGGGGTTGACTTTCAGGAACAGGAGCATGACCGCTCCCACTGCAAGCGCAGCCAGGGTGGCAAGGACCGGCAGTAAAGCGTCAAATAGTGTGCTTAGCCTTGATCGCATCGAGACGTTATCCTCTCATGGGATTAAAAAATAAGCAGGCAGGGTCATGCCCACGCCTGCACCAAACTCAACCGCAAGACTGAATCATCAAAGTGATTGATTCCAAATGCCAGTGGCAGGTTGTTCTTTCCATAAAACGATATGCTCAAATTCAAGATCGCCCTGTCGGATTGCCCGCCCAAAAAGGCGCGGGTTTCTTCGCCAATGATCGTCGAACGTATATCGGTAATAACAAAGGCGATATCCTGATGAAAGTAGTTGTGGAAAATATCGCGGATATGAAGCTGCCCATTGATGCTTTCAAGTGGCTCGCGAAGCAGGGAAAAGGGGATGAAATTATCCGCCAAACTCACCGGTTTGTGGTCGGCGAAGAACAACCTGCGAATGCAAATCAGGTCGTCCCCCTCCTCCAAAGCCAGCGCAAGCGCTTCCTTATCCGTTGCAGGGCGCTTTTGGATAGAGATGAAGCGAATGGATGGCTTGTATCCATTTCCTTCGATCAACTGCACCAGATCCCATAAATTTCCAAAATGGGCGCTAACGTCACGTACACGCGCATTGACGTATGTGCCGTCCCCTTGCTTGCGGAGAATAAGACCATTGGCTGCCAGTTTGGCAAGCGCCGTCCGTACTGTGGCGCGGCTGACCCCCAACTCGTCAGATAGTTCACTTTCTGAAGGCATGCGACTCCCAGGCAAATAATTGCCGTCCCGAATTCGTTCCAGGAGGATCTCATCCACTTGATTTGCTACCGTTTTGGACTGGATAAGAGCCATAGGTGAGAGATTTGTAGGATGATAGTCGTCTGACGTTTCCTTTTTGTACTATATCCCACAAGCAGTTTCAAGTGACATTCATCCTAGTAATTTAGTACAAAAAACGTCCCGCACCTAAGCGCGGGACGCATCCACAATCACAGAGTATCAATCTCGTTCGAACGTCACACCCAGAGCAGCCGGGGGCGAAGTCCGCATGGTGCGCAGCAATTTGGCAAAGAATTTGCGCGCCCCCTCCGGCATGGCAGCCAGTGTACGCTCGACCCACTCGGCATTACCAATATTCACCAGCAACAGGGTGAGGATCATCAGCGGGAAAGGCGCCACTTGCAAGACCTGCGATGGCACCTGGGTCAACACAGGCTGCAACACCAATCCAAGCCACTGGAGCAGGGCAAAGAGATAGGCGCCGAACGCCGCACGGGCGGGATTCCAGCCGCCAAAAATGGTGATGGAGAGAGCAATCCATCCGATTCCATCCAGACCGGAGATGGTGCCCATCCATCCAGCGCGGACTCCCAACGAGTACGCAGGACCCGCCAACCCGATCAACGCCCCACCAATGACGGTGTACACATAGCGTAACAAGTTGACATTCGCGCCGCGGATATAAGCAGCGGCGGGCTTCTCGCCAATTCCCTGCAGCATCAAGCCGGGGCGCGTACGATAAATCCAAAGCCAGGCAAGAAAGATGGCGAGAAAACTGACGTAGGTGATCAATTCCTGGCGAAAGAACAGGGGACCCAGAAACGGAACATCTCTTAAGCCGGGAATCGGAAATGCCTGCAAGCGCGGACCCGCCACACCCATGAAGGGATTTCCAAGGAAGTAAGCCAGGTCACGGCAGGTCAGTGCAAGCACAAAGCCAACCGCCACCTGAGACTGTTTCAACGTGATGCTGGCAAATGCCACGATCAACGCCACCAGCGCGCCGATCAACATTCCCGCCAGAAACCCGAGGAGCAAACTGTCTGTGGAATAAGCCACTGCAAAACCGCTCATGGCGGTCAATAGGATGGTACCGTTCATGGAGAGGTTGATCACGCCGGCGCGCTCGGAGAGGGTCTCGCCCATCACCGCAAAGATAATGGGCGCCGCCGCAGCAAGAACACCAGCCAAACCAACAAGAAGAGTTTCTTGATTCATTGTCGCCTCATACCTTCTTCACGAATTTTTGACGCACGCCTTCCATCAAAAGGACGAAGAGCACCAAAACACCCTGTAAAACACCGGAGAGCGAAGAGTCCAATTTCAACACAATGGGCAGTTGGATGCTTCCGATATTCAGCGCCGCAAAGAAAAACGCCACCGGCACCGCCCAGATCGCCTGATAATTGATCAACATCGCCACCATCAAGCCGAGATAGCCGTATCCGCTTGAAATCGAAGGGATGAGGCGGTGATAGACGGCGGTCACCTGCAGCGCCCCAGCGGCTCCAGCCAGCGCCCCGCAAATGAGAAACGAATACAGCGAATACTGCCAGGTGGGAATGCCAAGCAAATAGGCGGCGCGAAAATTCTTTCCCACCGCTTTGATTCGCAAACCAAAATAGGTGCCCTGTAAAATGAAATACACAACTACAATTGCCACCAGCGCAATCCCCAGTGCCCACGGGCTGATGCGGAGATCCGGCAGCTGCGGCAGGGAGAAAATATCCGGAAAAGGCTCGGTTCCGCTCATCGAGGCGACGCCTTCGCGCTTCCACGGACCGAAGATGAGGTAGAGGGTCAGGGCGGTGGAAACAAAGTTCAAACCCAAACCGCCGAAGATTTCATTCACTCCGCCAAAGGTCTTTAGTATTCCGGCAAATGCAGCCCAAAGTGCGCCTGCGAACATGCCCGCCAGAATGGAGAGCGCAATAATCAAGGCGGGCGGCAGGGTACTATCCACAAAGTATCGAAGCGCCCAGGTTGTGCCGATTGCACCAAGCACGATCTGTCCTTCCACACCGATATTCCATAAGCCCGCTGAAAAGGTGAGCAACAGACCCGCGGTGACCAGCAGCAAAGGCACGAACGAAACCAATACCTCGGCAAGTTTGCGCATCGAACCGACCGAGCCGGTCAGCATGTTCTTATATGCTTCCAAAGGAGATGCGCCAACCGCAACCAGAATCAGCGAGACGAAGCTCATCGCCAGAACAAAGGCGACCGCTTGAAAGAGAACCCCTCCAAACCTTGTTTTAAGCATGTGCGCCTCCTTTTTCGGGCCAATTCTTCCCGCCGATCAATTGACCAAGCTGTTCCACGCTTGTGGTTGCCGCATCAATAGGCTCGGAGACTCGTCCGCTAAAGAAGACCAGCAAACGGTCGCTATATTGCAAAACCTCCTCCAAGTCCGAGGAAATAAAAATGATCGCAGCGCCATCCTGCCGGCAGCGGTCTTTCAACTTGCTCCAGATGTAGATGACCGACTCGATATCCAAACCGCGGGTGGGATGTTCGAGCAGGATCAACGAAAGCGGTGATTGCAGCAAAGCCAGTTCGGCGCGTTGTTGATTCCCACCTGAGAGCGACTCGACCGTGCTTGTGGGCGTGCCGCGAATATTGAAGGATTTGATGCGGTCTTCCGCCAGTTTTTGCCCTGCAGCGCGGTCAATGAAGATACCCTTCGGTTCTTCCGCAAGGACAAAGTGATCGGTCAGGCTCAAGCCGGGCACCAAGCCTTCTTCGAGTCTTGCGGCGGGAAGGAAATTGACCCCTTCGCGTTTGAAGGTGTGGTAAGACTTGCCTGTCAAATCCCTGCCCTTGAGGATGACCTTCCCGCTAACGGGACGAACAAGTCCTGCACAGGCGCGCATAAACATACCCTGCCCGGAACCCTCCAAACCGGCAAGACCGATCACCTCCCCGGCACGCAGGTCGAGACTAATGTTTTTGATCTTCAGGCGCGTATCTTCAAGCGATACATTTTGGAATGAAAGCACGGTGTCTCCGGTCTGTGCCGGTTGGCGTTCCCCTAATGTGACGACTTTCCCAAACATCATCTCCACAAGCTTGGATGTGTTATATGGGGGTTTCGTCTCACCGACCAGTTCCCCGCCGCGCAAAACCGCCACCCGGTCGCACAGGTTTTCGACATCCTCCAATTTATGCGAGACGAAGATCACTGTCATTCCCTGTTCTGGAAACTTTTTGAGCGTGGCGAACAATTTCTCCTTCTGGCTGGCGCTGATACCGGTAGTCGGCTCATCCAAAATAAAGACGCGCGCGCCGAGGAACAATAAACGCATGATCTCCAACTGTTGGCGTTCACCAACGGTCAGAGAGTCCACGTAATTTTCAGGGTCGAATGAAAAACCGTATTCTTTTGCCAGCAGATTAAAATCCTGCGTAGCTTCTTTTCTATTCGGAAAAAACGAACTTGGGAGACCA
Source organism: Anaerolineales bacterium UBA2395 (assembly GCA_002343775.1). Lineage (GTDB taxonomy): Bacteria > Chloroflexota > Anaerolineae > Anaerolineales > Villigracilaceae > Villigracilis. The sequence goes on from DDSH01000026.1 coordinate 139,635, forward strand.
AGCAAAAAATTATCAAGGATCCTCATGGGCGGGAAGTCCAACGGATCCTGATGAAGCATTCCCACCCCGTAGCGGATCGCGCTCGCTGGAGAATCCATGTAAACCGGCTTGCCGTCCAAAATGACTTCACTGCCGGGGTCTGCCTGGATGAACCCCGAGAGGATCTTCATCAATGTACTTTTCCCAGCGCCGTTCTCCCCCAGGATTCCCTGAATCGTGCCGGATGGGATGGTAAGGTTGATCCCTCTGTTGGCATGTGTCTTGCCGAAGTGCTTGTGGATGTTTTTGAGTTCGACGTTCATGGGCGGTATGTATCCTCCATGATGCATAAAAGGCAGGGGCGCGATAATCGCGCCCCTGCAAAGGGAAATTCGTTATTCGGCTGCGCTCAAGCCTTCCATGCCTTCGAGCAGCTGCGGGAGGTACCAGACCTGCTGGTCAGAAGCAACTTCACCGTCCGCAAGGTACGCGGAACCATCCTGCAGGTTGATCGGACCCGTCCACAAGTTCAGACCGCCCGCCAGCTCAGCAATGAAACCATCCAACATGGCGGCGTCATCAGCGCTCAACGCGGGACCCTTCTCGAAGCCGATCGTAGAAGTATCGTGGTTGTTGAGGTCAGCCCAATCAGGGCCAGCCCAAATGAACTGGGACTGCCAAGAACCGTCAATGGCGGAATTGATCGCCTTGAGGTATTCGGGACCCCAGTTGAAGTAAGGAACGCCCAAGCAGACATCCGGCGCGGCTTCACAAGCGGCGACATAGTCATATGCGACGCCTGCCACAGCTTTGCCTTCCGCCTTGAGTTTCGCGGCTTCACCAAGGTTGACCGGGTTATCGATACCGGAGATCACGATGTCGTAGTCTGTGGTGTAGAAGTCGTTGGAGACCTGCACTGGATCAAGGGTTACACCGGGGATATTGAACCAGAATCCGATCCAGGTGACTTTGAAATCCAACTCGGCGGGATCATTGCCAGCCATCTCGTAGCAGTATTTCGCACCGAGGTAGGCAGAAGCCGCAAGGCGGCGGGTTTCATCGTTGATCAATGGTCCGAGGTAACCGATCTTGCCCGTTTCGGTAGAGAGAGCGGCAGCGCAACCACCGATCATCTTGCCGTATTCCATACGACCCATGATGTTCATCAGGTTGGGGATTTCCTGGAAGGCTTTACCGTCTTGCCAAACCTGATCGCCGGACGCCATGATGACGTAAATATCGGGGTTGTTCTTGGCAAAGGTGGTGGAGGCATCTTTCATGTCATCCGAGTTGAAGATGACCAGTTTTGCGCCTTGTGCAACCAGTTCTTCTGCCAGCTGATCTGGGGTGGTGCCGGGACGGTCAGCAGGGTTGACCTTGTCGAGGTAAACCATCTTGGCGTTGAGATTCTCCTCAAGATACAAACCGGCTTCGTAGTGAGCCTGGCTCCAGCCATTGTCATTGTACGGACCAACGAGGAGCATCCCGAACACAAACGGTTCGTCAGAAGAGCCGCCGGAACCGGAGGGCACTTCCACTGTGGGAGCGGTTTCACCGCTACCCGAATCGCCGCCGGACGATCCACCACCGCCATCGGTCGAAGGCGGTTCAACGGGAGCCGGTCCGCCGCAAGCAACGAGGACTAGCAAGGTTGCCAACGCAAGCATGGCTGCGAGGCGTGCGAAATTCTTTTGCATACTTCTTCTCCTTTTGAAAATTGATATTTTGGACAAAACTGAGTGGGGCACTTTTCGTTCAGACCTCCTTTCAGTCTTTTACACAATTAACCAAAACCACGTAATTTGAAGAAAGTACAAGCGGGAATTTCTAAGGCGGGCACTCGAATTCAATACGAACTTGTTCCACCGCGGAGGCTTGCTCGGGAGTGACGGTTGTCTCGAGGGCGATGCGATCCCATAATTTGCAGAGCAGGGGTCCAACATACGCCTTCGACACTTTGTAAGATGTCTCCGACAATTCTACCGCTTTTTTCCAATCCTCAGTGTGAGCGTAGCCCTCAATAAAGACAAACCGTTCCACTGGGTCGTTAGGATAATCGCCGGAGGCGAAAGCGTCATCGCCCAAACGGGTAACCGCTTCCCAGTCGCCCATTTGGCGGGCAAGGTCGGCTTTTTGGAAATAATAACACCAGCCATGCGCGGGTTCCGGTCCATAAACGGCGGGCATTTGAGCAGTGGGCTTATTCAAAATGTGCGCGGTGGAAGAGAGCGCAGCCGCCTCACGCAGCAGGGTATCTTCAGGGATTAATCGGTTGTCGGGGTCGATGTCGGGGTCGATCACTCGCAGGCAGCCCGGCGGCGAATAGTAAAATACCACAACTTGCGAGGTGCTGCCACGAAAAACGCCGGCGAGGTAATCATAGAATATGGGCAGATCCGGGGTTAACGCAGGCAACGATGCACCCAGACGGTTGGTGGGGTAAAACAACACATAATCCACTTCGGCAGTGCGATTATCGGGTGCGTAGATCCAGTTCAAGGTTGCGCTCAACGAGTTATCGGCATAATACAGCAATTCTTCGTTCATCAACACAACGGTATCTTTTTCAAGACCTGGCACGCGCCAGGTCATTTGCCAGAACAGATTCTTGTGCGAATCCCAATCGCGGCGAAAATCATTCGCCCACAAAAACTGCCGTCCCGCTGCCAGAGACACCGCCAAAACCACCAGCGCCATGCGTGCAGCGCGCGGAAAATACTCCAGCAAACCCGCAAACAAAAAGCTGACTCCCAGAATGAATGAAAGCGTAGCACGATTGGCGGGGTACCCCAAAGAAATCGGGACATTCGTAAGCCAGAAAGGCGGACCAGCCAGCGCCAACATCACCAGCCCCAACAACAGGATGGAACCCCGCTGGCGCGGCGCATCGTTCCCGGACTGGGACTGATTCCGCAACCCAAACATAGCCACCGCTGCAACCAGCATAACGACAAATATGTATAAAGCCACAGTGCGCGGACCGTCGATGGCAGGGCTGGGGAAACGAAAGATCAGCGCCCAGGCAGACAGAGTCACCGCCCAAAGGCTGGAGAATACATTACCGACCAGCAGCGACAGCGTTTCAAATGGAGCCTTCGCCAATTCCTCCCGAATGCTGAACTGGTAAATTTGATTATTGAAGATGAAGATACGGGATAAAACCGCAAGGGCGAAAACGCCCAGGTAGGGCACCCACTGCCTGAGCGTAGTTTTGAAGCGGTTGGAGTCAACCGGAAGTGAAACCCAAATGACAAATGGCCGGATCAATTCCAGGACGAAGAAATATTCCATCATCCATAGATTCAGCGCCGAAAAAAGCAGTGCAGGCAGGGTCTTGCCGCGCAACATGAGATGAATCGAAAAAAGAAAAAAGAATAGAACGATGAAAAAATGAGAGTAAAGGTAACTTCCCCATTGTTGATTGAAGCCGGGGTACAAAAGGAAGAACAGGGATAGCGTCAGGGCAAATGTTGCGCGCTGCGGAAACAGCCTGCGGGCAATTGCCCAGACCGTCAACGCGCCAGCCCAACGCCAGAAGAGGGCAAAGACCTGCCAGTAGATCGGCTGGTGCGGGAGGATGCTGGTGGTAACCTGATACAGCCACGCCCAGACCGGACGGTTGGTGGAAAAATATTCCGTCATGGCTTGGCGCCCGAGCTGGTAACGAATCCACGACATGGGCAGGTCATCCCAATAGAAGCCCAATTGTGGGATGAGCAAGCCATACGCGGCTATTGCAGCAAGGAGAAGCAGGAACGCGGGATGTATCTTTTTCATGGATGGTGTCGAAGCGCAAAGTTTTGCGCTTCGACCATGTTGACCGGGGGTTGGGAACGCGTTATGAGACGATCCAGGTTCCGGTTTCGCCTTTCAAGGCGCGCCCAATGCTTTCGGGGTTGGTGATCAGCGCCTGTTTGCCGCCGTTTTCAAGATACCAAATGGCAGCCTGGATCTTCGGAGCCATTGAGCCTTTGGCAAAATGCGTTCCTTCAGCAAGATAGGCTTTTGCTTCGGCGAGGGTCATCTTTTCCAGCCACTTTTGCTCGGGTTTGCCAAAATTGATGGCAACTTTCTCTACCGCGGTCGCGATGAGAAGCATATCTGCCTTGAGGGCTTGGGCAAGCAGGGACGATGCGAAATCCTTGTCGATGACCGCCGCCGTACCGATGAGTTCTCCATCGCCGCGATCAATGACCGGGATGCCGCCGCCACCCACGGTGATGACAATATGTCCCGCATCGAGCAACGCTTTAACGGAATCGAACTCAACAATCTCTTTGGGCAGCGGTGAAGCGACTACACGCCTCCAGCCGCGACCGGCATCTTCGACCACCGACCAACCCATTTCTTTTTCGCGGCGTTTGGCTTCTGCTTCATCCATGAAAGAGCCAATCGGCTTGGTGGGTTTTTTGAAGGCGGGATCCTCCTTGTCCACCAGCATTTGCGTCACAACGGTGGCAGCCTTGCGGTCGATCTTGCGCTTGAAGAACTCGTTGCGCAGTGCCTGCTGCAATTCGTACCCAATGGCGCCTTGCGAATCCGCGCCGCAGACATCCAGTGGAACTTCGTGCATTCCCTCGACCTTGGCAGCGATCTCGGAGCGGCGCAGGATGTAGCCAACTTGAGGTCCATTGCCGTGACCGATGGCAAGGTTCCAACCGGCTTCGATCATATCCACGAGATGAACGGAGGTTTCGCGCAGGGCAACCTGCTGGTCTTCAACGGAGACGCGTTTTTCATCCTTGATAAGGGCGTTGCCGCCAATGGCGACGACTGCGAGTTTCGTCATGTAAGTAAATCTCCTCAAACATATGCAGGGGCAGGTGATAAAACACCCGCCCCTTTCGAATTCATTAGGACATCGTCAACGCCATGACCGCTTTCTGCGCATGCAGGCGATTCTCGGCTTCATCGAACACGACGGAATTGGGACCATCCAGCACGCTGCTGGTCACTTCAATGTCGCGGTCGGCGGGAAGCGGGTGCATGTAGATGGCATCCTTCTTCGCAACGCTGAGCTTGTCATCATCCATGATCCAGTTCTTGTACATGTCCTGAAGGCGCTTGCCTTCGACTTTATCGGTGGTGGTGAGCAGCGGTCCCCAGGACTTGGCATAGATGACATCGGCATCTTTGCAGGCTTCCTTCATGCCGTCCTTGCTGTCGACGATCTCGAAGCTGGTTCCGGCGATCTTCGCCTGTTCCTTCGCCTGCTCAACGATGTCGGGCATGAGCGGGAATTCGGGCGGGTACGCCAGAGTCACATCCATACCGAAACGCGGCATCTGAAGGATGAGGGATTGCGGCACGGAGATCGGCTTGAGATAGGAAGCGGCATACGCCCATGATACGACGATCTTCTTCTTGCGCAGGTCGCGTCCCTTCTTTTCCATGATGGTCATCAGGTCGGCGAGACACTGGAAGGGATGATACACATCGCATTGCATGTTAAGAACGGGCGCGCGGCTGGACTTGGCAACATCATTCAAGTATTTGTTGCCGTCGCCATAGTCGCAGTGACGAATGGCGATGCCATCGAAATAGCGACCGAAGATCTCGCCGATCTCAACCGGGGTATCGCCGTGCGAGATCTGGGTGGTATTGCTGTCAATGAACGCACCGTGACCGCCCAACTGCGCCATGCCGGCTTCGAACGAACCGCGTGTACGGGTGGACGAGAAGAAGAACAGCATCGCCAGCACTTTGTCGCGCAGGTAGGGATGGGGCTCGCCCAAGGCGCGCTTGCGCTTCAGATCCCAGGCGACCTCCAAAACAGTCTCGACTTCCTCTTTGGTGAAGTCGAGGTCACCGATGAAGTCACGTCCACGAAAATTGGTTTGCATAATTTAATCTCCTTGTTTTCTTTTTTTCTATATATTCTATTGTTGTTGATGATGGCAATTACGATCTATTTATTTCTGAAGGCGCAGCACCTCACCGCTCACAAACCTGCCAGCGTCCCAGAACAGACGCGCTCCTTCGCAGTAATCCACCGCGTCACCCCAGGGCTTGAAGTCCATCTTCGGCAGGCATGCCACTACGCCCAGTTCCACCACGCCGCCATGATTGACCACCAGCGCCGAGCCGCCTTCTGCCAGTCCCTCCAGTACGCTGGAGTAATAGTCCGCCAGCTGATGGGCATACTGTGCAGCGGCTCCATCCTGCTTGACGATCTCGGAGTAGTGGAAGTATGGCAGGGGCCAGGGGGCTTCGCGTTCCACCGCACCGCCATAGGTGTTCATGAGTTCGTTCTGTTCATGGACGGCAAATCCCATGGCGATGGCGGTCTCGAAAGCACGCGGCAGTGTGGATGTCGCCACAAAGTCGAACGGACCAATACCCTGCCCAACCTTGCGCGCCAGCGTCACACCTTTTTGGTTCAGGTGGTCGCCCCCCATCGAGCGGATCGAATGACGTCGTACCTCTAAAATTTTCATCGCGGCAATCAAAATCCGATTATTTGATCAGGCTCGGCAAAACCGCGTAGAACTCGGTGGCTTTCACCACCTCGTCCAGCGACACGCTGTCGTTGACGGTGTGAGCGGTCTCTTCATCGCCGGGACCGAACCCAATGGAAGGGATGCCCGCTTTGCCAGCCCAATAAATACCGTTCGTGGAGAAGTTCCATTTGCCGGATTTCGCATCAGGCAGACCGATCAGTTTTCGCGCTTCCTGCCCGGCTTGCACCAGCGGATGGCTCTCTTCGTATGCCCACGCCGGGAAGTATTTATCCACGGGGAAGACAAAGCCGGTGTAGGAGGGTTCGTCGTAGAACAATTCCTCTAATTTGACGGTCTCTTTAAACTCGGCGGGGATCAGATCTTCGATCTGCTTCTTGACCGCTTCCTTGGTCTCACCGAAGGTCATACGACGGTCGATATAAATAATGGCTTCATCTGGTACGGCATTGATGGAGGGGGTCTTGACGTGCATGTCGCTGACCGTGATCTTGCCATGACCAAGAAATTCATGGTCGCCCAGCTTCGGCTCCAGGTCGCGGATGCCCGCAATGACCGGCAGCAGTTTATAAATGGCGTTATCGCCGAGGTGGTTGGACGCCGCATGCGCCGACTTGCCCTTGGCGGTCACCTTCATCTCGAGGCGTCCCTTGTGTCCACGATAGACCAGCATCTTGGTCGGTTCGCCGATGACGACGAAATCCGGCTTGACTTTCGGATCCACTTCCACGAAGGTGTTCGGGGCGATCCCGTCGCACCACTCTTCCATATTGCCGAAGTAATAGGCGGTCCAGCCGTCGAGCAAACCCAGGTCACGCGCGATCGCCAAACCATAGATCATGCCGGGCGTGCTGTTCTTTTCATCGCAGGCGCCGCGCGCATACAAAATGCCGTTCTCGACCTTGCCGACGAATGGGTCCCATTGCCAGGAGGCGGGGTCGCCAATGCCGACGGTGTCAATGTGCGAGTCGAACACGACCACTTTCTTGCCGTTGCCGATGCGCCCCACCGTATTCCCCATCTTGTCGAAGCGGACTTCATCGAAGCCGAGTTTGGTCATTTCGGCTTGAATGCGCTTGCCCACTTCACCGATCTGCGATTCCATGGAAGGGATGGCGACGATGTCGCGCATGAACTTGATGATGTCTTCACGCGCCGCCTCCACGCGTTTTTGGATTTCCTTTACTTTCTCTGTCATTTTTTCTCCTTGTTCAAAATAGGGCGGTCTGAAACCTGCCCCAATTTATTTACGATTCAAATATGGCTTGCAATTATCCGCTTCCCACTCTTCTTACAACGTGGAAGTGGAAATACCCGGGGATGAAATAACTCAGGGAATAATCCACGATCCTGCCGTCCACATCGAAGAGCTGCGCGTAAAAGTGGAGCAATACATCGCCGCGCTGAATTTCCATCGGTTTTGCCACTTCGGCGGTTGCTCCAATCGCGCTGACATTTGCCCGCGAAGTGGTCAATGGGGTGCCGCGACCCAGCAAAAAGTCCAGCACAGAACCGTTGAAATCGGAAGGCAGATCCTTCGAGTGCAGCACATCCTCTGGCAGAATATCCACCAGATATGCCACCGGACGGTTCTCCGCCCGGATGACACGCCGCACGCGAGTCAACTTTGCATTGGCGTTGACGTTCAACGCCGAAGCAAGATGCTCATCAGCTGGAATGGTTTCGATGCTGAGATCACTGAGCGAAACCTCGAGCCCCATGCGCCTTGCAATGGTTTCGAGGCTTTCCAGCACTTCAAGCCCGCTATCAAGCGCCTGGATCTTGCCCACCACGAACGTGCCCGACCCCTGCCTGCGGCGGATCAGCCCCTGCGCTTCGAAGGAACGCATCGCCTCGCGCAGTGTGGCGCGTGAAACGCCCAACTGCTTTGCGAGGTCTGGCTCGGAAGGCAAACGCTGCCCCGCCGGGGTTTTGCCGATCAAAGCAGCCAGATCTGCCTGCAATCGTTGAAAAGGAAAATTAGCCATTCCTACCTCAGTCTTCCAACACGGGAATGAAATCGAAACGCGTCACATCCACCAGACCCTTGTCGGAAATTCTTAATTCAGGGATCACCACCAACGCCATCAAACTCAGCTGCATGTTCGGGTTGTTCAATTCGCTGCCGCACATCTTGAAGCCTTCGAGCACGGTTCCGGCTTTCTTCGCCACCACATCGGCGCGTTCATTGGACATCAACCCCGCGATCGGGAATTCCACCAGACCTACCACCTTGCCATCCATCACCACCACCTGCCCGCCGCCGCACTTCGCCAGTTCGTTCGCGGCAACCGCCATGCTTTCTTCATCCGTACCGACCACGATCATATGATGGCTGTCGTGCGCCACCGTTGAACCGATGGCGCATTTGCGCGTGAACTCGAAGCCTTTCACCAGCCCCACCACCACGTTACCGGTTGCGCGATGGCGTTCCACCAGCGCGATCTTCGCCAAATCGCGGCGGAGATCCGTCTTGACCTCGCCATCCTCCACTTTGACCTTCATCCGCAAATGGCGCGTCGGCGCCTGGTTCTCGATCACACCGATGACGTGCGCTTCAATTTCGGACCCGTCAGCGGCTCTTGTCCGAAGGGCAAAATCGGCGGCTGTGAGTTTTCTCTTGATATGAATGGAATTGGTCACCCACTTGGGATATTTCACCACCGGCAGTTTGACCAGCAGTTCGCCTTTTTCGGCGATCACCTGTCCCCTGGCAATGACCATCTCTGCTTTGAAGTTCATCAGGTCATCCACCAGCACCACATCCGCCCAGCGACCGGGCGCGATCATACCCATCTCTTTGCTGAGCCCAAAGTGCTCCGCCGTGTTGATGGTCATCATCTGGATCGCCGTCATCGGGTTCAAGCCTTCGCTGATGGCATGCCGCAGGACGCGGTCCATGTGACCTTCGGAGGTGAGGGTTTCCGCGTGCGAGTCATCGGTGCAGAGGATGAAGCGACGGGAATCCAGTTTCTTTTCGGTAATGGCTTTGACCTGCGCAGCAACGTCAAACCATGCCGACCCGTAGCGCAGCATCGCCTTCATGCCCTGCCGGACTCTGGCAATCGCATCCTCGACACGCGTTCCCTCGTGGTCGTCCTCCGCGCCGCCCGCCACATACCCATGGAAGGGCAATCCAAGGTCAGGTGAAGCGTAGTGCCCGCCGATGACCTTACCCGCCGCATGGGTCGCGGACATTTCATCCAGCATCTTCTTGTCGCTCATGAACACGCCGGGGAAGTTCATCATTTCGCCCAAGCCGATGATGCCTTTCCATGTCATCGCTTCGGCAACTTCCTTCGGTCCGACAGAGGAACCGGGCGTTTCCAATCCCGGCGCAGACGGCACACACGAAGGCATCTGCACCCACACATGGATCGGCTGCTTCTGCGCTTCATCCACCATCAACTTGACGCCTTTGAGACCGAAGATATTGGCGATCTCATGCGGGTCAATGAACATGCCGGTCGTGCCACGCACCGCCACTGCGCGGACAAATTCCGTCACCGTGACCATGCCGGATTCGACGTGCATGTGACCATCCAGCAAACCGGGGACGAGATATTTGCCCCTGGCATCGATCACCTTCGTCTTTTTGCCGATAGTGTGACTAGCATCATGCCCGACAAATGCAATGCGTCCCTGCACAACGGCAATGGACGTATTCGGGATGATCTCGCCGGATTGCACACTCACCCACTTGCCATTTTGAATGACGAGGTCGGCGTGTGCGCGCCCCATGGCAACATCGATGAGGGCTGTGGTCAGTTTTGTGGAAGGGGTCATATAAACTCCGTGAAACGAACGATGGTGAGACAAAAACTCGAGGGGTGCTGCTTGTTTAGGCGCTTACAAAATCGGATGCGACCAGAGTGACGAGAAAATACACCAGAAACCCCAGCACAGGCACGGGCAGGATCCAGGCAAAGATGGGCTCGTCTCGGCTGATAAAAAAGGCGGAAGCCAGCAGGAAGAGCGGAAGCAAACGCACTGCCAGCAAAAAGCCCGCCCAGGCGCCGAACACATAGGTGGATGGAAGGGCAAAGAACGCAGCAATGACCATCATGCTCGCGTCTTTTCGGACGAGGGCAAGGATCATCAAGATCAGCGCCAGCCCCGCGACGACGATGCCGGGAATTCCACGCGAGAGCAAGACCAGCATGTTAACCACTTCAGCCATGACGCAACTCCTTATCCAGCCAGCAGTCGTTTGGCAGCCTTGTTATGCTTCTCGATCAATTTCCGTTGGTCGACCGTGACCAGATGACCTTCCTTGACGATAAATTTTCCGTTCACGACTGTGTAATCCACGTTGACGGATTGACCGAAGACCACAGCAGAGACCGGGTCGTGCATGCCCGTGAATTCCAGGCGGTTCAGATCCACGGCGAAGAGATCGGCGCACTTGCCAACTTCCAGGCTGCCGATGTCTTTGCGACCAAGCACCGCTGCGCCGCCACGTGTGCCAAGATGCAAGGCTTCGCGCGCGGTCATTAATTTTCTATTCGGGTCGTTGGAAAGGGAATAGCCCGTCAGTCCCTCTTTGACGCGGGAAACGAGCATGGCATTTCTCACTTCTGCAAGGAGGTGTGACCCGTCGTTGGAAGCGGAGCCATCCACGCCCAAGCCGACGTTGACGCCCGCCTTGCGGTATTCCTTGACCGGAGCGATACCAGACGCCAGCCGCATGTTCGAAGTGGGACAGTGCGCCACGCCGCAGTTGTGTTTGGCGAAGACTTGAATTTCCTCGTCATTGACCCACACCGCATGGGCAAACCAGACGTCATCGCCGACCCAGTCCACTTCCTGCATGTACCCGACGGGACGGTGACCGAACATCTGCATGCAGAATTGTTCTTCGTCTTCGGTTTCGGCGAGATGGGTATGGAGATGCACTCCGTACTGCCGCGCCAGTTTGGCGGACTGTTTCATCAGGTCGGATGTGACGCTGAAGGGTGAGCAAGGCGCGAGCACAATTTGGGTCATTGCGCCGGGCTTGGCGTTGTGATATTTCTCAATCAGACGCTGTGAGTCTTTGAGGATGTTCTCTTCGGTGTCGACCACGCTATCGGGTGGGAGTCCGCCCTGGGATTCGCCGAGACTCATCGAGCCGCGAGAGGCTTGCAGCCTGACCCCAACTTCCAGTGCAGCGGCAATCTCATCGTCGAGTTTGGCAGCGTTGGGGTAGAGGTAGAGATGATCCGAGGCGGTGGTGCATCCCGATAAAGCGAGTTCCGACAATGCGGTTTGAGTCGAGATGAAAATATCTTCGGGTTGAATCCGCGCCCAAATGGGATAGAGGGTCTTGAGCCAGTTGAAGAGGTTGGCATCCTGCGCGGCAGGGACAGCGCGTGTGAGGGTTTGGTAGAAGTGGTGGTGCGTGTTGACCAAACCCGGCAGGACGACGTGCCCTTTGAGGTCAAGAACTTCGTCGGCAGTTTGGGGAAGTTCGCTCGTCGCGCCGACCTGTTCGATGAAGCCGTCGCGAATAAAAAGACCACCCTCGGGAATTTCCCGCTGATGGTCGTCCATGGTGACGAGATATGCGTTCTTAATGAGGAGAGTTGTCATGAGTGTTAGCCTTTTACTATCGCGGTGGCAATTTGTCTGACAACTTATAGTGTAGCAGATGTGTGGGTGGATGTCAATTCTGGTTTTGGCGTGCTACAATTTTGCAACACCCCGCCTCATGCCGACATTCAAATTCGACCTGCAAAAACTTCATCGAAGATCCATCCGCTTGAAAGGATATGATTATTCACAGGCGGGCGCGTATTTTGTGACCCTTGTCACGTATCAACGCGATTGTCTGTTCGGGGAAATCCGAGATGCAAAAATGGCTTTGAACGATTTCGGCAAAATCGCGGACGAATGCTGGTGTGCCATTCCCGATCATTTTCCGTTCGTCGAATTGGGCGCGCATGTGATTATGCCGAATCATGTGCATGGGATTATCATCATTACCGATGGTGGTATGCGTAGGGGCACGCCATGGCGTGCCCCTACGGAACGTACCCCAACACCGCATTTCGGGAAAACAATTCCGGGTTCCATTGCGGCCATCATCGGACAATACAAATCATCTGTATCGCGGATTATCAAACAAAAACACAACGCCACCGGCATCTGGCAGCGGAATTATTATGAGCATATAATTCGGGATGAAAAAGACCTGCAACGCATCACGGATTACATCGAAACGAACCCGTTGCGCTGGAATGATGATGACGAGAATCCGGTAAACGTATTACGGTAAGGGCAACAATCGTAGGGGCGAGACACGTCTCGCCCCTACCCCCGCATCGCCCCTACACCAAGGACACCCACCATGCCCAAAGAACTCACACCCTACCAACTCGCCGAACAAAAAATCGCGGACGCCCTGCGCTCTGGCGCAACGGAACTTGACCTCAGCAATCCGCAATATAAAGACCCGAAACCACCTCAACTCACTGAATTGCCAGATTCTTTATGGCAACTCACACAGTTGACAAACCTGAATCTCTCCAGCAACCAACTGACAACCCTGCCAGACTCTCTGGGACAACTCACGCAGTTGACAACACTGTATCTCTCCGACAACCGACTGACCACCCTGCCAGACTCGCTCGCGCTAGCGCAACTCACACAGTTAACCAAACTGAATCTCTCCAGCAATCAACTGACCGCCCTGCCAGACTCG
>DDSH01000028.1:1014-1409 GCA_002343775.1 Anaerolineales bacterium UBA2395
AGTCCGGTAGTATTGAACGACCTCTCCTAGTTAAGCCAGGAGATTTCACGCCCAACTTACCGAACCGCCTGCACGCGCTTTACGCCCAGTGAATCCGGATAACGCTCGCCTCCTACGTTTTACCGCGGCTGCTGGCACGTAGTTAGCCGAGACTTATTCCTGAGATACTGTCCTTTCTCATCTCTCAGAAAAGTGCTTTACGACCCGAAGGCCTTCATCGCACACGCGGCGTTGCTGCTTCAGGCTTTCGCCCATTGAGCAATATTCCCTACTGCTGCCACCCGTAGGTGTATGGACCGTGTTTCAGTTCCATTGTGGGGGGCCACCCTCTCAGGTCCCCTACCCGTCGTCGCCTTGGTGAGCCGTTACCTCACCAACTAGCTGATGGGACGCAG
>DDSH01000028.1:1730-289026 GCA_002343775.1 Anaerolineales bacterium UBA2395
CTGTTATCCCACACTTTGGGGCAGGTCACCCACGCGTTACTCACCCGTTCGCCACTAGGATACTCTCGTATTGCTACAAAAGCACCTCGTTCGACTTGCATGTATTAGGCACGCCGCCAGCGTTCATCCTGAGCCAGGATCAAACTCTCCGCAAAAAATCACTCTTGCGAGTGTAAAAGTTACGGATTGACTGGTTCGAAAAAATTGTTGCTTCCTATCACTTTTCAGTTGTTAAGGTGCTTGCCATTTTTTGAGCGGGCGGTATTTTACCCACTCAGCAACCGTCTGTCAAGGTCTTACACAGACTAAAATACCGATGCTCTTCTTTCTTCGCATCGGCACATCAGACTGCAAAACTTTTGCTTTGTGTCTCTGATGGGAGACGGTTACTCAGTTGTGAACGATCTGTCTGGGAGACGAAATCTTATGTTGTACTGGCGAAGTGGAATTATATGCATTTGTAACGAAATGTCAATAGTTGTAGGACATTTAAACCTTAAAAAATCGCACCAATTTTCAAGCGGATTCATTGAACGCGTCTGCATACGACTCGATCAACTTGACCGCATTCGTCACCCCCTCTTCGCTTCTTATTCGTTGACCTGTAGCCTGTGCCCGCTCAAGAATGGCTTTAGACTCTGCCTCAGCCATGGCTCTCACCATCTTATCTACTGACAATTGATTCACACGAATCGGCTTTGGTGCAACCCCAATTGCATGGACTCTACTTCCCCAAAACGGTTGATCTGCCATGAATGGGACGACGATTTGCGGAATCCCTGCACACAATGCTGCAGACGTTGTGCCAGCACCACCATGATGAACAACCATCTTGCACTTTGGCAGCAACCAATCATGCGGCGCAGACTCAAGATACAGCACGTCATCTGTTGATTCACGTTTCGCACTCCCCCACCCTGACAAGATAATGCCGCGATTGTTTGTTCGTTTCAAAGATTCACGAATAACCTTGTCAACTTTTTCTGCATTCTTGTGAACCATACTTCCAAACGATACACAAACTGGTGGTTTACCCGCTTCTAAAAACGCCTTCAATTCATTTGGTGGATTATAGGATTCGTCATGTGGAAAGAAATAATATCCAGTGACATGCACACGCGGACTCCAGTCGCTTGAGGGTGGGATCAGGCTTGGGGACCAGGCACACAGGATCGGGGTTCGGAGGCGAAGCGGGGAGTCTTTGAAGGGAGAATAAAGTTTTCGCTTGGGTAATCTCGCGCGGCGGCGGACTTGTTCGAATCCCAAAGATGAAGTGAGTTCGGTTATTCTTAGAGAGGCGATATGAGTCAAATGATTCAAAAAACGATTATGGAGATTTGGCAAAGAGATGTTGGGATAATCGCCGGTGGGAGTGAACATGGGAAAGGTTTGGATATGAATGTCGGGGATATTTTTTTCGCGGGCAAGGGTGTGAGCGCCAACGGCATGAGCAAAGGTGTGGATGATGAGGTCTGCGTCGCGACAGGCTTCATCGGTTTGACGCATCATTTCGGCGCCGATATCCACAGCGTGAGACATTAACTCTTTAGCAAGTTTGAAGAAGTTGTAACCTGCATCATTGAGGCGACGGCTTAGTTCTTCGGGATCGCCAGAAAGTGGAAAGAAGGTAATGCCATGTTCTTCGACCAGCGACTTGAAACGCGCTGGCGCAGCAAGGATGACATTATGTCCGCGAGACATCAAGCCGAGAGATAAAGGTAAAAACGGTTGGACGTCGCCACGAGAGCCGAAGGTGAGGATGGTGATGTTCATGGATATAAAAGTGACAGTCACCTTAAAGGTGACTGTCACTTGATTTTAATTCATCTCATGTCTGCCTGCTAAGGCTCTTAGCAAGGTGTTTTGATCGGCATATTCCAAGTCGCCGCCCACGGGCAGACCGCGCGCAAGGCGGGTGACTTTTACGCCCATCGGCTCGAGTTGTTGACGTAGATATTGTGCCGTCGCGTCCCCTTCCATGCTGGGATTGGTGGCGATGATAACCTCCCCGACTCCCCCACGCGCTACACGTTCGACGAGTTGCTTGATCTTCAGATCGTCGGGACCGATGCCTTCGATGGGAGATAAAACACCTTGCAAGACATGATATTTGCCTTGAAAGCCGCCAGTGCGTTCGAGCGCGAGGACATCCAAGGCTTCTTCGACGACGCAGATAAGGGATGAGTCGCGTTTTTGGGATTCGCAGATCTCACAGCGTTCACGTCCTGCGTCAGTGATGTTGAAACATTCGGAGCAGAAGGCAGTGTTCGCTTTGAGATTCGCTAGCGCCGTGGATAAATCCTGTGCGACATCTTCGGAGGCGCGAAGCAGGTAGAACGCCAACCGTGAAGCGGATTTGGGTCCGATGCCGGGCAGGCGTTCGAGGGCGGTAACGAGGGATTGGATGGATTCGGGTAATAACATATTTCACTGTAGGGGCACAACGGGACGCTTCAAGCCTAAATCTTTAACTGTTCCGCTGTGTCCTTACGTTTGACTAGAAAGGCAACCCGCCAGCCAACGGACCCATCATTTTTTCCTGCAAGGCACGAGACTCATCCAAAGCCATATTGACGGCGGATAAGATCATGTCTTGCAGCATTTCGGCGTCTGCGTCTTTGAGGAATTCGGGGGAAATCTCAACTGACTTGCATTTTTGGTCACCGGTCATGGTTACTTTGATCGCGCCGCCACCCGCCGTTGCGGACACGGTTTCTTCGGCGAGTTTCGCCTGTGCTTCTTCCATTTGTTTTTGCAGCTTTTGAATCTGCTGCATCATTCCACCCTGTCCGCCCATGGCGGGTCCACGATTAAATCCTTTTGCCATAATTAAACCTCGTTATTCGATAATTTGATATTCGATACTCGAGTATCGAATATCGTACTTTATTCATCCATATCCACGATCTCGCCACCGTGTTGGATAGCGGCGGCGACCATACCGTCTTGTGAGACGTGTGCGGGGAGTTTTCCTTTGGCGTTGGTGACCACACAGCGCACGGACAAATCCACGTGAAAGTGGTCTTTGATGAGACGCTGGATGGTTTCGATCTGGTCGGGCTTGTTGAGTTTTTCCACGAGCACGTCGCTTGCCATGCCGAGGATGAGGGTCTTGCCTTGCACGTCGATCATCTTGACCGAGTTCATCAATGCGCCGAGATTCGCCTGCGCTTTGGGAAGGGCATTGATGAGCGGCTTCCATGCTTTGACGATGTCGTTGGAGTTGATGGCTGGTGATTCGACGACGGGTTGCGCCGGTTCCCCATTTGGGGACGCGTCGCTCTTAACCTCAGGCTTGGATTCTGCTACGGAAGCGGATACAGGCTGAGGCTTGGTCCGAGGCGCAACCCTCTGCGGGGATGATACGGCGACTTGGGCAACTTCGGCTGGAGCGTCGATCACTTCCGCGAGTGCAAGTTCCAAACTCAAAGAGGGCTGCCAGCCGCCGCGCAGATCCGTCGCTGCATTGTTGAAAATTTTCATCATGCGCAAAACGTCAGATGTGTTGAAGGCGTTGGCGTGCGCTTCCATTTGGGTTTTGACCTCGCGCGTGGCTTCGACTTGGTCGGGGTTGCCCATTTGAATGAGCATGAGCCCGCGAGTGTATTCCACGAGTTGACGCGCCAGAGAACGCGGATCGGCTCCTGAATCTAATGCGTGATGAATGGTTTCAAGTCCGCGCGCGGGTTGATGTTCGAGCACCGAGTTGATGACATCGAGCACGGTCTGACTGGTCGCCGTGCCGAGAACTTGCTGCGCAATGTGAAGCGTGATTCTTGCACCCGTGGAAGCGAGTTGATCGAGCAACGACTGCGCGTCGCGCATCCCGCCCGCTGACTGACGGGCAATCAGCGTGAGCGCTTCGTCATCGGCTTGGATGTTTTCGGAGGCGGTGATGGCTTTGAGATTTTTGACGATCTCATCAATGGGCACGCGGCGGAATTCATGACGTTGACAGCGCGAGAGTACAGTGGCGGGAATTTTGTGAATTTCAGTTGTGGCTAAGACGAAGATGGCGTGGGGCGGCGGCTCTTCGAGCGTTTTGAGCAGAGCATTGAACGCCGCGGTAGAAAGCATGTGGACTTCGTCGATGATGTAGATTTTATACTTGCCTTGCGTAGGCGCGAAGTTGATCTTGTCGCGCAGATCGCGGACATCGTCTACGGAGGTGTTTGAGGCTGCATCGATCTCGATTAGATCCATGAAGCGATTTTCATTGACTGCTTTGCAATGCTCACAGGTGTTATCGGGGCGTTGCATTGGGTCGTCGTTGAGACAGTTGACCGCTTTCGCCAACAGACGCGCAACAGTGGTTTTGCCTGTTCCGCGTGGTCCCGCGAAAAGATAGGCGTGACCGACTCTGTCTGCTTTGATGGAGTTGGTCAGGGTTTGGATGACGTGGTCTTGTCCGATCACGGTATCCCATTGTTTCGGGCGGTACTTGCGGTAGAGGGCTTGGGTCATGGTTTGGGTTACAGGCCAAAGGTTGAAGGTTACAAGTTGAAGATTGAAAGATATTGGATATTCGAATTTCGATTATCGAATATCGTTTTATGGCACTCTATACACAGCACGTAAATTACCTTGCGAATCGAACAACCTGGCATTCTCTCCAGAACTCCAGACAGCATCGCCAATACCCCAGTATAGGTCAATAACGGTGTCTGTGCCGGAGCTGGTATGGACTTGCACGGCTCCGTTGGGATACAAGGTGAGTTTTGGGAAGGTGAAGGTATTGCCGTTCTCGTCTTTGAGTTGCCAGGATGTCAGATCCAATTGACCTTCGCCTTCAAACTTGACAACAACTATCTCGGACTCCAGCGCACCTGCGCCAACCACACTGCTGATCTTCACGGGGATGTCGGTCTGCAGCTCGGTGCTGGGTGCAGGCGCGGAGTCGCTGCTGCTGGCGGGAGCCGCCTGCTGGATCACGGCGGGCTGGCTGACGGCACGATAATTGCGGTCGTACCAGAACAGGATTCCACCCGTCACGCTCGCCGAAACGAACACATTCAACAGCAAGTATTGGATAAGTTTACGGCGATCCATCGTGCTCGAATCATAGCACAGAATTCTTAAATGTCATTGCGAACCCGATAGGGCGAAGCAATCTCATGATTACTTCTTCAAGGATATAGCAACCCAATCTTTCATTTGACGAACCTCGCCTCGCTTCAGACCCTTTGCTTGACCCGCCTCTATAACACTTTCCGCCTGATGGTCAAGAATCCCGCTTAGGATGATCTCTCCATTGGGCTGAATCAAGTCTGCGAGACCCGCATCGAAGAGACGGATGAGTACCGGCGCGAGGATATTCGCCACCACCAGCGGCGCGGACTTGAACGGGAATTGTCCCGCCAGCACTTCGGTGACGGAGCCCTGCCCAAGCAAAAGTTCCTCCCCTACCCCATTGACAGCTGCATTCTCGCGAGAGTTCTTGACAGACTCAATGTCAATGTCCACGCCGAGGACTTTACTTGCACCGAGTTTGAGGGCGGCAATGGAGAGAATGCCGGAACCGCAACCGACATCGATTACTTGTAGGGGCGACTCATGAGTCGCCCCTACGAACGACCTTTCCATAAGTTCAAGGCACAACTGCGTCGTCGGATGTGTCCCCGTCCCAAACGCCATGCCGGGGTCGATCTTGATCGGGATTCGTTTTGGATCTGGGTTCTCCAACCAGGCAGGCAGGATGAGGAGTCGCTCGCCGATGAGAATCGGCTTGTAGTGTTGTTTCCAGGCTTCCATCCAGTTTTGATCCGCGATCTGCTTGTAGGTGGGAGTCGGTACCGGCGTGATCATCCCCAAATAGAAAAGCGACTCTTCGAGTTTCTGTCGCGTCTCTTCGAGTTGATCGTTCACCTCCAAATATGCGCGGACGGTGATGGGGCCCGTCGCCGTACCTTCGTCTTCATCATTCACAAAACGCACACCTTGCTCAGTCATCACGCCGTTCGGTGCAAATCGCGCCAGTACATCCGCCACAGATTCGGCAAGTTCGCCGTTGACAGTCAAAGATACTTCAAGCCAATTCATGTTCATCTCCAAATTAGGTGTCCAACGGTTCGACCCAGCCAAACCGCGAGCAATCCAAGCATTACATTCGCACCGACGTTTGCAATGGCATTCACAACATAATCCTGCCGCACCAAGTTGACCGTGTCATTGCCGAAGGACGAAAAGGTGGTGAAGCCGCCCAACACGCCAATGACCAAGAACGCACGCGACTCATTTGAGAACGTGCCATATTTATCGCCGAACTGCGCCAGCAAACCGATGATAAAACAGCCAACTACGTTGACGACCAGTGTGCCGTACGGAAAGTCCAACCGGTTCGCTAACTGTTGCACCCAGCCGCTGACCAAGTAGCGCAAGACCGAGCCAATAAACCCGCCCGCGCCGACGAGAAGAATATTTGTCAAAACAAATCCTTTTCAACCACAGATAAACACTGATGAACACAGGTCGGATAAAAAATCCAATTTATCTGTGTCCATCTGTGGTTAAGATTTCCGCTGCCCAGCGGATCAAATCCTTCTCTGCAAACAACATCACGGGCAGATCATTCACATCAAAATACTTCATCTCCGAAATCTCATGCGACGGCTGGAACTCGCCGCCGGTTGTTTTACACAGATACGTGATTCCCAAATGCGGGAACTCCCTCGCGCTTGCCACTCTCAACAATCGAATGACCTCGATCTGTATTCCCGTTTCTTCTTGAAATTCACGCACAACCGCCTCAATCGGCTGCTCTCTGTATTCCAGTGCCCCGCCGGGGATGCCCCACTCATATTTGCGATAGGTATGTTTGAAAAGCAAAACCCTGCCTTTTTCATCGAAAACCAACGCCGAGACACCCGCATTGAATTTCGGCTGGGTAATTCTCGTCACAACGACATGCAGCCACATGGGCAATAAGCGCCACAGGCGAAATAGGGGTTTAAGCATAGGCGAGTCATTATAAACGACCGCAGACGACTGACCGCTGACCGCCTTTGACATTGTCCACTTTTCACAGTCAAACAAAAAGCGAGCGGACTCTTATCCACTCGCTTCTTATTACTGATCACTGGTTACTGGCTCTACCCCCCAAACGTCTCATTCAACCAATCCAGGAACCCCTTCTCCTGCGGTTTGACCGTCGTTCCCAAACTCTCTGCCAACTTCTCAAAGAGCTCCTTTTGTTCCTTCGTCAACTTGGTTGGGACCGCCACATTCACGATCACGATCTGGTCGCCGCGTTGATTCTTACTGCGAACGTGCGGCACACCCTTCCCACGCAAATGGAAGATCTTACCCGGCTGCGTACCAGCGGGAATCTTCAACTTGTCTTCGCCTTCCAGAGTTGGGACGGTCACTTCCGCGCCGAGGGTTGCCTGTGCAATATTAATGTCGAGGTTCAGGATCAAATCCTGATCGCGGCGTTTGAAGAACTGATGCGGCTTCACATCCAGCACAAGGAACAAACTGCCCTGCGGACCGCCGTTCTCACCGGGTCCGCCTTCCCCATTCAAGCGGATCTGCGTGCCAACGTCCACACCAGCTGGGATTTGAACTTTCTTCTTAACCTTCTTGCGTTCCAAGCCGTTGCCGCGACAAGTAGTACACGGAGAAGCAATCGTTTCGCCGCGACCGTTACAAGTCGGGCATGGAGCCGTCTGCACCATCTGCCCCAAAAATGTCTGACGCACCTGACGCACTTCGCCTTGTCCGTTACAGGTGCCGCACTTCACTGGTGTTGTGCCGGGTTCGGCGCCATTGCCGTTACAGCGTGAACACGTCTCATCACGCGAGAACTCGATCTCCTTCTCAACGCCGAAGACTGCCTCCTCAAAGGTAAGCGAAACCTGCATCTGTAGATCCCGCCCACGGCGCGGAGAGCGGCGCGAACGTCGTCCGGCGGAGAATCCAAATCCGCTGAACAAGTCCTCGAAGATGTCGTTGAAATCGACGGTGTAATCCTGATATCCGCCGCCTCCCATGCCGCCCAAGCCCGCCTTACCAAAGCGGTCGTAGCGCGCGCGCTTTTCTTTATCCGAAAGCACGCCATACGCCTCGTTGATCTCTTTGAACTTTTCCTCGGCGTGAGGCTCTTTATTCACATCGGGATGATACTGGCGCGCAAGTTTACGGAACGCGGCTTTGATCTCGTCATCGCTCGCGCCCTTGCCCACACCCAGAACATCGTAGTAGTCTTGGTTACCGCTCATAGGTCAAAGGTCAAACGTCAAAGGTCACGGACTTTTGACGTTTGACGTTCTTATTCCTTCACTTCCCCATCCACCACGTCAGGTCCCGCATCGGATGTGGGACCCGCTTCGCCGCCACCCGCAGCCTGCCCCTGCCCATAGACAGATGCGCCAATCTTTTGGATGGTCTGACCCAAGGACTCAACTGCGGCTTTGATCTTCTCTACATCTTCGCCTTTCGCCGCTTCCTTGACCTCGGCGCTCTTCGCCTCGACCTCAGCCTTGATTTCCGCTGGGACCTTGTCGCCCAGATCGCGCAACGCCTTCTCACCCGCATAGACGGTGTTATCGGCATTGTTACGCGCTTCGATCAAGTCCTTGCGCTTGCGGTCTTCTTCGGCGTGCGCCTCGGCATCCTTGCGCATCTTTTCGATTTCGGCTTCGTTCAAACCAGAAGAAGCGGTGATGGTAATATGCTGAGATTTACCCGTCGCCTTATCCTGCGCGCTGACTTTGAGAATGCCGTTCGCGTCCACATCGAAGGTCACTTCGATCTGCGGAACGCCGCGCGGCGCGGGTGGAATGCCATCGAGAATGAACTTGCCCAGCGACTTGTTATCCGCCGCCATCGGGCGCTCACCCTGCAAAACGTGGATTTCAACTTGAGTCTGGTTATCCGCCGCAGTGGAGAAGACTTGCGAACGGCGGGTCGGGATGGTGGTGTTGCGTTCGATCTGAGCCGTGGCAACGCCGCCAAGCGTTTCAATGGCGAGGGTCAGCGGAGTCACATCCAGCAGGAGAATGTCCTTCACTTCCCCACCAAGCACGCCCGCCTGAATCGCCGCGCCAATCGCAACAACTTCATCGGGATTCACACCTTTGTGCGGGTCTTTGCCGAAGAACGCGCGGACGCGGTCTTGAATGGCAGGCATACGGGTCATACCGCCGACCAGCACCACTTCGTTGATATCGCCCGCGTTCAAACCAGCATCTGCCAACGCCTGTTTGACGGGCGCAATCGTACGATCAACAAGGTCCGCTACCAACTGCTCGAACTTGGAGCGGGTCAGGGTCATCACCAAATGTTTGGGACCACTCGCATCCGCAGTCAGGTAAGGCAGGTTGATTTCAGTCTGCATCACGGTCGAGAGCTCGATCTTCGCCTTCTCAGAGGCTTCCTTCAAACGCTGCAACGCCTGACGGTCGTTGTGCAGGTCGATGCCGTTGTCCTTTTTGAACTCAGCAATCAGATGATCCATGATGCGCAGGTCAAAGTCATCGCCACCGAGGAAGGTATCGCCGCTCGTGGCGCGGACTTGGAACACGCCGTCGCCCACATCCAAAATGGACACATCGAACGTACCGCCGCCGAGGTCATACACGCAGATGACTTCGTTCTTCTTCTTGTCCAAGCCATACGCCAGCGAGGAAGCGGTCGGTTCATTGATGATGCGCAGCACTTCCAAACCCGCGATCTTGCCCGCGTCCTTGGTCGCATTGCGCTGGGCATCGTTGAAGTAAGCAGGCACTGTAATCACCGCCTGTGTGATCGTCTCACCCAAATACGCCTCGGCATCTGCCTTGATCTTCGCAAGGATCATCGCCGAAACCTCGGGCGCGGAATAATCCTTGCCGCCCAGCTCCACGCGTACATCGCCATTCGGCGCTTCTTTTACCGCATAAGGCACACGCTTCTTGGTACGTTCCACTTCGGCATCGTCAGCCTTACGTCCCATAAAACGCTTCACCGAGAAAATGGTGTTCTGCGGGTTGGTAATCGCCTGATTACGCGCCACACGTCCCACCAAACGTTCGTTGTTCTTGTTCATCGCCACCACAGAAGGAACCAAGCGCTCCCCTTCCGCCGATGGAATCACAATCGGCTCCCCACCCTGCATCACCGCCGCCACCGAATTTGTCGTACCCAAGTCAATACCAATGATTTTTGCCATAATTAAGTTCTCCAGTGTCAAGTATCAGGTGCCAGGTTCAATCACTCGCCAAGCAACCTGACGCTTGACACGTGATACCTGACACGGTTTTTATTGCGCCACTCTCACCAACGCCGGTCTAACCACACGTTCACCGATCACATAGCCGTTCTGGACGACGTCGATCACACATCCGCTTTCCACTTCTTCCGAAGGTTCATGCGAGATCGCTTCGTGGAAGTTCGGGTCGAACGCCAAACCTTTGGCTTCGATTTTTTTCACGCCTTCCATATCCAAAATATTCTGGAACTTGCGCGCCACCAACTCAATGCCGTTCGCCCAGGCATCATCCGCAGGGCGGTTTTGCAGAGCACGTTCCAGATCATCGAGCACAGGCAACACCTTCTTGATGATGTCACCCTTGGTCGAAGCCCTGAACGAGTCGTTATCACGCTCCACGCGTTTGCGGAAATTCTGGAACTCCGCCTGAGAGCGTGCCCAACCGTCCTTATATTCGACGATCTTCCCTTCAGCCTCTTTCAACTGCTGGATCAACGCCTCACGCTCCGCGTCGACGGGAGCCTGTTCGGTCGTCTCAGCCTTTGCCTCCGCTGCGGCTTGAGTCTCTTCGTTTTCTTCTTGCTTGTTGACTTCTTCTGCCATGTGTCTCACTCTCGTTTTTCGATATTAGATATTCGTTATTCGAAGTTCGAGTATCGATTATCGAATATCGTTATTTATTCACCAGAAATATTATCGTTCACCAGATCGCTCAACAAGCCAGCGACGAATCTCACGGTTGGGATTGTCCGCGAGTATGCCATGCGCATGGGACCCAGCACACCCAGTGCACCTGTTGCCATGCCGGGGACTCCGTAGCGGGCAATGACCAAACTGCATTGGCGCAAGTCATCATATTCGCCTTCGCCACCGATCAGTACCTGCAACGCACCAACGTTGCTATTGCTGGTGGTCTTTGCCAGCAGGTCTTGCAGGGTGGCGGGTTCTTCAAAAATTTTCAACGCCCGCCGCGGACCGTCCATTTCGGAGAATTCGGGTTCGCCCAAGATGTTGGTCAAGCCGTCGGTGTAGATTTCACCGGAGGCTTTTTCTGCCATACGGCGCATGTCCTGTACGATGAGCAGGAGGATATCCTGATCGAGCGGGTCGGGGCGAGCCGTCAGCGTGGAAATGGCTTGGGCGGTCTGACCAGCCAAAAGTCCGTTAAGACGCGCTGCCGTTCCGCTGAGTCGCTCTTGGGCGACAGGTTCCGCTAGAGTCAGAATCTGCTGAGACACTTCCCCACCGAGCATCACCAAGACCATGAGCACTTGCCTGCCTTGAGTCGAAATCAACTCCACGTGTTTGAACTTGGTTGACTCAACATGCGGCGCAGCAACGACAGAAACGCCCTGTGATTGGCTCGCAAGAATGGACGCCGCAAGGGTCATCCACTGGTCTAGTTCAGGGCGGGATTGAAAGAATTGGTGTGAGATGGTGCGCTGAACGGTCTCGGGCAGTTCGGCGCTGTGCATCATTTCGCTGACAAAGTAGCGGTAGCCTTCTTCGGTGGGCACGCGCCCCGCTGATGTGTGCGGCTGGCGCAGGTAACCCATTTCGGTGAGCGCCGCCATCTCGTTGCGAATGGTCGCCGACGACAGATTAATATGGTAATGCTCCGCCAGCCGCTTCGAGCCGATGGGCTGAGCGGTGTCGATGTAATCACGGATGATCAGCATCAGGAGGGTTTTCTGTCGTTCGGTGAGTTGGTTCATGTCATGAAGTTAGCACTCTCAACGCGAGAGTGCTATTGAATGCGGAATAATGATAACAGCGGGAAAATGATGCGTCAATAAGAGGAGTGTAAGAACTTGATTTTTTACAACGCTTTGAACTTGACAATCAGAAAATATTATTTATAATAGTTCTAAATTTAGAATAATTCTAAATAAGAGTGTTTATGTCTGATATTACCACCCTCACAACTGCCCTGCGTGAAGCAGGCATGCGCGTCACCCCGCAACGGGTCGCAATCTGCGAACTGTTGACGACAAGCCAGGAACATCCCACTGCGGCGATGATCTTCGATGAACTCAAGCCGCGCTTTGATTCGCTCAGCCTCGCAACGGTCTACAACACGCTCGATGCGTTGGTCGGGTTGGGCGTGGTGAATGTTCTGGGTCACGCCGGTGATGACAAGGTCCATTATGATGCGGACACGGAACCGCACGTCAATTTGGCGTGCATTTCCTGTTCGCGCATCATTGACATCCCCAGTGAACATGTCACCCATTTAGATTCGGAAATCACTGCGGCTTCGGGCTACAAACTGCTCGGCGCGCGCGTGCTGTATTACGGGCTGTGCCCTGATTGTCAGAAAAAGCAAGAGAAGGCAAAGAAAAAACAATGAAACCAAAGAACCATCAAGAAACCCGCTGTACTGAAATTCTTTCCGATGCCTTGCGCGGATATGAAGGCATTCAGGAGGTTGATTACAACTATACCGACGGCAGATTGAAAGCCGTCTTTGACCCGCGCCTCATCAACAGTGAACGCGCATTGGAAGTCATCCGTCACGCGGGACGCGAAGCGTCCATGCGGGTGGCACAATGCGCCGCCAAACGCGAACGCGGCGAAGAAGCCTGCGCCCAATGCGTGGGCGAGCTCGCTTTGCAACTTTCACGTCAATACGAAGCAGCCGCCAATGTGCCGACGGCAACCTTCCGCAATAACACGCTCGAAGTGCGGCTGAATGCTCCACATTTTGCGACCAGTGAAAACGTCGAGATCGAAGCGTCGTTTGCGCATCCTGCTGAAGCGGGAAAAAAGAAGATCGAGATCCCCGTTGAAAAAATCGAAGTCGCCTTTACAGTTATCAACGCCCTGACCGCCCTGACCGCCTTCATCGGCGCCGGTCTGGGATGGAATCCCGCGCTCATCTTTGGGTTGTATTTCGCTTCCTACGTGACTGGCGGTTGGTTCGGCTTGATGGCAAGCATCGAGGCGCTGAAAGAGAAAACGCTCAACGTAGACCTGTTGATGATCCTTGCGGCGCTTGGCGCGGCGGCAATCGGTCAGCCTGCCGAAGGCGCGACATTGCTCTTCCTGTTCTCGCTATCGAACACGCTGCAAACCTACGCCATGGATCGCAGCCGCAAAGCCATCGAAAAACTGCTGGACTTGCGTCCCGCTCAAGCCACCGTGCGGCGCGGCTCGCGTTTGATCACGCTGCCCATCGAGCAATTGACTCTCGGCGACGTGGTTTTGGTTCGCCCCGGCGAGCGCTTCCCCATCGACGGCGAAGTCCTCTCGGGCTCATCGGATGTCAATCAAGCCACCATCACGGGCGAATCGATGCCCGTTCAGAAAAAAGAAAATGACCTTGTCTTCGCGGGCACGGTCAATGGGACGGGTTCGCTGGAAATCCGCGTGACGCGCCTCGCTAAAGACACCACTTTGGCACGCATCGTCAAAATGGTGGAGGAGGCGCAAGCCACCAAAGCCAACACCCAGCAAATGCTCGACACGTTCGAGCAACGCTATGCTATTTTTGTTTTGGCGGCGGCAGTGTTGCTCATCTTCGTGCCGTGGCTGGCGCTCGGTCATGATTTCCAGCCCACCTTTTATCGGGCGATGACCTGGCTCGTGGTCGCTTCGCCATGCGCGTTGGTCATCTCCACACCTGCCAGCATTCTGTCTGCCATTGCAAACGGCGCACGCAACGGCGTGCTTTTCAAAGGCGGCGTGCATCTCGAAAAGACCGCCACGCTCAACGTGCTGGCGTTCGACAAAACCGGCACACTCACCAGCGGCAAACCCGCTCTGACGAGTCTGTATTCCTTTAGTGAAATGAAAGAAGATGACTTGCTGCGCCTCGTCGCTGCATTGGAAGCGCGTTCCGAACACCCGCTGGCAAAAGCCATCGTCGATGCGGCTCATTCCCGGACTTTGAATTTGCCCCCGTCCATCGAGTTTCGCGCCATCCCCGGGCAGGGCGTGGAGGGTGTGGTCGAGTCCCATCACTTGTGGATCGGCAATCAGCGCATGTTCATCGAGCGCGATGTCGAGATCCCTGCTGAGATTTTAAGCAAAGCTAGTACCATGCAAGATGAAGGTCAGACCGCCATGTTTGCCTACGACGCGAAACAACAGACATTCCTCGGTTTGATCGGCGTGGCAGATACGTTGCGCGAAGATGCCGTGGAAATGATCAAAGCGCTGAAAGCGGCTGGCATTGAACACGTGGTTATGCTGACCGGCGACAATGCCAAAGTTGCCGCGAAGATCGCCGCCCGCGCCGGCGTGGATGAATTCCACGCGGACTTGCTGCCGCAGGACAAAGTGACAGTGTTGAAGTCACTGCAAAAGAAGTACGGTCCCGTGGCGATGGTGGGCGACGGCGTCAACGATGCCCCCTCTCTTGCTACTGCTGACATTGGCATTGCCATGGGCGGCGCAGGCACAGATGTCGCCATCGAAACAGCGGACGTGGTTTTGATGTCTGATGATTTGCGAAAGATACCGTTCTCCATCGGCTTGGCGCGGCAGGCACGCAAGGTCGTCTGGCAAAATCTGACCTTTTCCTTGAGCGTGATCGTTCTGCTGGTGGCAGGCGCGTTCGGCGCAGACCTGGCGCTTCCGCTTGGGGTGGTTGGTCACGAAGGCAGTACAGTGCTGGTGGTGTTGAATGGGCTGAGGTTGTTGGGCTATAAATAAAAGCAAACAAAAAGGGCGGCGGAAAAACTCCGCCGCCCTTTTTGTTTAAGTGGCATCAAGGTGTCGGCGTGGCGGGACGCCAGACGGGGTGGAAATCCTGTGCCGGGTCGGTGGTGAGGCGCACTCTGTCACCGCCTGAAACGGTCATGGTAAAGATATCGAGGTTGCCGGCTTCCCCCACACCTTCATAGGCAATGAAGAAACCATCCGGCGAATACTTGACATGTTCGATGAAAGCGACGTTCAACTGCGCGCGCAATCCCTGTTCACTGGAGCGATCAGTGGCGGAGGTGCTCATCAGGTATGGGTTACAGAAGCGCGTGGCACAACGCTGGTTGAAGAGGATCAAGTCACCCCTGGGTGACCAGGCGGGTGAATAGTCGGTGTAAGCCGTGCCGGAACGGATGATCTGGATCGCTTCGGAACCATCGGCATTCATGATCCAGATCTGGTAAACCCCCAAACGCTTGACCACATACACCATCTTGGAACCATCCGGCGACCAGGCAGGCATGCGCGACTCGACCCGTTGCGCGCCTTTGGTGATCTGCGTGACCGCAGTGGAGTCTTCCACTTCAACAGTGAATATTTCCATTTGTCCGGTACGCAGGGAGGTGAAGGCAATCACTGTGCCGTCTGGCGACCAGGCAGGGTCGAAGTTTCCACCCGGGGAGGCGTCCAGCGTGGTCAGACCGGTTCCGTCTGGATTAATCAAGTAGAGGCTGGAGTTGTTGTAAACATCTTCATTGCCGGCACAGGGAGAGATGAACGCCAGGCGCTGTCCATCCGGCGACCATGCCGGTTGGCACGCGCCGTTGGGCAAATTCGTCACCTGGAAGGCATTCTCACCGTTCAAATCTGCCAGGAAGATTTGCGGCACACCAGTTCTGTTGGACGCAAATGCGATCTGTCCTGCGCCGCCGCCAAAGGCGACTGTCGGCGCAACAGTTGGGGTTGCCATCTCATTCGAACCGGGAGTTTCCCCTACACCGGGGATAAAGGTATTGGTTGGTCCGGGCGTATTGGTAGGGGTTAGGGTGGGGGTAGCCGTTGGCTCAAGTGTCGGTGTGAACGTCGGCGGCATGGTCTGCGTGGGCAGGGGCTCCGTCGGTGTTGGGGATGGCGTATTCGTGCCGGTCGGCACGAGGAACGGAACCATGGCTCGCACATCTGCCGGAATCAAGCCGGGGGAGAAATACAGCACACTACCGCCAACCAGCAGGAAGAGAAATGTAAAGACGGCAAAGCGCATCAGGGCTGCCCGGCGCTGGCGTTCCCGTTCCTTCTGCCGCTTGAGCGGAGAGATGAACGGCTGCTCTTCTTGCTGGGCAAGGATGGGTCCTTTGGGTTTGGATTTCGGCTTGATTACGCCGGAATCCACAACCGTGTCGTGAATCTCTTTTGGGGCAGCCACATCCACAGGAGGCGGCGTGATGGTGTAGGAACCAGGAATCTGCTGCGTTTTTGATTTCGATGCGAGCAGCGCCTTCTTAAATTCCTCTGCGGTCTGATAGCGGTCGCTGGGATCGACCCCCATGGCTTTCTCAATTGCCGCAGCGAGTCTGCGGGATACTTTCGTATTGCGTTTACGAAGCGGGGTCAGCTGCGCATTGTCCATCGCGCGGGCAAGTCCATCTTCGGGGATCACGCCGCTCAAAGCAGCGTACAGCGTCGCGCCGAGAGAATAGATGTCAGTGCGCGGATCAGTGCGGGCAGTGCCATACTGCTCCGGCGGCGAATATCCGGGGGTCATGGCGCGTGCGCCGGTGGTGGTTGCCTGACTCGCACTTTGATAGACCTTTGCGAGACCAAAATCCACCAAATAGATATGACCGTCGGGCGTGATCTTCACGTTGCCCGGTTTAATGTCACGATGCAAAATGGGCGGCTTGCGTGTGTGCAGGTATCCGAGCGCGTCACAAATGGACGCGCCGATATGCACCGCATCATCCTCGGAGAGCATACCCATTCGCTCCATGCGATAGCGCAGATCCTCTCCTTCGATGAAGTCCATCACAAGGTATTGCCCCTGGTCGCCCAACACGAAATGATCCGAAACGCGCGGCAGGTTCGGATGCCGAAGATTGGCAAGGATTACCGCTTCGAGGCGAAACTGGCGCGCATATTCATCGGTGGTAAAAAGGTTTTCCTTCAGGGCAACCGACACACCAAGATTCTCATCGATGGCGCGATACACCGACCCCATGCCGCCCTGACCGAGGATATCAACAATACGATAGCGATTATGAATAAGAGTATCTTTTTCCAACGTCATCAAAAAACCTTGAAACCTGCCCAAAGGCAAATTTTGCACGGCTGAACCGCCGTGAACAACCTTGCATGGTCCTTTTTAAGTGCCGATCCTATGAACGAAGCGCATTATATCAGATGGATGGTTTGCTGGCGGAAGGTGTAGTTAAATTGAAATGTTGGAACAACCATGGCGCGCCACCGGTCACCCACCAGCCCACCAACGTATACCGGATGAAACGCAGGGCATAGACCAGCAGCCCATCTCCGCGCGGGAAGACGGCTCCCAACCCCATCCAGAAGATGAGAACACCAACCAGCCCAACCACATAGCGAAGCGCGCGCTTCCAAACCGGACCGGAAGCCTGATACCCACCCATCGAATTCATCCATGCCAGGCCTGCCGCCAGCCCAAAGAAGGATCCGCTGGCAGTGAAGATCCCGTTCGCATCGACAGGATCAGGCACCTCGTCCGCGCCGCGAAGCGCATTATCGACCATCGATAATGGCAATTCATAATCGCTGCGAAACGCAGTCACAGTCCATCCCGCCGCAATGAACACCAGCGTGATAAGAAAAGCGATCCCCATCTGCTTCCGGGTGGATTTTCCAGCCAGCCACGCTGCAGCCGCATCCCAATAACGATTGAAGATCCATAACAGCGCAGCGCCGATCAACCAACCCAGGAGTACGTCATGCGGAAAGTGTGAGCCAAGATACATGCGCGAAAAACCGATCATGAAGATCAGGAAAATACACACGATCCAGATCCACACCTTGCGGCGTGATGCGGCAATGATGCCCCACACGCTCATGGCATGTTGGGCATGCCCGGAGGGAACACCAAAGGAGGTCTCGGGCCACAATGCCCGAACGTGTGAACTCACCCAATACGGGCGCGGACCTGCAAATGTAACTTTAAAAATGTAATTGAACATATTGCTGGTGGCGAGGATCATCCCGACGCGTAGACCAAGCGCCGTATCCACACTCCAATACAACAGGGGCAGGACAATGAAAAAGAACTCTTCGGTGCCGAGCTCGCTGAAGAAGTTCATTGGGGCGATCAACCAATCTCCCAGCCCTTGCAGAGCGATAATAAAGCCTATCCCGGCGTCGATCCAAGTCTGCATATAGTCCTCCAGTAGGGTTTTTTATGCGGTGCAATTGACGAATTTGCAAGCCTCATTGTACACTCAAAGAATGGAAAAATCAGCGCGCTGGTGGGATCTTCCCTCGGCAGTTCTGCTATTGCTGGCAGTCCTGTTCTCGGCTTGGCGATTGCAAACCACCGATTGGACGGAAGGGTTGAATCATGTCCGCAACCTGTCGCTCTTGGGGCTGATGATTGGGTTGGCATTGGGACAAAGCCGCTTTCAGAAGCGCGGCATCACCCTGCTGGTGATCGGGTACACGCTGGTCTTTTTCATCTGGCAATGGCTGGGGTTCATCGAATTTACGGAAGAACAAACCTACCTGGGCGATCAGCTGCTCATCCTCTTTGGCAGATTATGGACCGACCTGAACGAATTCTTCTCCGGTAGACCGGTGGAGAGCCAAATGCTGGTGGTTGTTCTACTAAGCCTGCCATACTGGTTCACAGGGTTGTTCAGCGGCTACCAACAGACGCGCCATGCCAATTATCTGGCATCCATTTTGCCGCACGGCATTTTGATGCTGTTCGTTTTCATCTATCATTACACCACCAAAGACTATACCTGGATGTTCGGGGCGTATATCTTTATCGCCTTATTGCTGTTGGGTCGCCAAAAATATCTGGCGGATAGGAGAAAGTGGCTCCGAAACCGGGTACAAGTATCGAGTGAAAGCAGCCTGGATATTAACAACACCAGCATGGTCATTGCTGCAGCGTTGGTGATGCTGGCATGGAGTGCTCCATATATCCTCTCACCCTCAGTGCAGGCAAAAGAGATCTGGCAGCGCATTTCCGGGGACTGGTTTTCAGGTGAACGGTACGAGAATCTTTTCAAGTCGGTCAACAAGGAAAAAAAGCCCCAGCCCAGAAATTTTCAAGCGGAGTTGCCGCTGGGCACACAAACCTCCCTTGGAGAATTGGTCGTCTTTTTGGTGTACGCCCCGTCCAATGCGGACGAGTTTCCACGCCTGTACTGGCGCGGGCAGGTGTATGACCGTTATGAAAATAGTCAATGGGTCACCACCGGTGAGGAAGAAGCCCGGCATAATCAGGTGGATGGCGACCTGGAGGTCCTCGATAAGGAAAACCGCAGGCGGTTAACCTTCGCGTACGATGTGTACACGGAAGGGCAGATCATCATGTATTCCGCCGCGCAACCCATCTGGCTTAACCATAGCGCGATCGTTCTGCATTCGCGCCTCTCGGATGACCCGGAAGACGAGACGATGGATGTGATGGCGCTGCGCGCCTCCCCAATGCTGGAAGCGGGTGACCTGTATCGTATGGCTGCCCTGATGGCAAATCCGACCATCCCGGAATTGCAGGGAACCGGTCAGGACTACCCGGATTGGGTGACGGAAAAGTATCTGCAATTACCGGATGATTTCTCGCCGCGCATCCGGTCTCTGGCACGCGAGATCACCGCCGAATACGATACCCCCTACGACAAGACCGTTGCGATCACGAACTACCTGCGAGCAGAGATCCGCTACACCCCTGGTATCAACCTTCCCCGGGAAGAAGATCTGGATCCAATAGAGTACTTCCTCTTTGAAGGGAAGGAGGGTTTCTGCAATTATTATGCCAGTGCGCAGGTATTGATGCTGCGCTCCA
Source organism: Anaerolineales bacterium UBA2395 (assembly GCA_002343775.1). GTDB lineage: Bacteria > Chloroflexota > Anaerolineae > Anaerolineales > Villigracilaceae > Villigracilis. The sequence goes on from DDSH01000028.1 coordinate 21,593, forward strand.
TCGGCATCCCTGCGCGGCTGGCGGTCGGATACGCTCAGGGCGAACCCAACCTGCAAAATAACATTTATACCGTGCGCGAACGTGACCTGCACGCCTGGCCCGAAGTGTACTTCCCGGGCTACGGCTGGATCGAGTTCGAGCCGACCGGAAACCAGCAGCCGCTCGACCGTCCGCTGGAGCGAGAGGAACGCATCGTCGCCACACCGATACCCAACAACCCCGTCCCACAGGCTCCGCTGCTTGATGATGAGATTCCCACCTTGGAGCCCATCGAAGATTCCACAACTGCAACACTCCTCTCCCCTTCACAGGTGCGTTTGATCGGCATCCTGGGCGGCATGCTTCTTGCAGCGCTGGCGGCAGTCTTCATCAAAAATCGTCTTGCACCTCATACACCTGTGGCGCTCATTCTGAAAAACGCCATTGACCGAAGCGGATTCACGCCGCCTCGCTGGTTGAACAGCTGGTTGACCTGGCTGATCCTGCCTCCCATCCAGCGTTATTTCCACAGCGTCAATACCGGGCTGCGTTGGTTGGGACGGTCACAGCCGATCCACAGCACCGCCGCAGAACGCGCTGCGACTCTGCAGAAAATGCTGCCGGATGCCTCACCCGCCATTGAGACCCTGTTACGCGAGCACCAGACCGAGATGTTCACACCGCGCAGGGGCGACAGCACGCTCGCCCGCCGCGCCGCCTTGAGCATCCTATACAAAAGCTTGACGTTAAAACTAAAAATCTATATCTTGGGATACAATTAGATGCAAACGCTGAACTCGATACCGGTATCCCATCATGACCTCTGAAAACACTCGTCCGAGAACTGTCCACGATCAATTACTTGCGTTAAGCGCATTAGCGGGGAATATCCGCGCCGAACTGGATTCCGGCAAACAAAAGTTACCCAAACCCGTTGCAGATGACCTTCAATTCCTGCAATCGACCCTAGAACAAGTCAGCGGGAAGATCGAGGTCTTTCAGCGTGAGCACGGCAATATGCTCGCCCTCGCCGAAGTCGGACAGGTCATCAACTCATCGCTCGAGCTGGATGAAGTGCTTCGCATCGTAATGGATAACATTGTACGTCTCACCAAGGCAGAACGCGGCTTTTTAATGCTGCGCGACGAAAACGGCGAGATGAGCACCCGCATGGCACGCAACTGGGAAATGGAGTCGATCAACTCCTCAGAAAAGAACGTCAGCCGCACTGTCGTCCAGCGTGTGATCGACACGGGCGAATCCGTCGTCACCACCAACGCGCAGGAAGACCAGCGTTTCCTCGGGCAGGAAAGCATCGTCGCCTTCAACCTGCGCTCGATCCTGTGCGTCCCCCTCAAGGTCAAGAACGACCTGATCGGCGTCATCTACGCCGACAACCGCATCCGCACCGGCATCTTCGCCGAATCGGAGCGGGATCTGCTGGAAGCATTCGCCAACCAAGCCGCCGTCGCCATCGACAATGCACGGCTGTTCTCCTCGCTCAAACAAACCCTCGAAGAAGTGACCGCGCTCAAGAACTTGATGGACAATGTCTTCGAGTCCATTGCCAGCGGCGTCATCACTGCAGATGTGCAGGATACGATCACACTTGCCAACCGCGCTGCGGAGACCATCCTCGGCGCTTCACAGCAGGACATCATCGGTCATCATCTTAAAGAGGCGCTTGCCTCTGTTTCCAGTGAGCTCGAATCCCACCTGACGGAGATCCGTAAAACAGACCAGCCCATTGTAGAATTGGAGCTCAGTCATAACACGCCCAACCGCGGACTGGTGAACTGGCGTTTCAATCTCTCGCCGCTCAAGGACGCGAGTCAGAAAACCCAAGGCGTGGCAATCGTTCTGGACGATCTCACCGAACGAAAGAAGTTGGAAGCGCAGCGCCGCTTATTCGAGCGCATGGTCTCCCCCGCCGTCATCGAGCAGCTCGACCCGAACAGTTTGCAGCTCGGCGGCAAACGCACCGAGATCACCACCCTGTTTGCAGACATCCGTGGTTTCACCACCTACAGCGAAAGCCTGCCGCCGGAAAAACTGGTGAGTATTCTCAATTTGTATCTCGCCGCCATGGCAGAAGCCGTACTGGCGCAGGAAGGCACCATCGACAAATTCATGGGCGATGCCATCATGGCGTGGTTCAATGCCCCCGTCCCGCAGCCAGACCACACCTTGCGCGCCGTGAAAACGGCATTATCCATCCGCGATTCGGTCGAGACGTTATACAAAGAACTTCCCGCAGATTCACACCTCGCTTTTGGCGTGGGCATCCACAGCGGAGAAGCCGTGCTTGGGCTCATCGGCACCGAGAAACGCCTCGAATACACCGCCATCAGCGACTCGGTCAACACTGCCAAGCGCATTCAGGAAAATTCGGCACGCAATCAAATCCTCATCAGCCGTGACGCGTACGAACTGGTCAAAGACCAGATAGATGCAAAACCGTACGCAGACATGAGCGTGAAAGGCAAAACACAGCCCATTGCCGTGTATGAGGTACTAGGGTTGAAGTGATTTTCGATTAATGACTGAAAATCAAGGCTTTCGGGACAGTGTTTCGAGAGCCTTTTTTATTAATTGCTACCCGTTTCCGGCTGTAAGTTCCACGAACCGCGCCAGACTCTCCATTCCCCGCTCAATCGGCTCAATATCGATATACTCCTCCACGGTGTGTGCGCCACCGCCGGAAGTAATGCCCATCACCACAGAAGGGATGTTCCGGCTGAGCGGAATGTTCGCATCCGTCGAACCGGCGGTCATGACAGGCTCCATACCAACTTCACGCAAAGATTTCACCGCCTGCGCCACAAACTCATGCCCGGCGGGAATCTCCCCGGCAGGGCGTTCACCGATCACCTCGGCTTGAATCTTCACCCCCTCGCGTCCGGCATCTGTCAAAATATTTTCCACTTCATGCACCAACCTCCCCAGCGTCAACGGGTCTTCCGAACGCAGATCCAATTCACATTTGGCTTCAGCAGCCAGCACGTTCACGCCCGTCCCACCGTGGATCGTACCCACATTCATCGTCGTGCGCGGATGCCTTGGCAGCGAAATGGACGTCAATTGCGTCACCAACCCTGCCAGTTCATGCACCGCCGAAGGCTGCCCATAATCAGACCACGAATGCCCGCCCTTCGTCCGCGCTGTGATGCGATAGCGTTTCACCCCAATGGCACGATGATAGACATGCCCAAGCGCCAGCCCTTCGAGCACGAGGTAACCGGACACATCCGCACCGAAGCGCTCCACTACGCCGCGCATCCCGCGCAAGTCACCCAAGCCCTCCTCGCCCACGTTCGCCACAAGCCAGATATCCCGTTTTGTTCCGACCTTGCGCTCACGCAACGCCCACAGGATTCCAAACAACGCCGCTACACCGATGGAGTTATCCCCAATGCCCGGACCAAAGACGCGCTGCGCTTCTCTCTTAACCTGCAAGTTAATACTCGGCGGGAAGACCGTGTCCAAGTGAGCGGATACGATCAACGCCTTTGCCTTTTTCTGTTTCCCCGGCAGCCGCGCATAGACGTTCCCCAGTGAATCCATGAACACATCTTCAAGATTTTCCCTGATGAAGAGCCCGCGCACAAACTCTCCACGCGGACCTTCTGCAAACGTTGGCGCGGGAATCTGCTGGATCTGAATGGCAAGGTCGAGGAGGTTGTCAGTGAATGTCATGATAGATTCCAGTTGGGTGGTTTGTCTCAAGGCGGAAGATCGTCAGACTTCTCTTGCCATTTCCTTCAGCGCATGCAGTCTTGCCTCAGCAAGCCCGGGCATCACCTCCAGCGGATAGAACGGTCCGCTGCCTTCCACTTTGAGCGAAGCAGAGACATTGCCGTACAAGGCTGCCATGAGCGGGTCATTCGTCTGCTGGAAACCGGCAAGGAAGCCGCCGCAGAACGCATCGCCTGCGCCGGTGGGATCGGCAAGCCGCGAAGGGTAGGCGGGGATCTCGTAGCGATGCCTGCCCTTTGAATCATACACCATCTGCCCTTGCGCTCCGCGTTTGATGACGACGATCTCGACCCCATACTCGCATATCTGATGCGCCATTTCCCAAAGGTCATTGGTCTCGCCCCAAAAGAGTGCGCGAAACTCCTCTTCCGAAGGGTGGAAAGCGGTCACACCCTGCAGGACGACTCTCAGATTCCGCCACAGGGTGGGTTTCATGTAACTCGGAGCAGGATCCAGGCTTACGGTCTGGTTTGAACCGCCCTTGAAGAGATGCGTCATCTGGCTTTGGCTGGTAAAGTCAAAGGGGCATAGATGCACAAATCGAATCTCCCGGCACGCTTTGGGCACATCCATGGCAACGGGCGAATCCGGGTCTGGTGTGCGGATGTCCCTGTGTGTTTCATCGGGCGGCTGATAACCAAGTAACGATTTAGGGAAGGTCATTTGGCGGCGGGCAAAATGCGAAACCGCGCTGGTTTGACTGCGTTCGTTCGCTTCGGTGTAGGCGATGAAACTACGCAGATCGAGCTCTGCCGGTCTGGGAAGAGTGTGAATACCGCGAACATCGAAACCGCGTTGCTCGAGCGATTGCAGCCATTCACGCGGGTAACCGGAGTCGACCCGCGCGATCAATGCCATGTTCGTATCCCACACAGCGAGACCGCCCGCTGCATACAGCAGATTTCCGCCGGGAGCATCCAATCTGGGACTGCCCATCGGCGGAAGGAGATATTCACGGGTGAGTTTTCCGGCGATGGCAAAGGTTGGTGTCATATGTCAAGTATAAAAGGGGATGGTCACTTTGCCCATTCCGCCGAAATGACCGTTCTATTTTTTCATCCAGGCTGGTTTTTGCGCGGCAACCTTTTTATAGATCGGGCAATCTTTGGTGTGCGCACCGGGCAAATATCCTGTAGACATCAAAAATTCGTTGACGATCTCACCCCCCGTAAACACAAAGTTCTTCTTGAAAAGTTTTGTCCACTCATCCTTCGTGAGCGGATGGTGTGCATCCAGCCAGTTCTTGAACGAGCCATGTTCTTTTTTCAGATCAAGGATTCTTTGCGCGTTGACGATCGCAGCATTGACCTTCAAACGGTTACGGATAATGCCCGCGTCCGCCAGCAAACGAGCGCGGTCTTTTTCAGTGTATTTCGCCACTTTTTCAAGTTTAAATTTGTCGTAGGCTTTGCGGAAGTTCTCCGCTTTTTTCAGGATGGTGATCCAGGAAAGTCCGGCTTGATTGATCTCAAGAATGAGGCGCTCGAACAGGAGATCGTCGTCCGCGATGGGAAACCCATATTGGGTATCGTGGTAATTTTTGTTGAACGTGTCCTCCGGATGTGAGTTGCAGTAATCGCAGTAAGTAGTCATGGTGTCTCCATCCGTTTTATCTCGTTGAATTGTTTAATAACATCATCGAAATGTAATTGGTCATGATAGATACCGATACGCAGGGTGACGATCAGATTGATCCAGCCAAAAACAGGGTCATAAAGATGTAAGCTACCAAGGATGTCTTCTTCTTTGTCTTCGTAGAATTGGCGAATATCGGAGTGAAGTCCGCGCAGTTCCGCTTTGAGAATTTCCAGTAGAACGGGTTTGCGGGTGTTAAAACGCGGCGTCCACAGAAAGCCGACCCATTGCGGGAATTTCGGGTCGCGGTACACATCTTCGATTTTGGTTGCGTATGTGCGTGAACGGCGTAAACGTCCATACCAGCCAAACCATCCATAAAGATTTCTCACTGCTGGAAGAAACGAAGCCATCAACAAATAATTGTGATCGAGAATTTCGCCGATGCTCCACTCTTTCGGCGCGGGTCGCTGCCAGAGTTGCTCATCGGACAAGCCATCCAACATGGAGAGGACGGTTTCACGCTGGAAATCCATGAGGTCGAGATAGGATTTTATGATTTCACTTTTCATGGAAAACTACCTCCTCATATCCGCGGCCAAAAAATCACCCTACCACCCGTATCTCTCTCGGCATATCAGACAAGCTTTCTGCGCCATGTTCGGTGATGACCAAATTATCTTCGATGCGCACGCCGTTGCGATTGGCAAGATAAATGCCCGGCTCAACCGTAAATGCCATACCCGGCTCTAAAATTTGCATGTTATCACCGCGCATGTATGGGGCTTCATGCCCTTCCATGCCAATGCCGTGACCTGTACGATGCGTGAAGTATTTTCCATACCCCGCTTTTTCGATAACCTCACGTGCAGCTTTGTCCACGTTCGCGCACGGGGCTCCCGGTTTGGCAGCGGCACGTCCGGCAGCATTCGCCATCTGCACGATCTTATGGATCTTCTGGTATTCCTCGTCAATCTCGCCTACCGCGAACGTGCGAGTCAGGTCGGAGATATATCTATCATATGTTGCGCCCCAATCCACCACGAGCAGGTCGCCTGCCTGAATGTTTCTATCCGTGGGTGAGGCATGCGGGTTGGCGGCGTTTGGACCCGCCGAGACAATGGGCGCAAATGGCATTTCGGATTCAGAACCATGCTTCAACAACTGCACCACCAACTCGGATGCGATCTCTTTTTCGGTCATGCCGATCTTGATCTGCGGAATGATCGCCTCCAGCGCATCTTGTGCGATCTTCACGGCTGTGCGCATCAACTCCACTTCGGCTTTGTCTTTTCGCAGGCGCAGATCCGCGAATACATCGGAAGCATCGGGGAAGTCGGCTTCGGGCGCGCCCGCCTTGACGTGACGGAATTCCATCAGCCGCAGCTGGCGCGGCTCGACCCCGATGCGCTTCCCATCCAGACCGAGAGCCTGTGACGCTTTTCTGAAAGCATCATCCCACTCGGAGGGATTCTCGCCATATGCCACCGCCGTGACCTTGTATGGGAACAAGTCCACTTTGGGGAGTTCGAGTTCGGGCAACACCAGCAGCGGGTCTTTGCCCGGCGCAATGAACAGAACCACCGGACGTTCCATCAAATGGAAGTTCAGCCCGCTGAGATATTTCAGTGTGGGACCCGGATTCAGAATAACCGCATCCAGTTTTGAGGTCAGCAGTGAAGCGGTGAGTTTTTCAAGGCGGGAATGAGTCACAAACGTCTCCTAATCCAATTTATGTTTGATGCGCGAGAAGAGATATAGAATCCAATCCACCACGACCGGGAAAAGTGTGTCGAAGGTGGTGATGATGCGGAACCACCACGGGATGATCAGGCTGCGGCGCGGGCGTTTGGCGACATTCAGCACGCAATGAGCGACGTAATCCGACGTCATACGGATGTTGAGCGAGTTGCGGATGGACTGATAGGCTTTGTTGCGCCCGATGTGACTACCAAATTCAGTGGAAGCGGGACCGGGGTAAATGCCGCTGACTTTGATTCCGAATGGTGCGATCTCACGGCGCAGCGAGTCGGTGAAGGCTTTGGCGCCATATTTGCTGGCGGAATAGCTGGAGATAAGCGGTGGAGAGATGAGACCAGCAACGGAGATCATGTTGATGATGTGCCCTTCACGGCGGGCGATCATGTGCGGCAGTACCATGCGGGTCACTTGCATCATGCCGACAAGGTTGACCTGGATCAACGTGTTGATGTCGCGGTCAACGGAATGTTCCTCGAACCAACCCACACGCCCGATGCCCGCGTTGTTGAAGAGGATGTCGATGCGGTCGTACAGGTCGAGCGTGGCTTTGACCATGTTATCCACGTCGTCGGCATTGACAATGTCTACGGGGACGGCAATGGCTTCGCCGCCTGCATCCTGTATTTTGGAGGCGAGACGGCGCAAACGGTCGATGCGGCGGGCGGCAAGGACGACCTTGCAGCCTTCCTCGGCGAACAGCCAGGCGGCATCCTCGCCAAAGCCGGAGGAGGCGCCTGTTATAAGAACGACTTTGTTTTCAAGGGAGATGGGGAAGAGGTTCATGGCGACGCCTATTGTAGTGGGTTGAGATGGCTTGTTCCATTTCAATTCTAAAACGAAACCCGTTAAAAATCACTTCCAGTTCCCCGTTTTTAAAAATCCACCGCCAAGCCTGCCAAGACCGCAAAACTTCCGTTTACGTTCTCAACACACCTGGCGGGTTAAGTTTTTTAGTGCGCGTTCAGTCTTACTCTTCCTGTGATTCTTCCTTCGGCTGTCTCTTCGGCTTGGGCGGTTTGACCACTGCCTGCTTACCGAGCGCGATCTCAAGCACTTCATCCAAGTGCTTGACCGGGATGATCTTCATTTCAGATTTCGCCGTCTTGGGAAGTTCCACCAAATCTTTGAGATTCTTCTCCGGCAGGATGACCGTTTTCAGTCCGGCACGATGCGCGGCGAGGACTTTCTCGCGTACGCCGCCAATTGGCAGGACGCGTCCACGCAGGGTGATCTCTCCCGTCATGCCGACATGCTTGAAAACGGGACGCCCCGTCAGCGCGGAGATGATCGCCGTCGCCATGGTGATGCCCGCAGAGGGACCGTCTTTGGGAATGCCGCCTTCGGGCATGTGGATATGGATATCCATGCGCTCAAAGACTTCCATATCGATTTTCAGGGTCTCTGCACGAGATTTGATATAAGTCATCGCCGCCTGCGCGGACTCCTGCATGACCTCGCCCATCTGACCGGTCATTTGCAACCCGCCTTTGCCTTCGATGATGGCAACTTCCACCGCCATGATCTCGCCGCCGGTTTCGGTCCATGCGAGGCTGGTCGCCACACCAACTTCATCCGTTCGCTCGGCTTCGGAGGGGAAGACCTGCTGCGGACCGAGTAGTTTTTCGACCATATCAGGTGAGATGGAAGTGGGGTGTTTCTTCCCTTCCGCTTTTAGGCGCGCCACTTTCCGACACACTCGGCTGATCTCACGCTCCAGGTTGCGGACTCCCGCTTCATAGGTGTACTCGCGGATGATGCGCTGCAAAGCAGGCGGTTCGAGAGTCAGACCGAGTTCTTCGATGCCGTTCTCTTCGATCTGACGCGGAATGAGATAGCGGTTGGCGATCTCGACCTTTTCCTCTTCGATGTAACCGGGGAACTCGATCACTTCCATTCGGTCGAGCAACGGAGAAGGGATACTTCCCAGCGAATTCGCCGTCGTCACGAACATGACCTTGGAAAGGTCGAATGGCAATTCGAGATAATGGTCGCTAAAGGAATGATTCTGCTCCGGGTCGAGCACTTCCAGCATTGCCGAAGCCGGATCACCGCGAAAATCGGAATACAGCTTGTCGATCTCATCCAGCATAAACAGCGGATTGGACGTCCCCGCCCGCTTCATTGTCTGGATGATACGCCCCGGCAGCGCACCAATGTACGTGCGGCGATGTCCGCGGATCTCGGCTTCATCGCGCACGCCGCCCAACGACACGCGCACGAACTTGCGCCCAAGCGCATCCGCTATGGAACGTCCGAGCGAGGTCTTGCCCACACCGGGCGGACCAACAAAACATAAAATCGGCTGGCGTTCCTTCTTCGGCTTGAGCGAGCGGACTGCAATGTATTCGAGGATGCGCTCCTTGGCTTTCTTCAAACCGAAATGGTCGCGTTCCAAAATCTTCGCCGCGTGTTTCACATCAAGATTATCCGGCGTGGAGTTATGCCACGGCAGATCCAAAATCCAGTCAATATAAGTGCGGATGATGCCCACTTCGGGAGCCATCGGCGGCATCTGGTTGAGGCGTTCCAATTCCTTGAAAGCAACCTTCTTCGCTTCTTCCGGCAGGTTCGCTGTCTCCAGTTTTTTCTTCAAGTCGGCGGCGTCGCGGGTAAAGATATCCCCTTCGCCAAGTTCGGTCTGGATCTGCTTCATCTGCTCACGCAGATAGAACTCCCGCTGACTTTTATCCACTTCGTTTTGCACGCGCGCGTGGATCTCGTCTTCCAATTCCAGCACATCCACTTCCTGCGCCAGCAGATTGCTCAACTGACCAAGGCGCGCCTTCGGGTCGAGTAAAAGCAGCAGGCGTAACTTGGCTTCGTAGGTCAACGCCAGCGACGTGGCGACCATATCCGCCAGCCAGCCGGGTTCGGAAATGTTCAACGCAAAAACATGCGACTCTTCGGGGATCGAACGGTCCAATTGAATACAACGTTCAAAAAGGTTCAACACCGAGCGCATCAACGCCTGGGTTTGTCGGTCAGCCGTCGTCGGTTCGATGATAATGCGTGCGCGCACTTTGATGTACGGCTTGAGCCGCAAAAATTCCACGATCTCTACGCGCCTGCGTCCCTGCACCAATGCCGAGCGCGAACCATCCGGCATGTTGAGCAAACGCCCCACCGCCATCTCCACACCGATGGGCAGAAAATCTTCGGTATTAGGATCGTCCACATCCGGGTCGCGCTGCGTCAGCCCGATAACCGTCTGTTCTTTTTGCTGCGCATCCTCCAGCGCCAGCAGCGACGCCTCGCGCCCGACAAAGATCGGCGAGACCATGCGCGGAAAAATCACCATATCCCGCAGCGGCAGCACCACCGCCTCGATCAAACCATCCGCTTTTGGCTCCATGTTCGGGATGCGGTACAGTTCCTCTGTCCGCTGGGAAAGCGTCAGGTCGAAATTATCTTCTTCAGTCCAGTTTGGTTGACTCATTCAAAAACTTCCATTCTCTCATCACTTCCGCGGTCACGAACATCGAACCAGCGGATAACACAATGCTACCATCTTTTGACGACAATTCCAGCGCCCGCCGCAGGGCTTCCTTGACGGGAACCACCGCTTCAGACTCGACCCCAGCCTGATCGGCGAGACCCTGAATATGATCCACACTGAGAGCGCGCGGATGATCGGCGCGTGTGACAATGATTTTTTGGATCTTCGCTTTCATCTCCGCAAACATGCCGGGAATGTTCTTATCCTCCGACGCGCCAAAGATGAGATAGACCTTTTTGCCGGGGAAATATTCTTCGAGCGTCTCGCGCAATTTCTCAAACGAATCCTGATTATGAGCCGAGTCAAAAATCACAGTTGGTTCGAGTTGCACCACCTCAAAGCGGGCGCGCCATTGTACCCGAGAAAAGCCGGTTTTTATCTGCTCATCCGTGATCGGGATGCCGCTGGCTTTCAAGGCAACATAAGCAGTAGCAGCGTTCTCGATCTGATGATTTCCCAATAAAGGAATCTCTAACTCAACAACTGACCGCTGACCGTTGACCGCTTGACCTTCGACCTTCAACCTTTGACCTTCTAACGATGACCCAACCCGCTCAAACTCTACATCCCGCCCCACAAGAGTTATATCAGAATTTCGCTCTTTGGCTACGCGAAGCAAAACTTCGAGGGCTTCGTCTTTCTGTGGGGAAGAGACCACTGGCACGCCCGGCTTGATGATGCCTGCCTTCTCCCCTGCTATCAGTGCGAGTGTGTTGCCCAGCACCGCCATATGATCATACGAAAGCGACGTAATGACCGACACCTTGGGCATGACGACATTGGTCGCATCCAACCGCCCACCCAAGCCGACTTCAAAAACCGCCGCCGTCGCGCCGTACTTGGCAAACGCCATGAACGCCAGCGCAGTGGTAATTTCAAAGGTGGTCAACATTTCGACCTTCGCCACATGCGGCTGAATCTCATCCACCAAGTCTGCCAACTGCTCATGGGAGATCGGCATGCCGTTGATGCGAATCCGCTCGACGAAATCTTCCAAATGCGGAGACGTGTACAACCCCGTCTTATACCCCGCCGCCTGCAACCCCGCCGCACACAACGCGGACGTGGACCCCTTCCCTTTCGTCCCCGCCACATGGATGATGGGATACTTCATCTGCGGGTTACCCAGCGACTCCATCAACGCAAACATGCGGTTCAGGTTGAAGTCCGCTTTGGCTAATTCGGAGGAATGTTTGAGGCTATAATCCACGAAGGAATACAGGTAATCTAACGCTTGGTTGTATCGGGTTTCTATGTCCATGCTTGAGATTGTAAATCTAAAATCGTAAATAGCAAATCAAAAATTACCCATGCTAGCCACACTCACCCTTCACCTGCGCCTGCCCCTCTGCACCTCGCTCAAAGACAAACGCGGACAGATCAAGCCGTTCATGTCGCGTTTGCATCGCGAGTTCAACGTCTCTGTCGCAGAAATGGATCTGCACGACAAATGGGATGAAGCCGTGATCGTCTGTGCGATGGTTGGAAATGACGCCGCCTTCCTGCAATCTGCTTTGCAAACTGTGGCAAAATGGGCAGAAGCGAATTGGCGCGATGGGGATGTGTGGGACAGCAAGATCGAGATGGGTCTGTAGTAAAGGTTGAAGGTTGAAGGTAAAAGGTTCAAAACCTTCAACCTTCAACTTGTAACCTGTAACAAACTAGGAGAACAAAATGGACTTAAATCTCAAAGACAAGATTGCTCTCGTCACCGGTTCTTCACGCGGATTGGGCTATGCGACCGCGCTGCAACTGGCAAAAGAAGGCTGCAAGGTTGTCATCAATGGGCGGGATGAAGCGCGGGTAAAGAATGCGGTGGAAAGAGTGAAAAAGGAAACAGACACAGAAGCACTCGGATTGGTCGGCGATGCCAGTTTGCCGGATATGCCCGCAAAATTGATTCAACAAACGGTGGAGGCTTTTGGCGGGTTGGATATTCTCATCACCAACACCGGCGGACCCAAGCCCGGCAGCATCGACTCGCTTGATGAAGCCGCGTGGCAAACCGGCATCGACCTGTGCCTGATGGCGCATGTTCGTTTGATAAAATCGGCGCTTCCGCACCTGCGAAAGTCTGCTGCGGCGAGCATTCTAACGGTCACTTCGGTTTCGGTGAAGCAGCCCATTCAAAACCTGCTGATCTCGAACAGCGTCCGCGCGGCGACGGTGGGACTGACAAAATCACTGGCGTTGGAATTGGGACGGGAGGGAATACGCGTCAACTCGATTTTGCCCGGCTGGACGGAGACGGAACGAGTATCAGAGTTGATGAATGCCCGGGCAACCGCGAACCAAACCTCGGCGGAGGAAGAGGCGCAGCGGCAGGCGGCGGAGATTCCGTTTGGGAGGATGGGTCAGCCTGAAGAGTTTGCAAATGCCGCGGTATTTTTGGTCAGCCCTGCCGCATCTTATATTAATGGAGCCATGTTACAAGTGGACGGCGGCTCGTACAAGGGCACGCTGTAGAAGATTTAATATTTTAGATTAACGATTGGAGAAACTCATGAGTGAAATGAAGGTTTGTTTGAATTGCAATCGCAGTGAAGAAAAGACGCCGTTGATCGTTTTAACATTCAAAGGCGAGACGAAACATCTGTGCGCCCAATGCCTGCCGATTCTGATTCATAAAACACATCTACTGGCAGAAAAATTACCCGGTATGGAAGTAACTGCGCATGAGTAAGTTATCACCACTGGCGCGCAACTCGTTGATCGTTGCGTTCTTCTTTTTCATCAACAAGGCGCTGGCGTTCGTGGAAACGATGATCGTTTCGCGCATCTATTCAGACCAGGTGTATTTGTTGGATACGTTCAACGCGGCGAACAACCTGCCCGACCTTCTGTTTGCGTTGATCTCCGGCGGCGCATTGGCGATGGCGTTCATCCCATTGCTGACGGAATACCTGACCACCAAAGACCGAGCCGCCGCATGGGATTTGTTCTCACGTGTGGCGAATTTCGGGTTTGTGGTGACGGGTATCTTCGCGCTGCTGGTCGCCATCTTCGCGCAGCAGATCGTGGATGCTGAGATCGGCATTGCGCCCGGCTTCGATATGGAACAACGCGTGCTGCTGGCAGAGTTGATGCGGCTGAATCTGATCGCCACCATGATCTTTTCCATCAGCGGCTTGGTAATGGCTTCGCTTCAGGCGAACCAGCATTTTCTCGCGCCTGCCATTGCGCCCAGCCTGTATAACGTCGGTCACATTTTCGGCGCGTTGGTGTTGGTGCCGAGATACGGCATTTACGGTTTGGTGTATGGCGTCATCGTCGGTGCGGCATTGCATTTGCTGGTGCAATTGCCCATGCTGTTCAAGTTCGGTTTCCGCTGGACGCCCGCGTTGGATATTCGTCACACGGGGTTGATCGAAGCGGTCAAGTTAATGGCGCCGCGTCTTTTCACGATGGCAGGCATTCAACTGATCTTCATCGCGCGCGACAATCTCGCGTCACGTTTGGATCAAGTCGGCGCGGTTACGTCGCTCACCTATGGCTGGATGATCATGCAAGTGCCGGAGACGATTCTGGGAACGGCTCTTGCCACCGCGCTTTTGCCGACGCTCTCAGAACTCGCCTCAAAACAAGACTGGAAGGAATTCGGCGCTACGGTCGAACGCTCTCTGCGAGTCTTGATCGCACTTACCTTGCCGATTGCGGCGGTCATGGCGGCGGGAATTAATCCACTAGTGCGCGGCATCTTCGGCTTCGACGAAACCGTCTCCCAACTCATCACATGGACGACCCGCGCCTACCTCGCCACACTGACAGGGTATGTCATCCACGAAGTGGCTGTCCGCGCCTTTTACGCCCGCAAAGAACCGATGGTGCCGTTCTATGCTGTCATTTTGCGCCTTGCGCTATTTCTGGGAATTGGCATTCTCGGCGTTACGCTCTTCCCCGAAGTCGGTGCGCCGATCATTGCATTGGCAGAACTTGCTCTGCTGATCGAAGCAGTCATCCTGCTCGTCTGGCTTTCGCGCCGCACCCATGAACCGCTCAAAACGAACGATGCCGTTTTCAAGGGGTTGCTGTCTGCTGCGGTTGGCGGCGTGACGACCTATCTCATTGCGCTCTACCTGCCCGGCGGAGCCATCGTCACAGCCCTGATCGGCATGGTGGTCGGCGGGGGAATTTCGCTGGCAATCATCTGGTCTGAAATGAAATTGCTCCTGCGGCTCTAATGAATCCAAATTAAGAAAAAAACGTCAATATTCAAAGAGATGTATAATCGTCGCCATGTCTGAAGAAATAGAAAACACACAACCTCATGCTCCTGCGGACGGAAACGGGACCCAACCCACCACCCCGCCGATCAAGGAGAGTGACACACAGCCGATAAAACCAGTCAAACCCTCAAGGTGGAAATCCACATTGATCGGCATCCTCGGTTTTTTGCTGCTGATCGGTTTGGGCGGGTTCGGCGGTTACGCCTCTGGCGTAGGCGCACGTCAGAACGCAGAGCAATCCATCCTCGCGCAGCAGCTCACCGAACAGTTTTCCTTCGCCATTGTGGACATTGAATTCGGACGCTACGAAAACGCCCGTCAGCGCCTCGAATTCATCATCTCCAAAGACCCCAACTTCCCCGGCGCGCGCGAAAAACTGACCGAAGTGCTCGTGCTGAGCACGATTCCCACCGCCACCCCCGTGCCCACCGTCACTGCCACACCCGACTTTAGCGGCGCAGAAAGCGCCTTTGCCCGCGCCCAGGAACTCATCCGCGCACAGGATTGGGCGGGCGCACTCACCGCATTGGACACCATCCGTAAACTGGACCCAAATTACAAAACCGCCCAAGTGGACGGCATGTACTACTTTGCCCTTCGTAATTACGGCAACGCTCTCATCACACAACAAGGCAATCTTGAAGGCGGCATCTATTACCTGACCCTCGCCGAACGCTTCGGTCCGCTGGATAACACCTCCATCGGTCTGCGGGATGGCGCGCGCGCCTACCTCACCGGCGCCAGCTTCTGGGAACTGGACTGGGTTCAAGCCGTCGAATATTTTTCGCAGGTCGCCGCAGGCTGGCCCTCGTTATGGGATGGAACCATGACCGCCGGACAGCGCTACTTTACCGCCCTCGTCAGTCTCGGTGATGAACTTTTCACCAAAGAAGACTACTGCGGCGCGTATGACGTCTATCAAAAAGCCGCTGCCTACGGGCAACTGAATGGAACCTCCGCCAATAACTCAGCAGAGGCATTCACCATCTGCTATCCAGCCACGCCGACGGTGGATCCGAACACTCTGATCACGCCCACCGTACCTCCAACCGATGCGCCGACGGAATCCCCAACGGCTGAGCCAACCGCCACACCGTAATCTTCGCTGATGAGTGCTCCCTCCACAACCACCCTGGCAATCATCTATTGGCTGCACATGCTGGCAACAGTGATCTGGATCGGAAGCCTGGCGGCGATCAATTTGCTGGTGTTACCCGCTTCCACCCGGACCTTGAAACTGGCAGACCAATTGAGTTTTATCTCCGCCCTGCAAAAGCGACTCGAGCCGCTGGCGTGGTTCTGCATGGGGATCCTGGTCGTAACCGGGTTATTCCAAATGAGCACCAACCCGCACTACAACGGATTTCTCTCCATTAGTACGCAGTGGTCGCTATCCATCCTCGTCAAACATGGCTTTGCCGTCATCATGGTCGTCGTCAGCGCCATTCAAACCTGGGATGTGCTGCCCGCGATTCAGCGCACATTGATGAAAAAGGATCAAGCCAGCGAAGAAGAACTTGCCAGGCTGCAAAAGAAGGAATTGCTCATTCTGCGGGTAAATCTGGCGCTCTCCATCCTTATTCTCGGAGCGACCGCTTTCGCAAGAGTTTCGTAAACAATCAAAAAAGACCACTGCCCTAAAACAGTGGTCTTTTTTTTGCGATTTGGAACCTGAAGTTCTACCTCAGGAAAGTATCCCGAAAGCAGATCGTTCGGAGTCACTCATCTATTTTTATAGTTTGAGCAAAGAGGGTTGCACCGCGAGAACCCCGGTCAAGTCGTATGCCATCGCGCCAGTGATTCGCACCGGGACGATCTCACCTACTTCCGCCTTGCCTTCGATCAGTACCATGCCGTCAATTTCAGGCGCGTCGCGGTACGACCTGCCAATGGAAATGCCATTGTCATACCCTTCCACCAGCACATCCAACGTCTTGCCGACATAAGACTGGTTCACTTGCAGCGAAATGCCCTGCTGGAGTTCCATCAGCCGTTCATAGCGCTCCTGTTTGACCTCGGCTGGAACCGGGTCACCCAACGGCGCGGATGTCGTCCCCGGCTCGAAGGAGAATTGAAAAGCTCCGACACGGTCGAAGCGCGTTTCTTTCACAAAGTCATACAGTGCCTGAAATTCTTCATCCGTTTCGCCGGGGTAACCGACAATGAACGTCGTGCGGATGGCTAGATCGCTCATCGCGTTACGCATCTTGTTAAGCGTCTTGTGAACCCACTCCATGTTGGAGGGGCGCTTCATTCGGTAGAGAGTCTTCGGGTCTGCATGTTGAAGCGGGATATCAAGATACGGCAGGATCTGTTTGCGAGTCGCCATCACTTCGATCATCCGATCCGTAACGTACCCAGGGTAGGCGTACATGATTCGGATCCAATCCATATCCGGCACGGAGTCAGTCAGATTTTCGAGCAAAGTTGCCAAACCATCTTTCATCCCAAGATCGTGACCGTAGTCGGTGGAATCCTGTGCAATGAGGATCAACTCACGCACCCCCGCGTCACGCAACTCCCGCGCTTCATGGATAATGGATTCGATCGGGCGCGATACCGCCGTGCCTTTGATGAGCGGAATGGCGCAGAACGCGCACGGACGGCGGCAGCCATCTGCAATTTTCAGGTAAGCACTTGCACCTGCCACGCTGACTCGCAGCGCGCCGTTCTCGTCCGCGCCGACGGTGGGGGCTTCGGGCAAATGATAAATGGGCTCGGGGCGTTTTCCCTTGCGGGCTTCATGCACCACCTGCACAATATCCATCCAACGGCGCGTGCCGAGGATGCCATCGATGCCGGGGACTTTTTGCGCCACTTCCACGCCATAGCGTTGCGTAAGACATCCCGCCGCGATTAAGACCTGATTCTTTTTCTTGGCTTCGGCAAGCTCCCCCAATACACGGTAGGACTCTTCCTTGGCGGGACCGATGAACCCGCAAGTATTCACGATCAACACCGACGCCTTGGAAGGATCTTCGACCGCGCGATAGCCGTCACGCAGGAGCAGCTGCGCCATCGAATCAGAGTCGACTGTATTCTTTGCACAGCCAAGAGAAACCAAATGGAAAGTATGTTTAGACACGTTTTATCCTAACGATAAGTTGATTATTGATTCGATGCCGTGGTTGCCGTGGGCGTCGGTGTGGAAGAAGGCGTGAACGTCGGCGTAACCGGCGGCGTATTGGTCGGCGTCGGCGGGATGGTGGCAGTGGGCGTCACGACACCCGCAATGGTGTACACATTGCTCACCACTTCTCCAATGCCGCCCATCAAGCCCAGGTCGCGCCCATTATACGTGATTCGCAAAGCAGAACCGTCACCGGTCAGGATGACCACCTGCTCCTCCGCTTCGAATACGCGCGTCTCGCGCGGAGCCAAACGCCCTTCAAAAGCGATCTCGCCATCCACCGAAATCCTTACAAAGACTCGCTCCAATGCAAAGACGCTCACAGTCACATTTGCGCTGAAATCCGGCTGGGTGGCTTCCACCGCTGGAATTTCCACCCCACCCGCCGCCGAGGTCGCCAGGCCCGGGTCTTCCACAGCCACAAAGGTCGCTTCCGGCGAAGCCGTCGGCAGAGAGGCATCCCCAAGCACCTCTACGATTGAAGGTGCGGTCGGTTCCACCTGCTCCTCCTGAATGCGGATCACACTCCCCACCCCCCAGATCGCCAACGCCGATAAAACGACAATCATCATCAAACCAAAGATCAGATCACTGGCGATGAATGTCCGCAAAAATGGCATAGATGGTCGAACCTGCGTCTGGATCTTTTCACGCGGGGTTTCGGCATATTTCTCGCGCCGCCGCGCCTGAAGCGCATCGGCAAAACGCAAGAGGATGGCATCCACATCCAGATCGAGGAAGGTCGCATAATTGACCAACATACCGCGCGTCTGCACGGGTGAAGGCAATTTATCGAACGCGCCTTCCTCCAACGCTTTCACAAACACCGTCCGCAAATGGGTGTGCCGCTCCACTTCCTCGAACGTCAGGCTGATGAGTTCCCGCCGCTGGCGCAGTTGCACCCCAATTTCAGCAAAGATTATGTCCGCAGGCAGCAAAGGGGTTGCCGGGGTCGGCGGCTTTTCTTCGTGCGTTTCCTCTTCCTCTGTAAAAAGGATGGATTCGGAGTCTGGCGATTTGGATTGACGTTTAAAGATGGCTTGGAGCCGCTGCATCCAGCCTGCCCGCGCTTCTTCCGGGATCGGGAGCGATTCCACCTCTTCCAGCGGATTCTCAGCCGGGGGGGGGATCTCGGTCTCTATGAACGGTTGGGCTTCTTCTGTCACCACTGTTTTCTTTTTTCGTCCCTTGCGCGGTTTGGGCGTTTCTTCTACGACATCAGGCACGGCTTCCACCGGTGTGGCTTCCACTTCGCTGGCAGTCGGTTCGACGGGTGCTTGGGTCGCTTCCGGCGTGGCATCGGCTTTGGGTCGGCGGGAGAAGATTCGGGTCAGGAAGGAAGCGGGTTTTTCATCTGGCGTGTCGGTCAGCGGCGGCAGATCTGTCTCGGCAAGGTTGACCTGTGGCAACGGTCCGCTTACTTCGGAAGGCGGCGCATTGCGCTGGATCTCGGCGATCATCTCGTCGATGTTCAAGTCGAGGTATTCAGCATAGTTGCGCAAAAAACCACGCCCCTGTGCGGCAGATGGCATGACCGAGTAATCGTTCGCTTCCAAGGCTTGAAGGAAGACAGTACGAATGCGCGTGTCTGCCGCAGCTTGTTCCAATGTGAGGTAACGGGCTTCGCGCTCGCGTTTCAGGCGCTGACCGATGGTTTCATGCATGGATGTATTTTACTTCGAACTTAATTGAAAACATCACCGACTGGAAGCCGGTGATGTTTGGGGTTATATTAGGCTGCTTCAGCGGGGGTTTCTGCGGCGGGTTCTTCAGCCTTGGTTTCGGCAACCTTGGCTTCCCCCGCTTTTTCGGGCTCGGCGTGCCCGGCTAATTCGGGGCTTTCGCCTTCACGGTGGACGATGACTTTGAGTTCGGGTACGAGGTCCATCGTCAGGCGCACGTGGGCGGTGAATTCGCCAAGTGTGCGGATGGGTTGGGTATCGACCTGCTGGCGCTTGATCTCGAAGCGGATCTTTTCAGTAAGCGCGGTGGCAATATCGCCGGTGGTGATGGAGCCGTAGAGTTTGCCGGTTTCACCAGCCTTGGCGGGGAAGATCAGGGTGACATTCTTGATGAGGTCGGCGACACCTTTGAGTTCCTCGTTCTGCGTGTTGCGGCGGATCTCCGCCTGTGCCTTGATCTTCTGCACCTGCTTGAGTGCGCCTTCGGTGGCGAGGACCGCCAAGCCCTGCGGGATGAGGAAGTTGCGTCCGAAGCCATCGGCAACTTTTTTAATATCCCCGGCGCGACCGAGTTTGTAAACGTCCTTGATGAGCAATACTTTCATTTTGTTTAAGCCCTTTCTGGCAATGAGATGATGGGCGAAGGGTACTACGCCCGGTATGGCGAGATTCTTACCCGCGGCGCGGTATTTTACCACAAAAGGGTTTTCCAAGGCGGAAAAGTACGATAAGATTGAAGCCATGTTCAAGTTTCCCATTAATGCCAGGCGCGTGGCAACTTTTACCGGGATTTTTATTTTGATCTTATTTGTGATCGAATTCAATTCGCGCCTCGAAGAACTCAACCGCCTCAATGAGCAACGTGAAGAGGTCCGTGCGCAGGCAACCCAGGCGATGCAAACCCAGGTCGCGCTGCAGACACAGGTCGCATACGCCGGTTCGACCGAGGCAGTGGAGGAATGGGCACGTACGGAGGGTCATTACATGCAGGAAGGCGATCAACCGGTCATCCCCGTGGGAGTGCCGGGCAGTGAACCCGCCATTGTGAACACCCCTGTGCCCGTTCCAACTCCGATGCAGAATTGGGAAATTTGGTGGACTCTATTCTTCAATAAATAAAACCGATCACACCCTTCATGGAAGTTGGGCTTTCAATTTATCTGGTCTGCCTCTTTATTCTTATCGTCATGACCACGGTGTTTGCCATTCGGGCGTTCGCCCAATGGCGGGAGCCAGGGTCACGGACGTTCGGATTGCTGATGCTCGCCATGGTGGTTTGGGCTGGCTTCTATATGCTGGAAATCCTCATTCCCTCGCTGCCGTTAAAGATGACAGCAAGGAAATTGCTTTATTTAGGCATGGTGCTATCTCCGCCATTATGGCTGGGGTTTGCCCTGCGGTATATCAACTATAGCAAATGGTGGCTGCAAAAAGGGCGGATGTTCATCTTAACCCTGCCCGGGATCATGGCATTTCTTCTGGCGCTCACCAACGAACATCACCACCTCATTTGGGTACCTGGCGAACAAGAGGCGGGGCGCTACACCGCCCTACATCTTGCGGCAGGACCTGCCTTTTGGATCATCACCGGTTTTGCCTATACCATGATTGGACTGGGGATATTGGTTTATTTAAGTGTCTTTTTTCGCAGTACAGGAAGCGACCATTTCAGTTCCGGCGTCATGCTGGCAGGCGTGACAGTTTCCGCAATCGTCAACCTGCTTTTTCTCTTCGCAGAGATCAGCCCGGAGATCGACCCCACTCCCCTGTCGTTTTTATTATCTGCGCCATTGATGGCATTTGGCTACTTCCGCGCCGGCGCCTCGAGCATCCTGCCGCTGACCGCCCGGTTGGTGATCGACCAGTTTCAAGACGGCATTATCGTCCTGAATCTCAAAAACGAAGTGACCGATGTGAACCGATCTGCCAGAAGCCTGCTCCAGATCAATGATCCCCCGCAAAAAACCGTCATCTTCGACTTGTTCCCACAGGCAACCCTTCTGAAAACCATCTGGGAATCTCCTGAGAAACATTTGAAAATGGGCTGGACGCAGGATGGACAAAACAAATGGCTCGATGCCAGGGTGGCACCACTTCAAAAAGACGACCATGAGCCACTTGGGCATGTGATCGTATTGCACGACATCACCGAGGCGCAGGAGTTGCTCAAATCTGAGAGGCGGCGCTCACAGCAACTGAACCTGCTGGAAGAGATCGGTCGGAATATTGCAGACAGTTTCGACGAGAAGGAGATCCTCCAACGGGCAATCGACGCCATCATCCAGCGTTTTGGATATGCCCTCGCTTCGATCTCCGTCCTCATTTCGGAAGAGGCTCTTGAGGTCAAGGTGATCGGCGGCACCAAGGATTTCGGATACAAGCCCGGATATCGGCAATCCATCCACGAAGGGATCATCGGTCATACCGCAACAACGCGAAAGACCTACATTGCAAATGACGTATCCAAAGATCCTTATTATTATTCTTCGCTAAGCACATCCGGTTCCGCCATCAGCACCCCCATCCTCAAGCAGGATGCGCTCTATGGCGTGTTGTACGTGGAAAGCCTCGAGCCAAACACCTTCGACAAAGTGGACATCAAAACCCTCGAAACGCTTGCCAGCCAGATCTCCGCTTCGCTGCACCGGGCGGCGTTATACGACGAAACCCAGCAGAACATCAACGTACTATCCACCCTTCAGAATATTTCCAAAGCCATATCCAGTTCACTGGACATGGGCATCATCGCTGAAAAAGTAGTGCATGGCTTGCAAGAGGCATTCGGATACACCCACGTCAGCATGTACCTGTTGGAGGAAGATTACCTGCACCTCGCCGGAGAAGTGGGCTACCCCAAGGATATGGTCATCCCAAGAATCCATATCAGCCAGGGCGTCAGCGGAAGGAGCATCCGCACCAAAACCGTGCAATTCATTGAAGATACGACCAGAGAAGATGTATTCCTGAAAGCCGACCATAACATCACCAGTGAGATCTGTGTCCCGCTTCTAAAAGAAGATAAAGTTCTGGGGATATTGAACATCGAAGCAAACAATAGCCGCAGGCTCAGCCACAGAGATGTGGACCTGCTGACCATCATTGCGAGTCCCATTGCCGTGGCAGTGGATAATGCCTACCTGCATGCGCAGATCAAAAGGCTCGCCACCATCGACGCCGTGACCGGGTTATCAAACCGGCACGTCTTCGAGCAGACCCTCACCGCTGAAGTTGAACGTGCCCAGCGGAACAATTCCCATGTCTCGCTCATCATCTTCGATATTGATTCATTCAAGGAATACAACGACAAATGGGGGCATCCCGCCGGAGATGCGCGCCTGAAAGCCATGGGAGACACGATCAAAAAATGCCTGCGAAAATACGACATCGCCGCGCGTTACGGCGGCGATGAGTTTGCGATCATCCTTTCCAATGCAGACGAGCAGGAGGCGCTTGCCTTCGCAAAGCGTCTCCACGAGGCTGCACAGGCTGGCACGGAAGAGCCGCCGCGTGAGGGGTTGGGGATTCCCGGCTACACCCTCAGCATGGGCATCGCCACCTTCCCCACAGATGCGGAGACACAGGCACAACTCTTGATCGCCGCCGACAACGCCGCGTTGCGGGCAAAACATCTCGGCAAGAATCGCATCCAACTGGCAAGAGACCTGAACCCATGAACCGGCTGGATCTCTTTCCCATCACCACCAAAGTGATTCAAGACCGTCTCACCATAGCAGGGGTCGACATCGCCACCCTTGCAGAGGAATATGAGACGCCGCTATATGTGTACGACCGGGCAACTCTGGATGCCGTAACCCAAGACTACAAGACCGCGCTCGCATCTTTCTACCCGATGCCTTTTTCCATCACCTATGCCGGGAAATCGTTCCTGTGCAAAGCCATCGCACAATGGTCACAAACCCAAGGCTTGCTTGTGGACTGCACCGGCGAAGGCGAGATCGCCATCGCCAAGGCAGGCGGTGTGCCGCGCGAACAAATCCTTGTGCATGGGGTCAATAAATCGAACAATGATCTGAAAGCCGCTGCACAATATGCCGGGATTCTCGTCGTGGATAATCATAGCGAATTACGCCGAATTGCCAACATGCCAGTTATCGATCTCCCAACTCTCTGGCTGCGCCTGCTCCCCGGCGTGACCGTATCCACCCATCATGCCCACACCCAGACAGGGCATCATGCCAGCAAATTCGGCATGACCGCCGACGAAATTCGTACAGCAGCGGCATTCTGCAAGGAGAACAACCTCCCACTCAACGGCATTCATTTTCACCAGGGGTCAAACTTCCGCGACCCGGAGCCGCTGCTTCCCGCCATTGACCTGGCGCTTGACCTCGCCAAAGAGATCGGGTTTTCAAGCGAATGGCATTTTTGTCCCGGCGGCGGCTGGGGCGTGGCATATCATGAAGATGAGCTGCCGCATCCTTCGATTGAAAGTTATGTGCGCGGGATCGCCGAATCTGTTCTCAGCGGCTGCCAGCAGCGCGGGCTGGATCTGCCGTATCTCCACCTTGAACCGGGTCGAAGCATATCGGCGCGGGCGGGTGTGGCAATATATCGTGTGGGTGCCATAAAGCGCAGGGGCGATAAGGTCTGGGTGTTGATCGACGGCGGCATGGCGGATAATCCGCGGCACGCGATGTATGGGGCGAGATATTCCTGTCTGGCGGTGACCGCTATCGGCGGGGAAAGAAGCGAGGTCGTTTCAATCGCAGGACCATACTGCGAGTCGGGTGATGTCATCATCGAAGACCTGCCCATGCCGCATCTCAACGAAGGGGATCTGATCGCAGTTCCAATGAGCGGGGCGTATCACCTCAGCATGGCGTCGAACTATAACGGGGCGCGCAAACCCACGGTGCTCTGGCTGGAGGAGGGGCGGGCGAAGATCATCCAGCACCGCGAAACACCGGGCGATCTATGTGCGCGAGACGAGAAACTATAGCCTGTCTTCGAGCAGGGCGATGAATTTTTCCACAATGCGGGGATCGAATTGAGTGCCCGAGTTCACAAGAATGTAATCGCGGGCTTTTTCTTTTGACCAGGCAGAGCGATACGGGCGGTCTGACGTCAAAGCATCCCAAACATCCACCACCGAAAAGATCCGCGCCGCCAACGGGATCTGCTCCCCTTTCAACCCGCGCGGGTAGCCTGTGCCATCCCAGCGTTCATGGTGACAATAGGGAATATCGAGTGCAGAGCGCAGAAACGGAATGAACGAAAGCATTTCATGGGCGTATTCCGTGTGCATTTGCATGATACGCAGCTCGCGGGCGGTGAGAGGTCCGGGTTTGTGAAGGATGGAATCCGGGATTCCCATTTTGCCGATATCATGTAAGATCGCGCCGCGGCGGATCTGTGTCATGTCATTTTCGGGGATGTTAAACAGCCCGGCAAGTTCGAGCGTCAATTCGGTCACGCGGCGGGTGTGCCCCTCTGTGAGTTCGTCGCGAAGTTCCAACGCGCGCGCCCAACCTGTCAGTGTGCTGTCATACGCCTGGGCAAGTTCATCTGCCTGCTGATGGGTCTGTTCGTACAATTTGGCGCGCTGAATGGCGCTCCCTGCCATTTCAGCAATGGCGGTCAGCAGGCGGGTCTCAGTCTCGGTGAAGATGTGTTTCTTTTGCAGGCGGATATGCAAAACCCCCACGACCTTCTCGCGCGAAAGCAGGGGCAGGGAGATCCCGCTGCGGGCAGACCGCAGGGTTTCCGCTTCCAAAGGCAGAATGACCGCCAGCGGGTCGTTGTGCAGGTCTTCGGTGATGTAGATCTGACCGGTCTGCGCGACATGCCCGGTGATGCCTTTGTATGATACGTGCCGCAAGACCGCTTCTCCCCGGACCTTGATGTCTTCGCCCTGCTCGACAGAGTACCACCCCGGAGAGATCAGATTGCCCGTGGATTCCTCGAGCAGATAGACCGTCCCCAGATCGCCGCCGACGATGTTCACAGCATGGCGCACCACCAGCGGAATGATCTCGCTGACGCTGATCGCCGTCCGCAAAGCAGAGGACACGATCACAAGGGTTTGGAGTTCATCCGCCCGGCGCTTTAGGGTATCCTCCGCCTGTTTCCGCTCTGTAATATCCTGCAAGATCACGGTGTAGAATTTCTCATTGCCAAACCCATGCTGCGAAATGAACGCCTCCATGGGGAATTCCTCGCCTGTAATGCGCCTGCCATACAAAGAGTCGAGCCGTCCGTGAACCCGGCTGGACACGTTCGTCTCTCCAAACCTGGCTATATTCTCACGGTGATACGACCGGAAACGATCGGGGATAAAAACATCGATGGGCTTGCCAAGCGCGTAGTTTGCCGGACACCCGAACGTTTTCTCCGCAAAGGGGTTGAATAGCACGATGCGCTGATCTTTATCGATGGTGATGATCGCATTCAAAGCCGTATTGATGATGCCTTCCAGCCGCGAACGGCTTTCCTCCAACGCCCGTTCTGCCTGTTTTCGTTCGGTGATATCGAGCGTACTGACAAGCACTCGCGAATATCCACCCGACCATTGCGGCAGCGTTAAGGAGACCAAGACATCCCGCCGATTGCCTTTCAGCGTATGAAGAAACGTCTCATGCTCTAAATGCGTCACTCCTTCCGCCAGTGCAAGCACATCTTTCGCAAAGGCATCGTTCGGGTTTTCCTTGAGCACATCGCCCAGCGCCCCCATGAGTTCTGCTTTGTCACACGCTTCCATCATTTGTACAGCTGCGTTGTTTGCATCCATGATCTTGATCATCTTCGCCGCGCGCCTCAGAAAATCGGGATGCTCATCCAGATAGCGCCTGAAATCCGTCACGCCCTGTTCCTTTAACCCCTCAATGGCGTTCATCAACTCGGAATAATCATCCTCCCAGATGGGGATGGAGGTTGTTTGAAAGATGGTGCGATACCTTTCCTCAGAATCCACCATGGCTTTTTCCGCGATCTTCCGTTCCGTGATGTCGCGATAGATCACAACGATCCCGGCAATGCGCGGGTCATGCAGGAGGTTGCGCCCGATGATCTCGAAGTGATGCCATCCGTCTTTTTTGTGCAACAAACGATAGGTTACGCTTCGGACCGTACCGGGGTCTTTTACTCCTTCCTGGAACACCTGCAATACCGCAGGAAGATCCTCCGGATGTATATATTGAAATGCGCTTTTTCCAACAACTTCTTCAGGCAAATACCCTGTAATTCGCTCTTCAGAAGGAGCCAAATAGCGGACGGTCCCATCCACTTCCAATATGGCAAATCCCTCGGCTGAGTTTTCGATCAACGCCCGGTAATATGCCTCACGCTCTTCCACTTGCGCATACAACCGCGCATTTTCAATAGCCACCGCGATCTGATCTGCCAATGCCCGCGCCAGTTCGATTTCTGCAGGATCAAATTCCCGCTTCACATCGGAGGTGTACACTTCCGCGATGCCCAGCAAATGTCCTCCTGCCGCCAGTGGGATCATCAAGTTGACCGCCTTTTCCGCCTCCAAAAGCAGGCTGACCTCCTTCGGGTCTGCCATCGGGTCGTCCGCCCGAACGACAACAGGCTGATTCGTCCGAAACACCTGACTCACGGTCGGGTAATCTTCCAGGGTATACAACACACCCTTATCAGAGCTTTCATCCACTTCGCCATCTGGAGGATACAAGGCAATCGTCTGAATGGAATTGGTGCGCGGGTCATACTCCGAGAGCGTACAATAATCTGCTTGCAGGATCCGCGCCAGGGACGTGGCTGCCACCTTAAGCACATCCTTCACCTCAAGGGTCGAAGAGACCGCCTTGGATACGCTCAACAACGCGGCGAGTTCGTTTTTGCGCTGGTTTGTTTCTATGAAAAGCTGGGTACTTTCGATGATGGCAGCCGCATGACTCGCCATCGCTTGCACCATCCGCACCTCCGCTTCGGTAAACTCGCGGCGATGACGGCTCTCCCAGATCTCCGCATCTCCGAACAATTGTCCATGAGCCATGATCGGAATGAAGAGCATGGACTGAACCCCATAAGTGTCAAACTGGCGGCGCTCAGCCTCCGTCAAGATCTCCGTATCCTTGTGGATGGTAATTGCCTTGCCTGCGATCACAGAACGCATGATCGTAAGGTAATCTTTCACAGAATACACACGCCCCAGATCCGAGGTCCGCTCCAGACCCGAGGCTTGTTCCGACCAGTATTCCGCCAACACCGACATGGTCCCTTGGGCTGCGTCGATGGAAAGGATATTTACGCTCGTGGCTTGCAGTGCCTCTGCCATATGCCTTGCCAGAGACTCGAGCAGCGATTTGGGTTCACCAATCCGTTCTGCCATTTCCTCTGCCGCTTCATAAAGACGGGACAACTCGAGCGCCTTGGAACGGGTCTCGTTCAAACTATGTTCGAAGGTTTGCAGCAAATAAGAGATGGATAGAAGCGCCGTCCCGCTGAGGGTCAGGAAGATGATCCCGCGAGCAAACCAGGCACTCAGGCTGGCGGGATCAACATGAAAGAGGGCTTGAAACTCTCCCGAAACCTGTAAATACCCCAAAACCAGCAGGGCGAGAAACGTACACCCGAAGGCAAACAGACTGTAGCGTAGGTCGAAGAAAACCGCAGTGAAAACAATGAACGCAAAGTACACGATCCATCCCTCCCCGCTGAACGAGGAGAGCGCTATGCCAAGCGTGCCAAGGAAAAACAATGCGAACAGGAGCAGCCCCGCCCGCAGTTCATACGTCAGTTCCCTTTTAAAAGTGATGAAAACAAGCAGTGCAGTGGAAAGCAAATAGACGAAAAGGATCACCATGAGCAGCGATAAGGGATAGGCACTCCCTGCGCCATTCCCCCAATATTTGCCGACCATATCCTTCACCCCTATGGTAAGCGCCAATAGCCATAACAGAAATGCACCCCGCAACACTCCGCGTAGCAGACGCTCGCGCCAGGCACGCAAAGATAGATCTGCATTCGTACCTGAAGTAAAAAACAAAGAAGAGAGGACGGTACGGCTCAAATTAATTGCCTGATCGATGATTGTACCAATTATAACCATCCGGAAATTTTAGTGACTTGCAGTTTCCTTAGAGTTTCAAAGCCAATCTCAGCGCAGCCTCCCCTTTGGGTTCTTAAGATAAACCAGGTCAGGTTGTGCAATAATACACAACAAAGAATATCTTTTTCATCTTCGCTTTTGGGGCTAACTATCTTTGCATTAACCCGCCTGCATGATTTCAATAGATTTTTCGCACTAGTACCCAAACAACATGAAGATGTAAGGGAAAAGCAGCGAATTTCAGCCGCTTTTCCCCTTCCAATTTTAAGTTGTTTGGGCACTAGACTCGCCATACTCACCCAACCTTACCTGCAAAATCATTTGACAGGTAGACAGGTCATCCCGTACACAGGTATACTTGCGCGCTATATAATGCCCTTGGTCACAATGAATACCCTCCCTTTACAAAAAAGTGACCATGATGGGTACATCACGATGAACCAGCTTTAATGTCTGCTTGTATCAACCCACGCCAAGGAGACCCCATGCAAGCGCAATCGCCAATCGCCAATCGCCAATCAACCATTGGAAACAAGATCCGCCTCTATCTGCCACTCATTAAATCCCTGCAAACCAGCCTGCTTTTGCTGACGGGTGTGGCAGGCTATCTTAGCGCGCACACACAAGTCAACTGGACTGACTTCGGTCAGATGCTGCCCAGCTTGTTCCTCGCCATCGCCGGTTCCACCATCCTCAACATGTGGTGGGATCAGGACATCGACGCGAAGATGAAGCGCACACACAAACGCCCGACCTCAGCGGGGCAGGTCACCCGTGACGAAGTCTTCCGCCTCGGGATGGCAGTTTCTGTCATCGGTATCGGTTGGGCGCTGATGGTCAATTGGCTGTATGGCATAGTTGTTTTCGCCGGTCTGTTCTTCGACGTGGTGGTGTACAGCATGTGGCTCAAACGCCGCACCTGTTGGAGCATCGTTTGGGGCGGCATCAGCGGCGCCATGCCCATTCTCGCCGGGCGAGTGCTGGCAGTCGGGCAGATCGACCTCATCGGGATTTTGCTCGCGTCTGCCGTATTATTCTGGATTCCCACGCACACACTGACCTTCAGCCTCAAATTCTTCGACGATTACCAAAACGCTGGCGTACCCACCTTCCCGTCCACTTATGGTGAAGCTGTGACCCGCTTTGCGATTGCGCTCTCCAGTGTCATTGCTGCGCTGACGATGGGACTCGCCGCCGTGTGGATCGGCGTCACTGCCGGTGTACTGCGGGTCATCATTGTGTTGAGCGCAGGTCTGTTCTTCCTCGCCGTCACCACCGTCTTCCGCCCATCTGACCGTGTGAATTTTAGCTTGTTCAAATACGCATCCATGTACATGACGTTCGCAATGCTGCTGATCATCCCATAAATGAAAATCTCCTCACTCAACCGCATTCTGCTCTTTGCCACGGTCTTCCTTGCCGCCTACCAGATCGCCATCGGCATCGACCAGATGGACAACGTCCCCATCATCGCCTACACCATCGCATTCGGCGTGATATTAGTTGCGGGACTTTTACTCGTCATCCTCGGTTTTGAAGTTTTGGATGCACCCATCGTGGTCATCATCTCGACCATCATCCCGCTCAGCCTTGCGATGGGTCTTGTCTGGCAGCACCTCGCATCATTGCGGACCTCGTATCTGGTCTTCGCCATTGTAGGTTTTCTCGCCGTGACAGTGACCCGCTCGATCACCATGCAAAACAAACTGCCTGTGTTCGTCATCGCGATTGTGCATGGTATCTCCGGTATGACCATATTCCTGCTGCCGATCATCATCGCGGCAAAGGGAGAGGTCAGGCCGGGGTTTGCGATGGTCGGTATCGGCGGGGCATTGATCGGCGTGGGTGGTTTGCTGCTCTCGTTCCTAAAAACAGGCA
This sequence comes from Anaerolineales bacterium UBA2395, assembly GCA_002343775.1. GTDB lineage: Bacteria > Chloroflexota > Anaerolineae > Anaerolineales > Villigracilaceae > Villigracilis. Next base: position 52,110 of record DDSH01000028.1, read on the forward strand.
AGCCCATCCTGTCGAAAGATAGGATCATGAAGTTATTTCCCGCCTTGTTGTTTTTGACAACGGCGCTTTTTGTGGCAGGCTTTATGTACGGATAGTCAAATAGATTTTGAGGCATGCCATCAGTGTAGAAAAGGCGTGAGAAACCCGCACAGGTTTTCGGTCCATGAAAGAAGCGCCCCTTTTAATGCCGCGTAGTTCGTCTGCAAAAAATCATCCCCGTCTGGCTGACGGGGATGTCTGTTCTATTTTTCCAAATTATCGGGGATGCCCGAAGATGCTTTTCGCATCTGGTCTTCCTGCACCATGCGGATGCCATTGCTGACCTGGTTGCTCATCTTGGCGATCTGGTCCTGCAATTGCATGAGCGTGTCGAGGACGTAGTTATCCGCATCGACGCGCACGCCTTCGGCTTCAGCGCGTGCCTGCGCTAGGATCTGTTCGGCGCGACGCTGTGCCTCCTGCATGATCATGTCCTTTTGAACCAGCTGGTCGGCTTTGTCGCGGGCGATCTGGAGGGTTCGGTTGGCTTCTTCCTGCGCCTGCGCCATGACCCGGTCACGCTGCGCCACGACCTGCTGCGCCTTCTTCACTTCCTCAGGGATGGCGATGCGCATCTGGTCGATCAACTCCAGCATCTTGTCCTCATCCACGACGACATTATGCGTGAAGGGCACTGCCTTCGCATCGTTGAAAAGTTCTTCGAGACGGTCGATCAACTGTAGAATGTCCATTGGCTACTCACAAGGAAAGCGTTTTGTTAATCTTATTAATTCTAGCACATTAATCGCGCAGCGCATTCGGCAGGGACTGCTCCCCCATTTGGGCGACCTTTTCTTTGAGAGCGCGTTCAACATGCAGCGGAACCATGCTGGAGACATCGCCGTTCAGCATGGCGATCTCTCGCACAGTGGACGATGAAAGGAAGGTGTGCTGCTCGGCAGTGATAAGCGCCACGGTTTCGACATGGTCTCCGGCAAGTCGTTGATTCGCCAATGCCATGCGAAACTCGAATTCAAAATCGGAGAAGACACGCAACCCGCGCACGATGACCTGCGCGTCGATCTGCTTGGCAAACTCGATCGTCAATCCACTGTAGCCGGTGACCTTGATCTTCGGGTTGTTCTTAAAAGCTTCGTTGACCAATGCCATGCGCTCTTCAGGGGAAAACATCAGGTTCTTCAAAGGCTTGTCATAGACCGCCATGACAACTTCATCGAAAAGTTTCGAGGCGCGATTGGCAATGTCCATGTGACCGTAGTGGATGGGGTCGAAGGTTCCGGGGAATAGTGCTCTAACCATGTTTCTCCAATTTTATATAGAGGCGACGTATGCGCCGCCCCTACCGATTTACGATACGTCGCTAGCGGTCCCCTTCCAGAAGCGTTCGAAGGCTTCTGCCAGAAGTGCGTGCTCAGGTTGGGATAAATATGGGTCGCGCTCAAAGAGGGCTTTCGCCTGTTCGCGGGCTTTTTCGATCAGTTTTACATCGGTAATGCTCGCCATCTTCAAGGACGAGGCAAAACCTGCCTGACGTGTGCCGAGGAATTCACCCGGTCCGCGCAGTTTGAGGTCGAGGTCGGCAAGTTCGAAGCCGTTGTTGGTGGTCGCCATCGCTTGCAGTCGGTCGTTCTCGGTTGCATCTTCGTGCGTGGGGATCAGCAGACAGGTCGAAGCCACAGAGCCGCGTCCGACACGTCCGCGTAACTGATGCAGCTGTGCCAAGCCAAAGCGATCTGCACCTTCGATCAACATCAATGTCGAATTGGGCACGTCCACGCCGACTTCGATGACTGTGGTCGAAACGAGGATGTCAAATTCCTTGTCGCGGAACTTTAGCATAACCTCGTCTTTTTCGGCGGGTCGCATACGCCCGTGCAGCAAACCGAGTTTCAGATCAGGGAAGACCTGATTGGACAGCGTCTCGAAATCATCCACCGCTGCGCGAACGTTGATCTTCTCACTCTCATCGATCAGCGGATAGACGATGAATGCCTGATTGCCGTTGTGCACCTGCGCACGGATCATTGTGTAGGCACGTTCACGCTCCTGCGGACGCAGCACATACGTCGCAATGGGCTGTCTGCCAACCGGCATCATGTCCATCACCGAGATGTCGAGGTCACCGAACATGGTCAACGCCAGCGAGCGCGGAATGGGCGTCGCCGTCATGACCAACAGATGCGGGTTCGTGCCTTTGCTGCGCAATTCGGCGCGCTGTTCCACGCCGAAGCGATGCTGCTCATCGATGACGACGAACTGCAAATCCTTGAACTGCACATCCGGTTCGATGACCGCGTGCGTGCCGATGACGATCTTGATCGAGCCATCTGCCAAGCCGACACGGACCGCTTCTTTCTCCGACTCAGGCGTGTTCCCCACCAGCAAGCGGACCTCGTCTGGTTGCAAGAATCCTTTTTCGCCGGTGAGTAAATTTCTAAAATTCCGGAAGTGCTGTTCCGCCAAAATGGACGTGGGCGCCATAACGGCTGCCTGCGCCTCATTCGAGACGACCATGCTCACGCCCAAGGCAGCCACCACCGTCTTGCCGGAGCCAACATCACCTTGAATGAGTCGGTTCATCGGCTTGCCCGAATCCAGATCCTTGCGGATGTCGTTCAGCGATTCTTGTTGGGCAGGCGTCAGGGTAAAGGGCAAACTTTCTAAACGCGCACCCAGCCACTCGTCTGCGACAGTGAAGCGGCGACCTTCCACCGACTGCCAATCACGCTTCTGGCGCAGCACTCCCATTTGCAGGTAAAAGATCTCATCGAAGGCGAGACGCTCTCGCGCCAGTTTGAGGCGATCCTGCGAATCAGGGAAATGAACTTGCGTCAGCGCTTCGCCCAACGAAACCAGTCGCGCCTCGCGCTTGATGGTGTCGGGCAGGGCATCCACCACGGCAGGCGCCCAATACGTGACAACCTGCTTCATCTGGTTACGCAGCCATTTCTGCGTGATACGTTCGGTCAGCGCATAGATCGGCACGATACGATTGGTGTGCAGGTTTTCCATCTCCACACTTTCCCAATCGGGACTGTTCATCACGATCCGCCCCAGGTATTGATCGATCTTGCCGGAGACGGAGATCGCCTCACCTTGCTTGAAGCGGTTCATCAACCACGGCTGATTGAAGAATGAAATCCGCAGTGAACCCGTGCCATCACTGATGATGACTTCGATGATGTTCTGTTTGCCGCCACGAATCGGTCGGTTGTGAATGCTTTGGATCGTGCCTAACACTGTCACTACATCGTTATACATCAACGACTGGATCGGTTTAAGCAGCGTGTAATCTTCGTAACGACGCGGGAAGTTGTACAGCATATCGCCAAGCGTTTGCATACCCAGCTTCGCCAGCGACTCGGCATTCTTTGGTCCCACACCCTGCAACACGGTCAACTCCGCGCCAAGGGCGGCAGGCGTTTGACTGTGCTTGGCGCTGGTCGCCGATTCGAAGCGCTGCGGAGCCTGACGCTGTTTTAGCTGTTGTTGGGAATGTTGACGCTGCGGATTTTGACTCTGCGGTGGAGCGGACTCAGATGCTTCTGCCTTCCCCTGCCCATTCTCATCGCTTCGCTGCGGACGGGAGGGCTGGTCCTGTTTCTGAGGCTGAGTCTGCGCTTTGGGCTTTTGACCCGCTTCGGGGTAGGTTTCTCCGATGCGTTTCCACAATCCCTTGAGCGATTCTGCGCGCCCATCGGGGCTGAGTTTCTCATACGAACGCAGACGCGCCACCACGGCTTGGATCACTTCCTCAGTGACGCCTTCGGCACGGGCTTCCCCTTCCCAGTAATCGAGCATCCTGGCGAGTCCGCCGATGATGGCGGTATTCTGGTACTTGTTTTCGTGTTCGAGTCGAAAGAATTTTCGTAGTTTTTCCAAAGACGGTTGCATAATAGCCCATTTTATCATGGGCGCAACCAAATCCCCCGGATGGCGAATAATCCTGAAATGAGATCTTCAGCTGAATGCCAGCCACGGACGCTGGTCGAATTATGGCTTTCTCACCGCCGCAAAACCAATGCAGTTCGGACCCAAATGCGTGCCGATCACGGCGGTCACATTGACGAACAAGACATCTCTGGGCACAGACATGCGTGTTTTCTCCTGCATCATACGTTCCAGCAAATGACGTGCACGCGCTTCGGCGTTGGTGTGCAAGATCGCAAGGCGGCTCATCTCCCCCACCTCGACCAATCTACTATAAATAAATTCATCTGCCTGGCTGGTGGTGCGATTGATCGCCATCGGTTTGACTTCACCATCGCGCAGTTCAACCACCGGCTTGATGGAAAGCATCCCGCCAATGTTGGCAACCACGCCGGGGATTCGCCCGCTGCGTTTGAGATATTCCATCGTATCCAGGGCGGCGAAAACCTTCGAGGTCTGTTGTGTCAACTCAACGGTTTCCAAGGCTGCTTTTACACCAAGGTCTGCGGCTTCGGCAGCGGCAAGCACCTGAAAGCCAATGCCCATTGAGAGAGAGCCACTGTCTACGCAGGTGACTTTGCCGGGGAATTCCTGCGCGGCGCGGCGAGCCACATTGACCACGCCGGAGAGTTTGCCCGATACGTGAATGGACAGGATATGGTCGCAGCCGGAATCCAGCAGTGACTGATAGGGCGCAAGAAAATCTCCAATGGACGGGGCTGCCGTCGTTGCCGGGGTTTGAAGCGAAGGCAGGCGTGTGTAGAACTCTTCGCGCGAGATGCCGATCCCATCCTTGTATTCTTTTCCATCCAAGATCAAGAGAGTGGGCACAACTTGAATTTCGTGCTGTTCAACGAGATAGGCGGGCAGGTCGGCGGTTGAGTCGGTGACGATTCCAAGTTTCATGGGGCAAAGTGTAGCATAAATACCTTTGTCATTGCGAGCCGCGCTCTTGATATTTGCAGCGACACTTGCGCCGCGCGCCAGTGCGGTGAGCAACCTTATGGAATTGAGATTGCTTTGGGCGGCATTCTTCCGCCCCCGAAATGACATTAATATCACCTTATACTTTCCCCTTGACATACTGTATAATACACAGTATAATGCAATAAAGGATGAGATATGGCAAACACAGAATCTCTCGAAAATGTCGTTCTCGAGTTACGGCGCGGGGTGATCGTGCTGGCGGCGCTCAGTCAGTTGGGCTTGCCGGAATATGGTTACTCGCTGCTGAAGAAACTCGCCGACCTCGGCTTGGATGTGGATCAGGGCACGTTGTACCCGCTCCTCCGCCGTTTGGAAACGCAAGGTCTGCTGGAGTCGGTTTGGAAGTTGGAGGAGGCTCGCCCGCGCCGATATTATGTCATCAGCGCAGAAGGCAAGAAACTCCTGCCGAAAATGAAAAAGGAATGGGCTGGCATTGTCTCTGTAATGGACAAGATGCTGTCATAAGGAAAGGAAAGAATCATGAACCTAATTGACCGTTATGTTGCTGAAGTTGGCAAGAATTTGCCGCTATTGAATGGGCGTGAAGATATTGAGAAGGAATTAAAATCCACGCTCGAAGATATGTTGGAAGACCGCGCCCAAAGCAGCGGGCGCAAGCGCGATGAAGCGCTGGAGATCGAGGTATTGAAGGAATATGGCTCGCCGCAAAAAGTGGCGGCAACCTACAATCCTCATCCATATCTCATCGGTCCCAAAATGTTCCCGCTCTATTTGTTCGTGTTGAAGATCGTCCTCACGGTGGTGGTCAGTGTCATGCTGGTGTTGGCGGGCGTCCAAGCCGTGACCGACACGCCTTTCATGGGTGCAGATTTTGTGAAGATCATTGGGCAGGGCTTGGGCAGCGCACTCTCCGCCGCCATCGCCGCCTTCGGGAATGTGACCCTGGTCTTCGTCATCCTTGAGCGGGTTCTTCCAGAAAAAGAGATCGGCGGTTTCAACGATGAAAAGGATTGGGATCCCGCCTCGCTCGCCAAGGAGCCGGACCCTGACTCTGTCAGCCGCACTGAACTAATCTTTGAGATCGTGTTCACCTTCGTGGCACTGGCGATCTTGAATGTGTATCCGCAATGGCTGGGTATGTTCTTCTTCACTGAGAACGAGCAGGTCTTCATCCCCATGTTCACCGAAATGTTCTTCCAGTTCGTGCCGTGGATCAATGTTGTGCTTGTGTCAGAGATCCTGCTCGACATCTATCTGCTGCGGAATGCGATCTGGAGCCGCCTGACCCGCCTCGGCAAGGTGGTCATCGAAGCCGCCAGCCTCACCCTGACCGTGTTGATCGTTCGGACACCAGGCATCATTGCCTTCAGTGCCGAGTCCCTCGCCAATGGACCGTTCCCCCCCGAACAGGCTGAGGTCTTCGTGACCATTGCCACCTACATGTTCCCCATCATCATGGCAATCGTCATCATCATCCAAAGCGTCGAATTGGTCAAAGCCGTGTACCGACTGTTCAAAATGAGATCCGAAACAAAGTAGGCTTGAAATTAAAAGTGACAGTCACCTGCGAGGTGACTGTCACTTTGATTAAAATGGATTCCTGAAGTTCTACTTCAGGATCTTTTCTTTCCGATTACTCAATCGACAAAATAAACTGGTAATGCGGCTGCCCGCCCTCCTGCACCTCGACTTCGAGATTGGAGTATTTCTTGCGCACAGCATCTGCAATGCGATTGGCTTCCGCATGGGTCATGTCTTCACCAAAGAACAGCGTCACGATCTCATGTTCACCCGCTTCGGCTTTTTCAAGCAATTCGAACAAGCCATGTTCCACGGTATCCGCCGAAGCAACCAGTTTTCCGTCGAGCAGCGCAATCACCTGCCCATCACGAACAATCACCCCGTCAATTTCCACTGAGCGCGTGGCAACTGTAATCTCACCGGTCTTAACGTTGTTCATCGCCCGGTTCATCTTGGCTGCCACGGCTTCCACATCACCATCAGGGTCAAAAGACAGCATTGCGGCAAGCCCCTGCGGCACAGTACGAGTCGGCACCACTTGCACGCTCTTGACGGTGACTTCCTTGGCTTGGTTGGCTGCCATCACAATATTCTTATTGTTCGGCAAAATAATAACCTTGTCCGTCGGAAGGTTCTCGAACGAGCCTAAAATATCCTGTGTGGACGGGTTCATGGTCTGCCCGCCTGCCACCACCGCAGCAACCCCGAGGCTCGCAAAGATGCGGCTGATGCCTGCGCCCGGCGAGACCACCACCACAGCGATATTCCCAGGCTCCACATCCGCAAACGAGACCTGCGACGCCTTGCTCTTTTGAATGTCATCCATCTGCGCCATCAGGTTTTCGATGGCAACTTTCGTCACCGTGCCAATGCCCATGATGTAATCGATCGGCTCATAGCGTTTTTCCGTCGGCACATGGATGTGCATACGGTACATCCCGTCACCCTCCCCCACCTGAATGGACGTACCCATCTCTTCCAATTTTCCATAAAAGCCGTGCAAGTCCAACTCACCGCTCGGCACAAAATCCACCACCACTTCGTAATCCTGCCCCTCTTCCACTTCCTCCAGCGCACCCTGCAAATCCATCGCAGAAATCGGCTGCACACTCACCGTCGGCGTTTCGAGCGACTCGCCATAGACGTGTCGAAGCATCCCTTCCAAAAAGAAGAACAGCCCCTTGCCGCCCGAATCCACCACACCGGCTTGCTTGAGGATGGGAAGAAGTTCAGGAGTCCGTTTGACCGATTCATCCGCCGCCCTAACGACCAGCTCTAGCAATTCAATCGCATCTTTAACAGACCCGACACCTGCCTCTGCCGCATTTGCAGTTTCTTTAATGACGGTTAAGATCGTCCCCTCCACCGGCTTGACCACACCCTTATACGCCGTATCGCGCGCCTCGCCCAACGCCCTGACGAACGATTCCAAGTCGAGCGTTTCCCTATCATGCACACCGCGCGAGAACCCGCGCAGGATCTGGCTGGAGATCACACCAGAGTTGCCCCGCGCGCCCATCAATGCGCCTTTGGAAAACGCCGCCGCCATCTCTCCCAAATGATGCGTGCCCTTATCCTTGATCTCGTTCCACGCTGCCTGCAGGGTGAGGGTCATGTTCGTGCCAGTGTCGCCATCCGGAACCGGGAACACGTTCAACGAGTTCACGATCTGCTGGTTGGTGCGGAGCCAGGTCAAACCGGCTTCCATGAGCCTCTTGAAAGCCAATCCATCAACAGGGCGCCTGCGGATCTTCTCGACGCGTGCAGTATCAATTGCCATAAGTCAATGTCTCCTAGTCCGTGTTGCTGATGCGCAATCCCGCCACATGCACATTGACCGATTGAACGCGCAGCCCCAGCGCTTTTTCCACATGGAAACGCACTGTGTTTGCCACGCTCTCCGCCACCGAGTTGATGCGCGTGCCGTATTCCACAATGATGTGGACATCGATATGGATCTCATCGTCCTTGTAATGGACGGAGATACCCCGCGAAGGTTCGCGGGTGATGGTCGAGACGATACCGTCTGCCAGGTTCTTTGGCGCCAGCCCCACCACGCCGTAGGATTGTAAAGTGGCTTGATATGCAATCGTCGCCACAGCATTTGGCGAGATATGGATCCCGCCCAGGGAAGTCATTTCGTCACCCATGGTTTTCCTTTCACAAAGACCCCGGCGCTTCAACCGCCAGCCTCCGGGAGTAGGTTTACGTTCGGTATGGCTATTTTAACATCTTATCTTGAAGTTGGTTGCGATATATGGTAAAATGCCCTGCCTTTGAAAAAGGGCAATTGGTATTATTTGCAAGGAAAGGAAGGAACTCAGACATGGCGAAGTGCAATCACTGCGGCAAGACAACCACATTCGGTCACAACCGCTCTTTCTCCCAGCGTGCCACCAACCGCACGTTCAAACCCAACCTCCAGAAGGTTTCGGTGATGGAGAAGGGTCGACTGGTGAAGAAGACGCTGTGCGCCAAGTGCATCAAGACGCTCGGCAAATCTGCGGCGTAGGTTGTTTTTTTCCTCGCACCAAGAATCGCGGCGCATGTGCGCCGTGATTTTTGTTTAAATCCCTTGTGGAGAATCCCGCCCCTACGCCATTAGAATACCTTTCAGCGCCTTCACCCCTGCAGCGCTGCCTTGGGGATGTTTGAAGGCTGCATTGCCTGTGACAAACGCATTCGCACCCGCCTCCTTCATCAGCGGAATGGTCTCAGCATTCATGCCGCCATCCACTTCAAGGTGGGCGGTGGAGCGGAGCGCATTCAACTTGGCGCGAATCTCTTCCACTTTTGCCACCATATCCGGCATGAACTTTTGACCGGAATACCCAGGGTTGACGCTCATCACCAATACCAGTTCCACCGTCGGCAGCACAGCATCCAATGCCGAAGCCGGGGTGGCTGGGTTCAAGGTCACACCAGCGGTGCAGCCCAAGGCATGAATACGTTTTATCATTGCTGGCAAATCTGGACAGGTTTCCACATGGACAGTGATGTTGCTGGCTCCGGCGTTGGCAAAGGCGTCCACATGCTTTTCCGGTTCAGAGATCATCAGATGTACATCGAGCGGAAGTTTGGTGACACGCTTGAGCGCTTCCACGAACAATGGACCGACAGTAATGGTCGGCACAAAATGTCCATCCATCACATCCACATGGATCCAGTCCGCTCCAGCGGATTCAATGGCGGCGACCTCTTCCGCAATATGGGCAAAATCTGAAGCAATAATGGAGGGGGCGAGGATAAAATCTGTCATAGTAGAAAAGACCTGACAAGCATTCAAACCTGTCAGGTCAGAAGTTATCTTCCGGGGGGGAAAAACGAGAGATATACCATCAGCCAGAAGGGAATCAGCCCGCCAACCGAAATGACCGCCAGCAAACCCAGCCCGACAGAAACCCAGTCGATCTCTTCGGCGGGGGCTTCGGCTTGGTAAACAGGAGCAGGCTCCGGTAGAGTCTGAGGCTGATAATACGGTGCGGGAGCAGGTTCCTGCTGAACGGGTCGCGGCTGACTCGGAGGTGAGAGTCGTTCTGCGATCTCGGGGCGGACGGTGATGACCGCCGGGGAAGGCACCGGCTCGGGCTCGGTTTTGAAATCTGGCACGGTGCCAAATTTTTGCAGAACGCGCCCGAGCTGGTCGGCGGTGCGGTAGCGGGCAGACGGTTCTTTGGAAAGCACCTTCATGATGATTTCTTCGAGCAGGGAGGGGATATCGGGCACGTATTCGCTGACGGGCAGAGGGCGCGCGGAAATGTGCAAACGGGCAAGCTCGTCGGCGGTGGAGGCAGTGAAGGGTGGCGTGCCGGTGAGGAGTTCGTACATCACCACTCCCAGTGAGTAAACGTCGGATGCGGGTGTGGGGGCTTCCCCCAGCGCCTGTTCGGGGGCGAAGTAGAGCGGTGAGCCCCAGACGATGTCGTTACGTTCGCCGGGTTTGATGGTAGCAAGCGCGCGGGCAATGCCAAAGTCGGTGACTTTGAGGCGCATATCCTTTGACACGAGCATGTTGTGCGGTTTTATATCGCAGTGCACCAACCCGGCGCGATGGGCATAGCCCACGCCCGCGCATGCCTGGATCATGAGCGGGATGCCTTGTTCGATGGTGAATCGACCGCGCTCGCGGACGAGTTGTTTCAGGTCCTTGCCGGGGATCTGCTCCATGACGATGTAGACCAGATTGTCGGCGATGCCAAAATCATGCACGGTGACGATGTTGGGATGCGAAAGATTCGCTGCCGCCCGCGCCTCGAGCAGGAACTGTTTCTGAAAGTTATCGTTCGCGGAATATTCCTTGCGCAGGACTTTGATGGCGACGGGACGGTCGAGCACGACATCGCGCGCAAGGTAGACGTTCGCCATGCCGCCTGTGCCAAGCGTCTCTTGTAGTTGGTATCGGTCGTTGAGTAATGCGCCTTCGGTCATTGTGTTGGGATTATAACATCAGGGGGATGTGTGATGCGTGAACAGGAGCACAGCCAATCTCCGTACATAGAGATATGCCAGCATATTTCTTCCGGGCTACGAAGTACAAGTTGCGAGTTACGCTTTATAATCCTCCCACATGCGCAAGGGACTCTTACTTTACAACCCCGCCGCGGGGCGGTTTCCCGTCCGGCGGTTTGTGCGGGGAATCATCAAACCGCTCAAAGACGCAGGCTGGAGCGTGGATATTGCCGAAACTCTCAGCGGCACCCACGCCACACAGACGGCGCATCAAGCCGCGCAGGAGAAATACGATGCGGTCTTTGCCATCGGCGGCGACGGCACCGTGGGACAAGTCGCCAGCGGCTTGCTCCACTCCAACACGGCTTTGGGCGTCCTGCCCGCAGGCACCACGAACGTCTGGGCGCTCGAGCAGGGACAAAAACCCTTCAGTTGGTTTCAGTGGTGGAATTTGCGCGACAACGCCAAATTGCTCGCCGACGTCACGCCGCAAAGCGTGGATGTGGGCGTGTGCAACGACCGTCCGTTTTTGCTGTGGGCAGGCGTCGGCTTGGATGCGCAAACCATCAACAAGATCGAGCCGCGTCCGCGATTGTTCAAGCATGTTTCGGTTCCGCATTTTTTTGTCACCACCGTATGGGAGGCAACCTTCTGGCATGGTCTCGATCTGCGCGTCTATGCCGAGGGCAAACTGGTGGAGGGGCATTACCTCGTCGCTGTTGCCACCAACATCCGCCATTATGCAGGCGGCATGTCGGTTATCTCGCCAAATGCGCTGCTCGACGACGGCGAGATGGACCTATGGCTGCTGAGCGGCGATAGCGTCGCCGACGCCTTCCGTCATTTTTACGAATTGATCTCTGGAAAGCATCTCGCTTCCGAACACGCGCGCTGCATCCCATTCCACCAGGTCATCATCGAATCGGATGCGAACTTTTCCATTCAAGTGGATGGCGACCCCGCCCTCGGCGGCAGCAAGGCAGAGATCAAAACCTTGCAGCGTTCGTTGAAGGTGCTCATGCCCAAAAACGCTTTATACTTGTTGAAACATCCGCAAAAATAACATGGACTTACGCCCCTATCTCAACCGTTTTGTGATCATCGGGTCACTGGCGCTGGCTGGGATCCTGATCCTCGTCACGTTGATTCTCATCGGCTGGACATCCCCCCGCTTCTCTCCCGACGTTGGGTTTGCGCCTGCCGACCTGACCATGATCCCCGCCCCAAGCCACACCCCTGTTGCATCAGTGACTCCCACACCCGACCCGCTCGCCTCCCCCACATTCGACCCGGACGTCATTAACCTTGATGGCTATGTGCAGATCACCGGCACCGGTGGAGATGGCTTGCGCATCCGCTCTGCGCCGGGGCTGAACACCGAAACCGTCTTTCGCGGCGAAGAAGCCGAAGTCTTCGTCGTCAAAGACGGTCCACAAGAGACGGATGGCTACACCTGGTGGTATCTCGTCGCCCCGTACGATGATACCCGCGCCGGTTGGGCGGCTGCTGATTTTCTGGCGGTTGTGCCCGCACCATAAAATTCGTAGGATCGCCCCTACCCCAAAAAGGAATTGAAATGACCGAAAAACCGACCAATGTCACTGCCAATAAAAGCAAACGTGAATTCACCGTCCTCTGGGATAGCGGACATAAGAGCGTCTATCCGTTTGGATTGCTGCGCGCTGCCTGTCCGTGTGCCTCATGCCGCGGTGGACATGAGAATATGAAGTCCGAGCCGGATGAAGAAGTGTTTACGAAGGAAATGGCAGACAATGCATCCACCCGCATTGCCAATGTGGTAGCGGTTGGCTCGTACGCGCTGACCATCGTTTGGGAGGATGGTCACGATTATGGGATCTACAACTGGCATTATCTACGAGCGTTATGTCCGTGTGAGGAATGCCGAAAGAAGTAGTCGATGCCATTCATTGCAGGGGAGCTCATGTGGCGGGCAAAGCAATGATATGAAAAGAGCATGGACGTTTGTCCATGCTCTTTTTGTTCACGGAGTGGGGGTGGTTGTCGGTGTCCGCGTGGGGGTGCGGGAAGGCGTCGGCGAGGTGCCCGCTGTGGGGGTGGTCGTCCCAACTCTCGGCGTCGAAGTCGAAGCGCCGCGCGTGGGAGTCCGTGTTGCGGGGACCAGTTCCCTGAGTCGCGCTTCCGCTTCTTCGCGCATTTCCGCTGTCATCGCATCTTCATCCAGTTCGAGCAGTGCCTGCCAGGATTCGATCTCGTCGCTTCTTTCTTCGCGCATTTCCTGAATTCGGGCGCGCCAATACAATGTGAGCGCCTGTTCTTCTTCGGTTTCTGTCAGTGCTTTGGCGATGTCAATTTGCAGGAAGGCGGTTCCAAATTTTTCATCCAGGTAATAGGCGCGGGCAAGCCCAAGACGCGCCATAAAGGAGCGGTCATCTTCGTCGACGGCATCTTCAAGGTCGCTGACGGCTTCATCGACATTGCCCAACTCAAGGTGAGCCAAGCCGCGGTACACATAGTATTGTCGGAAGCCGTTGCGGCTGAGGTCGGTCATGCGGTCGATGGCGTCGACGGTAAATTCGTATTCACCAAGATAAAAATAGGTCTGCCCGAGTTTGCCGAAGCCGGAGGCGTCTTCGGTTTCAAAGGCAGTGTACACCCGCAGGGATTCCAATGCGCGCTGGTAATCGCCTTTTTCAAGGTACAGGTCGGCGAGCAGTTCGTAGGTGGGCAGGTTGGTGATGTCTACAGCGTAGGATTTCTCGGCATATTCGAGCGCCATGTCGGTATCTTCCTGCGCGAGATAGACGCGGGCGTAGGTCAGGTAGACTTCGGGTGAGCCGGGCAAAAGTTCTTCGGCGGTCTCCAGATCGGCAAGCGCATCTTCGTAGTCGCCGCGGTTGACATAGAAGCGCGCGCGTTCAAGATAGACTTCCCCAAAGAATGGGTCGCGGTCAATGGCTTCTTCGAAGAGAAATTCCGCGTTGAAGCGGGGATTGACAAGCAGGCGCACGCGCGCCAAACCGAGATATGGTGGACCAAAGTTCGGGTCGAGCTTCAGGGCGTCGTTGTAGGCATTGAGGGCGTTGGTTGTCTCGCCTTTGAAGCGATACGCTTCGCCGATGTAGTACATGACGTCCGCCGCTTCCGGTTCAAACTGACGGATCAACTCCATGTTGAGCAGGAAGGTATCCCAATCACCATCTTCATAGGCAGCCTGCGCAATGCGGAACTGATCGACAGCATCGAGCGCACGCGGCGTGTTGACGTATAAGGGGGTCGGGGTGTAGGGAGCGGGAAGATATGCATCGAGCGGGGTTGGTCCGCTGAAGGCTTGGGTGGGACGCGCCGTCGCTCCGAAAAGCGTGGGCGTGGCGGTGAAGGTTGGGGAAGGTCCGGGGGTGTTCGTCTCGGTTGGGCGGATGTTGCTTTGGCGCGGCAGGACAAATCCAAAAATGACGGCGGCACACAACCCGATACCAATGACCACCAACCCGGCAAGGCGGGCGGCAGGATTGCGGGTGAATGCCCGCAGCCCTTTCTCTTTCGGCTTTTCATTCGCGAGTAGAAGGTTCGCTTCCCACGCACGCGGACGGTTAACAGGAAATGGCTGGACGCTGGCGTCGGGCGTCAGCGCTCCGAGCAAGATCAAACCCCGTTTGGCAGTGGCATTTTCAGGGTCCAGTTTGAGCGCGGTTTGCAGACAATAGACCCGTTCCTTTTGCGAATCCATGGCGGCGCTTAACCAGATCCAATAGGTTGCATTGTTCTGGTCGGTTTTGAGCAGGAGCGTGAGCAGTTCTTTGGCGCGCGGTTTATCGCCGCGGCGCAAGGCTTCCACTGCATCTTGAAAGATGGTGTCGTTGTTCTGCTCTTTGAGTTCGCCGGTGGTCATTGCCTGATTTTACCGCCTGTCTCACAATTAAGGTAATCTTCGGGGAGAAGGCGGGCAAGACGAAAACTACTCCATGTTCGGTCAGGTGTCCAATTCGTGAAATTCCTCAACCTGATAAGTAAAAACCAGCAGTTTTGCATCACGCCAGGTATCCGGCTTGACGTTCATTTTGTAACACAGCTGGCTGAGGAATTCTGCGGGGTCGGGAATCTTTTCCCATACCTGCGGCAGGAAGGTGGCGCGCTTCGAACCGTGACGCAAAACAACGCCATCCACATGCGGGCGGAGTTTTTGCAACAGGTCTTCGCTGGAAGAATAGTCCAACGCCTTCGGCGCGGTTAGACGCGAAACTTCGATATGGATGCCGTCCAACTCTTCTTCACGCATCGGTGGGAAGCGCGGATCCTCCAAGGCGGCAGCAATGGCATGTTCACGCACATCTTCCGCCAGTGGCTGATAGGCTTCCAGCGCGCCAATGCAGCCGCGCAATTCACCTTGCACCGTGAGTGTGACAAAGGACGCTCCATTCTCCGTCAGAGTTGGCGTAAGGAAATAGGAGACCATCGGCGGAAGCGGTTTGACTCGTACGGCAGCCTCCAGCGACTCGCGCGCAATGCGAATGAGCGTTTGTTTTTCCCCATCCGTTAAGGGATCCGACATGTTGCCCTCCGAACAAAATAGGTCACATGCGTGACCTATTTGAAATGAGACAGATTCCAATATTCGCGATCGTGATAGACCAGCGGCTCACCGGCATTCAGGCTGCGCGCCGCGACCACCTCTGCAATAAAGAGCATATTCATGCCCGCATCGAAGGTCTCGATGACGCGACAATCCATCCACGCCAGCCCGCCTGCAAGCAACGGCGCACCGGTAACCAGTGTCTCCGTTTGCAGACCAGCAAACCGATCCGAGGCTTCAGGTTCGCGCCCGGCGAACAGATCGGAGATGCGCAGCTGATCGCTGGAGAGGATGGTCAGCCCGAAGGCACGCGACTTTGAGACCAGATCATACGTGCGCGAGCCCTGCCGCAAAGAAATGGTGATCAGCGCCGGTTCCAGCGAAATGGATGTGAATGAATTAACGGTCATACCGTGGCGTTGGTTTTCGTGAACTGCGGTCACAACCGTCACACCAGCAGACCAGGCACGCATGGCAGACCGCAGCGCTTCAGGATCGAGAGTCGTCACAGTGAGGTTCTCCATAGTCATCTTCATCATAATTGCCCCAAATGGGCAAGTCAAGGCGAAATCGCATAGTATTGATTCAATTCCATTGTCATTCCTTACCTTAATCGGCTTTCATTCTCGCATGGTAGACTATTCGCATGTCACCAAGAATTAGAATCATCCTCATCGGGCTGGCAGGCGCCACGCTGCTGGCGATCCTGGTGTACCAAATCCCGGCAGTCAAATCACGCCTTGATTGGCGCATCGATGTGTTTCAAATTTACGTAAAAAACATCATCGACCCCGTTGGTCCCGTGCCAACGGCGCTGCCAGTCACCCCGCAAAGTATCACCCCCACGCCGCAACCAACCCACACGGCAGTGGCTCAAACCCTCCCATCGGTCACCCCCACCGTCACCCTGCCTCCACTCCCGCCGCAGGTTGCCATGTCATCGCCGCCCTACGAAAAGCAAACGCCCAATAACTGCGGTCCCGCCACGCTTTCGATGGCACTTCACATGTACGGCTGGGAAGGCGACCAAACCGACATCTCCGACCTCATCAAACCTGTCACCGGCGACCGCAACGTCAACCCCGAAGAGATGCGTTATTACGTCCGCACACAGGCAGGCTGGCTCAACCTCGAATATCGCGTTGGCGGAAACATCGAACTGCTCAAACGACTGCTCGCGGCAAATTACCCCGTCATCGTCGAAACCGTCACCTCGTTGAATCCTGCCGACGCGCTTGGTCCCAACGACGACCTCTGGGCGGCGCATTATCTCCTGCTCACGGCTTATGACGACACCAAACAGGAATTCACAATTCAAGATTCCTATCACGGTCCCGACCTGACCATCTCTTACGCTCAATTGGAAGAAGAATGGAAGCCCTTCAACAACCTCTACATGGTGATCTACTTCCCGCAGTTCGAGGAAGAGATGAAAAACCTGCTCGCTTCAAACTGGGACCCGAACCAGAATCGCCTTAATGGGCTGGCAGCCACCGAAGCCGCCATCGCCTCTCCCTCCGCCGACGCCTTCGACTGGTTCAACCACGGCAGCAACCTCGCGTACTTCAGCCGATACGACGAATCCGCGCTCGCCTACGACAAGGCACGCGAGATCGGTCTTCCACTGCGGATGTTCCGCTACCAGTTCGGTCCCTTCCTTGCCTACTTCCACTCCGGCAGGAACGATGATCTGCTCGCCCTCACAAATTACGCCCGCGGTGTAACGGAAATGTCCGAAGAAGCCTGGTTGTGGTACGGCTACGGTCTCTATCGCCAGGGAGATTACTCCGGAGCGCTCAAAGCCTGGCAAAAAGCGGATGCCATCAATCCAAACTTTTTCGAAGACCAGGCGCAAAAGGCGATCGATCTGGTGCAGTAACACGCGAAGTGTGAAACATAAAAACGTCAATGAACATTCGAACATTCATCCTCGCTGTTATCTTTCTGCTTACCGCCTGTCAGCCTTCGCCTGAAGAAGTTCCGGCTTTCACCCCCGGTCCGACAATCGTGGTCGAAGACATGCCAACACCAACATCAAGTTCATCAACGGCAATCGTCCCATCCACGCCGGAAACGATAAAGATCTCCCCCGCCGATGGCATGACTCAAATCCTCATCCCGGAGGGTACCTTCTTCATGGGCGGCATGGACGTGTATCGTGAGAACGATGAACTTCCAGTCCGTGAGGTATTGATGCGTACGTTTTGGATGGACCAGGTGGAAGTGACCAATGGCATGTACAACCTGTGTGTGCAATCTGGCGACTGCCGCCCACCCATGCAACTCCGCTCGGATAACCGCAAAGAATATTTTGGCAACCCGGACTTTCAAGATTACCCCGTCGTGTACGTGACCTGGTCTGACGCCAATGCCTACTGCCAATGGGCGGGTCGGCGCCTGCCCACCGAAGCGGAATGGGAACGCGCCGCGCGCGGCGACGACAAGCGCAACTATCCGTGGGGCGATGAACCGCCCAATGAGTACAACTCCAATTCGCAGAACTTCGTAAGCGATACGTCACGTGTCGGGTCGTATGCCGAGGGCGCAAGTCCGTTCGGCATTTTGGATATGGGGGGAAATGTTTGGGAGTGGGTGGCAGACCGCTACCGCCCGGACTATTACAGAAGGTCGCCTGCTGAAAATCCAGCCGGTCCGGCAGAGGATGAGGTTTTCAATTCCATGCGGGTCATCCGCGGCGGCTCGTTTCAGGATGACGGTAATTTTTTACGGCTTGCAAATCGCAACGCAATGGAAGGTCCAAACCTGAAGGCACAGCCCGATGAAGAGACCTATTTTGGGAAAAGTTCCAACAAGGTCGGCTTCCGCTGCGCGATGGATCATTAACACAATCGCCCCGCATCGGCTCGGACGAGTCGCTTGCGGGGCGAAAAAATTTCGGTTGTAAATCAGGTTGCGGGTCGGTATGATGCGGGTTAGTCATCCAAAAAACTATAACCGCCGGGCCAGGTTTTGATGAGCTGCGACTCGCCAACTTCCTCTTCCATTTTTTTTCTCAGACGATAAACGACATTCTTGAGTACGGCAACATCACCTTCGGCTCCCCATACGGTTTCAATGATTTCCTCGGCGGGAAACACGTACCCGGGGCGGCTCATGAGAAGATGCAGCAGGCGAAACTCGAGGTTGGTGAGTTTGATCTCAACCTTGTTCTTGCCGATGGCGGACCGGTGAGAAGGGTCAAGTTGAAGCCGCCCGGTATGGCGAGGTTTCATCGGCTCGCTCCAGCTGCGGCGCGACCAGGCAAGGATCTTCGCAAGAAAGATCGCCGGGCTGACGGGTTTCACCACGCATTCATCTGCGCCGTTTTGATATGCCTCGAGGATTTCGGATTCGTTATGGTACGGCAGGAAGAGCAGGATGGGGCTGGCGCTGCGGGAGCGGAGGTTGCGGCAAAGTTCCATGCGCTGGGCATGGGGAGCATTCAGATCGATGACGATAAGGTCGGGAATCTCTTCTGCCGAGCGTTCCATGGCGCGTTGAAGGGAGGTCTCCAAAATGGCGACAAGCCCTTTCTCGCGGATGATATATCCCCAAATGGGCGCGGTGGCATCCTGATCGCAGACGATGAAAACTCGGGGCGTGCTCTGGGGAGGTAGGGTTTTAGTCATAAGTTTGGTAACAGATTCAGGTGTTTTTCCAATGGCTAACAAAGATGTAAGCCGATTATAGCCCTAAAAGTCTCAAAAAGTCTTATTTTCTAACTGAAATATTACTTTTGGGGGATTAGGAAAAAAGTCCCCCCTCCTTATACTGTGTGTATATCTCAAAGGAGGCTTTGATGAAAAAAATATTACCCATCCTTGCTGTTATAGCGATCTTCGTGTCCGCATGTGGTGCGGGGAACGCTCAGCCCACCGCTATTAGTTTGCCCACTGCCATGCCCAGCAGCACCCCGCCATCGATCAACCCGACGGTAGAAGCCGGAGGCGGAGAAGCAGGTTCTGAACGTGTGTCCTCTGTCGATGGTATGCCGCAGGTTTACATCCCCGAAGGGACCTTCCGCATGGGCGGTATGGATCCCGATGTTCAACGCGATGAAGAACCGGTTCACAACGTAACACTGAAAGGGTACTGGATGGACAAGCTCGAGGTGACCAACGCCATGTATACCCTGTGTGTTCAGGCGGGCGCCTGCGAACTCCCCCAAACCTTCAAGTCGGAGTCCCGCGAGTCTTACTTCAATAACCCCGAATTCAACGACTTCCCCGTCGTTTATGTAACCTGGGCGCAAGCAGACGCCTACTGCACATGGGCAGGACGCCGCCTCCCCACCGAAGCAGAATGGGAACGCGCTGCACGCGGCGATGACTTCCGCACCTACCCGTGGGGAGATGACCGCCCCGATTCGTCACGCGGCAACTTCAACTACTTCGTCGGCGACACCACCCGGGTAGGCAACTTCCCTGCAGGCGCCAGCCCATTCGGAATCCTGGACATGGCTGGAAATGTAGCTGAATGGGTCGCAGACTATTACGATGCCGATTACTACGCCCAGGGCGTAACCGTAAACCCGCCCGGACCCGGTGAACGCTCTGCATACTTCAACCGTGTTGTGCGAGGCGGCACCTTCCAGGATGCTTTCAGGGATATCCGCCTTGCCAATCGTGCCTCCGTCCGCGGCTCGAACCCGAGCGCCAGTGACATTAATTCTGCGGATTATCTGGGTGAGTTTTCGCCGAAGATCGGCTTCCGCTGCGCTTCTGACTAACCCTTGACCTGACCCTCAACATGCCGCCGGAGTTCTCTCTGGCGGCTTTTTTTATTTGACTTGCAAATTTTGCTATGGTATTATGCGAATAAATCAATAGTCCCAACAAGACGCTCTTATCCAGAGAGGCGGAGGGAACGGCCCTGCGATGCCTCGACAACCGGATTTAGTTTGATGGTTAGATAGTTGGGTAGTTAGATAGTTGACCGTTGTCAACGACAAAACTACAAAACTTCGAAACGAAATAACTATATTACGGTGCCAATTCCGACAGGATACGCTGGAAGATGAGAGGGTAACCAAGCCTAGCTCGAATTGCCCTTTCTGCACGTCCGAATGGGCAATTTTTATTTCCAAGGAGAAACAATTCAAATGTCAAATACTTTCATGTCGTCCCCCAAGTTGATGTTCACATCAGAATCGGTTACGGAAGGACACCCCGATAAGATCTGCGATCAGGTCTCCGATGCCGTGCTGGATGCCTGTCTTGAGCAGGACCCGCGCTCGCGCGTCGCCTGTGAAACAGCCGTCAAGACCGGCTATGTGATGCTTCTCGGTGAGATCACCACCAACGCGGTCTTCAACTACGATGAACTCGTCCGCAAAGTTGTCAATGAGATCGGCTACGATGCGAGCGAAAAAGGCTTCGACGGAAACTCGTGCGGTGTGTTGGTTGCCATCGCCAAGCAATCTGGCGACATTGCCATGGGCGTGGACAAGGCGCTCGAAGCCAAGTCTGGTCAGATGACCGAAGCCGAAGTGGAAGCCATCGGCGCGGGTGATCAGGGCATGATGTTCGGGTACGCTTGTAACGAGACCCCCACCCTGATGCCGCTGCCGATCTACCTGGCGCACAAACTCACCCGCCGCCAAAGCGAAGTTCGCAAGAACGGAGCCCTGCCCTGGCTGCGCCCTGATGCGAAGAGCCAGGTCACTATCGAATATTCCTTCGGCAAGCCCAAGCGCATTGACAATGTCCTCATCTCCACCCAACATGCGCCGGAAATCTCGCAGGAAGATATTCGCAAGAACGTCATCGAACACATCATCAACCCTGTTCTGCCCAAGGAATTGGTGGATGCTGATATGAAGATCTACGTCAACCCGACCGGGCGCTTCGTGGTCGGTGGACCGATGGGCGATGCCGGTGTGACCGGACGCAAGATCATCGTCGATACGTACGGCG
Organism: Anaerolineales bacterium UBA2395; assembly: GCA_002343775.1. Taxonomy (GTDB): domain Bacteria; phylum Chloroflexota; class Anaerolineae; order Anaerolineales; family Villigracilaceae; genus Villigracilis. The sequence continues at coordinate 73,425 of DDSH01000028.1, forward strand.
GCATGGGTCGGCATGGCGGCGGCGCTTTCTCCGGCAAGGACCCGACAAAGGTGGATCGCTCGGCTGCGTATGCCGCGCGCTACGTGGCGAAGAACGTGGTCGCCGCTGGTTTGGCTGATCGTGTCGAAGTTCAGGTTGCCTATGCCATCGGCGTGGCGCATCCGCTTTCAGTGAACGTCGAAACCTTTGGCACCGCCAAGATCGCGGATGAAAAGATCGCTGCGCTCATCAACGAGTACTTTGACCTGCGCCCCGGAGCGATCATCCGTGACCTCGACCTGCGCAAACCGATCTATCGCAAGACGGCTGCCTACGGTCACTTCGGTCGTGATGACATCGAACTCCCCTGGGAACGCACCGACAAGGCTGCGGCTTTGAAAAAGGCTGCCGGGCTGTAATTTGTAATAATCAAAAAGCGCCTCTGAGAAATCAGGGGCGCTTTTTATACTTCATGTATTAAATTACGGCTTTTCCAACCCATGCGCGGACAATAAGGCTTCATCCTCCAAAATATCACAAGTCAAGCCATTTGCCACGATCTGTCCTTCGTCCATCACAATCGTACGCGGGAAAAGTTCTTCGACCAGTCTCATGTCATGGGTGGAAACGAGCATGGTGATTGGTAAATCGCGCAATAAATTGATCAACGTCCGCCGCGCGCGCGGGTCGAGCCCTGCCGATGGCTCATCCAACACCAGTAGGCTGGGATTCATCGAAAGCACCGTCGCAATCGCAATGCGTTTCTTCTCCCCCACACTTAAGTGATGCGAAAGACGGTCGCGATAGGCGGACATGCGAACCGCTTCCAGCGCAGAATCCACTCGCGCCTTCACCTCCGACTCCGACAGTCCCATATGAAGCGGACCGAACGCCACATCTTCAAACACGGTCGGCGAAAAAAGTTGGTCATCCGGGTTTTGGAAGACGAGTCCCACCATCGCACGAATGGCAGGCAGATTGTCGCGGGTAAGGCGCTTTCCGGCAACGTCGATCAAGCCATGTCCGTTCAAAATCCCATTCAAATGCAACATCAACGTGGATTTGCCCGCGCCGTTCGGTCCAACCAAAGCCACTTTGTCACCCTGGCATAATGTGAACGAAATGCCTTTCAACGCCACATGACCGTCAGGGTATGCGAACTGCAAATCATTTACAGATAAAACTTCACCGTCACATTCAGGCGGAACGAAACTGCTTTTCAAATGAGTAACCGGCATTACAACCTTCCAAGGACTTGCATAAGAAAGATAACGGCAATCGCAAACGCGGTTGCATAATAGTCGCCTGACCTCATCTCATGCGGATTCAACGTATAAAGATGACCAGCGTACCCACGAGCCACCATCGCATTGTAGATGCGGTCACTGCGTTCATAACTGCGCAGGAAGAGTTGACCCGCCATATTCCCAGCCACTTTTGCACGCCACACCACGCCTCCACCAGACCTCGAGCCGGGTGCCGCTGCCGAACGCGCCTGCCTCGCCCGCAGCAGACGAAAGACCTCATCCGTCAACACGAATAAGTAACGATAGAGAAAGGCAATGATGGTGGTGAGGATTGCCGGAACACGCAAATGCTCCAACGCATGGACAAGGTCTGGAAAGCGCGTCACTGCCACCAACAGGATCGCCATTTGCACCGAAAGCCAGGCGCGGATGAGAATGCTCACAAAACGAAGCAACCCGGCATCTGTGATGGTGAAATCCCACATGAGAAAGTGGAATGTGGTCAGTGGTTTTCCGGGAATGGAGAACAAGACCGTGATCGCAATTAACGCAAACGGCAGCGCAATGATCGAACGTTTAAACGTATAACCGATCCCCAACTTTGAAAGCAGGTTGGAGGCAACGACGAACACCCATGCCGCAACAAAAGCCAGCCATGAGCCATCTGGCAGCAAGGCATTGGAAACGATGAACAGCACTGTCACGACCACTTTCACCCGTGGGTCGAGGCGATGGAGAAAACTTTCCTTTTCGTGATAACGGTCAAATGCGTCGAAATGCATAGGGTTTATGTGATGCGTAATCTGCAAGAAACAGATTACGCATCATCGTTGCATCTTACGATTTTGCCTTCATCCCGCGTCCAACCAACACGATGATCGCGCCAACAACAATCGCGCCGATCACGCCTGCGACGATGGTGGAAAGCGCCGTCTCACCGAGGAAGGGAACTGTGTAATCTGGAATGATCTCATAGGGCGCATCCAAGCCAGTGCCGATGAAGCCCATATCAATGGCGACACGCTCCAACCCGTCGGGGTCTCCAGAGGCGAACGGTGAAATCAAAACCACCAGCAGGGCGATGATCCCGCCGACATAGACCCAGTTGCGGCTGGCTTTCGCGGATTCAGACCCCTCCCCCAGCAGGTCGGGACGCGTCTGCATGATGAACCCGACAGCAAACACAGTGATCAGCGCCTCACCAATTCCGATCAGCGCATGAACGCCCATCATGGCAGGGATGACAATTCCCAGTTGCGAGGTGCCGCTCAACCACAATTGCATGGAGGTCAGCAATGCGCCCGCCATCACCGAGAGCCACGCGGCGAACCCGATCATACCGAGTTTCACACCCCTGGACTGTCCGATCACTGAGCGATACAAACCGTATCCAATCGCGGCGGTGACCAAGCCCATATTGAGGATGTTCGCGCCCATCACGAGCAGACCACCATCCTGGAAGAGCAGCGCCTGCACGGCAATAACGGCGGTCATCACCAACATACCCGCCCACGGACCAAGCACAATTGCCGCGAGCGCACCACCCAGCATGTGACCGGACGTTCCACCCGCCACAGGGAAGTTGATCATCTGCGCGGCAAAAATGAACGCCGCCATTACGCCCATCAGCGGGATCTGTTTTTCACCGAGCGATTGATTGGTTTTGGAGATGGCAAAGCCAAGCGTTACAATGGTGATCAGCCAACATATGAGGGACACAATAAGATTTAGGAATCCATCGGGGATGTGAAGAGGGGTAGGTGCATACAACATTTCTATTCTCCTTTTTGACAATCTGGACACAAACCAATAAACGTAACATGGCTATCCGTCAGGCGGTAGCCGCTCTCAGACTCTAATTGGCGATAAAGGGTTTTAAGCAAATCGTGCCGTACCTCCATTTCATGACCACAAATCCTGCATTTCAGATGATGATGTTCATGCCCGGCGATCTCATAGACGAGATGCCCACTCCCCATGTACGCGGGACGCGCCAACCCGTTCTCTGTAAGGAATTCAAGCGTACGGTACACCGTTGTCTCGGTCAGACCGGGTAATTCCACGCAGGCCTGCTGATACACCTCGGAGGGAGAAAGATGCTTCCCTGAGTGATGAAGCACATGCAAAATAGCAAGGCGCTGTGGCGTCATACGGTATCCGCGTGCGCGGAGTTGGAGGGCATAAGGTTGGGCACAAGACATGGGAATTCTTATTGCAACTTTTTACAATAGTATAGAATACAGAGTAGCACAACCACGGATTTCTTACATTAAGAAACCCAAGTTCCCACCTGCACGGATTACGTCTTAATATTTAACGCAAAGTCGCAAGAGTACAAATCTTGGCGTCTTAGTACTTTTGCTTTAAAAATCCCGACCGACCGAGCCAAAACATGAAAGAAAGCAACTTAGGTTACGAAAGACAAAAGACCGTGGATAATTCACCACTCATTCACGGCGAAAAGGATGAAGAACTACGGTTCCCACTCGTAGTGAGCGAGTGCCACCAGATAGTATTTTCCATCGACCAGAGTCATACCTGCACCCCATGTCTGCCAGTCCATATTCCCAAACTGTTCCGTACCCGGAAAATGGATGGAATAGTACGGCGTGTTTGGCGAAATCCATTCCGGGACATAGGTCACACCGCCGATCTTGAGGGCGTTACAAGTGACAACGGTATTCGGCGTAAACACCGTTTGCAATGAAGGCAGGATGACCTCCTGAAACGAACCAATGACCGGCGCGCCGCTGCCCGCGCCCAAACCCCACTCTGCCTGATAGGTGGTCTCGAAGACGAATTTTGCATGTTCCACGTCATAGTTAATGACATTGCCATTACGGATATAGATCACATCCATGCCATCAGCCGGGGAGATGAGGGAAGCCAACAGCACCCCATCTTTCATTTGAACCGCCGTCTGCAAGGATTGGATCACTTCCCGTGGGCGTGGGTCATCGCAAAAGGTTGGCGGAGAGAGAGGAGTTAAGGTTCCGGTTGTGACTGACGTCGGTGGAGGCGTATCCGCTGGCAGGGCGGTGGGAGGCGGAGGTGCATCCACAGGCGGAGAGCAGGCAGGAAGGATCAGCAACGTCAGAATCAGAAGGAATTTTCTCATCTCATCCTCCATCAAAAAAACTGGCGGAAATCTCCGCCAGTTCATTGTACTATTTTGCGTTTGCGTCTTCCGCCATCTTAGCAGCGATGCGCTTGATCACTTCTGCAACACCCCCAACAGGATTCGTGAGTGTCGCAACTGCCACCTCCACAATTTCGGGTGCCATGCGTTTGATGTTGCGCAGACGCCGTGCAATGAAGGTCTCGTCGGGCTGTGGTTCTTCGAGCGCGGTCTGAACCTCCTGCAGCTCGGCTTTGACATCCTCTTTTTCAGAAGGCGTCAGGTTCGGTTGACTCTCCACCGCCTCGAAAATAACCTTGAAAAGCGGGGCGATCTGGGCGACCTGGTTACTGACAACATTGTTATCGCCCACCACAATGTTACTGCGATCCACATTTCCGCCGATGACAACACTGCCATCTCCGGCACTGACACCATTCTTCTTTTTTGACGCCATGCTGCCTCCTATTTATCTTTGGGTGCGATCACGATACGAAAACCGAGATCATCTTTGAACCACAGCGGAATGGACCAGTTGCAGAACGATGAACGCGCAAACCACTGATAACCGATCCACGAACCACCGCGCACGATGCGGTACTTTCGATCCTCATCATACCATGTGCGCGTCCATTCCCAAACGTTTCCGCTCATATCCCATGCGCCTTCCGGGCTGACACCCTGCGGGAAGGTACAGACTGCCGTCGTGCCGCCCAAGCCCGAGCCGGTGGCTTCGCTATCCCAGGTGTTGGCAGCGGATTTATCAAACCCTTCACCCCAGGGATACTCGCGCCCGTCGGTCCCGCGCGAAGCGCGTTCCCACTCATCATCACGCGGCAGGCGAATGACATATCCCTCCGGCACGGCGACGATCTTTTTTGCCAGCCAGTTGCAATAGGCTTCAGCTTCAAAAAAACACACCCCCACCACCGGCACAATGGGATTGCTCAATTCGATGTTATGCCAATAATATGGCACATTGCGTTTCGCCAACGGACGATGTTCCAGCCAGTCACGTTCCACATCCTGAAGCGTGCGCGAGTCATATTTTCCGGTGCGCCATTCCCACCCCAAATCACTCCAATATTCGCGAACCTGATAGCCATCTTCTTTGACGAAACGCGCATACTGGATATTGGTGACCGGGTAGCGTGCCATGAAATACATGTAGGCGATCTCACGCGCTTCTTTCTTAACCCCAGCCTGATACTCACCAGCAGGCACTTCTACAAACCGATCCAGGTCTCCGGGCCGCCAACCGAGGCGTCCCAGCAACAAACCGGCGTGACGTCTCAATTCCGGGCGGATGCTGCCATCTTGCATGGTCTCGTTCAACGCAGAAATAACCCGATCCTTACTGGCTGGCGGAACACCGCCGGGCCAGGTATCCAACACGGCATCGCCGGCAAGGATGACCGCCTCGCCAGATGGACCCGGCTTTCCCTCCACCAGCGCTACCACAACTTCGCCTGCGATCTTCGGCAGTTGCTGACGAATCCCAAGATAGCCAATGGTCAACAGCGTCACTTCGCGCCAGGCTTGTTCGCCCACATGGCGGGACAAGGTATCGATGATCGGCTGGGAATTACCCTGCCCCAATAGAGCCAGCGCCACAGCGGCGAGATATTCTTCAAAGGTCAGGTGAATGAAGCCGTATTCGCCCGGTCCGCGTTCGAGCAGCAGGGCGGCGTGTTCGCGCACATCCTGCATGAATTGGCGCGCCGCCTGGTGCGGCGATGAATCACCACGCTCGAGAAAGAGTTCCTCCAATTTACGGCGCATGTCTTCACGTCCCACCAAGCCCACACCGGGGCTGATCTCATGCATCCACAAGGCGAGCGGGGCGAGAATGCGCACGGTCTGGATCTCGTCGATGTCGCGTCCGGGGGCGCGTCCGCTTAGGCTGCGGGCACGGTTCCAGGTGGAAAGCAGCGTGTTGACATACTGGTCATACAATTGCACACGCCGCTCTGGCAGGGAAACACCCTGTCGCTTCATCAGGGCAAGGATGGTCAACAACAGCGGCGTAGACGCCAGTTGGCGCACACCGGGATTATGGTTGATGGCATCAGACAACTCGCGTCGTTCGGTTTCTGCATCGGCATTGGCGATGGCAGTATTGCCCTGCGCCTGCTTCTCCAGGGCGGTCGTCCAGTGTGTGATGAATTCTTCGATCTCGTCATCTTCGAAATCTACGATGGTGCATTCGACCAGATCTTCGGCGGAAGGGCGAACGGCGCGATAGCCAACCACACGGCTGGTGAGCACAAATTTATTGCCCTGCCGGCGATGGAAGGCGTAGAAGTCCATCACCCGCTCGACGACCGTGTTACGCATGTTCAAATCGCGCACCTCGTCGAGCCCATCCAACAGGATCAGGGTGCGGCCGGCTTTCAACGCCTCGCTCAGCATATCGCTGACGGGCAGGTCTGCGCCGATTCCTTCAAAGTATTCGGCGATGAAATCGTCCAGTGGAATGTCACGGGATTGCAAAGCATTGGCAAATGCTGCCAGCGGCAGCAGGATGGGCAGGTAATCATCCAGACCAATCTTTTGTCCCTGACCATGCGCCAGCCGCAAGGCAAGATATTTGACAAAAGTGGTCTTGCCCGCGCCGGGGTCACCCAGTACGATCATGCCCGAATGTTTTCTCAACACGTCCAAAAGCGGGACTGGTTCTCCAAAATGCAAAACTTCCTGCTCATGGTCGGTGATGTCGCGCCCGGCAAGGCTCAGGTCACGTTTCCAGGTGTCGCCCTCGGGCAGTTCCATGCGTGCCTTGAGCGGCACATACAGGTCGAGCAGTTTTAGCCGCAACGGAACACGGTCGGCAACCCCCATGCCCTTAAGGCTGAGGTAATAATGGCGGTCTGTCAGATAGGCGAGATACGCTGCGGTCGCTTCACGCAGCGTTTCGGGAGCAATCGAAGGCTTGAGGTCCCGCCAGAAGCGGTTTGCGAGCACGATCGTCTGTCCGTGGATGATGGCGCTATCGGTCACCGATCCGCCGACGGCAATGCTCTGGTCACCCGCCTGAATTTCTGATTGGGCGGGTTGAGTTGGTTTGGGTGTGCGCTTTGAAGTCTTTTTTTCGGACATGCCCAGCCTCTTTGTGTTGAAATCAGTATACAATAATTCAAAGCGGGGCGGGCTTACCAAATTGAAAGGTTAAAGAAAAAAACCGCCAAATCTGGCGGTTGAGGCGGGAAATCGACCGGGTTATGCCGGTTCGCCAAACAGGATGACGACCATATGCTGGTTGAGGAACTTGGGTTTGGAATCCTCGTCCGATGCGACTTGCCCAAGGGTATATCCGCCAGCAATGGGGATGTTTTCTCCCAGAATTTCCTGCACAGCGGCAATTTCGATACCTGGGTTGGCTTTGAGAAGCATCTGCCAGGCGACATCCACAAGGACGAGCGCAAGTACGGGTTTGGCATTTCCGAGTTGGCGCAATGCCTGTTGGGCGGCGTTCCGGGCGGCGTTTTCACAGGCGGCACGGCTGCCCACCAACAGGTAAGCGTCGATGCCATCACGGATGATCGCATTCATGCGGAAACTGCCGTCGGCTTCCACGCGGATCGGGGCGCGCACCACCAACCCTTCTCCCTGCTCCACGCCCAGCGGATATAAACGCGCCAGATAACTGAGCGGCGGGAACGCCCAATCGCGAGCCGGGTAGCCGAACAAGCCCGAATAGGTTTCAGAGGTGGGGCGTCCGTCCAGCGTGCGCAGCCAGAACCCACGCGCACGCGTCACGCGGAACTGATTGCCGACCGGCTTCCAGCCATGATCATACCCCACGCCCAAGGTCAAGTTTCCGCGCAGGAAAGAAGCGACCAATCCGCCTGTGCCGGTCTGGCTGCCTGCGACCTGATAGGTATTGCCGGTGTGCAAATCTCCGCTGGAAAGTCCGCCCACCACCTGGATGCCGGATGAGATGTTGTTGCAAAATTGCTCGGCATCGCCATTGAAGCCGTCTGCAAAGAACAGGATGGATTGCCGCTCCACCCGCGCCGCAGCATGTTCCTCGACTTTGGAAGCGGTCTCACGCCCCGACTGGGCATAGCCGGGCAGCCAGAGCATATCCGATTGGAAGTCACCGCTCAACATGGCGATCACGACCGAATGCGGGTGCATGCCATCGCGTGTGAGGCTCGCCGGAGAACTAAAGCCGATCATCGGTGTATCTCCAAGCAGGCTCGAAACGCCGTTCAACACTTCACGCGGCTGGTATTGATGTGAGGCGATCACCACGGCAAAGCCGGGAGCGGACGAACCCAGGCGGTTCAATGCCTGATGAGCCGCTTGCAGCCCTGCTTCGCGCCCATTGAGCGCCTGCGCCTTTCCCACGGATGCGACCAATGCCATCGTTCCTCGCTATCCTTCCGCCACCGGGACGGTGAAATGGAAGGTTGTCCCCTGACGGTATTCGCTCTCGAACCAGATCCTGCCGCCTTGCATTTCCACCAGGCTTTTGGTGATGTTCAACCCCAAGCCGGTGCCTGGCACTTCGCGCGCCTTCGGGTCTTCGGAACGGAAGAATTTCTGAAAGATCTTTTGCTGATCTTCGAGCGTCATGCCGATACCGCTATCCTTCACCCACAAGTGGATGACTCGCGGCGCGCCATCGGGATCCCATTGATTTGCACTTTCTTCCACGCCCACTTGAATGGTGCCGCCCTCCGGCGTGTATTTGAACGCGTTGCTGACCAGATTGGTGAGTACCTGTCCCACGCGAATGCGGTCTGCCCACATGGGCGGGAGGGTATTGGGGGCTTTCAGTTCGAGCACCTGTTTTTTATCTTCGATCTGACGGGTAAAGCCGCGCACCACTTCGTCGATCAGATCGGGAACGTCTGTGGCTTTGTATTCGAGGCGCAGGCGTCCCGCTTCGATCTTGGAATTGTCGTTGAGATCGGAGACGAGGGTGGACATGCGCTCGACGTTGGATTTGATGGTTTGCAGGAAGTTCCCCTGCATTTCGTTGACCTGCCCCACGGCACCGCCCGCCAGCAACTCGGTGTAGCCTTTGATGGAGGTCATCGGGTTTTTCAACTCATGCGCCACGAACGAGACAAAGTCGCTTTTTGCCAGGTTGGCGCGCTGTACTTCGTCGTACAGCTGCGCGTTTGAGATGGCGATGGCGGCATGGTCGGTCAGACGGGTGAGGAAGTCAATATCCACTTGCGTATCGCTCATGCTCTCCAGATACAGCAGGCCGATGACGGTTGTTTCGCGGCGGATGGGAATCACCATCTGGTTGTGGGAAGCAACGAGCAGTTTGCTCTTTGAGGCTTCCGCCACATCCTGCTGCGGAAGCCCGGTCTCAACCGCCCGCAACATGGACGGCAATTCGATCTTCATCATCATTTCGGGCAGGTCCTGAATCTGTTCGTCCAAGCCCTGATGCGCCATGACGCGCAATTTTTCATCCGCAAGGATACCGATCAACCCCGCGCCCGCGCCGGATTGCCGCAATGCCCAGTCGAGGGTGATGCGCATGGCACGATCCATTTCGAGGCTGGCGTTCAATTCACGGTCAATGCGCTGCATGACCGAAAGTTCCTCCACGCGTTCCGCCAGTTCCTGGTCGGTCAAGGTATAGAGGCGGGCATTTTCGATCGCCACCGCCGCCTGCCCGGCGAACGCGTTCAGGAGGGTCTCGTCATTCTGCACGAAGGGCAGACCGTCGCGACGGTTGATGACTTCGATCACACCGATGATGCGGTCCTTTACTTGCAGCGGAACCGCCATCAAAGAGCGGCTGACAAAGCCGGTTTGCATGTCGATGCCTTTGAAGCGCGACAAGGAATTTTGGTCTTCGTTCTCGATCACCGGACCGCGCGTCTGCACGGCGCGACCGACTATGCCGGTTCCCGGGGCGAGGCGTTTACCGATCAGGTTGGACGCCACGGGACCGACCGTCACCTGAAAGACAAGTTCGTCTGTCTGTTCATCCACGAGGAAGAGGCTTCCCGCTTCACAATTCAAAATACCGACTGCGTTCTCAAGGATGTTTTGCAGCAGCGGGTTCAGTTCCAGCGTGGAGGTCAGCTGGCGGGTGATCTCGTTCAAGGTGGACAGCTGATGCGCGCGTTGTTCCGTTTCTTCGAGCAGGCGCGCTTTGACAATGGCACCGGCGGTCTGGTCGGCAATGGCTTGCAACAGTTCCAGCTGTCCGCGGGTGTAGGTGATCGAGCCATCGCGGCTGCCAATGCTGAGCGCGCCGATGGTCTCAGCCGCCGCATTGAGCGGGACGCCCATCCAAGCAAAGGCGTTTTCCAATGCCGGGGTATTGCCACGCGCCTGACACTCACGGATGTAATCCTGCGTCATGATCGGACGGCTCTTGCGGATCACTTCGGGACCGAGCCCCGTCTTTGCTGAAAAAGGCTGGTTCTCCCGTTCGGGGATGCGTTCATTGTTTTCAAGACAAAAGCCGTAATAGTAGTAATCGCTGTCTTTGTTATACAGGGTGATGTGAAAGTGGGAAGTGGGAATGATCTGCGCGGTTTGGGCGTAGATCAATTCAAGCACATCGTCAAAGGTCAATGTAACGTTGACACCTTTGGAGACGCGCGTCAACGCATTCATTTCCTGGATGCGGCGCTCGAGGTGCGAAACGGTCTGCACGCGCTCAATGGCGATGGACGCCTGGTCACAGATGTTTTCGAGAAAACGCAGGTCTTGCGGTGTGTATGCCTGCCCGGTCAACCGGGACCCTAACGCCAGCCAGCCATTGGGGCGTTCCTTCCCCGGGAGGACAATGAACAGACGCGCGCCCAGCAATGCCAGGCGGGATTGCTCTGGAGATAATGCGTCTGGCAGCGCGCTGTTGTTATCGAGATAGAGGGGTAACTTTTCCTGTTCAAAGTATCGCGCCAACGGGCTTGACGACGTGAAGCGAATATCGCTGGTGGGGCGGCGGTCATCGCCGGGGAGGGCGGAGTAAAAGTCGTTGAGGGAGTCGTAGGTATAGATGTGGATCCGGCTCGGGGTCAGGGTGGAAGCGATCTGGTCGCGCATGGTCGCGCCGATGTTGGAAAGATCCAGGGTAGTGGTCAGCTTGTGGGTGAAATCCTCCAGCTGTTCTGCAAAAACGCGCGAGCCGCGGAAGAAAAGAGTATCGACCAGGTTCTGCAGGCGTGTGCGCAGCGGCTCCAGAAATATGGCGATCAGGAAAAGAACCACGCCCACCAAAAACGGATTATTCGCCGGGAGGGCATTACCAAAGACCATCCCCGCCCCTGCAGTAAGCAAGGCATATCCGACCGCCACAAACACGGTCAACAAGGCATACATGATTCCGCGACGCACAAGATCATCGGTGCGGAGGAAACGGAAGCGTAAAATAGTGTAGCCGATCACGATCGGGAACAATGCCAGTGGCAGGAAAAGGTATGGGGAAAAATTGGTCGGGCGGATAAATCCAAACCCCAGCCAAACCGCAATGGGAACGAAGGCAAAGATCGTGCCGATCAGGATGGTGCGAGATTGCGTTTTGATGACAGGAGATTGGGCATACAGCGCATGATAGAGATTCATGCCAATATAGAAAACTACCCCGACAGCGATAAACCCGTAGATGATCTGCCAATTGGCGATGTATGCCGCCGGTCTCTCAAAGTTGAAGAGGTTGGGCAGGGTGACGAAAACAAGCAACAGACCAAGAACCACACCCACCCAACGCAAATACGGACGATTGATGATGCCACGCGGCTCCAGAGGGAAGACCAATGCCAGGTTGATCAATGCTCCACCCGCCAGACCGCAGGCAAACGTCCAAAAGATCGTAAATTCGTGCGACGTGATCAGGTTGAAATAAGCACCCGTAACAATGGCAAGCGAGGATGTGAAGAGCGAAAAGGCGCGTCCCGCCGGTTCGCTGCGGCGAAACCCGAAGATCCATAAACTAACGGCGAGAAAAATCCCGCCAAGCAATGATGGTACAAAAAAGTAAACGTTGCGGCTGCTCTCAGGGAACTGATACAAAATAATATCGTGTGTACGCTCCCTGCCATCCTTCCCAAGAACGGTCACGGTGACGGATTCCCCCGGAAAGCGCTCCCACAGAATATTGCGGACTTCCGCCGCACTTCGGATGGGCACCCCGTTGATGGCGGTCATCTGCTCGCCCACTTCCACCCGTTCGTACAAAGCCCAGGCAGGATCCGATTCTGCCGGTCCCGTCCCGTTGAAGACCAGCGTATGTTCATAGAATGCGCCCAGGAATGGCTGCTGGAACCAACGGTTTGCAAAGAACAGGGAGAACAGGAATAGAAACGCCGCCATCACCTGATATGCAAATACAACCCACTGGAGTACCTGGTTGATCAGGATGCCATAGCGCTGAAAACCTGTTTGGGTGCGCTGTACGCCTTGTGCCACCATGGCAGGAATTTTACTCCACAACCCCACCCGAGGTATATGGTACTTTCATGACAAAGCCGTAAGGTGGGACAAAACCCGCCTCTTTCGGGACGTTGAGCGGGCTCCATCCCCCAAAAATTCCCCGCCCCGGAAGGAAATCACTGCCGGACCAGTTCCTCATAAACAGACTCGGGAATATCCGGTACATGATAAATGTATACATACTCCAATCCATCAATTACGATGGTCTTTTCCGGAATAACGTCTTCCAATACGCCTAATATTTTTTCCGTCTCCGGCTGCCTCTCGCGCACAATGGGATACAACACGAGATAATCCGAACTGCGGGTTTCCTCCGCGATCTGTTCGAACGATTCATCAAACAGATGCACGCGCTTGAAAACCAGCGTTTCCCCGGGGAAGAAATAGGAGAACGTCCCCATCCCGGTATACACATAGGCACGCAGTTCACTCGCATCGGGCTTTTGCGCCAGATAGTCTGCCGCTTCAGAATACCCTTCTCCATAGCCATACGTGGCGGGGACAGCTGCAAAGGGCTGCTTGTAAGTGAAATAATACGGCGCATACGGAAGCCCAAAACCGATCTGACCAAGGACCAAGACAACCCATGCCAGCACAGGTGTATACGAGTTTGCCATCCATTTCCAATGCCGCTGCATCCATAACAGGGCAGCCCCCCACCCCACACCCGCGATCATATCGAATGCGACAAATGAATTCATGATGTAATGCGCGTGGTTTCGTCCCTGTGCAATGCCGAACATCAAGATAAATAACGTTCCCAGCAGCGCCAGATACCCGATCAGTGATCGGGCTTTTTCGGGAATTTGCCCTTTATCTGTCTTGAATAAGGAAACGGCAGCAAAGATCATCCCAAGCCAGGTGATGAAGGTCGTACCTGATGCCCAATAACGGAGGTAAAGCAGAATGCCATCCCAGCGTTTCACTACACTGAAAGCAGCGGGGTCCAGTTCTTCGGTCACATCGAGGCGCGCACCCTGAAAAGCGTAACTAAAGGCGTTGCCATACACCTCGCCGAGCATCCTGCCGGGATCCACCCACATGCCGGGCCAGAGCACAAAATAAGTCACAGCCGCCGCGCCAAACCAAATGGCGAAGATGCGTACTGCGTCCATGAATCTTGATGCGAAGGTCTTTTCATCCCGTTTGAACAGACCGAACAGTAGCATCAAACCCACCACCCCCAGCAGCGCAACGGATGTGGATTTGGTCAACTGAGCCAGCCCGAAAAAAATGCCGGAGAGAATCAGATAAAACAATTTACGGTCTTTATGCAGGTAGTGATGAATTCCGAGGAGGGAGACCAACACGAACATTGCGCCCATGCTCTCCATGTTGAGCAGGCGCGAATGACCGAGAAAGAACGGAGATATGCCTGCCAGCGCAACTGAAATAAAAGCTATGTTCTCGCCGACAAGCAGGCTAAGAAGAAGAAATGCGATGATCGCCAAAATTGCCAGCACACCCGCCTGGATGTAACGGCTGTAACGGACAAGGTCCAATGTCTCCTTGCCATTCTCGCGCAGGAATTCTTCGAAAAACGGCTTGCGCTGGTCAAAGAAACCCTGACCCAATCCGCGATATTCGGGAAAATAAAAATGCATCGCCGTTGAGATGATCCACATGTTGGTCACGCCGGGGTGGTATTCAAAGTAGGTGTTCTCGAACTCTCTATGTGCGACCGCATAGTAGAAGTTCGAACTGGAGATCACCCACCACGGCTCATCGATATTGACGGCGCGGTCGATGTTGATCAACCTGGAAGGCAGGGTCAGGACGAGCAGGAGCAGGGCAAGCCAGAGTTTGCTTCGTGTGATGTCGAGGAACTTTATCATTTTAGATTCGCCAACGCTTCGTAGATTTCCGGTCCGAGATCGTCCACTTTGTAAATGCGGACATATTCATATCCGTTCAACCAGATGACATGGAACGGCTCTGCCTTTGACATGGCATTGATAAAATTTTGGTGGTGCGCCAGCTGACCTTGATTGGCATAATACACGATCAGATATTCGGAGGCACGCAGATTGTTCAACAAGTCTTCGGTATGTTCGCCGTCCGAGTAATATGGACGATAGCTAATGGTTGGACCGGGATAGTAGTAAGACACACATCCGCGACCGTAATAGGAAAATACCGTTGCGGTATCTGCATCGGGCAAATCCGCGAGATACTGCGCGGCGCGTTCCAAGCCTTCGCAATAGGGGAAGTGCGGGAACTCGTTAAACCATCCTGCCGCATACAGAAGGGGATTTCGGTAGGTGAAGTAGTATGGGAAGTTTGTCAGCGCGCTTCCCGCCTGCGCAAAAATCACCAATGACAGAATGGCAACCTGCCCGGTTTGGCGAAACGATGGGAGGCGGTTGACAAGCCATTGGATGGCATGAAACCAGCCCAGCCCCGCCAGCAGGTTCAAAGAGATGTAGCTTGAAAGGATGTAATGCGGTGAGTTGCGTCCCTGCGCGATGCCGATCAACAAGATGAAGGCAACGGCATTGGTCAACAAAAGGGTAAAGAAAAGCCTATTACGAGGGGCGGTTTCCGGGTCGCGGGTGAACGGAAGCGCAAAGCTCAACAAAGATCCAAGCCATGTGAGGGGTGTTGTCCGATAAAGCAATATCTTTATGATCTCCCAAATATCCGCCAACCGGGTATTCAGGCTGAATTGCGAGACGTCCAATTCCTCGGTGACGGTGAGGCGCGCACCCTGAAAAGCGTAGCTAAAAGCATTGCCATACACTTCATAGAGCATCTTCCCCGGCGCCACCCACATGCCGGGCCAGAAAACAAAATAGGTCACAACAAGAACTGTAAACCAGATGCCCAATGTTCTCAACGCATTCAGAAAACCCTTCCCCCATCCACTCCCGCGCTCCTGAACGATCTGCCACAACAACATCACGCCAACAGCGGCGAGTATGGCGATCGCGGATGATTTCGATAATTGGGCAAATCCTGCCGCCGCACCAGATAGAAGCAAAAAAAACAGTTTTGCGTCTTTAAAAAGATACACCCCAAACGCCATGAGCGAGATCATCACAAATAGCGAGACCATGCCTTCGTGATTCATCAGCCGATGCTGACTCAAATAAAATGGGTCGAACATGGCAAATGCCAAGGCAAAGACCGCCGCCCACTGCGGCAGGAATTTCCTCAACAGATAAAATAGAACCAGGAATAGAACCAGCAGAACAAAAATCTGGATGATACGCGAGTAGATCAGCAGCATCAGCGGGTCTTTGCCATACTCAGCCATGAACGGATCGAGCAGACCTTTTTCATAATCGAGATAGCCCTGTCCCAACCCGCGATATTCGGGGAAGTAAAGGAACATGGCAAAGGCAATGAGCGTCATGGTCGTGACAGCAGGCTGATACTCATAAACGGTATTCTCAAATTCCCGCTGCCCCAAGGCATAGTAAAAGTTTGCCCCCATGCTCAACCAATGCGGCTCATCAAGCGTGACAAACGAGTCGATTTTGGCAAGGCGGGGAGCCAAAAACACGGCAGTCAATACGAGATAAAGCAATATATTCGATACGTTTTTCCGTTGCATAAAGCGGATTATACCCGCGGGATGGGTGATGGGTTGGATCGGCTTACAGTCCGTGCTGAATGGCGATCACCGCCGCCTGCGTCCTGTCTGATACCCCCAGCTTTTCCAAAATTGCGCTGACGTGGTTCCGCACCGTGCCTTCGGAGAGATGCAGGGTCCCGGCAATATCGGTATTGGTCATTCCTTTGGCGAGCAGACGTAACACATCCAGTTCGCGCTCGGTAAGTTTACCTTCCAAAATGGACGCGGGTTGGGTTTGGTTGCTGGCAACTTGATTGAGTAATTTTCCCGCCACTGCCGGGTCGACGAAGGATCTACCATCCACAGTGCCGCGAATGGCTTCGATGATCTTTTGGCGCGGGGTGTCTTTGAGCAAGTAGCCGGACGCTCCCGCGCGGATGGCATCGAAGACCCATTCGTCATCGTCGTAGGTGGTCAATACAAGAATCTTGATGCTGGGGAATTTTTTCCGGATCTCGCGTGTGGCTTCAATGCCGTTCATGCCCGGCATTTTCAAGTCCATCAGGATGAGGTCTGGCTGGGTTTTTGCGGCGAGTTCCACCGCTTCGAATCCGTCTTGAGCCGAGCCAACCACCTGGAAATCTTTCTCCAACTGGAGCAGCATTTCCATGCCGTCGCGGATGACCGCCTGATCGTCACAGAGGAGGATTTTCATATCGTCAGCACCACCTTGGTGCCTTTTCCCTTTTCGCTTTCGATCTTCAGCTGCCCGCCAGAAAGTTTGGCGCGTTCGCGCATCCCCACCAGACCGAAATGGCCAGTGGATATATTGGACTTCATATCGAAGCCTATGCCGTCATCCTGGATGACAAGCGTGGCGTGTCCAATGTGGGAAAGATGGACGCTGAACTTCTTCGCCTGGGAATGCTTGGTGATATTTTCTATCGCCTCCTGCGTGACCCGGAAGATGGTCTGTTCCACGTCTGGGCTGAGAGAAGGCATGGGGTCTTGCAGACCAAGTTCCAGGTCCAGATGGAAGCGTGAGGCGGCAGACTCGGCAACTTTTTGGACGGCGAGCCGCAGTCCCATATCCTCCAAGTCTGATGAACGCAAGGCTCGCAATGCGCGGCGGGTATCGTCGATCCCTTTGCGAGTGGACTCGAGCGATTTATCTATCAGGTCGCGGGTTTGTTCGCGGTCGATGTCAAAGTAGGCTTTGGCAGCTTCGAGTGAAACGGACAACGCCGTGAGCGAATGCGCAAGCGTGTCGTGCAATTCGCGGGCGAGACGGTTGCGTTCGCGGCTGACCGCAAGCTGCTCCAACGTGGATGCGTAATGCGTGAGATTGGCATTTGCTGCACGAAGCGACTCTTGTTGTTCACGCAGGCGGGTGACCAGTACGTGGATGAAGAAACCAACAGCAAGAAAACTGATGGTGCGGATAATGGCAATGAACATATACACCGCTATGTTGCGTCCCTCAAGCGGATTGAACGTGACCAATGTCAATTCAAATACGGTGACGGCAAAGCTAAAAAACACCACCTGCCCAAAACGATATTTCCATGCCACGAGCGCAAGCGCTACGAACAAAACCGGGAGTTGACGAAGCGCCATGCCTTCTGCATTTGAAAGCGGACCTTGCGGGAAGCGCGGAACGATCAGAATATTGATCAGGATCGGAGCCGTTGAGATAATTACCAGCATCAACGAATAGAAAACATCGCCAAGAGCCTCTTGAAGACGATTCCAATAGGCGGATGCGAGAAACAGCAAAGCCATAAAACCATTCGCAATATAGTAAAGATAAACCGGGAACAACATACCGCGCAACAGGTTTTGTTGGTTGGGCAGCGGAGGTTGATTGGGAAGACCCGGCTGAGGGCGCACCGTCGCGCCAAGGATGGCTTGGGTTTGCGGTTGGTAGAGCACGAAATCCATCAGCAACATGCCCAGCAGAAACGCCAGCCAGATCCAGGCGGCGATACGAAGGACACGGGTGGAATCGTCAGGTGCGCGCATGTGCCCATCTTATCACGAAGGGATTTTGCGGGCATATGACCGGTGTAATGACCTTGTAAACCCACCCATGACAACAGTCATGGGTCTTTTTCCAAAGTCGTGACTGGGTTCACTCTTGGTTTTTGTGGTGGAAAAGTACACTACTTGACGATAGACGGTAGACCCTGGACGATGAAATGCGGTCAATCGACCATCGTCTACGGTCTTCTCCGCTGAAAGGATGAAAATGACAACAGCAACCCTACCCGCACAACCTCAACCTTCCATGCTTGGCAAAAGGATATTGCCCGGCGTGACCATTGGCACATTGATCGTCATCGCCATCATGGGCTTTTCGTTCGCGCTGCACATGCTCAACATCGACGCCATCGGCAACGCCAACGAATATTACACCGCGGCGGTTGAGTCCATGCTCAAATCGTGGAGCAACTTCTTCTTCGTGGCGGCGGAGCCGGGCGGCTCGGTCACCGTGGATAAGCCTCCGCTGGGTCTGTGGATCGAAGCGGTCTTCGCCTACTTTCTCGGCGTGAGCGGATTTAGCGTGTCGCTGCCCAACATCCTTGCGGGTGTGTTCGGCATTGGTTTGCTGTACAGCATGGTCAAAAAATATATGGGTGAGTTGGCGGGTATCGTGGCGGCGTTCGTCATGGCGGTCACCCCCGTCTTCATCGCCACCAACCGCAACAACACCATGGACGGAATGTTGGTCTTCACGCTGCTACTCGCGGCGTGGGCGTTCATAAAAGCAACCGAAACAGGCAAATTGCGCTGGCTTCTGTTGGGCGCGTTCATCGTCGGGCTCGGCTTCAACATCAAAATGCTGCAAGCCTTCCTGCCTCTGCCCGCGTTCTACGCACTTTATTTTTTTGGTGCAAAAGTCGGCTGGCTCAAGAAAATTCTCAACCTCGGCATTGCCACGGTTCTGCTCGTTGCTGTTTCACTTTCATGGGCAATCGTTGTGGATTTGGTTCCCGCCGAGAATCGTCCCTACATCGGCTCCAGCGATGACAATACCGTGATGGGATTGATCTTCGGGCACAACGGAGTCTCGCGCCTCGGCAATCAACGTGACAACGGCGATACGCCTCCTTCCGGTACTCAGCCGAATCAACCCTCCAATGCTTTTACTCCGCCTCAGCAGAATCCCGCTCAACAGGGGCAGCGTCAAGGTCCGCCTCCCGCCGCGTTGGAAGCCTGCGCCGGGCAGACACAAGGTGCGTCCTGCTCGTTCACCACGCAAAATGGCAACACCATCGACGGGTCTTGCATTACTCCGCCTAACCAAACTGAACTGGCTTGCGCTCCGCAAGGCGTTGTCAATCAACTTCCCAATCAGCGTCCCAATGGGAATGCAGGCGGCGGTACACCTTTCAGCCAAGAAACTGGCGCACCCGGCATGCTGCGCTTCTTCACCTCTCCGCTCTCCAAGCAGATGTCATGGCTGCTTCCGTTCGCGCTCATCAGTGTCCTGCTCGCTTTGTTTGGTTCACGCATTCAACTGCCAGTTGAGTCGGGTGTCCACAAGGCGCTCATCCTCTGGGGTGGCTGGCTGCTGACGTGTGTGGTCTTCTTCAGCATGGTCTCTGGAATTTTCCACGCATACTATGCCATCATGCTCGCTCCGGCATTGGGCGCGATGGTCGGCGTCGGGTTCGCTCAGCTTTGGAGTTGGGGAAAAACTTTCAGTTTAGGGGGGATCGGCCTCGTCCTCACTGTGCTTGTGACGCTCGGATTCCAGATCTTCGCCGCCACGCAATACAACGAATTCTCATGGTGGATGGTCGGCACGGGACTCATCCTCGGCTTGGGCATTGTGATGATGATGTTCTCCCGCCGCATTGCTTACGTCGCCATCCTGAGCGCCGCACTCGTTATCCCGATGTATTGGAGCGTGATGACCGTGACCGACGGCTCGAACAACAACCTACCCACCGCATATGAGGGACAGACAGGGAATGGTCCGCAAGATGGATTCCTCGCCAGCCCGGCACAAGGTCAAATTGGCGCTGACGGACGCGGCGGAGACCGAAGCGTCAACTCTGAAATGCTGGAATATCTGCAAGCCAACACGCAGGGAATGAAATATCTGATGGCAGTGCCGTCATCGCAACAGGGCGCGCAATATGTCATCGAGACAGGACGCCCCGTCCTTTACATGGGCGGCTTTAGCGGCGGCGACGCGGTTGTCAACGCAGATGATCTCAAACAACTTGTGGCAAACGGTGAACTGCGCTACATCCTCTATGGCGGTGACCGCAGCAACAATCAAGAGATTTCCAACTGGCTCACTTCTTCTTGTACTGTGGTAAATGGTTTCACCGCCACCCAAAACGGAGCGCAAGGTCAGCCCGGCGGGCAGCAGATAAAGTTGTACGATTGCAAGTACAATGCCAAACAAGGAGATTAAGTTATGAAGCCTGTGCGAATAACTTTATTTGTGATCGCAGTTTCATTGATGGTCTCGCTTGCTTGCTACACCACCACCGCTCCGCCTCTGTATGAACCAGAAACGTTCCCAGAGAATCAGCCAACGGTTGACCAAAACATTACACCAGAGACCGTCGTTAGCACAGTCGCTGTTCAAAATCCGCCTGCTGATTCCACTGCTCCCACTCTGCTTTACATCTCAGGCACGACTCACATCGAATCCAAGCCGCAGACCTGGGTCAATGTAGACGCCTACCTTGCCTTCCTCGAACAAGTGACCGCCCTTGGCATGAAATGGTCTATCGGCGCGGATATTGGCTGGCTCGAAGGCGAGCCGCGCGCCGCTGAGTTGATTCAGAAATCCGAAGCGCTGGGCGTGCAATGGGACGTTCATACGCATAACCCGCAAGACCGAGCCAAAGCCGCCTACCTTATCACGCAATTGGGCGGTCATCCCAACTCGGTGGTTTCAGGCATGTTGGTCAGCGAATTTGACAGCCTCGCGCCGCAAACCTATCAGGGCTACACATGGACTCCGCAGGTGCTGTGGGGTGGCGTGAATTGTCCCGGTCACCGCCCTGGGTGTGATGACCATGCCGTCGGCTTGTGGATTCCGCTCAGCGCCGAGCAATACACCACTCACGATCCCAGCGGACAATACATCCGCGTGGGCGGCGGGTCACATCAACTGGCAGATGGTCTTGCACTCGCGCAAACCATCGCGGATGGACAGTATCCCTACCCCGTTATCAGCTTCACATTGATGGTTGACCCTGTCAACCTGACCATCGTCAACAGCGACGATGGCATGGCAGAAATCACAGCCTTCGTGAACGAGATAAATCAGTATGGCTTCGTCCGCTGGGCGGATATCGAAGAGACCGCTCAAGCCTGGGTCGAAGCGGGAAGCGTTCCTAGTCGCATTGAGATGGAATAAAAAACAGGTCACGTTTTGAAGCGTGACCTGTTTTCATCTCTACGGTTGTGGTTCAGGCAGCGGACATTGTAATGGCGCACCCGGCTCGCGGGAGTACACATATCCCTCGCCGGAGGTTGAGATGACAACCACGGCATCGATGAACGGAGCATAGTACGTTGTGTTCCAACATCCCAACACGATCACATCTTCGGCATGGAATGAAATGGACGGCGCAAAACCGGGAATCACAACGCCCTCATGACTGGCGGAATACGGTCCGATCAGGGTAAAGACCAACCGTTGATAATCCAGATAGCGGTAATAGGTGCTGCGATCCTGCTCACCATCGCCGCTGGGATAATAACGCGGATACAACGCACGCCCTTCACGGATCATCGCATCGGGCTGCGACAGGAACGCCAACAACTCGTCACGCGAAAAACCGGTCTGCTGTAAAAGTCCAGCCTCTTCCAAACTGCTGAGAATCTCCTCCGGCTGGCGGACTTGATAACGCGGTGAAAAAGGCATTTCCGAAATGGGCAGCACCATGCCCACAGCAAGGATCAACGCCAACGATGGAAGCGCTGCGCGAACCACCTCCCGATTCAATGATGGCAGAACTGCTCTTTCATAACTCACCGCTTCAGACTCAGGGAGGATGCCACTCGTACCCATCAGCCACGCAACCAGCTGCAAGCCTCCCGCCATAAAGAACAGATAGACGATCCAATCTACAGGAGCGACATACCGCCCGCCCGATGTCAGCGCGATGGAATTGGTAAAGAGATAGGCTGCAAAGATCAAAATCGGCATGAGAGTGAGCACCCTGCTGCGCCCCCAAACCGAACCGACACCCAGTGAGATCAGGGCGAGGTTAAGGATGATGAAAACCGCTCCAACCGTACCGACTGAACCTTCGCGCCAATCAGATTTCCAATAGGGGGTATCTGCCTTGATGGTATTCCACAGGTCATCAAACACAAACGAGGAAGGCAGGGAGGTAAAGGACGTGGCCACATTATGCAGGAAGTGGTTGGCAATGTCGCACGGGATCGAATCACAAGCGATGTCGGTAGTCCCTTCCCTGACACGCTGCCGTGCGAGACCCGTCACAGCCGCTTCACGCGGCGGGATGGATGTCTCTGCATCGAGATTGTAGCGCGAGCGGAAAATCATTATCAGGCGGGAGTAATACGACGAGTACATGGGAATCCCCTTCGACTGGTTGCGTATCTCCCACGGAAGAGTGACGGTGACCATGCCCACCAAAAGCAACAGACCTGCCAAGACGAATTGCCGCCAGCGCACTTTTATGAAGAACGGAAGACAAACGAACACAGCCGGCAAAAGGGTAAGCACATTCGAACGCACCATCAACGTCAATGCAAATACCGCACCCACCCATAACAACAAACCGAAACGAGAAGGCGACTTAAGCCACTTCACCAGTACGAAAAGGAAAACAGCAACCCCTATCGCCGCCGGGAAATCCGTCAGCGCCATTTTCGGACTGGCAGTATCGATCCATCTGGCGGCAATAATGGCATTCATCCCGCGCATGGCAAGCAGCATCCCCGCCGAAACACCCAAGGCGCGACTATGCAATTCCTTCCCAAGCAGGTAGATCACCGCTGGAAATACAGCAAAGATCGCCGCCTGAGCGGTCATCAGGTTCGTGAAATCCTGACCTACCCGCATGTGCAGGTAGGTGAGAAAAATGCTGTAGAGCGAACGTTCAAAATATCGGCTGTTGAAGATCCCCTGACCGATCAATGCAAACTGGGCGCCCTGATCGAAGGTCGCGCCATCGGAATAGGGATAAATGGGGTTATTCGCTGTATCTGGCATGAAGTAGTTCGGGCTGAGCGGCTGACGCGCCCACAACCAAGCCGAAACCAGCCAAAAGACAAAGAATAGCAGGACATCCAAACGCGCTTCATGTTTAACGCCTCGGCGGGACTCAAACCTCAAAACGAATCCACCCGCGACCAAGGAGAGCAAGACCTGCAAGCCCAGCGTCGGGACGCCAGCCGCATACCAGTAATCTTCCGGAATGCGGATGCCCAATCCCGTAACAAGCATCACAGCGCCGGCTGCCATGAAAATGGCAAACACTGCCACGGTTACGATGATCGAAGGTCGTTCCAGCCACCGCATGGGATGCGGCAACGCGCGGCTGCGGACGACGAGAAGAAGCAGGACGGTGACAGCACTCGTCACCGCCAGCCAAATGATGATGGGCAACAAACGATTGAGATACCCCGCAACAACCCCAAGACGATAAGACGGTAGGAATAGCAAAACCCAGCAAATAAGAAACACAACAAGGGATGCCGCCAACACAAGATTGCCCTGATAGGTATGGCTGGTCAACATTTCCCATAGGCGCAGGGAATATTCCGGGCGGCTCGCCAGGTTCCCGGTCAGGAAAAGAAGCGCGAGCGCAAGGACGAGAATCCCACCGCCGAGAATCAGCCGCTCGAGAGAATATCCAAATAGGAATGAATTTTTCGGGTCTGAGGGAGAGCCCAGGGTCACAAAGAACGCGATCCAGGCACTGAGGGTCAGGAACAACGTATAGGCGGGCATGCGCCACGCGGGCTTAACGAACATTTGTATTTTCTCCGGGCAGGTCGTCGAGGGTGGGCTTGCGCTCCAGCCAGAGTAAAAAGACCAAACCACAAAAGATGGTGACAATAAAAAAGACCAGCGCCAGCCAGGCGGGCAGGCTGAGCGTGAGGAATGCCACCGCACTAATGGACAGGGCTGCCAGATGCGTCAGCAAAACAGCGACCTTCGGCGAGAGACCCAGCGCGATCAGCCGGTGATAGGTGTGGTCGCGCCTGCCGCTGCCCACCTGTTGCCGCCTGCGCAGACGGGAGAGAACCACCAGCGTGGTATCGAAGATGGGCACACCCAACAGCATGATCGGAACGATCCATGAGGACTCGGGGCTGCGGTCTAACGGATTATAAAGGATGCCCAGCGAAGCCAGCAGAAACCCCATCGTCTGCGCGCCGGAATCACCGAGGAAGAAGCGGGCTGCCAACCCATTCCATAGATATAAACCGATGCTGACGCCCATCAGGCTGGCAGACCAGAACGAGAGCGCAGTCTGCCCTGCGGCGTTGGTCGCGCCCCAAAAAAAGACAGAAGCGATCACACCCAGACCCGCCACGATCCCATCCATGCTGTCGATCATATTGAGCGCATTGGTGATGCCGATCAGCCAGAAGAGGGTTAGCAGGATATTGAACGCCTGTGCGACGAAATACGGCAGGGCGTCCGGGCCAAAGAGGATGGTCATGAAACGCACCTGCACACCAAACCCGATCAGGATGAAGGAAGCAAGCAGCTGCCCGATCAGTTTCGGCATTGCCGACAAACCTTTCAGGTCGTCCCACAGACCAAAACCTAGAATGACCATTGCCCCAGCCAGCACAACCAGAATATCGCGGTTGAGCGAAGCCCGAAAAAACAATGCCATGCCACCGAAAACAAGTATCATCAAAATCCCGCCTGCCAAGGGCACGGGGCGGGAATGTTTTTTGTGCGGAGCAGATTCAGGAATATCCATAAGCCTCAGGCGCTCCGCCAGGAACGCCGCTGGAATTCCAAGCCCCATACTGAGAATCAAACTAACAAGAAAGGAAACGGTGGGGTTGCCCATACCAAATGTGTTACAGAATAGTTTATCAGATATTGGTGTTTCCCCCATCTCCAAGGCACTATCTGCGTTGGGAAAGCGCCCGACGATAGACAGAGGATGAAAAGAAACAAGCTGCACTTCGAAGATGCAGAAGGAGATATTTTAACTGCCGGCGGCTCGAGCGCTGCGCATCGTGCCGGACCTGAGCCTTTGCATCGACCAGAATTTTCCTCCCCCGAAGCCGGAGCCGGGTGCAAAAATCCACGTCTTCAAAGTAGAGGAAGAATTTTTCGTCCATGCCGCCCATCTGACGGAAGACATCCGAGTGCATCAGCCAGAACATCCCGGCGATCCAATCCGGGTGGATGAATCCGTCTTCGTCTGGAGACAACGCCTTGAACGTATACCCCGGCAGGCGGCGGCGAATCAACTCGAAGGGGGTCGGAAGCGAGCGGTGGGCATCCTGCGCCAAACCATTCTCATCGACGATGTTGGGGGCGATCAAGTCGGCTTGCTGCGCCTGAAGGCTCGCCAACAACTTTTCGAATACGGGCTGCGTGAAACACAGATCCGGGTTAAGCACGGCAAAATACTGTCCGCGCGCCAGCGTAAAAGCGCGGTTGTGGTTTTCGGCAAAACCCGCCTGCCGCTCGTTGCGGATCAAATGAAACGAGCCCCAAGGCGCGGGGTCAAGATCGGGCACGTTATCTTTCAGGTTGTCGGTGAGGATGACCTGAAACTTGCCCGCCTGCGGCTCGTGTTCCCAAATGCTGTCCAGCAGGCGGCTGACCTTGTCCGCATCGCCATGAGAGACGATGGATAGGGTGAGGAGGAGGGGGGAGGTCAAAGTCATCACCTCCCTTCTCGGTGACGCTGACGGGAAGCCCAATAAGGCTCCAACAAGCCCTTGCTCATAAAACGATTTATTTCCTTTATTGAAACCTTTCGCAACTTCTGCACATCCTTACGTTTTTTAATTACAGAAGGAATTCCCCTCATAGCATCCATTTTTGCCTTGAAGATCGCGCGTCCCTTTCCCTTGAAAATAAACGAAACCAGAAAGAACAGGTTCATAGCAAGATGCAGCGGAAGATAAAACCAAAATAATGATCCTGGCATATCCTTGATAAAAGCCCACACAAGGTTTCGATGTCCATAATACACGACAAAATCGCTGAGTTTTCCTGTGCTGGCAGATCCAACATGATGTACAACAGCATCTGGCACATACAGACATCGCCCGCCAGCCAGACGAAGGCGAAAACTTAAGTCTACATCTTCAAAATAAGAAAAATAATCTTCATCAAATCCGCCAACTTTGAGGAAGTCTTCCCGGCGATACATGGCTGCTGCGGCACATGCACCAAAAACCTCAGTTTGTTCTAAGCCATATGCGTTCTCCACGTGGTTATAAAATCGCCGCCAAGCCAAACCGCTGACATGGTATTCGTCCCCGGCTCCATCCAAAAGATGCGGGGCATTGTATTGAATCTGACGTGAGGAAAAGAAGTTATATTCCGGGTTCTCTTCTGCCGCTTTTATCAATCGTTCAAGCCAATCCGGTTCGGGGTAGGCATCGGCATTGAGAAGAACGATCCACTTTCCGCCGGCAAGCTGCGCGCCAATATTGTTGGCTACGGCAAAGCCAAGGTTGGCGTCTAATTTTTTAACAACAAATGAGAAATCTACCCAATCATCCTTCAGCCCATCCACTGAATTATCTGTTGAATTGTTATCGACAAGAACTACATTAAAATCTTTAAAGGACTGATTTGAAAGAGCACTTAAACAAATCGGCAGGTGTCGGCCACTATTCCAAGAAAGAATGATTATCGAAACATTTGAAGACACTATTTAAGATCCATCTATTTCTTTATCGTCTCTATTAAGCGGGCATCTTCCATTGCTTCCCGAGTCGCACGCAAATAGGCGTATCCATATCTTCGATCCGGTTCCAGATACGCGCTTTCCCCCCATTCATTCCAGGCATTAATGAAAACAAATGGGGCGTCCAATCCGGGATTATTCCTTGTTTCAGTTAGTACGTTCAACAGCCATTCTTTATATAGAGCCGGGGTGGAGCCGTGGAAGATCATCGGGGCATTATCGCGGCGTGGGGTATTATCCCACATAGGCATGACCGCCCGATGAAGTTTATTTGCTTGAAAATTCAGGTATTTCTTGTTCGTCACCAGATCTACATAATCGAAGACAGAGCCGGTGAAATCATCGCGCATGAATTCGAACTCACGAGTTATGTTCCGACAGTACTTAAAGACCGTTCCCGGATGAAATTCACTCTGCGCATCGAAACCAAGCCCCAAGAGGTCTAGATCGAACGTATTCTCTTTTACTCCAATAATATATGGGTTCCCAACACCCGCCGCCTGCAGATGGACGCGCCAAGAGGGGATAACTCTTTGGCAGTCTGGGACAAGGGATGGACGGTAAATAACCAGAAGCGGACGCCCCGAAACACGAATGTATCGTTTATCTTTCATATAGGGGATGACACTATCAATAAATGCTTCATAACTCTCCACGGTCTCGCTTTGTTGTATCAGTATCTCACCGCTATTGCCGTCAAACCGGCGTGTCCATGACTCGTTTGCCCAACAAATGCAAAAGGGAAAGTCGATCTGCGAATTGTTCAGAAATGCATCAAGGGGTTGATCCAGTAGGCGTTTGCCGTCGAACCAATAATAGTAATAGGCAAAGCCATAAATCCCATGATCCTTTGCCAATTCAACCTGACGAGCAATGTTCTCTACAAGACGGAGGTCATAATACCCCAGTTCGCCGGGCAGACGCGGCTGGTAATGCCCCACATATTGAGGTACAGCCCTAGAGACGTTGTTCCATTCCGTCACACCACGACCCCACCATGCATCATTCTCAGAGGTTGGGTGAAATTGGGGGAGGTAATACGCCAAAAGCATTGGATCATCAGGCTGTCTTTTATAGGTATCTGCGGTGAGGCCCGCGTAATCATACGACCTTCCTGGAATGGAAAGCACCTGACGCGCATATTCTCTAACCCGCTTATTGCTTATAAAAGACAACTTTGGATGGCGTTCACTTTTTTCTTTTGTCTGATAATCCACTGATTTCGGATGGAATATCCGATAGATAGTGGCGAGTACTTTTCTATACATTTGGCGCAGTTGACGATAAATCCAATTCATACAGCGATTCCGGTCATTCTCAGCATTTCCCTTGTTTTCTCTTTCCATGAATTTGCGTTTGCTTCACGTTCCAGGATCTTTAAGTATGCCGGGTTAGATGCGGATCGTTCAGCATAGAGCAGTAATTGCATAAACTCCTCGTTGTTCTTTGCGACCAAGCAGGATCGGTATTTCCGGCATTCTCGCAAATCGGTTGTGACAATCGGTTTTTGAGCAGCCATATATTCAAAGATCTTAACCGGTGAAACAGCTTCGGTCATGTATGACTTTCTGAAAGGGAGAAGCGTAATATCATAATGAACTGCATATCGATTCAGTTCAAAGTATGACTTGCCGCCAAGAAAATGGACCCGCGGATGCGCTTTTAAGCCGCTTTGTGTGAAAGAGTCGTCATGTTCATGACCGATCAACAATAGATTGTAACGGCCATCATCCGCTATTATGCGCAGGAGTTCAAAGTCCACCCACTTTGCCAGCGTTCCGTGATAGGCAACAACCAATTTGCCATCCAGAACAGGTTGGAGATCTGCGGGAGGATTCTCCCTGGGAATCCGCCAATGATCAACATCCACGCCATTGGTGCTCAAAATAAAATTCTTCGTGCGATGCGCTCGAACCTTCTCGTACAATTGATCGGATGTAGCAACGATATAAACAGACTCATTTTTCAAAATCGCCTCATGCCTGCGGCGCACCATATCCGGAACGTGACCGACGATCTCGGGGCTGAGTTCATCGATATATTCATAAACAACTTTGAAGCCCGTTTGCAGGGCGGTTTCAATATCTTCAAGAGTGGTGCCCAGATCGACCGATTCGATCCGCATAAGGCGCGGCTGATTTGAATTTGCAATCTTTGCAAATACGCGCCTTACCACTTTTTTATCCGTCCCATCGAAAACAAAAAGATTCTTCACTGGCTGTTCGAAAACATGCAAACCCTTATCCAACGGAGGAAAGCCTCCGTAAAGCGCCAACCCGCCTAGCTTCGTGGATTCGAGTGAAATTTGTTGAAAACGCTGAAACCATTTTGTGCTCCAACCCCAAGGAGCCGGGAAGTAATCAATAAAACCTTGATGCTCTACAATAGTATTTTCCAGACGCTCCAGCATCTGTTGATGCCTGCGCCGGAAAATGATCTTACGAACAGCACGCGCACCTTCTTCCAAAAACATAACAACGGCTCTCGCCAATGCGCCAAATAGACCATGTCTGCGAACAGCCTCACGCGTACGATGAAAGAACCCTCCTACGCGCTGGGGCAGTTTTTTGAACAGCTTTTCACCGAGCCCACCCGGTAACAGCAGACGCGCTCGGATCTTCCGAATCCTTTCAGCCAGATACCAGGGTTTGCCATTCAAGACCGCTTTCAACTTGTATTCAAAAGAAGACTTAAGGCGAGTCTCTTTCTCTGCAAGTTGCCCCGTCTGCTTGATGGCAAATTTGCGCAAGAGCTCGACTTCGACGGTTTTGGGGGTGCGTCGGGCTCCCTTCCCCATACTCTGCAATAATTGACGGTTCATCTTTTGCAGAACTAGCTTTGATGACGCAACATGCGTATAAAGTTTTCTTTTAACCGCATCTGGCTTCGCCCAAATCTGGCTCAGCATCTGAAATATATTTTTTGCTGTCGCTTGATTAAGCTCAAGTGCGTTATGACCAAGACCTAACGAATCCATGAAACCGGTGACTTTTGGGTCGTACGCCAATGCAAAAACCGGAACCCCAGCGCCTGCCGCAAAGATCAGAGAGTGTAGGCGCATTCCCACAACCAACGTACAGCTTGAGATCAATCCTTTGACGATCTCTGGTGAATGGACGGTTGACAATATATGTGCCCGGTCTTGGTGCCGCATTTGTGAAAGCACACCCTGTGCGGCAGCGGAGTCATCTTCCAACGCGTCAGATTCCTTTTGAAATGGGATGAAGATCGCTTTGGCATTATAGGTCTCAAGGAATTTATCTAATGCAGTCGCCACCTCGACTTTCCACTTTCCATCCCCCCATTCACGAATGCACACACCCAAGACAGATTGTTCGCCAATCTTTACGCCCGCTTTGCGGAAGATTTCAAAGGTGAAGTCGCGATTGGGAGCAAGATAAAGCCCAGGGTCTGGCACGATGCGAATCCAGTTGGCAGGGACACCGATGGAAATAAGCTGCTTCCTGGATTCTTCATCCCGAACAGCTGCGATATCAGCAATTTCAAATGTCTGGCGCGTCAGACGTTTGCCTTCTTCCGTAAGAAGCGGACCGACCCCCACGGAATGGATGATGAACGGCTTATTGAACATGGCCGCCAGGATTCCGATGGAATTATAGTAGGCGATACCCCAGTGACCTTCGGTTAATTGCGTATCTGCTGGCACACCCCAGTAATCCACAAAAACACCGCCGCCACCGATCATGATCAAGTCGGTATGTCGGGCAGCATCGAGTAGGGCATGGATGTCTTTCCAGTAAACGGAACGGACGTGATGTTCTGATGCAGTTACATGCGGGTTCGCAGAGATAACCACGACCTCAAGGTCGTTTCGTTGACTACGCAGGTCGGCAAGAATGGATGCCAGGATGGCTTCATCGCCTGTGTTGCCAAACCCGTAATGCCCTGCAATGAGAATGCTTCCTTTTGATGTAATTTTCACTTAGTACATTACCTGTTGAGTTTTTATAATTTATATTGAACCTGTTGCATAAACTTTACATTAATTTTCTTGTGAAATGCCCGCAATTTAGACAATGGAAACCATCTTCTAAAGCATACATTTTTTTGGAGCAAGCTGGGCAAGCTTGAGCGGTCTGGTATTGTTTGATGTCCGTATTCCCAAGAACTATATCCCAATGTTGCTCCCAAGCAAGCGCAACTTCCCGCCATTCGAATGTTGAGCGTATGGCATTTTCCCGAATTTCTTCCAGTTGAGTTCGATCCCGCTGCAATTTATGAATTAATGCAGCGACATCTTGCTGGGTAGATGTATCCATTGGATCGCCATTTACAAGGAACCCATTTTTTCCGTGCTGAATAATCTCAGGAAATGCACCAACTGCACTCACTATTGGGATACAACCAGCAGTCATGGTCTCAATCAGGCTAAGCCCAAAGCCCTCACGGATTGTTTGAAGAAATAGGCTGAATCCGCATGTAAGCAACAATTGAGCTAATTTTCTTTGAGGTACAGAGCCGTAGTTTCTTACTCCTGCTTCGATTCTAATCCTCCTGATTTCCCCGCCCCATAACTTTTCATCACCAAAAATTGCCAATCGATACCTTGAATCTAATTTTCTTAATAACCGAAACACCTGCAAAGTTGTGTCTCTGCCTTTAACGGGATTCCCAACATATGCCAGTTGAAAGTTATTACGCGACCTTAAAAGTTTATGCCAATAACTTCTTTGATAAAACGATTTGTTCACTCCGTGGTAAGACACGAATGATCTTTCTTTAAGATCGACACCCCATTCTGTCTCGACTACGTCTTTAATAAAGTTACTGATCAGATAAAATTTGTCGGGTCGCACTTCCTGAATTCCATTAATTTTAGGAACACCATGTACGACCAGTAACGTGAGTTTCACTGAAAGATCCAGGTCAAGAACGGGGGATATGTCCAATTTATCTCCTGAAGTTGTTAACACCAGGATATCAGCCTCAATTTTTCTAGCCTCATTGAGGGGGACATAATTCACGCCAAGATGGAGTTCCCTACGCGGGCAATTACAGATCAGCTCAACTTCATGCCCGAGACTTGCAAGCGATTGAGCAAGCCGAATGCGCGCAACGACCCCTCCGCCCACTCCACGCTTATCGGGCTGTCGACCGGCATCATATAGAATGTGGCGGTCTGGACAGTAAATTGCAACATGGTATTTCATAATCGATGTGACCTGTGAATCATATTTCAACTATCGCGCTTTAAGAAATTTCGTTTTTTTGAAAAAATATATGAAAACATCCCAGGTAAAAATGTACGTAAAAAAACCTTTGCCACATACAGTTTATCTGGAAAATAAATAAAATACGCCAAATAAGAAAGACTTCTTCGTAAATACTCCCTGGCTTTTGAAATGTTGTTCTGATCACAGTATAGATTTGCAATGTGAAAATAATTATTAATGATCACGACACCCAATTCTTTTTTAGGCACATCTGGAATTTGAGAATACACAAATTCTCTTGCCATCAGTGCAGTTTTAAGTTTTTGTACAAAATTCAATCGGGAAAAAACACCTGTAGAATGATACCGATATAAAGCCATAACGTCAGCTAAATAACCGATGTTCCCCAATTGTGCATACATTACATGAAGTGGCCAATCTCCGCTTTTTAAATCATAATACATATCAGGAATTTTATTAATTTGAATGTTTCTATACATAACCGAACATGTGGGGATGTAATTGTTTTTAATCAAATCTGTTAATGTCGTAATTTCGTCCACGTTATAATCTGGCCATACACCTCGCTTCATTCCTATCTCTTGAAAAAATACTTCTACTGGATGAAAACAGATAGTGCATTCAGGATGGCTTTCAAGAAAGTCGACTTGTTTTTGCAGTTTCAAAGGAGAAAGCCAGTAATCATCCCCTTCCAGTACAGCAATATACTTTCCTTTACAATCTTCAAGGGTTCGGATAAGGTTTCTATTGGCCCCCATATTAACTTTTGAAAGAATCGCTCGGATTCTTTCAGGGTATCTCTTCTCAAACTCAAGAATGATTTTACGAGTACCGTCCGTAGAACAATCTTCCCCAATCAATATCTCGATTGGGAAAGATGTAGTCTGCGCAAGAATACTTTCCAATGCCTGCCGTATGTATTTTTCGTGATTATATGTAATAACACAAACGCTTACCAAAAAAGGATCAATATCCATTACATCCTCTAATAACAAGTCTAACATAATCTTTAGTACAAAACTGCGAACAATTGGGCTTACTAGTATTTGCCGTTATTCATCGTTATTTGGGCATAAAATACGCAAGTTTAGCGAAAATTATCTAGGATTTGTATGCAAAATTTTAAAGCATATCATCATTCTGAGGAGCAGAGCGACGAAGAATCGCTATTCTTGCTCAAAATTTACCCGTTGGGGCAAAAAAGAGACACTTCGCTATCGTTCAGGGTGATATGACCATTAATTTTCATACACACCTAATCTTAGGAAACTACACAACAACCAACAAAGAACTAACAATCGAACACCAAAAATAGTGCCTTCATACGGCAACAAGTATACATCGCAAAACTTTCAAGCCCTTGTTTTATATCATCGATAAAGAGTTACAAGACTTTACGAGTTTGGCAAAATTAAGCTGTACTGAATAGGTGTTGATGGCCTTGATATACTGATGAAAATCTAGAACGGAGTTTTCTATTGCACAAACTTATAGCATAAGTGAATCTACTACCTGTCGTACTCTACGCAAAGTTGAGGATGCTCTGATCCGTTTAAAAAGTTTCATTTACCTAGCAAGAAAGTACTGTAAGACAGCAACATGGTATTCTAGTTAGTTCGGGTAGTTGTTATCGAACATCTCATGAGGATTCTCCAAAGCCCGAAAACACTACAATACAAAAGAACACTGTCAAATAGTGCAATTGAGATTTTAAAAACAGTTTCTATGAACTTTCTATTTTTACACCCCCCTGATAATTTCACATATTTTTTCAACTTCATCAATTCCCAAAGATCCATACATGGGCATACATAAAACCTCTTTCACTATTTTATGTGAAACAGGAAGATTCTCCAAAGATGAAGATGGCAGATGTCTATAACAACTATAATCACTACATAAGGGATAAAAATATTTTCTGGTAATTACATTGAATTTTTTTAGTTCATCATGAACCTGGTCGCGTGACAGTCGGAATTCACTACTTATCCGGATCACAAAATACTGATAACTATTTCTAACACCGATTGGAATTTCAAAGATTTTGATCCCAGGAATACCCGCCAAATGTTTTTTATACGTTTCTGCAATTCGATGTCTTTTTTCTCTTTCAATTTCGATATATCTCAAGTTAATTAACCCAATTGCAGCCTGAACCTCGTTCAGCTTTCCATTAATTCCGGGCAATATAACTTCTTCTTGATTTTTAATACCGAAATTCTTAAGTAAATCAATTCGGGTTTTCAAATTAGGATCATTAAATGTGAGCGCCCCCCCTTCCAACGTATGGAACAACTTCGTGGAGTGAAAGCTAAACATGGAAATATCCCCGAATGTACCTATCCCCCTACCATCGATCTCGGTCTCAAAGGCATGTGCAGCATCATATATCACACGCAATCCGTAACGATCAGCGATATCTTGAATACTAAAAACATCGCATGGCATACCATAAACATGAACACCCAATATTCCTGTAGTCTTAGCGGTAATCAATGATTCCATTTTCTTGGGATCAAGCGTCAAAGTATCTTCATCAACATCACAAAAGACAGGGGTAATGTTATTCCACGGAAGGACATGAGCTGTAGCTGGAAATGTAAAGGGGGTTGTGATAACCTCACCAGAAAGTCTCATGCTTTGAATAGCAACGATCAAGGCAATAGTTCCATTGTTAAACAACGACAGTCCTGGAACTTTTAGTTTTTTTTTCAATTCCTCTTCAAGCAATTGGTGTTTCGCTCCACCATTTGTAAGCCATTGGGATTCCCAAATCTCTTGAAGAGCTGCATTCACTTCAGATAAATCTGCTAGCAATGGACGAGTCACATAAATCGGTTTCTCAAATGGTTTCATTTTTTTTAACCTTTTCAAGTTTTGCAATTTTAAGAAAAACTTATTATAAATTTCTTCAATCCACAATACTTGTTTCTATGAAAAAAACTAAGTACATGGATAAGAGCCTGAAGGTACAATTTTATCTATTCTTTCTAACCTTAGCTGGATTCCCGTACGCCACTACATTATCAGGCAAATCTCTGACCACCACAGAACCCGCTCCCACAATAGTGCCATTTCCAATGGTAATATGATCCGATATGCTGGCGCCAAGCCCGATCCAAACTGCACGCCCTAACGCCACCCTACCCGCAAGGTGAGCCCCTGGGCTCACATGTGAACCGTCCCCAAGAATACATTCGTGGTCGATACTGGACGATGTATTAATAATTACATTTTCACCGATTCGACACCCTGGATTAATGACAGCACCAGCCGCCACCATTGTACCGGGACTTACAAAGACATCCGATGCAATAACTGCATGGGGATGAATAGCAACCGCCAAATCAAATCCTAATGACTTTATATACTCTCCTAATGTCAAACGCGCATCATTATTCCCAATAGCTAGAAATATGTCATGTACGCCTTGATCTCGAAGGAGTTTTAATTGGTCCTTTCCACCTAACACAACAGACCCATAAAACTCCCGCGATTTTGGATTAATATCATCTAAATACCCAACTATCTCATATTCTGCTTGAAGACGAATAATATCGCTCACGACCATAGCATGCCCGGATGCTCCCCAAATCAATATTTTGTTCATTTAACCTATCCATTATTATATTTGCAAACCTATACATTTTGATATCGAAAGACTGCAATAAACCTAATTTAGCCAGATGAATGTTTCGCGGCATTAGTTTGTTTTAATTCTTTGATCATTTTTGATATTCCGTTAAATAAATTAACCCTTGGTTCCCATCCGATATCTTGTTTTACCAATGAAACATCTGCTATAAGATCGTACAGCTCTCCCTGGCGGCGTTCACCGGTTTCACGATAAGGTTTATGAATGCCAGAGACTTGCATTGTTAATTGTAATATCTCTTCCACGCTATAAGAAACCCCGCTCCCAATATTATAAATAGAATTTCCTTGTCGTGATAGTGATAGAGTAACAGCTTCAATTAAATCTTCCACAAATAGATAATCTCGTTTTGGGGAAAGATTTTGAACGACAATCTCTTTTACAGAAGAATCCAACACTTGATTAATGATAAACGGAACTAAGAAATGCGAATCCTGACCTGCCCCATAAATATTAAATGGTCGTAGGGTAACACTGTTTATTCCAAACTCTCTCCCATAAAACTGGATAAGACTTTCTGCCAAAACCTTGCTGTGATTGTAAGGTGAATTAGGATTGAATCGGTGGGATTCGAGCACAGGTGTCGTTTCCGGCAATCCATAAATATAGCTGCTTAAAAAAGTTATGCCAGCGCCAGTCCTGCGACAACACTCCAATACATTAGCCGTGCCAAGCACATTAACTCTATAATAATCATATGGTTCTTTCCAGCTTTGTGGCACAAACGTTCTCGCCGCCAAATGAACTATCCAATCGACATCAATATCATCAAAACGAACGTGTGTAATATCACCATCTGCCGAACGGTTGGATATAACATTATGTCCTTCAAGCATCAGTTTCTGAACGAGCCTTTTTCCAACAAAGCCGTCCGCTCCAGTTACAAGAATATTCATTCTACAATTCACTATACATTTCTTTATATGCGCCCTGTGCTTTCTCATAATCTTCGATCCGTCCAATATCAATCCAATAATCCTTAATTTCGTATTTATATATAGATTTGTTTTCTGCCAGTATTTTTTTTATTAATGCGTCCATTCCAAAATATTCATTTTCCGGGATAAATTCAAATACGGATGGTTTCATTACATATATCCCAGCCAATGCATAGGTAATAATATCTGGTTTTTCTTCAATTTGAGTAACAACATCTCCGTTGAAGAGGATATTGCCAAAAGCATAGGGTGTCACAATCTTTTTAATACAAACAGTCAATGGTCCATCATTCTTCATGGCGAATTCATAAACCTGGTTGAAATCAACCAAGCTAAGAATATCCCCGTTCATCACAACAAAAGGCGAATCTGATAAATCATTCATTAAAAGTTTTAACGGTCCAGCAGTCCCCAATGGCTTTTCCTCGCGGCTCACTTTTAATGTGACGCCATACCGTGAACCATCCCCAAAAAAGTTTAATATATAATCGGATTTATAGTTTGTAGCCAAATACACATGGTCAAAACCAAATTTTTTAAAACGTTCAATTTGGATCTCCATTATAGCTTTTTCCCCAATAGGTAATAATGGCTTGGGAATTACTTCCGTAAAAGGTCGCAGTCTCGACCCAAGTCCGCCTGAGAGTATCACTGCTTTTTTAGACATTATAAATTGTCGCCTTATAATTTTTTAAATTTTCTGGTTTAGTAAACCACTCAATAGTTTTGGCAAGACCCATGTCAAGTGAATATAATGGCGTGAATCCTGTTAACTGATTTATCTTTGAATTATCACACCATAACCGCATCACTTCGCTATTTTCAGGGCGAAGACGTTCATTCTCAGAAATAATTTCAACATTTGCTCCCATTAATTTACTAATTTTTTCTATTGTGTTAAATATACTTATTTCATAATTAGAGCCAATATTAACTACCTGACCAACAGCAGAATCGCACATACCCAGTTGGCACAATCCATTACATGTATCTTCGACAAAACTAAAATCACGCGTGGGACGTCCATCTCCGATTATTATTTTTTTTGATCCAGAGGCAATTTGAATAATCACAGAGGGAATCACAGCACGAGCAGATTGACGAGGACCATAGGTATTAAACGGCCGCGCGATTACAACAGGGAGTCCAAATGCCTGATAAAAGCTCATGGCAATCGCATCTGCTCCAATTTTACTAGCACTATAAGGGGACTGTGGTTGCAGCGGATGGTTTTCATCTATTGGAACATATCTTGCCGTTCCATAGACTTCACTTGTGGAAATTTGGATTACCCGTTCGACAGAAGCATCGCGAGCTGCCTGGCAAATATTCAAAGCACCTTTTACATTAGTATCAATATAACTGTCGGGCGCAATATATGAGTACGGAATGGCAATCAACGCTGCTAAATTAAAGACAATGTCCATCTTCTCTAATATTTTTTTACAGAAATTACTGTCGCGAACATCCCCGCTTACAACCTCAATTTTATTCAAACTGGGGCTTTGTTCCAGCCATCCCCAATAATTAAACGAATTGTATAGGGACAAGGCCCGAACTCGCCCGCCCATAGAAAGAACCATCTCTGCTAAGTGAGATCCTATAAAACCATCAGCCCCGGTTATAAGAACATTTTTGCCCGTAAAATCCATTTGATTACTCTCCTTAGTTAATATTGGTAGCGATCAATAATCTTCCTTTACCTATCAGCCAACTCCTTTAATGAATGGTTGATGTATCCATTAGCTCGGACAATACTTTTATATTATCGAGCATCTTTGTATTGCTTCTACTTGTTCTTTCAACCAAGCGCTCCCATCCAGCGTTTGTCACAACTCAAAAAACCTGGTAGCGAGAATAATACGAATAGCACGGTTGTAGTTTTACGCTAAAACGACTTCCAATATGGCGACAATATAAAACCAGTTCTCATTTTTTTGTTTTTGTAATAATCAAAAAAATCATTCGTAAGTTTATAATATTATAATAATTTCTGTATTTGAACAATTTTCGTGCATTTATATTTTTAATATTATCATAAGGAAGGTTTCTAAAAACAGAACCCGAAACAAACTTTCCCGTTCATTTTTTTGAACTAAGGCTTACATTGTATAGCATGATCCTTGGAATTGATAAATTATCCATCATTCTCTGTCGATAATGGTTAAATGTTGATGTCATAACAAATGAGAGAGATGAAAGAATATACTGAATTAAAAAACAGAATCTTCACTGATATTCACGGGTGAAACTTATTTTTGTTCTCTTCAACACTCCAGGCAACTATGTATTTCTTCGCCAAGCTTCCCCGGGTTCAGAGAAACTTTCTCCGTTTCATTTACACATCATTCAATGCCTGACATAGTACTAAGTTGAATATAGGATTTATGTACAAAAAGCACATCAGACCAACTCGCTAACTGCTTTTGGTAAGAAGTTTCATAAAAGGAAACAAGGAGAAAACCTCGATTTGTAAGATATTCGTATATTGTAGGAAAAGGTGGAAGATTTTTGTACATATCTGAAAATATAACTTCAAAATAAATCAAACCTATTTTTTGAGCGAGCATTGTAAGTTCAGCCCCCTTAAACACTTCCAAGTCAAATCCCTGAGTATCTGATTTAAGAATATCTATATATTCAATTTGTTCATCAAGACAGAATTGATCAATCGTTTTTACTTCGACAAACGTTTCGTTGGTTATTCTCCCCCATCCGAACTCGCTCAAGGGCAAGAAAGAACTCATATCTGAATTGAAGTTTTCCAAAAATTTTTTTTGGCCTAGCTCAGATCCTAATGCATAGTTCCACAAATGAACATTCCTTAATTTGGATGCTTTTTGGAAAAGTGTTTCAAATGTTGTAGCGCTAGGTTCAAATGAATGAATTGTGCTCAATGGAAATTGAGCACGAAATCTATCGATTGACTGTCCAACATTTGCGCCAACGTCAAAGATAACAGGATGGTCGCTGTGAAGAAATCTCTTCATATCTTGCAGCGGATTTTCTCCCATTTTATTTGTATTAATAGGGATGATATCATACCCAAACTTGCGGATTAAATTTCGGAATATATGTTTCATAGAATCACAAAGCCCTTTAATTATATGATCAATACATAGCCAATCTCAGTAATTGTTTATACTGTAAACATCCACATTAATAACAAGTTGAAATTGCGTAATTTAACTCGTTTTAGGTTCGTGATGTTTTTATAATCCAGTTATCTAACTAATCATAAGTTCTCAATCAAGGCCCTATATACCATTTTAAGATTATCCAAGGCTTTTATATGATTATCAAGCTGTTCCATCAGCCAGGCATTTCCTGCCAATGTTTGTAACGACTCGAAACGAAATAATCGGATAGCAAGTACAATGTGCAATGCATGAGTATATTTTTTTTCCATAACGGCTTCTGACAAAGATACAACATAATACAAATCTTTAAACATACTCTGCCGGTTACAGTAATCAAAAACCCATCGAAAAGATCGAAGTGCCGCGACAATTTCCACTTCTGATATTTTTTGTGAATCAATAAGGTTCAATAGAATTACATGAAATGTTTCCGCTATTAAGATTCGGAATAGACTATCTTTTCTCTTCTTTCTGACTAAGGCTGCCATCTGTTTGAAATATTTATTTACAGCCAGAAAATATTTGAATGAATGGTTAGTTACTGCCAATTCGTACTCTTGCTTCCGTTGCCTATAGTAGATTATCTGCCGATCTATATAGTCAAAGGATCTACATGAAAGCAAGTATTGAGTAAAAAAAATAAGATCTTCTCCCATTTCCCCTTCAATGAAACTTATTTTTTTTTCATTTATAATACGTTTTCTATAAATCTTGTTACTAAAATGCGACCTCAACTTGAAAGCATTTTCTAGTTCGTCAGGCAAAGTGAAACTACTACTTGTTATGTCTTGATACTGAGGTGTTTTGGGGATAATGGTAGTGCCATCTTCGTTAACAATCGAATGATACCCAGAAACCAAATCAGATTTTTTCCGCACAACCTCTTTAAACAGAATCTCACAGGCAGTCTCCTCAAGCCAATCATCTCCATCAAGGAATATATAATAATCAGCAACTGCATGTTTCATCCCTATATTTCTAGGTTTCCCCCCAGTACCACTATTTTCCTTCGAGCATATTGCGACAATGTTCGGATATACAGAAGCGTATTGTTTAATTATTTCTGGACTGCCATCTGTAGAAAAATCATCAACAAATATAATCTGAAGATTATTAAAACCAATCGTTTGGCTAAGCAAAGAGTTTAATGTTTGAGAAAGATATTTTTCATTATTGTAAACAGGAATGATAATACTAATTTTATACTTTATCATAAAGCGAATAACCTATCTTTTAAATTTCTTTATCAAAGAACTTACTACTCCTAAAATCCGTTTATTATCTTTAGATTCATGTTTATTTTTCAATTGGGACTGCAGGGTCTCAATCACTTTCTGATTCTCATTTAACTGTTTCTGGAACCAACGTATTGCTCCTTCGAGTTGATCAATGTATGTATCCCGTACTTTTATCATATTAAAGGTATTATTGTCTCTTATCCTAACCGCAAGCGAAGTCTGCGCCAAATAGGATTTTATAAAAGGATCTTCAACAATAAAGGAACCTCTATCAGGTGAAGTAGCATACAAAACAGTTTCAAAACGGGCAAAAGTGGAGTGGTGCCGTAAGGTAAAAGAATAAGCTGGGTTCATTGAGTAAATAAGCTTCGCTATTTTCCATAAGTGGTCTGGAAAATGATAAACACAAATGGCAAGTGTAGGTGCTTCCTCGATAATGTGCTTTCTTGCACCTTCAAGAGCAAGCATTTCCGCACCTTCGATATCCATCTTAATAAAAGAGACCCGTTCAAGGATATCCTCATCAAGACTTACAGATTCAATCTTTAATCTGCCATTTTCATCTATTGCATTGGAACCAGGCAAGGCATTTTCTTGAAAATTCAACCACCCATGTTTGTTTGATACAATAACTTGTCGGACGGAAATTCTCCCGTCATTATATAATGGGGTGAGATTCTCATTGCACTTTTTAAAGCTTTCTGGAAATGCCTCATAAGCATATATTCTTTTATAAAAAGGGTTTTTTAGTGCATATTCAATAATAGAATCGCCTATAAAAGCTCCACAATCAACAAGTATCTCCCCATTTAGAAACGACACATTTTTTTCATCAAAATATTGGGTTTCATTAGAAAAAGCTGCTCTTAAGTGTTCTTTTGACAAAGTTAGACGTGAATAGAATAGATTAAAAAAAACATCCTTGCTTTTTTGGTCCTTTAATAAATTATTAAACAACCATATATATTCATCAATGTTTTCTTTAGCATCTCGAATGTATTCTTCCCAATTAATTTCAAGCCCTCCCCTAATAAAATTTTTGATCTCATCATAGGCTGACTGAAATTGCTCACTGCTACTTATGGAAAAAACCTCCGG
This sequence comes from Anaerolineales bacterium UBA2395, assembly GCA_002343775.1. Classification (GTDB taxonomy): domain Bacteria; phylum Chloroflexota; class Anaerolineae; order Anaerolineales; family Villigracilaceae; genus Villigracilis. Next base: position 115,869 of record DDSH01000028.1, read on the forward strand.
AAGTCCATTTAATTTCCGTTGATAATTCAGAAGGTTACATTTGAGTTGTTCAAGTGAATTCCTGTCAACATACTTAAAAATGTCGTCGACAGAATGCGCTGATTCAAGCTGACTCAAACCAGACATTGATCCTAAATTATTGTTCGTATCTTGCTCTTCGGAAACTGCCATTTCAATATCTTCCTTATCATATATGATATGTTTGAAAAATTTACCAAGACATCACACAGTATATCCTATTGAATAATATATTTTCTGAATTGTTTTGACCCATTGCTTATTATTCGCATTCATTTTGATGGTTTGGAAGTTAATCCCCGCTGCCGTATCCACCAATTCATCATCGGCTATTACACGACGTATCGCACGTTCCACAGCTACAGGGTCATCCGGAGGAATAAGTATCGCCGTTTTTCCATCAACAACCCATGCATCGGTGTCTGCTGTATTTGTTTGGATGGGAAATGCTCCATAAGCCAATGCCTCTAAAAACGAGGCAGGTGTACCATCGCTAAAACTACAACCAATATATATCTTCGAGCGGCAAAACATGTTTATTATGTCTTCATAAGAACCATATGGGATGACCTTAATTTTCAGGCCAGAATCAAAGGCATATACACTTAACAACTCAGTGCTCATTTCTAAAGAAAACACATTTATTGTATAGTCTTGCAAAACATCTTTTGCCCTAACAATACCACTAATTGCGTTTCTGAATCTTCCTACCCCATGATCATACCCTTTAACTGCAATTTCTTTACGCAAAGAAGGCTTTAATAATTTTAAGCTCTTTATTTTTTCAATATCAAATCCCCCAGTTGCTGGCATGGGCTCGATAAACTTACCCTTATATCCTAGATTCTTTACCAGAATCTGATCCCTTTTTCCTTCACTAATAAAATAGTCTACGTAAGACAAAAATTCTATCAATATCTCTTTTTGGCCGGAGATTCTTTCCCATAAATATATATCACTCCCCCACACAGAATGTACCCAAATCGGAAATTTTTCCAGCCAGTTTTTTCTCAAATTCATTAACATATAACCAGAGGTTTGTGTATGAAGTGTGTGGATGATATCTGGCTGAAATTCCTTTATAACGGCCTCAAGCGATTCTTGCTTATCCACGCTCTCTATGGAACCAAAATCCAGCCCATCCCTTGGACCAAAACTGTTATTTTTAATCTGAATTGTTGTTTGTTTAGGACGCAATAATATCTTCAATACGGTTTTGAGGTAAACTAAAATGGTTTTAAATTTCGATGTTCTTACATATGCGCCGTGGCCGAAAGTCCCATTTCGCATCAGGCGCATTGTATGTACAGGGTGAAGTACAAGTTCAAATAAAAACTTCAAATATACTTTTTTTGCATCCAGATTGTTATTTGTGCTCCGATTGCTGGAGTCCCTTAATAATGAGTAAACTTTTATTTTATCGAGGGAATTAAAAAGGGTCGGTTTTTCTGGGATACGATAGCTTGAATAAAGTTGCACTATATGATGATTTGCTTTTAACACAGCCTGTATCCATTGATAACTATGAATACTGTTTTCCATTGCAATAAATAAAATCTTCAACGGCCGACCTTTGCAAGGTGTGATTACATCAGTATATTTTAACTCCAATTCATGATCTAGGTCTGTTAATAGGTTGGCATATTCAACAGCAAAGCTACGCTGTTTTTCCTTGCTTTCATTTCCAAACCACACCCCATTCACGTGTCGCTGATATACCGCCATTACTTCGTCAATTACACCGATCTTACCCTTATCTGCGTGTAGTAAATGTAAAACCAGATCACCAATTTGATAGTCTTTCATCCAGTCTAGATTTTTATTTTTTAAACTCCAACGATACATTACTGTTAATGAACCGATCGGGTTCACAGGAAAAATATCTTTAATCGTTAAGTAACCTCTGCGTTTTACATCTTCAGAAACAAAGTCCCAAGGTGTAATGATCTTATCCTGCACGGAATTGTCAATATAGGTTTGACGAAACGGGTGGCAACACATTGAAAAATCAGGATTGTTATCTAAAAAATCAACCTGTTTCTGTAATTTAAATTCATCAGTCCAATAATCGTCTCCATCACAAATGGCTAGATATTGCCCCTTTGCTCTGGATAGGGCATTAACATAATTAGGCAAAGAACCTATATTTTTCTTTCTCAAGATAGGTTTTATAATATTTGGATATTTTTTGGCGTATTTAGTAATGATTGAACGGCTATTATCATCAGAACAATCGTCCGCTATAATTGCCTCAAAAGTAAAATTCGTTTTCTGAGACACAAAACCATCCATGGCTTTTGATATAAAAGAGCCATGATTAAAAGTAATGCAAACGATAGATACTTTAGGTTTATTTGATTTTGTGTTCATATGAAATTTTCCCAACTCAATTAGTTATTGAATGAAATTATAATACCATAAAATTAATCCACAATTTTCACAGCATTCAAGCAAACCTATCCTAAAGTCTTGCCGGAAATATCTGGCTAGTGTTGAATATTGTGAAGTTCATAGACCAAGGAATTTCAGAATGGAGTAACACATTCTGAAAGAAGCAGTCGTGACATCTGAAGGACCTGGGAGAAGAGAATCGGCAGTTGAACAGATACATGCAAATTTGAGCCTAGCGGTATGTATGACAAGTAATTTAACATAGTCGTAGCACCTTAATAAACCGTATACTTCATGCGCATTTTCCTTGGAGGAATGCGCATGAGAAGTCGCAAACCCAAAACCATCAAAATTTCACACACGGATCAACAAGAACTAAAGTGGTTGATTAGCGATGGACGAACCCAACAACGAGTGGTTCGGCGAGCACAAGTTTTGTTGGCGATGAGAAGCCAGAAGACCGTGATAGATGAATTATGTCAGAAGGTTCAAATGACACGCGTTGGTATTTGGTATCTCTGTCGCCGACATGAGAAAGTCGGATTAAATGCTATTTATGATGCGGCACGTTCTGGTCGTCCACGTGAGATTTCAGCGCTTGAACGAGTCGCCATAGAACAATATGAAAGGATCGAAACGCTCAAGGCGCAAAACGAAATCGCTTTGGCGTTGGATGAGAAGCCCAATATCCAAGCTTTGCAATGATCTCGTCCAACCCAGCCCATGCGTATTGGACAAATTGAACGACACGAGTTTGAGTATGTACGGCATGGTGTCGTCAATTTCCTTGCCTTACTCAACCTTTACAATGGCAAAATCCGCAGTTGCTGTTTAGAGAAAAACGACAGCGAGCATCTTTGTAAATCTTTACCTGCTCTACTGCAACCCTTTCACTCTTTCAACTGAGTGCATCTGATTTTGGATGGAGGACCCAGCCATGTTTCTGCCGCAACGAACTCGTTCCTAAAAACTCGTTATGGGGACTGGTTGCGAGTAGTTCCTACTCCAGCACATTCTTCCTAGCTCAATCAGGCAGAAATTCTTCTGAAGTGTTTTGAAGTTCGGTACTTACAACGCGGCAACTGGACAAGTCACCAACACTTGATTGATCAATTACAGCCAGCACAATCGCTTATGGGCTTATCCCATCAATTGGTCATGGACACGTCGCGACCTTCGCGAATGGGCTGAGAAAAAATCGACAGGACTATGTTAAATTACTTTGCAAACGCACCACTAGTACATGCGATGTTTATAGATATTATTGAAAAAAACTCTCAAATCAGTAGAGTAGCGAGAGCGGGGAAAGTACGCAATCGCCAAACATAAGTTAAACGTATTTACTTTTAATCTAGATTATTTTTCATATTTCACCCTTTCGATGCGAAAAAGAATTTGCTTTAATGGATGACTGCATTGTCTTTCCGGGTGGTCGGCGGAAATAAATTTTACTAGATGTTATGCAAGGCAGTGTTCTGCCGCCAAGGGCGGAAGCTTGAACTTTTTTTTCCAACCGCTATAACGTCTACTTAGCCCTGGAAACAAGGCTGTCTGCGATCATTGACCTTGTCCATAACCCCATCTTTTTTATTTTCTTCACAGGCGTGTCGGGCGTCCAATCCTCAACATATAAAACCGGCTTACATAGATTAAAGGGCGGCAATTCCAAATTTAGTAAGCGAGCACCGCCTGTCACAATATCAAAATTCTTTGTGCAATTCGTATGTACAGATGTAAATATGTACTCAATATCGCTTCGCAGAAAATTATCAAGTGTCTTAAATATATCTGCATACGAAAAATGGAACAAGCAGTCACGGCACATCCATAGATCTGCCTGCGGCAGGACTTCATTGATGATATCCAAAGAAATAAATGCTGTCCGATCGTTCGAATAGCGCGACTGATTTTGGCGTATTAATTCATCAACAATATCCCCGCCAATGTATTCCACTTGAGCGGGGAGTTCCATTTTCCTGAACCAATGGAAATCTCCACAAGGAGCATCCAGGATCTTTAAAATTTTATATTCTTCCAGAAGTTTTGGGATCTCTCTTCGAATATTTTCTGTGTACTCAAGAGTTGACCCCCCGCCAGAAACGGTCTCAGGATTTGCCCAGAAATTCTCATGATAGTAATTCGTAAACAGTTCCTTTGGCGTCAGGTTCGTGTATTTCGCTGTTTGACCTGGAGGGTTTGAGCCGTTTCTAAGCTCAACGATCTTTTCAAGAAGGACATGTCCTTTGGGAAAAAGCAATATTATGTTCTTCAGTATATTTTTAATCCCTCGAAAAATTTTACTCATATTTGATTCCTTGAGATGATAACAGGGGTAAAAGATTGGAATGCGATAACCGTTCGACCAGGCTTTATGGAACGCATCATATCAAAAATACCGTGCCGCCCTCCCCAAAAAAGATCGGGACGATGGAGGGGCGCTTCTTTCCAACAGAAGGGTCTCTGACATTAGGCGTGAGACCCTTCGCTTCGCTCACGCGTGCCTGCGCACAGTGCAGAGCAGCATTTTGAGACCTATTCTAACAAAAGCGATATTCGCTTTTGCCTTATGGCAGTAACGCTTTTGCCTTTACGATCGTATAGCTGGCGGTAGCTCTGTCTACCACAGTGTCTGGGCAGAACAGTGGACGTCCGTCCTGCGAGCCGCAGGCTTGGATCAAGCCTTCAGAATAGGCTGCTTCCGCCCATCCATTGCCCCAAAAGGTCGGGTCTGTCATATCTGCAAAAACGGTCCCGGTTCCAACCGGCACGGGGTAGGAAACCCCATACTTCAATCTCAGCCCAAAAACTGCCAATTGCAATCGAGTGGTCTGATCCCAGGCACAGAACAGCATGGGGTCGGTGGAACAGCCTGCCGTCATACCGGCATCGTATAACCCTTGCACCCAAGGCTGAGCCCACGGACCCGGCGAAAAATCATCTTGAAATGTCAGATAAGGGGGGGGCGGATACATGTAACTGTTACCATACTCTCCCCGCAAAAGGAACACAGCTGCCTGTGCACGATTCATGGTCATATCAGGACAAAACATCAATGGACCACTGACAGAACATCCCGCTGTATAGCCATTGAGGTACAGCGCTTCGATATATGCGCGTTGCGGATGGTTGGCAGGGACATCTGCAAAAATGTAGGTATTCGACTGGATCCATGAGACGAAGTTGGAAACCCGGGCATAAACGCCATAATAGCCTGGGTCAGCACAACCGGTTCCCCAGGAAACGACCCCAGCCAACTGCCACTGACCGTTCAAATACACAGCTAATGGACCGCCCGAATCGCCCTGACAGCTATCCTTGCCGCCTTCAGGAAGCCCAGCGCACAACATGCCGGGAGTGATCGCCCCACCATACGATGTACTGCATTGTCCATTCGAAATGATCGGAACCGTCACCTCATGAAGCTGCGATGGATACGCCGGGACGGATTCCGTGTTGCCCCAACCCGTCACCCACGCCCCCACACCAGTCAGGTCACCGAGAGCAGGTGAAACCATAGGAATGGCAGCCGTGCTGGTAGCCCCAATACCGCCCAAAGTGACAGGGCTGGCCAAGCGTAGCAGGGCAACATCGTTATTGAATGTATTGTAATTGTATTCCGGGTGGATGATGATCTGAGTGATATCCCGCCGCTGGTATCCTGTCTCCGGACTGGATAAGTTGTAGACCCCCGCCACGATATCCACACCTGCAGGGGCAATGGGCACCCCGAAGTTGTCGACCACACAATGCGCAGCGGTCAACACCCATTGAGAAGAAATCAGGGAGCCCCCGCAAAATTGACCATAATACAGATCAGACGTTGAGCCGTCGATCAATGCCACCTGCCAGGGCCATTCCCCGGGATCAGCGGGGGCGCCACCAACAACGCGAACGCTTCCTTCGGGGGTTGGGGTTGGTTCCTGAGCGGTTGCAGTGGTGGCAGATGGAGCATAAAGCCCCAAGAGCATAAAGAGAGCGAGACAGAAGAATATTGCAATTCTGGCAATAGAGGATTTCTTATACATGACCTACTCCTAGTCTTGAGTACTCCATTATTAGGATTCAGTATAACCCCGGTAATCAAAAGCGAATTTATCGGGAGTGTCCATAATAGTATCGTTCAACAACAAAGTCACAAGGAATCTGCAAAGTTTCCATTGCGTCTTCGTGCCTTTGTTGTTTTGTGATTAATCAGAAATCATCCGTTTACAAACTTAACAAGTGGGTGCCTGGAAAACCAGACACCCACTATTATCCCACTGTAAATTCTATGGCAGCAAATTCTTTGCCTTGACGATCGTATAGCTGGCGGAGGCGCGGCTTACCAGACTGTCCGGGCAGAAGAGCGGTTTACCATTCTGCATACCACAGGGGAGGATCAGATCATTTGCATAGGCTTGCTCCGCCCAGCCTGTTGCCCAATGACTAATCGGCATATCTGCAAAAACTGTGCCAGTGGCAGTCGGCAAGGGAAGCGAGTCTCCAAACTTCATTCGCATACCAAAGACTGCCAACTGGGCTTGTGTTGCAGAGTCCCACGGACAGAAGAGCATGAAAGAACCCGAGTTGCAGCCAGCCGTCATACCGGCATTAAACAAGCCCTGTGCCCATGGTTGTGCCCACGGACCCGGAGAAAAATCGTCCTTGAACGTCGTGTACGGAGGCGCAGGCGGGACGTAACTTCCACCGTATCGGCTTCGCAATAAAAATACAGACGATTGGGCACGATTCATGGTCGTATCTGGACAAAACATCAAGGGACCGCTCGTAGAACAACCAGCGGTATACCCGCAGTAGTACATGGCTTCGATATAATCGCGAGCCCAGTGGTTGGTTGGCACATCCGCAAAGACCTGTGGTCCACCCACGGGTGGATTGCAGGAAACATTTCCCTCATCGCCGTCATCAGCCACATTGACCGTGATCGGACCATAGGAATTGTTGTTCTCATTCGCCTCTACGGTTAGACAGGTCGGATCAGCATAGAAGTACAGATCATAAGTTCCAGCTTCAAGGCCGGAAATCTCAATAACTGAATTCTGAGAATCGGTTAAACCTGCCGGAAGACTAAGGAAATTCTGACTCGTATAAAAGGTACCTTTACTAATAAACAGATCCGGGTCACCGTAATATAAACACCCGGCATGTTCATAAGAGGGTTTCGTAGAGATTTCCAACTCGGAGAAAAACTCATAATCGATGTCGTCAGACGGGTCACCCGGCATGTAGTCACCCAAGCCGTCCACATAGACGGAGCGGTAGAAAACGCCGGGCGTATCGGCGCCGCCCTGATTCTGAACAGAGAGTTTCACCTTGAAGGTGCTGCCTGCCGGGGGATCCCCCACCAGCGGGTCATCGTTCGCATCGAGCAATTCGTAAGCGACGATCCTGACATCCGGCTGGAGTTTGATATCGGTGACATCGACCGAGTTATTATTCGCGGTGTTCAACTCGCCGCCGCCATCCACAAAGACTTCGTTGATCTCCGGGTCGTTCGCAGACAAGTTTACAGAGACCGTCAGGGTAATGTCGGGATAGCTCGCCCCGGCAGCCAGCGCATCCGAACGGGTACAGATCAGCGTGGCAAGAGAGCAACTCCAGCCTGTGCCGCCAAAGGATACCGCCGTCAGTCCCTCCGGCAGGATCTCGGTGACCGTCACCAAACTGGTGGTGGGACCGTCCCCATCGTTCGTAACCGTAATGGTATAGGCTCCCTGCTCCCCTTGAACAAATTCAACCGGGCTGTGGGTCTTTTCAATGGTCAGGTCGGCGACCTGTTCGATGTTGGTCGTATCGAAATCAACGTTGTTATCGCCATTCACATCCCCGCCGCCGGAAATGCTGGCATCATTATCCACGGTCTCCGGGGTATCATTGGCAACATTCACCGTGATGGTAATAGCAGGGTAAGAGAAGCCTCCGCCGCCCAATGCATCGGAGCGAGTGCAGGTCAACGTACCAAGGTCACAGTTCCAACCGGTACCACCAATGGCAGTGGCGGTGAAATAGGTCGCATTGAGGTTGAAATCCATGGTAACGGGCCCGCTCGTGGGGGTATCCCCGACGTTGGTAACGATGACGGTATAGGTGCTGCCTGTGCCGCCTTCGATAAAGTTACCAGAATTCAACACTTGAACCGTCAGATCGGGACCCGCCGCATGGACCGACCCGGCAACCCCAAGAGAAAGAATCAACGCCACCACGGTCAGCAGACGAACCGCCTGAAGAAGCGAACGTTGAAGAGAATTTACTGGTTTCATGATTTTCAAGCCTTTCCACTCAGAGAGCAAATAAACAACCTCATCGTATATCTATGTATTAATCTACCATGATTTTTTGGGATTATACCGATTCTTCCCGCCCTTGTAATTTTCTGTTTTGTAAGGGCAATTTTACACCAAACCCCTGCCCTGTTCAGCGAACCCCTCATTTTCCCATTGCCAGACGCAGGGCATGTTCCCACGGTGGCAAAGATACGCCAAAGGTCTCTTCGAACCGCGAGCAATCCAGCGGAGTCACCAAAGGACGACGGGCAGGGGTTGGAAATTCGTCGGTCAACGCCGGCACGATGCGCCTGACCACTTGCCCTTCCGGGTTCGGGTCGAGGCGCAGAACCTCACGCGTGAAGTCGTACCGCGAGACGCTGCCCAACCCACCCAGATGAAAGACCCCGCTTCTCGCTGAGAAGTAGCCTGAACCATCCAAAAGACTACGCGCAATCATGGCTGCGGACGCTTCCGCCAGCATCCGCGCCCAAGTTGGGCTGCCCACCTGATCGGTGACAATGCGCATGGTCTCCTGTTGGCGCGCCCAAGACAAGATCTTGGAGACGAATCCGCCACTGCCCACGCTATAGACCCAGCTGGTACGCAGGATGACATGCGCGCCTCCCACCTGACCGATAGCCTGCTCGCCGTTTAACTTACTTTGACCATACACATTGAGCGGGTTGACCGCATCCGCTTCGGTGTAGGCGGAACCCTTTTTGCCGTCGAACACATAGTCGGTGGAGTAATGGATGAGCACCGCCCCCACCGTCCGCGCTGCTGCCGCCATCACCCCGGGCACTTCGGCATTGATGCGCATCGCCACGTCCCGCTCTTCTTCGGCGCGATCCACTGCGGTGTAGGCAGAGGCATTGAGGATGAGGTCCGGCTTGAGGTCCAGAATGAGGCGTTCGAGCGCCTGCAGATTCATCAGGTCCAGTTCATCCGGTCCAAAGGCATCCACTTTCCCCAACGGGGTAAGTGTACGCTGCAATTCCCAACCTAATTGTCCCGTTCTTCCAAAGATCAATATTTTTTTTTTGTTCATTAATTCAACGGATACTGGCGAGCTTCTGTTTGTACTGTGCGATCGTTTCCTGCGGATCTCCATCCAAAATGATATTGCCGTGGTCAAGCAGGATCACCCGATTGCACAAGCGGAGGATCTGATTGCTGTCATGAGATACCACGATCAAGATGCTGGATTTCTCAACCATTTGTTGGATCCTCTGCGTACTCTTTTCCACAAAATGACCATCGCCCGTGGCAAACACTTCATCAATCATCAAGATCTCGGGTTGTGTCATGGTAGCGATCGAAAATGCCAGACGCCCATACATGCCGCTGGAATAATATTTCACAGGCAGGTCCAAGAAATCACCCAGCTCTGAAAACTCAGCGATCTTTGCCTCTTTTTCCGCCATTTCTGCAGGGGAGAAGCCAAGCAAAGCGCCATTCAAAAATATATTTTTTCTGCCAGTCTGCTCTAGGTCGAAGCCTGCTCCCAATTCCATCAGCGGGGTGATTCTACCGACTACCGAAATTTTGCCTTGATGAGGCTTGTAAATTCCGGATATTGTTTTTAATAGTGTGGATTTCCCGGCCCCATTTAATCCCACAAAGCCAACCCTATCTCCCGGGTTGATATTTAGGGTGATCTCATGAAGGGCAAAAAAATCACGATAGTCATTCAGTTTCTTATTACCAGTAACCCAATTAACTGCAGTATCCTTTAGAGAAGGGCTCGGGTTATGATATATCCTGAACTTAACAGAAACACGGTCAAGCTTTATATATACGCTCATAATCGGTATATTACATCCTGCTCTTTTTTCTGGAACACCAACACCCCCAGCGTTAAGCTCAAGACTGTTAATACAATACAAGCCACCCACTCCGACCACCCCGGAAATGTAGCTTCATAAACAATTAGATGAAAAAGATTGATAAAATAATAAAAGGGGTTTAATTTAATCAAGTTCAGAAGATTGCCAGAAAGAAGGGAAGTTGGGTAGAGTATGGGAGTGAGGTAAAAAAGCCCCAACAGGGCGATCTGCAAAATGTGAGATAAATCCCGAAAAAACACGGTCAAAATACTCAACAGCAGGATCCCCCCCAATATAAATAAAGCCAGAAGCAGCAAGGCCAATGGGAGCAGTAGTATGCTCCAACCAAGTTCTGCCCCAAAGAAAAGAGACAAAATAAAAAGACTAATAAGACTGAACAAAAAATTGGTGATCTCGACACCCAAAGTCACCAAAGGAAAAATTATCTTTGGAAGATATACTTTTTTCAAATAACTTTCTGCATTAATAATGGACATGGAACCGCCCAACAGGCTAGCCGTAATCAAATTCCACGGCAGCAGTCCACTAAATAGATACAAACTAAATTGAGAAAAAGGAAGTTTGTAAAGGGAGGAAAAAACAAGCGCCATGATCACCATTGTGAATAATGGATTCAGCAAACTCCACAGAAATCCAATGGTGGAGCGGCGATAACGAGAGCTAAGATTTGTGCTTACAAAGTTATATAAAGCATACCGATATACATTTAATTCTCGAACATTGCGTGAAACAAAATCTATCAAGCCTCTTTGCTTTGAAGCATCGAAATCGTTTACAAATTGGTGATTGCGATCTATCATAAGTAACGATCCTATATACCTTGTTTTTTTTCACTTGCCAAGAGGGCTAGATAATCGCTGTAACTATTCTTTCCCAATTTTTCAACCAGAACCTTTAATTGTTCGCGGTCAATAAAGCCTTTTCGGTAGGCGATCTCTTCCGGCGAGGAGATCATCAAGCCCTGACGTTCCTCCACGGCTTGCACAAAGTTTGCCGCCTGTAACAGGGATTCGTGCGTGCCGGCATCCAGCCAGGCAACGCCGCGACCGAGCGGAATGACCTGCAACTCTCCCATTTCCAGATAGATACGGTTCAGGTCGGTGATCTCGATCTCGCCGCGCGCCGAGGGTTTGAGCGACCGGGCAAACTCCACCACGCGCCGGTCGTAGAAATATAGACCGGGGACGGCATAGTTCGAACGGGGCTGCTTTGGCTTTTCTTCCAAGCTGACCGCCCGCCCTTGCGCATCGAATTCGATGACGCCGTAACGCTCGGGGTCATGTACCGGGTAGGCAAAGACCAGCGCGCCATGTTCCAATTTCGCCGCAATCTGCAGCTGCTCTGGCAGCCCCTGCCCGAAGAAGATGTTATCGCCCAGAATCAAGCAGGCGCAATCTCCGGCAAGGAATTCCTCACCCACTAAAAAGGCATCTGCCAGCCCGCGCGGCTCCGCCTGCTCGGCGTACGAAAATTTCATTCCCCAACCAGCGCCGTCACCCAATAAACGCTGAAAACCGGGCAGGTCTTCCGGCGAGCTGATGACGAGAATGTCGCGAATCCCTGCCAGCATGAGCATGGACAAGGGGTAATAGATCATGGGTTTGTCGTACACGGGCAGGATCTGTTTGCTGACCGCCAGGGTCAACGGATATAAGCGTGTGCCGCGCCCGCCTGCCAGGATGATTCCCTTCATAAGTTATTCTCCTCTTTATCGAGCCTTGTAATTCGCGTCCATCCAACCCTGATATTCCCGCTTCTCACGGATAGCTGTGACCCACTCCGGGTGAGACAAATACCATTGAACGGTATCGAGCAAGCCTTGGGTCAGGTTGTGACGCGGTTGCCAACCCAGTTCCGCGCGAATCTTGTGCGTATCCATGTCATAGCGGCGGTCGTGACCGGGGCGATCTTTCACAAATTGGATCAGATTCTTGTGCGGGCGATGAGGCGATTGGGAATGTACCTCATCAAGAATTTCACAGATGGTTTCGACAATGGTCAGATTGGCTGGCTGGTTTTCGCCGCCAATGTTATAGGTCGAACCGGTCCTGCCTTTTGTCAGCACAAGATGGATCGCCTCGCAATGGTCTTCGACATGCAGCCAATCACGGATCTGCTGCCCATCGCCATAGACCGGTAAATCCCTGCCTGCGATGGCGTTTAGAATGATGACGGGGATGAGCTTCTCAGGAAACTGGTACGGACCATAATTATTGGAACAATTGGTGATGGTGTAAGGCAAGCCATAGGTATGCCCATACGAACGGACAAGGTGATCGCTGGATGCCTTCGACGCCGCGTAGGGGGAATTGGGGGCGTAGGGTGTTTCCTCCGTCCATGCGGGCTCGCCGGGAGCAAGCGAACCAAAGACCTCATCGGTGGAAACATGATGAAAGCGGACATCCCCCAACGGATGGGATTTCTCCTCCAGCCAATATTTGCGCGCCGCTTCTAGCATGGTAAACGTACCGATGACGTTGGTCTCGATGAACTGGCGTGGTCCCAGAATGGAGCGATCAACATGTGTTTCCGCGGCAAAGTGGACGATGGTATCCACGTGATGATCGCGCACCAAGTGCCCCACCCGTTCGGCATCGCAGATATTCCCACGAGCGAACAAATAGCGCGGGTCGCCCGCGACATCTTGCAAGTTATCCAAATTTCCGGCATAGGTCAACGCATCGAGGTTGATAACCCTCACATCCCCCTCGACCCGCAGCAGGTAATGGATGAAATTCGAGCCGATGAACCCGGCTCCGCCCGTGACCAGCACATTTTTCATGGAAATTATTTTCCTTACCAATTAATCGAAAAGTTCCGCTTCGGACAATTTTTTGGCATTGATATCTTTCGACGACAGGATCGGATCAGCCACGAGGGGCCATTCAATCCCTATTTGAGGGTCGTTCCACAACAAACTACGATCCCATTCAGGAGCATAATAATCTGTTACTTTATAGGTTACTTCGGCGCGTTCGCTCAAAACATAAAACCCATGTGCAAAACCAGCCGGAAGCCATAGCTGATCTTTGTTCTCAGCGGAAAGAATTATACCAACCCATTGGCCGAAGGTCGGCGAACTGCGGCGGATGTCCACTGCCACATCGAATATCTCACCAGCGATGACGCGCACCAGCTTCCCTTGTGGCTGCCGGATCTGGTAATGCAATCCGCGCAAGACCCCCCTCTCAGAAGCAGAATGGTTCTCCTGCACGAATTTTTGGAAGATCCCAGCCTCGGCAAAACGGTTCTCGCGATAGGTTTCAAGAAAAAAACCGCGCGGGTCTTCGAATAGGTTTGGTTTTACAAGCAAAACATCGGGGATAGTGGTGGGGACAAATTCCATGTTTCGAGCGACTCTCCAATTTGGCGTAACACGCCCGGGTAATTATATCGTAGTGACGGCATCGGGGATGTTGAGAACATGAATTGCGGTACAATTCTGCCGAAAAAACGTAAGAGCTGGCGCTTCCCTGCAATCTATGCAACAAACTTAATCATGGAGAGAGAAACTATGGTCACTGTTCGGAACGATGTTTTCAAATTAGGAGACAAATTCGCCACCCTGCTTGGGGATGAAGTGAAGGTCGGTGATGCGGCGCCTGAGTTCACCTCGGTCGTGCCGGGCTGGGCTCCCGTCAACCCGCTTCAAGAATCGAAGGGAAAGGTCATCATCCTGTCGGCAGTCCCCTCGCTGGATACGGATGTCTGCGACCGCGAAACCCGCCGCTTCAACGAAGAAGCCTCGAAACTGGGCGATGACATCATTATTTACACCATCAGCACGGATTTTCCGATGGCACAAAAGCGCTGGTGCGGCGCCGCCGGCGTGGACAAGGTGAAAGTGGTTTCGGATGTGCTCGAAGCCGAGTTCGGCATCAAGTACGGCATTCTGATCAAGGAGCGCCGCTTCCTGCGCCGCTCGGTCTTCATCGTTGGACGGGATGGCAAGTTGACCTATGTCAACTACCTGCCTGCGTTGGGCGAAGAGCCAAATTACGATGAGGTCATTGCAGAAGCGAAGAAAGCCCTCGGTTAGAATCTGCTTGAGAAACTGAATCAACTTCAATTTAAGAGTGAAGCGAAGAAAACCGTCCCCATTTTGGGACGGTTTTTCCATCCCGGTGATACAATCCGCGCTTATGAGCGAATCGAGAAGAGAGTTTTGGAACGGCGTGCGCGCCGAGTTCCCCCTATTAATTGGCGTCTTTCCATTTGGCATGATCTACGGCGCGCTGGCGTTGGACGCGGGTTTGTCGGCGCTGGCTTCGCAGATGATGTCTTCGATCGTATTTGCGGGTTCGTCACAATTCATCACGGCGCAGCTTGTAAAGGATGCCGCACCGGGCTTTGTGGTCGTGGTGACGATCGCGGTGGTCAACCTTCGGCACATGTTGTACAGCGCGTCGCTCGCACCGTATTTGAAACACCTTTCGTTGCAGTGGAAGGTGCTGCTTTCCTATTTACTGACCGATGAAGCCTATGCGCCAAGTATTTTGAAATACGAAGCGGAAGGCACGAAACCGTTCAGTCATTGGTTTCTGTTGGGTGCGGGATTCTCGCTTTGGTCCACCTGGCAGGTCAGCACGGCGTTGGGTGTTTTCCTTGGCGCGGAAATCCCCGATGACCTGCCGCTCGATTTTGCCCTGCCGATCACATTCATTGCGATGGTTGTGCCCGTCCTGAAAAAAATGCCAATGGTCGCCGCTGCGTTAAGTGCGGGGCTTACCGCATTGCTTGCCATCCACCTGCCATTCAAATTGGGATTGATCCTGGCAGCGTTCGTGGGGATTGTGGTGGGCACACTCCTGGACAACCTTAAACCACAACAGGGGTCGGCATGAACATCTGGCTGGTCATGCTCTTCGGCGGGTTGATCACATTTGGGATTCGCTTCTCACTGATCTATTTGTTCGGGCGAATTGAAGTTCCAGAGACGATGCGCCGCGCCCTGCATTACGTTCCACCCGCGGTACTCTCTGCCATCATTTTCCCCGAGCTGCTTCTGCGCGACGGCGCTCTCGACCTGACCTTCACAAACACACGACTGCTCGCCGGTGTGATCGCCATCGTCACTGCCTGGTTCACGCGCAACACGCTGCTCACGATCCTGATCGGAATGGCAGCCCTGCTTCTTTTGCAATGGCTTTAATTTACAGGAAGATCAAAAAGACCTGATTACCCCCGGATTCTTTGGCACGTGTCACTGCCTGCCTCGCCTGCTGGATGATCGGCTCGATCTCACTGGATGTGGAAATGCGGGCAACGGATGCGATCCCTGCGCTGATCTTGACATTCAGCGGCGGTTCATTCGGGACCTCGATGCGGGTGCCGCGCACCCCGGCAATGACCCTCTCCGATACTTTTTCCGCATCCGCGCCGATCACACCGGGCAGCGCAATCACAAATTCATCACCCGTCCAACGCCCGATGCAATCGTAAGGCCGGCTTTTCTCGCGGATCGACTGCGCCACGACCTTGAGCACATTGTCACCCATCTCGACACCGAATGTATCGTTGATGATCTTAAAATTGTCGATATCGAGCGCGATCAGGCTTAACGGTAGGGACGCGCGACGCGAACGTTCCAACTCCCCCGCTGCCTGATGCAGAAAAGCCGCACGATTCATAAAACCGGTCAATCTATCGAAAACCGCATGATTCTCCAATTGATCGCGCGCCGTGGCAAGGTGACCCGCCAACGAAATGATCCGCTCCCCAAGCGCCACCCGATTGCGCAGATCCGCCGCCCTGAGCGGGCGCTGGATGATATCATCTGCGCCACTGGGGACGGGTTCCTCCTCCGTATTCTTCGAAGTGATGAGCAGGGCGTAAAATGGTTCGGCGTTGTTCAAGGCGCGCACCCGCTGCAAAACCTGAGTCCGCGCGAGGTCACTGCCATCCCAATCCGCGATCAAAAAACGCGGCTGTCCCGCCTGAACGTACTGCCAAACCTGCCCGCTCGAAAAAACCTGGGTAAGGACATATTTTTTCCCACCCAGTGCCTGCTGTATGAATGCAAATTCTTTTGGGTCGCTGTCCAACACCAATATGTCCATGATGCACCTTTGCGCCCATTATAGCAGTAGGGCAGACAGGGATGGCAGGATATTTGTCACTGAACTGGATTTAACATGAAGCACCCCGCCACGTTGACAATTCCCACTGCCCGTAGTAATATTTGCCCCGCTTTGACCACGCCGAGGTAGCTCAGTGGCAGAGCAGGGGACTCATAAGCCCTTGGTCGGGAGTTCAAATCTCCCCCTCGGCACACCGTTTCCAAGTGAAACACTCTTCTTATATATGGTGGTCTCTACACAAAGGAGATCACCATGTGTGCTTTAAATACACAAGACCAAGGGCTTATCACATTTTCTCAGCAGGATTATCTGCCCATTCTGGTCGAATCATTTTTGATCGACCGTAAATCTCAAGGTCTATCCCCCGACACCATCGAACTCTATACCAAAAAGCTGCAATACTTCCTGAAGTACTGTGATCGCCAGGCGTTGACGCAAATCTCTCAGATCACTTCGGACTTCATTCGTAGATATCTACTTGAACTTTCCGAGACCCACAATCCCGGCGGCGTGCATGCCTGCTTCCGCCCACTGCGGACCATGTTGTATTGGCTTGAAGAGGAAGAGATCATGCCTGCTGGGTGGAAGAATCCGATCCGCAGGGTCAAAGCACCCAAGCTGCCGACCGATCCCATCGAACCGATCCAAATTGAAGAAATCCATCAACTCCTGAAAACCTGCCAAAGCAATTACTCCGGCGTCCGCGATAAAGCGATGATGCTGGGATTGCTGGATACCGGCGCCCGCGCTAAAGAATTCCTGAACATCAACCTGGAAGATGTGGATCTGGCAACCGGGGCGGTGATGATCCGTCAGGGCAAAGGACGCAAGCCGCGCATGGTATTCCTCGGTAGAAAAACCATTCGTGCCATCCGTGGGTATCTGCGCTATCGAAAGGATAACAGTCCAGCTTTATGGATTTCCACTCAAGGTGAGAGGATGACCTACTCCGCACTGCGCTGTTTCCTGCGTCGACGCGCGGAACAGGTTGGCTTGAAGTCCATACCCACCCCACACGATTTCCGCCGCGCCTTTGCCCTGGTCATGCTGCGCAATGGCGTGGATATTTTTGCTCTACAAAAGTTGATGGGACATTCCGACCTGCAGATCCTACGGCGCTATCTGGCACAGACCGATCAGGATATTCACACCGCCCACATGAGAGGCAGTCCGGTGGATAGCAATTTGTAGAGGTAGGGAGCAGTGGAAGAATGCTAAATCCGACAAATCTGTTCATGTATCAGACGCTGTTATAAAGGAAAAATTATGACTACAGTAAAATCCGCCGTAAAGGAACCATCACCATTCCAGCCAAGCTGCTTTAAGAATGCAAACTCGTAGAGGAATTCTTATCCTGTCAAAAGAGTCCACGGGATTGCAACGATTTTTTCATCAAATCGCTTGATTTCCTTCCCACCATAAACCATTAAACCAGCAGATGTCTTGGGGTGCTTTTCCAGAAATAATCGAAGTCCCGCAGTGTCGCGATGTCCAAGGTTGTCAGTGCGTTTCACCTCCACAGCAAGCAAGCGTCTGCCATATTCCAGAACAAAATCAACCTCGTTCCCATCAATGGTGCGCCAAAAATAGAGGCGGGCAGAGGGGGTCATCAGGCGCGCCAGGATTCTCAAGTGATGATAAACAAATGTCTCGAAGTAGGAACCATACTCGCGCGCCTTACGTAGGTCATCCAATTCGAAATAGCCGGACAGAAAGACCGCCAGAGCCGGATCATTAAAAAACGCCTTGGGAGCCTTCAGCAGGCGGGTCGTGTGGTTCGCAGTGTACGCAGGTAACCGTTCAAACAAATGGGTGGTTTCCAAAAGATTTAGATACCGGTGGGTAGTGGGTTGAGATAGTCCAGCATCCCGGGAAATCTCAGATTGATTGATCAACTGCGCTGAACGCAGCGCTGCAAGTTCCATCACTCTGCGAAAATCCAACAATGCGTCAATTTGAGCCATCTGTCGTAGATCACGCTCCAGATATGTGGCAACATATCCCTCCCACCATCTGGTCCATGCCTCGGATGAATTTAGGTTAAGCAGCGGCGGCATAAAACCACGCAGGATGGACTCAGTGGGATTGGGAAGATCCTCTCGCAGGGAACTCTCTGCGGGAAATTCACCATTCAGGAGGCGCACCAACACATCCGGATTGGATCGATTGTGCATTTCCCCAATCGACATCGGATCAAGCACAAAGTAGATTGCACGTCCAGCCAGACTTTCACTTACCTGTTTCATCAACAACAAGTTGGCCGAACCGGACAATACAAATTGATACCTGCCCGGGTTTCGATCCACAGTCTTTTTGATGGCAAGCAGGATGTCCGGCGCCTTTTGAACTTCATCCAAAATCACCTGATTCGTACCTGCCCAAAGGGCTTCGGGATTCGAACGCGCCTGTTCCAATACATCAAAATCGTCCAGGGTATGGAATCTCCAATTACGAAACGGTTCAGCATTTAGAAGAAGGGTGCTTTTTCCGACCTGTCGGGCACCTGTCAGAACGATCACAGAATGGTCTTTAATTGCGCTCTGGAGATAAGGCGTAATCCACCGTTCACGATACGGTTTTGATTTTGAATTATTATTCATGACGTGAATAATAATTCAAAATGATCGATATGGCAAGCTGCAAAGTAACAACTTCATTTCTGTAAGATTCGGGCAGCCCCGTGGATAGCAATTTGTAATGCCAACTTTCTGCCCAAAATTTTATTCTCCACTGAATAAACAAGCAAATACACCTTGAAAATTCGGAAGCAAAATCCGAATTTTCAAGGTGTATCTTAGAAAACCTCATTCTGCCGTGCACGATTCCAGCCGGGGATTTCTGACTGGATATGGAAGGTTCAGACACTATCGTCTTTTAATTCCGCCCACAACGAGTGCAATCCTAAACGGTCCACCCACCCATCTAAGTATTCATAATCCAGTTGATCCTTTTTGGCTTTGAGAATTGCCCCAATATCCCGGGCGTGTTTTGGCTGCCCGCTTAGCCCCAAATACATGAGTTTGTAGAGGATCAAATCCTCTGGTGAATGAACATATACCTCGCCAATTGGCGGACCATAGTCCACCAGGAGGCGGCGTTGAAAGGCACTCTGACGAAGTTCATCGCCATCCCGCATGAGATATACATCCGCTTTGAGCCCGCTGTACATATGGATCGCATTCAGTGGAATATCTGCGCGGTCTTCCAGCATCGTGTCCAGAATGATGTCAGCAGGAACAAGCATATCTCTTTTCCCAAGTTCCCTGGAAAATCTTCCTACGGCTTTGACTGGAAGGTTTATGACAATATCCAGATCCTGGGTGGCGCGCGGTTCCCCCCATGCCCATTCGGCAATCGCCCCCCCAATTAAATACTCGACTTTGGAGGCTTCCAATGCATCCAGGATAAGTTTTAGGAAGGCAGTAATATCCAGGGGCTGGTCTGTCATGCGGCGTAGGCTCGCTGTAATGCCAAACGATGTGCTTCCAGTATAGTAAGTTCGGGGGTTTCCTGACGTATTCGATATGCGACAACCTTCCGGGCGGTGTCACTGATGGAGCAGCCCTGCCGGAAACGATCGGCAGCCGATAGCCGCTGGTAAATGTTGATCTGGCGTTGATCCACTTCTTCAGCGCTTGCTTTCACCATTTGCCTGAATTCAGGGGAAAGCGCTGGTTGTCCCTTTAGATAATATCCTTTATTTTTCCGATCACGGCTATATTCCAGTATATGACCTGTCGCTTGAAACGCATGTTTCACTACACGCATGTCCCGATAAAACGTATCCTCCCAAGCAGATGTACCAAAACAATTCCTGCCCAATTGATACTCCGTCCTGACAATCAATTGAGCCCGGGTCAGGTAACGCTCGTTCCACAGGATTTGAAGAAGAGTGACGCGTCGCGCGGTGGTCATGTCGCGTTGCATGGCATCACGAAGCATGACATCAACAGCCTTGTGTGGTGGAATATTATTGATCACGATTTAATTATAACCTGATTTATAAATCAGGTTTTTAGTGGGTCATTTTTGCACCTCAGCAGATGGGCACAACCGCCGTTATCCAGCCGATACATTGCCGAAATTCCGCCGCTTCCCCACCAAGAAGCATGCCACCAGAATCTTCGAAAAAATTTATAACAAACATTGACAGATTAATTCGATTCAACAGATTGTCAAGATAAAGCACGCATTGGAAGACAATAATTTACCTGAATTTGGTTCACGGTTAAATTCTGTGCTCCATCATACTATATCCCCGTTACCGGCTAAATCTTTCATGGAATGGAACAACCTTTGGAGATACCGTTTTGATACATACTGCGCCAACAGGAGATTGGACAATCCCAGCTGGCGCCTTATCCTGAAAACGGACCGTAGCTTCGAGAGGCAAAATCGTACGCGCCCAGTTCGCAGGTAGACAAATGCCCTTGCCAGTTCGATCTGCCAGAGCAGGTCGTAATAATGACCATACCGGCTTATTTTGTCATCCGCCTGATCCAGAAGCCGCTCCACAACCGTGTACTGTCCCTGCTGCATAAGAAGCTCGGAATACTTAAGCGCAGTCCTGGCTTCCTGCCGGTTAAATTGTCCTTTGTGTGCGGGGAACAAGGCAAGGCTTTCCTCAAAAAGCATCCGTGCCTCCTGGAAACGGCCCAGAATTCCAACGATCTCCCCCAAATCCGCCAGCGCACCCGCGATCAATAAGTCTGATTTTGGCAGAGTCCTGAACAGGCGTACTGCCTGGCGCAGCAATGCCTCCGCGGTGGGCAAATCACCGTTGTCTTGGGTCAGCCACGCCAGCACCTGAAGGGGATGGGCGCGCCACGGATCATCGTCCGGGGTCTGTTCGAGTACATCCTGGAGGACCTGCCTTGCATGCTCCCGGTTGCCCAGGGCACGATGGCAAAGGGAGGTCATATAGTAGTTTTCCAACGCCTGGCGGTCGTTCCCAACGACCCGATACCTGTCTGCCGATTCTTCGAACGCTTCCAGCGCCTGTGTATGATAACCCTGCCTGTGCAGATTGTGCCCTTTGGCTCCCAACAAATGGGCCAGTTCAGCCATGCGTCCCAACGAGCGCGCCGCGCTGATGGCATCCTGGTCCAATTTCTGCAAGGCGGGCAGACCTGTCATGGAGTCGTTGGCATAGAGATCATTAAACGTTTGCCGCAACCGAAGGACCCCGTCCCAATCCTTCGCTGCCAGCAGTTCGCTTAACGTTTGCGCAATGATCTTCCATTCAATCTCCGGGATGGAACCAGGGTCGACGCCAGGCGCGGATAAATGGGAGGAAAATTCCTGCAGGGCGGTCCAATCAATGTCAGTCTTCATTTCATTTCCCCGCAGGATCGGGAGCCTGCTTTTCGATGAATTCAACCAGACTGGGATAGATCGAGAAGTTTCCCTGTATGGAGTCGCGATTTGTCACCAGAAACATTTCAAAGAGATAGGATATCGCCGCCGGGAGATATGAATCCAGAACACGGGAAACCGCCCAGTCGGTCAGCGTTCTGGAGGTGATCAGCTGTCCATGGTATTGCTCGCGCGCAATCCAGCGCAATACTTCCCTTGCGGTATGGCCTGCTGTACCCAGCCTGCCGAGTTCGTCCCAGCGCGCCTGATAGAGGAAGTCAAGCAGATCCCTGCCAAAAAGCGAAGGCAGGGATCGTACCGCTGCCCATGAAGACCTCGCCACATCGCTGAGTACCAGCTGCATGATCAGCGGAATTCCACCCGTGCGTGTCACCAGCCAGGGGATGTGGTTCGAAAGATCGTGGCGCAGGTTGCGAAGAGCGGGATGCTGGTATTGATGCTGTTCGATGTGCCAGTTCAGGAATTCCCCGACAGATGCCGCATCTTTAATCGGCTGCAACTGAACGACCAGCGACTTTGAATCCAGGACCTTTAATCCGTGGATCTCCCGGGTGGTGACGATCGCCCGGATATCCCGCGAAGTCAACGTCTTAAGGGCATCCAGGATCTCGTCGCCTTTTTTCACGGTCTCCAGATTGTCCAGCACAATGACCGCCCTTCTGCCCAACAACCTGTCCCGGATGGCAGCGATTGCATCCTTTCCGGAGAAGGCAGGCAATCCCACCTGACTGCAAAGGCGATCATAGAAGGAGGCAGGGTCATAAAACCCCTGGATTACATGGACGAGATTCTTCGAGAGGGGATCGATATGCCTGCTCTTGGCGCTGTCCCCCAGGATCAGATCAATGGCCTGTTCCTGATGCAAACAGCGGATTATTTTTGCGGACAGGGTGCTTTTTCCCATGCCGCCTTCACCGCCGATGACAAGGATCCGTGGTCCACGGGCATATTCCAAATGCCAAAAAATCCGCTGTAACGGTGCCAATCCCGCCTGTCTGCTTGAAGCGGGGCAGTCGATCTGGGACTCGAGATCTAAATATAGGTTGGGCTTTTCCAGCAACCCGACAAAATACGCTCCAAATGATGTGGATATCTGCAGACGTTGGGTGGACAGGTCGATGGGTCTGCCGCCACACTCTGAATCATACAATGACACAGGTGCTTGAGGGCGGTGAAAAAGCGACTTAAGCCCCCAACCGCCTGAATTGTTTTCCGGTTTGAGACCTGCCTCGGGGACATCATCCAGCATGGAACGTCCAGATCGAAAGGAGGATGTGGCTGCCGCTGCCGTTGGGGTCGGGATACCCTTTTTTATCAACCAGTGTTTGATCTCTTCCTGTTCTGGATCGCTCAACGACCTGTAATTTCCGGCATCCAGCAATCGGTCCGCCTCTTCAAAGGTGCTGATCCCGGAGTATTCAAAAAGGATCGCGATTAACGAAACCAGGGTGCGGCGATCCTCAACGGAGGGGAATGCCTTGTCGGATTCCCAGTTCCCAACATTGTTGCGATTAAAGATCAGTCCGGTTTTCTCGGACAACTTGCGTGCCAGCCGGTCCTGGGAAAGCGGCCTGCCCAGTCGGCGCTCCACGCTTCTCTCACGGTGGACGCGCAGGAGAGTTCCGAATGTGGCGGTTTCATGATTCTTCGTCATGGGTCCTCCATGCAAGGGTTTGCATGCCATTGCACGATCTTGGATGCAGATCGATGCAATCATTCCTATTAAAGTAGGGGCAGGTCCAGCTGACCTTGTACGTTCCCGATACAACTGAGTGGCTGCGTTTCGTGTCTTAAGAGGTCAGTGATCCACTGGCCGGGCGCCCCACAAACGAGCCCTCCATTTCTTTCTGAAAGGAGGCCCTCGATGACACGAAAAAAGGCTGTCTCGCTTCTGTTGGCGGCTGTTTTGATGCTGCTTGCAGCTGCCCATGTCACGACACCCGCCGGGCAGAACCTGTCTTCAACGTCCGCACCAGTCATTGCCTGTAATGGCTGCTCCGGCGGCGGATCAGGCGGCTAGGATCCCCGGATCCCATTCTATGTGCCTGCATGAGGCATGTCTCATGCAGGCTTTTGACAGCTGTTACGGGACCCCCAGACAGACAAACCCCGCCCATTGCTCCATGGGGATCCCCTGGGTTTGCATCCGCCGCTGTGCCCTCGATACGGATGCCGCCGGTGAAGCCCCGGATAAATACTCTGCATAAAAAGAAATCATGAAAGCCGCAGCCGCCTGGTCCAGCACCGGCCATAAACTTCCCACGATGCTGCCTGCGCCTGCGATGAAACAAGTGGCGGGCAAACCCACATGTTCGTCCCCTTCATGCAAAAAACTGTAGACACTACTACAGGCGGAAAAGGTCACCAGGCCCGGCATGGGCGCCAGATCCCGCAGCTGATCCAGCCAGATATCCCCATCGGATAATGTCAATCCACTTAATCTACCGGTCTGGGTATCCACTGAAAAATGACTTGCGATGTGCAGCCAGTCGAAACACGACAGCCCGGCCTTGCCGTTGGCGGTATCATCATCGCGCAATCGCAACAAGGCCTGCCAGGTTGCCTCGTTCTCCATCAACACAACACCCGGATTCTTGAGGTGGGATTTCAATCCGGCAAGTTCCTCTCTGACATAAGGCAATTCGTTTTTTGTCCCATGAAAATCTGAAATGCCTATTAACAAGCCCTGCCCCCTTTGCCTGCCTTCGGCCCGTTCCCATAGCAGGGACAATGCGTGCAGAGAAGGGGTGATGACCGGAATGCAAAGTTGGATCAGGGGTCTGACACTGAAAGCTGGCAGCAGGGCGCTCCATGGAACTCCGTGCAGTTTTTTATGAGGGGACAGGATCAGGTGGGTATCGGGGGTCAGATGCGGACCCAGCGCGGAGGGGATCAAAAGCCCGCCTAAAAACCGCAATTCGCCATCCGACAGGATCGAGCCATGTCTGGATTTGGAAAGCGCCTCCAGCGCCATCGAAAAACGCTCGGATACGAATACGCTATGGGCGTGGCGTTCCTCGGACGTGATCATAATAATATTCAAATGGTTGTCCATCAGGTAATAATCCAGCGCAACCCAATGTTTCCCCAGAGCAACGTCTGCCTGTGTATGAAAGATATCATGGTTGAACGCCCGGAAAACCGTCGGGGTTACAGCGGAATGATGTTTGCGCTCCTGCGCCTCAAGCCCGGCATCATATTCTTTTGCTTTTTGAATTAACTGGGTCCGGTATTGGCGGGATTGGAGCGCGTTCTTTAGCGGACTGGTGGAGTTGGACATCTCCTGCAATTTACCCTGCAGCCAGTTGATCTCCGCCTTCATCCTGGCCAGTTCCATCATGCTCTCATCCGGGGCGGCGTCCCGGGCATTCAACAGTTGGGCAATCAACGTGATCGCCTTGGTGTTTTCAATGAACTGCAAGGCCTGATCGGTCGCCTTCATCCGGATGGCGTGCAGGACGGATTGATCCACAAAGCGCGCAGGCTTTTCCAGATAGGAGCCTGCCAAAGCAGGCTGCCAGAAATTTTCCCGGATCTTGTTTATGGCAGCCATCCCCAGCTGATAGTGTTGAAGTGCCTGTGGATCATTTTGTTCCAGGACCGCCAGGCTGGACAACCCTTCATGGGCAAGCCAGTCCACTTCATGGAAAACCCCCTCACTTAATTGCAGCGCTTCCTCAAATTCGCGGCGCGCCTGCTCGAGGGCGCCGGTTTGCAGATGAAACTTTCCAATGTTCACATGGGTTGCGGCAAGATCCTGAAGCATGCCCATGGCAAGGAAGTCGTCGCGGGCCTGTTCCAGATAGGGAAGCGCCTGGGCGCTTTGACCGGCATGCAGCAGTATCTCCCCCAGAAGCCGTTGGGCGACTGCTGCCTGGGGTTTCGTGCCATGTTCACTGGCCAGTTCAAGGGATGTAATCAGGCATTCGATTGCAGCGTCCTGCTGTCGCAGGGAAAATAGGATTTCCGCCTTGTGGTTATGGATCAAGGGCAACATGGCTCTCTGGTTTGCCGCTTCATGATAACGGGCCGCCAGTTCCAGGTGTTCAAGGGCACGGGCGGGCTGATTTAACTGAGACCAGAGGAATGCCATCGATTTCTCAACCACACCGAGGCGCACCATGTTTTTCAGCTGCTTGAACTTTTCCGCGGCCAGTTCCAGGTGGTGAAGGGCATCCTGATAACGCCCCACATATCCATATGCCTCCCCGAGGTTCGCGCCTTCGATGGCGGCTGGAAGGCGAAAGCCGATCTGCTCGTGGATCTGGATCGCTTGTTTAAATTGTTCGATGCTCAGCGCCGGATACCCGCGCAGCAAATTCAATCGACCTGTATCGTTTAGGCTGTCGCCCAACAGCCCCAGGACACGGTGTCGGGTATACGTCTCCCCGGCTTGTTGAAAACAGTCGAGGGCTTCCTCCAAAGAACCGGTTAACAGATGCACATACCCCAGGTTTTGGAGGCTATAGTCCTGCCATAAGTCCATCTGCAGTTCACCAAACAGGTGGTTGGCATTTCCCAGTCGTCTGGCTGCCTCGGATAGATCCTCGGACTTGATGAGTTGGCAAAGACCGATTTGCATTTCCGCCTTGGCAATCTCGATCGGTGCCTGATTCGCCCTAAAGAGTTCAATGGCACTTTGTAGTTTGAGGAGCGCTTCGTCCAAGTGGCCCTCGCGACGCAGGCAGTTGGCCAGCATCATCCAGCAACGTGCCTGGTTGAGCGCCTCTCCTCCCTCGATAAAGGACTGCTCGCTGGTTTGGATGTTTCGTTTGGCATCTTCGACCTTTTGTAACAGGACCTGAACATATGCCAACGCAAGGCGGCAATGGGGGATATACGAATGCATGCCCGCACGTTCCAGTCCGGTCAGGGCGTTGGCAAGGGCTGTCTCCGCCTGCCCCAAATTGGGTTTGGTCCAGGAAAGGGCGAAGAACTGCCAGTCACAAGCCGCCAGCCAGCCCTGGTCCCCGAGAGCGGCAAAGCCCTGCCGGGCGCGTGATATGGCTTCCTCCACCTCAACCGGTTTTCCAAGCGCATTCAACACATACCCCAGATACCAGGCGGCCAGGGAGCGGGCGAATGGGTCCGTTGTGACTGCGGAACAAACGCCGTCCATGACCACAGCCAGAGCCCATGCGGAGCGTGGCACAGCATCAGTGCGCTCCTCGATTTCCCGTCCCACACGCTCCATCACCCTGCGGTCAATGGGCGGCAGTTGATCTGCCAGCAGGGGCAGATCATGGATGGCGATCTGTTTGTGTAGCAGTCTGATGGATAGTTCAAAGAACGATTGATCGGCAATGCCAGCCTTCATGGTTATGCCCCCTTAAATGGTTTCTATGGTCAGTTCCAGATCGGAAATAACGTTTTCCAGGTCAGGGTCAAGGATCTTCGCCAGTGCTATCGGCGGTAGTGCGATCCGTCCCTCTCCTGTAATAATCACACTTTCTTTGTAGTGTCCCCACTCCAGCATGGTTTTTAATGGTGGATGGGATGAACTTCCCTCCGGCGTTATCCCTACATTCATCCGTGTCAGCAAGCCTGCTTCCAGATCCTCTCCCAGTGCGCAAACGATGGAAACCGAGTATTGAAAATCACCTATATCAAAATCATCTCGAAATACAACAAATTCTTCGTCTGACAAAAAGTCGGTACCATGTCTGTATGCCAGTTGCGGCGGAAAGAATATGGCTTGAAGTTCCTGCCGGGTTCGCATCCAATGTATCTGCCAATTCTTCTCCATCGATTGAAAGGCGGCAGGTTGGTCTTTTAATAAAAATCCCAAATTTGCCCGGGTCGGGAGCGGCAGGGAAACCAGGGTTTGATTTTCATCCTCATCCATTAACTCCAGGATGTCCAAAAAAGCCTGCCGTAGTTCTGGATCAACCATGAGTTTTTGATAAAACCTCGGGTAACGCCTGGAGACATCCACGCCATGCCGGGCTTGCTCAATGAACAGGGACAGGAATTCAAGGTCTGCGCTCCTTGAAGGATCGTTTCCCGAATTTCCAGTTGAATTTAATGTCATCTTATTCATTAATATCCCTGTTTCGGCCCAAAATCTTCTGTAGATCAATCAGTGCATTGAAATGCAGGCTGTGGATGGCGCCCGCACTTTTCCCCATTTTTTGGGAAATTTCACGCACGCCCAGTCCCGAAAAGTACATATCCTCGATGACACGTTGGCGGGCTTCCGATAATCCCAGCATGGCATTTCGCAAGTCTGCGCCCAGTTCGCTCTTCTGCCGGTCCTCCTGCGCATGATGATCCTGCAGGTGTTCAAGCAGGTCTTCAAGGCTCAGTTGATCATCCTCCATCGGCTGGGTTTTCTTGAAGCGCTGTTGGATGAACTTCTGACAGGCGTTTTGGACGATGACATGCGCCCAAGGCTTGAAATCCGTATCATACGGAAAATGAGCCTTTAGTATAAGGATGGCTGCCTCAGTGGCGCAGTCCGTGGCATTTTCCTGGGTGACGAGGGTTCCGTTGAAATCCCTCCGCTTGAGGTGATAATAGGCCCACTTTTGCATCTCGGCAAAGAGCGATTCCCAGACCTCGGTCGAGCGCTCGATCATGATCTTCTCCAGATAGATGTTCTGGGCCTCATAATTTTCCGCCACACGAAATACATACTCCCGGATGTAGCCGGGGTTGCCGTTCGTATAGCGCGCAATGCGCCCCTTGCCCAGATTGGCGTACAGGATCGGGCGGATCCGGGCAACAAGGTCCTGCCTGCCCTGGTCGACAAGCAGATCCAAGGCCCGCTCAATTTCCATCTCGATCGAATCGGTCGGCACGGGTTTCGGCATGGGTTTCATGGCTGACCGTGATTATACAAGCCTTTCCCGATTTCAAGGATTCCCCGGGCATTTGAAAGAATTGCCACCATCTTCAGGATATTGATATATATCAGTTCCTATTTCCGGGGCTGGACATGGGAAGGGGATACCAGCCCGCTGGGGGCAACTCCACATAAGAATGAAACTGTCCTATTGGCAGTGTGGACAGTTTCATTCTTATCATTTTATATTGTGACAGGCTCTTGAGATGGGAAGCGTTATTCAAATCAGATTTTTTCCACCCGGTTATAAAAATGCAACAGCCAGGGTGAGGGGGGCACCCTGACTGTTGCAAGCAAGATTATACCAAATTATCACGGGGATGAAATTTCCGGCCGTCGACACTTTCCGACCTTGGATCAGGTTTCACTGGCATCCAACGCTGTGAAGACTTCGACAGTCTGATAAACCTGATTGCGCACATACCCGGTCACTTCGCACGCAATGGATCGGATTCTCATCCAAGCAAACCCAAAAGATTTTCCCTGGAAACCAGTTTCATATCTTCATCTGATATAAGGAAGGGACGCACATCCAGAGAGGCGTGTTCAAAGGATATGTTTTCGGATCTCCTGCGTACGATCCTACAGCAATTCTCCAAGATCAAGTCCAGACCGATCATATCCCGGAACTGAAAGCAACTACAATTTATCCATCCGGTTTATGAAGCAGGGCTGACAACACTTCCGGGGATTTCAGCACCTTGCGGGCAGTTGTGCTATTCAATTGGCTCAGGCGGGCTAGGTGCAATAATGCTGCATATGCGCCATTTCCCACCTTTGCATTGAAGCTCTTTGCCTGCTTTCTGACAGATAGATCGTCAAACCCCGGTTTGGAACGCAACTCCAGCATGATTGAGTTCGCCTTTTCTTCTACCTCGCCAATCAGATGAAGCAAGCTTTTTTCATCATCATCACCCCACGCCACAACTGCAACGGTTTGTTTCGGTGAAGTTCTTGTCTCTTCCAAATACCTCTTCCGGACCTGCGCCCAATGATTGGCACGGCTGGGAACAGAGATACACCTGAAAGACGGCAAGAGAAGACCGGTCAAAGCCTTTCCAGTGACACAGTCCGTATCCAATCCAAACACGCGATCCCGGTACACAAAAGGTTGATCTGTGCCTGAATAATTATGGTGTCCTACAAGCAGCGGCTTCTCCCCATCATACAGTTCATACCAGGGACGGTCATATGCGGTACGAAGGTGTTTGTCGCCGCCCATTGTTCCACACAATACCGTTGAACGCTGTTGCGACAGGGAAAAACCCGCTTCAAAATATCCATGTACCACCAACGCCTCCGGCAGGTCTAGATACAACGGCAAGGTGTTCATGAATGCCAAAGCATCCGGATAGGTCTCCCCAAATTGAATCCTGCTGATTTTCTGGGATTGCGCCAATTTGACCTCATGCCTGCCGGCGCGCACATGCTTGCGTTCATGGTTCCCCATAATCAGAAAAGCATTTGGCGTTTTCTGGAAAAACTCCAGGACAGCCGGCGTATCGGGACCCCGATCCACACAATCCCCCACCGAGACAATGGCATCGCCCTCGGTCAAGCCTGCCTTGTCCAACAAGGCTTGCAGCTCGTCGTAACAACCATGAATATCGCCAATCACCAAGGTCTGCATTGAATAATTATAGCCAGATTGAAACAATTTATGCTTGAGGTGCCCCACTGGAATTCTAAAATAACACTTACTGTCGATTCTGTAAATTAGAGGTTCTCTAATTTACAGATGTCATTCACATGATCTCCTTGTAAAAATACCGAAACAATACCGACACGAAAAACTCTCCCCTCTTTCCATTCAGATATTCTTGCGCCCACTGAATGGAAACGAACCTCTTTCTCACCCAATCCCCCAATCTGGAAATCTACCAGACCTCCGATCTGCGCAAGTGGATCGGCATCTACCTGCACGCCTGCCGCTCGCGCAACCTCGCCGGCGGCACCATCGAGTTTTACAGCAAGAAACTCGGCGCGTTTTCCAAATTCTGCCTGGAACACAACGCAGCGGACATCCACCATATGAGCGCGGACTTGATCCGTCAGTTCCTGATCGCCCTGAACGAGAGCGGACACCGCCCCGCCGGGGTTCATTGCTACTACCGTTCGATCAAAACCTTCCTGAAATGGTATGAGCGCGAAACCGAACCGGAAGGCTGGCGCAACCCGATCAACAAGGTCGCTGCGCCGCACGTCCCTCTTGAGCCGCTAGACCCGGTTCGCATCGAGACCATCAAAGCCATGCTGGAGACCTGCAAACGCGGAAAACTATCCGATGCCCGTGATAAAGCCTCCCTGCTGGTGCTATTGGATACTGGTATGCGTCTGGCAGAGTTCCTCTCTCTGAACATGGAGGATGTCGACCCTATCACTGGCATGATCCTGATCCGCTCAGGCAAGGGCAGGAAGCCGCGCAATGTATATCTGGGCGATAAATCGCGCCAGGTTCTACGCAGGTACGTCAAGGAACGCAAGGATTACAACCCGGCGCTGTGGGTCTCCAAGTCCGGCGAACGCCTGACGGAGACCGGTTTGCGCATGATGCTACGACGGCGAGCCGCCCAAGCCGGCGTCCCCGTGCCGTCGCCGCATGACTTCCGGCGTGCATTCGCCATCGAACGTTGGCGCGCCGGGGTCGACATTCTGACGCTCTCCAAACTGATGGGGCATACTTCCTTGCAGGTCCTGAACCGCTACCTCAAACAGATCGGCGAAGACCTCGAGCGGGCAGCCAAACAATCCTCCCCTGTAGACAGAAACTTTTAGCAAAGGAAAATAATGACAACCATCCTCACGATTGCTAATCAAAAAGGCGGGGTTGGCAAGACCACCACCGCCCTTACCCTCGCGCACGGACTGGCGCGCCGCGGCAAACGCACCCTGCTGTTGGATTTCGACCCGCAGGGACAAACAGCACGCGCCTTGCACCTCTCCCCTTCCGCAGGCATCTATGCCCTGCTCACGATGGACACCGGTTTCAATGAAACCGCCTACATCCAAAACAAGATCATGGAAACCAGACGAGAAAATCTCTGGCTGCTGTCCGGGAACAAACAAACTGCCGATGCACAGGCAATGATCAATTCACAGGGCAAACCGATCTCCTGGGTGCAGGAGACATTGGAACGTTTTTGCACCTCTCAATATCACTATCTGGTATTGGATACTGCTCCCAGTCTGGGAGGCATTCAGGAACACGTCCTATGGGCAAGCGACATGGTGATCGTGCCGACGCCAGCGGAAGCGCTCGGCTCAGACGGTCTTCGGCAGGTGCTCGACAC
Organism: Anaerolineales bacterium UBA2395; assembly: GCA_002343775.1. Taxonomy (GTDB): domain Bacteria; phylum Chloroflexota; class Anaerolineae; order Anaerolineales; family Villigracilaceae; genus Villigracilis. Next base: position 147,981 of record DDSH01000028.1, read on the forward strand.
CATGAAGCGACTCTCCGCTGAGAAAGGGTGGAAAGGCGGTCTGTTCGGGGTGTTGCCCACATTCTTGATGGAACAGGTCAAGGAACATCGCATCAACCTGGACGCCATGCGTGTCAATCTAGGAGAGTTGATCCTGCCGCCCATTCATCGTGCCGTGGTGTTGGCAGAATGTCCTGCCTTTGGAAAAACGATCTTCGAGCATGCACCAGACAGCCGGGCAGCAGAAGAATATGCTCGTCTGGTGGATATCGTACTCAAGGCATAGGGGTAAAGATGTCACGCAAGGATATGCTCACCGACACACATGCCGACACGGGGCAGAGTGAATTTGCCGACAGTATCCCGCTTGCCGCTACAGCTGGAAGATGGAACCAACCTAGTCGCCGCCCCGCCAAGCGCAACCGCCAATGGGAAAAGGCACATCGTTCGTATCGATATGTCAACGTGCCGCTGGAGGTACGGGAAGAAGTTTTGGCTTTGGCGGAACATCTGCGTGTGCCTGCCGGTGATGTGGCACATGCCTTCTTCGAATATGGCTTTGATTGTGTCGATGAAGGAAAACTGCAATTGACGGCGCAACCCAATCCGCTTGGGCGAAAGATGACTCTCTTTCCGCAGAAGCAGATTGGGGCGTGGGAAGAAGCGCAAGGTCCACAAAGGGATATCCCCGCTCGCAAAAAGAGAAAGGTCGAACGAAAGCAGAAATCCGTTCCGGCTGTCTCGTATCGCATCCCACCTGGCATTCACACGGATCTGTGCTCCTTGGCAGAAGAACTTGCGGTTCCTGTTGGTGAAGTGGTCACATTTTTTCTGCGGAATGGTTTGAAGGCGTATCGAGCCGGCAAATTGAAGTTGACGCCTCATCCTGCGACTGTGAAGATGACCTTGAAAGGATTGGATCCATGAGTGTTCGCGGAAACCTGGATGAATTTTTTAGGGTCAAAATTTTGGGTATGCGGTTCCGCATAGCCTCCGCATATGTGTCGTATACATGCCGCAACTGTCTCCGCATACATTGCCGCATATCTTCTATTGACAGGAAAGGCTGTGTAGCGCGATTTGAACGTAGGATGACCTGTGACATATCTTTAGAAAATCGCTCGTCTGCGGGCTTCCTGTGGGCTTTCCGAAATTGGAGGAATACATGAGCGTGGAGACCTCAAACCGCGTATGGAAGCAAAGCGGCAAAGGCGGGACGCTATTGCTGTTGCTGCTGGCATTGGCGGACTGGTCCGATGACTGGGGCTATTGCCATCCGAGCATCGAACAGATGGCGGTCAAGTGCCGGCAGACCGAACGCAATATCTTGAACCTGATCGCGGACCTGGAGAAGTCCAGCGAGCTGCGCCGACTGGCACGCGGAAAAGGTGGCAGGGGTAAGGGCAGTGGATCGGTTTATCAGGTCATCACCGGAATGAACCAGGTGGAGATCACTGCCAGTGAACAGTCGTCACCCTTGGCGCGTGAGACGTTGGCAAAACTGGCAAGCGGAGAAGTCGCTCCCCCATCTGTGCAAAGACCGCATTCAGAAACAGGTGAAAAGATTTCACCTGAAAAACAGAGTCCCGATTTTTCACCCGTTTCCATAGTGCGCTTAAATGAATTAATTAACGTCAGTGACTCTACTCCTCCTCCTTCCCGCAGAACACAGAAACTTGAACCATCTCCGGAAGAACGTGCGGAAGCTTTGTATCGGTTAGTGCGCCCCGGTCACTTGACCTTGCCGAATTCCGAACAGCGGACGGTGGCATTGCATGTCTTGGGCATGTACCTCCAACGCTATGAATCGCCTCAAGCGGCAGCGCAAGCCTTGAAGCCATTCGCCGCCGAAGCCGACGCGCGCGGGATCCGTCCCACCAATTTGTGCTGGTTGTCCGAATGGGCGGCGGTCGGACAAATCCCCAAACAGCGCAATAGATCTCGAGGCAACACACAGCCGGTGCCGAGCACGGAGCCGGCTGTGGATTACGAGGCGATCCGCCAACGGATGGAAACGGAACTCCCAACCTTGATCGAAAGGAAAGATGACGCATGAACCATATCTCAGACCTTACTCCGGAGGGCATTCAGAATGCCGGCAAGGACGGACCTGTTCCGCAACCAATCCCGCACGGGGATTGTTCCCCAGACTGCCCGGAATGCGGCGGGATCGGATATATCCGCTATGAAGTGCCAATCGGGCATCCAAAGTTCGGCAAGGTGGAGCGTTGCCGCTATGCCCAGTCACATAACATTGCTGCGTATCTGCGTTCTGGAAACATTGATCCACGCATCGGGTTGACCGCCGACGAGGTCCGCCAATTGAACTGGGACCTGGTACGCAAGGGAGTCAATCAGGCAGACCAGGCTTGCACAACCACACGCAAAGCCTTTGAAGAGGGACATGGATTGGTGTTTCTCTATGGTGGGTTTGGACAGGGCAAGAGCCTGATCTTGAAGATCGCCGTGGCAACAGCAGTGCGAGCCGGCAAGCGGGCGGCATATGCCAACCTGGCTGGTGTACTGGACGATATCCGCAGCGCCTATGATGAACGCGAGAACAAGATGACCGAACTGGTTCGGCGCATGGAATGGTGGACATCCCTGGATGTGCTTGCCATCGATGAGTTGGACAAAGTCGGGCAAACGGATTGGGCGAAGGAACGAATTTTCCAACTGTTGGATCTCCTCTACCAGCGTGCCGTCCGGCAGGAAGCACTGACAATTATCGCTGCCAACTACCAGAGCACGGATGAACTCTCCGGCTACTTAAAAAGCCGCATCGAGGACAATCGCTTTGCCGGCAATGGGTATTTGATTCACCTCGAAGGCGCGGATGGGCGCAAGAGCATGCCCAGGAACTGGAAGTATTAGCGAATGGATATACTCTCCAGCCCTCCGTTGGAATGGTCGCCCATCTACCCGATGAACAGAAAGGATGTGGTGTTGGATGTTTTCAAGCACTACATTTCATACAAAGATGGATTACCGCCCTATGCCCTGGTGCGGATCATCGACATGATCTGCAACCGTTTGATCAAAGCCCGTAAATATCCGGCTCTATGGGTGTCGGTGGATGCGCCCGGCGATTGGTATGTTGTGGAAGTCAAACGGTTTGTCAAGAAAAAAATTCCGATGACCGTTCAGCCTGCATGGAAAACCACTGTGATTGAGTGGAATTTCTCTGAGCACATCGAACCAACCTATCTTCGAGAGGGCGATTTGCCCATCTTAGCGCCACGTTTTGATCCCGCGGATCATGGCATCAAAGAATCAGCGTTGCGTGCCTTGAAAATCATGGCAAGGCTCAAGACAGCCTACAGACCTGAAATCGCTTCGCTGGCAGGTTTCAGCGAGAGTCATGTTCGGAATCTTTTAAAGCAACTTCAGGCGGAGAATCTGATCGAGCGCCGAAAGATCGGCAAATACGAAGGATATGCTATCCGCACGAAGGGACTGAGGCTGGCACATCGTTCGTGGAATATCCCCAAAGGCGTTCATTTCTCAAAATATCGCGGGGAATTCCGATATGCCGGCGAGCGTCACCGTCGTGTATCGCGCAGATGGCGGGCATGGCTGGAGACAGCGTATCCGAATATTGAAGTTTTAGAAAGTTGGACTGAAGTGCCACTCTTTTATGGTATTCCCGATGCTTTGGTATGGGGGCGTAAGGGCGAGCACGAAATCCTTTTCTGGCTGGAAGTGGACAGCGGGCATAGTTCCCAAAAAGTGATGAGTCGCAATTACTTTCTCCGACTTCAAAATGCGTATCAACATGCAAACCGATTGGGAATCTCAATTGTCTTTTGTATTATGGGTCCGCCTTGGGCTGTGAAGGCATTTTCATGGCACATTCCACCCTTACCTCCCAACATGGCTGTGATCGGACAGGACTGGCGGGCGTTTGGGAAACTACCTTTTTACGAGACTGGCAGATGGTTTTCTGGAATCGAGGACCGAAAAAAATATCCGACCGAAAACACCCTCCCCTTTGATCCCAATCAATATCCACCCAAGCCAAAGAAGGAGATAAAGGGAACGCCAGCCAATCTGAAATCCACAAAGCCCAAGTATTCCAAGGGATTTGATGATGCCGACTGGTGGTATCGAAGCAGTTCAGAACGGGAAGAGTGATGCACTGATGAAAGTGGCGTGACGGGGGTGCAGTGAAAATGGCAAAGATTCTGTCTTTGCGACCTACTCCCTACCGCATCGCATTTTGATCTTTTTCTCGATTTTTTCGTAATCGCCTAAATATGCCAGCATGAGGCTTTTCCAGAGTTTGCCGTGGTTGGGGACGTTGAAATGCAATAATTCATGGACAATAACGTAATCGCCGATTTTTTTGCTCATGGTGAGCAATTCGGTATTGAAGATCAGTAGCTGACTTTTCTTTGTGTAAGATGCCCACTTGTTTTTCATGGGGCGGATCGAGATTGTCTTGACCTCAATATCAAGTTTTTGTGCCCATTCATAGACGCGGGCTTTGAAGGCTTCCTTGGTCAATGCCATCTTACTTGCCCTGTGACTTCAACAGTGCGACCAGAAGTTCCTCAACCAGAGAAACCACCTTATCCTCATCGTCTTCTTGGCGATACAGGGCGAAGGTGATCAATTTCCGAACTTCGCGCAGTTCTTTGTCACTAGCTGCCCAGTTGGGATGCTCAAGAAAAGCGGTCTTGATTCTAGCGCTGGCATCGTCAGGGTCGGACAAGCCTGCATCGCGTAGTGTGGAATAAACAAAGTAGGTCATGCTATCCATATTTTTGGCGGCTTGTTCGCGTTTTCGGCGCTCGTTTGCCTCGATAATACTGGATAGGTCTTTTATGGCGTCGGCAGTACCTTTCTGACGGTCTTCAAAGCTATCCTGCACGGCTTTGGCTCGTTCTGCCATGCCGACCAAAAATGGATCGTCACTGGCGTCCTCCGCAGCTTTGGCGATGCTTTTTACAAGGTTGATGACCTTGATGTTGTAGTCACCTTGTTTCTCTTGAATCAGTTTCAACGTTTCAGGGTTGATCTCGACAAACTGCGTGACCGAATCGATCTTCTCGGTATCAATATGCTCCTGCACCAGTGCGTTGGTCTTTCGCAAAAATTCCCTGTCAGGCTGCACTTGTTTAGCATAGGCTTTGCGGACAACGGCATAAATACCCGAAAGCGTAGCAAACCGCTCAAGATACGGACGCAAGAACTTGTCGGGCGAAATGATCTCGTAGAGCATTTCCAGTTCTTTGTAGAACTTGAAAAAGGTCTTTCGACGTTCCTTATCGCGGAAATGTTCGATCAGGCTATCCACATCTTTGTCATCAAAGTTGCGGGTGATAAGGGAGAGGTATGCCGCCGCCTGACTTTCCATTTTTTGCTTGAATAAGGATTTTAGGAGGGCAAGGTCTTTGATAACAGCATTGACTTCGTCGCTGTCGAAGGACAGGGCTTTTTCCAGTTTGTCAAAGATACCGACAAAGTCCAGCACAAAGCCGTGCGGTTTGACCATTTCCTGTGATTCGTTTTCATAGGGGCGATTGACGCGGGCGATGGCTTGCAAGAGCGTATGATCGCGCATGGGCTTATCGAGATACATGGCGTAGAGAATCGGCGCATCGAAGCCAGTCAACAATTTTTCTGTGACAATCAAAATCTTTGGATACTCACCATAGCGTTGGAAGTTCTTACGAATCTCCTTTTCTTTCTTCTCGTCAATGTGATGTTTCTTGAGCAACTCGCTATCGTTGTTGTTACCTGTGTACACAACTTCGGAGTATTCAGGCGGCAGGATTTCATCCAGCGCTTTTTTGTAGTGGGCGCAGGCTTCACGATCCACACCGACCAGGAAGGCTTTATATCCAAGCGGCTCGACGTTTTCACGGTAATGGTCGGCAACGTATCGTGCCACCTTCTTGATGCGCGCCTTGCCTTTGAGGAAGTTCTTGATGTTGACGGCGCGATCCAGAATCTTGTTGAGTTCTTCAATGTCGGAGATGCCTTCAGTCTGTGCGTTGGCGAAGAATTCCTTGTCCATCGTCTCGGCAGGGACGAGCATGGCATTGGGCGCAAGGTTGTAAAATAACGGCAGGGTGGTTCCGTCTTCGATGCTTTCTTTGATGGAATATTTGTGCAAATAGCCCTGAGGGGCGTCATCCACGCCGAAGGTCTTAAACGTACCCTGACCATAAACGGTGCGGTCTATGGGCGTGCCCGTAAAGCCGAGATACGTCGCATTCGGGAGAGCCGCCATCAGATAGTTGCCCAAATCCCCTCCCGTGGTGCGATGCGCTTCATCCACGAGGACGTAAAGGTTCGAGCGTGGATTCAAATCGGGGGGCATGTCGCGAAATTTGTGAATCGTCGAAACGATGATGCCGCGGTAATCATCGCGAAGCAGTTGATTGAGGCGGGCAATGCTATTGGCAGGTTCCATATTTTCCATGCCAAGCGAGGCGAGGTTCTTCATCAACTGGTCTTCGAGTTCGTTGCGATCTACAAGCAGCAGGATGGTGGGCTTTTCAGACTCAGGCGCTTTGAAAAGCAGTTCGGCGGTTTTGAGCATGGTGAAAGTTTTGCCGCTGCCCTGCGTGTGCCAGATCAGCCCGCGCCGTTTGGTGGAGTGATGCGCCCTTGCGACGGAGTGTTCGATGGCGTGGGTCTGATGTTGTTGCAGGATGTATTTGTTGAGTTCTTCATCTTTTTCGGCAAAGACGATGTAATCTTTCAGGAGTTTCAAGATGCGCGGAATCTCGAAGAAACTCTTGACCTTCGCTTCCAGTTGACCGATCTGGTCATGCTTCCAGTGGAAGATGTTGCGTTTGACGGTGTTCCACGTGCCGCCATAATCGAAGCCGAGCGCATCGGTGGCAATGAATGCCATTTCGGGCACGAAATATTCAGGCGTTTCGCTGTGATAGCGGCGGATCTGGTCAATGCCAAGCGCAATGCCTTCATCTTTGCTGGCGTTCTTGCATTCGACCACAAGGAGCGGGATGCCGTTGATGAGGAAGACCACATCTTCACGATTGCCGAAGCGACCGTTATGCCAGTAAAACTCTTCTGTGACCTCGTACACGTTACGCCCATGTTCGTAATCAATGAGCATAAGATCGAGTTCACGATTTTCTTCGGCGTGGAAAAATTTACCGCGATTGCGTACGTGTTCGAGAAACTCACGATTGCCGTGAATATCGGTGTGGATGCGGTTGAGTTTGCCCGTCAGCGCGCCCACAGGCTCGTTGTAAAGCGGATTGAATTCCACCACCTTCTGGTGGAGCAGGTTATCAAAGTAAAGTGACTTGGGCTTTTCGCCAGGCGCGCTCACACCCCGCCTTCGGTCTGCTTCGGCGCGAGGGACATACACCCAGCCGATATCTTGGGCATACTGAAGAATGCGGGCTTGTACGGTTTTGTGTTCGCCTGGCTTTGGCATGGTTAAACCCTTTGTCTTAACCGCGGATTACTGCTGATTTCCAGATTTCGCTGATTGATTTCGCAGATGCTTACTATTGATAACACGACGATATTGCAGGCTTTTTGCGCCAAAGTTCAATAGCAAGCCAATTTCCAGATTATACGCTTCAAGGTAGTTGATGGCTTGCGCCAGATGGGCATCGTCCAATGCACTGACGGCTTTGATTTCCACCATCACTTTTTCTTCCACAAAAAAGTCCACACGGCGATGACCGATCTTGATACCTTTATAGAAAATATCCATTTCATGTTCGCGGCTGGCGTTTAAGCCTTGGTCTTTCATTTCAATATCCAACGCACGTTGATAAATGACTTCTTGAAAGCCATTACCAAGCGCAGAGTGAACCTTCATTGCCGCGCCAATGATTTTGCCTGTGAGGTCAGAATGTTTGTATTCTTTCTCGGTCATGGTTCACCCTTTGTCTTGACCATAGATTACACCGCTGATTACCCAAATTTCGCTGATTTTTCATCTGCGAAATCCAATAATCCGCGTACATCTGCGGTACGGTTTTGCCTTTGGCTACCCCTCGTATAAATCTCTTGCACTGAGTTGATGCCCATCCACGAGCAACTTCAAGGCTTTGATAATCAACTCGGCGCGCTTCCTTAGGAAAAGATCGAAGTCTTTCTTCATCTTCTCTGCTTTTTCTTTTTCAGACATATCTGCATATCCCCCATTTGCCAATTCTTGAATCGGAATCAGGTGAGACTGCAAACGTTCTTGAACGATGGCTTCGGTCGTCCATTCATAGCGGTCTTTCAAATATTTCAGCGGGTCTTTGCGACCGATGGAGATATTGGTTTTGTCGCTGATCAAGGCACAATTCAAAGCCAGAAAACTGTTTATACCCGCCTCTTTCAAAAGAGCATCTGGGAAGACATGATGATACTGGCGTTGATTGATGTTATTGAGATCGAGCCGTTCTCCAGTGGAAAAATCCAATGCGCCGAGGCGTGAAGCCACTGCCAGCACTGCCCGCCCGCGGATGGTTGCACGTTTAGACCATTCAACCGTCATCAATTCTTCTGCTTCGACAATGGAATATTCGCTAAAGATGGGCACATCTGCTTCGGTAAATTTCTTACCGTCGGGTTTCTTATCACCGCGAATGATACCGCCCAGTGCCTTGAAGTCGGCGAAGGCGTGGGTGGCTGCGGAGTTTTCGTAGCGGTCGGTGAAAAAGGCATACCACAGGTATTTTTTCAGGAGGAGTTCGTCGCGCCCTCGTTTATCGCCTGATAAGGGAATATCGGCATACAAAGCGGCAATGACAGCCAGCACCGCATTGGTGGGCAGCCTCTGTTCGTCGTAAATCCCTTCGCTTTTGAGAAATGCCGCCATGCGATTCAAGCCTGTCGCCATTTTCTCCCATTGTTCCACCATGACGCGCTTATCCATATCCCATGCACCGCGTTGATTGGGTAAATAGCCCTGCAGCAGGGACGATGTATTGAGTATTTGATCCGAAAGCGGCGCATATCGGGCAACTTCGGGGTGGGCGATCTGAAGTTCTTCCTCCAAATCATGCAGAGACTTGCCCATGACGTTCTCCACCTCTGCCACGACAATATCATACTGAGAGAGCGGTTTACTGTTCGTGTTCATGTTGATAAACACATTCAACGCCACAGATTTATCGGTTGTGGAAGGCAGGGACAAATATGGCAGATTGTAATTGGCGACCACAGCGCGCAGGTCTTTGATCTTATCGCTGACACGCTGCCTGAAATTGAAGAAGTTTTTCAACTCCTCCATGCCACTGCCTTCTTTGGGCTCATACTGGCTGACCGCGTCCTTGATCCAATCATCAATTTCGCCTTGAATATCCTCTGGGCGAAGCAACTGCAATGGAATAAAACCACGGTGCAAAGTCTGGGCGGGATCGTCACACCAAATGGGATAACGCTCACCATTCTTTTTGTAGTAACGCCCCCGCCAATATGCGGACATATCTTCCAGGTCGGTGTCACTGTCAAATTGATCGAATTCTTTGACGTACACATAATATGTTTCCCACTCATAATTATTGTGAAAAACACGCCAAAGGGCGGTTAATCGTTGTTGACCATCCAACAGATGTTCGAGCACACGTCCGTTGGTCTCTGGCGCAGTGACCAGGTGGCGCGAAATGAACTTCTCCTTATCGCTTACCTCTAAAATCAGGGTAATGCCCAGCGGTAGGTTGCGAATGACGGTTTCGATCAGACTGCAAATACGCCAGCGATCCCACGCTTCGAAACGTTGAAATCGCGGCAATTTGATTTCAGCCTGCTGAACTTTCCCGTACCACTCGCTGAGTTTTCTGTTTCGTGCTTCCATTCATTCCTCCTGCTTTTGATCCTATATGTCTAAATCCTTCACGCGGACTTGTCCCGTCATCAACTGATGCAACAGCGTACGAAAGAGTTCTTCTTGGACATCTTGCCTTCGTTTAAGTAGCATAATCTTTGAATCAACCGCATCAAGAATAGACGCAATTTCTTCTTGCTCATCCTTGAGTGGCAGGAACACCGACAAGGCATCTACTGCACTTTTGTTGAAAGTAGCATTAACTGATGAAATGTCATGCTTCTGAAGAAAATATCCCGATTCTCGCAGGTAAAACAAATACCAAAAGAGAAATCTGCCGCTTACACTTTCATTTGGGCGAATTCTGAGAATAAACGACGAATGAGTATATTCGCCATCCAAATTAAAGTACGCAGTCTTCCCAATATGTTCCTTGCTTCCGCTTCTCCAGTTAAACAAAATATCGCCCTTTTGAAGAACACTGTCAAAATGCCTTTTTGTCTTCAATTCAAAATAGTTGATTTCATCCAAAACAATTTGACCATCAAGAGTGATATTTTTATTAGTGAGGATTTTCATGCCAATAGGCAGCAAATTATTAGCAACAGCCGCCTGTATACCATAAATAACATCGCCTGTTTCTTCCAGCCTTAACTGTTTCCAATTTGCAGGAACGAAACGATTTTCTATCTCCTTCTGCTTCTCCCCACGCAGACCTTCGGTAAACAACTTCCCCATCAGCGTGGACTTGAGTTCGCGAGTCAAGTCAATCAACTTTGCCTGCTGTTCAATCGCGGTCTGGACGGTGGTCAAGACATGGGCAATGCGGTGTTGTTCGTCAAGGGGCGGTAATGCAATTTCTAACTTATCTATTTTTCCTTTATTTAGAGTTTTCCCTTTTACAGCCGTATCATGATAGTTTGAATAATCAATCTGAGATAGGTAATAAAAAAGATAATCATCAAAAACAACATCCTTGTTTTTGATGTAGATAGAGATAATTGCTTCATTATGATATGCAGAAATACCAAGTTTAGAAACTCTACCAATAGTCAATTTAAAAGACATCAAAAGAGTTCCAGCAGGAACTAACCGCTTTCGAAAAAGTTCATTATGGGCGATCTCAGAGACCTTCTCTTTTGTGCCAAGAATGATCCCATAAGGAAACATATCCGCTATCGAAACCCAGGGATAAACGCCATCATCCCAAAATTTCTTGATATTTCTTGTAGGAGTTCTGCCTAAGTTATAAGTCGCTAAATCTTTGAAGAAGCCAACTGACCAATCTTTGGGCAAATCCTCTAATTTAATATGCTTGTATTTTTCCATATTACTTTACAAGTTTCCCAATAATACCTTCAAGAGCAACATTGGTAGTTTTTATTTCATCTTCCAAACTACGAATATCTGAAAGGATTTCACTGATTGGTCGATATTCTTCCCCATCTGCTGTATGGATATACCTGCTTGGCGAAATGTTGTAATCGTTCTTGACAATCTCATCCCTGCTCACAATGCGGCTGTATTTATCCTTTTCTCGCCAATCTTTGAAGGTCTCGGCAATACGCGAAATCGCCTTCTCAGGGATGAAGTTCTTGGGGTCGCCCTTTTCAAACTCGCGTGAAGCGTTCAACAAAAAGAGTTTATTCTTACGCTTGGCTGGCTTGGCATTGTTCAAAAATAAAATAACGCCTGGAGCAGAGGTGTTGTAAAACAAATTCTCAGGCAAATAGATCACGCCTTCGATCAGGTCGTTATCCACAAACCACTTGCGCACGTCCTTCTCCTTGGTCGTGTTAGCAGACCCACTTCCGCGTGAGGCGGCGCCCGTATCCAACACAATCGCGGCGCGTCCACCCGCATTCAAACTGGCGAAGATGTGCTGCACCCAGCCCCAGTCCGCGCTTTGTTTGCCAGGAAAGCCCGCGCCCTTGGGGAAGCGCCCGTACTCGTCCGCATCGTAATCGCCTTCCGTGAACCAATCCTGATTCCACATCGGGTTGGCAACCACACGGTCAAACTGACGCAATTTATTCTTCGTCAAAAACTTCGGCGCTTTAAACGTATCCCCAATCTCGATCTCCCCTTCCAAATCGTGGATGATCATATTCATATTCGCCATCGCCCACGTGTTGGCGGTATATTCCTGCCCATACATCTTGAGCGGTGCAAAAGACTTCTTCGAACGCAAATCCATCTTTGCCTGCAGCGCCAACTCGCACTTGATCAACAGTCCGCCCGAGCCGCAGCACGGGTCATACATCTCCATCCCAGGCTCAGGGTCAAGGATGTGCGCCATGATCAGCCCCACTTCCTTCGGCGTATAAAACTCACCCGCGCTCTGCCCGCCGCCCTCCGCAAACTTACGGATCAAATACTCATAACTGCGCCCGATGATGTCTGCTTCCACATCCTTCAAGCCCAACCGCTTCAAACTGACCTGCTCGATCAACGCGCTCAAACGGTCATCCGAAATATCGCGCTGACCATGCGTGGTGGCATTGAAGTCCACCCGATCAATGATGCCCTGCAGTTTTGGATTTTCCTTCGCAATTGCCCGCAGATGATCGGTCAACGCCTCACCGATCTTAACCGTGAGCCTGCGGACGACAGACCAGACAGAATCCTCAGGGTCAGCGGGTTCCAACGGGATGTAGAATCGCACCAGTTTCGGGTCACGCTTCACCAGTTTAAACGCCTTTGCCCGTCCGCCCACCTCGCTGGCAATGCGGTTGATCTCATCATCGAACACGTCACACAACCGCTTGGCAAACACCAACGGCAGAATGTAATCCTTATACTTCGGCGCATCCTTTGCCCCGCGAATCGAACACGCCGCATCCCACAACCACTGCTCCAGTGACTTGTCCGCTGTCTCTTTTGTCATGCTACCATTGCTCTTCTTCGCCATAAACCGTCCTGATTCCTCATAAAAAGCCGCCCACGCAACACAGCGCAGGCGGCGGAAAGTCTCTCCGCTACGCGTCTAATAAGTATAGACGAGAGCGGCAGATTTGTCGAACAAGTTGGTGGATATCGCCAACGAAAAGTAGAAATATCCCATATTACGGTTGTTGATTAAAGACAACTACCGTAACACTAAACGCGCCTGAATTATTTACCTTTTCATTATCATTTACATTAAACTGAAGGCAGCCATCTAATTGGGCTTGAAACTCCAGGGCTGTACCGCATTCCATCCAGCAAATGTCGCTACGATCCCCAATATCAATTTAACTATGGGGGTAGATGATTATCCGTAAACATGACAACTCTATAAATAAATCACCCAGCATGATATTCCTTCGATAAAACACTTATTAATTCAAAGACAAATGAAATGACACCAGCAATGACCATCCAGCCAAATCCATACATTAATGCATTCAACAGCCACAAACTATTGGATCCTGTAACAAGGGTATCAATATACTCGTCGATTAGATTACCTTTGAATCTCCACATCAACAGTATGGACCAGATAATGCCCACAGACCCCCAGCCGATAAATCGCAGCGAATAGCCATTATTTTTGGCAAAGAAGAAATCTACAATCCCAAGTAACGGAAAAATTACTATCAACAACGTCGAAAACAAGAGACCCAGAAAAGCAGAATCATACATCGCCATTGATAAAACAAATAAGATTTGAAATGAGAACCATATCAAGATATTAGAGAGCTTTTCACGTCCTGACCAAAGCAACCAAGACGTGCTAAAAAAGCCCACTGGGATGAGCCCACAGCAGTAAAACAAAGCAAACATAACAATTTCGGCTTCCCCATCAAATAGCGGGTTTACCCACCCTAATATGATCAAAAACAAGGCAAACAGAATTAAATATGCCGCCGAAAACAGAGTTAACCCTTTGCTAAATTTACTCGTCATCATATTCCGTCCATAACCAAGGGTATAAAACCTCGTCACATTCCGTGCAATTATCAAGGAAATGACTCGATTGAGTAACTTCCTTGCCACAACGCGGACATTTACCAAAATATTTCTTATCGTTCTGGTAAAACCAAAAAGCCATCCCGATCAAAGTTAAAGCCCCCACAACAATCTGAACTACCATTATTGGCTGCACGAACAAACCGAGATTACCCGTTAATACAGCTGTACTGATTGGCAAAAAAATAAACAAGAGGATTATTGCCGCACCCATCGTCAATACCAAAACTGTCCTTTTGAAAACTTCACTCGTAGCAAGGTATGAATACCACTTAAAAATTCGACCAAACAAAAAGGTCAAGCATAAGGTAGATACTAATTGGAGGATAAATATTATTGGAACTTGCAGCAGGTTCGCCACCGACGCTTCTACGATAAACTCTGATAAGCCAAAATCAAAGGAAGCATTACCTGCATATCGCGCAATGGAATAGATCGCAGACATCAGGATTTCGGTCAAATACTCTGGAGCAACAAAGTAGAGTCCCCATAAAGATGACAATGTCAATAACAACCATGCTAATCGAATGCCATTAACAACCAGGATTATTTTTACTGCATCCAGCCAGCCTGATATACCTAGCACCAAGCGCGGCAACAAAAAATAGGCAACTGCAACCACTACAACCACCGTTGAAAAATGCATGGGGTTTTGCCCAACCAAAGGAAGGGTCAAAGGTGTTGCGAGGAAAATTTCAAGAATGAGTATTAATCCACTCAACAATAAGGCGACTCGCTTCCAATCATAAAACACCCTTTGAGGATCCAACAAAGCATCATGGCGCCCATTGGGTGTTCTCCTTCTTTCAATGTAACCATCGAATTTCGAGAAAATATCTGAAATCCACATCTGAATTTCTGTTGATATCTTATTATCACCACGCAATTCAAGTGCAGTTGAAACCAGTTTCATGGTGGAGAGTCTAAAGTAAGATGAAACATTACCCAATGTCTGTGCTACACCAGCATCCGCATAATATTCCCTCATTCGCCAGATCAAATGGGAGTAGAAAATCAATAAAGTAATAGAAATAATAATCAGGGGAAGTGAAATATTAAAAACAAATGAAACTACATATATAAAATTAATTCCCTCCGCTTTAGCTAAAATTCCATCCATTTCTGTCTGGGACGGCAAGCTGTTCAACAGAATGGGTTCAAGCATTGGCAACAATTCAGCGGGCATCTTTTCAAGTATTGCTTGCGGCGTAATTTGCGCAAGCGATTGAGACACCAACACCAGCAAAAACATCCAACCCCCGAAAAAAAACATAAACCACAGCATCAAGGGAAAAATCGATTGGAATAGCACATCTAAAAATCCAGTTTGCCAGTAATCCCCATTCTTAAAATGATATAGTTCATGCAAAAGTATAGCTTCTGCACGTTCGGCCTCATCTGGATTGCTTAATTGCGCCTCTAAATTATGTAATTGGTCTGTTCCCAACACAATGTACCAACGGCGAAATGAGCCCATGGTGTATCTTCGATTAGCATCGGTTGCGAAAATAATTGGAGTTTTTTTTAGTCCAATCCTATTTGATAGCATATTAATTGATTCACGGAGATATGGATACTGCCTCCCGATAGGTGCCAACCTGCGATTTCGAATATCACGGTCTGGGCGCGCCAAAAATCCCCATATTGTCAGAAATAAAAGTACAGGTAGCAGCCACCAAATAGGAAACGGTGCTTCGCCACTTGTTCCGAAAGCTACCGCTCCTACCAGAGTTATTGTAACTAGCCAAAATAATATTGCAGTCTGGCTTGGGAATGCAAAGATATTTATTTTTTTAGTCTTCATCCCATTTTCCCTTTAAGTATTTCCTTGTGCCGAAAACTAAAAGCAGATATTGTCGGATACCATCAAATTTCAAGTTGGCTTTTAATACGTATCTTTATGGCTTTTCGAATTTCTTTTCCCTTTTTCTGCCCCTTTTTGGATTTCACTTTCTTATTTACTTCCTCAAATTTCTCATCTACGATAACATCTATCATCTGAGACACTTTTTTCTTTTTGTCTTCAGATTTCTTAATATCCGTTTTGATTTCTTCAAATGTCCAAACTACCAACTGCTTGCATATTTCTGAAAGTGTTGAAACCAGAACGGGTAGAATCACAAGAGTCGCCAGGTCAATATCCCCAAAACCTCCCGCATCATTAGCGGAAGTTTCTGCAACTAGAACATCTCCCTGCTCATAACGCCGTAAGATTTCAGCGGTCATTTTGCGGGATGTCAGCTCTTCATCAGGCGCAACATCCATAACGATTTTATGCCCGATCTCAGAAAGAATGCTCCTGTTATCTACTTCAGTGTAAGGCAGAAATTTGTCTTGCATAATCTACTCCTTGTTTTTGATGAGATCAATTAGATTTTGATTTGAACAATTTCGATTTCCCTGCTTTAGTTTTTGTGTACAGCAGTAAGGAGAGACAAAGCAGGTTGAATTTGGGTGCAAAACTAGGCTGCAAAATCTGCCGATAGGCTTAATATTCACGAGCAAACTGTTCATGCACCCAAAGGAATCTTTGTTGTTTATCCATCACACGGACGAGACCGCCAAAGGCAGGATCTTTCTCTTTGAGAAAAGCATGGAGTTCACGGAGGAGAGCGCCCTCGGCGCTCTGCATTGCTCCGTGCGGCAAATCAGGGGCGTCGGCTTTATCAGACCAATTGGTGAGTTTATCCGCACCTTTGAGCATCGAGTCGAAAACGTCTTTTCCAAAGGCAAGTTCTTTTTCGATGTTTTTGTATTGGTCGTCAGGCAGTAGCAGTTTGGTGGCGGAAGAAGCAACGGGAAGAATTAAACTGAGTGTAGCGACAACGGCTTTGAGGTAAGGTGCGGCTTCGGTCACCCATTCATAAGGCAGGTCAATTTCATAAATACCGCGCCTATCGCCTTCTTTATTAAGAACAAAGAGCGGAAGTTGGGAATGTTCGCACCACAAGAGAATGCGGAATTTTTGGCTGACAAGAGTTTTTGGCACTTCGAGCCAATTTGGGTCAACAGGTCTCATGCTGAACAGGCGTGGACCTTCTTTGGCTTCGTCAGTAAAAACTTGCAAGAGGTTTCTGTAAGATGTTTCAGCTTGGCTGAGTAGCTCGCGCTGCCCCGCATCAAGATGATCGAAGCGACCAATGGTGACATCGTCGTGCTTGATTAAAATCTTGCGAAGTTCGCTGAGTTCGTCCAACACCTTTTGCGTAGCCAGAGCATCGATCTGTGGCAATGGATTGGACGCTGGTGCATTTGAAAGCAGCACATCGATACTTTGCCATTTATTGCAAATCGAGCAGGGCTGTTGGGGGTGTCCTTCTTTTTTGTTCTCAATCAGTTTACTGACCTCGAACAATCCCTTGCATGGCTTTGGATTAAGACATGGAACGGTCACTTCACAACGCAATCCCTCCCAAAAACTCTCCACTAAAAATTTGACCTCATCAGTAAGTATGGTAAGGAAGCCTTGCGGGTAAGCGGCACGGACAGTAATATGGACGTCATTACCAATGTATCGCAGGAGGGCACGACCGTTGTAATCGGCGTCGAGGACAAGTCCGCGCTGCCAGTGGACACTGTCAGCATATTTTACGCGACCCAGAGAATAACGGTGCAAACGAACAATCAATTGGTAGAACAAGCCCTCAGCATTCGCAGATTGACCATTGCTCGCATCTACAATGCGACAGATTTGTGTCTGCTGGAAATCACCTGAGACAATTTCTGGTGTCCATTTTTTTTCGAAATCTTTTTCATTGGGTGCAACATCAGGGACAAGTTGGGCGATTAGGCTTTGAGGATCTGATTGATTGCTACCAGAAATCCTATCAACAGCATAGGATAAATCAAAACGTTCCATCAAACGTAAAAAAATTGAGTGGAGGTTTTTAGGATAACGGTTTTCAGGAGAGCGAAACGGGTCATCCCACAACTGGTTTAGACGAGAAAAGCGTACCAATCCATTGTTTTGACGGGTAATTTTATCATCCAAGATAAAACTGATAGCCGTCGCTAGCCAATTAGGCTTTAATACAACAATATCGCGTAAGGCTGGATCATGTTGATAATGAATGAGATGCCCAAGGTTGTGTTCAACCGAAACAAATAAGCGCGCATCATCCTCGTTCATTCCATACAAATAGCACATTTTTAATAAATTATCATACGACAAATAAGTGGACGTAGATTTCGCTAATTCATCACGAACTTTTTGCCAGTTTTTGGGAATAAGTCTTCCCACCTCAGATAAAGTAAAAGCAGATTGTGCGATAGCTTGTTTTAGTTTGTTAATACCATATCGCACCCCTCCTACGTCAGGTTTATTATCTACTTCAAAAAAACCAACAAGTGTTTCTTTACCAAAAACATCCCATAATTCCTGTTTATCAATATCAGGTTGTCGTTGTTGTGGACCGCCATGGGTAGACACAACCAGAATTTTCGCTTCTGGCTCACGGCGTTTTATTAATTGTATCCACTCTTTTACAAAACCTTGCTGGGATCCTTCACGCGGCTTCCAAACTACAAGGTATACTGCAGGGCTGCTAAAAAATAATTGATGAGTAGGGCGATACACACGTTGTCCGCCAAAATCCCATCCATTAAGAATAACTTGTTTTTTGCTCTGCGAATCTATGATCTTAATTTGTTTTATCTCTATGCCATGCGTTGTGTCATGCTCTTGCCATGGATGCCCTAACAACGCATCCATTAAGCAGGTTTTGCCTACATCGCCTTCCCCAACAAGAATTAATTTAGCTTCATTAGAAGCGGTTTGCGCAGAGTATCTCACTCGCAAATATGATTTAACTGATTCTATGCCTTGCTGATATACTTTGGTCAGTTCTGGGTTAAGAGGGTTTTTATTTAGATTTAGTTCTATTAATTGGGGGAGCTGGGTTAGCGTAGCAGGCAGGTCTTGGATTTTATTACCTTCAAGGCGCAATTCCCTTAAAGATTTAATCTCACCAATCCAATCAGGCAGGTCTTCCAATTCACAATTACACCACCAAATCTCTTCAATTCTCCTTAAACGGCGAATCCCAGCAGAAATATTTCTTAATTTATTATTACGAGAGGAATTTGCTGACGTTCCTACAGCAAGCATCCTTAAGTTCTTTAGTTCTCCGATTTCATCAGGCAATTCCCAAATTTTATTAGATGAAATCTCAAGCCATTGAAGGGATTGGAGTTCTGAAATCCAAGATGGAATTTCCTCGATTTCATTTTCATTTAACCGTAATATTTCTAAATTCTTCAACATTCTCAAAGCGTCTGGGAAAACTTTTAGATGGTTTTTACTTAAATCGAGATGTGTTAAAAAAGAAAGGTTGCTTATAGATTTAGGTGCTATTACAATTTGATTTTGAGAAAGATTAAGGGTGTGCAATTGGGAAAGTTGCCCAATACAATCTGGCAATTCTTTTATCCTATTTCGAGACAAATCAAGAGACTGCAAATGTAAAAGGTTGCCAATCCCTTCTGGAACTCTATCAATATCCATTGAACATAATTCCAACTCCAAAGTCTTTGGGCGTTGCGAGTCTTCGATTTTTTGCCATGCTTTGATATACGTTTCGTCATTTAACATATTATCGTCCTTGATAGAATCATATATCCTTCAATCCATCCCGATTACATGGAATGCCATATTGGTGTGATCGGAGCATGAAATACTCCACCCGATTGATTGATATATCTACATTGTCATATATTTCCTCGTCATATAAAGTGACATTGCAAATTTCCGACAAAATTACTTGCCGTTCTTCTCGGCCTTATTACTTCACTTTTCTTCCTTCGTGATGTACCAAATAATCAAAACAAACAAATATATCCCAGTCAACTCACTGGCGGTCTCTTCAGGCAGAACGCCATACAAAACACCGATAAACCCAAACACAAAAATAAACCCTGCCGTGACCTTGTACAGCCCATCCAGTGACGGCAGAACCCTGTCCGCCAGGGCGATGTCCAGGATAATGCCGATGATTCCGACGATGACTTCAAGGCTCATGTCGATGTTTTAGCTCCGCGCATTATCAATTGTTTTTCTAGCATTATTTTTTCTTTGAAGGCGCACTGCTTCGAGAAGAGTTATCGAAAGTAAAGTATGGATCTATAATGAGATCGCCAACTTCTTTTTTGTAGAAATCTCCTACAACCGATGAATATCTTGACAATTGTTTCTTGTATCGTTCAGTCCGAAGTTTAATGAATCCATTTAACGCACTTCGTACGTCTGGTGAAATTCTCTGATCAGCAAAGGGCAATATCTCTCCCTTTTCAATCCGATCTTTGTAATTGCTACCATAAAGATCAGTCATTTCCTTATGGAATTGTTCTCCTTTTCCGCTAGGGTTTGCGTCAATAAATCTTTGAAGATTCATGGGCTTGGTATCGGTAATGGATATTTTTTCCTTATCACTGGCAAAATTATCTATTCGAAGTTGTAATGGTTTGCCTCGCTTATCATTAGCATAAAATATTTTTTCAGCACCGCGCCGGGGTTTGTCTCCTACAAAATCATCAGGTGGAAATTCTTTTAGGGAAGCTAATTGTTTTCCCCTATGAACAAAACTGCCCTTGGAATTGCTCTCGCGTATTCCAGATTGTTTTGCAACGTGGTTTAAAACGGTTCCCACACGACGATAAGGTATCGTTTCAAAAAATTTATCCACAACTTGAACTTGATTTAGGTCGTTAGTATTTATTTTAAGCCCGGACAGATGGCTCCTCATTGCTTGAGTTATATCTTTTCCGCCATAATTTGCAAATCCACTAATATTATTATCATAGTATTTTTTAACCTCTCTTTGATTTCGAAATTGTGCATCAGAACGCGACGTATCTCTCTGAATTCCAACATTCACCCGTTCTGTCTCTAATGCAGTTAATTGCATAGATTGTTGAAATTCCTTTTTTGCATCTTTAGGTATTGAGTTGGAAGGTTCCACTGATTTAAGCGCATGAGGCTTAGGATCAGTTGGTTTGGGAGTCTCGCTTACATCAGGCATTACGGGTTTAGAATCTTCTACTAGTTTCGGAGTAGATGGCCTTGGAGGTTCACTTGGCTTAGATATTGTCGACTTGGGTAAATCAGCAGGCTTTGGTGCAGACAATTTAGAACCGTTTGCTGGTTTGGCATTGAAAGATGGCTTTGGTGGTTGGCTCAACTTGGAAACAGGGGATTTAGGTGTCTCTACTGGCTTAGAAGTAACAGATGACTTTACTGCTTCTCTTGGCTTAGACGTTGCCGGCTTAGGTAAATCGGCTATCTTTGGGACAGATGGCTTGATAGCATTTGCTGGTTTGAGATTGGAGGGTGATTTCGGGGTCTCGCTCAACTTAGGAGTAACAGATGGTTTTATTGGTTCACTCGACTTAGTTATTACGGGCTTGGGTAACTCTGCTGGTTTTGGTACGGATAGTTTCGGTGTATTTGCCGATTTTGGGGCAGCCGACTTTGGCAGCTCACTTGGCTTGGGAGCAGCAGGTTTGGGCGCTGGTGATGCAGGCTTTAGGGTAGATAACTTATCAGACATAATCTCTTCCAGATATTTTTACTCTATCCGTCTGAAGAACTTTCATACAAGTATTGCAGTAATTTAAACCCAGCCACCTGTCTTTTCCAACGAATGACTGAATCACTGGACTGTAAGTCATTGTGTTGCCAACGATCAACAGCTTGGGCAAAATAACAATAACGAACTCCATTTGTGTCATTTTCTGAAATGCTTCTGTCACCAAACATGCTCAACATCTGGGATAGCATGGCATCCAAGTCCTTCTTCCACACGGCATGTTCCTCAATCGATAAACTGTCATCACTTTTGTAGCTCTCAGAGCCCACACGCTCAAGCCACTGTTGGATCTGTGCTTCAAACGCAGCAGTTTGGTTTAACAATGAACTTACCCCATCAAAGTAAGGACATTGCATTTCTTTCTGGTAAGGTATGCAAAAGGCACACGTTTTCAACGGCGCTTGTATGACCTGCCCTAAAACATTGGCACCCATTTCCATATCTTTCTTCAACTGCCATGGAGACCAAGGCTCAGCAGCTAGGGTAAGTAATCCATAACGATCTGCGTTCTCACGCATCAGCGCAAAGTTTTCCTGATACGCTTTGAGTAAATCATCAACTACATATTCTGCTTTGATCAAAACTGGCAGTCCCGAATCCTTGTCGAGTAAAACAGCGTCGCCTGGTTGAAAGCGCGTACGCGCGTATTTTTGCTGTTCAGGACTCAGGTTAGTCACGTTACTCAGGTGTTCAAAACCTGCCCTGTCATTCAATCGACACATGATATTGATATCAGAATTATCCAACACCCCGCCTATCAAGGATGAAGGTCTCTGATCGAGAATCATGATCCCCTGGTGGAACTTGCGAACTTCCGCCAATAGGGTGTTCAACTCTTCAGCGCTTTTGCCGCGCGTATTACCCTGATTTTGAGAAGATGACCCTGACGCCTCGGCGGACAACATACGGTGCGCTTCTTCGATCAGAATCAAGTGCATTGTCTTTTCATTTTTACGTTCTTTATTATAGGCATACTCGATGTGACCAGCCAATTGGGTCACCAAAAAAGCCATCACCAGGGCAATACTGCTGGTATCGCCCACACTGCCCAGTTCAATCACAACGGGACGGCGCAATAATTTTTGAAAGTACTCGGATCCATCTTCCTTCACATTAATGATATGTCCAATGCTATTAAGAATCCCGTTTACCCGTATCTTGGACGCGCCAGTAAGAATACCGCTTGCCTCCGAGCTGTCACCGTAATCAGGAAGAACGTTTTCGTTCAATTCGTCAATAATGGCTTGAGCGAATTCGCTCATACACGGGCAAGATTTTCCCGTACCACCCTTATCACTCAAAGCCCAATGATACGAATTGGATGTATACAAACGAATGAGCGCACTTTCGTAAATCGCGGGCAAAGGGTCCCACATTTCGTAAGCTGCCTTAAAACAGGATAGCAGGCGCGTAATATGTGCGCGTAAGGTTATTCCTGGCGGAACGTCGAATGGATTGAAACGGAATGGTATTCCTTCCTCGTCCCCGCAAGTGAATACAATTAGATCATCTCTCAATTTTTTAGTATATTTCGAATCTGCCAGTAAATAACGGTATTCATGCCCTGTGGATGGATCTAGAACCAGGAAGGGGGTTTGATGGCCCTCCCATAATTGAGAAATCAAGGATAGAGCAAGGTTGGATTTGCCGCTACCCGGCGCGCCGACAAGCAAAGAAGGGCGGCGCAGGTCATCCAAGCGGATCTTAAAATCCACAGAAGTAATCTGGTCACGCTGATATAAATTGCCAACGCTGATCAGTTTCTCTTCCGTCTTAAACCGATCAACACTTAATACTTCGGGGGGAATCGTGAATGGCGAATCAACCAGACTGACCGCGCTGCTTTGATAACTTGGCGAAAAAACAGGGACGTGAAATAAGATACTGGCTTCCTCGGCAGTCACCAAATATTTAAACAAATCATGCCCTGTTGCCTTTTTACCGTCAGAATGATCCATCCACCGCAGTTTATTCAAAGCTTGTGTCTTATCTTTCGCACTAGAATCAGGGCGGGACCATCCCAGCTGGCTCCGTTCACGCTGATTATCCAAACTCATCAGGCTTCCGCGCGCCGCATCAACCAAGTCGCGAATTTTTCCTTCACTTGCAATTGAAATTCCATAGATAAAGGCTTGGTCTGACCACGCGAGCAAATCGGTAAAACAGGAATATCCGCGTTCAATATAACTAAAAACAGAATCGGGAATGCGCAATATCTTGTACCATGAGGCTTCAAACAGCAATTTATTGGGATCATTCATTCCAGCAATAGAGCCGCCAGCCATCCCCGCCACCGACTGCTGAATTTCAAAACGCCGCTGGTTTAATTCATGGATCTTACGATACTGTTGGGCCTGTTCAGCAATGGCTGGCACATCGCTAGATAAGTTAACCGCTTCCAGATTGATGCTCAACACTGTTCTGAAACGCGCCTTACCTAAGATTTCGATCAAGTCTGCCCATGGTTCATGCCCCGCATCGGACAAAAAGGGATGCTGAATGTTAAAGTTAGGCACATCAGAAGGCAGACCATCAATTGTTATATTCTCCGTGTGCTTGAAAATTTGTGCCGCATGTAGACCCTGATCAGGAACATCGCAAAACAGTAATTGTTCAATCTCTTCCGTCTTTGCAGGGCGCGGAACCACCAATCCCATCAAACCATCGCGAGGAAAATTTGCATATGCTCTTTCCGCAAAATCACGAGCTTCTTCGAATGACAAGGCGTCGTCTTTATCAGATGCGCGGCATAGGAGATAAAAATTTACGCGCGCACCCAACTGCGATTTTTCCGGCGAAGCCTGTGCATATAAGCCAAAAGCGACGTCCCCGCTTGCATGGCGCATGTTACGCAAAAAAGCGACAAACCGTCTAAACACATGGCGCGTAAACAATGGCTCTTCAGCTTGTTTAGATACCGGCAAAGATGGGATGTGAAAACCGGTTACATAATGATATTTAACCAGTTTGGAATTTTCCGTGTTTTTTGTGTCAGCGAAAATAATCCGACCGTTTTCAAATTCTTTGCCGATAACGTACTGAAGATTATTGAACAGCATTTACCAGCCTCCAAGTGGCAAGATACACATCCCACAAAGTTCGTTTAGCAGGATCCCATGCAGAAGGAGATAGAATAGCGTAATCATCCTGTCTTGGTCTTCCATTGAGCCATACTTGTGGGGGTGCGTCTTTGTCGTCCCAGCGAATTTGCAGCATATCGTTTCCTTTACCAACCTTGAGCACAAACAGTTTTTCATCTGCATCATCGGTCAGCCACTGGGGAACACGCTCCATAAAAACATCCCTTTCCCATTTCAATCGCTCTGTATGTTTTTTAGTATTGGGGATCTCTAGTTGTGTCCAATCCACATCTTTGATTTGGTCAAATAAATGCTCAGCTGTGCTATTCTGTAACGGTTTATTTTCAGGTTCAACAGCTATATTCGACTTCGTACGATCAATTCCTTGCAAGGTTTGCTGATAAGCCTGCATTACAGATTTTCCATCTGCCAGCAAAGCAGTCAACATTTGTTGCGTCATCCGATTGCGCGCCATCATAATATTACCCGCGTCTGGTAGTCCACCTAAAGTCAAATACGCATTGATTGCTTCGTCATCTAATTGCTTAAACATCATAGCAATATCAGATTTGTCATTGGCTTCCAGCAGACGATTAAACTGACCTTGAAAGGCTTCATCCACTTTCTTGCTGCCTTCAATTTCTTCAATATCCACCCTCTCTACGGTTAACCCAGTTTCGATAACTTCTTTATATCCGCGAACCCAATCCACTAATTTTTCTTCGGTTTGCCCCGTAAGCGCTTTATCATAAGATAAATGTGCCAGAGTGGAGCGCGCTGCATCAGATAATTTATTCTGAATCGTTCGCAATGGGTCTTTTTTTACTTCTTCACGCACTCGCCCGAGCATTTCCCGAGAAACACTTAGCAAAATCCGCACGCTGTAATCCAATTTCACCCATGTGCCGGCATTTTTTCCGAAAGCTGGATCAAAGCAAGGAACCCCCATAATTTGGACAGTGACATTGAATGCCTGCGGAATGCTTTCAATATATTCCAATTTATAGTCTTTAATTTTGTAAAGATATTTTTTTCCACTTTTAACCGACTCGCGATCATACACGAAGTATTCGTTATCTTCAAACACGTCTACCAAGTAAAATCGATCAGGTTCCATCGTAATCTCTTGCGCAAATAAACAGCCTGCCGTCAGCCAGGACAACCAAGGGTTACGCGCCCAATCTTTAGGCGTTTCCCGCCGAAACAACGAATCTGACTGGTCGATAGTGATTACAGTCCTGTCTTTCATGTAATGCTCCTTTTACTACTGATGTTTGGTAATAACGCCGTATACATCACCTTGGAAACCAGGTTTAATAATATGCACCATGTCGCTTTTGCCATTCTTTTACGGCTAGAGTAGAAAACAAGTCTGTTAGGGTATAGAAAACAGCAATATATACTGCCGGTTTAATAATTACAGTAAAAAAAGCAATTGCAGACGCAATCCCCAATTCCCAGACAACAGTTGGGTAAAGATCGTACGGGCCAAGCGAGGGAATGTACTGAATTATAAATATGTAAGAAATATACAGAACAGCAGATGGAATTATGCTTTTCTTATGAACCAAAGATTGTTTTTCTTCATTATTCCTTTCAGAATACTGGTAAAAGATCAAAAATATGCAACAAAGTGTAGCAAATATTGAACTTTCATAAGGATGGTCCTTGGGCGGAGGTACTATTTTAAAAATAGTGTCAGCAAGTGGGAAAAAAGCAGAAAAACTACTCAGCAATCCAAAAGAACTGGCAAGATAAGATAAAAAATCTTTCAAATTTTGTATGATCATTGCAACTCCCTTGACTAGCGTTGTAAAATGCTTACTACATTTCCTATCTTTGCCAGCTACTGGGGGTTACCCGTCTTTTAGATTTTTAACAATCGGAATAAAAAACGTAATCATAGGATAAACGACGACGCGTATCGCGCCAGCCGTTAAGAATATACTTGCAACTGCCATAATGATCAGTATCAATAACCAGTATAAAACGGGCATCCACCACAAAGTCATATATCCAGCCATAAGGTTCCAAATTTGCCATGCGCCAAACAAAACCAAAGCGGCGCACACAACAGCAATCACACTGGCTGCACTGACTATCAGCCAAAATAGTTTACTTTCCGTAGCGCTCATCCCCCAATTCCAACGCTTGCCGCTGGTTAGATAGCGATACGTTGTTGCCAGCGAAGTATTTACGTCTTCTATCAGATCTTGTTTTAAGTCATTCATCCTAATCTCCAATTAATCGTCATAGTCACAATCCCAATAGCCGCAAGCCGGAGTTGGCACACCTAGGATTGGGTCTTCCCTCGAATACGGGCATACAACTTCATAACTAGATGAAATCCTGACTTCAGGGTTTGTCTTATTGTCGCCAATACTCACCAGCGGATTGTTGGTTGGGGAATAAAGTTTCATCCAACCATAATGCCCCCCCAATTCAAGTGCAAGCCACATGCCTTGACTGTTATCCACACAATAACGTACTATTGTTACATCTTGATCAGGACCCAAATATCCACGAGTTTTTACATTGCCCGGGATAGGAACAGTTTCATCGGAAGAAGGGAACCGAAACACATAAGTTTGACCAATGGTTCTTCCTGAGATATATGGCAATGGAGTTTGGGTAAATACTACAGTAGGAACTAAAGTTGAATGAATTGGGGTAGATGTAGCAGTCGCTTTTGACTCTATAGGTGTTGCCTGAACAACTGGAACAGGACGAGTTCCTACATACGTTGAAACAACAGCTATCACACACACAAACAGAGCTAAAATTCCGAGACTTACCACCATTTTTTGTGAAAAGAAGGTTTCAAGCTTTTCTTTAATCCGCACGCGCAATTTGCGAATTCTTTGTCTCTCCCAATCAGTGACTTGCACTTCGACCTTTACACTTTGGTCAGTAGACTTGACCTCTTTATACCGATTATGTTGATCCTGCCTTAAAGTCATCCCGTCAAGCCCTTCCAAAACTTTCAAAGCCTGCTCAAGATTGGCGTCTGAAGGCGGCAAGAATGGACGTTCAGGGACTTTAAATTCTACGCCAACTATCTCTTCGTGGATAGTTTCGCGCTCATCAAGCCACTGGTTCAAAGTTCGAAAAGCTCCGCCCAAATCCGCCAACGAACTGGGACAGGCGCGTAAACGTTCTTCTAACCTTTCCTGAGCATCATTAATTTTATAGTTGCGAATCAGGCTTTCGAAATCCTTCTCCAAGAACAATGCGAGCGACTTAAGATACTTATACTTATCCTCTTCTTCTCTAAAACGCTTAAACTTACGCAAAATGGGAGAACCAAATAAAGAAATTTCATCATTTTTACCCTCTGTTGCCTGCTTGGAGTTTTCATCACCAAGGAGTCCCTTCGTGTCATCATGGACCTCCAAAAAACCCTCAAAACGCTTTGCTGCTTCAGCCGCATTATTGAGACTTATATAAGCTTCAGATATTGATTCGAAGTCAATGCCATTTTTCAGACGCAAAAGATTTTGCTGGTTGTCTTTCGTGTGTCCGGCGAACTGTCCACCCATCGTAAATAACAATGATTTTTTAGCAGCAACTAATTCATCAATCAATGTCATAAAGCTTTGATTTAATTTTGCAAGGTGATTGCGAAGAGTCGTTCTAGACCTTTCTACTTGAGCAGGAATGCCAGATGGAAAAGAATCTATGTGATCATAGGCATGCGAAATTTCGCCTATTGCAAGAGACCGCTTAATTTGAGCGTATTGTTTTGAGGCTTCACTGAAGGCATTGCGCGGAAAAACTATGTACGTGTCAACAACTTTCTCAAAACTCTCTTTTTCATCCGGTCTCCAATACGTTGATTTGCATTTTTCGAGCATCACCTGTGCCTGCGCAAAAACAGAATCGGCGTTATCGTCGCCTAAATCAATCCGATCTATCATAGATTTGGCGTTATCTTTGGCAGTTTCCCACTTATCTTGATTATCTTGATTCCACTTTCTATATAAGTTTTGAGCCTCAATGCACTTTTTCCATAGTTTTGCACCAATATATGGGTATTTTTGATCGAGAAAGTCTGTTGCCAAGCCTTGTGCAGCAGGGTAATTTTCCGATCCAATATAAGTTTCTAGTTCTTCAATGCCTTCATTTTCTTTGGCTTGATACCGAATTGCCAGATCGCGCATATTGCTCGCGTCCGGTGAGGTTGCATAATGCCCAAGCGCTTTCACTGCAAGATCGCGGGCATACTCAAAATCCCTCTCTTTGGCGGGGATAAATTCACCTTTTTCTCCTGCACGGGGCTGGATACTCAGGATTAAGCGACATTCTTCCAAAAAGCGGTCATGTTGAAACCGCGCCAAAGCAACCTTTGCTTTTTTCCCTAGCTGTTTAATTTCAATATCATTCTTAACATCTTCAGGTAATTCAACTAAAATTTGCTCAATCTCTTCATAGTTTTTGTCGTTCAGAGCATTTTGCAAAGCCCTGCGGGTATCTATGATCGCGCTCTTATCTTTAAGCTCCACTTTCAAGTCTTCAAGCGCTTGACGATAAGTGGCAGAACTGGCGGCATTATTCGCAATCTTTGCGTGCTGCTCTGCTTTGATGTAGTAATCAACCGCTCCAAGAGGATCATCCCTGCGTTTTAGGGCGCCTAGTTTCCCGTAATAATCCGCAAGCGATTGCTCCACCTTGAGTACCGGCACGTCTTGTGCCTTGCTCTCCAGTTCGCTTGCAGTGGTTTCCAAAACTTGCATGCTATCAAACGCACCCTTATTGGTCGCTTCCTGAATTTTGCGAACAGTATCAGACAGCCATTGATATTCCTGATCCCAGAAAGCCTGCACCTGCTGACGCACGCGCTTGACGTCCATCTTGCGCAGCGTCAAAGAAGACCACTCTTGCAACAATCTTTCGATATCGCTTTGACGGCTTTGGTCAAGGTTGTTGCGCGCAGCATTAAAGGTTTGCATTAAGATTTCGCGCTTTTCATTTGCGGATTTTTCGCGGCTTTTCAATTGTTCGAGACGCGATTCTCTCTGGGAAATATCGTCCACATATTGGTCGAGAAGAATGGCTGTCAAAGGGTTGTTATCCGCCAAGATTGACGGATAATTTTTTACAAATCCCTGTGCCTCTTCGTATAATCTTTTAATATCGTTCCAATAGCGCTCGGCGCGTCCCCATGCGGCTTCCTCAATGGAAGCGTCGAAACGTGCGCATCTGTCTTCGAATATCTTGCTGAACGAAACAGTATACTGTTGGGACAAATTCAACAATAAAGTTCGCGCATCCTGATACCTCTCGTCCACCGCCAATGTCCGCAATAATAAATCTATGGCATTGGCAATTCTGTTAAATATGCCGGAGGTCACCATCATACTCGCCCGGGCATACAGTTCGTGCGCTTTTCTGCGTTTTTCAATACCCTGTTGGATTTTGGGCTCCAAATCAGCAATTCTTGCGGCAAGAGCTGCCCCGCCGCCGCCGACTTCTTCAATTATCTCCAACGGTTTTCCTTTGATAACAATGGAATCCATATAGTCATCAATCTTGCCGTCGAATTTTCCCGGACTCATGCCGAATTTCTTTGCCCAAGCAAGCGCCCGATTTGCCTCTTCATACTCCCCTAATTCGAAAGCGTGTTCGGAAATATTGATTTGCTGTTCTATGTCTTTTGGCAGTTGTTCCAAATATGCTTGTTTATATTCAAGCGCTTCCTCAAATAAGCGGCTGGAGTCAGGCTCGCCCAAAGTGAGGTAGCCATGATATGCCAAATTGTATGCCAACCGCCATGCTTTTGCGCTTTTAGCAGAAACGGAAGCGCCTTCTATACGCTCAACATCGGATTTTGTCGGGTCATTCAAAAATGTGATACTTTGCCCCTCGGCGCGTTTTTGATTATTTTCGATCTTCTCCTGAAGTTCTTGTAACTTCTTTTCCGGAACTCCCGCCGCCTTTGCCTCTACCAATAATTTCTGCGCTTCAGCAAAGAATTCCGCTTTATTGGCGCGTTCAATGTTGTCTATGGACAGAGCCTCTTTATGTTTCTTTTCATATTCCAAAACCTTGCGATGAATTTGAGGTTCATAATCCTTGCGCAAGGATTCCGGCAGCAATTTAATCTTCTGCAGCAAAACGTCAACTTCGGCTAGCTGCCAACGCGCCTTATCCAAATCCAATTCGCCATCTTCGTCGGTTAAGTGCTTCTCGATTTCCGCCACCCAACCACGGAACAAGCTCTTCAAATGCTCATTCTGAAAAACACGATATTTTTCTTTTAAAGGCTCGTAATCCGGGTGGGCTTTTGCCCATTCATTAACTTGGATATCATCAAATGTTTGTAGAGCTGCAATGTAATCCCCATTTTCAACGTGATTGTTCAATTCGTTAAGCAGGCGATTGACATCTGTGCGATCATAAAGCCGATCCATTACCAAGGCGTAATCAGTATCGGATAGCAGGTGCGAATTGCGTTCCAGCAAGACGCGCGCGTGATCCAGTTTCCAGTTTTCCAGTGCAGCAAAGATTTCAGCGGTAATGTTTTCCATAAAACATCTCCAAATACTTTAGAAATTCAATACGACGGTTTATATTCACAATTACTTAAAGGCTGATTGAGGAATCCACATAACCCATTCCAACCAAACATAGTCTGTCGGTAAGACACTGTTTTCCGCAACTTTAAACGTATCAGGTAAGTCTTTACTATAAGTAAATTCACCGCATTCGATAGGTTCGGTTGGGTTATTGGGCGTAAGACAATACAATTTCAAAGGCGTTTTTTCGTCAACAGGCTTGATTGTATACTCCTGTCCGGGTACGACTTGAGATAACTCCGCCAAGAATTCCAATTTTAGAGCTGCAACTAGTTGAACCTTCTTGTTATTGCTTGTTTCTCGGTCTAATATCTTTATTTCAACTGGGAGGTCTTGTATGGAAGATAATTTTACAAATGGGCGGTCTCCTGTTAAACTAAGGGCTTGTATAGCATTCAAATTTAATATTATTGTTGAAGCGGGTGTCCCCAGAGGATTTAGGGCAGGAGTCAAGGCGGGAGTCAGGGTGGACGTCAAAGTGGGTGTTATTGTGGGCGTTGTGGTACTGGTTGGCGTCACGGTCTCAGTAGGGTTGGACTGTGAAACATCAGGGAGCGCAGACGGACGAATAAAATCGCCAAATATCGTACCTGCAATAACAAATAAAACCAAAATACTCACAATGGAAACCAGTAGTTTTTGTCTCTGTAGAGTTTTATAAATAGATATCCATAAGCTTTTTGCATTTTGTAGGTAATTTGATTCCACCGTTTGATGCTCTTCCTCCATAGCCTTATCATCTTCTATTTCTTGTGAAGCCAATTTGGCATTCATATTCAAATCTACAGCACCTTTTTCCGTATAAATTACCCTCTTTTCTAAAGGAATAGTTTCTCCTGCCATTTTCTCTTCATCACTATAAATACGATCCATCTTTTCGGACAAAGTCTGCAATGCGGCGCTCATTCTCTTAGACGACTGTCCTAACTCGTCCAATATTGAATGCAAGTTATAAAACTGATCCTGGGATGCCAGTCTGCTTAATAAATTAACAAGGTTATCATAACTAGACCTAATCTCTTTGAATTTATCTGCGTTAGCATCTATGTGTTTTTTTAAAGTCTCAATATCTTTGTATAAGATATCGTTTTTTTCTTTTTGGTCGCTTTTAAGCGTTTCGCTGACTGTATTGAGCGCCGTTTGGAATTGACGTTCGCTCAATAAGAATTTCAGTCCATCTTGTAAAGACGCCATTTCGGATTTCAAAGTCTTTTCAGAATCACTTAACTTATCATCTAAATCCTTTAGTGCTTGTTGCAGTGCGGCAATATTGCCCCTTTCAGCTGCGTCACTCTGCTCCGCCGCCTCCAATTTCTTGAGGAGTCCACGCTCAATCTCAGCTAATCGCTTCTCCTTCTTCCACTCCCGTTTCAACGATTGAACATTGTCTGCCCACTGGTGCGGGGTCAGTTCAATCAACTGCATGGCGTGAAGCACGTTCCATATCCGTTGTCTCAGATCAACATAATACTCACCGTGGAAGATCCTAGTAGGTAGTTTTGTTATTTCCTCTGACAATTGCCTCCATTTACTTAGGTCTACTTTCATGTCTTCAATTAAACGACAACGTTTCAACCAATCTGCAATCTCGCGCGTCTTAAATTCCTGTTCTCCAAAAATAGAAGAAATAGCTATCAAAATATTCTCGGCATCTACTAAATCCGCATCTTCTCGTCCTTGTTTTGTCAATAGAGTACAGATGGTTTCCTCCACCTGTAGCAAAATGGCGTTTTTTAACGCAGGGAGTTCACCCTCAGCCTCCTTTAAAAATCTTAGGGAAGTTTCCTCACCTTTCAGACTCTCTCGTAATTTAAAGATTTCTTTTTGCACAGCAACATAGGATCGAGTTGACACTTCCAAACCCACGTTTGGTATTTGCTTTATGTCTTGTTGTATTTTCTCCAATATCCTCCCTATCAAATTTGCGTTAATCAAGTTGTCTTTCGCGTGCAAATTACCATCCTTGGCAGCTTCTGCCAAACCATTGCGCCATGTTTCAAAGTTCGCAACGTTATTCAACTTGACCAACTGCCTCTCTCGAATTACAGTCTCATCGTAACGTTTTTGTAATTCCGTCCACATTTCTCGCTGTTCTGGAGTTTTTATTTGACTAGAAATATTTTCAATAAAATCGCTCAATTGAGTTGAAGTCTGCTCCACGGGATTTTTGTTGAGAATTACCAGCAATTTACGATTTACTTCACTCTGTTCATTTTTACTTTTCTCCATAAAATCAATCTGTTCTTTAAGGCTGGATATTTGCGATTTAATATGCTCGGGCATTTCCGCAACATCCCACATTTCTTCAACTTCATTCACCTTCGAGCGTGCCCCCTCCCAATCTCCCATATTTTCTAATAGGCTTTTAGCAGACCTTAAAGTTTCTTCTGACGAAGATTGAACTTTATCAGAACCCTTAATATTATTGTACTTAATTTGAACATCTAGGTTGCTGGGGTCTATTGTTTTGGCTTCATGCAACAAACCCATTGCCTCGCTTAACTTATTCTCGGAAATTAATTTATCTACCTTTTCGTCTTTTTCTTGCGCTTCTGCTTTTTGCTTTAGTTTTATCAATGATGTAATTTCAGGGAACTTGTCAGAGGATTTCTTTATAGCATTGACATAATTCTCCCATGTTAAACTCGGCTTTAGGTCAATGAACAACTGACGTAAAGCCGCCTTATCAGGATTCGCTAAAAATAGCCGCCAAACTTCATACTGGCAAAAAGTTCGAAAGTCAGAAGGCGCCAATAACCACGCAAATAAAAGCCGATAAAGAATCACCTGATAGTTGCTCTCTATAATATTAGAACGACTATTCTTAATTAAGTCATTACTTTGTCTCTTTGCTTTTTCTTTTTGATCAGCAGTCGGAATATTCGATATCAGTAATTGACCGATTAGACGACTGGCATCTCCTAAATCAGTAGCATAAGAATGTTCCAAAGATATCTTATCCAGCCACGAATTCTTTCCATCTCGGACATCTGCGAAGACCTGCAAAAGTTCCATCCAGTTTTGCAAGAAGGGCTTACCAATCACCGTCAGCGAAGTCAGCGCCAGCAGAAACCACGAACGATACCCTAAATCTTTGTGATGTAATGCATTTTCTGTCTCCAGTGACCAATTGAGAGGGTGGGAGAGATATTCGTAACTCGCTACTCCTGCTTCATTCTCTTCATGCGGATTTGTGTCCAATATATCTGCAAGTGCCAGACAATAACTGGCAAAATCCTCCGCGCGTTCTGCTTCGGTGGCTTTAATGAGTGCCGCATTCCAATCAATCACTTTGATTACGCGATTATCCGCGTCCCAATATACATGTTCCCGTGGCTTATGGTCCAGATATGCCGCACCCGCTTCATTAGTTTCTTTGAAAAGGGTGGCTGTTTGAATAGCTATGTGAAGGCGATCTTCAAAAGATAATGCTCCCTTCGCGGCATACGAACGCAAGTCTTTACCAGGCGCGCATTCCTGCACGTGAACTTTGGCGTCTTTCCATTGTAAGAATGAATGTTGTTCGACACCCCATACCCTCAATAATAGTTTTCGGCTTTCCGATTTGGGTGGGAGTTTCATTCCCAACTCACGCAAAGTTTGCAGTTCGTCCTTGCCCTTGGCACCTTCCATTTTGAAAACATATTTGCGATCTGCGCTAATTAACACTTGCGCCAACGCGCCAGCGCCGACTTGGCTGTCGTCAAAAAAGACTTCTTTTCCGCCTTGAATCAACACCGATTTTGTTGTCATTATTTCACCTCGAAAATTGTCACTTTGCGAGTTTCCTCGTCAAAGATCATGGCAGTAGGAACTCTAAACTCAGGCCTGCCTTTCTTGATAGGTTCGCGTTTGGATACGGATCCGATTCTAATAATTCGATTTTTTTCATCTATGGTTACGCGTGAAAATCCTTTATCAACAAGGTCACCATGAACTTCATTAACACCGACTCTGCCTGTATTGGGAAAATATGTGTAAACTTTGGGGACATGATGGTGTCCCGTGAAATATACTGAGGTTCTTTGCATCGAATCGAAAATATGATAATTATCCGTGTCTTTAGGCGCTAAAAAGACTCGGCGTGCGTCGTCATTTCCAGGGATATAAGGCTGCGAAGGGTGCCGACACTCATCATTTTTATCAACAATTGGAGTACCATGAACAAGCGTCAAGTTAAGTTCAGTAAAAGTCCTATAATTTAACCATGCATCAACATAGTTTTTTATTTGTTCGTTACTATCATCAAATAACCAATCGCGAAACTTTCTTAATTCCATTTCCCTTTTTTCTATCTCTTCCTGTTTAACCATTCCCTTTGTAGCACAATCCGGTTGGTAACGTATCCACCAATCCCAATTGCCTAGCAAACAGACAGAGGGATACGATTGTAACCATTCGATACATTCCCCTGCTTCTTCTGGCTCGCAGCGTCCTAGCACGTCGCCAAGGCACCACACATCGTCAAATCCGCCAAAGTCGTTACCTGCACGGTTCGCAGCACACACAAGGGCTTCCAGGTCGCCGTGTATATCCGAAACCACCAAATGTTTTTTCATGCCCCCACCACTCCTATATTGTCGCTTCAGAGGCAAATAGCCCGACAATCAAAACCATAATAGCAGTTTTGATATCAAGAAAAACAAAGCCGAAAACTCCCAAAAGGAGCCAGATAAAGGCTCCTAAGGTAAGTAACCCAAACATTAACCGCCAAGGATGGCGCCAACGCCGTAGCCAACTTCTCATAATGTCATCTCCAAATATGCAAAGTCAAATTTATTCATCAAAAATCATCAAAAGAAGCGACTTCTTTTTTTGCTAAATCTTCACGGAAAATTTCATTATCCCCATCACCCTTATCGACTTCTTCATTTTGTTTTTTTACGAGCTCAGTTTTTATGACTTTTCGATAAGGCTCAAGAGCACTTTTTACGGGTTGCATAATAGTCTGCTCCCCACTGGCAAATAACAACGCTTCCGCATATCCGGTCGATTTGAAGTGATATTCAACCAGACCTTGTATTTCCGCTGGAATGCCAGATATCACGCGCATAATTTCCCGTGCCAGCAGAATATTTCCCTGCGCGTGCATTTCTTTCGCATGCATGTAATATTGACGAATTTGAAACATCTGCTTTGGGGTCGCAGATTGGGACTCCACGATTTCGAGAATTAAGTTCTCCAATTCAGTTATATCTGAAAAAGAAGGCATATTGGTCTCCTTAAAATCACGCCTTGCGCGCCCCTGTCTTTTGCCGGGCAGGGGCGCGCTTTGTTTTAATCATTATCGTTATCGAATGCATCCACACCTGCGCCGGGCGTCAAAACCTTCCAGCGCATAGCAAGCACAATGCCTAAATCATGAATGAGCGCGTCTTTGCTTTCAATCCATTTAAGGAATTGTTGGTAGCGTTTTTTGGTTACCTCACCCAACTTGGTGGGGTTATTGTAGTCAGGTTCTTTTTGATACAACTCGCGGCAATCGTCGTAATCTATCGCGTCAACGCGCTGGTTGGCGTGCTCGTCGAGATCCTTTCCGTAGAGGACAAAATTGCGTAGCGCGTAATAGAAACGATAACGGGCGCGTTGGCGCTCCTGATCTTCGTTCGACCGCCCGGTAAGTTCGTATCCATAAAGCGCGTCTTCGTGCTTACCGATGGTATTGGTCAGTTTTACCTTGTCTTTCCCTTTATCGTCCATCACAAGGTAAAACTCGCTGCCGCCGGGCACGTTCGGCTCTTTAATGTAGCCAAAATGCCAAAGCCAGAGGAACTCATCAATCCGATCCTTATGCTCGAACAAGTCAACCACCTCGGGGTGAAGGATGTGCCTGCGGGAAGTTTTTCGTCCCAATTCTTTTTCGATTGCCAATTCAAATTCTGAAGCTACATCTTCCG
The DNA here is from genome assembly GCA_002343775.1 of Anaerolineales bacterium UBA2395. GTDB lineage: Bacteria > Chloroflexota > Anaerolineae > Anaerolineales > Villigracilaceae > Villigracilis. The sequence goes on from DDSH01000028.1 coordinate 184,800, forward strand.
CTTTGAGAATATGCAAAGCCCGTCCTTTTGCGTCTTCCCAATAGGTATCCATACTATCGCGGTAAATAGCTAAATCTTCGAGACCATAGCCAAGGTAAACTTCCACCGAAGTTGCCGCGCGCGGGTTTTTAGATTCGGACATCACATTTCGAGCCAGATCAGGGTATGCTGACAGTGCCTGATTAACCATGGGAATAACCCCGGATTTGGAATCGCGATAAAACTCTTCAACTTCCCTGCGCTTGTCAGGTGATGTATTATCTTGTTGATGAGTATCCAAAATGATAAACCTCTGCGCCCGGGTTTGAGGGTCAGGGTTCGCAAAAGATTGAAGTGCAATACTGTCATCAGCACCTTGGTTTGCCAACGAACGCGTCAACGATGGGGGAGAAGACTTGTAGTGCTCTTTCAGCAGTTCTGCCATATGAATCTCGCTTGGAGAAGCTAACTCGGCAAAAGGTCGATTCTCTTCAGAGCTGCAAGCCCATTCGATCAAGTGGTCGGCAATTTCGCCAGGACCTTTCAAGACTTTTCTTTCGTCAACCCACATCATACGTAAAAAGAACCGATTGGCAGAGGTTTCCATTTCCTGCCACTCAAACTGCCGCCCACCTAAACTGCCAAGCAAGAGATTCAACGCGCGGCTATAATGCTTCTCATAGAGTTCGTCCTCCAGTTTTTTGCTCGTAACATATTCGCGCACCGGAATCGAATTCTTGAAATCACGATTTTCATTGTGCTTGGCAATCTGGCGAATAATATACGACTGGTGAACCTCGATTAATGCGTTTTCCCACTCGCGCAGCATATCATCCAACACATCCACTGCCGATTTTCGGCCTTGCCCATCTTTTGTAATCATGCCTTGACCGCCAAGCTCGTCGCATAACCGAAGCAATAAACGCTGTCCGAGCAGGTCACGTTGCGCATTTGCGAGCGTAACCCAGGCGTCCACATACTTTTTATGATCGCGTCCTTCTTTTACGCTCTGTTCATATTTGTTGATATCCTTAATCGCTTGTACTTTGCGGTTCGAAGCCTCTGGAAACGCATCTAGCACGTTTTTCCTGAACAAGTGTGCAGCCTCTCTAATCGCCTGCAGGACCATTCTGGCGTACGTTAAGCGGTATCGAATTAAGATACGTTTCTCAGAGGAATCTTGATCATTCATAATTGCCTGACACACATTGAAGAGGACGTCTTGAAACTCTTGGGGGTAGTTTTCTACAAACTCAAACAGCCATTCGTCCCACTTGCCGCCTTCTTCACTTCCCAGCACGCCCTCGCCCAGATATTTTTTAACCCAAGCGCCGTCTGAATACCGGATGAGGCTGACAATGTCCTCACTTGCCCCAACATTACGAAGTTCGCGCAGATCAGCAATCGTATCATCGATATTGCTTTCGAGAAGGTCAATGAAAGAGTCGATATCCTTTTTCGCATTACTGTTACCCAAACCAACAAACTTAATAGAGCCCTTTAAAGAGGAAGAACTGTTACTCAAAAAACTACTGGCAGAGGCGTATGCTTTGTTTGAAGGGGCATTAACCTGTTTGACCAAGTTTTCAATAAATTGCACATTTGTAACTTTTGTAGTGATATCCTTACGAATAAGTCGTCTGGAAACAAATCCTTTTGGATCTAAGGCAACTGTATCACCTGTCAATTCTTTGGTGCAGGGGGGGAGCTCAACTTTCGTTTTTGATGGCGGGATCAAATACTCATTGAAAATCTGATCCAAGAAACGCAGCCCAGCAGAGCGGCGAACGTCACGCTCCGGGAAAATCAATGTTTTCGTTCCTACTGCTGCATAGGGCCATAATCCTTTTTCTCCTCTATTTTCGGCATAGTAACGCGCGGGCCAATTCGCGCGGACAATCGAAATTCTACCGGCAAATATCTCATCGGTATGCGCAACAATAAAATCTGCCGCTGCGGGAGTAACAACTCGATCCAGGACCTGATTCAACTGCGGAACCAACATTCGATTCGAGCGATTTTTCGAGCCAAACAGGAAAATATTGTCAAAGGGAGAAACGTCCATCGGCTTGGGTTTTGACTTGGCTTGATTCGGAAAATATAAATATCGAGGCAATTCTTTTCCTACCTGTCCTTTGACGGGACGTGTCAAGCGGTCCAATTCGCGCAAAAAAGCCATGCCATTACTCGTATCCAATTTTTCAGAACTAGCAAAGACGTCAGGGCATACGATAAGTCCCATAATTTGCACAGATACGTTACGGTCTTTGCTACTTGCCTGCACAATATGGGCTATGTCCATCAAAACACCCGAGCCCGTGCCACCAGCGTTCGATCCGCAAATAAAAATGAGGCACTTGCCAAGCTCATTTTCAACAGCAGCTCTTTCAACATTGTTAGATATATTTCGATATTCTTCGGATCGCTCGGCTTCTTCACGAATTCTACGCAATTCATTAACTTGATTAAAAAGGTACTCAAGACTCTTATCAACTTCAGTACGCACAGCTTGATGATTCAAAAAAACCGCCATGCGCCCGATAGGGCGAATTTGCCCAGCACCTTCTTTGATAAAATGCTGCGCAGGAGAAAAAATTGTACGTGAAATTTTCTCCTGATTTACCCATTGATAGGCAAGTTCCCCTTCATCTTTTCGGCGGAAACAATCACGAACATTTTGCTGGTCATCGGTGACAATCTTGATGTATTCAGGCGGGCGAATATCTTGGGCCTGAGTATTTAAACCAACACCGCAAAACGGGTCATGTACGCTGTTATAAGGCTGCGTATCAATTCCAAGGAACGAGACTTGGCGCGGTACACTTCCGTACGCCTCGATTAGGCGTTCTTTTGCCTTTACCAATATTTTCATTCCAGTACCGCCAACGCCAATTGCCAAAATAGGGTTTGCCATTGTAGTTATCTCCTTTTTTCTTTAGCCGCATTTATCTTTTTTTCGCCCGCCAATAAGGAAACTGTATGATTTCCTATGTTAACCGTTGTGGCAGGGTTATCAGAAATGGGAGTTTCATTTTCGTCTTCACAAAGCACAATTCCAAGGAATGGAATTAATCGAACGCTCCAATAAGAATATTCACTCTCATCAAAGAACCACTTAACTAATCTATATTGTTGCACACGTTCCATCCATCCCTGTGGGCGGACTGCTTGCCTTACAGGGCGCGGGTAGCTAACATTGATAGGTTCTCCAGGTCCGATTCTTACTCCGAATAAACAACGAGCCTGACGCGCGGTCATGGAAATGCTTCTGTTCGGCAAGCGCATATCATCAGTCATAGATTGAGTTGAAATGCTGTTATATTTTCCCTTTGGAACCAGATTAAAGGGTAAGAAAATCCAAGACAATATCCATACAATTACGGGCTTCCATAGTCCCAAAATCAGCAACAAAACTGAAGCCATCGCCAGGCGTCTTTGCAAATCTGGAATCCAATCCGGTAATACTACTAACACGCGGTCTCTTGCCTGGCGCGCGATTGTAAACCCTTCCGTTGACTCGCCATTAAGTTCAGCAGTCAAGATATAATCACCTGGGTAAGGTAAACTTCCGTAAACGCCCTCAAATTCCCCAAAATTTGTTGCTGCATTTATTTGTTGATCAGAAATGTTCACTGGCGGATCATTAACAGCCTGCATTTTCACTATCAGATTATCTCGCGACAATTCCTCTGGGCGATCCAAAGTGAGTTTTACCGGTATGTTTGTAGCACAGACAAAACGATAATTGAAAATTTCCGGTTTTGGATCGTCACATTCGGCTTTTTCAGGAATTGACAAGATTGCATCACCAGGCATGCGTGCAGCGGTGATTTTATAGCGAGTTAAATTTACAAGTGAGCCATCACTCTCTCTTTTTCCGCTGATTTCAATAGTGTATTCACCCTCGCCATAAAGAAGTGATTCAGGAGAAATATCTAATCTATATTTTTCCGCATCCTGGTCATAAGTAAATTCCCCAAGGTTGATTTCTTCTCTGCCAAAAATATTTTCCGTAGGAGAAATTTCTTTAAGTAATAAGGCAGTTAAAGTGAAATCGCTTCCAGATGGCTGTAAACTATCATCAATAACATCAGCATAAATCGTAGTAATGTTGTTGAGGTTAAGGAAATCCTGCCCTTTTAGCAGAATCATCTGTGCTGTGAATAAGCTCTGAAAGTCAACAATATATCTAACCTTTTCAGACGGCGTAATCCGTAAATGCCAATCACCCAATACAGGCTGCTCCAAGGTGTAAACCTTAAAATAGCCATCAAGTTCTCCAATAGTTGGGTCTTTTTTAGATTGTATGTTTAACGCTTCGGCAGAACTACCATCAGGCAATAACAACTCAACCACTGTTTTAATATCGGATTTTCGAACAATAACTCGGGCCTGTTGTAAATTAGGCGGAAATATAATTTTTTCATCAGAACGTGTAGGGTCATACTCAATTCTGCCACTGGAAGCACCGATATTATCAAGTCGATTTCTGATGTCATCATAGATTACTTCTAAATCATTTGCCTGGCTAGCTTCATAATACTTAAAGCCATCACGGTCAAACGACGTGGTATTCCAATATTGCCTCCATTTCTCAAATTCCTCGTTCTCCTCAAGGTTTTTCCCTCCTCTTAGTAAGATAACAAAAACGAGTGCTCCCTTATTAGAGAGTTTGTCAATTCTAACAAGAACTTCCTCAGATATACCTACATTATTTCCACCATTTGTATCAATAGTGGGCACACCGTCAGTCAGTAAAATCACTGCGGGAACGTTCTGATTAGTACGATTTTGAGACTCAAATAATTCAGAATAAGCATCATCAAGTGCTGCGATGATATTTGTGTTATCCTCACTCTTGGTTTGTCGAGCTACCTCAATTAACATCCTGCGCGCGCCTTCCTCCTGTAATTGTGTCAAGGGTGCCAAGATTTCACTTTCATTCCCGAACGATATTACAGATATTGATGTTTCACGAGGGTAGATATCAGCAGCTAATGACGTAATAATAAGTTCCGCAGCCCGAATTCGAAAGTCATCCGGGTCTGTAGCAGGACCATAATACATACTGCCGCTGTTATCAATCGCAATGACAAGATCTACATTACTAATAGAGTTATCTGTTACAGAGACAAAGTTTATGGTCTCAATTTTTGGCTTTATCATGACCTGGTTAGCTACTGCAAGGCTTATCCAATACGCACCGCCAGCTGCCAATACAGCAAAGAAAAGCGATAAACCAGAAATAGTCAAAGTTCTTGTTTTCATTAATGGACCAACATCCTTTTCTGCTACTTAGGTGAGGCTCCACCGCCACTATTTTTTTTAGGAATCTTAACCTTTTGCTGATACCCACTTCCAAAACCACCCGAAATCCGCGGTCTCGAGCGTGGGCGACTTAAGAATAACCACAGCAATCCTAATAAAAGTAATATCGGCAATAAACAACATAGCCAAATGATTCCCCATTGTTCTAACCAGTGTAACAATGGAGCCCAAAAAGGCGGGTCAACGTAAACTGCTTGTTGAGGATCTCCCTGAAGATCAGGAAGTGCCATGTTAGAAGGAGAGCCTATGCGCAAGCCATCCAGCAATCCATAAATAGCATGTGCCCCATAATTACAATCACGTACCTCAAAACGAATAGTCAGTACATGCCCTTCTAAACCAGACAAAGGAATACTTTCCAGTTTCCAAGGGCGAAAAACCCAACGATCGCCGGCCAATGTGTAATATGGCTGATTCCATATTGGATTGGTGGAACCAGCACCTAAATACCAATCTTTGCTAGTCTGGCTGGTATACAGATATTCTGTATCCAAAAGTAATTTATTCGTATTCGAGTCACTCACTAGCACTCGAAATCTAGGTTTATCTGTGTCAGGGTGATCAGGAGGATCATTGGCTACAACAGCATAAGCAAACTCCAAAACCGTGCCCGATGCTATGGACTGTGGCAATTGTATAGTCTGCTCTAGGTAACTATCTTGATTTTCATCATTGCTCATCCACGGAACATCATCACCAACCATTGCAGAATATTGCCCCTCTGCAACTTTTAGGAGATGATTATTTGTAGAAGCATCTGTACCAACAGACACTACTGTAACCTGTCCGTCATGCGACCAACCGTCCAAATTACCTAACTCAAAATCACCGTTTTTAAAGTCTGTAGAAGTTTGAAAAAATAAAAATCCTGAGTTAGCAATAACAACTAAGACTGCAAACAATATCACTTTACTTTTTCTGAAGGATGTTTTTGTCATAATTAAGCCATATATTCTCTGAATTTTGATTTATTTAGCCTTTATGGCACTATTCATTTTTTAGCATTTCTTTTATATCGCCCACTTTAAATCTCCATACTTTACCAACTTTGATTGCAGGTATTTTTTTTGCCCTCGCCATCATACGCACTGTTTCTTGTTCTAATCGCAGATAATTTGCTACATCTTGCACGGTCCATAAAGGTTCTGCAAGTGCATTTTTTGTTTGATCTTGATTATTATTTGAATTTGCAGTTTGTAGTTTCATTTTTGTTCTCCCAGTCTTACTGGTTGCACATACTATGAAAGCACTATAAATAATATCCCTTTAATAAAAGCAAACACGGACATAACGCACGTGCGTTATGTCCGTGTTTGCTTTTATCACAGAATTACCCGCTTTTCTGGTAGTTGGCATTTTTATCCTATTTCTGATTTATTCAGCCATATTATTCAAACATCCATTTGAAATTATAAAATTGTTATTTCGCGTAAAATTAATACTTTTTGCCACCACTATTAAGAACTTACTCCCTATTTTTACATAAGTATATGTTATTGTATTACTCCTCAGTTGTCAACATCTGTTTTTACATTTTTATACATATTTTTGCATGTTTACACAATAATAATCAGAAGTAATCCTTAAATTCCGTGAAACTACTTTTATCTACCAATATCCATTGAAATAAGCATTGTCTGGTATCACAATTAGTAGGACAAAAAGGACGAATAGTTAAGGCGTGGTTTTACCCGCTAGTTTTAGGATAATGCCATAGCAGATTGATTTACCACAAGGGGCTTTGCGCAAGAGTTTTACAATCTGCCCAGGCTTTCTGAGTTTTGACTTTTTTGAGGTATTCCATCCTTAGCCACATTTTCCAGAGAAGTTATATCTGTAGTCTTGTTGATTGACAAGAATAACCCATTAAGGCGTTATCTGGATAAATTTGGTGACTTTGGCGAATTTTGAAGTATTCTATCTACTGGATGCCGGCTTTGCTATGCAAGAACAGTCCAAAACCATTGACTAGATTTCTTACTTGCTTTACCATTTAAACACCTGCATTTTCATGTGCAGGGGATTATCAAAGTGATAATCATCCAAAAACACCGCCATATATAGGCAAGAGCGCCATAAAACATCGTGTTTCTCACATATATACGGTCAAAAATTTTTGTCCATTGTGAGGCTAACTCATAAGCCCTTTGTCGGGAGTTCAATTCTCCCCCTCGGCACACCGTTTCATCGTGAAACACTCTTGGTGGTCTCTACACAAAGGAGATTACCAAGAGTGTTTTAAAGGGGAGTATTACACTTCAGGCAAAATTTACCAAATCTGAACTGCCCAAAATCGAAAACGGACACCAAACTGAATCTTCCCTCATTGCAAACTCGAAATCAAAAACCGAATCCCCACATCCTGGCATGGAAAACAAATGTCTGCCAAAGCAACTTCCCCAAGAAGCAAGCTTGCTAAAGTTTTCGGCATCGGTTGCGACTATGGGCCAAATGTTTTGATACGGACCAAAGGTTAGCAAATCTTGCAGGAGGCTGTATCTCTTTTTGCCCCAGAGATCAACCATGCGTAATCCGTCAATAAACAGCAATAACGTCTGGCCTGCATTTGAACAACTCGTCCAAACGTCCAATGCATCGACAATATCCGTGAGAATTCCATGATTAGACGAGAACAATCCGGCGCAATGCGGCAAATTTTTCCATCCCTGCCATTCCGAATAATGAGCAGAGGTTACGACAGCAAATTGAACATCTTGAGGATCAAAAACATACGTGATACCCGATGCAACCGCTTTCAATAGCGCTGTTTTCCCTGAAGATCGATCTCCGCAGAGCAAAATCGAACCCAGATTCGGAGTTTTTATATCCAACAGTACTGGGCGACCGTCTCTAATTGAAACTCCAAAGTATACAGTCCCGACAGGTAGAGGCGAAACTTGTACTATTTGTTGTCTTATTAGGGAAATCAAGCAATTTGCATCTTCACCAAAGGAGGGTATGTCAGACCTCCAAATTTGCATCGGCGAAGACATCTTCACGGGGTTGAAAGCGATATTTCTCATTTACTCACCCTTTCTCTTGCATGCTCGATGATACCCTATCCTGCGAGTGGATACTTCCTGTTTTTCGATTTGATCTGACGGGAATAGCCGTCCACATCCTCCCGGATTACCCTTCCGTCGCTTTGACCGGTTCTTGACGAATGCCTCTCAGGCGCTTCCATCATAATATCAGGAAGATTTTCCACTTCGACAATTTTGGAGGCGAGCTCGAGCAGGAAAACGGTACGCGCATCGACATGCTCGATCTGATTTAAGGCTGCCAAAACAGGTCGCAGCCGTCCCAGAGCCGCTTCGCCAAGCGGTGTTGCTGCCCGTGAAGCCTGAACCGCTTCAAAGTAAGCGCTATTTGGCTGGAAGTTTATCGGCATGACACCATGCGTCTCGTTAATAATGATGCCAAAGCCCTTCATTCGGTTTGCAATCTCATGACTCAACCGTTGTTTGATTTCGCGGCTCTTTCGCAAATTTGCCATTTCAGGATAGGTGCTATCCAAAAATATCTGATTGCGGATGACATCTTCAGCACTGGTTTTGACCATTTCTGTCCATTCCACTCCTTCAAATTTCATCACCTGTACGAAGTTTTCCGGGTTGACAAGCCGCAGATCAACCTTGAAGAAAATCTTCAACCATACATCTACTGCGAGTCCATCCAAGAGTTCCACTCTCCTTAGTTGCAACTCGGCAGTTCGCATGTAGAGACTCACCTCACGATGGATTCTATCGATCAATGGCAGAAGAACAACCCACTGATCCGGGGTTACGAGGCGATGAAAACGTCCAAACCTATACACAACGCCCATGTGATTCTCCGGGGGGCGATAACAGTATCTTCTTACAAGGCGGATTGTTATAACAGTCAACACGAGAAGACATGGAAACAGACAGATCCAACTCGCCGCCCCAATAAGATCGGAAGAGATTTTTGCAATAACCAGCGAGATGACGAACCCGGCAGATGCTGTCGATGCGATAACCCTTGGCATGGCATACCTCCTTTTGAAAATCCTAGCCGTTAGGTTTTACGAGCAAAAATATCTTTGTCACCTTTTTATCATTTTTGCGGATTCGTCGGTTAAAAAAAGGAAAAACAAAAGGCCTAATTCGGGCCTTTTGTTTTCGACTTTTGGCAGATTTTTATATATCGCGGTCCGGGTGTAGGTACCCGGATTTGTATGCCAAATGGACCAGATTCGCAACGCTCTTTGCCCCAAAGATATCAAACAAGGCATTTTTGATGTTCCGAATCGGCTTGCGAGAATCGTTCCCAAATTCTCGGGCAATTTCGTCTTCCGTGTATCCTTCACAGATCAATCGCAACACCCGATCCTGGGTCTCCGATAATGTGGGTGGCGCGAACGGACGGTAGTATTCAGGTTTGGGGCTTAACGCTTCACGAATGAACTTCTTGGCAGCCTCAGGGCTTTCAATCAATGCCTTGTTTGCCACATAATCACAGCCTGCTCTCTTCAAACCGTCTATTAAGTCGGGATGATAGGTCAATCCCAATACCCGCACCTCGGGCAATAGCTTACGGATGTTTTTTACGAAATTGGCACCTGCCGATTTTTCCTGCCCCATTTTCCCATCCGCAATAATGAAATCAGGTTTTATCTTTTCACAAATCGAAAAAGCTTCCATGATCGTCGTGGCAACCCCCACCAGTTGGATCTGGGGAAGGTCGCTTATGATCTTCTCCAGCGCCTGGCGGTCGATATAAGTATCTTCAACGATAACGGTTCTGTATAGTTTATTCATAATCATCCTGTTAGAGAGCCCATTGGGCTTGGACAGTGGTTCCCTCTCCCGGAGTTGAGTGAATATTGACCACCGCAACCTGGCTGTGATACTTTTTTAGTTCCATTTGTCCTTTTATGGCATTTAATCCGAACGATCGTTTTTTCATATCAGGGCTCGCGCTATCCACAAAACCAATACCATTATCGCGAATGGTTATCTCAAAGACACCATCTTTTCTCAGAAAGGATACCTCCCCAAATCCGCCCACCTTTTGCTCAATCTTCGAATGTCTTACGATGTTCAGGATGCCTTCTTTTGCTACATTAAAGAAAATCTCCTGAATCTGATACGGCATCTCATCGTCCCTGGTGTTATGGTCGGAGATTGTTATACGGTTACAGGCGCTTTCAAAGAAGGGTATCGCCTGCAAACTCTTCAAATAGTGACGGACTGCATGTAGCAAGCCTTCCTTCTCAAGATAAATATTATCCGCAGAATCGGCAAGGATCCCGTGAATGGTCATTTTTACATACTCGAGCGCATGTTTGATCTCAAGAAGTTTATTCTCGGTATGAGGGGAACCGTTCACATCGCGAACAGAATTCAACAGTTCTTCGATCGGCACGATGGCGGCATGATGGATGACGCCGCGCATACCATGCACCCCCTCGTCGAGGCGGCTGGCATAACTCTTCTGCCGAATCGTCTCAAGGACCAGACTGGTCATGGATGCGTAAATTTCAAACAGGTTCTTTTCCACGGGGAAGAACTCTTTTTCGGAGGAGGTTCCCATGCGATTTTCGATCTTTATTGCTCCAACAGCGTTTCCTTTGAAATCACGTAAAGGGGTGATCATCACTTGTCGGGACCTTCCCGAGAACAGGAACCTCAAATGATATGTGAAATTTGCCCGATACGGCGATCTTTTTATTTTTGCCGCGCCATAGTTAAGCGTCTTGTTCCTATGAACTGCAAGACCTGTGAGACCATCCCCGTGGCGTCCCGTCACTTTCATTTCATGTTTTTGAAAATTGTTTTGGGGGACAGCTGTGGAACAGATCAGATGCAGGACCGGTTCCTCCTGTTTTTCGCCGAACTTGTGACGCAGAAAGAAAATGGAGCAGTCTTCGGTTCTGAAAATTTTCTGCCCGATCTGGATCAATTCCTTCGCCGCCTGAACATCATCATCCCACTTCGAAGTTCTATCCGGCAGGAGATCTCCCCAAGCTTTAAGTGAGCCAAGAAGGTTTTCCCTGTGCGTTGCCAGCGTCATAGCGGCGGGACCAAGAGCCGCTTCCACCAGAAAGCTGCTGACCTTTTTTGCAAACCAACCTGCTTGTACGGCATCGAACTGGTTGTACGCATCTGCCTGAGAGGAGTCAATGCTTATCATCCCGAAGCATTCCCCCGTCGACGGAGAAATAAGCGGCACTCCCATCCAACTCTTGATATGGTTTGCATAGAAATGCCGGTCTTTGAAGGATTGGAATTTATCCGCTTGCTCCACCCTCACCTGACGGGATCGGATAACGCTGTGGTTCGGGAAATTTTCATCGTCCACCGGGAATTCGATCTGAAGAATCTCATCGGGATTGGGGAAGCCATCGCAGGCGACGATCATGAGCCTGTCTCGATACACCAATTGAACGGATGCAGTATCGTACGGAAGAACATCCCTTGCGCCCTGCAATAATTTTTCAAGCTTCTCCCGCGCCACCGACGGGGAAACCACCCAAGCTTCATCGGTATTTGGCAAGCTTCGTTTTGCACGCAGAATCCATGTACCTGCCAGCAAAAAAGCGGATTTTACCAACCAGGGGATCATAACGTCGAATGTGAAACTGTTATATCCCTCCAGCCATAGCACCAGTAAATATGCCAGGACGATCGACGGCCCGATCACTAACAGCCTTTTTCTTTCAAGAAAATGGGAGGCAGTCGCCAGCGGCAGGAAGTAAAAAAGAAAAAGGTCGGTGGCGGGATATCCCGTAGTATGGACAAAGTAACTGACCATGACCGTATCGATCACAACCAGAATAAGGTGAAAAGTTGGCGCGTCGAAGCGGCTCATTAATCTGTTCGAGGAAAGCGCAACAGAAAGGGAATAAAGCAACCCCAAAATAAATAAGGCAATATCCAATGCAGTGATATTGGTAGGGGAGAGCCAAAATCTCAACAGGATCAGAGCCACCCCGCCCACTCTGGACCAAGCCAGCAACGCATTAAAACCCTGCCTGGAGCGAATCCCCAGGTTCAGGTTGCTCAAAAAAAGATCAAGGTCCAGTTTTCGCTTGCGGGCACTTCTTCCAGTAACTGTATGATTCACAATGGCACCTCATAATGGATGCGTCTTCTTCGATGACTATACAAATTATATGAGCGGTTGAATTTCCGAACATGCCATTTGGCCCATTCCAATATTAAGTGAATGGACATTTGTCCCCGACACTCCTTTCCATTTTCCCAAGAGACCCACCTCCTGCTGCCATCCGGTAGAAACTGTCTGCCGAATTCTACCCCACCCGGCGGACAGCCAACATGGTAATGTCGTCGAATTGTTCGCCATCTTCCATAAAAGCGAGCAGGTGATCGCCAATCTGGTTCAGGCAATCTTCCAGAGTAGGATGGTCTTGGGCGAGCAGATGGTTCAGGCGGTCATGACCGAAGAATTCATCGCGCGGATTTTTTCCATCGGGGATTCCGTCTGTGAATGCGGTCAGCGTGTCGCCCTGACCCATTTGGATTTGGCGGACGGTAAACTTTGCATCGGAAAATACGCCGAGAGCCGGACCCGTGGGCATCAATGTCTCGTGTGTGCCATCTCCACGCCGGAGATGAGGCGGTTCATTTCCCGCGTTGATGTAATACAGCATCCCTGTGTTCACATCGAACAGACCCATAAAAGTTGTGGCGAAGGTGAAGGTGTCGGCGTGGGTGGTGGTGACGTATAAATTCGTGAACGCTGCCGCGTGTTTCAATCTTTCCTCAGGCGGGAGCGAGATCTGGCTGGATGGGTCGGTCAGGTCGTTGGAGGTGGCGGTGGCACGGATCAGGCTGCGATAGAGGGTCATGAACAAGGCAGCGCCGATGCCCTTTCCGCAGACATCGCCGATGACGAAAACAAGGTTGCCATCCGGCAGGGTGAACACATCATAGAAGTCGCCTGCTACATTGTTCGCCGCTTTGAAATAGGCAGCGACCTGCCAGCCGGGCAAAGTGGGGATCTCGGCTGGCAGGAATTCTTTTTGAATTCGGCGGGCAATATCCATTTCCCGTTGCAAGCTCTTCAGGTGCATTTGCTCCAGGTCACGCAGATACTTTCGTTCGAGGCTGGAGGAAATACGCGCCTGCAAAATGGCGGGTTCGAACGGTTTTGGCAGGTAATCTTCGGCGCCCATCTCGATCCCCTTAACGACGCTTTGAAGGTCATTGTTGGCAGAGATGATGATGATCGGGATGTTGCGCAGGTCTTCATCTGCTTTTACTTTTTCGAGCACGGCGTAACCATCCATGACCGGCATCATGATGTCGAGCAGGATGAGGTCGGGGTTCCCGGTTTGGATTTTTTCAAGCGCTTCCTGTCCATTGAAGGCGGTGATGATCTCGTAATGAAGGTCTTCAAGTTCCTGTTCGAGATAATCCACGTTGAATGGTTCGTCGTCCACGATCAGGATGCGGGGAGTGTTTTTCATGGGAATCCTTGGGGCGCTTTCGGCGGGGATCATTTCAGGGAGCAGACTCGGGCTTCGGGTCTGCGGAGGAAGCGGTTTTCTTCGAGTAATGGATGGGGATCGAGAGGGTGAACGTCGAGCCTTTTCCGATCTCGCTGGACGCGGTCAAGTTGCCGCCGAGCAGTTGGGCGAGGTTGCGGCTGATGGTGAGTCCCAGACCTGTGCCGCCGTATTGACGCGTGGTGCTGGTATCGGCTTGTTGGAATTCCTCGAAGATCCTGTCGAGCGCGTCTGCGCTGATGCCGATGCCTGTATCGCGGACGCTGACGACGAGATGGGTGTCTTCGCGCCGCGCATGCAGGCTGACGCTGCCTTGATGGGTGAATTTTGCGGCATTGCTGAGCAGGTTGAGAATGATCTGCTTGATCTTGTCGTGATCGGAGTGGATGAGGCTGAGAGTTTCATCCACCTGTTTTTCCAACTGTACATGCGGTTTGAGCAGCGGGCTTGCCGTGGCGGTACATTGGTCGATAAGCGTGTGGATGTTGAAGTTGGCGATTTGCACATCCATGCGCCCGGATTCGATCTTGGCGATGTCGAGCACGGTGTTGATGAGCCCCAGCAAGTGTTCGGAGCTGGTGAGGACCTTATCGAGATTTTCGACCTGTTTTTCGGGCAGCACGCCGTCCGATTTCCGGCGGACGATGCGCGTAAAACCGATAATGGCGTTGAGCGGGGTGCGCAGTTCGTGGCTCATGTTGGCAAGGAAAGTGCTCTTGGCGGCGCTGGCATTCTCCGCCTCCTTTTTTGCGCGCCAGAGTTCCTCGGTGCGTTCCTCCACTTTTTGTTCGAGTGTGCGGTTGTATTCTTCGAGCAGGCGTGCGGCTTGTTTTTGTTGGGTGATGTCGCGCAAAATGCCTTGAAATGCAACAGGGTTGCCTTCCTCGTCGCGGCGCAGGGTGGCGGTGAGCAGGCATTCCATGACGGTCCCATCTTTGCGTGAAAGGTTCACTTCGTAATCGCGCACAGCTCCCTGTTCAATGATGATGCTTTGGAAAGCGGTGAATTGCCCGGGCTGCACACCGATCGTCTCCAGCGAAACGTCAAACATCTCTTCACGCGTATAACCGAACAGGTCGAGGGTTGCCTGATTGATGTCGAGGACTCTGCCATCTGGGGTCATGACGAAGATGGCGTCACGCGAATCTTCGAAGAGCGTGCGATATTTTTCCTCATTGCGTCCGAGGTCGGCGTACAGGCGCGCATTTTCGATGGAGATCGCAGCTTGCGCCGAGAGTAGTTTGATGATCTCCAACCGCGCGGGGGTGAACGTGTCGGGCGCGAGATTGTTTTCCAAATATAGCAATCCGGTCATTTTGCCCTGGTTGAGAAGCGGCAGACACAGCACCGATTTGACCTGCCGGGCAATGATGCACGGGTCGCGTGTGAATTGTCCTTCGTTGGCGGCATCACTCAGGACGATATTTTCATGTGTTCGCGCCACATAGTTGAACAGGGATACCGGCAGGTTTTGCGGATTGACCTGCACGTCTTGCAAGACCTTGACCTTTTCAGTGGAACCTTGCGCTTCGATGACCCACCCGCCGGTTTGTTCCTGTATGAGCCAGCCATTCTCCGCCCCGGCATTTTCGATCACGATCTCCAACAGGGAGGCGAGCAGCCTTCCCAGCACGATCTCACCCGAGAGGGCTTGCGATGCTTTGAGGATGCTCGCCAGGTCGAGCGCGCTGCTCCCCTCACCCCGGTTCAACGATGACGAGGAGGAGGTCGAGACCGAGGAACTGGGGCGCTCCGGCTGAATGACCAGCTCGGGGTGGTTCACCTCCAGGTCATTGACCTTGGCAACCGCTCCCCAGATCTTGTAGGCACGATGCGCGTTTTTCAGATAGCGTTCCGCCATTTCAAAATTCCGGCGGTCCAAATAGAATTTACCCGCCAGTTCATACGCCAACGCCTCTTCGTTCAGAAACTGATTGGTCTGGGCGTACAAGATGGCTTCGTCATAGTATTCACGCGCATCCCCGAATCGTTTTTCGAGGCGGGCGCGTTCCGCTTCGACCAGCAGGAATTTGTGTCGATGATTCATGGGTGCGAACTTCGACCAGTGATGCAATTTCTTCTGGTTTGCAGCGATCAGTTTGCCCCATTTCTTCCTTTGCTCGCTGCCGGCTTCATTCCACAACGCAATCCGAACCAGGGACGCATACATGGCATTCATGGAACTGGCAAATGCCCCGATGCCACCATCCAGATAAGGCTCCAGCAGGGTGGAATATTCCAATGCCCGTTGATACCTGCCGAATAGATAGTTGAGGATCATTGGATGCAGGTAGACATTCAAAATGATGCTGCGTTCATTGGCGGCAATGTGATGAGGCAGCATCGCCTCTGCATCGTAGACGGGTCCCTTCAATTCGCATGGGTCGGCGGATTCGCCCATCAGGTTCAGCACGACCTGATGGTACAGTTTTTCGTAATTCAAGATGGAAACATCCCGCAATTGCTGGATGATCTGCAGGTGGCGAAGGATGTTCTCGTTCAGGTCGCCAAGCGCCATTCCTGCAGCATAGGAATGATAGTCCCGGATCAAAAGGGCATTGGCAGCCATGATGTAATTTCCCACATCCAGCGAGGCGGTGAAGCAATCATCAAAGGTTGCGTAGGTTTTACGGATATCCTCGGTCCAATGTTGGAGGACAGTGCCATACAGGACATTGCTGCTTGAAACTGCCTCCACGTCGGGGTGCTTTTTTATCAGAAGCCGCGAAAGCCGCCCGTACTGGCTGCCGGTTCGGATGTCGTTCAACACAGCGGTCAGGATAAACCCATACCCCACATACCCAAACGGTGACATGGGGGTGTTCCCGTGCTTCAAAGTCAATTCGACCACTTTTAAGATGACCAGCGGAGCCAGCGAAGGCGCATTGGTATACACTACCGTGAACATGCCGCGGATGATGCGGGCAATGGTAAGAATGCGCGGATCAGTAGCTTGCGGAAGATTAAGCAGATCATTTTGGGTTTTTCCGCGCAGCATAAACCGGACTTTGAGAAGCGCTGCCAGAATCTGGAACATGTTCGGTTTCAGCGGGAAGCGTACTCCCAGCATTTCGAGTGCACGCAGCCCCACCTTCAACGAATCGCCGCGGTTATCCTTCGACATGTTCGCAAAAAGCCTTGCCTCGTACACACGCGATTGCTCGAGCGATGACCGGGTGTGCAGCAATGCTTCTTCTAACAGTTTCTCCATCTCGTCGAATTTTCCGGTCAGGTATGCCGCCTCTGCCAGCAGGACGTGCAGGTCGAACACCAGCTGGTGATGCTCACGCCACGGGTCACCCATTCTTGCCAGGGTCGTCATCCCGGCTTTGAAATATTGATAGGCGGCTTCATGCGCTGCGGACGATTTGGCTTTTTGCCCGGCGGTCAGGTTCAACTCCGCCACCCGAATCCGATCCGCATGTGACTGAGCCAACTCCGCACCGAGATTCAAGTGATTGACGATCTCGAAGATATGCTGTTCGAGAGCATCGCTGCTAAGTTTGTCAAGGAAATGCGACCCAATCCGCCAGTGCTGCCTGGTCTGTTCTTCAACAGGGATGGACTGATACATGGCTTGTTGAATGCCCGTATGCGCAAAGGAATATCGCACCGCCAGAGGCTGCGCTTCAGGCGACTGCTCAACCAGCAAATAGGTTTCCGTCAGCGGGAAAACCAAACCTGCCGCAAGCGCATGCCACAACAAGTCCGCTGTGTGCTTGTCCGATTGATCTGAGATGACCGCCAGCAGGTTCAAGTCAAACTCATTGCCGATACAGGCGGCATATTGCAGGATTCGTCGCACCTCAGGCGCGAGCTGTCCGACTTTCGACGCCATCAGATCCGCCACATTATCGGTCAACTGACGGGTTTGGATCTGGGGAAGATCCCAGTTCCAAACCCCGTTCCGAAGGTCGAAGCGGATCAGATCCCCCACATAGATCGAATGTAAAAATTCCTTGACGAAGAATGGGTTGCCGCCCGTTTTTGTGACGACCACTTCCGCCAGGGATGTTGCCTGTTCCTTATCGCAGCGCAGCGATGTCACCAGCATCTGGCGCACATCCACCAGTGTGAGCGGCGAAAGATCTACAAATTCCGGGATACCGCCTGCTTCCACATATTCTTTCATTGCCTCGTGGAAAGCCCGCCCCTCCTCCATCGCATCTTCCCGATAGGTTCCCACCAGCAGAAGGTGATGGACATCGCTCCGCGTGAGAAAACGCTGCAGGAACGTGACCGAAGCAACATCCGCCCAATGCAGGTCATCCAGAAAGATCGTCAGCGGATGTTCCTCCCGCGCAAACAGGGAGATAAAATTTTGCAGGGTGAGATTGAAGCGGTTCTGCGCCTCGATGGGAGACAGGGTTGGAAGCAACGGCTGCGGACCGATGATCAAGCCCGCCTCGGGGATCATTTTTGCGATCAGCTGCCCGTTCGCCCCCAGCGCCTCCTGGATCTTGTACCTCCAATACTGCAACTCGGTTGCGCTTTGCATCAATACCTGCTGGACCAACGAGCGCAGCGCCTCGACCAACGCCGAATACGGTGACTCGTGCTGGAACTGGTCGTACACCCCTTTGATGAAATACCCATTTTGCTGCGTGACATGCACCTGAAGTTCATTGACCAGCGCCGACTTGCCCATCCCCGCATGACCCCGAACCAGCAAGACCTCCATCGCGCCGCCGCGGGCGCGTTCGAACGCGGCAAGCAGGGTATCGAGTTCCTTTTTGCGCCCGAACAGGTTTTGCGAGATCTCAAAACGCTCGGGAACATCGTTCAACCCCAGTTTAATACTGCGGGAAGTATGTCCCCCACGCCAGAGCCGCTCGCATTCGAGCAAATCTGCTTTCAAACCATAAGCAGATTGATAGCGGTCTTCGGGGTTCTTCGCCATCAGTTTCAAGATCAGTTCCGAAAGCCCGGACGGAACACGCGGATTCAATTCATGCGGCGGGCGCGCCTGCTTCGCCAGATGGCTGTGCATCAATGAGAGGGTTTCCTTTTCCTCAAAGGGCAGCCTGCCGGTCAGCACTTCATAGAACGTCACCCCCAGCGAATAGAAATCCGTGCGGTAATCCACAGCGCGGTTCATACGTCCCGTCTGCTCCGGCGAGACGTATGCCATCGTGCCCTCCATGCCGGTCGGCACCTTGCGCGACAACGTCTCCCGCGGCAGATGCGTGGACAAACCAAAGTCGATGATCTTCGCCTGTCCACTGACGGGGTTGAACACAATATTAGACGAATTGATGTCCTTGTGGATGATATTCCGCTGATGAACCCCGCCCAAAGCCTCGGCAACCTGAATGGCAAGTTTGAAAAAATCGGCAATGGTCCACGCCTTGTCGGCAAGCATATCCAGCGAGGTCGCGCCGAAATCCTCCAGCACGATGAAGTACTCGCTCTGGTGGTTCTCAATCCCGTACGCGGCGATGACGCCATCCACGGTCGGGCTGCCCGCTCCCGGGTTGAGCGAAGCGACGATCTCATATTCCCGCTTGAACCGCGCCAGACGCTCGGGAGAAAAGTACGTATCCCGCAGCGATTTCAGGATAACAGCCTTCCCATCGGACTGCCGAATCGCGCGCTGGATGAGCGTGCTTGCGCTTTCATGAACCTTTTGCTGAATTACATAACCAGGATAATCCGTCATATGCCAACCAGGGATAAGAGGAACATAGATCGCTTCAAATCGACGTTTGGACTTTTGCCGCTTCAGAAACCTCTCCTCACCCGAACGTTTGGGTGAAGAGAAGCAGACCCGCTACGTGGTTATCGAACCGCAGGCGACTTCCAAAAGACCTGACCCTGCAAGCCCCATTTGAGAAGTTGATACAACGCGTAACATTCCCAAATGAAGGGCGGATACCCGCCAAAGCCAACCAGCGGCATTTCGCCGTATTGCAGGTTGAAGCCGATCTCGCGCCAGAACTTGGTGACGTAATACAGCCACGCCGCCCCGTTCATGGATTTGGCTTGCTCGTTCCATGTCTCCCAGATGAACCCACACAGCAGTCCCGCCGCCAATACCTGCCAAAGAAAACTGACATCCTTGTTCTCGATCTCACGGTAGATGGACGGGATGCCCAGCTTGTAGTTGATGGGCTCGATCAGAAAGATGAATCCCAGCCACACGAAAGGAATCAGGTTGGGCGCAAAATCATCCGAGAACATGACCGGCAGAAAACAAAAGGCAATGCCAGTGATAAAGGAGACCGCCAGCACGAACGGCGTGAACTTGATCTCGAACTTGTGCGCACGCTTGAAAAGCCCGAACGTCCCGAACAGGTCGGTGGTGCGAAAGAGGGCTGGGATGATGGTGGCAAACGCCCAAAAATACAGCAGGTTCCTTAACATTTGATCATCGGGCAAGCCGACGTAATTCCAGTTCTTCAGTTTAAAGTTATACGCCTCGAACATGACCCAGATCAGGACCGAGAGCAGCGCCATCATGGGCCACTCGCGCTTCATGTCAATGAAATAGGAAACGCCGCCCCGCTGCCAGATCCAACCGTCGAGCAGGAGAATGTATCCCGTCCACATGATGGCCGTGAAGGCAACCTCCACGGGGTGGTTGTCCAGGTAAAGCAATATCTCGCTGACAATGATGATCGCAAGCCCTGCCCAGCCAAACCAGGGCATCTTCCGACCGACTGGCGCAACTCCGCCCTGCCCGCCGCCTGTCTTCGATGGTTCTGCCGACTTCTTTTTCTGTGCCATGTTTCATCTCCTCATTCGCGGATGGATATTTCAAGGTACGGCAACACGTTCCCCTCATGCTAGGACAAATATTTATTGAGCATTTCGAAGAGCAATTCATCGTGGATGGGCTTGGTCAGGTAGTCATCGCAGCCGGCATCCTGCGCCCGTTGTTTGTGTCCCTCCATGGCATGCGCCGACAACCCGATGATGGGCGTGGATGTCAGTCCCTCGCGGATGCGGCGTGTGGCTTCGTAGCCATCCATCACCGGCAGCGAGATGTCCATCAGCACGAGGTCGGGTTTGTGCTCCAACGCCATCGAAACGCCCTGTTCCCCATCGCTGGCAACCAGCAGGTTGTAATCATCCTCGAGCAGCTGGGTCAACAGGTCGATATTCAATTCAGTATCTTCAACGATCAAAATGGTCTTCATGCGCGTCTCCTTTTTAAGATTCACCGTTCCGTGCCAAGAATGTGCCTGATCTCCTGCATCAGATGCTCGCCATTAAAGCCCTGCTTGCGCATGATGAGGGTAACGCTTTCTTTGAGCCGCATCGTTTCCTCGTCGGTGAGTTCCTTGACGCTGATGACGATGATGGGCAGGTCGCGAGTCTTGGGGTCTGCCCGCAGTCTTTCGATGACGCCGAAACCGTCGAGCCGCGGCATCATGATGTCCAACAGCAGAACATCGGGACGTTCCGCTTCGATCGCCGCCAGACCTTCCACACCATCCAAAGCGGATTCCAATCTGAATTCTGATTCTGGCAATACCTGACGCAGCATATCCGCTACATGCGGGTCGTCGTCCACGGCGAGGACATGGATGAGCTGGTCTTCACGCCGGATCACCCGTCGGAGCGTATCCAGTACTTCCATAGGGTCAAGCGGTTTGAGCAGGTATGCCGCCGCCCCCAGACGGAATCCAAGCGCCTTTTTATCCACAATGGTGAGAAGTATGACTGGAATATTAGTCGTGGCTTCGTCGGCTTTCAGGTCGTGGAGCACCTGCCAACCATCCTTAAGGGGCATGAGGATATCGAGCAGAATGGCTTGCGGCTGCAATTCACGGGCGAGCCGGTGTCCTTCCGTGCCGCTGCGCACGCCGATGACGTCAAACTCGTTCTGGGTGAGGTTCTCGCGCAGGAGGTAGACGGCATCGGGGTCGTCGTCGATGACGAGGACGAGTTTTTTAGCGGCATCCACCTGCGGGGTGGTTTCGGCTGGATGGTGCGAGGCAGGTTCCGGGTCGGGGGAGGCGGCGGGTTTGGGTTCGTATCGGGTCGGGAGGGTCAGGGTGAAGGTCGAGCCTTTTCCATATTCACTTGTGACAGTGAGATCGCCGCCCAGTAAACGGGCGAGGTTGCGGCTGATGGTGAGTCCCAATCCTGTTCCCCCGTATTGACGCGTGGTGCTGGTATCTGCCTGTTGAAACTCCTCGAAGACCCTGCCAAGCGCCTCTTCGCTGATGCCAATCCCCGTGTCGCTGACCTCCACGCGGAAGGTATCCTGTTCGAGGCGGGCTTTCAGCGTGATCTTGCCCGCATGGGTGAACTTGGCGGCATTGCTCAGCAGGTTAAGGATGATCTGTTTGATCTTGTCCTGGTCGGAATGGATGATGCTCAGGGTTTCATCCACCTCCCTGACGAGGCGGACGGTGGGTTTGAGCAGCGGGGCTGCCGTGTTTGCGCACAGGTCAATGAGCGCCACGGCGTTGAAGTTGGCGGCTTGCACATCCATGCGCCCGGATTCGATCTTGGCAATATCGAGCACAGTGTTGATCAGCCCCAGCAGATGCTCGGAACTGGCGAGGACTTTATCAAGGTTTTCGATCTGTTTGTCGGGCAGCGCCCCTTCGGCTTTTCGGCGGACAATGCGCGTGAACCCGATGATGGCGTTGAGCGGGGTGCGCAGTTCATGGCTCATGTTGGCAAGGAAGGCGCTCTTTGCCTGGTTGGCATGTTCGGCGGCGTCCCGGGCGTCCTGCGCTTCGTCGAACAGACGCTGGGTCTCGTTGAAGAGACGAGCGTTCTCAATGGCAACGCCCATGTTCGCGGAGAGGGTTTGCAGAAGCCGCAGGCTGCCTTCATTGAAAGCGCCTGCCTTGTAGCTTTGCACATCCACCACACCCAGAACCCGTTCCCCCACCATGATGGGCACACCCAGATAGGATTGGATATCCTCCTCATCCTCCGGTGCTGTGACGTATGCCGCCGCGCCGTTTAAGTTGATCTCTTCGGCGGTATTCAGCAGAAGCGGTTGCTGAGACATGATGATCTTCGAGGTAAGTCCCTCGCCCAATTCCCAGGGAGGTTCTGCCTCGTAATTGGTATTGTTGCTGTAACTGAAAACCAGTTGGACGATGTTCGTCGTGGGGTTGTACAGCAAAATATCCACGATCTCGGCGTTGAAGATCTCCTTGATCTTGTTGCCGACATTTTGGGTGACAGTATGCACATCGAGTGTGCGGGTCATCGATTCGCCCACACTATTGAGGATGGAGAGTTCGGCAGCGCGCTGCTCGGTTTGCATCAGCAGGTTCTGCATCTCGTTGAACAACTGCGTGTTTTGAATGGCAATGACCGCCTGCCGCGCCAGGTTGTTCATAAACTCCATTTCGGCTTCGGTGAAGAGGTTGTCGGTCCCGTGCCGCCAGACTGCCATAAGTCCTTTGAGTTCATCATTGGCGAGCAGCGGAATCGCCAGCATGTGTTCATCTGGCGTGGATTCGGTTCCAGCAATCGCCACAGCCCTTGGGTCATTGTTGGTATCGTTGACAATTTCCGCTTTTTTCGTAACGGCAATACTACCCAACAAGCCTTCCCCAAGTGTAATGGTATCGTTTCGGAGTTCCTCGGCTTCCAGCCCCACCGCGGCAATGGCGCGGAAGACCCTGCCTCCCTCTTCCGGTAGAAAGAGCGCGCTCAGGTCACCGCTCAACAGGTCTTTGGCATGGGTTGCAATGCTTTCCAATACAGTGGCAGCATCCAAGCTGGAGGAAATATCCCGCCCTACATCGGCAAGGGTTGCCATCTCTCTGGCGCGACGCTGGGTTTCAGCATGCAAACGCGCGGTCTTGATGGCAGATCCCGCATTGGCAGCCACAGTCGAAAGCAGGCGCAGCGAGTCTTCGTCAAACATGTTCTCTTTTTGAGTACTTTGCACACTCAACACGCCAATGGTTTCGCGCCCGGCTTTGATCGGCACACCGAGATATGAGAGCGCCCTCCGCCCCTGACGGCGAATCCCAAGCGCGGTGCTTTCCTCTTCAATGTTGCGGTTGAAGATCAGCGGCTGCCCGTCGCGGATGATGCGGCTGCTCATCCCCTCACCAAACGGGATGGGGTCGATCTTGTCGCCATATTGATAGGGGAATTGGATCATGTTCGTCTGCGGATCGAGCAATGCCAGATAGGCAATATCGGCATTGAAGGTATCGCGCATCTGACTCCCGATGAGCTGGATCATGTTATCCAGATCTGTTTCTGCCACTAAAGCCTGCGTCACCGTGCTGATGGCAGAGAGTTCCGCGGCGCGCTCCTCGGTCTCTTTGAGGAGGCGCTGGGTTTCATCAAACAGACGGGCATTCTGCAATGCCACACCTAAATTGGCAGACAAGGTCGTGAGCAGGCTGACACTTGATTCAGGGAATGCATTTGGCTCATTCGAGTAAAGTGTGATAACACCGATGACCTTGCCCGTTGACCAAATGGGCGCACAGACCACGCTTTGGGTTAGATCCTCTTCTTGGTCAGTATCGCCGATCAAGATGGTTGCATCCATACCCATTTCAAGTTTGCGCTGGTCGATATTCTCGTTGATGACCAGTGTGGTGCGATTCTGGATCGTCCAACCGGCATACCCAGGTCTAAGTGTCATCGGCTCGATGGGGTATCGGTCACCATGTTCGATGTAATAGGGGGTGGATAGGAGATTATTGGCTTCATCGTACATGGCAATGTACATATCTTCGACTTTGAAGTCCTGCCGTATCTTTTCACCGACCAGGTCAATGATGGCTTGAAAATCGAGTTCACGTACCAAGCCTTCACTGACGCTGTTGATAATGGCAAGTTCCGCGGCGCGGTCTTCGGTGATCTTGAGCAGACGCTGGGTCTCGTCGAAGAGACGCGCGTTCTCGAGCGCCACGCTCATCGAGTTGGCAAGGGTCGTCAACAGGCGCACGTCCGATTCGCTAAAGGCATTTTCTTCAAAACTCATCAAGTTAATCATGCCGCGGGCTTGGTCGCCGACCACCAGCGGCACAAAGACCAACGCTTTTTCAGACGCTGTGCCAGGAAGAGTGTAACTGTCGTATTTCTTTTCTTCCTCTTCCAAATTCTCATTGATGATCACCGTCTCGCGTGTGCGAATGACATATGCAGAAAAACCTTTATCTTCAAGCGGTTGACTATCAAGCGTAAGCCGCTCACCTTGTTCATAGATATAAGGATAATGAAGCATATTCGTCTGCGGGTCATAGATACGGATGCCGACATCTTTGTTTTTGAATATCTCGCGGATCTTGTCGCCGACGGCATCATAGATTCCCTGAATATTGAGTTCGGCGGCGAGCGCGGCTTGCACGCTGTTGATGATGGCGAGTTCGGCGTTGCGCTCTTCGGTGATCTTGAGCAGACGCTGGGTCTCGTCAAAGAGACGCGCGTTCTCGAGCGCCACGCTCATGCTGTTGGCGAGCGTTTGCAGCAGACGCACGTCGCTTTCACTGAAGGCGTGTTCGCGTTGGTAGTCGCTCAGGTTGATCAAGCCGCGCGCCTGTTCACCCACGATCAATGGTACGAACAATTCAGATTTGGATGCGGCGGTATCATCCAATACAAAACTACCGTATTTCTGCGACTCTTCATCCACGTTTTCGTTGATGACCAGAGTCTCACGGGTGCGAATCACATGTCCGCCAAAGCCGATGTCCTGATGAGGTCTTGACGGGATGCTGACGCGTTCTCCAAACTCGTACGTATATGGATAGTGCATGAGAGTTGTCTGCGGGTCATAGATACGGATGCCCACATCTGCATTGTGGAAGATCTCGCGAATCTTGTCGCCGACGGCATCGTAGATTCCCTGAATGTTGAGTTCGGCGGCGAGCGCAGCTTGCACGCTGTTGATGATGGCAAGTTCCGCATTGCGTTCTTCGGTGATCTTGAGCAGGCGCTGGGTCTCGTCAAAGAGACGCGCGTTCTCGAGCGCGGTTCCCAACGAGGCGGCGATGGTGGTCAACAGGCGGACTTCGGATTCGCCGTAGGCGTTTTCGCGCTCGTAGTTTTCGATGCTAATCGTACCAAGCACACGGTCACTGCTAATAATGGGGATTGCGACCAGCGATTTACTTTGTTCTGTGCCAGGGACTAAAGTGGCAACGAAATCTGCTGGGGTATTCCAAACGATTGGCTGGCGGGTCTTTCGCATGGTTTCAAATTGTCCGCCAGGAGTGGGTGGTATTGGCAGAATTGATAATCGCTCGCCTTTTTCAAAGACGTAAAGATAGTGGATAAGATTGGCTTTTTCGTCATACCATTGAATGCCAAGGTCACCCGTGTTAAGCACTTCACTCAACTTATCGCCGACCAGATCGATAATGGCTTGGAAGTCCAACTCGGCGGCGAGGCCCTGCTGGATGGAGTTGATGATCTGCAACTCGGCAACGCGTTCCTGCTCGGCTTTGAAGAGGCGCTGGGTCTCGTCGAAGAGACGCGCGTTCTCGAGTGCCAAATCCATCGAGTCCGGCTTTGATTTCGAACGAGGCGTCCTGGCTTTTAACGAAGAACCACCAACGACAGACCGCTTCTCTTTCTCGGCGTTCGGTCGTTGGCGGTCCTTTTTAACAGCCTTGCCTACGGTGGATGACTTTTTTGCCATACCGTTCTCGATCCTCCATGTCTCTGTCTTGCGGTTGGAATGAGTTTACATATTTGAAAGGAGTCCGTCAATAGGCAATTTCCCCCAACACCCGGCACAATGTTTCTGTGGTTAAATCCACCGTCACATGCCAATCCAAATCGACACACTCATCCGCAGCAACCGCCGCACCGTCGCCCTGATCCTCGAACGGGATGGCAGCCTCACGGTCCGCGCCCCGAAGCGGGCAGCCATGCGCGACATCCAGAATTTCATCCACGAAAAAGCGGATTGGATCGAACGCTCCCGCGAAAAGTTGAAAGCCATCGTCACGGTTCCGAAGAAGGAATTCGCGGATGGGGAAACCTTCTTATTTTTGGGGAAAGATTACGAACTCCGCCTCATCCCCCATCAGCGGCAGACCCTGCACTTCGACAGTGGATTCACGCTGAAGGCTTCTGCGCGTCCGCGTGGAGAAGCGGTATTTACCCAATGGTACAGATCTCAGGCGTTGACGATTTTCACCGAACGGGTAACTTATTACGCCACCCTGCATGGCTTTTCCCCCAAACAGGTCAAAGTGAACTCGGCGAAAACCCGCTGGGGCTCATGCAGCACAAACGGGACGATCAACTTCACCTGGCGACTGGTCATGGCTCCGCTGGATGTGATCGACTACGTTGTCATTCATGAACTGGTGCATTTACGGGTGAAAGATCATTCACAGCGATTCTGGCAGGCGGTAGAGAGACTCTGCCCGGAGTACAAAGCTCACCGCATATGGCTGCGCGATCACGGTGAAAAATTGACTTTATAGAGAACAGGGCGGGTTTTCAACCCGCCCTGGCATTACTACGAGGGGAAAATCTTCCCGAACACTTCGGGGCAATACTTCTGCACCATGTCAGATGAGATTCCGTTCTCTTTGCAGATCTCCGCATACAGGTCCACAGAGGGGCGGCGGATGCGTTTCTGGGTATCGATATCCAGCCCCCACAACCCGAAGCGTTGCGTCCAACCACGTTCCCACTCGAAATTATCCACCAGTGACCAGTGGAAATATCCCTTCACGAGCCAGTTGAAATTGACCGCCCGCCAGACCTGATGCAAATGCTGCGCCAGATACCGCGGACGCATGTGGTCGTCGAAATCCTCCACGCCGTTCTCAGTAATGATGATCGGTAAATTCGGGTAGGTGCGTGTGATCCACTTGATGGAGTCGAAGATACCTTCGGGCAGGTTGGCGATCATACCCGTGTCACTCATGTCTGCCCCCTTGGGATAGCCGCTATTCGAGAACATCTCACCCGCTTTGGCAAGGTCAAACCAGACCGTATCCACCGAGTAATAGTTCAAACCAAGATAATCCTGCGTACCTTTGGCTTCGGGGATGTTGATATTCCCCAACGGCGATCTCATCACGCCGTCGGAAATGGCAGAGGGAAACCCCATGTTCACCCCGCTGTAACGGATGTTACGCATCAGCCGATCCAATGGAGACCAACCCGTGCGCGGCACCATTGGGCGGTAATGCAAGGCATAGCCCACACGCGCTTCGGGCTGCAACTCATGGATGGCGCGATAAGCGGCGGCATGTCCGCGCAGCATATTTGCCAGCACACGCATCGAAAGTTTCAGGTCTTTTTTGCCGGGCGGAAAAGCGCCGATGCCGTATCCGCTCAGGGCGTACACGTTCGGCTCATTGATCGTCACCCACAGGTTGGTGTATTCCTTTAATGCATCCACCACCTTGCGGACGTATTTCTCGAACAAAGGCACGATCTCTTCTGTCTCCCATGCGCCTCTTTCCGTGACCCAAAGCGGGTCGGTGAAATGATGCAGCGTCACCAACGCCGTCATGTTGCGGTCACGCAATCCGCGCAGCATGAGGCGGTACTTTTCAATCGCATCTTCATCCCAACGGTCAGGCGTCGGCTGAATGCGGCTCCATTCCAGCGAAAACCGATGCGCGTTCTGACCGGTTTCGACAGCGCGGTCAAAATCCTCGCGCCAGCGTCCGCCCCACCAATCGGCAGCCAGCCCGGATTTATGGACGGTGTGCCCCTCCTCCTCCCACTTGTACCAATTGTTATTGGTGTTGCTGCCCTCCACCTGATGCGACGCTGTCGCCGTCCCCCACAAAAATCCTTTTGGAAAATGATAGGTACCTTGAGGCATGATGTTCTCCGTTTGTATAGGGGTGGGGTAACCCAGCCCTTACTTGCGATTCAAATACGCCAAATACAACGCCACCGACCCCGCCACGGCGGCATTCAATGATTCGATCTGCCCTTTCATGGGCAGTTTCAACACAATATCACACTTCTTGCGCGTCAATTCATGGATGCCTTCACCCTCGGAGCCAACGACGAGTCCCAGTGCGCCTTTAAGATGACGGGAATTCGCTTCGACCTCCGCCCCGGCTTGGTCCAACCCTACCAGCCAGATGTCTGCATCTCGAAGCGTTTCCATCGCCTGCGAGAGATTCGACTTGGCGATCAACATGTGCTCGCTCGCGCCGGATGACGCATTCACCGCTGCAGGTGTAACCTCCACAGACCGTGCCAAAGGGATGATGATGCCATGCACACCAACCGCTTCGGCAGTGCGAATCAATGTGCCAAAATTCTGTGGGTCTTGCAGCGAATCGAGGAGAAGAACGAAGGGCGATTCGTCTTTGGCATGCTCGAGAATATCGGTCACATCGGCATACGGATACCCGCTGACCTCGGCGATCACCCCTTGATGGTTCTGGTGGATCTTGTCCAGCCGTCCACGCGGGACACGGTTAACCTTGATCTTTCGCTGCCCGGCAAGTTTTACGATCTCTGCCAGTTTGCCTTTTTCCTGTGCGCCTTCGGCGATCTCAATCGAAAAAATTTGCCTGCGTTTGGCTACGATGGCTTCGTACACGGCGTTGCGGGAATAGATGAATTCTTTCATAACACCTTGATTTTACCTGAGCCGGTACACTCCCGCACAAGCAGAAATCTGTTGATACGAAACGGTCAACCCGGCGGCTTCCAGTGCGGGAATCGATTCGTCTGCCAGCCAATAAAATTCTTCATCCCACAAGTCTCCGACCGATTTGGCGAATCTATCCATCTCCGCCTTATTGGGGAAGGACAAGTCACCGATGATGAGCGCCCCGTTCGGATCGAGACGCTGGGTCACCAGTTCCCTGCACACGCGCACTTTCTCGTCGAGTTCGAGGTGGTGAAACACATACGCCGAAACGATGCGGTCAAATCGGCGGTCCAGTTCGGGAGACCAATCTGCGCGCAGGTCAGCAAGGACAAAATGCGCCTGCGGAACTTTCTCGCGGGCTTTTGCCAGCATGGCTTCGGAGAAATCGGTACACCACAAGTCACAGCCGCGTTCGGCGAACATCACCGCAAGGTTGCCGGTTCCGGTTCCAAGATCCAAAACAGACATGCCGCCGCGCGGCTCCGCCAGGTTGACAACGATTTCCAGCACCCGCGCATACCCATCGAACGGGAACACACTCTGCTGGCGGACATCGTCATCGTACGTCTTTGCCCACGGGTCGAAATCGGAAGGAGGGAAGAGGTCGGTTTGAGTCATGTTCGAATTTTACTTGGAATAAAAACTTCCGGAAAATCATTCCCGGAAGTTCCAATGCTCAACGATAAAACCATTAAACCGAAGACCCGCTCATCCCCATTTCCAGGTCGTGCCATCCTTGCCATCTTCGATGGTGACGCCCATCGCTTTTAACTGGTCGCGGATCTCGTCGGAGCGTTTCCAGTTTTTGTCTTTACGCGCCTGTGTGCGTTCGACGATGAGGGCTTCCACTTGGGCTTCGTCTTCGCTGGAGCCTTTTTTCTCTTCGAGGGTCAAGCCAAGCACACCAGCAAGTTGCTTGAAGGTTTCCTGTGCAGGTTTGAGCTGGTCTGCAGTCGCACCGTTATCGCGGGCGGTGTTGATGGACTTGGAAATTTCAAACAACGCGGCGATGGCTCCGGCGGTGTTGAAGTCATTGTCCATGGCTTCGGTGAAGTTGCCACCCGCCGACTCGATGGAAGCGGAAAGTGCAGAAGCGGCTTCGGCGGTGAGTCCGCTTGCAGAGGCGGAAGCAGGCTTGAGCGCGGACTTGAGGCGCTCGACGTTCCGTTCGGCAGCATCCAATGTTTCGTCATTGAACATCAGTGGGGCGCGGTAGGTCCCATTCAAGACCAGCATGCGCATGACATCGGAGGAACGCTTCGAGAGAAATTCCTTGATGCTGACGATGTTGCCAAGACTCTTGGACATTTTTTCGCCGCCGAGTTGCAGCATCCCGTTGTGGATCCAATAGCGGGAAAACTCCTTGCCAGTGTAGCACTCGCTTTGCGCGATCTCGTTTTCGTGATGCGGGAAGATCAAATCGTTGCCGCCGCCGTGAATGTCAATCTGCTCACCGAGTTCGGCGAGGTTCATGGCGGAGCATTCAATATGCCAGCCGGGGCGACCCTTACCCCAGGGGCTCTCCCATGAGATTTCACCGGGTTTGGCGGCTTTCCAGAGCGCGAAGTCCATTGGGTGTTCTTTTTGTTCACCGACTTCGATGCGCGCGCCTGCCTGCATGTCATCCAGTTTGCGCCCGGAAAGACGCCCGTAATCATCGTCGCTGGTGACGCGGAAATAGACATCGCCATTTTCCGCAGCGTAGGCGTGACCCTTTTGAATCAGCCCTTCGATAAATTGGATGATGAGCGGCATGGTGGTGCTGACCTGCGGGTTGGACGTGGCGGGCAGCACGTTCAGGCTTTTCAGATCGGCGGCATAATCGGCGATGTAACGCGCTGAAAGTTTGAGCGGATCTTCGCCGAGCGCGTTGGCGCGGTTGATGATCTTGTCGTCCACGTCGGTGTAGTTCATCACATGCTTGACGCTGTATCCGCGATATTCGAGATACCTGCGGATGATGTCGAACACGATGGCAGACATGGCATGACCAACGTGTGCGTCGTTATAGACCGTGACACCGCAGACGTACATCTTGACAACACCGGGTTCAAGGGTCTGGAATTCTTCAGTTTTGCGAGAGAGTGTATTGTAAATTTTGAGCATGTTTCTATTTTATCGCTTGTCTCATAATTATGGGAATATTTTGTTGAAAACCATGTGCGATACTCTGTAACCACAGACGCATACAGGCGAAGGGATAAAAAACAGGACGCATCATGCGCCCTGTTCACTTGTCACTGAGCGTTACTTCCTGCCCTTGCGACCATTGTCTTCATCTACACGACCGAAGATCATGCGACCTGCCGCGGTTTGAAGCACTTTTGTGATGTTGACTTCCATGTATTCGCCGATGTATTCGCGTCCATTTTCGACCACGACCATCGTACCGTCGTCCATGTAGCCCACACCCTGACCGTGTTCCTTGCCCTCCTGCATGATGTTGATGCGCAGCGCTTCCCCCGGCAGGACGACCGACTTGACCGCATTCGCCAATTCGTTGATGTTGAGCACGGTCACGCCTTGCAGTTCGGCAACGCGATTGAGATTGTAATCATTGGTGAGCACCGGGCTTTTGAGCTGTTTGCCAAGCACCACAAGTTTATCGTCCACTTCACGCACGCCTTCCACGTTGATATCCGAAATGCGGACGAGGACGTTGGGCAGTTTCTGCAATTCGGCGAGGACTTCCATCCCGCGTCGTCCGCGTTGACGGCGGATGCCATCCGGTGAGTCGGCGATGTATTGGAGTTCGTTCAGCACAAAACGCGGAATGAGCAACGTACCGGGCAGGAAGCCCGTCTTGGCAATGTCTGCCACACGTCCGTCGATGATGACGCTGGTATCAAGCAAAATGGTGCGGTTGAGATTCGTCCACGAAGTGGAACCGCCGCCTTCGGTACGTCCACTCATGGCGCTGACCAACCCCATAATGTCACCCTGCCGCATGACGAAGAGAGCAACTCCAAAATAGGAGAAGACCATCACGCCAATAAAAGGCAGGATCTGGCTGAATGGCGCAGGCAGCATGGAAAGCGGAAAAGCGAGCAGGGCGGCGATCAACAAACCGACGATGAGTCCGGTCAGCCCGGCAAACAAGCTTTCCGCAGACATGCGTCCCAACATGGCACGAATGGCGCGGGCAGGACGGGTGGTGAAGTACGGGGTGAGGATCAACCCTGTGAGGGCACCGACCAGGCTGAATACCAGTGTGGTGCGAACGGCATCTTCAGGCACGAACCTTGAGATCTGAAATCCCCATAATCCACCGGAAACCGCCAGAACGATCATGCCAATAATACGCAGAATGAATTCAAAACTCATAAATGCTCCTCAGAAACAAGAAAATGCAATGATTTTTCATCATAGCACGGCTGATACCGCCCGTCAATCAAAATCCACACTGCACTTATAAAGTTGTTATAATGCCCCCTTACCAATGTACTACCCGTGTCTTGAACGTTTGCATGAATTTTAGAATGCGGAGCATCCCATGTCCCTGCTTGATACCCTCAACCGTCCCCTGCGCGATCTGCGCGTTTCCGTCACCGACCGTTGTAACTTCCGTTGTGTCTATTGCATGCCCAAGGAAACCTTTGGGTCGAATTTCAAATTTCTGCACCATGAACAAATACTAACCTACGAAGAGATCACACGCCTGGCGCGAATTTTCACCTCGTTCGGCGTGAAAAAGATCCGGCTGACAGGCGGCGAGCCGCTGGTGCGCAAAGACCTGCCCGACCTGGTACGCATGCTGTCGGGAATCCCCGACCTTGACCTGACAATGACCACCAACGGGTCGCTATTGCCGCGCTTCGCACAGGACCTCAAGGATGCCGGGCTGAACCGGGTGACCGTCAGCCTGGACTCGCTCGACAACAATGTCTTCAAAGCAATGAACGATGTGGACTTCCCCGTGGAAAAAGTCCTCGAAGGCATGGACGCCGCCGCAGCCGCCGGACTCGCGCCGATCAAGGTCAATATGGTGGTCAAGCGCGGGTTGAACGAGAGCAGCATCCTGCCGATGGCACGCTTCTTCCGTGAGAAGGGCTACATCCTGCGCTTCATTGAATTCATGGATGTCGGCAGCACCAACGGCTGGCGCATGGACGATGTCGTCTCTGCCAAAGAGATCATCCAAACCATCAACGCCGACATGCCGCTTGAACCCGCCGACCCAAATTATCGCGGCGAAGTGGCAGAACGCTGGCGTTACAAGGATGGCGGCGGCGAGGTCGGTGTGATCGCATCGGTCACGCAGGCATTCTGCCGCGATTGCAACCGCGCACGCCTTTCTGCCGAAGGAAAGCTGTACACCTGCCTGTTCGCCATCAAAGGACATGATTTCAAGTCCATGCTGCGCAGCGGCGCAACAGATGAAGAGCTCGCAGCCGAGATCGAAAAGGTCTGGAGCAAACGCGCCGACCGCTATTCGGAGATCCGCTCTGAAAACACCATCCCGCTCCCCAAAGTGGAAATGTCGCACATCGGTGGATAAATGACCCAAAACAGAATCAAAGCAGTTCTCTTCGACCTGGACGGCACGCTTCGTCACCACATTCCAACTGGTGACGAAGTTTTTTTGGACTATCTCAAAAGCATCGGCATACACTGTACCGAAGAGGAAAAAATCCGCGCCGCGCATTGGGAGCATTTTTACTTTGCACACTCCCTTGAGATCCAGCAGGATGCAGCCGCCTTCAAAGACGACCGCAAAGGCTTCTGGGTCAATTACTCCAAACGGCGCATGGTGGCGCTCGGACTGCGCGAAGCACGCGCCAGCGAACTGGCTCCCGCCGTATCCGCACACATGGACGAGCATTACAAACCCGAAGTCTACATCCCCGAAGAAGCGCCTTTCATCCTCGCAAAACTCAAAGAGGCAGGCTATGTGCTCGGCATCGTCACCAACCGCGATGAGCCCGTGCATGAGGAATTGAAAAACCTCAACCTCGACTCGTTCTTCCACTTTTCACTGGCAGCTGGAGAAGTCGGCTCTTTCAAACCGCAGCCGCGCATTTTTGAAGAAGCCCTCAAACGGGCAGGGACATCCGCCACGGAGACGATATACGTCGGCGACAATTATTTTGCCGACATCGTCGGGTCGCATCGCGCCGGACTTGTACCGGTTCTCTACGACCCAAGCCGCCTCTTCCCCGATGCCGGGTGTGCCGTCATCCAATCCTTTACCGAACTGCCAGACTTGCTGAATTAACCGCCTTCCAAAACCTTCACAAAAGGAATGCCGCGAATCGTATTCGCGGCATTCGCGTTAAAATAGTAAGGATCAAACAAGTACCCAAACAACATTAGACCTCTTGCATAAGTAGTTCGGAATCCTGAAGTTCTACTTCAGGTGGAGTTTCCGAAAGTCGAACTTTCGGAGTCCTTTTCAATTTTTGAGGCTTTCACAAGAGGTCTATTTAGATACAGGGTTAAAGCGATGAATGTCAACCGCTTTTAACCCTCCACTTTCAAATTGTTCGGGCACAAGGAGACTCTCATGGCTTGGGAACGGAAGATCATCCGCATTGTGCGGGTACGCAACTCACAAAAGAAGGGCGTGCTGGCAAAACTATTGACCGCCATCGCCGAAGCGGGCGGCAGCATCGGCAGCATCGTCCTATTGACCGAGACCTCGCGCCACACGGTGCGCGATATCACCGTCTCGCTTGAAAACGAAGATATGTTGCATGATGTGCTCAACGCCATGCGGGAAAGCGAAGACACCAAGGTCATCGAGGTGCGAGACGAGGTACTGGAACTGCATCAAAAAGGCAAGATCGCCATTCGTTCGCGCTACCCGATCGAGTCACTCGCCACCTTGCGGAGGGTCTACACCCCCGGCGTGGCGGAGGTTTGCATGCGCATCGCCAAAGACCCCTCGCAGGCGAGGCTGTACACAAGCATCAGTCACATGGTCGCCATCGTCACCGATGGGACAGCGGTGCTGGGCTTGGGTGACATCGGTCCGCTGGCAGGCATGCCTGTGATGGAAGGCAAAGCCATGCTGATGGAAACGCTGGTGGGGCTTTCAGGCATCCCAATTCTGCTGAATACCAAGGACACCGACGAGATCGTCAACACGGTGGCTGCCATCGCACCGACGTTTGCCGCCATACAACTGGAGGATATTTCCGCGCCGCGTTGTTTCGAGATCGAAGAACGCCTGCAAGCCATGCTCGATATTCCCGTGCTGCACGACGACCAGCATGGCACGGCGGTCGTCACCACGGCGGCATTGATGGTCGCCACGCGCGAAACAGGGAAGGATCTGAACAAAGCCGTCATCGGGCAGATCGGGCTTGGGGCTGCAGGACATGCCATCGGTCAGATGTTGATGCGTTTGACGGGGAATCCGGTCTATGGCGCAGACCTGAGTCCCGAGGCGTTGAATCGCTTTGAAAAGATCGGCGGCATCAAATCCAATTTGAAAGAGATCATGGAGATGTGTGACATCGTGGTAGCAACCACGGGCGCGCCGAACCTGATCAAGCCGGAGATGGTGCGCAAGGGACAGGTCATTCTGGCGCTCTCGAACCCCAATTCGGAGATCGACCCAGATGTGGCAATGGAACACGGTGCGGCATTCGCAGCGGACGGCAAGTCGGTCAACAACGTGCTGGGGTTCCCCGGCATTTTCCGCGGCGCTGTGGATGCGAACGCCCCCACGATCACGCATGAAATGCTGCTGGCGGCAGCAATGAAGATCGCCGAGATGACCCCGCCCGGCGAACTGGTGCCCAACCCGCTCGATAAAAAAGTGCATCATGCCGTGGCGCGTGTGGTGGCAGAGACGGCGATCCAGCAGGGGATTGCCCGTGCCGATTATGTGCCGTATGTGGAAGAATAGACCGTAAACGATAATCAAAAAAGACTTGCCACCCGGGCAAGTCTTTTTTGATTCCGTATTACGTTTTATTTTTTATGAAACCCGTTCTTCTTGAACACTTCTTTCAACGTGCTCCCCATTCTGGTAATGCCTTCACGGATGGTATCCGGCGAAGAGTAGGAGAAATTGATGCGCATGGTGTTCTGTCCGCCGCCATTCGGGTGGAACGCCGAACCCGGCACAAATGCCACTTTTCGTTCGACGGCGATCTTCAAGACCTCGGCTGCATCCACGCCTTCGGGCATCATGCCCCACAGGAACATGCCGCCAGCGGGTTTGGTCCAGCGCATTTCAGGTGGGAACATTTCATCCATCATTTCGAGCATCACATCGCGGCGTTCCTTATACGTGGCGCGGATGACCTTGACATGCTCATCGAGGAAGCCGCCCTTGCCGACTTCGTACGCCACCTGCTGGTTGAACGAGGAGGTATGCAGATCGGCGGCTTGTTTGGTCATCACCAGTTTTTGGATGACGTTCGGCGGTGCGATCACCCACGCCAGGCGCAGACCCGGTGCAAGCAATTTCGAGAAGGTGCTCAGGTAAATGACATTGCCCGAGTATTCGCCGTCGTTATCGTTGCGGTACTGACTATCCAGCATGACCACTGAAGGGATGTGCTCCCCATCGTAGCGCAGCTGACCGTACGGATCATCCTCGACAATCGGCACACCGTATTTGTCGGCGAGTTCCACCAATTTTTTACGGCGGTCGAGGCTGAGGGTCGAGCCCGACGGGTTCTGAAAATTCGGGAGGATGTAGATAAACTTCGGTCCGATGCGAAGCGCGGCTTCCAGTTCATCCACGATCATGCCATGCTCATCCGCGCGGACGGAGATGTACTGCGCCCCGTAGGCGTTCCACGCCTGCAACGCGCCGAGGTAAGTCGGCGATTCAACCACGATGTAATCACCGCGGTTGATGAACAACCTGCCGATGAAATCCAACGCCTGCTGTGAACCGGACGTGATCAGGATGTTTTCCGGAGACACATGCACGCTGTACCGCTCTGTATGGCGGGCGATCATCTCCCGCAGCGGGCGATACCCCTCCGTGGTGCTGTATTGCAAAGCCTGCGCGCCGTGATCCACCAGAACACGGTTGCATGCCTCTTGAAATTCCTTGAGCGGAAATACTTCCGGCGCGGGCAACCCACCGGCAAAGGAAATAATATCCGGCTGCTCGGTCAGTTTCAGCAGTTCCCGAATGACCGAACTTCCCATTCTTTGCATGCGGTGCGCGAACCGATACTCCCAGGGTGTTTGCATTTTTACTCCTTAAGGTGAAATAAAAAAGCCTGACAGGTACGCTTGCACCCATCAGGCTGGTTAACCTGCTCCAAGAATGAAAAGAAAACCTAGTGCCAGAATGTTTCTCATGGCAACCCAATCTTACCCACTTTTAAGACGGGATGCAACTGTTTTTTGTAACTGTAAACTGGTTGAAAATTATGACATCCTTCCCGCAAGGATGCGCTCGATGGAGTTGCGCGTGTATACATCCAGCGGCAGATGAAGAGCCGCTTCCGGCTGGACCCAGACATATTCCTGTGCCTCGTCATTCAGCGTCACTTCGAGCGAATCCGTCCGGCAGGCATAGTCAAAGAAGATGAAATGCCGGGGTTTCCAAAACGCCGGGTCGCGGATGAACTCCTGGAACATGACGAACGTCAGGTCATAAATATCCAACCCGGTTTCCTCCTTCGCCTCGCGGATCGCCGCCTCTTCCAGGCGCTCGCCCAGCTCCACATGCCCACCCGGCACAACATACCTGCCGGGCCATTTATGGCTCTTTAACAACAGCACCTCGCCTGCCGGGCTGAAAATGAAAACCCCCACGGTCGGTTCGGGAAAAACTTGCTCTGGCATGGAAACCACCTCATAAAAAATTCAAGGTTAACTCTTGCATTGCACAGCGATTCTGGTAAAATATCAATTAGCAATCCCCAGGGTGCCCCCCTCACCTTGGGGATTGCTATTTAATGTCATAGGGTCAGCCAAATATTGCGATCACCATCACCCCGGTAAACACGATCACAGAACCGACGACACGCACACCGCCCATCTGTTCCTTGAGGAAGCGCCAGCCTAAAAACGCCCCGATCACCGCGCTGACCTCGCGGATCGCACCCGAGTAACTGAGCGGCGCAAAGGTATAGGCGAACAGCGCCAGCATGTAGGCGATCAATCCCAGCACACCGCCGACCAGCAGGTAGTTACGGTTCTTTTTCCACACTCGTGAAAAAGAATCCAACCCATAGTGATAGGCGATGTACGGCGTGGTCACGAACGGAACCATCACGAACATCGACAAACCATACGGCAGCGCCGGTCCACTTTTGACGGCTTTCCCGTCGATGAAGGTATACAACGAAATGATCAGCGCCACCGTCAGCGCGGTGAGCACCCCTTTCAGATGGATCCTTTCGCCTTTGCTTTGCAGCAATGCCGTCGCGCCGATGACCATCATCCCCACCGTGATCATGGCGAGACCGATGTACCCGCCCACGGTCAATTGCTCCTGCAGGAAGATCGCCGTCCAAATGACCAGCAAAGCGGGAGCCGCTCCACGCGCAATGGGATAGATCAGCGAAAAATCATGATCGCTGTAGGCTATGCAAAGCAGGATAAAGTAGATCGCTTCGAGCAACATACTGATGATCGCGAACAGCCACATCTCACGCGGCGGCAACCCGGAGTAGAACAGAATCCCCAGCGCCAGCGCCCCGCTCAAAATGGTCTGCCAGCCCATGGCAACGTATTTCTCCTCCGCGCTCTTAAGTAGGAAATTCCACAAGGCATGCATTGCAGCGGACAAAAACAGCAGGACAAGCGCAAGTATCGGCATGGGTTATCTCAGGAACTCGATCAGATGTTTGTTGACCGCCTCGGCTTCGTCGTGCTGAACCCAATGCGTGGCTTTCTCGAACATGACTGACCTGCCCATATTGCACAGGTCCAGCGACGGTTGCACCATTTCATGGCTAAGCGCCACATCGTTCCTGCCCCACAGGATCAGCGTTGGAACCTTCACCCGTCGCGCAGGCACCTGCCCACGAAACACATATTTGACACTATTCCTGAATATGCTGCGATACCAGTTCAGCATTGCGGTCAACGCGCCCGGCTGCGACCATGCCTTGCGGTATTCTTCGATGTCGCTTCGGCTGAAGGTGCTCTTGCGACCAGAACCGACCAGCATCCGCGCCATGTTGCGGTAGTCGCTGCGGCTCAACACCCATTCCACGAAAAAGGGGATTTGAAAGAAGAACACATACCAGGATTTTTTGCGCTGTTCGGGGTTTTTCAGGATAAAGCGCGTCATCACATCGGGATGTGGGACATTCAGGATGGCAAGTTTTTCCAGGCGGCTTGGGTTTTCCAATGCCAGCGTCCACGCCACGACCGCGCCCCAATCGTGCCCAACCACCCGGGCTTTTTCGATCCCAAAATGGTCGAGTAAGCCGATAATGTCTTTCGCGAGTATGTCCAATTTGTAGGAGGAAACCCCTTTTGGCTTATCCGAGAGGTTGTACCCACGCTGGTCGGGAACGATGACGTGAAACCCCGCTTCGACCAACGCAGGGATCTGTTTGCGCCAGCCGTAGTGGAATTCGGGGAAGCCGTGTAACAAAATGACCGGCGTCCCGTTTTCCGGTCCGGCGGTCATGGTCATTAATTTTATGTTGTTGGTTGGGATGAGTTTGCGTTGCATTCCGCCTAGTATAACGGAATTCTCGCTCCATTCACCTTGCTCGCAGCATCTGAGAACAGATACTCCATCGTGGCGACGATCACATCGGGGGTGGTGCCGGTTCCCTTGCGGGAGGCATCCACTTCGATGGCGCGGACGTGAATGATGTTTGCCGTCACTTTCGCATCTTTCAACTCGGCGGCGAGGGAAAGCACCAGGTTCTCCTGCGCAGCTTTGGCAGCCGTGTACACCGCTGATTTGCCGGGCGGATTCGGCACGGTGGAGGCGGAGATGATGATCACCCGTCCCCAATCGTTCTTCGAGAGCGGCTCCTCGAAGGATTTGAACAAGTTGAAGGTCGTGCGGACATGCTGGTTCAGCATAAATTCCAAGTCATCGGCAGGCGTTTCGATGAAGGTCTTTCCGCCAACCCAGCCGCCGACGAGGTGGAACAAGGCGTGGACACCGCCAAATTTGGAAAGAATCGCTGCGGCGGAGTCTTGAAGCGCTGCCCCATCGAGCAGGTTCACGGTTCCGGTGTAGAGTCGCTCTGGGGGCAGGCTCAATTCGCGGGCGAGGGCATCCAATTTATTTTTGTCGATGTCGAGCAAAGCCAGATTGTGACCCATGCCCGCAAAGGTCTTTGCGACAAGATTTCCCAACACGCCGGTTGCCCCGGTGATCACGATCGTCTTATTCATCATTCTGCATTCTTCATTCGTAAAGCGCCTTGATCTGGTCTTCGGTCATGCCTTCAACGATGGCGGGGTCGCTTTGTTCAGGCAGGTGTTCCTTGCCGTGAAAATCGAGCATGTGACCAGACTTGGCAGCTTTGGTCTTGAGATAGAAAACATTGTGTTCGTTCGTGGGCAAAATGTGCGGCAGGCGTTCGTTGATCTTGACGCCATGCTGCTCGAGCTGCGCGATCTTCTTGGGGTTGTTGGTCATCAATTTGATGGAGCTGACCTTGAGCGAATGGATCATGTGCGCGGCGACGGCATAATCACGTTCATCGTCGCGGAAACCAAGCGCAAGATTCGCTTCCACCGTATCGAGCCCTTGATCCTGCAAGGTGTAGGCGCGGATCTTGTTGGTCAGCCCAATGCCGCGTCCTTCTTGACGCAGGTATAAGACCATGCCGCACTCCATGCCGCCGATCTTTTGCAATGCCGCTTCAAGCTGGTCGCGGCAGTCGCAGCGCAGCGAACCGATGGCGTCGCCCGTCAGGCATTCCGAGTGCAGGCGCACCGGCACGTCGTCTGCGCCAATCACATCGCCTTTGATGATGGCAACATGCTCTTTGTGATCGCGGTTGTTTGAAAACGCCACAATGTGAAAGTCGCCGAAGCGGGTGGGCAGTTCGGCAATGGCTTCGATATGAACGCAGATCTTATCCTCTCCATATCCTTCGCATTCGTGGCAGCAATCTTCTTCCAGAAGAACCTGAATTTTTTCATGCATCAATGTAGACATAGCTTCTCCAGCAAAATTTCAAAATTTGTATTTCAGTAAAACCCCGCCATCGTCCCAGCGCTCCACGTCGGTGAGATGCATCGCAAGCACCTTTTCACGCGGAACGCCGAAACCGTCGGCAGGAGTTGGAGCATTTGCGCCGCCGAAGACCATTGGCGCCATATAGACCAGCAGCTCGTCCACCAGACCCAGCCGCATGAGTTCAAAGTTGATCGTCCCCCCGCCTTCCACCATCAAGCGATCCACACCGATCTGTTTCAACGTGGTCATCATCTTGTTCAAGTCAACCCGTGGTGTTTGGTCCACGTACACATCAACGCCCAGCGCGCGCAAGTGCTCAATCTGCGTTATGGACGTCTGTGATGTTGTAAATATTACCAACCGCGTATCGCCAGCCTTAATAAAATCTGAGTCTTTTGGGATGTCTGCAACGGTTACAACACCCACCTTAATGGGGTTGGGTGAACGCCCCATTTGAATCCGCCCCTCACGCAGCGCTTCACTCTTGACTGTGAGCTTTGGCTGTTCCTCGAGCAGCGTCTTCCCGCCAACAAGGACGGCATCCGCCGCGGCACGCAATTCATCCACGCGCTGTTTATCCCGCGCCGACGAGATCGCCGCGCCTTTGCGTTCGAAGGTGTCTATTTTTCCATCCGCCGTCATGGCGACGTTGATAAAGGTGTAGGGTCTGTTCATGGTTTCTTTTTTGAACGCTAATACGAACCGGCAAAATATTGCGAGATCAACCCGTTGTAGTTGACGGCAACCGTTTCGCGGGCAAGGGCGAAGAAATCTGTGCTGGTGGCGTGACCGTGGGAATAGCGTGTGGCGTAGGTTTGAATGAATTTCGAGAAGTTGCCATACCCCATCAGTTCGCGCATGTCATCAAGGAAGAGTGCGCCGCGGAAATAGACCGCATTGGTATAGGCGCGGAACGAAGCATAGTCGTAGATCGAACCATCCACATAACCGGTGGGCTTGAAGTAGTTAACGCGGAACTGCCACCACCAGCTAATGTTGGAGGGGTAATTATTCTCATAGAATATCCGCTCGCTGTAGGTGGCAAGGGCTTCGTCCAGCCAGGGTTCGAGGGCATGGTCGCTGCCGACGAGGCTGTACCACCATTGATGCGCGATCTCATGCAC
Organism: Anaerolineales bacterium UBA2395; assembly: GCA_002343775.1. Lineage (GTDB taxonomy): Bacteria > Chloroflexota > Anaerolineae > Anaerolineales > Villigracilaceae > Villigracilis. The sequence continues at coordinate 227,333 of DDSH01000028.1, forward strand.
GCCGATGGTGGTCAGGTTGCTGCGGGCGGTTCCATTGTATTGGCTGTAAAAATCGGTGGAGAGGAAGACCAGCCCATCGTATTCCATGCCGTCATCCATGTCGGTTTGCACGATGGCAATCGTCTGATGTGGATAAGGTGCGAATTGTGCCGAGAACGTCTCAATGGCTTTACCGGCATAGATCACCATATCCTCTCCGCCGCTTTTAAAGCCGCTGAAATAATACGAGCGGATGGCAACATTGCCTGCCATTGTTTCCGCCACGATGAATTCATCGCTGGCAGATACAGCCAGTGTTCGCGTGCCATACATGCGGTAACGCGTCCACTCGCCGTTGGATTCGGGCGATGCGCCCACAGCGAAGGTCACGCCGGGGTCGGTCTTGATGTTCAGTTCCACGTCCGAGGCGTCATAGACGAGATGCTCGCCCCACGGCATGGGATCATGCAAAATCCACCCGCCGCGGTGCGGGACAACGAAGGGATACCAATCCACGAGATTGATCTGGTTGAAGTCGTAGCCGAAGACATCGCTGGCGCTTTTGGCAGGGATCTTAAGATTGAAGTTGAGCGAGATCGTGGTGGCGGCACCGGGTGCCAGCGATTGGTTCAACGTGACTGCCAGGCGTTGCCCGCTCAGAGAGTAGGAGGTCAATGCCGCGCCATCTTGTGAGATGGAATTGAGGGTGAAGGCATTGGTGTACAGGTTCGGCTGAACAGAGAGGACGAGGTCTGCGAGGGTGGAGCCGGTCTGGTTGTAATAGCGGATGGTCTGGTCGGCGCTGAGAGTCTTGTTTGCAAAATCAAGTGTCACATGCAGGATGTAATTTGGGCGCGAAGAATTTGTCGGCGGGGAGGAGGTTGGGGCAGAGGTATCCGCTGTCGGTGAAGAAGGAAGCGGGGTCAGCGTCACAGTTGGCGTTGCTGTGATGGTGGATGTCGCGCTGGGAATCAATGATGCGGTGAAGGTCGGCACGGGCGTATCTGCTTCCGATGGCAGAAAGGGCGTGGGCGTGGCGGCGTTTGGGTCACGCGTGGGAAGAATGAACGGCGCGAAAGGCAGCGGAGTGGGGGCAGGCGCAGGCGCAGCACAGGCGAAGAGGAAGATGGAAAGTAGAAAGTGCGTAATTCCTACTTTGAAATTCGCGATCGGAGATTTATCTTTCATTGATAGATACTGCGGAAGTATTGATTGATCAGGTCGGAAATATCTGCACCGGTGCTGGCGCGCAAAATGCGGAAGAAATCATTCGCAGTGACGATCTTGCCGCGTCCTTCTTGGAGGTAGGTTTGCAGGAAGTTAAAGAAGGCTTCGTCGCCCATGCGTTGACGGATCTTTTCAAGGAAGTGCGCACCCTGGAAGTAGGTGGCATTGGTGTAGGGGCGGAATCCCTGCCCTTCGTAAATGGGAATATCGACAAAGCCCTCCGGCTTGTAAAAGTCGATGCGATACGACCACCACCACCCGACAATATCTGGATGGGTGTTTTCGTAGTAGATGCGTTCGGAATAGGTGGCAAGGGTTTCATCCAACCAGGGTTGCAGCGCTTGATCGCTGGCAACCAGTTCGAACCACCATTGATGCGCGGTCTCGTGTGCGGCAACGAAGGTTAAATAATTTGCAGGCGTACCATCGTACAAATTATAGAAATCTTTGCTGAGATAGAAAAACGCGGAATACTCCATGCCGTCATTAAAGTCACCCATCACAATGGCGAGGCTTTTGTGCGGATAAGGTCCATATTTTGCGCCAAAGACCTGCACTGCCTGCGCAGATGCCAGCAAGGCAGCTTGTCCGCCGCGTTCATTGAATGGGAAGTAATAGCTGGTGAGCGCCACATCACCCACCTGTGTACTGGAGGTTTGGAACTCGCGGCTGGCGGCGAGAGCGAAGGTCCGCGCGGAAGTGATGGCATAACGGGTGGAACCGTCGGGCAACGCTTCGGGGACTCCGCTGGCAGCGACGACGGGAATCCGGGCAGGGTCGCTGAATTTGAGGTTGACCTCGTAATCCGCCGCTTCATAGACGAGATGCTCGCCGTAATACCACGGGTCATGCAAGATCCATTCTCCGTTGATCTGCGGCACGATGAATGGATACCAGTTCACAAGGTTGATCTGTCGGCTGGTGTAGCCATAAATGCGCGGACGGGACACGCTCGGGTCTTCCTGCTCGGCAAAGGGCAGTGTCAGCGTGTACTGAAGTTTGATCTCGGTCACCCCGCCCGCGGGCAGCATGGAAGCGAGCGAAAGGTCGAGGCGCTGTCCGTTGAGAGAATAGGTCGTCAGCGGTTCCCCATCGACGGTAATCCCGCCAAGGGAAAAACTTCCATCCCAGAGATTGGGGATGATCGCGATCACAAGCGCGTTGAGTTGGTTGCCGGTTCGATTGGGATAGAGAATGGTCTGGTCTACGCTGACGATGTGGGCGTCATAGTCGATGGTGGTGTTAAGCGTATATTTGGCGCGTTCCAGTGTGGGAACCGGGGTGTTCGTGGGCAGCGGTGTTTCCGTAGGCAAAGCAGGAGTATCCGTAACCGGCAATTCCACAAAGACCGATTCTGTGGGAGTTGGAACGTCAGCGGGCTGATTCGAAGAACAAGCGGAGATAAAAATGAAAAACAAAAGAATTAAGATGGTTTTATGCGTGGTCATGGTGGCAATTCTACCGCTTGTCAATTAAAGTTGGATGTGACTGGAAATAAAAACAGGGGCGACCCGGCGAGAGTCGCCCCTGTAAATAGGATTCACCAACCGATCAAGCTTCGACGTTCTTCTTCAGTGCCGCCAGCGAATCGTTTAATAAGCCCATCATCTGTCCCTTCATCATGTCTTCCATGCCGGGCATGGAGGGCATTCCGGCAGGTACAAGGTTCACATCCATTTTCATGGTGACTTTGGTGCCGTCGCCATCCGCTTCGAGGATGGTGGTGTTGACCATGTCGGAGGCGGGAGGCGGCGCGAACGTTTTGACACTGAACATACGATCCTGTTCAAAGCCGACGACTTCGTTCATGGTCTCGATCTTGTGCCCGTTGGCGGTGGTGATGATCTTGTAGCGGCTGCCCACCTTGAGCGGACCATCCACTTCAATACCGGTAATATACTGACTCATTTTCTTCTGATTTTCGAGATTGGTGATGTATGCAAAAATGTCTGCTGCAGATTTGTTAAGTTTGAGGGATGCTTCAAGAACTGCCATGGTTTATCTCCTTTGGTTATTTTTAAATATAACAGTCATTATATGGGCTTGGTTCGATCTGGCAATGAACTTAAGGGGGATTCATCTCATGACCATTGGTACTATGCCAATTTTTCATTGTTCAATATTGAACTGCCCTCGGAAGTCTTTTCGCCGCTTCGATGGCATTGTTCAATTCCTTTGGCAATGGCGCAATGCCGTCAAAACCTGTTCGTTCGACGAATTCGACCAGCATCTTCCGCAGGTCTTCCATTTTCCACTTTGTGAATTTATCCGGGGTGTCCAACCCTGCATCGTAATACAATCGTGCGCGAACGCTCTTGATCGCACCCAAACGTGATAGATCTGAAAGTTTCACCAGTTCCAAAATGGTTTTTAAAGGGATACCCGTTTGTTTTGAGAGTTTTTTGCGGTTATCCGGTGTTTTTCCCGCCTCAAGCATGTGCTCCACGTTGATAATCCTCGATTTCTCCAGTTTGGCAATCGCTTCCAAATCCACGCCGCGAAAGTTGCGGAGCTTAAAAACCTGACGCGTTCTGGCTGTCCCCTCTTCGCGAAAGGCATGAGCAAAATGAGCCAAATCAAGTTTTCCAGCGAATTTAAAATAGAGGATGACCCCTCGAATATGAATCTTGACCCGCCCGGGATCAATGGACATTACATAGTCCTGCACATCCTTTTTCAGCGCTTCGTCCAACTCAATGCCTGATCGGGCAGCCAAAAATGTTTCAAACGCCTCAACCTGAGTCACCAACCCATCAATAACATGCCCTTTTTTGCCAGCCTTTTTCAAGAACTGTCTAAATCCCTGCTCGTCCATACGACCCTCCCAACTTCCTGAACACTTTCTCACTCCAGATCGTATCACATCTCCGATTCACATGTCACTTTGCATAGTCATGACCGTTTCAACCGGTTCCAGGAAAAAGCAAATAGAAACATTGATGTTGCAGTCAGAACAATAGCTGAGCCCGAAACGATATTAAAGTAATAACTGACGTACAAACCGATCACAGACGATAATGCCCCGATCAATGCCGATACCAGCATCATAGGCAGCAGGCGGCGGGTAAGCAGGTACGCTGTCGCAGCAGGAGTGACCAGCATGGCGGCGGCAAGGCTGACTCCCACGGTTTGCAACGAGACCACCACGGTCAACGCCAGCAGGACGAGCATCAGGTTGCGTAGCAGTTCAGCCGGCAAACGCAACGTCGCGGCAAGCACTGGGTCAAACGAAATAACCAAAAAAGGTTTGTAGAGCAACGCCACGATCAGCAGGATGACCACGCTCAAACCGCCGATCAGCCAGATATCCATAGTGCTGACACCCAGAACATTCCCAAAAAGGATATGCGACAAGTCCACAGCGTAGGTCTGCATGGTACTGATCAACGCCACACCGAGCGACAATGCCGCCGCGAACAGGATGCCGATGGCGGTATCTTCCTTGATGGTGCCTTCCTTCGTGAACAGCCCGATGCTCAAAGCAACCACCACCGCCGCCACCCCGGCACCGACCAGCAAATCACCATTCAAGATGTAGGCGATCGCCACTCCGGGCAGTATGGCATGTGCTATCGCATCGCCGAGGAATGCCATCCCGCGCAGGACAACATAGGTACCCATCACAGCACAGAGCACACCCACAATGACGGAAGCCAGTAATCCGCGTTGCATGAATTCATACGTGAGAGGTTCAAGGAGCCAGTTCATTTCACCTCGGTATGATGATGGTGATGATGTTCTTCATCCGGCGGGCAGCATTCGTCCACCAGCATCATCCCGTTTTCCATCACCAGCAATGAATTGCCGAATGCCTGAGCGAGGTTTTCCTTGACGAAAACCTCCTGGGGTGTGCCAAAAGCGATGAGACGGTGATTCAGCAAAAGCACCAGGTCGAAGCGCGAACCGGCAAGATTCAGATCGTGGGTGGAGACCATCGCGGTCACTTCCTGCGACTGCAAATGGTCCAGCAGCCGAAGCGTCACTTCCTGCGTGGTGATATCCACACCGGTGAACGGCTCATCCATCAAAAGGATGTGCGGCTCCTGCGCAATGGCGCGCGCCAAAAACGCCCGCTGCTGCTGACCGCCGGAAAGCTGACCGATGGATTGATCCGCCAGGTCCGCGATGCCCATTTGTGAAAGGCTTTTTTGAACCGCCTCCCTATCATATGCCGAAGCGCGTTTCAACCAACCCATTTGCGCGAACCGCCCCATCATCACCACATCGTGGACGGTGACGGGGAAACGCCAATCCACTTCTTCGCGTTGGGGGACGTACGCCACGCAATCCTGATGCGAGCCCAGCTGTTCGCCGTGAATGAGGATCTGCCCCTGCTGTAACGGAAGCAACCCAACCAGCGCTTTGAACAGCGTGGATTTGCCCGCGCCGTTGGGTCCCACCACGGCAACGCGCGCACCGTGCGGGACCTGGAAACTGAGCTGGTCGAGAATGATCTTCTCGCTGTAGCCGATGCGGATATTCTGAACTTCAAGACGATGAGGGATATGTGACATGGCGATTGAAAGACGTGCTTGTTTCATTCCTATCTTACTTCAAAATATTTAACATGACCCTTGATCTCCAACCCAATCTCGGGTGTGATCAAAAATAGTATTGATAAACTTTTTCATTTACCATTCATAAATTTTATCCCTCACCGACGTGAGGGATTGAATTTATGGCGTGTTACGCGCGGCAGTTGGCGCACAGACCGAACAATTGCAGCCAGTGTTCCTTGATCTGGTAGCCGGTCTTTTTGGCGATGGATCTCATCAGTGCATCCAGGTCATCCCCTTCGAAAAATTCCACCTGCCCGCACCCCTGGCACAGCAGGAGATGCTGGTGACCATGACCGGCAGAGATGAAAGCCTGACAACCCATCGGCTGATGCACACGCTGGATGAGATGCAATTCCTCCAGCTTTTCGAGCGTACGATAGACCGTGACCAGCCCCAGGGCGCGATCCTTTTTTCGCGCGAGTCCGTAGACTTCGATGGGCGTCAAGGCACGCGTGGCGGTTTGGACGGTTTCCACCACGGCACGCCGTGCGGCGGTAATGCGATAGCCGTTATCGCGCAACTGTTCGAGCCAGGCACTAGCTGACATGTTGAGTACTTTCTTTATTGAAAAACATTTTCAATAATTATAAGTTCGATTTTTCAAAGAGTCAAGAAAAAGACCTGACCGGTTTACGAAGCCGATCAGGTCCGGTTTATCACCACACCCACCTGGGGTTGAAGCCTTGAATACCCAAGTCTTCCACTTCCCCTGTTTCGACGTTCAACACGCTGAGATATGAAGTGAATGGGAACGCTTCAAGCGCGTACAATTCATACAGCAGATGTTTTCCATCCGGCGACCAATTCAAACTGCCATGCAAGGCATCCGCGTCGTTCGTCATGACGCGCGCGTTACTGCCATCGTCATTCATCAGCCAGATCTGGTCACCGCGCGTCACAGACAGGTCACGCCGCACAACAGCAATCAGGTTTCCATCCGGCGACCAGGCAGCGAGCGTATTCTCAAACCCTTCGCCAGGGTTGATGTTCACCAGCGTCTCTGCGGCAAGGTCATACAGGAACAACTGCGTCACAAATTGATCATGCCGAATGACCACATCCCGCAGCAGAATGGTCTTGCCATTCGGCGACCACATCGCCGCCGCACCGAGGATGTTCGCAATGACTCGCGTCTCGCCATTCTCCAGTTGATACAAGCGGATGCCTTCCGGCGTGGCGTAACTCAACCAGTCCCCATCCGGTGACCAGCGCGGGTTGCCGCCGGGAATTTGCGAGTCCTGAAATACGGGCTGTGCCACCCCCGTCGCCGCATCCACCCACCACAAAGTCGGCAAGCCGCTGCCGTTGCTGTCCAAACTCAAATGCTCATACACGATGCGGCTTCCATCCGGCGACCAGACCATGCCCGAGCAGATCGCGTCGACACACTCGGATAATTTTTTGCGGTCAAACGTTTTCAGGTCAACCAGCCAGATTTCGCTGGAGACGCTGTCGTTTTGAATGATGTATGCCGACCGGTCATTTTGTGGCGAAACGATGAAATCTGCCACGTTTTGTTTTTCTTCCGAAAGCATCTGCGAAGTATCATTCGAATACTCGGTGATGAACAAATGCTTGATGCGTTGTTCATCTTCATGCAGATACAAAACCCGCGCTTCATTGACTGACGCTTGAACGGGCAGCACAAAAGTGAAATTTTCCTGCGCCCGAACCACTGCAGCCCATGTCAGCCCTGCGCCGAGGATCAGGACGATCAGCGCTGAAACCACCGGCAGGACAGGAGCGAAGCGATCCAGAAATCCCATGCGATCGAAGAGGCGGCGGCTGTTGACCATTAGCAAGCCGATGATGATCAGAATCACAGCGAGGCCGAGGCTGAAGGACAGGATCAATGCCAAACCGAGAAAGATGCGGTTGATCGCAATGGCGACCAGCAAAATGGCGATGGCATCCGGGCATGGGACGAGTCCGCCGCTGACTCCAAGGGCGATGAGCGAACGCCAGGTGATGGATTCGGGGACGTCATGCGAGTGCATTTTCCCGTCGCCGTGGTGATGCATCCCGGATTGGGCGGTTTGGATCTTGACCGCGCTGAACGGTTTTCTATTCGACGCGTTGGGGGTTAACGATACGCGTTTGGGCTGCGGTTGGGCGGGCGTTCTGGATCTCTGCCAATATAAAAATCGCTGCCAAAGTAAATATGCGCCAAGCCCAAGGATCAACGCGCCGGAAAGAATTTCGAGAAATGGAAAAATGGTCGTCGGCAAAATGTATTGCGATGCCGCCAGTGTGACAACGCCAAGCAAAAAGACCGAGCCGGTGTGCGTGAGCGTGACGATGGTGCCGAGGACAACCGCGTGCCAGGACGTGCCGCGCGAACCGACAAGGTATGCCGCGACAACCGTCTTGCCATGACCGGGCGTCAACGCATGCAGCGCGCCCAATGCCAGCGCGATGACAAGCGCGACAAAATAGAACGTGAAGGATAGTTGTTCGTTGCGGACAAGGTCAAGCAGAATCTCCTGCGGTGAGCGTTCGGAAAGTTCCGGCACGACCTGTTCGGCGGTTTCGGTGACGATATCCTTTTGCTGACCGAACGGCAGGGCAGGCGCGCCACTATCCCACGAGGTCAACAGGCGGCTTTGGTCTTCGATCAATTCGGGATTGCGGATGTGGTCGATGGTGAGGACATGGCTCTTCTGTGAAGGGAAGAGAAAAGCGGTTCCGTCTGTTGCAGTGAGATAAAACCAGTTGATGGATTTCGCCGTTTCCATGTTGTTTGTGATCACGAGGGTCTCAGCGTTGTTCGTGATCTGGCTCAATGGCGCAGACAGGTTGAAGGTGATGAATTCCTGCCCGGATTGAAAGGCATTCAACGCGGACGGCAACTGAACCGAAACGATTGTCAATGGGAGGGGTTTGTCGTCGAGCGTGGCGGCCAACTGGTTGAGGCGTGACACGCTCCAGACTTCGGCTTCATCTTCACTGACCGAGCCATCCTGATTCGCATCCATCTCATTCCAGAGAAAGTTAACCAGCAACGGTCCCGGCTTGATCTGCCACTCGATCTGCATGTCGGTCTGCGACAGGTCAATGGTGATGGTGTGGGCGTATAAATCCGCTGGGTGGGCTTGGACAGTCTTTGTGGGAAACAAAAGAAAAGCGATGATCGTGATCGCTGTAAGATTAAATCGAATCTTTTTCAAGAATTCTCCATGCAGGCAGCCTGAGTATGTCCTTCAAAAGGTTACGGCAGCCACTGCGGCATGATGCCCTGGGTAAGCAGAACGGCTTCAGTAGCAGTACCCTGCCACAAACCGATCTCCGGCTGGTATTGTCCGCGTAGTTTGAATTGCTGAAAGATCAAACGATCTCCCCATGGGTCCCATTGCGGCGAGTTATAAGTGTATTCGGGGTCACTGGCAACAAGAATGCCATCCAACATGGCGGGGTTGAAAACCCACAAGGCTTGTGTCAATTGCCGGTCGTTCACGCGCAGGCTGAGGACGGCGCGTTCCGCCAATGGAGACCAGGCTATCGAGTAGTAGGAATAGTCGTAGGTGTCTTTTTGACCGATGTAGGTGACGCTCTCGTTGATGCTCAGGTCGGCAAGCTTGACCTGTGACCGACCGCCGCTTTCCGTTTGAGCATAGACCGTGTAGAGAAATTTCATCGAATCTGGCGACCATGTGACGGGTCCGCCGGTATTCGAGGCGAAGAGAAAATGCTCCCCGGTTTGGAAATCGATCAGATGGATGGTATCTGATAACCCGTCGAAAGAAGCGAGTTTATTCGAGTCAGGCGACCAGGTTGGGTTGTACCCCAAAATCTGCTGGTCGGCGTAGACGGGTCCATCCTGACCATTTTCCAGATCCAACACCCAGGTGCGCGGCGAACCAAAGGGGATATCTGGCGTGGGACCGGCGGCTTCGCGCGAGTAGGCGATGCGGGTCTCATCCGGCGAAACGGCGGGCGTAGTGCAGCGGTCGAAGCCGCAATTGAGGAGCATCGACGAATCGCCGCCCTCACGGCTGACGCGCCAAAGATCCACGCCGCCATTTTCGTTCGGGGATGTGAAAATGATGAAGTCGCCGCTCTGCGCCGCGTCAAACGAGATGATCGGAATGGTCTCATCGGTCAGGCGCCGGGGATCGCTGCCATCCACATTCACCGACCAAATGCTGTTTCTATTCTCCTGCATTAACAGGTATGCCACACGCGGTTCGCGGACGGTGAAGCTCCATGTTTGTGCCTGTTTGACTTCGCGTCCCCCACTGGCAGTTTCGCCCGCATCCACAAGCAATCGATATGTAACCCCTTTTTGATAGGCTTGAACCGGTGTGAAGCGCAATGTGTAGGTATCCGTCCATTCAAGGTAACCTTCCTGAACGGGATCGAGAAAAATAAGCGAAGATGCCATTTCCGAATCGAACGCTTCGGAAAATGTAAAGGTGATGGTCTGGTATGGACCGACAACGCCATCTTCGGGCAGGTCCACTCGCACGCGGACCCCCGCCTGTTCGCCGATGAAGATGACAAACCCAACCAGTGCGGCGAGGGCGAGAAGAAGACTGACAGCGGCGGTATCGAGCGAAAGACGAAATTTCATGGGAATAAATACGGCTGGTCTGGCGCGGGGACACTTTGCACCGATTCGGCGACGATCATCGGTACGCGGCTTTCATTCAATATAACCGTTTCGATGGATCCTTTCACCAGGACCCACGAATCCTGTTCCAGTGTCAGCGCTTCACCCCAAAGTACGGGCATCGCAATCGCAAAACCGTCTGCAGCACAGCAGGAAACGACAAAACGGCTGACATAAAATTGATCGGTTTCTAGCGCTTCGTCGAAGTAAACGAACCCGATCACCGATGCGCTTTGCCCGTTGAATTGGGTCACGTTCTCTTCGAAGTTGAACAATTTCAACCAGTCCAGAATGTTGCGTTCCTCAGACTCGGTCTCGAAGATACGCGCCGATGAATCTGAACTGACGAGCGGGGCGCTGGTGCTGAATCCCTTGGTGGAAAAAGCAGACGAATCCAACGGGCGCGCGGGGATCAGAATGCCGATCGCCAGCGGGATCAACATCACCCACAGCGATCCCGAGGCAGGCGCATGGTCATGTTCATGGTGGTGGTCGTGCTCAGGGTCATGCTCCTGCTCATGCTGACGAGCACGACGAATTTCTGTGAAGACCGCCTGAGCAAGCACGGCAAGGAAGACCATGCCAAAGATGGTCAACGGCACAAAGCGGGCATTGATGTACCAGGTCAACTGTCCGCTGGCGGCTTTGGATGCAAAGAAAATGCTCAAGCCGAGCAGCAGCAAACCCTGAAACGAACGGATCATTCGCGAAGACATGGCGGTCACCTTATCAAATAGTTAAAGATCAAACCGGTTAATAAACTCATCATGAATGGAATGGCAACAATATAAAACACCGCGCGCCGTTTGAAGACCTGCACATACATCATCACGCTTTTGATGTCTACCATCGGACCGAAGACCAGGAAGGAAAGGATCGAGCCGAAACTAAATGTATTGACAAACCCCAGCGCCACAAATGAATCCACCGTCGAACAAATGGAGAGCAGGATCGCAAGCAGCAGCATGACCAGCACCGAAAGGATCGGTCCGCTGCCAATGGCAAGCAGCGCCGACTGCGGGATGAAGGTCTGCAACCCGGCGGAGAGCATCGAGCCGAGGATGAGATAGCGCCCCATATCGAAAAACTCGTCCACGGTGATGAGCAATGCCTTGCGGGTCTTTTCGAGGAAGGAAGCACCGGGCGCGGCATGGTCGTGATCGTGTTCGTGCGCAGACAGCACCGGTCGCAAAATACTTCCCGCATCGTTCTCGACCGAGAAAATGAGTCCTGTCACCACGGCAATCCCCAGGCTGATGGCGAAGCGCCAGAAGAGCATCTCGCCCCACCCGAATGCCGAAGCCGTGCTGAAGATGACAATGGGGTTCAAGACCGGCGCAGCCAGCAAGAACGAGATTCCCGCCGAAAGCGGAAGTCCCTTTTTGAACAGGCGGCGCGTAAGCGGCACAACCCCGCATTCACAGACCGGGAAGATCATGCCCATGAACGCACCGCTGACTGCCGCGGCAGCGGGTCGGTTCGAGACCCAGCGGCTCATCTGGTCACGGTCAAGGAACACTTCCACGAGTCCCGAAGCGAATGTGCCGAGGAGGAGGAACGGCACAGCCTCCACAAAGATGCCAAGGAAGACCGTCGCAAAAACGTTCAGACGATCCCACAGCCATGAAAAGAATCCGGCAGGCATCATGCTGGAGGCTACAAGAACGAGAATGCCCAGTGTGATGAGCAGGATCAAATTTCGCGGCAGGCGGCGGGGTGTTGTTGTAGTTTCCACGGGACGATTATAATCAACCGACCTGAGAGTTTTATGAATTCAATCGTTCCAACAGGTTAAGCGAGTTTTTCTCGAAAAGAAAACTCGACAAGCGTCTGCCGATCGGGGCTCTATATGATCAAGAAATGGTTCGGCAAAATCCTGCTGGATCTTGGCGATCTCGAAGGAGAGTTTCGTCAATTCCACCTGCGGGACACCATTAATTTTTACACCATCGCCGCCATTGCCATGGCGGCTGCAAATCTTGCCATGTTGAGCATCGATACCCTGTTCATCGACGGGAATCGAGTTGCATTCCTATGGCTGCTCGCCTTCCGCAGTTCGTACGTGGCTTTCACTGTTGGGTGTCTTCTACTTGCGCGACGCACCACCTGGTATAAGACTCTGGATACCTATACATTCGGGTGGCTGTTGGTGACGAACATTTTTTTTATTTCGTTCAACTTCATCCGCCCCGGAGATTATCTGACAACAAATGTGGATGTCCTGCTCGTATTTGGGATCTACGTGCTTTCGTCGCTGCGCATCGACAAAGTGACCCTGCTGACCTTCACATTTTCCATCGGCTCCCTGTTCGTGGTGTATTACTACAAGACCGATGTTTCCATCATTACACGCAGCATCCTGCTCTGGATCCATATCTTCGTGCAGGTGATCGGCTTGGTCTCCGCCATTCAGATCCAGACCTATCGCCGGAGGGCGTTTCTTGCCTACAACCAGGAGAAAAAGGCGCGCGAGCTGGCACATGACATGCTGCGCGTCGATGCGATGACGCAATGCCTCAGCCGGCATCATTTTCTTGATCTGGCAGAACAGGAATTCGAGCGAGCGAGGCGATATTCCCGCCCGCTTTCGGTGTTGATGATGGACATCGACCATTTCAAGAGCATCAACGACCGATTTGGCCATCACGCAGGTGACCAGGCACTCAAACGCTTTGCTGAGATCGTCCGCCGCGAAAAGCGGCAATCTGACCTGCTTGGCAGGTTGGGAGGTGAAGAATTTGCCCTGCTGCTGCCAGAGACTCGCGTCCGCGATGCGGAGAAGGTTGCACGACGGGTTCAGGAAATCTGGTCGAGGACGGAAATCCAGGTCGCAGGGTTGATCATTTCATCGACCGTCAGTATCGGGGTGGTCGAATCTGCGGGAGACGATCATCTCTTCGAGGATGTTTTGATGCGGTCCGATCAAGCCATGTACCGTGCCAAACAGGGCGGACGTAACCGGGTGGAAGTCGGGTATTAATTCCTCTTCTTTAAAAAGACCTCTTGTGAAAATCTCAAACATTGAAAAGGACTCCGAAAGTTCTACTTTCGGAAACTCCACCTGAAGTAGAACTTCAGGATTCCAAACTACTTATGCAAGAGGACTAATAAAAAAAACCGCATGGGGTCATCCATGCGGCATCGATCGGTCAATCTACTGTGGCGCACCCTCAATGGGATAGCCTTTGGCGTACCATTCCCGCAGCCCGCCTGCCATGCTGGTGGCGGTGAATCCCGCATTCAGGAGAATATCGCGTCCCTCCTGACTGCGATTGCCGGAGCGGCAAATGACCAGGATCTCCTGGTCTTTGGGCAGTTCACCCAAACGGGCAGGTAACTGATCCAATGGAATGAGTGTGGTGTTCGGCGCATGATACTCATCCCATTCTTCCTTTGTGCGGACATCGAGCACGAAGACTCCATCCTGATACATTTGATGGGCTTCGTCCACGCTGATTTCCTGCGCCAGCCCGGTGGCTGCGCCTGTTCCGCCACTTGCAGATGTGGCGATCAGGAAGATGACCAGCGCGACCAGCCCCACTACTCCCAACTGAACCGCCGGTTTCCGCATAAACGCAGAGAACCCGCTGCGGGTGTTGAGACTGCTTCTTTTTGTTGTTTTTCTTCGGGACATACGAATCCTCTCGATCATTAGGTTGGTTTCCTGCTTAGATGCACATCCGGGGCGGAAGTTGCAATCTTTGATCAAGAAACTTGTATAATTGGTATTCTGATTACACAAAAGACGGACATCATGGGCAATTCAAAAAATATACTTTTTACAGCCTTCTTAATCATTATAATGACGATATTCATAGGTTGCAGTTCTTCTGCAAAAAACATCAACAATGATCAGATGACATTTGGGGTTACAGAAGCTTTATCGGGAACACCCTCTAGAACATCCATACCAACACTCATAAGAACCCCATCGGGTACACCTGTCCCCACAAAACCAACCGTGACAATGGATCCAAATCAACAAACATGGTTGGCTACCGCTCGCGCAATCCAAAAAGCAACTAGGATTGCTTCTGAGCAAACCAAAGAAGCACTAGAGACAAGAATTGCAAGTTTCCCTAAAGTGGATTGCAATGATCTTTCAAGGTCAGATAGTCTTTCGCCAGATGGAGAATGGGTTGTTACAAGTTGTGGAGGGCGTTATAACCATTATCTAATCATACGCAATATGATGGGAATTAAATGGGATTTGGAATTTAATGATTTTTTACCTATTAGCTGGCGTGAAGAAGGGATGCCAGGCGGATTAAGCACGGTTTTTTGGGATTCTGAAGGAGACTATTTATACTTTACAACACATATTGGCTGGTCAGGGGGAGGAGATGAATGTTTTCCTGGGTTTGGCACCAACGGGCTTTTTCGACTCGATCTAAAAACAGGTTATTGGGTGACGCTTATCAATCCACCGACATATTTTCCGGGCGATGAAATAAAGTTCGCTCCAACCGGAAGAAGATATGCTGTTGACAAAAACGGTGTAATGATCTCTGATCTAAAAACAGGTGAAGTTATCCAAATCAACGCAACTGGTGTTATGGATTTAAGTTGGTCACCAGACGGCACAAAATTGGCGTTTTCCACTGCAGATTGCAATGAGGAGGGAAAAGTAATTTATTCATCCGTTTTTGTTTGGGACACCTTGGCAAATAGAGAACAAGAGATCTTAACCATCACCGGCGTCCTATTACATCCTGAATCCTGGCACAGCAATAACCTTCTCAGAATTAAGGAGGAGAAATTTGATGGTTTGAATAATTTATATTCGGTTTATACATATGACCTACCCCAAAGAAATCTGGTCTTTGTAGGTACAGCCACGCCTTATCCGTAAATCAAAACGACTTTAACGCCTCATTAAGGTCGGTGAACACCTCGAGGAATTGGGTCAGCCCGACCACATCCAGCACCTGCGACACGGCAGGCTGCGGGTTGAGCAGCTTGACATGATTCCGAGCCGAGGCATCTTGCTGCGGGTTAATGGCGCGGAAGGTTGGCCTGCCCCCGTCTTTTATGTTGACCGATTGCCCGGTAAAGATGCGCACCACGGTATGAAGTGCCATCAACCCGGCGCTGCTGACATAGGGGACTTTGGTCATATCCAGCAAAAGATTGCGTACACCATCGTCATATGCCTGCTGCGCACGGTCGATGACCGTAGTGTAGGTGGATGAATCCACATCGCCCATGATCTGCATGACGGTCACACCTGCATGGTTGGTAAGGGAAATCTGCATCCGGTTCTCCTTTTGTTATCTAAAATTGAACTCTTCGAAGTGGATGTTTCCAACGGGCACGCCCGCTTCCATAAATTTCTTTTCGAATGCCTGCACCATCGGCAGCGGACCACACATGTAGACATGGTGTCCGCTGACATTCCCACCGGCGTTCTTGACGATCTCATCCACGGTCAACGAACCTTGCGTGGATGAGAAGCGGATATGTGCTTTCAAGTTCGGGTGTTTCTGCGCGATTGCGCGAATTTCGTCCGCAAAGACGGCTTCGTCCTCGTGGCGCACGGTGTAGTAGAAATGCACTTCATGGGTCAGATCCGTTTTCAGGTCCCGCAGGAACGACAGGAAAGGCGTGACACCAATGCCACCCGCGACCCAAATCTGTTGGTCGCCGCCGGACTTGTAATTGAACATCCCATACGCACCTTCAACAATCGCCTCCGTGCCTTGCTTCAAATTTTGGAAGAGGTGACGGGTGAAATCGCCGCTGGCTTTGATGGTGACCCGCAACACCCCTTCGTGCGGCGCGCTGGAAATGGTGAAGGGATGTGATTCGTTCAACAGCTTGTCGCCCAGAAACCTGAGGAATAGGAACTGTCCGGCATGGACGTGCTGGATGGGTTTGCCTTTGGGACGCAGCGTGACTTCGGTGGTGGAGGAGTTCGGATGGTTGACCGCTTCCACGGTATACGGCACATACTTCCCCACAAACCCGCCGAGGAATTCGGTATATACGTATGAGACCACGCCAATGATAAAGAAAATCTGCGTCCAATTGATGGCGATGAACGCGCTCAATCCGTTGACGTTTAGTGCATGCAAATAGCCAAGGATGAAGAAAATACCAATGAAGCGATGCAGCTTCTTCCAGCCTTCGTAGGTGCTGTTCGTCAGGGTGTTAAGGAAAGGGATGCGCGGTGCAAGCGTCGGCAGGACGATGGCAACGATTCCCAGGAAGGCAATGATGGCAAGGTAGTTCCCAATCCGCAGATCAACGGTTGTGATGGGAACGACCAGCAGATGGACGAACATCAGCAGAAAGGCGCTGGTGGATGTGCTGCGATGGGCTATGTACATCTTGTCCAAGCCGCCGAAATACGGTTCCGCCCAACGCGGACGCGTGGAAAGGAACAGCGAGAACGACATCAACACCACCAGCAACGATCCCAATACTTCCCCCGCATAGGTCCGCAAAAAGTTCTCCCGCCCGTCATTGATGGGAGGGAATACCAGCCAAACGACGACGGTCAATACAACCAGAACGATAAAGACAATATTTCCCAGTTTATGCTTCATATTCGATACCCTGTAAAAATCATTAAATCAACAACGATGCCGTATCGCATCGTTGTCAGTCAGCGCTACTCGTAGGAGTCGAGCGCTTTTTGTTTATCGGTAAATGTTTCGAAGATCGCAGAATATCCGACCATTTCCAGAACGTTGACGACTTGCGGGGTGGGGTTCAGCAGTTTAACGGATTTCTGAAACCCGCTCGAGCGCGAACGGTCGATGGATTTGAGCGCCGCCCAGCCCTGATCGGGGTCGGGGATCGCTTCGCCGCGCATCAGCAACGCGATGGTATGCAACGCCACCAGCCCCGCGCTGGAAATATACGTCAACCCGCTCATATCCAAAAGGACATTCCTTGCGCCGTCCTGCCGGATGCCCTGGGCGACCTGGATCAACTGTTGATAGGTTTGCCCGTCCAATTGCCCCACAAGCCCAATTACGGAAACCGGCACATTCCCCTGTTCCTGCGAAACATTGATTTCAATCATCTGCTGCTCCTCGAGAGTGATACTCAATTATAAACCCGCTTTTCTTTGCAAACGGGCAAGGCGATGGTCGATCTCATGCAGCCAATGCTTGCGGACATAGGCTGGCAGGTCGGCTTTTTCCACTTCCTGGCGCGCCGAGGTTGCCCATTGAATAGATAAGGCTACATCACGGAGTTTGTGTTCGTAGTATTTCGCCAGCTCGATGTGTGCGTAGATGTGACCCTTCCCCGCCGCCTCTTCCCACAACCTCACAGCCTGACTCAAATCTCCGCGCTTTTTCTGCAACGCAGAGAGACGCTTCACCGCCACACCGAAATCGGATTCCTCCAACCCGATCTCAAGTCCACGCTCGAAGAGACGCGCCGCCTCGTCCCAATGACCGAGGTCTTCGTACAATTTGCCCAGCGCAATGAAATCCAACCCGTGCTCCACGCGCCCGTTGTACGGGTCTGCCAGCAGCTCACTGACATGCCCCAGCAGCGCAGCCATCGCCACCACATCCATCGCGTTGTGATAGAACACCCCTCCCAACGGACGGGCATCGCCGGTGCGCAAATAATCGAAATACAGCCAGGGAATTTCATAGCCCGGCACTTCCTCAGAGGAGCGTGTGAAACCCAGCACATGCTCTTCGAGATACTTCAACGCGCGTGAAGGCAGCCGGTCGCGCCATAAACGCCTCGCCAGCGGAAGCAGGTCGATATGGGAATAATCCTTGAAAGGCACAGGGATGCGGTTCAACGAATACCGCGTAACCAGCAAAGGCGCATCGAAAGACTTGCCATTGAACGTCACCAACCCCTCACACGGCGCGAGAAAATGGATCAACGCTTCGAGCATGGCGGGTTCTTCGGAAGGGTCGCGCAGAAAGAATTGACGCAGCACGAATTGACCGTCCATGAAACGCGCCGCCCCGACGAGAAACGCAACTGTACCCGTCCCACCGGAAACACCGGAAGTCTCTGTATCGAGAAATGCGAATTTGTGAATGGGCATCTCCGCGATGCGCGGGTCGTTTGCCCATTGCGAGATGAAGGAAAGCGGAAAGGGGGAATAAGGGGAAACTTGCCCGTGCAGATAGTCGCTGCCAAAGGCTTGCTGGGAGATGAACGTCTCGCCGCGCGGGGTGGAGTGAACGCTCCCGGCGACGACTGATTCGATGGTGCGGCTTTCCGGCTTCGGCGGAGTCGGGAGCGACTTTGCCGTTTTGACACCGAGCGACTTTAGCTTATCTGCAAGCGAAGGCATGCAGGCAATTTTATCCCAAACGGTTGCGAGCGGGTTTCAGATCAATTGGGGAATAAATTCTGATGAAGGGAACTCAGCTGGTCGAGAGATTTGACCGCAACCGGTGTGGCAATGACGAACAATCTGCCCCAGCTGAGGTTGCCGTCCTGCTCGATGCAGGTTTGCAGGGTGAGGTGGAAATCGCCGCGATAGACATGGTTGAAAAGCTGTTCGGCAGTAAAGACGGTTTCGGTCTCAACATCTCTAAAGTTGCTGTACGGGCTGAGCGGCGAAAGCGCCTGGTAGCGCTGCACATCCACGATCATGAAAGATTGGGTTTGTCCGTTGCCGTAGACCAATGTGATGATCGTGCCGGGAGTCAACTGGAAAAATCCTGCGCCTGCAAGATAGTTGTGGGCGAGCAGCCCGATGTTCCCTACTTCGCTGGCAATGCTGAACTGCGTGACCGTGGATTCGGTGCTGGATACGTAACCGGGGTTGCCCATCGGCTGCTGAATGATGGGGAATGCCATCACACCGGGTACGTAAATTCCACGTAATGCGTTTGCATTCCCATCCACCACAGAGGCGACAAAATCGGGCAGAGACGGGACAGCCGCGGTTTGCCCAAGAGCGTATGCCTGCGTCGGAAAGACGAAAGCAACGGTCAATAGAACAAGGAATACAAGTGTGAGGGGTAGGTTTTTGATCTGTGCAATTTGGTTTCTGGGTGCCATGTTGAACTCCTGGCGGGCGAGCACCCAGATCCTTTGCGCAGAGCGAATTGAATCTGTGGAGGCTCGTCTTCGGTGGCTTGGCTGCCGTGGCTGCGTCTTTGCAGCGGTAGGTCCATAGCTTTGCGTCGCCGTCTTTCGACGGGTTTGCCGTTATCGGAACGATCTCATTTGGTTGTAAGGTACAAATACAATGCGGGCTTGACGTGTGCCAAGCCCGCAGAAGGAAATGAAAAGGAGATGGATTTTCTTCGGTGGCTTGGCTGCCGTGGCTGCGTCTCCGCAGCGGTAGGTCCATAGCTTTGCGTCGCCGTCTTTCGACGGGTTTGCCGTTATCGGTTTTCTGCCTACAGTATATCCGTATTGGGGTGATTTGGAGTTTTCATTTTGGTAATGTTGCTTTTTTGTAATGTGCGGTTTCATGCTACACTTGCGCGACTTCGAGGATGAGAGTTTGGCAAAAAATCGTCTCCCATTTTGGCTAAAAGTTTTATACGGATCCGGGGATTGGGGCATTGCCAGCATCGGCATGATGCGCTCCATTTTCTACGCCATCTACCTGACGGATGTGGTGGGCATCGAACCGCGCCTCGCCTCGTTGGGCGCATTGGTCGGCATTGTGTGGGATGCGATCAACGACCCGATCATCGGGATATTAAGTGACCGCGTCAAATCCAGCCTGGGACGGCGTCGCCCGTTTCTGCTGTGGTTCGCCTTCCCCTTTGGTCTGAGTTTCGTCATGCTGTGGTCTGCGCCAAACTGGGAAAGCCAGGTGGGATTGTTGATCTACGTCACACTTGCCTTCATGATCTCAGATACCCTGACCACACTGGTGACCGTCCCATTCCTCTCCCTGACCCCGGAGTTGACCCAGGACTACGACGAGCGGACCTCCCTTTCCAGTTTTCGCACGGTCTTCCAATTGCTCTCCGCCATGACCGTGGTCATCGCCGCGCCTATGATCGTGGATGCGGTCATCCTCGGCGGCGGTTCCCAACAGCAAGGATTCATGACCGCGGGAGCCGTCTTCGGCGCGATCGGGGCGCTTCCGCTTTTTCTCATTGGCTTGTTCGTGCGCGAACGGTTTGGTCCCAACCCTGGGCAGGAGACCCTTTCCTTTCGCGAGAGCATGCAACTGGCGTGGAAGAATGTCCCGTTTCGTTATGCGGTGGGGATCTATATGTTCAACTGGTCGGCAGTGGATATGGTCGCGATTACCTTCCCGTTCTTTCTTTTATATTGGGTGGCGCAAGGCGATCTGTTGGTGAGCGTCGACTTTTTAGGATTGAATCTCGCGCTTGAGTCGGCGTTCTTCGGTGTGATGATGTTGGTCTGCGTGCTCTTTGTGCCGTTCTGGTTGAAATTCGCAAAACGGTATAACAAGATCAAAGCCTATATCGCCGGGATGACCGCATGGATCGTGGTGCAGGTATTGATCTTCACCATTCAACCCGGAGAAGTTGGGTATCTGCTTTTCCTCGCCGCACTGGCTGGCATCGGTGTGTCCGCTGCGTACATTTTGCCCGATTCAATTCTCCCGGATGTGATCGAATGGGATGAACTGCGCACCCGCCGCAGGCAGGAGGGAATCTACTACGGCATCCGCACACTCATCCGCAAGTTGACCGGGGCACTGGTCATCTTTGTTACGTTGCAAATTCTCGGCTGGTCGGGCTATCAAGTCCCCCCGGGGGATGTGACCCAATTTCAGCAGAACGAGTCGGCGGTCTTCATGATCCGCATGATGGTTTCGTTCATCGGCGCGGGGATCTTGCTGGGGACGATCCTGCTCGCGTGGACATACCCGCTTTCGCGTGAAAAATACCAACGCATTCAAAAATTGCTCGCCATCCGCAAAAACAAAAACGCGGAAACGGAATAAATTCCGCTCCCGCGTTCCACCTTCAACTTGTAACCTTCAACCTGAAACCTTAAATCATCGTCGGCTCTTCGTACTTCCCGAACACCTTCGTCATCACGCCAACGATTTCACCCAACGTACAATACGCGCGGACACAATCCATGATGTAGGGCATTGTGTTCTCAGTCCCTTCGCAGGCAATTCGCAGTGCGTCAAGAGTCTGTCCCACACGCCCACTGTCACGCGTCTTTTTAACCTCGTTGAGCCGCGCCACCTGACGGCTGTATCCATTTGGATCCATTCTTAGGATGGGGATGTTCATCGGCTTGCCTTCGTTGTAAGCGTTCACGCCCACAATTCTGCGAATGTTCTGGTCGATCTCGCGTTGATAGCGATAGGCGGCATCGGAGATCTCGCTTTGCATGAAGCCTTTTTCCAAGGCGGGGATGACCCCACCTAATTCTTCGATGCGATGGAAATAATGATATGCCTGCTGTTCGATGCGGTTCGTCTGCGCTTCGACGAAGAAACTGCCGCCGAGCGGATCGACCGTATTCGTCACGCCGGATTCTTCGGCGATGATCTGCTGGGTGCGCAGCGCAACTGTCACCGCATGTTCGGAGGGAAGCGCGAGGGCTTCATCCATTGAATTGGTATGCAGGGATTGCGTGCCACCGAGCACAGCCGCCAACGCCTGGATCGCCACGCGGACAATGTTGTTCTCCGGCTGCTGCGCCGTGAGCGAGACTCCCGCCGTCTGTGTGTGGAAGCGCATCAACCACGAACGCGGATTTTTTGCCTTGAACGTCTCGCGCATCTCACGTGCCCAAATGCGGCGGGCGGCGCGGTATTTGGCGATCTCTTCAAAGAAGTCGTTGTGCGCGTTGAAGAAGAACGACAAACGTGGCGCGAATTCGTCCACATCCATGCCGCGTGCCATGCCCCAGCGGACGTATTCCATGCCGTCTGCGAGGGTGAACGCCAGTTCCTGCGCCGCCGTCGAACCGGCTTCGCGGATGTGATAACCGGAAATGGAAATCGTATTCCACTGTGGCACGTGCTTCGCGCCGAACTCCATCGTGTCCACCACGAGGCGCATCGAAGGCTCTGGCGGGAAGATAAATTCCTTTTGCGCGATGAATTCCTTGAGGATGTCGTTCTGCAGAGTCCCGCGCAATTGATCGGAGCGCACGCCCTGTTTCTCTGCAGCGGCGATGTACATCGCCCAGATGATCGCGGCGGGCGAATTGATGGTCATGCTGGAGGAAACTTTGTCGAGCGGGATTCCATCCAGCAAAATTTCCATATCTTTCAATGAAGAAACTGCCACGCCGCATTTGCCAAATTCACCGAGCGCTTCGGGCTGGTCGGTGTCGTAGCCCATCAACGTGGCGAGGTCGAAGGCAATGCTCAAGCCGGTCTGACCCTGGTCAAGTAAGTATTTGAAGCGCTGGTTCGTCTCTTCGGCTGTACCGAAACCTGCGAACATGCGCATCGTCCACAGTTTGGAGCGGTGAAGCGTCGGGTGGACTCCCCTTGTGTACGGGTACTCACCCGGAAGTCCGAGAGAAGCGGTGTAGTCTGTGTCCGCAATATCGAGCGGCGTATACAATCGGTTGATCGATTCGGAGGAAGTCGTGATAAATTCTTCAGCGCGTTCGGGCAGTTGGTTCAATGCTTTCTTAAGAGAGGTTTCTTCCCATTGCGAAAGCATTCTTTCCAGATCTTCGAGCGTTTTTTTATCGTACATGGCATCTCCTTTGGCGAAGTAAGGAGATTATAACCCGCCCTTTCTCCTCTCCGCCGCTATCGCGCACCTACCACTTGCTATCGCTCGGGTACGCGTCCTCCAAATATGACAGTAGTTCATATCATATTTGGGGAGGTTGGGTGGGGGTGGTATACTCTCGAAAAAGGTAAATTATGCCCCGCTTTGAAATTGATGTAGACCCTTGCGACCATATCACAGCAGACGCCATCGGGAAACCCGGTCAGCGCGTGTTCTATTTGCAAGCGTATCAGGATACCCGCACCATTACCATTATTATCGAGAAGGCGCAGTTGATCTCGCTTGCCATCGGCATCGAGCAATTCCTGGTGCAGGTCGGTCAGCAGAACCCAGATCTGGAAGAAGCCTCTGGCGATTACATTGAAGATGCCATGCGCATCCACCCACCGGTAGACCCGCTCTTCCGCGCCGGAGAGATCGGTCTCGGTTACGATAAAGAACGCGACCGGGTGGTGGTCTTCACCAAGGAATTGTTGACCGAGGAACAAGATGCCGAGTCTGCTGCGCAAGTCCGCTTTTGGGCAACACGCACCCAAATGCGCCGCCTCGCCCGCTGGGGGCAGGAAGTTTCCTCACGCGGACGTCCCATCTGCCCACAGTGCGGTCAACCGATGGAGCCGGAAGGGCATTTCTGCCCGAAGAAGAACGGACACTTGCACTAGCCTGGTTTCAGTTGAAGGTTGAAAGTTACAGGTTTGAACATTCAACCTTCAACTTGCAACTCGTAACTTTATGAATTCCCCCGCTTCCCCAAATCTCCGATCTGCTCTTACCAATGGCGAATACAACCTTCGCGGTCAGTTCATGCTTGGCTCGAATTACACATTTCTCGTCGATGTCCATCATGAAGGTGAAACGTATCAAGCCGTGTATAAGCCGTGCAAAGGAGAACAGCCGCTGTGGGATTTTCCCGATAATACGCTTGCCTTGCGTGAGGTTGCTGCGTATCAGCTGAGCGAAGCGCTTGGCTTTCACATCGTGCCGTTCACGGTCTATCGCGATGATGGTCCGCATGGACCTGGTTCGCTGCAGCAGTACATCGAATATGATATCGAATACCACTACTTCAACTTCACCGTGGAAGACAAGCAAAAACTTCGTCCCGTTGTGCTGTTCGATTACCTAGCCAACAATGCCGACCGCAAAGGGAGTCACGTTTTCTTCGAAGAGGGAACCGGTCACCTCTACGCCATCGATCATGGCATCTGCTTCCACGAGGAACATAAACTCCGCACCGTGCTATGGGACTTTGCCGGTCAAGCCATCCCAAATGAATTGCTCGCGCCTCTTTCTCAGACCGGGAACTGGGCAGCCCTCTTCGAGCCGTATCTCAGCCGGGAGGAAATCTCCGCCCTGCTCCTCCGTGCCGAAGAACTGTGCGAAACGAAACTCTTCCCCCGCCCATTGGGTGGACGAAGAGCCTACCCGTACCCGCCGATATAAAACCAGTTGAAGGTTGAAAGTTTCAAGTTGCAAGTGAAACCAACCTTCAACCTTCAACTTTCAACCTGAAACAGGAGTTCCCATGCACTACAACCTCGCTCTCATCGGTTTTGGAAATGTCGCTCGTTCACTGGCTCGGCTTCTCGTTCGCAAACAGGATGTGTTGAAATCAAACCATGACATCACCTTCTCATTCACTGGCATCTCAACCGGTCGTCACGGTCACGCCGTGAACCCCAACGGACTCGATATTCAAAAAGCGTTGGAATTGGTGGAAAGTGGAAAGTCCATCTCTCCACTTTCTACTTTACAGGTGGACGATTCGCTTGCGGTAATTAAAAACTCCTTCGCCAACTTCATGTTCGAGAACTCCCCCGTCAACACACAGACGGGGCAGCCTGCCATTGACCACATCCGCACCGCGTTGGAGTTGGGAATGCACGTCAGCACTGCCAACAAGGGTCCCGTGGTGCATGGCTATCGCGCGTTGACCGAATTGGCGGCATCAAAGGGAAAAATCTTCCGGCACGAATCCGCTGTGATGGGCGGCGCACCCGTTTTCTCGGTCATGCGTGAGGCGTTTCCGCTCGCGGACTTGGAATCCTTCAAGGGCATCTTCAACGCCACCACCAACGTCATCTTATCCCGCATGGAAAGCGGCGAGTCCTACGAGCAGGCGCTCGCCTACGCTCAGAAGATCGGGCTGGCTGAAACCGACCCCACCAACGACGTGGATGGTTGGGATGCTGCCATCAAAGTGGCTGCATTGGTAACGGTTTTGTGGGATACGCCCATGACACCGCAGCAAGTGAATCCCACCGGCATTCGCGGCATTACAAGTGAGATGATCGCCAACGCCAAAGCGGAAGGCAAGCGTTACAAGTTGGTTTGCTCTGCTGAAAAAGTGAATGGCAAGATCAAGGTTGGTGTTTCGCCCCAACTGGTTGATTCGACTTCCCCGCTCTACGGCATGATGAACTCCAGCACGGGTATCACCTTCCGCACCGATGTCATCATCGATTACTCCATCGTCCTCTCCGAAAAACCCGGCATGACGGGCGGACCGGTAGAGACTGCCTACGGTCTGTTCGCGGATTTTGTGAATATTGTGAAATAATGCGTAGGGGCACGACATGTCGTGCCCCTACAATTTTTAGAACACCAACAGAATCACCAACGCCAAAATAGCGGGGACAGCCTGAATATAAAAGATTCGCTTACTCACGGTATATGCGCCGAAGATTCCCGCAATAATGACACAACTGAGGAAAAAGATTTTCACCGCGTCACCTGCGAACAATCCCCAGATTAGACCGGCGGCGAGGAAGCCGTTGTACAGTCCCTGATTCATGGCGAGGGATTTTGATTGTTTGGCAAATTCCTCCGTCATGCGAAAAGATTTCATCCCGCGCGGCTTATCCCACAGGAACATTTCGAGGTAGAGAAAATACAAGTGCAATAGGGCGACGATCACGATAAGAATGTCGGATACAAGTTTCATGCGATTCTCCTTTGGTAAAGGGGAGTATAGCAGGAAGTTAACCACCAAGGCACGAAGGCACGAAGTCACCAAGAATCTTTGAGGCTTTGCATCTTAGAGTCTTTGTGGTTCGTAAAACAGAACAAAAATTCTGTTATACTGACCTCACCCCCGCCCCTTCTCCCCACGGGCACAAGTCCCACAAGGAGAGGGGAGAGAGCATGGAACAATGGCAAAAACAAAAACCCACACCCGATATGTCTGCCAGCAATGCGGACGTGTCGCCGCATCTTACATGGGCAAATGCCCGCAATGCAGCGCCTTCGATAGCATGGTGGAAGAAGTCATCCACGATGAACCTGCCCCAAAGAAAGGCGCGGTCAACGTTCGCGGCTTGAGCGGACGTTCGGAACCGCGACCCATTTCCGAGGTCAGTGGTGAGGCGGAAGATCGCGTTCACCTGCCCATCGGTGAATTCGCGCGCGTTCTCGGTGGCGGCATCGTCCCCGGTTCCATCGTGCTCGTTGGCGGTGACCCGGGCATTGGCAAATCCACATTGATGCTGCAAATGGCGATGGAGATGGCGAAAGTTCAGCGCGTGCTGTATGTGTCGGGCGAAGAGTCGGAACGGCAGATCAAGATGCGTGCCTCGCGTCTGTTCAACGGCGGGAAGGATCTACCGAAAGAACTGCTGTTGGTG
The DNA here is from genome assembly GCA_002343775.1 of Anaerolineales bacterium UBA2395. Taxonomy (GTDB): domain Bacteria; phylum Chloroflexota; class Anaerolineae; order Anaerolineales; family Villigracilaceae; genus Villigracilis. The sequence goes on from DDSH01000028.1 coordinate 253,971, forward strand.
ACGGAGACGAATCTCGAAGTGATCTTCAGCCACGTCCGCGAATCCAAACCGGACCTGCTCATTGTGGACTCCATCCAGACCACGTATCTCTCTGAATTGGATTCGTCTGCGGGCTCGGTTTCGCAGGTGCGTGAGTGCTCATCGCAATTGCGAGAGTTGGCGAAGTCCAGCGGCGTGACGGTCTTCATGATCGGTCACGTAACAAAAGAAGGCGCAATTGCCGGTCCGCGTGTGTTGGAGCATATCGTGGACACGGTTTTGTATCTCGAAGGGGATCGCTTTCAAGCCTATCGTCTGTTGCGCTCGGTGAAGAATCGCTTCGGTGCGACATCGGAAGTGGGCGTGTTCGAAATGCGCGAAGGCGGCATGATCGAAGTGACCAATCCGTCTGAGGCGTTTTTGGCAGAACGTTTGGTCAATGCGGCTGGGTCTGCGATTGCGGTAACAATGGAAGGGACGCGTCCAATCCTTGTGGAAGTGCAGGGACTGACCTCACCGACTCAATTTGGTAATGCGCGCCGCACGCCCAACGGTGTGGACTTCAATCGTCTGTTGCTCATCACCGCTGTGCTCACACGCCGCGTTGGGTTGAAACTTGCCGAGCAGGATGTCTTCGTCAACGTGGTGGGCGGCATTCAGATCGACGAACCTGCCGCTGACCTAGCCGTCGCTGCCGCCATTGCATCCTCATGGAAAGATCTGCCGATTCAAGCCAATGTGGTTTTGATCGGTGAGATCGGCTTGGCTGGTGAGTTGCGTATGCCGGGACAAATGGTAGCGCGTTTGAAGGAAGCGCAGAAACTTGGCTTCAAAACTGCCATTGTTCCAAAGGCGATTCGCAAAGGCGAAGAATATCCCAAAGGAATTGAAGTCGTCGAAGTCCGCTCAGTGGATCAGGCGTTGAGTGCGGCGTTGAAAACCACAGATAAACGCGGATGAACGCAGATTTACTTATCAAATTTATCTGTGTTCATCTGTGGTGAAAATAGAGGTAAATATGTGCCGAAGTATAAAACCCCTTAGAAATATGGATCACCCCGTCACCGAGCAGGAGATTTATGAGGCGGCGCTTCAATATGTAAGAAAAGTCAGCGGATACCGTAAACCGTCAAAGGTCAATGAAGAAGCGTTCAATAAGGCTATAGAAGAAGTGGCGGAGTCAACGCGAAAAATTCTGGCTAATTTAAAGACCGTCGAAAGTCAAAGGTCAAAAGCCGCTGTCTGACCTGCAACTTGCTACCTGCAACTTATAACTGATTGAAACCGTATACCTCCTTAGGCATTAACCTGAGGAGGTTTTTCTTATGTACAAACTCTTAACTTTCATCGCGATTCTCGCGTTGACGGCGCTCGCTTGCGGAATTAACGCCCCCGAACCGCCCACGCCCAGCCCTGAAGTTACGGAAGAAATTAATGTGGACTATCCCGATTCCAAGGAAATCAGTTTGAAACTCAGCTTTGGTGCAGGTGACCTGACCCTCGCGCCCGGCGCAGAAAGACTCGTCGAAGGCACAGCCACCTACAACTATGAAGACTTCAAACCTGAGATCGTCGAAGATGGCGGAAACGTCGAGATCAAAATGGGGAATGTGGAATTCCCGAACTTCCCCGCGTTCGATAACCTCAAGAACGAGTGGGATTTCAAACTCGGCGCCGAACCCATAGACTTGCGGATCGACGCGGGCGCTTATGACGGAACCTACGAATTTGGCGGTCTCGCCCTCAGCAACCTGACCATCCAGGATGGTGCAGCAAATGTCGAGCTGAATTTCTCCGAACCAAACCTGACCGAGATGTCCTCATTCCGATATTCCACCGGCGCATCCGATGTCAGCATGACCGGGCTCGCCAACGCCAACTTCAGCATCTTTGACTTTGCATCCGGCGCGGGCGACTACACGCTCGACTTCTCTGGCGAACTGCAGCGCGACGCATCGGTCAAGATCGAAACTGGCCTGAGCAATATCATCATCATCGTGCCTGACGGTGTCCACGCCATCGTCACAGTGGAAGGCGGACTGTCGAATGTCAACGCAGGCTCCGGGTGGAGTCGAAACAGAGACACCTACGAGCAGGAAGGCGAAGGTCCCACATTGACCTTTATAATCGAAATGGGCGCCGGAAATCTCACCCTCACTCGGTAAAAAAACCGTATTCAGAATCAACACGCACCACACAGTACGAAATAAGTACCCTGTGGTGCGTGTTTTTTTTCGAATTCTCCATTTTCCAGCCTTATAATTCAGAGTAAAAGGTCATAATTCATCCATGACCTCTATCACTTGTCTTGAAATTTTTTTCACAATAAAATCGTGATTGTAGGTAATTTTTGCCTTTTTATGTGAGGTTAGCATGCAAATAACTCGTCAAGCTGATTACGCCGTCCGTGCCGTATTACATCTCGCACGCAACAATGAACAACGAACCGCAACGAGTTCGATCGCGGAAGAACAGCGCATCCCGCCTTCGTTCCTCGCCAAGATCATTTCACAACTTTCCATTGCCGGGTTGCTGCACACCTCACGAGGCGCGCGTGGCGGCGTAACACTCGCCCGCCAGCCCGGTGAGATCACCTTGCTGGAAGTCATCGAAGCCATCGACGGTCCCATCCAGCTCAACGAATGCGTGGGCGAAAATGGCTCCTGCTCGTTCGACGACAGCTGTCCGCTGCGCCCGGTTTGGTGCGAAGCGCAGGAAGACCTCGTCCGCCGCTTGAAAGGCACCAACTTCGCAGACATGGTCGCCAAGGGACAGACAACCGTCTAGCAAAGCAAGATACTCCCAGCCTCTCGGCTATAATAGCCGGGAGGCTTTTTTAATTTGCACTCAAGGATGGAACCCATGAAACAACAACGTGGATTGTTCGCCCTGCTCGCTCTTGTGACGACTGCCCTGGCTTGCGCCGTGCCGGGGGTGACGACTACCGCGCCTCTTCCCTCGCCGACAGCGGATACACGACTGGAGATCATGGTCGCCGAAACCGTGTCGGCTGCGCTCGTGCTAACACAGCAATCTGCTCCCCCAACGGCAGATGACACGTCCCCCACCCCTACAGTTCCCCCCGAACCAACCTTCACCCCCACCCCCGAAGCGGATGCCTCTGGCAGTGCCCTGTTGAAAAATGACGACGGCTCCCACACATTCAACGATGATCTGGGGAAATATCAAGTGATCATGCCGATGCAATGGGTGCCGATGCGGGTCGGCGAACAGGAATTCTTCGATGCCCAACTGCTGCCCGAAGCGTCCAACCCGGCCATTCAACGTTCACTCAGCACGATTCAGGAACAAGACCCGGATCTTTTCCGCCTGTTCGCGCTCGATATGAATGAGGAACACATCGACGGCGGCTTTGTGACCAACATCAACTTCGTATGGGACAAGGCAGAAGAACTTTCCCTGCCGGATGACGCCCGTTTACAGGAAATTGCAGCCTCCCTGCCCGAATCCGTCGAAGGCAGCCAGCTTTTAAACGCCGAAGTGCTGACCACAAAAAATGACATTCCGTATGGCGTAATCACTTCCCAAATTCCCGCCACCACACAAGACGGGACGAATATAATCATCCGTCAAAAGTTGATCTTCTTTGACCTGCCCGTTGGGTCACTTTCCATCACCCTCTCCACCACCGAAACCTGGCTGGAGACCGTCGAGCCTTCGTTCGATGCCCTCGTCGAGTCGTTTATCACTTTGGAATAAGGAGCCCGTTTTATGTCCGCACCCCGTATCATTCGCGCGCCGCGCGGAACTGACCTGACCTGCAAGAACTGGCTGAGCGAAGCCGCCTACCGCATGATCCAGAACAACCTTGACCCTGAGGTGGCGGAGAAGCCCGAAGACCTCGTCGTCTATGGTGGGCGCGGAAAAGCCGCCCGCAATTGGGAATCCTTTGATGCAATTTTGGAAAGCCTGAAAAATCTCGAAGAAGACGAGACTCTTTTGGTGCAATCGGGCAAGCCGGTGGTGGTGTTCAAGTCACACAAAGATGCTCCCAAAGTTCTCATCGCCAATTCCAACATCGTGCCGCATTGGGCAACGTGGGAATATTTTGATGAGCTCGCCAAAAAGGGACTCATCATGTACGGGCAGATGACCGCCGGTTCGTGGATCTACATCGGCACGCAGGGCATTTTGCAAGGGACGTATGAAACCTTCGGCGCATTAGCCAAGCTCAAAGGCTGGGGTTCGCTGAAGGGAAAGTTCGTGCTCACCGCAGGTCTTGGCGGGATGGGCGGCGCCCAGCCGCTATCCATTACCATGAACGAAGGCGTGGGACTGATCGTGGAAGTAGACCCCGAACGAGCCGAGCGCCGCCGTGCCATCGGCTATGTGGATATGGTTGTGGATAACCTCGAAGAAGCCATGACACTTGTGGAGGAGAACGTCAAGAACCAGACGCCGAAGTCCATCGGTCTGATCGGTAACGCGGCGGATGTGTATCACGAACTCTCCCAGCGTGGAATCATTCCAGATGTGGTGACAGATCAAACGTCAGCGCATGAGGCGTTGTTCTATGTCCCGTCAGGTCTCTCCATCACTGCCGCGAATCAGATGCGTCAATCCGACCCCGCTGCGTACAAAGAAATGGCAATGGACTCGATGGCGAAGCACGTCCGCGCGATGCTCGCATTCCAGCGCGCCGGAGCGGAAGTGTTCGATTACGGCAATAACCTGCGCCAGCAAGCTTACAATCGCGGCGTGAGTGATGCCTTTGAATTTCCGGGCTTTGTTCCGGCTTATATTCGTCCATTGTTTTGTGAAGGGAAGGGACCTTTCCGCTGGGTGGCTCTATCCGGTGACAAGGAAGATATTTACACCACCGACCAAGCCATCATGGAACTCTTCCCTGAAGATGCGCATTTACATCGCTGGTTGAAGATGGCGCGCGAGAAAGTCCCGTTCCAGGGATTGCCCTCGCGGATTTGCTGGCTTGGCTATGGCGAGCGTGTGAAGGCTGGATTGAAATTCAACGAACTGGTCGCAAGCGGAAAAGTGAGAGCGCCCATTGTCATCGGGCGTGACCATTTGGATAGTGGGTCGGTCGCTTCGCCCAACCGCGAGACCGAAGCGATGAAAGACGGCTCAGACGCGATCTCAGATTGGGCGATCCTCAATGCGATGATCAACGCTGTGGGTGGCGCGACGTGGGTGTCGTTCCATCATGGCGGAGGTGTGGGCATGGGATATTCCCAGCACGCCGGTCAGGTTATTGTGGCAGATGGAACTCCCGAAGCCGCGAAACGCCTGGAGCGTGTGCTGACCACCGACCCCGGTATGGGCGTCGTTCGCCATGCCGATGCAGGATATGACATTGCCATCGAAGCCGCGAAACGTCACGGGATCAAGATGCCGATGTTGAAGTAGTTGGGTAGTTGGGTAGTTGGGTAGCTAGATAGTTGTGTAGTTTTATGGTTTGGTAGTTGGGTAGCGCTGAGATGGATTTTGGAGATTTCCACTGAAACGGTTTCTTGCTCTATTAATGGCGTTTGTTTTGGCAGGCTGTGGTTCTGTTCCCAATATTTGGGGCAGCGCACCACAGCCTGATTCCACGCAGGTGAGCGGCTATCTTCCAATTCAAGTGCAGCCGCCAGTGATCGCATCCGCACCTCCGACGGTGACAAGTACACTTGCTTCGCCACCAACACAGACCGCCACTCCGTTTGCGATTCCTACATCAACTTTCACGCCGGAGCCCACACTCCCCCCTACACAAACTCCCCTGCCCTCCAAGGCGGATATAAAACGCGCGATCATCATCAGTTTCGACGGTCTACGCCCCGACGCGATCGAAGAAGCACCCATGACCAACCTGATGGAACTGATGAAGACCAGCGCCTACGCGCCGCTCAACGCCCGCACCATCGACTATCCCGCCACATCGCCCAGTCACGCCTCCATGCTCTCAGGCTATTGCATGGAAGATCACGGCGTGATCTACAACAGATTCTTCATGTACATGGGCTACTCCAAAGGCATGGACGTGTTCAATCTTGCCCACGACGCCGGGATGAAGACCGTCATGATCGTCAGCAAGGAAAAACTGCGCCAGCTGGCAGAACCCGAAACCACCGACGTCTTCGAAGTGGCATACGGCGAGCCTGCCATCGAACGCACCGTCCTCCCGCAGATCGAAGCCGGGTTCGACCTGATGTTCATCCACTTCGCAGGTGGAGACAATCGCGGGCACAAATATGGTTGGATGTCCGGTGAATATTTGAAAGTCCTGCGTGAAGGCGATGAAGTGCTTGGCAATATCATCCAAACCCTCAAAGACGAAGGGATGTACGACTCGACCTTCATCCTCGTCACCGCCGACCATGGCGGGCACGACAGAAACCACATCGGTCTCCTTATCGAAGATTACCGCATCCCGTGGATCGCCCACGGACCCGGCATCGTCCCGCAGGAACTCTCCCTGCAAATCTACACCATGGATACCGCTGCCACAGTCGCCTACGCCCTCGGCTTGCCCCTGCCCGAAGATCTGGATGGCATTCCGGTCTATCAGGCGTTTGGGGAAACCCAGATTCGTACGCACGAAAAATATCCCTGTAAATATTGATTGACAACCTTTACATGACTCGACGACTCCGATTCCTGATTCTGCTCTCGATCTTTCTCCACGCCTGCGCCCCCGCTTCTTCCACCCCGCCGACAGTTGCCCCGCCTCCCACAGCGACTCTCACCCCGAGCCCTCTGCCTCCCACCGCCGAACCGGCACAGACCGCCATCGTCGCTCCCCCCCTGCCAACCATCTCGCGCGTGTTGATCGTCACCTTCGATGGACTGCGCCCCGATGCCATCGCCGCTGCCGAAATGACCAATGTCATGTCACTGATGCAAACCGGCGCGTACACCCTGAAAGCACAGACCATCATGCCAAGCCTGACGCTTCCAGCGCATTCGTCCATGGTGCTCGGAACCTGCCCCGCCAAGCACATCGTCCGCTGGAATGAGTATGTACCCGAGAACGGCTACGCACTCGGCACAGACATCTTCGATCTCGCCCACACCTTCGGCTTGCGGACGGTGCTCGTAAGCGGCAAAGAAAAACTACGTCATCTTACCGAACCGGGCAGCACCGACTTCTTCGGCTTTGTTGACATCAATGACAAGATCAAGGACATTACATCTCTTGAAAGCATGGCATATAGCCAGGTGCGCGAGGGCTTCGGGTTGATGCTGATGCACTTCCCCGATGGCGACCTTGCCGGGCATGAATACGGCTGGATGTCAAGACAGCAGTTACGCGCCTACAAAAACGATGACGATTCCTTCGGGCTGCTCCTCGAAGTGATGAAAAGTAGCAACATGTACGACGGTACGCTCATCATCATCACCTCTGACCACGGCGGACACGACACCACTCACGGTAGCAACCTGCCCGAAGATATGACCATCCCGTGGATCCTCAACGGACCGCGTGTGGTACCGGGCGAATTGCAGACGCAGGTCTACATCATGGACACTGCCGCCACGGTTGCGTATGCATTGGGGCTGCCGCTCCAACCCGAATGGGACGGCGTGCCCATTTATGAAGCTTTCGGCATGCCTGTGGACGTTGTGCAAAAGAGCGGCTGTCCCGGTCTGACCCCGTAGTACTTTCGGTCACTTGATATGTTCGCATCCCTGCCGTATGATTGCTATATTGTTATTGGTATTTACTGGTAGGAGAGAGACGAGCGGGTTCCGTATTTCGGAATCCGCTCGGAGTTTTAATGGGAAAGTTTAAAATTTATTACAATCACAGACAAACAATCGTCAAAGTATGCGAGATCAAATTTATCTACGATGGATGTTATTTTTAATCCAAGTTGCGAACCACGGGGTTGTATCTAAAAAATTTAACGCAAAGACGCAGAGGCGCAAAAAGGACGCCACATCTTAGCGTCGTGGCGTCTTTGCGTTAAAAATCTTGGCCAGCCCGTCAAATACAAATTTGGCACATTGAGTTTTTCAACTTCTCTCAAGGCGGGAAGAAGCATCTAACAACCTCGAAAAAAATTAACAAACTTCTAATCCCGATTCTCTTGACCAAAACTTAACTCAGGCATAAATTTAAGCCCGCTTAACTAAAAAGAAGGCTTAACTATGACCGAGTCACTCCAATTCTCCAACTCCCTGCGTCAGTGGATGGATGTGTTCATGCATCGCTCCATGCGCAGCTGGCACTTCTTCGTCAAATCCACCGGGCTGACGATGCCGCAGTTCAGCATCCTCATGCAATTGCATTACAAGGGTTCGTGCGGCATGTCCGATATCAGCGAACACTTCGACATCTCCAATGCGGCGGCGAGCCAACTCGCGGAGAAGCTCGTGCAGGGCGGCTACATCGAACGCGACGAAGACCCGAACGACCGCCGTGCCAAACAGATCCAACTCACGTCAAAGGGCAGGAAGCTGATCGAGATGGGCGTCAACGAACGCTATCGCTGGATGGATGATCTCACATCCAAACTTTCGGCGGAGGAAAAACTCCAAGTCGCTGAATCGTTCAAGGTCCTGACCGAAGCGGCGGCGCAATTGGAAGAAAAAGCATAACCTCCGCAAAGTCTGCCCTGTTTTTTCAAATTTTCTACACAATGATTCGCTATTAATTCCGCATGGAGCACTCCAGTTTATGTTCAAATTAATGAAATATGTCAAACCATATGGATGGATGCTGGCGCTTGCCATTGCGCTGTTGTTCGCGCAGGCAAACCTCGACCTGGCACTGCCCGATTATTTATCGCGCATCGTCAACACCGGCATTCAACAAGGCGGCGTGGAAGACGCATTGCCGCAAGCCATTCGCAAAAGCCAGATGGACAGAGTCGTCATCTTCCTGGGCGAAGCGGACAAGGGAGACATTCTCGCTTCGTACTCGCTAATAGATGATTCATCCCCCGATTATGAGACCCACCTCGAAGCCTACCCTGCCCTCGCAGACGAAGCAATTTATGTGCTGAACAACATCGCGCAGAGTGAGATCGACCGGCTCAACCCTGTGATGGCGAAAGCTTTGCTGACGGTTTCTGGGATCGAAAAAGCCTTGGAAGACCCCGAAGCCGCGGCGGAAATGGGCGGTATGTTCGGCGGGTTTGACCCATCGCAGCTTCCGCCCGGCATGGATGTGTTCGATATATTGGCAAACCTACCAGCCGTGCAGCTCGAGCAGATCACTGCCTCAGTGGATGAGCAATTTTCCACGTTGGGCGATTCGATGATCGTGCAGGCAGGCGTGAACACCGTGCGTGATGAGTATGAAGCGCTCGGCATGGATACGGAACAACTTCAGAACAACTACATCCTCACCGCTGGCGGATGGATGATCCTGCTGACTTTGCTCTCCGGTGTTGCCACCATCATCGTTGGCTATCTTTCCGCGAAGATCGCAGCGGGCATGGCGCGTGACATTCGCCGCGATGTATTCCAGCACGTGGAACATTTCTCCAGCACCGAGTTCGACAAATTCTCGACCGCTTCCCTCATTACCCGCACCACCAATGACATCACGCAAATCCAAATGGTGGTGATGATGATGGTGCGCATGATGTTCTATGCGCCCCTGATGGGCATCGGCGGCATTATCAAGGTCATCAGCCAGGATTCCCCTCTCGCGTGGCTGATCGGCGTGGCAGTGTTGATGCTGGTCAGTTTGATCGCCATCGTCTTCTCGCTTTCGCTGCCGAAGTTCAAACTCATCCAAAAACTGACCGACCGCATCAACCTCGTGGCACGCGAAAACCTGACCGGCATGATGGTCATCCGCGCTTTCAACATGCAGGGTTTCGAGGAAAACCGTTTCGACAAAGCCAACGTAGACCTGACCACCGTCAGCTTGTTCATCAACCGCGTGATGGTGGTGATGATGCCGCTGATGATGCTCATCATGAACGTGATGCTGCTCGGTGTGATCTGGTTCGGCGCGAACGAAGTCGCCGCTTCCAACATGCAGGTCGGCGATATGATGGCATTTATGCAATATTCCATGCAGATCGTGATGGCGTTCCTGATGCTCTCGATGATGTTCATCATGATTCCCCGCGCATCGGTCTCGGCAGACCGCATTCATGAAGTGCTGACAACGGAACCGCATATCCGTGACCCGAAAGAAGCGAAGAAATTCTCTGCGCCTTTCAAGGGTGAAATCGAATTCCGCAACGTCTCGTTCCGCTACCCGGGCGGTGACATCGACGCAGTGCAAAACATCAGTTTCGTGGCAAAGCCCGGGCAGACCACCGCGCTGATCGGTTCGACCGGGGCCGGAAAATCCACCATCGTCAACCTCATCCCACGCTTCTACGAAGTTTCGGACGGCTCCATCTTCATCGACGGCATCGACATCCGCGATGTAACCCAACACGACCTGCGCGAAAAGATCGGCTACGTGCCGCAAAAATCCGCCTTGTTCTCCGGCACCATCGAAAGCAATTTGTTGTACGCCGACAAGAACGCCACGCCCGACATGCTCCAATCTGCAATTGAGCTTGCGCAAGCAAAGGAATTCGTGGACGAAAAGCCCGAAGGCATGGCAACCGAAATCGCACAAGGCGGCGGGAACGTCTCAGGCGGACAAAAGCAGCGCCTCTCCATCGCCCGGGCTATGGTCAAGAAACCGCCGATCTACATCCTCGACGACAGCTTTTCCGCGCTCGATTTCAAGACCGATGCCGCACTGCGTCGTGCACTCAAAGAAAAAACCGCAAACAGCACATTACTGGTCGTGACGCAGCGCGTCTCCACCATAAAAAACGCCGAGCAGATCATCGTCCTCGACGAAGGCAGGATCGTCGGCAAAGGAACACACAACGAACTTATGGAAAATTGCGAAACCTACAAAGAGATCGCCCTGTCGCAGTTGAGCATGGAGGAATTATCATGATGCAGCGCCCCAGTCAACAGCAAGGTCCCCGCATGGGTGGACCGATAGGCGGTCAAATGATGGGCGCACCCACCTCAAAAGTGCGTGACTTCAAAGGTACCATGCGCAAGCTGATCGAATATCTTGGCGCATATCGCCTGCCGATCATCATTGTATTCATCTTTGCAGTGGCATCCACTGCCGCCAGCATTGCCGGACCGAAAATTCTCGGCAACGCCACCACCAAACTGTTTGAAGGTGTGATGGCAGAACTGAACGGAAGCGGCACAATCGATTTTGACTACATCGGGCGCATCGCTCTCATAACGTTGGGGCTGTATCTCGTCTCTGCGTTGTTTGCCTACATCCAGGGCTGGATCATGGCAAATGTTTCCACCGATATTTCCTATCGTTTCCGCCGCGATCTTTCGGAAAAGATCAACCGCATGCCGCTCAAATATTTCGACGGCACCACGCACGGCGAAGTGCTCTCGCGCATCACCAATGACGTGGACACGCTCAACCAGACCCTCAGCCAAAGCATGACGCAGATCATCACTTCGCTGGTGACGGTTGTCGGCGTGCTGGTGATGATGTTCTCCATCAGCTGGGCAATGACGCTGGTGGCGCTGGTGGTCATTCCGCTTTCGATGGTGACGGTGATGCTCATCGTGCGCCAGTCGCAGAAATACTTCAAACAGCAGCAGGATTATCTCGGTCACGTCAATGGGCACGTCGAGGAAATGTACGGCGGTCACATCGTAATGAAAGCCTTCAATGGCGAAGCGGAAAGCATCCAAAAGTTCGACCAGTCGAACAACACCCTCTACGATGCCGCCTGGAAATCCCAATTCCTCTCCGGCTTGATGATGCCGATCATGATGTTCATTGGCAACCTTGGGTATGTGGCGGTCGCCATCCTCGGCGGGTATCTTGCCGTGCGAAGCGTCATTACCGTCGGCGATATTCAAGCCTTCATTCAATACGTCCGCTCGTTCATGCAGCCCATCACCTCCCTGGCAAACATTTCCAACGTATTGCAGCAGACTGCGGCAGCGGCGGAACGCGTCTTTGAATTCCTCGATGAAGAAGAGGAAGTCACCGAGACCCAATCCCCGGTCAAACTTAAAGCGGTGCAGGGTCATGTGGAATTCAAGAACGTCCACTTCGGTTATGACCCCGCGAAGCCGGTCATCAACAATTTTTCGGCGGAGGCAGAGCCCGGGCACAAGATCGCCATTGTCGGTCCGACCGGAGCCGGAAAGACCACCATGGTCAAATTGCTGATGCGCTTCTATGATATTGACAGCGGCTCCATCCTCGTGGACGGTAAAGACATCCGCGACTTCACTCGCAAAGACTTGCGAAAACTGTTCGGCATGGTCTTGCAGGATACATGGCTGTACAACGGCACCATCATGGAAAATATCCGCTATGGGCGCCCCGATGCGACGGACGAAGAGGTCATCGCTGCCGCGCAAGCCGCGCATGTGGATCATTTCGTCCATACCCTGCCGGATGGCTACAACATGGTCATCAATGAGGAAACATCGAACATATCGCAGGGGCAGATGCAATTGCTGACCATTGCCCGCGCCGTTCTGGCGGACCCGAGAATCCTGATCCTCGATGAAGCCACCTCCAGCGTGGACACGCGTACCGAGATCCTCATCCAACGCGCGATGGATAACCTGATGAAAAACCGCACCAGTTTCGTCATCGCACATCGCCTCTCGACCATCCGCAATGCGGATCTGATCCTCGTCATGAAACACGGCGACATCGTCGAGCAGGGCAATCACGAAGAACTGCTTGCCAAACAAGGACATTACTACGAGTTGTACATGAGCCAGTTCAAACAGCGGGAAGAAGCGGTCTCTGCATAAAAATGATAAGCCCCTAAGGATTTCAAAAATCCCTGGGGGCTTTTAGTAAAATTGCGCAAAGGATTTTTACATGGCAGACGCCGCAACCACACAAACCCTCCCCGAAGATAAACTCGATTTCAAACGAATTCTCCCCATCCTCGTTATCGTCCTGGTAGACCTGATGGGATTGACCATCATCATTCCGCTTTTGCCTTTATACGCCGCCCGCTTCGGCGCGGAACCGATCGTGGTCGGCATTCTGCAAGCGACATACCCGCTGATGCAGTTTCTCGGCGCGCCAATTCTCGGGCGACTCTCCGACCGCTTCGGGCGAAAGCCGGTGCTCATCGCCAGCCAGATCGGCACCCTGAGCGGATTCATCCTGCTCGGTTTCGCCAACACGCTTTTCCTCCTGTTTGTCTCACGAATCATTGATGGGCTTTCCGGCGCGAACATCGCCACCGCCCAAGCTGCCATTGCAGACAGCACCAACGAAAAGACCCGCACACAAGGGCTGGGGCTGATCGGCGCCGCCTTTGGCGTTGGTTTCGTGCTGGGTCCCATCCTCGCGTTCATCGTCCTCGCCGCCACCGGGCAAAACTATCAAGCCGTGGCATGGACCGCTTCGCTTTTCTCGCTCATCTCCATTTTATTGACGGCCTTCTGGTTCAAGGAAACCGTCAGCGAAGCAGAAAACCCCGAAGCCTCGCGCAAACGCCGTCCCTTTTCATTTGATGCGTTGAAACGCGCTTTTTCGCGCCCCACGATCATCTTTCTTGTGGCGGTCATGTTCTTCTATCAAGTTGCCTTTGGCGGATACGAACAACTTTTTTCGCTCTTCACCCTGGTGCGCCTCGGCATGGATGCGCGCGATACATCCGGTTTGTTCATGCTGGCAGGTATCGTCATCATTGTGGTGCAGGCAGGCTTGGTGGGACGCTGGTCGAAAAAATATGGAGACCGCTGGCTGGCATTGATGGGCATTGGCACGCTTGCCATTGGTCTGATCGGTACTGGGTTAACCCCTGCCGTCCCGGTGCCTTGGTATGAGCAGGAGCGTGTATTAAATAGTATGGCGGGTGAAGGGGCATTCCACGTTTCGACACAGAACATCAACATTGAATTACCAGAGGAAACCTCTCGCGGCTGGCTTGGCATTGGATGGCTACTGGTTGCCAGTATCCCTGCTGCCATTGGCGGGGGGACGCTTCACCCGGCAGTGAATAGTTTAATCTCGAAATCAGCGGATAAAACCGAAGTGGGCGGGATGCTGGGCGTTTCAGCAGCGGCATATAGTGCGGCCAATGCCATTGCACCGCTGTTCTACGGTGCGCTTTTCCAATGGCTTGGCGCGCCCGTGCCCTTCCTGGCAGGCGGCGCGATTTTATTGGCATTGTTTCTCTTCGCGCCGAGAATAATAAAGTAGGGCGGACCTACCGGGTCGTTCCTACTGACACGACCATGAACATCCTGACAGAGATCTACCGGTCTGACGATGTCAACTTCAACGGCAAAATCGATCCGCGCGACGCGGTTCGCGCCGTGATCTTGCGCGGGCAGAATCTACTTATGGTCTATTCGTCCAAAGTCGGCGATTATAAATTCCCTGGCGGCGGAGTGAATGTGGGCGAGACGCATGAACATGCGCTTGCCCGCGAGGTGTTGGAGGAATGTGGGGCGACACTTCTCGGCGTGGATGGCGAGATGGGCGTCATCATCGAATACGACCACGCCAAAGAATCCGATTTCGATGTCTTCAAGATGACCTCTTCCTATTATTATTGCCAGGTTGGGGATGGTTTTCTCAGCCAAACATTGGATGAGTATGAACACGCTCTTGGTTTTCAGCCGGTCTGGATCAATGTAAGAGAAGCAATCGAAGCCAATAAGTCGTTACTTTCTCTGAACAAGCCCCCGAAATGGTTGAGGCGCGAGATCTTTGCGTTGGATTACATCAAACGAACCATTATTGATGTTGACGGCAATACCCCATAACCATTGGCTTACCGCCTACTTTTTATCTGCGGTCAAAAGCCCAACCAATTCGGTCGTATCACCAAGGATCTCATCCGCTCCCATCTTTCTTAATTCGGGTTCCTCCCCAAAACCGCATAAGACACCCACCGTCTGCGCCCCGGCGGATTTTCCAGCGCGGATGTCCACTGTGGTGTCACCGATCATCAGGCAGTTGTCAGGGGCGACACCCAGCTTGTCCGCTGCAAGCAGGACCGGGTCGGGATAGGGTTTGGTATGTTTGGCTGATAAACCAGTGACAATGGCATCGAAATACTGCACCAAATCGAACCGCTCGAGAAATGCCATTGTCCCTTTTTCGTCGCGGGCGCTGACAACAGCCATGGGGTAGCGTCCATGCAGTTGCCGGAGCATTTCATCCACACCGGGGACGAGCAGGAATTCCTTCGAGGAATGTTTTCGGTGGCGGGAGATCCAATTGATGACAGCCACCATCTCATCGTCAAGATGAAGCGTATCGGCAAGCCCCATGAGGGCGTTTCCGGGCGCTTCGATCCACATTACGATGCGGCGGGCGGTCTGATCCGGTTGTTTGAACAAGAATTTGGGGATATATTTGGAGATTTTTTGGGTGTACAGGTCATCGGTGTTGCTGAGCGTGCCATCCACATCGAAGCAGAGGGCTTGTATTTTTGAAACAATCAAAGGCATGGATTAATTGTACCAAAAGGACTATACTTACTTAGGTATTGTAAACATGGGCAAAATGTCTGAAGGTCGCACCCGTCCCCTGCTCGAACTGCTTGTTAAAGTCAGTCGCGAAGTTGCCACAGCCTTGGACCTTCGCACTGTCCTGCAACGGCTTCTGTTCGCTGCCATTCAATACGTGGGCGGCGAGCGCGGCAGCATCGTGGTGATGGACGATTCCGGCAAACCTGTCGATGCCACTATTGTATACGGCAGGCAATTCCACGACCATACCACCCAGCAGTTGCGTGAGACGGTGGAACGCGGTCTGGCGGGATGGGTGGTGCAGAACCGCAAAGCCGTGCTTGTCCCCGATACCAGCAAGGATGATCGCTGGTTGCGCCGTGCGGACGATTCCGCGGACAAAAGCGGCGCGAAATCCGCGATCTGTGTGCCGCTCATGGCGCGTGACCGCATGGTTGGCGTGCTGACATTGGTTCACCCGACCCCGAATGCGTTTAACGAAGAACATCTTGAATTGATGCAAGCCATTGCCGATCAGGCAAGCGTGGCGGTGTTGAATGCGCGTCTTTATACCGAAACACAGCGGACGGCACGCATCATGTCGGCATTGGCAGACGGTGCGGCTGCCATCAACACGTCGCTGGCAATGCAGGATGTACTGCGCCGCATCCTCAACCAGACGATGCAAGCGCTTCAAGTCGAGACCGTGGCGCTGGCTCTGATCGATAACGTCAGCAGCCATCTTGTCTTTCAAGCGGCGGCGGGGAACAATTCCGCCAACATTCCCGGCATTCGCATCCCGGATGGAAAGGGGTTGGCGGGAGCTGTGGTCCGCGAAGGACAGGGGATGGTGGTGCATACCGTCAGACAAGATCCACGTTACAACGAAGTGGACAGGCTCGGCGGAGTCGAGATGCGCGCTCTTGCCATTGCCCCGATCCAATCGCAGGGAAAGGTCATTGGCGTTCTGGAGGCGATCAATCCCATATCCGGCACGTTCGATCCGGATGCGATGGTGGTGATGACCGGGTTGGGCAGCCTTGCCGGAACGACCATCCAGAACGCGGAATTGTTCGAGCAGCTGCAAAAGGCGCACCAGCATTACCGCGAATTATTTGAAGATAGTGTTGATTCGATCCTGATCACGGATTTTGAAGGCAAAGTGCTGGAAGCGAATCGTCAGGCAGTTTCGCTCAGCGGCTACACCGTCGACCAGTTGCACACCATGAACATTGAACAGCTGCACGAGATCAGCTGGAACAAGGTCGGTTTGAATTTTGAAACGCTGCGGTACAACGGATTAAGCACCTATGAGTCCGGGCTGATCCACGAAGACGGTTCGACCACCCCGGTGGATGTGTATGTGCGCCGCGTCGAGTTCGACGACACCGAATCCATTCAGTGGATCATGAAGGATATTACCGCCCGCAAGGAATTGGATGCCCTGCGCGACGACATGACGTCCATGATCTTTCACGACCTGCGTTCGCCGTTGGGAAACATCGTCTCGAGTCTCGAGATGATGAGCACTCTGCTCCCCAAGGACGAAACCCTAACTTCGATGTTGACGATCGCACAAAATTCCACCGGACGCATCCAGCGTCTGGTAAATTCGCTCTTGGATATCAACCGCCTCGAGACAGGACAGCAGATCGTCGATCAGAACTCCATCAACCCCATTGCCTTGATCCGCGAGTCACTGCGCGATGTGGAGCCCTCCGCCGCTGCGCGACAGCAAGCACTCGTCAACAATGTGGTCAGTGTCCTGCCCATGATCTGGGTGGATGTAGACATGATCTATCGCGTCTTCGTCAACCTGCTGGAGAATGCCATCAAGTTCACGCCCGTGGGTGGGCGCATCGAGGTCGGCGGACAGACCAACCCGGACGGAGTATCTGTTCGATTCTGGGTGCGGGATACCGGTCCTGGTATTTCGGCGGCAGACCAGGAGCGCATTTTCGAAAAGTTTTTACGCCTGCGCGGCAAGAACAGACCCGGCGGATTGGGAGTAGGGTTGGCATTTTGCCGGCTGGCAGTCCATGGTCACGGCGGCGAGATCTGGGTGGAGAGCGAACTGGAAAAAGGTACCACGTTCTGGTTGACCCTGCCGGTCGCGAAGAAACAAGCCACTGGTCAGCTCAAGCGTCATACCGGACGTTTGACCTTCAAGCCGGACCAAAAATAAAAGACCCCGACTTCGGAAGTTTGAGCGCAGACTTCCGAAGTCAATTTAATCATTTCAGGAGCAGTATGCAGGAAATTACCAAAAAAATCTACATTGAGGATCAATTCCCCGGTGTCACATTAGGGGTGATCGTTGCCCAGCGCGGGCTGATCCAGATCGATGCGCCCCCCTCCCCTGAAGATGCCCGCACCTGGCGCGCTTCGCTGATGAGCCTCGGCGGTGGTCTGGAGCGTGTGCTGGTCAACATGGATGCGCACCCCGACCGAACCCTCGGTGCGCGTGCCATGGATTGCACCGTCATTGCGCACGAAAAAACCGCCAACATCTTCCGCACCCGCCCAAGCACGTTCAAAGCACAGGGCGAGGAAACCGGCGCGGACTGGGAATCCATCCCCGGGCTGGGAAGCGTCCGCTGGGCGCCGCCAGAGATTTCCTTCTCCGACCTGATGACCCTGCACTGGGATGATACCCCCGTCCTGCTTGAACACCATGCCGGTCCCGCTCATGGTTCGATCTGGGTACATTTACCGGCGGAGAATGTCGTCTTCATCGGCGATGCGGTCATGAAAAACCAGCCGCCCTTCCTGGCAGGCTCCAACCTGAAAGCATGGCTGTCCTCCTTGAACCATCTTATGTCACCCGAATTCAAGGGCTATACCATCATCAGCAGCCGCGGCGGCGTAGTGAACGCAAGTGCGGTCAAGACCCAGTACGATTTCCTGAAACACGTCCACGACAAGCTGGAAAAAAGCACCTCGAAGAAACCCAACCCAGCCACAGTCGAAAAACTGGTCACGTCATTATTGACCTGGTTCAAAGCCCCGGCAGCACGACAAAAGCAATTCGCCCAGCGCCTGCGCTACGGGTTGCTGCATTACAACGCCCGCCAGCACCACGTGACCAACACAACAGAAGAGGATTAATGCCCGCGCCCCAGCCGTTGCTCGAACTGATCCGCGGCTCGCTCGTCGAATCGACACATCTTGGCTCCATCGCCATCGTCGACTCAGATGGGACCCTGCTTCACTCTTATGGCGACCCTCACACGGTCGCCTTTTTGCGCTCATCTGCAAAACCATTTCAAGCGCTTCCATTTGTGGAAGCCGGCGGCGCGGATCACTACCGCTACACCCCGGCGGAGATCGCACTCTCCTGCGCTTCACACGAGACCGCACAAATGCATCTCGACGCCGTGCAAACCTTGCAGAAAAAGATCGGCATCGAAGAACATCATCTGCAATGTGGTCCACACCTGCCCGGTGACGCAAAGAAACTGCGCGAGGTTATCCAGAACGACATCCGCCCGACCGCCAATTTCAACAACTGCTCCGGCAAACACACCACCATGCTGGCATTCGCCAAAATGCGCGGACTTCCCCTCGAAAATTATCTCGACATCCAGCACCCGATCCAGCAGGAGATTCTGAAAACCCTTGCCGAAATGTGCGGCATGGATGCTGCCACCATCGAACTTGGCATCGATGGCTGTTCCGCGCCAAATTTTGCCATGCCGCTCTTTCATGCCGCCCTGGGCATGGCGCGCATGTGCGACCCGCGCGGATTAAGTCCGGCACGCGCCCAAGCCTGCCAAACGATCACTGCTGCCATGACCACCCATTCCGAGATGGTCAGCAATTGGGGCGAATTCGACTGCGAATTGATGAAAGTCGGCGCAGGCAAGGTCGTCACCAAACGCGGCGCGGAAGGCTTTCAGATCATCGGCATCCTGCCCGGCGTCATCGCTGAACGCGGCGTGGGCATCGCTTTGAAAGTAACCGACGGTGACAAGTCTTCGATGAACATGCAATTGGAATCCAGCGCGCGTGTGCGCCCCTCCGTCAGCCTGGAGATTCTGCGTCAGGTCGGCGCACTCCACAAGTCACAGATGGAAGCGCTGGCGAACTTTGGTCCCGAAAAGATTCTCAAAAATTACGCAGGGCTCGTCACTGGCAGATCCCAACCTGCCTTCAAACTTGCATGAGTCAGCCCGACGCGTTTCTGCTTTCACTGGTCGAACGATTTCAGCGCCCCGGTGTGATCGGGCTGGCGGTCACGGGCAGTTATTCGCGCGGAGCACAGGATCGATACAGCGATGTGGATCTGGATATCTTCGTCAACGAACTGCCGAAGGAAGATTACACGCTTCGCATCTTCGACGGGAAACTGGTCAGCATCAAATACATTCGCCTCGCCGACGAGTTTTCCTCCCTCTCAAAACCCGAGAGCGCCATCTGGTCTGTGCAGGGATTGCGCCAAATGCGCATCCTTTGGGATGAGAGCGGCGAGATTCACCGACTGCAACAAGCCGCATTCGATTTCAAATGGGAGGCGTTACAACCCGCCGCCGACGCTTATGCTGTTGAGCAGTTGATGGGCTGCGCCGAAGAAGCGCAAAAGATCATGGGTGGATTGTTGAAAGGTAACGAATCCAAGGTGTTGTACGCCGCATGGGGAATGTTCAAGAGCCTGTCGTTTGCGGCGGCGACCCAAGCCGGTCTGATGATCGACTCTGAAAATCGCATCTTTTCAATGATGGAAGAGCATTTCAAAGACAGTCACCCCGGCTGGGTGCGAGCCTTTCGCCTCGCCTTCGGCATGGATGTGGAAGCCGGGAAACCCGCCTTCGTCACACGCGGATTGGCGTCCCTTGATCTGTATGAAGAGACAGCGCGGTTATTCAAAGACATCATCACCGCAGATCATCGTGAAGTCATCGAGAATACGCTACAATTGATCGCATCCTTTAAACAGAGTTATCCCCATGCCTGATTTGAAAAAACGCGCCATCAAAATCCATGAGACCCTCTTAAACGCCTTCGGCGAACCGATCTGGCGCAACCCATTGCCCGCCATTGATGAACTCGTCTCGACCATTCTCTCGCAAAATACCAATGACGTGAACCGCGACCGCGCCTTTGAAGCCTTGCGCGAAAAATTCCCAACATGGGAATCGGTGCGCGATGCGAAAGAAAAAGAGGTTGTGGATGCGATCAAACCTGCGGGACTTGCCAATCAAAAGGGACCGCGCATTCAGCAGGTGTTGAAAGAGATCACCAAAGAACGCGGCTCGCTCAACCTCGACTTTTTAGCGGATCTGCCCATCGAAGAAGCCCGTGCCTGGCTGACAAAGTTCAACGGCGTGGGCCCGAAGACTGCCGCCATTGTCTTATGCTTCTCTCTGGGTAAGCCCGCCTTTCCCGTGGATACGCATGTCTACCGCGTCACAGGTCGGATCGGCTTGCGCCCTGAAAAGATGACCGTGGAACAGGCGCACCCGCATCTTGAATCCGTTTTTCCGCCCGAAACCTACTACGCCGCACATTTGAACATCATCCGCCTCGGACGTGAAGTGTGCAATGCGCGCAAGCCCTTGTGTCCGCAGTGTCCCATTATTCATTTGTGCGATTTCAAAGATAAGACGAAATGACCTGTTCCTGCGCTGTAATGGCGCAGGTTTTATTTTCAGTTAGAATCACGCATCATGGAAACTCCTCCCGTCAGCCTTGCTTTAGAGAAACTGAATATCCCCCACCGTGTCTTTCGGCATGAAACGCCGGTGGATTCCTTTGAAAAAGCCGCCAGTGACCGAGGTCAACGCCCGTCGCAGGTCGTGCGGACGATCCTCTTCCGCGTAACGGAGGAGGATTTTGTGCTTGTCCTCGTGGCGGGACCGGGGCAGATCTCGTGGAAATTGCTGCGGAAAATTCTCGGCAAGTCACGCATTACAATGGCGACGGAAGAGGAAGTGCTGGCTGTGACAGGCTATCGCATCGGGACGGTCGGTCCCTTTGGGCTGGCGAAACCGGTTCGGATTATGGTGGAGGCGGGAGTCTTGCAGGAGGAAGAATTGTCCATTGGGTCGGGGATGCGAGATACAGCCATCATCATCAAATCTAACGACTTAATGAAGGGCTTGGGGGATATGGAAGTGGTGGAATTGTTTGAGTAAAATCTGAGGAGACTATCAATGAGTTACAAACAACGGACAATGAACTTTTTGGAGATCGAATGGGCGACCTACATCGAACGTTTTAATCGTCTGCCTGAGTTGGATGGGTCTCAGCGAGTTCGCAGGCAGGGCTACGACCGATTCCGCGATATGCTGGCGCATATTCTGGCTTGGTGGGAGGATGTAATGCCCGCCATTTTGGCAATTGCAGAAAACCGTGAATTCGAACGCAAAAAATATGACTATGATGCGTTCAATGCGGAGGCGGTTGCAAAATACAAGGATTGGGACGAAGCCGAGTTCCTCGCTCACTTTGAGAAAACGCGTCAGAAAGCCGCAGCAGATTTGAGGTCCATGAATGAGGCGGCATTCGACGATAAGCGCATCCGCGGACGCATCAACGGCATTTTCATCCATCACGCGCGCGAGCATTTGGTCGCATTGAGCAAATTCCTCACGCTGGATACGCTTGAACACGAATGGGGAGCCTATATTGCCGGGTTTGACGCCTATGAAAAAAAGGAAGAGTTTCTAAAGAAGCAGGGCGTTGAAAGATTTGGCGACCTGTTGGTTCATGCCGTTGCATGGTGGGACGAAGGCGCGAAGGCGGTACAAGGCGCGTTGAAAGACCCAGCCTTTACGTATGCAGGACCGGGCGATACGGACAGTTTCAACGCGGAAATCGTGGCAAAATATCGGGGAGCAAGCGAAGAGGAATTGCGCGCTTTATTCGAGCAGAAACGTTTGGAGATGATCGAACTGGTGCGCAGCCTGCCCGATAGCGCGTTCCAAAACCCGACCATTGAAGAATGGCTCGCTGCTGATGTTGTGGAGCATTACGACGAACATACCTTTTAGAAGGAAGGCAGTATGGATCACATCGTTTACATTGCGCTGGGAAGCAATCTCGGCAACCGGCTTTCGAATTTGAAAAATGCCATCTCCAACTTCACGCCTCAGATGGATGTGAAGAAAAAGTCACCGGTATATGAGACCCCTCCCTGGGGCTATGCCGACCAGCCTTCTTTTTTGAATCAGGTGGTGATGGCGGAAACCTATCTCG
Source organism: Anaerolineales bacterium UBA2395 (assembly GCA_002343775.1). Lineage (GTDB taxonomy): Bacteria > Chloroflexota > Anaerolineae > Anaerolineales > Villigracilaceae > Villigracilis. The sequence goes on from DDSH01000028.1 coordinate 276,564, forward strand.
AACCGGAAGATCTGCTGGGACATTTGAAGCGTCTGGAGACCGTGCTGGGACGCGAGCCGAGTTTCCAAAACGGTCCGCGCCTCATTGATTTGGACATTTTGTTTTACGATGACATCATAGTGGATTCGCCGCCGTTGATGATTCCGCATCCGCGTTTGCATCAACGAGCCTTTGTGCTGGTGCCGTTGAATGACATCGCCCCTGACCTCGTGCATCCGTTATTTTCAAAATCCGTCAGCGAAATGCTGCTGGATATAGATCGCTTAAATATTGTAGAGTACAAGGGAAAATAGACTAGAGACTAGAGACGATAGACCTTCGTCTTCTGAAAGAGGAACCATGCGAATTGTTCGTTATCAAAACCCTGATGGCGCCGCCACCTACGGCTGGATATTGGAAGAAAAGGTCGGCGAAGTACAGGGGAACATCTTCGGTGAATATCGCCGCCGCGAGGCGCGGACTCCGCTCAAGGAGTTGAAGATCCTCGCGCCGTGCGAGCCGAGCAAAATCGTCTGTGTGGGACGCAACTACGTGGAACACGCCAGAGAGTTGGGCAATGAAGTCCCCAAGGTCCCGCTTATTTTCTTCAAACCGCCTTCCTCCATCATTGCAACCGGAGACCACATCGTCCTGCCGCCGCAATCCAAACAGGTGGAACATGAAGGCGAATTGGTGGTTGTGATCGGCAAGCGCGCGAAAAACGTCACAGCAGAAGAAGCCAGAGAATACATCTTCGGCTACACCATCGGCAATGACATCACTGCCCGTGACCTGCAACAAACGGATGGTCAGTGGACGCGCGCCAAAGGCTTCGACACGTTCTGCTCCTTTGGTCCGTGGATCGACACAGACTTCGACCCATCTGATGCGGTGGTCACCTGCCGCGTCAATGGGCAGATGCGCCAGATGGCTTCGACCCGCGATATGGTCTTCAATGTCGGTACGCTCATCGCATACATCTCGTCTGTGATGACGCTCGAACCCGGTGATTTAATTTTCACTGGAACCCCCGCAGGCGTCGGCGAGTTGAAGAATGGCGATGTCGTCGATGTGGAGATCGAAGGGCTGGGCAAGTTGAGCAACCCGGTCAAGGCGTAGAAAATAGATTTTATACTCAATCTGATTTTCTTAACGCAAAGGCGCAAGGACGCAAAGAAATGGAACATTTACCTTTGCGCCTCTGCGTTTTTGCGTTAAATTTCTCAGAGCGCACGATATATTTTCAAGGTGATTTGTGGTTAAATTGAATTCAGGAGCCTCCCGAATGACCACCGATTTTGAAACCTTTCTTCAAAAATACCCCGCCTACAAACAAACCGAAAAAATTGATGAACTCCGCAAGACCGACTACGCCCGCCTCGATTCGGGTGAGCATGTCTATTTCGATTACACCGGCGGCGGCATCTACGCCGAATCGCAGATCGAGAAACATCACCAACTGCTCAAAGAGAATGTCTTTGGCAATCCGCACTCCACCAATCCCACTTCACTTGCCGCCACGCATCTGGTCGAAGGCACGCGCGAGTACATCCTCCGTTTTTTCAACGCCGACCCGGATGAATATCTCGCCATTTTCACACCCAACGCCAGCGGAGCGCTCAAACTTGTCGGCGAGAGTTATCCCTTCCCGAATGGACGCTACCTGCTGACTTTCGACAATCATAATTCTGTGAATGGGATTCGCGAGTTCGCACATGCGCGCGGCGCGGATGTGACCTACATCCCGGTCATGCTGCCCGATATGCGCGTCGACGCTTCGCAACTGGACTTGGAGTTATCTCGTCCCTCCAAGGCTGGTCATAACCTGTTTGCGTTTCCCGCCCAATCGAACTTCTCCTCGGTCAAGCATCCGCTCGAATGGATCGAGAAGGCACACGCCCACGGCTGGGATGTACTGCTCGACGCGGCGGCATTCGTCCCCACCAGCAAACTTGACCTGAGCAAAGTCAAACCGGATTTCGTCCCGATTTCCTTTTACAAGATCTTTGGCTACCCGACGGGACTTGGCGCGCTCATTGCAAGAAAGTCCGCGCTGGCAAAATTACATCGCCCCTGGTTTGCTGGCGGCACGATCACCGTCGCTTCGGTGCAAGGTGACAAATACTATCTCGCCGACGGCGCTCCAGCCTTTGAAGACGGCACGCTGGATTATCTCAACATCCCCGCCCTCGAGATCGGATTGAAGCATATTGAATCCATCGGCTATGACATTATCAGCGAACGCGTCAAAACCCTCACCGGCTGGCTGTTGGAAAACCTGACTGCCATGAAACACAGTACCGGCGTGCCATTGGTTCGGGTCTTTGGACCCACTTCCACCGTGGAAAGAGGCGGAGCGGTCACGGTCAATTTCTACGATAAAAATGGCATCGCCTTCGACCATCGCTTCATCGAAAGCGAAGCCAATAAAGTGAATATCTCGCTGCGGACTGGCTGCTTCTGCAACCCCGGCGCGGGCGAGATCGCGCTTGGCATCTCGCGCGTGGAGCTGGATGTGTGCTTCACCCGCCCCGAACACAAGGACGTCATGTCCATTGACGAGTTCCGCAAGTGCATCGACGGCAAATCCTCAGGCGCGGTGAGAATTTCCGTCGGTCCGTTCACCAATTTCAACGATGTGCAGGCGTTGCTGGCGTTTGCACGAGGGTTGCTGAGTTGAATGGACAAACCCGCTCGCACATCAAACCCGGCATGGTCGTGCTGATCGTTTTGAAGCAAGACCAGCGCACCGGCAAACTCACCAAAGGCATCGTCAAGGACATTCTGACCAAGTCACCCACGCACCCGCACGGCATCAAAGTCCGCTTGATGGATGGGCAGGTGGGACGCGTGAAGGAGATCGTGGAATCGTAAGTTAACAATGAGTTAAGGCGTCTTGGTTTCATCATGAACAAAGACTTCCTCAACTACGACAATATCGCACCACAGTACAACCAGCGTTACCCCGATTCGCAGAACTGGGAACGCGGACAGGCGCTGCTTGAACTTGCGAAACGGATTCAGGCGGAAACCATCCTCGAAGTCGGCAGCGGCACAGGCTATTGGCTCAACCTGCTCGGGCAGACAACGGACAGGTTGTTCGGTCTCGATTTTTCGATGGGGATGATCGAGCAAGCCAAACAACAGTCCGCCCCTCTAAAATTAATGCGCGGTACGGCACTTGATCTACCGCTGCGAAACGCAACCTTCGACCTGCTCTACTGCGTGGATGCCATCCATCACTTTGGCAACCATCGCGCCTTCCTCAGAGAAGCCCTCCGTCTGCTCAAACCCGGCGGCGTACTGGCAGTTATCGGTCATGACCCGCACGATGAGGGCTTATCCCGCTGGTATATATACGATTACTTCGACACCGTCTATGATACCGACCTGAGGCGTTATCCTTCGGGCAACTCCCTCCTGCAGATGATGAAAACGGAAGGCTTTATAAATCCATCCGCCCAGGTTGTGGAGCAGATCCAAAATATTCATGTAGGCGAAGCCGTGCTGAAAGACCCGTTCCTCAAACACAATGCCACCTCCCAACTCGCGTTGCTCGACGAGAAAACCTATCAGTCCGGTTTGGGGCGCATCCATCAGGCGCTTGCCGCAGCCCGGGAACGCGGAGAGCACATCACCTTCCGCTCCGAAATTCTGGTCAAGATGTTCCTCGCGTACAAACCGTGAACGTAAAAAGCCCGATCTGACGGTCGGGCTTTTTTATTTCGCGTGCTATACTCGCCATTATCACAAATTCATTCCGGGATTCTTTTCATGAGAAAAATGACATTTGCACTGGTGATCCTTTTCCTGCTGTCTGGATGCGGACCCGCTTCGAACACGCCGACGCCTGACCTGCCGACCCTGATCCCGCCCTCGCCTGAGCCTTCCGCATCCGCCCCAACGGAGCTGGTCGTCCAATCCACGGAAGAAGCGCAGCCCGACCCGCAGGCAACCCCGATCTGCATCTCGTCGCAACCTGCACAAGCGGATATTGACCGCGCACTCGAATTCACCGGCAATTTGTTGGACCGGCTCGACTGGCAGAAAAGTTACACCGTCGCCGACGGGCGTGTTTCTGTGACGTGGTTTAGTGAGGCGCTCGCATCCGTTGCATTTCTCGAAGCGCTCATCTTCCCATGCGGCTACGAAGACCCCGACCTCGACTTTTACTTCAGCGAGGAGAATTGGGAGATCGTCTTCGGCAATTATGAAAGTTACAGCATGTTGAACGAATGCCGGCTGGATGACGGCACACGCCTTTATCAATTCCGAACCGTGGAGAACGGCTTCTCATACGATGTGCGCTACTGGACGGTCAACGACAGCGACACACGCGTCATCGCCATGATGTTCGTCTTTCCGGTGGAAACTCCCGAAACAGCCGAAGAATACGCCTATAGTCTCTTTCCCCAGTTGATCGATTGTCAGTAATCACTCCAGACCTGCCAGGTTATCAAGGATTCCTCAATGAGTTCCCGTTACGACATCCTCTTCCAGCCCATTCAACTTGGACCCGTCACCGCGCCGAACCGCTTCTACCAGGTGCCGCATTGCAACGGCTTCGGCTGGCGTATGCCCAAGGGGCTCGCCGCCATGCGCGGCATGAAAGCCGAAGGCGGCTGGGGTGTGGTCTGCACCGAAGAGACGGAAATTCATTACACGAGCGATCTCTCGCCGTTCATTGAAGGGCATATCTGGGATGATGCCGATATTTCCCCTCTGCAACTCATGACCGAAGCCGTTCACAAGCACGGCGCTTTGGCAGGCATCGAACTCACCTACAACGGACGCGACGCATCGAATCTTTACAGTCGCGCTGTTCCCTTCGACCTCGCCTCACGCGGACTGGTCGGCGGCAGCGGCTATGAACCGGGACAATCGCGCGCCGCCTCCAAAGACGATTTGAAACAGATCCGCAAATGGCATCGCAATGCTGCCATCCGCGCGAAGCGTGCAGGCTTCGACATCGTCTATTGTTACGCCGCGCATAATCTTACGCTTGCTTTTCATCTTTTATCCAAAGACAATGACCGCGCCGACGAATACGGCGGCTCGCTCGAAAATCGCACACGTTTCCTTCGAGAACTCATCGAAGATACGAAAGAAGCCGTGGGCGATAAATGCGCCGTCGCTGTCCGCTTTGCGGTGGATGAACTCCTCGGCGCGGATGGAATGCAGCACGACGGCGAAGCACGCGAGATCGTTTCGTTATTGGCAGAATTGCCCGACCTATGGGACGTGAACATCAGCAGTTGGGCAAACGACTCGATCACATCTCGTTTTGGCAAGGAAGGTCATCAGGAAAAATATATTTCCTTCGTCAAACAGTTGACCACCAAGCCGGTTGTCGGTGTCGGACGGTACACCTCCCCCGATAGCATGGTCTCTGCCATCGAGCGCGGCATTATGGATCTGATCGGCTCTGCGCGTCCGTCCATTGCCGACCCGTTTTTACCGGCCAAGATCAAAGAAGGCAGGCACGAAGACATCCGCGAGTGTATCGGCTGCAACATCTGCGTCACCGGTGACACGCGCTTTGTTCCCATCCGCTGTACGCAAAACCCGACGATGGGCGAAGAATGGCGGCGCGAGTGGCATCCTGAGATCATTGCGCCGAAAAAGAAGGACGATGAAATTCTCATCGTTGGTGCGGGTCCGGCTGGTCTCGAGGCAGCACGCGCACTCGGTCAACGCGGATACAAGGTCATCCTCACCGATGCGAAGCGCGAAGCAGGCGGGCGCGTGCTGCTCGAATCGCAATTACCGAATCTCATCGAATGGCGGCGCGTCATCGATTGGCGTCTCACACAGATTCAAAAGACCGAAAATATTTATTTCTATCCCTCCAGCAAAATGTCGGCGCAGGATGTGCTCGACTCCGGCGAGCCGCATGTCATCATCGCCACCGGTTCCACGTGGCGGCGCGATGGCGTTGGACGTTATCTCTCGCGTCCGGTGCCGGGGAATGCAAAGATCTACACGCCTGATGATCTGATGGACAACAATTTACCGGGCGGGAAAGTTGTGCTTTACGACGATGACCATTATTACATGGGCAGCGTGCTGGCGGAATTGCTTGCCATGAACGGATGCAACGTCACGCTGGTCACACCGGCTGCCACCATTTCCGCGTGGACGGAATACACCCTCGAACAGAAACGCATCTACAAGCGATTACTGGATTTGAACGTGACTCTGCTCCCCCAGCACGTCATCGCGTCTCACTCCCCGACAACGGCAACGGTGACCCATACCATCAGCCACGCCGAAACCGTTCTCCCCTGCGACGCCGTAGTCCTGGTCACAGACCGCATCCCCAACGACAGCCTGTATCACGAACTCAAACCCGCCCTCGCCGATGGACGGCTCAAATCTCTGCGCGTCATCGGTGATTCCGAAGCGCCGAACATCATTGCGCAAGCGGTATTCTCCGGGCATCTTGCCGCGCGGGAGTTCGATGAAGTCATCGACCCGGATGTAACGCCGTTCAAGGTGGAACGATAACCCCCTTCATGCCCACACCCCTCATCCTTGTCACCGGCGCGACCGGATACATCGCCAGTCTTCTCATTCCCCGCTTGATCGAGCGCGGATGTCGTGTCCGCGCACTGGCGCGCCAGCCGGAACGCCTCAAAGCGCGGGCGTGGTATCCACAAGTGGAGATGGTGCGCGGTGATGTGATGGAACCTGAATCCCTCATCGCTGCGTTGGAAGGTGTGCAGACCGCATACTACCTGATCCACAATATGACGTTCGGGCGCGGGTACACGTCCATTGAGATTGAAGGCGCGCGCAATTTCGCCTCGGCGGCAGAGCAGGCGGGCGTCGAGCATATCATCTACCTCGGCGGGTTGGCAGACCCCGAACAGCATATCGCGCCGCACATGCGCTCACGCATTGAGACGGGGATGACTCTCAGACAAGGCAAAGTGCCTGTTACCGAATTCCGCGCCGGGGTTATTACTGGTTCGGGCAGCATCTCCTTTGAGATGATCCGCTTCATGGCGGAGTTGTTCCCGATCATCCCCGGACCAACCTGGTTAAGAAATAGATCCCAGCCCGTCGCCGTGCAGAACGTCATCGACTATCTGCTCGCGGCATTGACCAACCCGAATGGGCGCGGCGGTGTGTATGAAATTGGCGTGCAAAAAATCTACACATACCTGGAACTGATGAAAATCTACGCCGAAATGCGCGGACACAAGCGCAGTTTTGTTTTGATGCCTTTCATTCCCATCTGGTTCATGGCATTTGGCATTGACTTGATGACTCCTGTGCCAAGACGGATCGCGTATGCGCTCGTCGGTGGGCTTTCGAGCGACAGCCTGATCTTGCATGATATGGCGGAAAAAACATTCCCCGAAGTAAAACTCATGGAGTACGAATCCGCTGTCGCTGAGGCACTGAAGCGTTTGCATCCGCTCCAGATCGAACGGGTTTGGGAGGATGGGTCTGGCCGGGTCAAGTTCGTCAAGCATGAAGGTTTCTTTGTTGACCATCGCGCCATCAAGGTGTCTGCGCCGCCGGAAAAGATCATGGAAGTCGTTCGACGCTTCGACCAAAGTGGCGACTGGTTTTTTGCAAACTGGTTGTGGCGTTTGCGCGGCTGGCTCGACGGACGCAAGCAGGGTTTTTACGAAGTGGATCACGATGCGCCCGACCATGTTCTGTTCCATTCAACATTGAAAGCGCCCGGTGAGGGCTGGATGGGCTGGCAGGTCTGCGATGGCATGTTGGTGCAGACGGCATATTTTGCGCCGCGCGGCATGGGTGGATTTTTATATTGGTTTCTTTTGTATCCCGTCCATGCGTTCGTCTTTCGTGGGTTGTTGAAAACCATCGCCCGAACCGCTGCGGTACAATAAGGTCGTACACTTTTCTAATGGATATTACACCGCGCAAAGAATCAGGGATTTTGGTGATTCAATGGACGTTATAACCTATCCGCTTGACCAGGAACATTTGCATCTCTTCAATCAATTCGACCGAAAATTTAGCGTGTCGTCGAAAGTTGCCCTGGATATGTCAAACGGCAAATTGACGTGGGCGGTCACACCGGTGGAGCGGTACGAAAAAGAAATCCCCATCGATGAAGTTGACCCGGCAGATTTCGTTAACAGCGAAGACAAGGTTGTTTTCCTTGCCGAAGCAGATGGCAACCTTGCCGGGCAGGTCAAACTCATTTCGTGGTGGAATGGCTACGCTTATATTGACGACTTAATCGTCAACCCGCAGTTCAGGGGTCACGGCGTAGGGAAAGCCCTGATGGAGGCTGCCATTCAATGGTCAAGAGAGAAGCGCTTTCCCGGCATCATGCTCGAAACACAGGATGACAACGTCGCCGCGTGTAAACTTTACGAGGCTTGTGGTTTCATCCTCGGCGGCTTCGATCGATATACGTTGAAAAATTTCAAACCGGATGAAACCGCGTTGTTCTGGTATCTACTCTTTTGATGACAGATCACCGCACAAAATAAATGGTCGCCACGATCAAACCAATCGTCACCACCGTCCACCGCAGCGTGGACGGTTTGATTTTTCCTGCCAGTTTCCCGCCCAGCCAGCCGCCAATCAATGCGCCAACTGCCATGACCAGCGCCGCCGTCCAAAGGACATGCCCGGAGAACAGGAAATAGATCGCTGCCGCCACGTTGACCGCGAAGGCGACGGCTTGTTTCAAGGCGTTGAGTCGGGTGAGTGAATCTTCCAAGGTCAAGCCGAGCGCCGAGAGGACGATCACGCTCAAGCCTGCGCCAAAGTATCCGCCGTAGATGGAAGCGAGTCCGACCGGCAGCCAGGTCATCTGTTCCAATTTTGTCCCCTGCCCCTCTGCCATGCGCTTGGTCAACCACGCACGGACGGGGTCCTGGATCGCCAGCAACACACACGCCAGCAGGATCAAATACGGCACAAGTTCGGTGAATAATTTTTCGCCGGTTTGCAAGAGCAAAAATCCGCCAACCACGCCGCCGATAATGCTGGCGGGCATGAGCAGCCACAAACGTTTGGTCTGGTCTTTCAGGTCTTTTGCCTGCGCCAACGTCCCGCCGAAGTAGCCGGGGCAGAGCGCCACCGTGTTGGTCACATTGGCAGAGACGGCGGGCACGCCGAGGAAAGTCAGAATGGGGAATGTGATGAGCGTCCCGCCGCCAGCGAGAGCGTTGATGCCGCCCGCTGCCAGCGCGGCAATCGCGGCGATGAGATAATCGAGGGTAGTAAGCATGAATAAAATCCTTAGATTGGGATGGGGCAAGTATAGCATCGTGAATGGGCGCAAACGATGTGTCATTTGTTACTTTTCCCACGCTTGACGCATCCCGCCCCCCGTCATATAATCCCGCCATTCAGAAGTAGTATGCGCAAGGTTCCCTGATAGAGAAGGAGATGCAAGGTGGAAGTCTCCACAGGCAAACAGCGCCGAAGTCGTCTGAAGTGATCTGCCGAAGAAATCCACGTGAAAGTAGACCGGCACGGGATTGCCCGTTACAGCAAAGACCGATGATTGTCGGTTACTGAGTGTCCCGTCGTTGATGGGAAACCGAGGTGGTACCGCGGAGCCAGGCGCTTCGTCCTCACAATGGACGGAGCGTTTTTATTTTAATTTTTATATGTCATTGCGAGCCGCCGCTCTTGCCTTATGGCGGCGAAGCAATCTCCCCCATTATCATGAGATTGCTTCGTCGGGGAGAGCGCCCTCCTCGCAATGACATAAGGAGACTAAATGACCAAACACGAACTACCGAAAGCCTACGACTTCAAAGCCACCGAGTCGCGCATCTATGCGATGTGGGAGGCGGGCGGCTACTTCAAGCCGCACAACGACCCGAACAAACCGGACTTCGACCCGACCGTCAAGCCGTTCGTCATCTCCATCCCTCCGCCGAACGTGACCGGTGAACTGCATCTTGGTCACGCCATGTTCGTCAGCGTGGAAGACTTGATGATCCGCTATCACCGCATGAAGGGCTATTCCGCTTTATGGGTTCCCGGAACGGACCATGCGGGCATTGCTACACAATTAATGGTGGAACGCGACCTGCTCAAGACCGAAGAGATCACCCGCGAAGAACTCGGGCGCGAGAAATTCCTCGAACGCACCTGGGCATGGAAGAAAAAATACGGCGGCATGATCACGAATCAGATCCGCCGCCTTGGCGCTTCCTGTGACTGGGACCGTGAACGCTTCACCATGGATGAAGGTCTCAGCCGCGCCGTGCGTGAAGCCTTCGTGCGCCTGTACGAAAAAGGACTCATCTATCGCGGACCGCGTCTCATCAACTGGTCACCTGGACTCAAAACCGCCGTCTCTGACCTCGAAGTGGAATACTCCGAGGAAGACGCGCATCTGTATTACTTCAAGTACATGATCAAACCGGACTCCGGAAGTTCTACTTCCGGCAACTCCGAAGCAGAGCTTCGGGAATCCGACTTCATCCCCGTGTCAACGATTCGCCCTGAGACTATCCTTGGCGATACGGCGGTGGCTGTTCATCCTGAAGATGAGCGCTATAAGAAATACATTGGCAAGACCGCCATCGTGCCCATGCTTGGGCGCGAGATTCCCATCATCGCGGATGAATATGTGAGCATGGAATTCGGAACCGGCGCGTTGAAGATCACGCCGGGTCACGACCCGAACGACTATGCCATCGCGCATCGTCATAACCTGCCCATTATTTCCATGCTGGATAAAGAAGCGCGTGTCAACGAGAATGGCGGAAAATATCAAGGCTTGGATCGCTTTGAAGCGCGGAAAAAACTCTGGGCGGATATGAAAGAGGCGGGGCTTGTCATCAAGACCGAACCCTACCGCACCACCATCCCGCGTTCACAGCGCGGCGGAGAAATTGTCGAGCCAATGATCTCCGAGCAATGGTTCGTGAAGATCGAGTCACTTGCCAATGCCGGTCTCGACGCGGTGAAAGACGGACGCATCAAGATCGTGCCGGAACGCTTCGAGAAGACCTACTTCAACTGGCTTGAGAACATCAAGGATTGGTGTATCAGCCGTCAGTTGTGGTGGGGACATCGCATCCCGGTCTGGTATTGCCCCGATGGTCACATGACCGTGGCGCGCGAAGACCCGACCCAATGTGCCACCTGCGGCTCGAAGGATATTCATCAAGACGACGACGTGCTCGACACATGGTTCTCGTCTGGCTTGTGGCCTTTCTCCACGCTCGGCTGGCCCGACGAAACGCCCGACTTCAAATATTTCTATCCCACATCCTACATGGAAACGGGCTACGATATTTTGTTCTTCTGGGTGGCGCGCATGATCATGAGCGGTTTGGAATACACCGGACAAGTGCCATTCCACACCGTGTACTTGCACGGCTTGATCCGCGACGAGCACGGACACAAAATGTCGAAGACCAAGGGTAATGTGATCGACCCGCTCACGGTGATGGATGATCTCGGCACAGACGCGCTGCGCTTCACGTTGTTGGTGGGTGCGACTCCCGGCAACGACATGAATCTTTCTGTGAAGAAAGTGGAAGCGAATCGTAACTTCGCCAACAAAGTGTGGAACGCGGGACGCTTCGTGATCAACGCGATCAATTCGCTTCAACCCGGTGCCGAGCCTGGTGACTACACTTTAGCCGACTCTTGGATCTGGGCTCGTCTGCAAAATCTCATCCGCGATGTGGAGCGCCAGTTCCAAAACTTCCAATACGGGCAAGCCGGTCAGCAGATCTATGATTTCCTCTGGTCCGACTTTGCCGACTGGTACGTGGAAGTGGCGAAACTTGAACTTGCAGAGGGTGGAGCCCGCGCAACCCGCGCGGCTCATACCCTTGCCAGAGTGTTCGACTTGACCCTGCGACTCTTGCATCCGTTCACGCCGTTCGTGACCGAAGAGATCTGGGGACATCTCCGCACCGCCTTGCGCGAATCGCCTCTGGCAGAGTTGTATAAATCCCAACCCGAAGCGTTGATCGTTGCGAAGTGGCCCAATGTGCGCGAACCCGAAGGCTGGGAAGCGGAAAAGACCGCCGATTTTGAGTTGATCCAGGAGATCGTGCGTTCTGTCCGCAACCTGCGTGCAGAGAAGAGCGTGGCACCTTCCAAGAAGATCGCTGCTTTCATATCCGCAGGTGCAAAGGCAGATTTGCTCAATGAGCAATCGAAAGTGATCGCCGCGCTTGCAGGTCTCGACCAATCACAACTCACAATTCACTCGTCACTGAAAGATAAACCCGCCGACTCTGCCGCTCTCGTGGTTGGCTCCGTGGAGATCTATCTGCCGCTCGCAGGCATGGTCGACCTCGCCAGTGAAAAGTCCCGCCTCGAAAAAGAACTCAAAGAGGCTGAGTCTCACATTCAGCGCTTGGAGAATCTGCTCAACGGCGATTTTGCCCAAAAAGCGCCGCCCGCGCTCGTCCAAAAAGAACGCGACAAGTTAGCCGCGTACAAAGATACTGCCGAGAAGATCAAGGCGCAATTGAAGTAACATGTAGGGGCGGGTCGCGACCCGCCC
>DDSH01000031.1 GCA_002343775.1 Anaerolineales bacterium UBA2395
CCGGTGTTCAAGTCAATGGCTGCCATCGCCGCCATCTCACGGGTTCGAGCCGTTGTCGGGAACAGGATCAGGTTCGGGCTTTGGGAAGATGCGAGCGCGGCGAGGGTGGAAGCATATACCTCAGCGCGATAATCTGTCAGCGAAGGATCGTCTGCAACGAGGACTTCATCCGCGCCATATTCCACTGCCATTTTTGCAACGTCATCCACACCAGTGCCGAAAACCAGCGCAACAGCCGTGCCGAAACTTTTTGCCAAGCCAAGCGCCTCCCACGAGGAGGGCTGAACTTCACCTTTGAAGTGGTCGATATAAACAAACGTTTTCATAGCACCTTCTCCGCGATGATTTTGTCGGCAAGTTTTTCGGCGATCTCAGCCGGAGTTTCGCCGGTGATCATTTCGATGGTCGCGTCTTGCACGGGCGGGTTCATCAACTCGGTGCGTGTCACGATGGGGGCAGGGGCGCTTGCGCCGATGTCACCGAGTGACCAAACCGGGATGGTCGCCTTCGACGCTTTGCGGATACCCATGAACGACGGGTAGCGCGGTTCGCCAATGCTTTGCACGACGCTCAGCACAACGGGAAGATTCGCTTTCATGATCTGTCTTCCCTCTTCGATGACTCGTTCCACCGTCACAGCGCTTCCTTCGACCTTGATGCTGCCAGCCAACCCAAGCATGGGCAACCCGAGGACTCTGGCGGTTTGAGCCGGGGTAAGTCCTGCGCCATTATCAAGGGTCTGCCTGCCGAAGATGACCATATCTGCGCCGCCGATCTTTTGGATCGCTGCCGCAAGCACCTTTGCCGCGCCAACGGTATCGAGATTATCGAGCGCCGGGTCCGAAACGAGGACGGCTTCATCCGCGCCCATGGCGAGGGCGTGCTTGAGCGCTTCCTTCGCGGACTCGGGTCCGATGCACAACGCGGTGACGGAGCCGCCGTGGGCTTCCTTCATTTGAAGCGCGCCTTCAACCGCATATTCATCGAACGGGTTGATGACCAGCGGCGCGTCCCCCCATGAGACCTGCCCGCCCTCGGCTTTTACCTTCGCTTCCGAGTCGGGGACTTGCTTGATACATGCGATGATTTTCAAGGTGTTCCTCCGTGGTTACGTTTCTATCTCTGTCATTGTGCGTGCTGTAAAACAGGTGTCAGCAAAAAATGACAGAAAAATTATCCTAAATATGCCCGTATGACCATGACATTCGCAATGAGGACGGCGGCAATGCCAAACAGGCTGAAGATCTTTTGTTCAGTTTCCCAGCGTCGACGGTTTTCAATCCGTCTGCTGAAGAAATTCTTGAAATAACCCGGGGTGCGATCTAAGCTGTCACGCAGTTCCTGATAATATGCATCGGTTTTGAACCAAAGTTTATAGCTGTTTGAAAGGAACAGCAGACTCAGAAGGATAAAGACGAGTACAAATCCGAAGGAAGGTTTTTCCATGATCAGATATATTTTTCCATGCGGATGTCGGTCCACAGTTTGTTCTGCCAGAAGGTAAAGTCCGGGATTCTGCCGATCTCGGTGTATCCCATTTTTTGATAAAGCATTTGCGCGGGGGTGTTGAATTCAAAAACGCCCAACTCAATGCGTTTGCAGCCTGCTTTGACGATCTCATTCTCAAGATGCTTCATCGCTAGTGTACCCAGCCCTTTGCCGCGCGCGCCTTCCTCGCCGATGGTGATGCCAATCCACGCGGTTCCCGCCTCTTTTTTGTAAAGGTGCGCAGGGTCGATCTGAAAGCTCATTTCACCAACAAGTTGCCCATCCAGATGGATCAAATAAATGCTTTGATGTTCCAGTCGCTGCGAGATTTCATCCATATTAACCGTGCTTTTTCTTTCAATATCAGCCTGATCGCGATTGGGTCGGGAGATATAGGTCAGCGCCGGGTCATTTTCCCATTTGTTCAACGCATCCGCGACTTCGGAGGAGGGTTGGGATAGCCTTGTGAAAAGAGCGTTCATTGCATCCTTTTGAGTTGCGGGCTATCGAAAACTGGAACTGCTGATGATCTTGCCGGTTTCCAGGTTCAGTTCGCAAAAGCGTCCGTCGCTGGTGAAGGTTGAAATGGTCGAATCTTCGTTGAGTTTGATCTTGGTAAACAATATTCTGGGGTCTGGTTTCTCCGCCTTCCAAAGGATATCTCCATTTGCGTCCACCATGTAGATGTTGGTCTCTTTTACCGGAAAGCCGTCGGTGCTTTCCATGACGACAACGCCCCTTTTGATTTCGATCAATTTTTCCACCTTTGTGTAAATTGGGATGATTTCCATATAAATTCCTCGACTCGGGATGCTGCGAGTGCGTCTGCTGGCTGTGGGGGGGAGGTCGCCTCGGCTGGCATTATTATATCGCAATCCGCCAAAACCTACCGCTCGGTAGGGAAACTGGAAGGACGATCTGATACAACATTAACAGGGGTTCTGTAACTTATTCTGTGCATTTGCATCTAATCGATTGACAAGATTTTTGGAGGTATTCAGAATGAATGAAGTGAAAAACCAACCCAAGGTGCTGATCTTCAGCACGCCATCCTGCTCATTTTGCACCATGGCGAAGAAGTATTTCCGCGAAAAAGGTGTTAAATTCACGGATATCGACGTCAGCCGCGATCAGTCGGCAGCGCGCGATATGGTACGCCGTTCCGGTCAGATGGGCGTGCCCGTGATCGACATCGGCGGGAAGATCATTGTCGGGTTTGACCGCCCGCGGATCAACGCACTGCTTGGAATTAAATAAAACCACTCTCAAGGAGATTCATCAATGGCAAAAGTCAATATTCAACCGCTTGGGACGCGTGTCCTGATCAAACCGCTGGAGCAGGAAAGCAAGACTTCTTCTGGCTTGTTCCTGCCCGAAACCGCCAAAGAAAAGCCGCAGACGGGCGAAGTGGTGGCTGTGGGTGAGGATGAAAGCATCGTCCTCAAGCCAAAGGACAGGGTGCTTTTCGCCAAGTACAGCGGAACCGAGTTCAAATATGACGGTGTGGAGTATCTGTTGCTCGAATCGAACGATGTGCTTGCCCGCTTGAACTAACCTGTTTCCCCAATTGTTAAAACAAAAGCCCGACGCGTGTTACGAAATGCGTCGGGCTAATGGTTGGGGTGATCTTCCATCATTGCTCCTGGACTCCCATATTGCTGAGTTCCTCCGGGCTGTACTGCGCGACGAACAGGTCAGATCCAGCCAGGGCGAGCAGTAGAACGGCGACCACTACTGCAAGTACGAACATGTTGCAACTCCTTTCTGTTGATACCAATATAACGAATTTCAGTGCAAAAGGTTACTCCCCTAACAGTACTGTAATGGAAAAACAATACAATTTTGAAAGGGATGCGCAATGGACGTTGACTCTGCGGATTTTGTTCCAGTGAGAGAGTGGAAATGCATTGGAAGTTGATGATCTTCCTTATTGACATTCCACTTATTTGAGATAAAATACATCCCGCCAATCAAATGGATATGCCGAAGTGGCGGAATTGGCAGACGCGCTACGTTCAGGGCGTAGTGAGGGTTCCCTCATGAGGGTTCAAGTCCCTCCTTCGGCACCACAAGACCCGCATCTGCGGGTCTTTTTTTATGGTGAGAATCCGCTTTCGGCGGGGAAAGAAGCGGAGCGCGATCCTGATGATTCGCACCAGCAAAAAGTGGACAAGGGTGGTATAATTGCACTATAAATAAGCGCTTTCTTCATCTAATGCGACACGAAGTTTCCCCCCATCTTCGTGTCTTTTTATGCCACTTTCCCAAGCAAAATCGTTGCGGGGGATTCCCAAAACAACCGGCTGGCTTCATTAAAAAAGGATTTTTATGGCTGAAGAGAACATGATCGCAGGAAATATCGAGTCGGTGGATATCGACGCTCAGATGCGCACCGCCTATCTGGATTACGCCATGAGCGTGATCGTGGCGCGTGCCCTGCCCGATGCCCGCGACGGGTTGAAACCCGTCCACCGGCGTATTTTGTATGCCATGCATGAGTTGGGCTTGCGTTCCAATTCGGCATTTAAGAAATCTGCCCGTATTGTGGGTGAGGTGCTGGGCAAATATCACCCGCACGGCGATTCGGCGGTGTATGAGTCGATGGCGCGCATGGCGCAGGATTTTTCCATGCGCTACCTGCTGGTGGATGGTCAGGGGAACTTCGGTTCGGTGGATGGCGACGCTCCGGCGGCGATGCGTTATACCGAAGCCCGCCTGCAAAAAATGGCAGAGGAATTGCTGGCGGATCTGGAAAAGGATACGGTGAATTTCGGTCCGAACTTCGATGATTCGCTTCAGGAGCCCCTTGTCCTGCCAGCTCGTATCCCGAACCTTCTCCTCAACGGAGCCTCGGGTATCGCGGTCGGTATGGCGACGAACATCCCGCCGCAGAACCTGCGTGAGTTGACCGCTGCCATTAATTATCTGATCGACAACCATGAGCGGCAGGATGACATCACGGTCGAAGACCTGATGAAGTTCGTGCCGGGACCGGACTTCCCGACTGGCGGCATGATCGTCGGTACGGAAGGGATCATCTCGGCGTATGGAACCGGGCGCGGTCGCATCGTGATGCGCGGCATTGCGCACATCGAGGAAGGCAAGGGCGGGCGGTATCAGATCAATATCACGGAAATCCCGTACCAGGTCAATAAATCGAGCCTGATCGAGCGTATTGCCGAGCTGGTGCGCGAGGACAAGATCGACCAGATCTCGGACATGCGCGACGAATCAGACAAGCGCGGCATGAGCATCGTCATCGAGTTGAAGCGCGGTGCGCAGCCAAAAAAGGTGCTGAACCAGCTCTACAAGTACACTGCGCTGCAATCCACCTTTGGTGTGCAGATGCTCGCACTGGTGGATGGGGAACCGCGTACCCTGCCTCTCAAACGTCTGCTTCAAATTTTCATCGAGCATCGGCAGGAAGTCATCACCCGCCGTTCGCAATTTGAACTGGATAAGGCGAAGGCGCGCCTGCACATTTTGGATGGTTTGCTGATCGCGCTCAATAACATCGACGCTGTCATCAAGACCATCCGCGAGGCGGAGGACGCCGATAAAGCCAAGACCAATTTGATGACACGCTTCAAACTCAGCGAGATCCAGGCGCAGGCAATTTTGGATATGCAGCTGCGTCGCCTTGCCGCCCTCGAACGATGGAAGATCGAAGAAGAACACAAGCAAGTCCGTGCAACCATTGAATATCTTGAAGACCTGCTCGCAAACCCGAATAAAATCCTCGCGCTCATCAAAGAGGATTTGACCGAACTGACAGAAAAATACGGCGATGATCGCCGCACACGCATCTCTGCCGAGGCGAAGGAAGATATTCACGAAGAAGACCTTGTCCCGGATGAATCGGTGCTGATCAGCCTGACCGAACGTGGATATATCAAACGTGTTGCCGCATCCGCTTTCCGGTCTCAGAGCCGCGGCGGGCGTGGTGTTAAGGGTCACACCACCAAGGATGAGGATGAAGTTGTGATGCTCATCCCGGCGCGCAGCCTTGATACGATGCTCTTCTTCTCGGACAAAGGCAAAGTCTATTCCGAAAAGGTTTATCAGATCCCCGACCTCGACCGCGCTACCAAGGGTATTCCACTGGTCAATATTCTGTCGCTGGGACCCAACG
This sequence comes from Anaerolineales bacterium UBA2395, assembly GCA_002343775.1. Classification (GTDB taxonomy): domain Bacteria; phylum Chloroflexota; class Anaerolineae; order Anaerolineales; family Villigracilaceae; genus Villigracilis. The sequence goes on from DDSH01000031.1 coordinate 5,621, forward strand.
AAAAGGTCACAGCCGCCATGTCCATCCGTGAATTTACGCCGGATCACTACTGTGTGTTGATGACCGGACGTGGACGCATTAAACGTGTCACTATGGAAGAGTTCGCTTCGGTCCGCCCCTCGGGCTTGATCGCCATGAACCTGGACGACGGCGACACCCTGGGCTGGGCACGCCTGACGTCCGGCAAGGACGAGATCATCATCATCACCGAAAACGGACAGGCGTTGCGCTTCAATGAGAGCAAGGTCCGTGCCATGGGCAGGCAGGCGGCAGGGGTGCAAGGCATCAAACTCAAGAAAGAGGATGCCGTCACCAGCATGGACGTGGTTGAGAAGGACGGGGCATTACTGGTCGTCACTACGAGCGGATTTGGCAAACAAACCCCGCTGACCGAATATGCACCAAAGGGTCGTGCCACAAGCGGTATCTCCACCATCGACCAGAAAGCCTTGAAAGATATAGGCAAGATCGCGGCTGCGCGTGTGGTTCAAAAGGAAGATGACCTGACCATCATGACCGCCAACGGGGTTACGATCCGTTTGAAGGTGAAGGATGTGAAGCAATCCGGGCGTTCGACGCGCGGTGTGCATCTCATTAAACCGCAGGAAGGTGATAGTGTCGCTTCTGTGGCGCGCATCTCGGCTGAGGACTTAAAGAAAGTTGGGGCTCAAATGGAGGAAAAAGAAGCCGAAGCCCAGCCGAAGTTGGTGTAATGCCCATTCCAAAATTAAACAAAAACAGGCAAGGACATACCTCGCCTGTTCAATTTAATTTACCCTTACAGCACAAACTTCCCAAACACAAACAGCGCCAGTGAACCGATGATGCAGGTTGCCATCATCAAAAGGAACACCAGCACAAAGCGCTGGAATGATGTCATGCCGAGGAAGCGTCCCGGTGTTCCGCTCGAATAAGATGACGAAGCAGGCTGATAGGTAGCTTCGCCTTCCTCATAAAAAGGTTTGGATGCGGCATCATTTCGAAGATCGTCAAACATGGAAACCTCGTCTTTTCTAAAAGTATATCACGCGATGGGGCGCAGGCTGACATCCCCAAAACGGACAATAATGGATTTGTCATGCTCATCGCGCAGGCGCAGGCTGCCATCGGATTCAAGCCCGTCCAGTCTGCCAGTGACGAGTTCTCCGCTTCCCGCCTGGATTTGAACCACCTCGCCACGATACGCCAATTTCTCCTCCCAGGCAGAAATGATCGTATCCGTCCCGATCTGCTCGCGCCAGGCAAGCAGGGCGTGTAGAACCTCGTACAACACGTCCTCGCGTTGCGGCGCCGACGTTCCCAATTCGTCTGCAAGGCTGGTGGCGGGGAATTGCAACTTCTCCCGCGGCGGCACGGCTTCCTTGCAGACGTTAATGCCCATGCCGACCACCAGCGAATCGACATCCTCGCCTGCCCAGACGGATTCGATCAAAATTCCCGCCAGTTTTTTTCCATCGACCAAAATATCATTGGGCCATTTGATCTGGGGAGACAGCCCAAGTTTCAGACAGGCATCCGCTATGGAGAGGGCTGCCAAGCCCACGGTCCGCGAGAGATGCGGGCGCATGGGCGCGGCGGGGCGCAGGATGAGGCTCATCGCAAGGGCGCTGCCTTTAGGCGTGAACCATTTTCGGTCGAGCCGTCCGCGCCCCTGCGTCTGTTCATCTGCAATGACCAATGAGACATCCTTTGCGCCTTCTGCCGCCCACGCCAGCGCCTCGTCGTTGGTGGAGCCGATGGAGTCGAAGTAACGCAAGCCGCCGGGGTTTAGTTTGGAGAGCGATTTTTTGAGGGAGGATTCGTTCATGGAATTAAAAGACCTGCAGGTTTTCAAAACCTGCAGGTCTGATCGTTTACTGAACAATATCGTACGGGTTGATGTTCGCGCCGCCGACACGGATCTCGAAGTGCAGGTGCGCGCCGAAGGAATTACCGGTATTTCCGGAAAGCCCGACGACCGCACCCTGACCAACGGTCTGGCATTGCGAGACGAAGATCGTGCTCAAGTGGGCGTAGACGGTCACATAGCCGTTGCCGTGATCGATCTGTACCACGTTGCCGTAGCCGTAGTTCCAGCCGCCCTGAGCCATCGTTACCACGCCCGTCCCCGCCGCGTACACATTCGAGCCTTCCGGCGCGCTGATGTCAATGCCGAGATGCCCGGGTCCGTACGCATTTCCTGAAAGCGTATGGTCGTCTGCGGGCCAACCGAAGCCGCTTGCCACAGGTCCGCCGCCGCAGGTGTTGGCAGCATTTGAGCCGCCGGTCCCCGTGTTTGCGCCGCGAGCCGCTGTTTGCAAGTCTGCCGCCCAGTTGCGCAGTTCGCGCGATCCGCCGGGGATCATCACAATGGTGCCGGGTTCAATGGTCGGATTCGTCAGGTCGATCTGGTTGCCGGGGAAGTTGATGATGTCTTCAGGTTCTGCAAAGAATTCTTTTGCAACGCTCTCGAACGTATCCCCTGCCTGCCACTCGTAATACAAGCCGTCCACCGGCGGGATGGTCAACTCCATGCCGGGGCGCAGGTTGTGCGGATTATCCTCCAATTGTTCGTTGACATAGAGGATGGTTTCGGATTTGACTTGATAGGTCTCCGCAATGCGGTACATTGAATCGCCGCGCACCACACGATAGAGGGACGACTCATAACGTGGTCGTTCGGGGATATTGGTCTTCAGCTGCAGTTTACGCAGAATGGCAGAAAACCCGCCTCCACCCTGACTGAGAGCGGGTTCGCCAACCTGAGGTTGACCTTCCTCTGCGAGCGGTGTCGGCTCCGCCGGGACGGTTACCACGGTAGGCGGGATGGTGCTCTTGTAATAAAGAGTCCCACCCAGCAGACTGACAACAAGCACAATGGTCAGCACCCAACTGACGATGGAAAAACGATCCGCTTTGTGCCTGGGTTTCGGCTCGTTTTCCGCAGTCGCTGGCTCTGGTTGTTGCTTCTTATTATTAAATCGTTCCAGAAATTTTTTCATTCGTAATGAACTAAGTTAGGCGTCCCTTGTAAGGTTTTCAAGAAATTCCGTATTGTTGCGTGATTTTTCCATGCGTGTAATGATGGCTTCGGTTGCCACGGCATTGTCCATGCCGGCACCTGCAGGCGGCGGAGAGATCATCTGGATGAACATGCGACGCATGAGCCAGGCACGTTGGAGCAGGTCAGGTCCGAGCAGCAGGTCTTCGCGGCGGGTGGACGAACGTTCGATGTCCACAGCAGGGTAGATGCGGCGTTCCTGCAATTTGCGTGAGAGGTGCAATTCCATATTGCCGGTGCCTTTGAACTCTTCGTAGACCACATCATCGAGGCGGGATCCTGTGTCGACGAGGCAGGTAGCAATGATGGTCAGCGATCCGCCATCTTCCACGTTACGAGCCGCGCCGAAGAAACGTTTGGGCGGGTACAGAGCCGAAGGATCCATACCACCCGAGAGCGTGCGCCCGGAGGGGTTGACCACAAGGTTGTAGGCACGCGCGAGGCGGGTGATCGAGTCCATTAAGATTACCACGTGGCGTCCGATCTCTACCAATCTCTTAGCGCGGTCTAAGGCAAGTTCCGCCGTGCGGACGTGCGAAGTGACCGGCTCATCGAAGGTCGAAGCGACCACCTCGGCATCCACCGAGCGGTCCATGTCGGTCACTTCCTCGGGGCGCTCGCCGATGAGGGCAATGATCAAATGAACGTCGGGATATTTGGTTGATATCGAATTCGCGATCTGCTTGAGAATTGTGGTCTTGCCCGCCTTTGGGGGAGAAACGATCAACCCGCGTTGACCTCTGCCGATGGGTGCAATTAAGTTGATTAAACGGGGAGCGAGGGTTGCCTGGTCTATTTCCAAATCAAAACGTTTTTCAGGGAAAATGGGGGTGAGGTTTTCAAATACGGTCCTGCGTCCAGCTTCTTCCGGGTCCAGACCATTGATCGATTCCACCTTGAGTAGACCGAAATGCCGTTCACTTTCACGCGGCGGACGTACCTGCCCGATGACAAGGTCGCCCGCGCGCAGGTCGTAACGCCTCAATTGCGCCTGCGAGACGTACACATCCTGGTCACTGATGCGATAGTTGGTGGCTCTTAGGAAGCCAATCCCTTCGCTCATGATCTCCAGAATGCCGCCGCGCAGTTCGATACCTTCCTTCTGCGCCTCCGCCTCGCGGATCAGCATGGCGAGGGTTTCTTTCTTCAGGCGGTTGGCATTGGGAATATTAAAACTTTTCGCCATTGCGCGCAATTTTGACAGCGGTTCGTTTTCTAGTTCGAGTATTTTCATGTTGTGTTCTCTTTTGGGAAGTATGGAATAGGAATGCGAAAAAACCAGTCCCCACTATGCCGGGCTGGTGGATTTCCTCATGCTGTTGTCGGTGAATTTGGGGTTTTGGTCAAGGTTATCGTCGTGTTCCCAGCCGCAAAGGATTTGAGACTGGCGTGAAACTAATTTCAAATTTCAAGCATCAGGGGAGATGGCTGGATTATAGCACTTCCATGCAAGTGGTGCAAGCACTTAAGTACTATTTTTCGTCATTGAGTATACGGTTTTGCAAATACAGCAAATGCCTGTAGAAAGAGTCTTTGCCAGCAAGTTCCGTATGAGTTCCGCGTTCGATGATCTGTCCGTGGTTCATGATGAGGATTTCGTCCGCATTTTCAAGTCCGATCAGGCGGTGGGTGATGAGCAGTGAGGTCCTTTGTTTCATTACCGTGAACAGCGTTTCCAAAACCTGCTGTTCGGTCAGTGGGTCGAGGTTGGCGGTTGGCTCATCCAATATCAAGATCGGCGCATCTTTGATGAGCGCGCGTGCGATTGCCAGCCGTTGACGTTCGCCGCCGGAGAGGCGCAGTCCCTGCTCGCCGATCAGCGTGTCATACCCTTTCGGTAGGTTCATGATGAACTCGTGAATCTGCGCGGACTTGCACGCCACTTCCACTTCTTCTCTTGTGACTTTCTTGCGGGCGAAGCGCAGATTTTCGTAAATGGATGTGTTGAAGAAGTAGGTATTCTGGGATACAACCCCGCATCTCGCGCGGACCTCGTCCTGATTCAACGCTTTGAGCGCCTCTCCGCCGAAAGTGATTTCTCCTACTTTGTAGTCCCAGAAGCGCAATAATAAATTGGCAATGGTGCTCTTGCCCGCGCCGCTTGGTCCGACGATGGCGAGGGAAGTCGAAGGTCGAAGGTCAAATGTCAGGTTATGCAGGGCGGGTGTGGTTTGGGTGGGGTAGGTGAAAGATAAATCCGTAATTCGTAATTCGTGATTTGTGATTTGGGACTGGTCACTGGTCACTGATACCTGGTCACTGATCTCCGGCTCTGTATCCACCACCTCAAACAACCGTCTTGCCGCTTCGTGGGCGGAATTCCACATTTGGGCGGCGAGCGGTAATGGCAGGACGGCTTCAAACGAAGCGAAAGTAAGCAGGGTCAGCGAAGCCAGCATGGGACCGGCAATCTCGCCGTTGATGATCTGCGGAATGGTCAGGAAGAGGATTGTCCACATGCCGAGGTTGGTAAGCAGAGTTCCCAGTGCAGAGTGGATACCTGTCACGCGCGCCATGCGGCGTTGGACGTTGCCATACTCATTGGCATTGACTGAAATTTGCGTGAGGCGTTCATCGGCGCGACCGTAGGCGATGAGGTCTGCCATGCCTTGAATGCCGTCCACGAGGCGAGTTTGCAAGTCGGCACGCAGGGAGATGGTCTGCTCAGCAGATTTGCGGCTGGTCATCTGCGCGAGGATGGGCAGGAACAATCCGAGGCTGAGATAAAAGGTCAAATAGACAGGGGCAAGCAGCGGGTAGAAAGAAGCGAGGAAGATGGCGGTAAAAGTCCCAACAACGATGGCGGTCAACGGGGGCGAAACGACGCGGACGTAGAAATTTTCCAATGTTTCTACGTCACCGATGACGCGGGCAAGCAAGTCGCCCGAGCGGAAATTCATCAAGCGGGCGGGGGCGAGGGGTTCGAGTTTTTCGTAGAACCAGGCGCGCAGTTTGGCGAGCAGGCGGAAGGTGACGTCGTGCGAGACGAGGCGTTCGAGGTAGCGGAAGACGGCGCGGGTGATGCCGAAGAAGCGCGTGCCGACGGTGGATACGCCAAGGTCTGCGACAGAGACGGCGATGGCGGCGGTGGAGATGAGCCACGCCGAGGTGCCCATGAGCGCAACGCTGGCAAGGATGGTGATGGAACTGAACAGGACGGAAATTGCCACGCGATGCCAGTTGCCGCGCAGGAAGGTGAGAAGGCGGGGGAGGATGGATTTTTGATTTGCGATTTGCGATTGACGATTGGTTGAAGGTTGCAAGTTTAAGGTTGAAGGTTGTTGGGTCGGTTTTGAGGTTGGGAGATCTTCAACTTGCGACTTGTAACCTGTACCCTGTAACTCGTAGGTTTTCACCATGCTCGCATACATGCCGTCCTTCGCAAGCAGTTCTTTGTGCGTGCCTTGTTCGATGATCTTGCCTTCGTCGAGGACGATGATCTGGTCGGCTTGGAAGATGGTGTTGAGGCGATGGGCGATGGTGATGACAGTTCGTCCCTGCATCAACTCGCGGGTGGATTCTTCGAGCAGGGATTCGGTTTCGGGGTCGAGCGCGGAGGTGGGTTCGTCGAGAATCAGAATCGGCGCGTCTTTGAGGAAGGCGCGGGCGAGGGCAAGGCGTTGGGCTTGTCCGCTGGAGAGGCGGGCGCCGCTTTCGCCGACGAGGGTTTCATATTTCTCGGGCAGCGATTCGATGAAGTCATGCAGGCGCGCGGCTTTGGCGGCGCGGACGACTTCTTCGTGGGTCGCGTCCGCTTTGCCAAGGCGGATGTTTTCGGCGATGGTGGTGTGGAAGAGGTGTGGTTTTTGGGGGACCCAAGCGATATTGGGTTGAAGGTCAAAAGTCGAAGGTCGAAGGTCGCCTTCGGTGGGCTGGATGAAGCCGAGGAGGAGTTGGGCGAGGGTGGATTTGCCTGCACCAGTTTTGCCGACGAGGGCAATGTGTTGACCTTGTTTGATTTGCAGGTTGATGTTTTGTAGGGCGGGGGTGGTTTCGTTGGGGTAGGTGAAAGATAAGTTTTCAAGTTGAAGGTTGAAGGTTGAAGGTTTTGGACCTTCAACCTTGTAACCTGCAACCTGTAACTCAGAAACTGGCGTATCCAAAATTTCATAGATCCTCTTCGCCGCGGTTGTGCCGTTCATGCCTGCATGGAAGCGTGCGCCGAGGGCGCGGAGGGGCATGTAGAACTCGGGGGCGAGGACGAGCAGGAAGAGCGCGGATTGGAATTCCATGTTGCGGTAGAGCAGGCGAAAGCCGATCTCCACGGCGACGAGGGCGGTGCTGATGGTGGCAAGCATCTCCAACGCGAGCGCGGAGAGGAAGGTGATGCGTAAGACGCTTAACGTCCTATCGCGGTATTGTTCAGAAACCTTGGCAATGGTCTTGGCTTGTCCCTTCGATTGACCGAAGAGTTTGAGCGTGGTCAGCCCCTGTAGGCTGTCGAGGAAGTGGGCACTTAGCAGACGCAACGTTTCGTATTGGCGTTTTGTGACCGCTTCCGCGCCTTTGCCGATGATGATCATGAAGAAGGGAATCAGCGGGGCGGTGATGAGGAAGACCAAGCCAGTGAGTAGGTCAATGGGGAAAACGAAAAATAAAATGGAAATAGGGACAAGTGCTGTGATGACGAGCTGCGGCAGATACTGGCTGAAATACGCATCCAACGCTTCGATGCCTTCGACGGCGGCGGTGGTCAGTTCGCCTGTGCGTTGTCCACGGGCGTAGGCGGGACCCAGTTTGAGGATGTGCGCAAAGAGTCGTTCGCGCAGGTCGGTTTTGATTTTTACGGCGACGGCGTTGGCGGCGACTTCATTGAGCCATGTGAAGAAGGCGCGTCCGCTGATGGCGAGGAGGATGAAGGTGAGGGGTGTGGTGACTTGTGCGAGAGTCTGTTTTTGGAGGAAGACTCCGTCGATGACGCGGCTGAGGAGCCAGGATTGCCAAATGGTCAGGAACCCGGCTGAAAGTCCGGCAAGAATCGTTAATGTCAAAGAGAGGCGAGTGTCGCGGGTGAGGGATAAAAGTCGACGGTGCATGGGGGACGGGTCACAAGTCTAAGGTTGAAGGTCACAGGTAAAAAAACGTTGGCAGGTCGAGGTCAGTATAACCTTCAACCTGCCAACGTTCAACTTGCAACCGATTTAATACACAAGACTCTTCTTATCCGTGCTGACGCGTTTGCTGAACATCCAGTACGTCCAGCCTTGGTAGGCGAGCACGATGGGGACGAAGATCAGCGCGACGATGGACATGACGGTCAGCGTGTATTGCGAGGATGATGCGTTGTAAATGGTCAGTGACCATGCGGGGTTGAGCGTGGAGAGCATCACGTTGGGGAAGGTCATGCTGAAGAAGGTGACCTGGGTGAGCACGATGTTGAGCGCCACCATGATGAACGCCCAGCCTTCACGCTTTTGGTTGATGAAGTAACCCGCTATAAGCAAGGTGGCGAGAGCAGCGATGGGGATGATGCCGGGGTTGACATAGCCGCGATTCCAGAAGCCTGCAATATAGGTGAAGACGCCCAGTACAAAATATAGCACTGATGCGGCGATCCACAACTTTTTGGCGAAGCCGTTCACGCGTTCGCGCAGTTCACCTTCGAGTTTCAAGCCGAGGAAGTTTGCGCCGTGCAACAGGAAGATGGCGACTGTGGTCACGCCGCCGAGCAAGCCGTAGGGGTTGAGCAGGGTGAAGAGATTGCCCGTGAACATCATGTTCTCGTCAATGGGTACGCCGCGTGCGAGGTTGGCAAAAGCGGCGCCGAGCAACAAGGCAGCGAGGAAAGAGCCAATGGCGATCATCCAGTCGAAGCGGCTGCGCCAGGCAGGGGCGGCGTCTTTGGAGCGGTATTCAAAGGAGATACCGCGAATGATCAAACCGACCAACAGCAGGAAGAGCGCGAGATAAAAGCCGCTGAACATGGTGGCATACCAGTGGGGGAAAGCGGCAAACATCGCGCCGCCTGCGGTCAGCAGCCAGACTTCATTGCCATCCCAAGTGGGACCAATCGCATTGATGATGGCGCGGCGTTCCTCATCTTTTTTGCCGAGGAAAGGCAGCAACATGCCCACACCGAAATCGAAGCCTTCGAGGAAGAAGAACCCGATCCACAGAACTGCGATCAAAATGAACCAAAGAATTTGCAAAAATTCGTACGACATGGTGAACTCCTAGTCATCCGCGCCGACGCGGGCGGGGGCAACATCCACAGACTCGTGCATGGCGGCATCGGGTCCGGCAATGGCATATTTTTTCATCAGGTAGAACATGGCGCCAGCCAGCGCACCATACACAGCCACATACCCGATGAGCGAAATGAGCAGGTCAACGGTGGTGAGATTCGGCGAGATCGCATCTTCCACTTTGAGCAAACCTTGCACGATCCACGGCTGGCGACCCATTTCGGTCAGGATCCATCCGCTGGCGTTGGCAATGTAGGGCAGCGCAATGACCCACGGCACCCACTTCATCCATTTGGCATTGGTGAAACTATCCTTGCGAGTTGCCCACAGGAAGAACGCCGAAAGTACGATCATCAGAAAGCCGATGCTCATCATGAAGCGGAACGTCCAGTAGGTGACAACCATCAAGGGGATGTAATCGCCCGGACCGTACAGCGCTTCATACTCTGCCTGGATGTCGTTCACGCCTCGAACCTCACACTCGAAGTTGTTACAAGCCAGGAAGCTTAATACACCGGGGATGCCGAGTTGACTCGTCCGCAGCGACCAGACTTCCTGTTTGCCGCTCAAGTCACCGATGGTGATGATCGAGAAATCGGCAGGCGCGGAGGTTTCCCAGTGCGCTTCCACCGATGCGAATTTCATCGGCTGTTCTTTATACATGAACACACCCTGTTCATGTCCGCCGAGGAAGACCAACACACTGGCAATGATGCCAACCAATGCGCCCATCTGGAAGGACGGTTTGAATACTTCAAGGTGTTGTTTGCGGATGAGGTGATACGCGCTCACGCCGATCACGAGGAAAGAGGCGGTTGCCAGCCCGGCAGCGATCGTGTGCCAGAAGAAGACCCAGCCCTTGGGGTTGGTGATGAGGGCGAAGAAGTCCACCAGTTCGGCGCGCCCGTTGACTTCGTTGATCACATAGCCGACCGGGTGCTGCATCCAGCCGTTGGCGAGCAAAATCCACAGCGCAGATAAATTCGAACCGATGGCGGCAAGCCAAATCGAAGCGAGATGCACTTTTTCCGAAACCCTGCCTTCGCCGAAGATCCAAATGCCGAGGAAGGTGCTTTCGAGGAAGAATGCCATCAAGGCTTCAACCGCAAGGGGAGCGCCGAAGATGTCGCCGACGTAGCGGGAATATTCCGACCAGTTCATGCCGAACTGGAATTCCTGCACGATGCCAGTCACCACGCCAATGGCGAAGTTGATGAGAAACAATTTGCCCCAGAACTTCGCCATCTTGCGGAAGTTCTCATCGCGGGTCTGGTAATAGCGGGTTTGCATGTACGCCACAAACCAGCCCAAGCCGAGGGTGAGTGGGACAAAGAGGAAGTGATAGACAGTGGTGAGACCAAACTGCCATCTTGAAAGTGTGATTGGATCCATGAATTATCCTCCGAAAAATAATCGCCAAACTTTATCCAATTTGGGAGAGAAACCTTGACCAAATTGGTAAACGATTACTGATATTGTAAGTATTTTGCAGTTCCGAGGGATGTGAAGAATGTCACAACTCATATTGACTATTGTAATATTTAATTTTGTTATTTGTAAACTATTTGTTTCAAAAAACAGGAGCATCATGAGGTTCAGATGCTCCTGTTTGTGTGGCGGCGGGGATTATGAACGTTTGCTTTGGTACACTGCTGCCAGAATCTTCAGGTTCAGCACGACGAAGCGCCACAGTTGATACAGCTTGAAGTTCATCCAGAACTTTTCGGCTTTTGAGAATTCTTGTGAGGGTTGCATGTCTGGTCTCCTATTCAGGGATGATCTTCCAGCCGGGGAGGGCTTTGAACTTCCAGATAAAGGTGTGATGGAGCATGAACTTCATCCATGCGCCGCTGACGCCCATTTCAAGGTGCGAGGTGAACAGGTCGCGCCCGAACTCGTTGGTGAATTTCTTGCGGTCAGGCACAACTGGGTGCATCACGATGGTCACGGCGTTGCCATCCCAGAGTGAATCGCCCATGCTGGCAATACAGGCGGCGACCATTTCGGTCATGGGTTCGCTGTGGGTCATCTCGCCTTTTTCGATCAGGTCGGCGATGTTGAGCGCGACCACACGCCCGATCACACCGCTGACCATGCCGGTGCGCGGAGGGGCGGGGGCAATGAGCAGGTTGTTCTTGTTGGTGAACGGCTTGGAGATCGGTCCCGGAGGGGCAAATGCGATACCGGCTGCAAAGACGTTCTTGTAGGTGGGATTCTGATATCGGGCGGGCCAGGCATCGGGAGTTTGAGCAAGCTCAGGGTAAGGAAGACCGTATTTTCCATCCACCAAAACAAAACCGGCGGGGTTGACCATCTTGGCTGAAATATCTTCCCCATCTTTGCCAATGTATTTGAACGGCTGACCTTTGAACTGCGGGATGAGCATTGAGAAGTCGAAGTCGGTGGTGCCTTCTTCACCTTCGTAGTTCTGCCAGTGGATCTTGCCTTCTTCGATCTTGGTAACGCCGCTTTGGACTTGATAGCGGATGCCGTGATCGTTGAAGACGGAGGTGAGGAATTCCTCGCTGCGCATCACATGACCATTGCGCTTGATCTGCACCCCGTTGACCCCGAAGTCGCCGACAGCGGGTTCGTTCGAGAGCCAGAGGATATCCGCTTTGTCGCGCAGTCCTTTTTTGACGAGGTCTTTGTGAATGTTGACGATGTATTCGAACGCCGCACCCTGACACGTCGCGCCGGGGTGACCTGTACCAATGACGATCTTGACCTGCTCGCCTTTTTTCATGCGCTCACAAAGAGCGAGGTAGGCATCACGCGCTTTGATGGCATGCGGCAGGGAACAAATGGAATGGGTGAAACCGTTCTCCGGTCCGAGACCGGGCGTGCCGGCAAAATTGAGCAAAGGTCCGGGAGCCACAACGAGGTAATCATAGTCAAGCCGTACTTCTTTGCCTGATCCAACTTCTTCGCCCAACACATACTGGTCGCCCTCATCGGGATGAATTTCTTTGGCGGCGGCATGGACGAATTTGACATGCATTTTGTCGTACACCGGTTTGAGTTTGAAGATGGTCTGCTCTGGCTTCATGTGACCAATGCCCACCCAAACCCACGAAGGCACATAGCCGAACACGTCACGGTTGCTGATGACCGTGATCTCGTGCTTTTTACCGAGCCTGCTTCCAAGGTATAACGCTGCGGTGTGCCCCGCGAACCCAGCCCCTATCACTACAACTTTTGCCATAACTTCTTCCTCCTTTGAAGAGTTAAAAAATAAAACAGACAACGGACATAGTCCGTTATCTGTCTTGAACGAAAGAGCGAGCGTCGTGTGCGCGCAGAATGCCATTCCCGGCGCTCAGGGAATGGGTGTGGGGAATAAAGTCTGTTTGCCAGCGAGACATGGTGAATGCGTCCATCCATTGAATGATATGGAATTCACGACGCCACCGAACGCTAAAGCGATGGTCGTCCCTCAATATTTGGCTAACAACTCAGGTCAATTGATCGGTAAAGCCTTGCCGTACAGATCGCAGCGCGGGTTAATCAAGTGGCTGCCATCGATCAAACATTTATTGGTTCGGGTAGGCAGATTCCACACCGGGATTTTCCACGCCGTCAATGTAGCGTGTTCCATACAGCTCACCATTGACTGTGACAGTGTACGCCCCCGAGCCGGAGACATCCTGATCGGTTTCAGCCAGGCTTTTCCATGTGAAGGTGAGTTGATTTCCTTCCAGCGTGCCCGTGCCCTGGTGAATGCCGCCCGAGACCAGCCATTGCAATTCGTATTCGTTCGGGGCTTCTCCAGCGGTTATGAAGAGCGAACCGCCGTACTCCTCACCAGTGGGGTCGAAAGCGTTGAGGGCATACTCGCCGACGATATCCGGCACGTTATCGGCGGGAGCATCCATACCGAGTTGGGCAGGGTCGCCCCGGCAGGCGGTGAGGCTGAGGGCTAGCAAAAAAAGGACAAAAGTAAAACGCTTCATTTTTCCTCGTATTTAGATGAAATTTTCTTCAAAAAGTGACTGCGATCTGGAATTTGCCTACTCTTCCAAGGTCATCAAAAAGGCGATCAAGTCCGCGATCTGCTCGTCGTTGAGGATCTGCCCAAAATTCTGGATCATCTGTCCCTCGGGGAAGCCGGAGACGATGAACGCATTGGGTTCGATAATGGACTGCCGCAGATATTCCTCGGCGGTCATGCCGGGGATGCGTTCGCCGGCGCGGCTGGCAATGCCGTAAAAAGAGGGTCCAATGATGACCTCGTCCTTTTCAAGCGAATGGCAGATGCGGCAGCCTGCGTTCACACCGGCGGCGGTTTCGTAGTAGATCTTTTCGCCCATGCGCGGGTCGGGGATGTGCATGTCTCGGAAGTTGATCGTCAGCACCTGGCGCGGCTCGAGCGTGATGGTCTTGTCGAACAGAACCTGTTCGATGCTTTCATCGGGGCGGTCGTACATTTTGATGAGGACATGATGACTGCCCACCGGCAGTTCGATCTGCTGGAAGATGCGCGCGCCTTGATTGATGTGGTTGTCACGCGCCGTGTAGGTCTCGTCGAAAACCATCTCACCATTCACTTCCAGTGTGATCCGGGTCGGATGGTCAAGATCCGGCTCGACCGAAGGAGGAGGCGCGACGTCTTGAACGGCGTATCCGCTGTGGTGAGTCATCTGGATCGCCACCGTCGCCATATCTTCACTGAAAAATTGGGTTGGTCTATCACTGAGCCAAATTTGAAAGGCGGTGACGAGCGCCATCACGCCGAGCAGCGGCAGGATAAAACGGATGTGGCTGGCATTGGGCGTGAACGAAAAGGCATTCGCTTCAGCCTTGACCTGAGACTTGATCGCGCTGCCGAAGACAGTGGGCGCCGCCCAAGCCGTATGCACACGCGGAATGAACTCGGGCTTCAGTTTTGGTAATCGCTCGCCGTTGACGCGGTCATTGAGCCAGACGTTGCCCTCGCGATTGGCGCAATCTTCGGGAGGGCAGCCAATGAATTGCACATCGCTTGCGCCTGCTTCAAGCGTCTGCGCGGCGAGGTTGGGATTCGCCATCGCAATGCAAGTCAGCGGAATGATATGAGTATCCGGGGCGTTGAAGTGTGCGCCAACACCGTGCATGGCGTGACGTTCACAGGTGAATATGACTTTGACATTTTTGTTCTCAGCGACTTTGCCAAGCGTGGTTTTCCACAGCGGGTCGAGTGGAAGATCGCCGAAGGTCAGGGCATTATCGGGGCAGGAGCCAATGCACACACCGCAGGAAACGCAAAGTTTGGGGTCGATCTCTGCCTGGAATTTGGGACGCGCGCCGTCGGTGCGCGGAACCATTTTGATGGCTAGGTAGGGGCAATCGCGCTCACAGAGGGTGCAGCCGTCGCAGTGGGCGCGATCAACTTGGACGGGACGAAGTTCCTTTGCGCGTGGAAGCATCCACGGCAAGGCAAAGGCAACGCCGACGATGAAGAGCAGGATGCTCCAAAAGATAGCCTGGGGTCCGCGCAGGAAGGCGGGTAGATAAAATAAATAGAATAAGTCAATGGGGGCTTCGGCAGGCAGTTGCGTGATGTTGAGCGGCGGCAGCATGCCAATGGGGAAAAGGATCGCAGACAGCAGGAGCACGAAGATGGAAATGACCATCCAATAGCGCGGCGGCAGCCACTTGGCGCGGCTCATACGTTTGAGGTGCAGCCAAAGGAAGTAGCCGACCAAAGCAGAAAGCCCCAGGTGCAGCACGATGACGATCATCATGAAAACCCAGCCCGTGCCAGCTGCGTCACCGGTGATGAAATCGACAATGAAGGTCTGGCCGCCCCGGAAATTGCCGAGGAACTTGAAGAGGCTTTGATTTAACACCTGTGCGCGTTCATCCCAGATAAGCCAGTAGCCGGTGATGCCGATGAGCCAGACCACGACCGCCATTCCCACGCCCGTCACCCATGCCGGCCAGCGCGGTCCGCGGAACCGGTCCTGGAAGAAGGTGCGCCAGCCGTGCAAAAGCGCAAAGATGACCGCCGCATCGGAGGCGTAACGATGCATGGCGCGGATGATGCGCCCGACCAGGTTCGCTTCGATATTGGACACCGCCTGATACGAAAACGTAAACCCGAAGGGGTAGAACATCGTCAGGTAGATGCCGGTCAGCAGGATGACCACCAAAAGGAAGATGGTGATCGTGCCGGTATGATAAAGCGGGTTGAAGCGCGGGTCATGGATCAGCCACTGGACGGGAGATTCGAGGCGCAGAGAAACACTCTCAAGGAAATTGAGCAGGCGTCGGCTGGGCGAATCGAGGCGCGCTTTCCAATCCACGCTGGGGTTGCGTTCGGCGAGGAAGTCGGTCAGTTGTTTTTTTTCAGGGGGTGTGGTCATGTGCTTTGAATGGTTTCTACGACAGACTGCCGACAGCAGACCGCGGTCCGCCGTCGGCAGTCTTGTTACAAGCCGGGCGGCAATCCAACAGGACAGCCGCCCATGTTTACACTACCAGACCCGGAAGCCGGGGGAGGTGAGGGCGATGTTGGCGATCTGCTCGACCAGCTGCGGACCATAGACGATCACGATCAGCGCGAGCGTGCCGTAGATCCACGGAGCCCAGCGGTCCAGCCAGAGGGGCGTGAGAGCCGGGTCTTGCATCGCTTCGGCGATCGGAACCTGCACTTCTTCTTTGACGGTTTCCTTGTTCAAGGCGGTCATCAGCATGACGGTCAGGTACAGTGCGCCACTGACGAAGAGGATCGCGCCTCCCAACCCGACCTGGAAGAGGCGGCTGTTCCATTCAGCAGGGACGTAGGGAGCGAGTCCGAGCGGAACGCGGCGTGGGGCACCGAGCAAGCCCAACACATGCATCGAATTGGAGAAGATGATCATACCGATGAACCAGATCCAGGACTGGGCGACTGCCAGCTTGGGTTTCCAGAGTTGCTTGCCGGTCAAGTAGGGAAGCAGCCAGTAGGAAATACCCATAAAGCTTAACGTCACACCGGTTGCCACAGTGAGGTGGAAGTGACCGGGAACAAAAGCGGTGTTGTGCAGTACAAGGTTGACGTTATAGGAGGCATTTGCCAAACCGCCGATACCGCCGAAGAAGAACAAGAGTCCCGCGAGCAGCTGGGCAGCCACGGAGGGATCTTTCCAGTTCAGTTTCAAGATCCAGGCAAGTGCGCCCTTGCCGCCTTGTTTGCGTCCTGCATGTTCAAGGGAGGCGACCACGGTGAAGGCGGTCATCATGGAGGGGAAGAATACGCCGAATGTGAGCAACGAATGGATGAACTTCCATGCGGGTGGAACGCCGGGATCCACATACTGGTGATGGAAACCAAGCGGCGTGGAGAGGACGAGGAAGATCCAGAAGGATAGGCGGGCGAGCGAGTCGCTGAACATCTTGCCATTGCCAGCCTGTTTGGGCAGCATGGCATACCAGGAGATATAGGCGGGCAGCAGCCAGAAGTACACCAGTGGGTGACCGGTGAACCAGAAATAGGTGCGTGCCAGCTGTGGGTCCACGGTTTCGAGCAGACCAAGCGACCAGGGCAGCAGCATGGTCAGGATCTCGACGGCGACGCCCAACGTACAGATCTGCCAGAGCAGAGAGGTGAGAATACTAGCAAAGGCGATGAAGGGCGAGCGCTCGTTGGGGTTTTCTTTGCGCCAGTCGAAATAGGTCATGAACAGACCCCAGCCTTCCACCCAGCTTCCCACCACCACCAGCGTCAGACCCACGTAGAACGCCCAGTTTGCCTTGAGAGGTGGATAAAAAGTGAAGAGGACAGTGGCTTCATTGGCGAGGATCGGAATGGCAGCGGCGACTACACCGGCGACCATCATCCAGAAACCGACTTTATTCAAGGTCAGGTTCTTGAGCGGGCGCTTCAATCCGAAGATGACGTTGAAGGTCAGGAATCCCATGATGAAGAAGGTCGTCCAGACCAGGGCGTTCAAAACGCCGTGAACGGTAAGACCCTGATAGTAGGATTTGATCAGGGGTTTGATGTAGGGGTAGAAATCCCATCCGGCGTGTTCAAATGCTTGCAGCGGTCCGAACAGACTGCCGACAGCCAGCGCCAGTATGGCTGTCAAAAGATGCCAGCCGATGAATTTCTTCTCTCCGGCGGATACTTGATATTGTGTCATATTGATTCTCCTCGCAGACTATGGCGTAACGGTGATCGTGCCGTACATGATGCCGTGCCCGCTGCCGCAGTATTCCGTACAGATGAAATCATACGTGCCGGGTTCGTCGAACCGGATGGTCAGTTTGGAGACCTGCCCGGGGATGACCATGAAATTCGCATTGGTGTTTTGAATCTTGAAACCGTGCTGGACATCCGGCGAAGTCACGTAGAAGGACACGCTGGAACCGGCTGGGATGGTCAATTCTTTGGGGAGGAATTCCCATTGCGGAACCGCGCGCGCCAGGATATAGGCGTCATATTTTCCAGGGGAAACCTCACGCAAACCGGGGTTCGACCAGGGGCTGTTGGGGTCGGTTGCCACAGTGCGCGGATCGACACGCTGTTCGGGAGCGGGAACCTCAATGCCCATGCCGAATGCAGCTACGCTGACCGCCGCCGCAAACAGAACGAGCATCACCGCGCTGAAGATCATCCAGTTGCGCTCGTAGGGATCGATATGCATTTGCCTGGTGTTCATAGTGTGCCTCCCCGCCCGACAAGGATCATATAGATCGTTGCCCAGATCGCGATGAGCGTAATGACAAAGATCGCCAGGACAGCGATCGTGCCAGTTGGGCGAAACTCATCGTCTTCTTTATCTTTCTTCGCCATGTTTCATTCTCCTCTTAAAATGGAATTGGGATGTTCACCGCTTCATGCGGCGCCGCAAACGCGGAGGTGAAAATTGGGCTTTTTCTGCACGGATGCAGTTCCCACCTCCCTATTGCCTTAACATGTACTTCAGATCATCAGCGATCTCGTCCACGGTCACGCCGAAAGGAAATACCAACTTCAGAAAACCTTCACGATCGATGACCAGCAGCGTGGCGGTGTGATCGATCAGGTATCCGGTTGCATCGCTGCCTTCATTCACCTGATAAAAGATGCCGTAAAGCGAAGCGACCGCGTCCAACTGCTCCTGTGTGCCGGTTACACCGATAAAGGAAGGGTGAAAATGGGCTGTGTATTCCGCCAGTTTCTCGGGCGTATCCCGCTGCGGGTCGAGCGAGATCATAATGGTCTGCACATCGTCCGCGTTTGAGCCGATTTGCTTGAGTGCCTGTCCCACATTTGCAAGCGTGGCGGGGCAAATATCCGGGCAGAAGGTGTAACCGAAATACAGTAACACCAACTTGCCGCGATAGTCGCTTAGTGAAACATTCCCATTAATGCCGGTCAATGTAAAGTCGTGAGACGTTTCTGGAGATTGGATGACCGTCCCATGGAAAGTATGCGGACGGAAAAAGTAGAAGCCGACGGCTAATCCTAGAACTGTAGCAAAGAAACTGAGCAGGAACTTTATTTTCATATTGAATAGCTATGGCGCGTAGCAAAGAAATAGATGTGCCGCTTCGTAGGCAAGTTTCGTTGTCCCTTTGCTGTTGCGGACCTCATCCGCCAGGACGCCCAGATGCCGCAGGATACGGTCGGCGCTGGAGACTTCGGTGGCATAGCGGTATTCCGCGCGGACGATGCCCCAACCGTCCACCAGTATGAACGTTGGGTCGAAGGAAAAACTACCGTCATCCTTCTTTTCGTAATAGGTTTCAAACCCTGAGCCAATGATGGTCTTGAGCAGGGCTTGGTTGGTGGTGGTTCCGAATTTCCACTGGTCTGAGTTTGCGCCGAGGGAGAGGGCGTACTTGTTCAAGGCTTCGGGCGTGTCGCGTTCCGGGTCGATGGAAATGGTCACGAAGGTGACCGGGATGCCTTCCAACTGTACTTCGCCAAGGCGGGACTGCACTTCTTGAATCGTCTCGTTGATCTCGAAGCAGGGCTCCGGGCATTGGGTGTAGGTGAAGGTGAAGATCACGAACTGCCCGCGCAGGTTCTCGCTGATGAACTGTTGACCGTTCTGATCGATCAGGTTGAAGGCAGGTGCCAGCTGCAGGCGTGGCAAAACCTTGATCGGTTGAACGATTTTGAACGCGATGGCAGAGATCATGATCATGCCAAGCAGACCATACAAGCCGTTAAGAAGATATTTGTTCATGCACGAATGCTGTCAGCGATTTTTTGTTTTTTTGTAACAGGATCAGGTTTCGGGTGGGTTGATGCGGTTTGAAGCGGATGCGACTCGAGCAGTTTGCCATCCTCCACTAGCTGTTCGAATGTGACGCTTGCCATTTCGTTCCGAAGCAGGTTCTTTAGCCGGATCCACTGGCAGTTGACCGGGCACCTGAGTTCGAATGGACAATCTCCTTCGTGCAGGACGCAATCGGAGAGATTGAGCGTCCCTTCGAAGAGTTCGACCACTTCCAGTAGGTTGATCTGGCTGGGGGGGCGGGCAATCGAGATGCCGCCATCGCGCCCAGCCTGGGTTTCAATAAAGCCGCCACTTGCCAGTTCCGCTACGATGCGCTGCAAGAGGGCGGGGGGAATCAACATTTCGCGACCGATCTCGGAAGAGGGTAAACGTGTACCCGGCGCTCTTTTTGCGAGCGCGAGCACGACACGAACGGCATAATCGGTCTGGCGGTTGACTCGTAACATAATTAATGCTTACCAATTGGGTAAATATTTACAAAGATTGTAAGTATTTACCACTCGATTTTGATGTGTTATTAATCACATTGTCATATGACAAATGTCTTTTATTTTGGATAGGATGTGCGATATTTATGATGAGAATTATCCAAATTTATTTGAGAGGTGGATGGGATATAATCACGAAAATTTGACTTCGAGGTAATCCATGATAGACCCTGTAATTTTCAGTTTCAAGTTGTTTGGGGCTCAGATCGAGCTGACCTGGTACGGTTTGATCGTCATGATGGGCGTGGTGATCGGCGCCTGGTTTGCAGAACGGGAAGTCCGCCGCCGTGGCGAGAATGGGGAAGTGCTGGTGGATGCCATGGTGTGGGCGGTCATCGGCGGAATTCTGGGGGCGCGGTTGTGGTATGTTGGCAACGCCATCATTGGCGGCAATACTTCGTATTTGGAAGATCCTCTCTCCATCATTCGTCCGCCCATCGCGGGGCTGCACTTTTTCGGCGGATTGTTGTTCGGTGCGTTGGTTTTGTTCATCTACCTGAAACGCAATGGATATGACGTCTGGCTTTTCTTCGACGCGATTGCGCCAGTGACGTTGATCGGTCAGGCGTTTGGCAGGTTGGGCAATTTCATTAATCAGGAATTGTATGGTCCGCCGACGCAACTTCCGTGGGGCATCACCATCCCTGCCAATCACCGCCTGCCGGAATTTGCAGACTTGAGTCTGTACCCGGTCGAGACGACCCGCTTCCACCCGACGTTTGCCTATGAAGCGATCTTGAATGTGCTGGCTTTTCTTTTCATTCTTTGGTATTCGCGCCAAAAAGAGGATGAATTGAAACCGGGCGTGGTCTTTAGCATGTGGCTGATCGCTGCCGGGTTTATTCGCGTCTTCATTGAATTCTTCCGCCCCGACCAGCCGAGGATCGGAGACACCTTCGTCACCACTTCCATGATCGTGGCGTTTTTGATGGGCGTGGCGGGTGTCGTTATATTCCTGGTGCGGAACGGAAAACTGCAATTGTCCTTTGCGGAAGGCTGGGCGGAAGAGTACAAGGTTAAGCAGGTCGAGAAGCCTGCGCCCGCCGCCCGCACGGCGAAGATTGCTGCTGCTTCTGAGAGCGATGACGAGGAGATGGAAGAACCCACTCCCAAGCCGGTAAGAAGAAAAACCGCTTCAAAGACGAACGAAAAGAAGGCGGCAGCTGGAAAGAAAGCGATGACCGCCCGCAAAAAGAAAGCGGAATAGGCAGAATCAAAAAGAGAGCGTCACTGCGGCGCTCTCTTTTTATTTGGCGGATCTATCGGTCCAATTCCACACGCTGGACGGGCATCAATTCTTCGCGGGTTTCGAACTCGAAGCGTGCAAAAACATCGGCATAGTGCCGCACAATATCTTCATGGTTGAAGCCCATCTTTTCGTAGGAGTAGTTGTGGTCGCTCCGGAAGGTCATCGTCTCTTTGACGGCTTGGTCGATGATTCCATCGAGCCCGGGCTTGTCTGGGTAGCCGAACTGCTCATAGAAACCGCGGATGACCGCCTCAGGGCGTTGGATCAGATCGTCATATTTCAGAACCAGGTATCGGGGAGAGGGATGCGCATCCAAATATTCGAGTGGATGCACATACCAGTGTTTGGTCATTTCCAGGATTTCGTCGATGTAGAAATATCCCTCGCCCGGTTCGGTGAATTGCCGGCGCGCGTAGTTGATCCACGAAATGGTGGAGGGCAGCATATCGAGCGGATTGCGCGCGAGGTAGAGGATGCGCGCATCGGGGAAGAATTCCACCAGTGTTTCGATCTTGGCGCTGAAGGCGGGATTTTTCGCCACGAAATGTTTTTTGCCCGTGGCGTACATGTGTCGCTGCAGCATCGATCTGTAGAACGTCATGATGCGCTTCTTGTGTTCGGGTGAAAGCGCCTCATCGAAGTGGATGTAATCGGGGAACTCGTCCATGAACGGGAAGAGGAAGGTGACGAAATAGCCGTCCCAGATGTGCATGTGGATATTCTCGTCCTCTTCGGGTTGGAAGAACGAAATGGGGTGTATCTTGATCTTGCCAAGCGTGGCGCGGTCAAATGCGTACAATCCGCGGTGCAGGATGTTATTGAAATATTTCTTATCGATTTTGGAAATGAACTGCGTGATCTTCTTTTGTGTAACCGATGGCGTGAGATAAATATCCCACGTGGTCAGGCTGGTGAAGGTTTCATCGTCACGGGAGAGCAAGCGGTGTAGAAAGGTCGAGCCGCTGCGGAAGTTTCCCAGTATAAAGAGCGGCTTTTCAACCGGGTGATTTTTGTAGGCAGGAAAGAGAATATCGTCGAGCGCGAAGCAGAACCAGTGGATCAAACTGCCGAGGGGCCAGACAAGATAGAAAAGGATAAGAAAGATGAAACGTTTTTTTGTGAGGCGGGCGGGGGTGTTTTTCGATGCAAAGAAGGAGCGATAGAATGTGCGCCAGAACAGCCGGAAGTTATATTTCATTCAGGGCGGGATCCTTGATGTGTTATTCGTACTGGAGATTGACTCCCAAGGATTAATTCTAACAGCAAAAGAGATTTTAGGATTAACGCAATTTGAACGTTGGACGACAACGCTTCGCCCCGCCCTGAAAGTTGATCCGGTTTTCTGAAGCCTTGAAGTACAATTCAGCCGTCCAAGCCCGTCGACTTTAGGAGATGTCTATGAATAAAAAATTGCTGACCTACGAAACGACACAGGCTTATCTCGCGTCGCTTGTTCCGCCGCGCGAGCCGGAATTAATGGAGATGGAAGCGTATGCCGAGAAGCATGATTTTCCCATCATCGGTCCCGCCTGCGGATATTACTGTTATCAGCTGGCGCGGATGATTCATGCGAAATCGGTTTTTGAGTTGGGGTCGGGTTATGGCTATTCCACGGCTTGGTTTGCGAAGGCGCTTAAAGAGAATGGCGGCGGAGTCGTCCACCACACCGTCTGGGATGAGGAACTCTCTCAACGGGCACGCAGCCACCTCGTCAAGTTGCAAAGCGCGGACGTGGTCCAGTTCCACGTTTCTGAAGCTGTCGAAGCCTTGCAGCGCACCGACAGTCCGTTCGATATCATCTTCAACGACATTGACAAGCAGGCATATCCCGCCTCCCTGCCGATCATCAAAGAAAAATTACGTTCCGGCGGATTGCTCATCATCGACAATATGCTTTGGAGCGGGCGCATCTTCGATAAATCGGATATCTCACCTGCGACGATAGGAGTTCAGGAATTTACAAAGCAAATTACACAGGATCAGGATTGGATTGTTTCGCTTACGCCCATGCGTGATGGCATGATCGTGGCGTACAAAAAATAAACTGCAAAGGCGAGGCGACCTCGTCCTTGCGCATGAGGATATACATGACCAATTTCAACATCGTTCCCGACCGTAGAAAAAACCCCAACCTCACAAAATGGACATGGTACGAAAGGGACATCCTCCCGATGTGGGTGGCGGATATGGACTTCCCCGCGCCCAAACCGATTTTGGATGCATTGCGAAAACGATTGGATCATGGCGTGCTGGGGTATGAGATTCCTGGCAAGCCGCTGCAGGAGACCGTTGCTGCGCGTATGGAGCGTTTGTATAAATGGAAGGTCAGCCCCGAGGCGGTATTGGTTTCCCCCGGCATTGTCAGCGGATTCTCCGTGGCGGCGCGGGCATTGTGTACGCCGAAGCGGGGTGTGGCGATCCAAACGCCGGTCTATAACGAATTCCATGAAGTGAAAAACAACATCGGTATTCCGCAAATTGACATTCCGTTGGTCAAGAGCGTCAAGAAGAATATCCTTCATTATGAGATCGATTGGGATTTGTTCGAAGCGCGTGTAAAAAAGGCGGGCATCTTCCTCTTGTGCAATCCGCATAACCCGCTGGGGATCATCTTCTCCCGCAAAGATCTGACGCGCATGGCAGAGATCTGCATCAAGCATAATGTTGTGATCGTTTCCGATGAGATTCACTCCGAACTGCTGTTGGATGGAAACCGCTTCACGCCGATGGCAAAACTTTCGCGCGAGATCGAAAAGCATGTCGTCACGCTGATCGCGCCATCGAAGACCTTCAATGTCCCCGGCTTGTTCTGCGGGTTTGCTGTCATCCCGAACAAGGAATTGCGCGAACCGTTCGAGAAGGAACTCCATCGCTTGCGTTTGCATGTTGCCAGTCTCGGACTTCATGCCGGGCAGGTGGCATACTCTGGCAAATGTGACGGCTGGCTTGCAGAATTGAACCAGTACCTAACCGCCAATCGCAACTTTCTTGTGGAGTTTGTGACTAAAAACATGCCCGGTGTCCGCACGACGATCCCCTCCGCAACCTACCTCGGCTGGCTGGATTTTACCCAAACCGGCATAGATGGCTCACCGTACGAATTCTTCAAAACCAAAGCGAAAGTTGCCTTGAGTGAAGGGAAGATTTTCGGCAAAGAGGGGGCGGGGCATGTGCGCATCAATTTTGGTACGTCACGCGCATTGCTGAAGGAAGGTTTGGAACGGATGGTTGAGGCGATGTCTCAACTTTAACAAAAAGACGGATGGGAGTTTACCCATCCGTCGGACGAACTATGTCGGGGAAGGAGGCGAAATTGCAGCCTTCCTTTCGTTAGGGGAACGTCTGGTTCTAAAGCTTGGCTTCGACCAGTTCAGGGCGTTTCGCCCTTCCCTTCGATTTTTGTTTTAGGCGGTACTTCTATCACAACCTCCTTTCTTATTCTTGTCACCATCTTACAACAAAGCGGGCGCAGATACATTAAAAAAGCCTTTTATTTTTGCAAAAAAATTATGGAGATTTTTCCAATGGAGTTTTTCGTGTAACCCAAAACTTCACCTCTTGATGGATGGGGTATAAAGGCAAGATCCATGCGCCATACCAAAAACCCGCAAACTTCGTCATCAATTGACGCGCCCGCCGCAGTGTTTCACGCTCGAAATTCAAAGGCAACGTCAGCATTTCCTCCAACTCCGGCTTAAGCGTTTTGCCCGTCAACTTTTTGTAAAGCCGGAATTCGTACTGCCATGCATCCAACTCGCCATAGATCGAAAACGCCGTCAACGGACCTTGCTGCAAATGACGCACCTCATGCACGAACAACGTCCACGCGCGCGGATTTTCAAGCGCGGATTCCATAGTGTAGTGACGCGAATTGAGATAGAAGCGCTGCCCGAACTGCCAGAACGCGCCCACGCTCTTCCGCGCCCGCCTCATCCCGACCCGGATCCGGTTTGCCCTCACAAACTCCACCGCCCCTCGACCTTCCTCCGAGGAATGCGCCACCTTCTCGAAATATTTCTCCAGCCAATCGTTATGCTGCATGGTTAATTCAACGTCGAATCCATCAAATTGCGCAGATACGTGACCAAAGGCTCCAGGTCTGATTCCGGCAGCGACAGGTCATCCAATTCCACCACCACTTTTTTCCCCTCCCATTGGATCTCCAGGTTGTAGACAAAACAATCCGCACACACACCACTGGGTTTTGGGATGATAAAGTCTGCCTCTGTGATCATCCCTTGCAGACCAACGATTTCCGTATTTGCGAGGCTGCTTGTGATCGTCCTGTCTGTGCGCGAATCGGTGACGGTGTAGACACCATCTGAAAATACTTGGACCGAGCGCATCATCCCCATGATCCCACCGGATTGCATCATCCACACATCCCATTCATTGCCCAGCGCCGGAGGTGTATAGAGGATCGTGTCCGATGTGGGTGCGGAGCATCCCGCTGCCAGCAAGGCTGTCATCAACACGATAAATAAGGCTGTTTTCGACATATTCTTTCTCCTTATGGGTTAAGCATAGCAAGAAAAGGACGAACCTGCAACAAGTTTGTTCCATTGCAGGATGATAGTTCCTGATAGCAGGATGCATTAGAATACAAATCGAGGTCTTATGAAAAAAGTAGCAATCCTTGGAATTGGTCAAACTAAAGTGGACGAACACTGGGATAAATCCCTGCGTGAGATTGGCGGCGAAGCGGCGTTCCTTGCCATGCAAGATGCAGGCATGGATAAGGTCGATGCACTTTATGTCGGCAATATGCTTTCCCCCATGGTCAGCGGACAGAATTTGCTCGGCGCTTTCTTTGGCGATTGGATCGGGTTGTGGCACCAGGAATCGGTCAAGATCGAAGCGGCTTGTGGGTCCGGGGCGGCGGCGTTTCGCTCCGCGCTGATGGCGGTCGCATCGGGTGAGGTCGAATCCGCGCTGGTGGTGGGGGTCGAAAAGATGACCGACAAAGCAGGCAGAGATGTTACTGCTGCGCTCGCCACTGCCGCCGATGCTGATTATGAACTCGAGCAGGGTGTTTCGTTCGTGGGCATTAATGCTCTGGTGATGCGGCGCTATATGCACGAGTTCGGCTGGAAGCACGAGGACTTTGCTCCGTTTTCGATCAATGCTCATTCGAACGCCATGCACAACCCGTATGCGCGCTTGCATGAAAAAGTGACCGTGGAAAAGTTCGAAAAATCTTCGATGGTCGCGACCCCGATTAACTTGCTGGATGCGTCTCCGGTGGGGGATGGGGCGGCTGCGGTCGTCATTGTTCCAGCGGAGAAAGTTGTGCGACAGCCGAAGGTCATTGTCGCTGCCTCCGCTGCAGCAACAGATTCGATCGGTGTGCATTCGCGCAAAGACCCGCTCTTCCTGAATGCGGCATACCTCTCTTCCAAGCGTGCCTACGAGATGGCGGGCGTAAATTCCGGCGACATTGATTTTTTTGAATTGCACGATGCCTTCTCCATCATGGCGGCGTTGTCGCTCGAAGCCAGCGGTTTTGCCGAGCGTGGACAGGGTGTTAGGCTGGGGCTGGAAAATAAAATCCACCCGAAGGGGAACCTGCCCATTTGTACGCGTGGCGGCTTGAAGGCGCGCGGTCATCCAGTCGGCGCGACCGGCAT
The DNA here is from genome assembly GCA_002343775.1 of Anaerolineales bacterium UBA2395. Lineage (GTDB taxonomy): Bacteria > Chloroflexota > Anaerolineae > Anaerolineales > Villigracilaceae > Villigracilis. The sequence goes on from DDSH01000031.1 coordinate 32,403, forward strand.
GTACCAGATCGTCGAAGTTGCCCAGCAATTGCGTGGCGAATGCGGCGTTACTCAAGTGGATGGCGCAAGGGTCGGCATGGCGCAAAATATCGGCGGTTCCGGCGCGACGATTCTGACGCACATCCTTCAGTTGGAATAAAAAGGCCAATTTGTAGCGTGTAGTCATTGAGTTTCAGGTAGAATCTGTAGAAACCTGATTAAAAATATATTTTTATGCTCATTTCATGCTTGCATTGAGGAAAATAATGATATATACTGACATAACTTAACAGTTTTGTAAGGAGGTCGTCATGCCAACCGAAAAAAGAAAACTGGCGCGCAAGATTTTTTCTTACTATATGCGCGTTTTGGATGAATATACCGGTGATCTCTTGGGTCAGATTGCGGATATAAGCACTGGCGGCTTTAAGATCGAAAGTACTCAGCGCATTCAAGTGGGTGCGAGTTTCAAACTGCGCATCGACCAAATGGGTGATATTTCTCCCAAAAGCCATATCACCTTTTCCGCCCGTACAAGATGGTGCCAGCGCGATCCCTACGACCCAACTATTTACAATGTCGGCTTTCAGATCCTGGATATGACCCCTGGGGATTATGACATCTTCGTCAGGATGTTCAACGCGTATGGCGTCCAGCAACGGGCTCATCATAAGAGCAATTCTGATTACATCTGGGGAGGATAAACCCCGCCTTCATTACCGCCCTGCCGATAACAAGCAGGGCGTTTTTTATGTAGGGGGGCGCAAATAAAACCGTGTAAAATTGCCGCAATGAAAAAATTCATCGTCTTCTTGATCCGATCCATCATCAACCTCATTGCCAAAGTCGAAGCAAGAGGGTATGAAAACTTACCCGAAAAAGGCGGATTCGTCATCGCCGTGAACCACCTTGGCTTTTTAGATGCTCCTATGGCGTATTACGCGCTCAACAACTGGAATCTGTTCATTCCGGTTGGGGAGAAATGGGGAGAGGTTGCCATCTTGCGCTGGTTGGGGAAACACCTCAATGCCATTTTTGTGAACCGCTTCAACCCGGACCTGAAAGCGATGCGCGAGATGATCAAGCGCATGGAAAACGGACAGACCCTCGTCATTGCGCCGGAGGGAACCCGCGCCCGTGATGAAAAAATGGCGCAAGGCAAACCCGGCGTTGCCTATCTTGCTTCAAAGATGGGCTGGCTGATCGTGCCGGTTGCCATCAGTGGCACAGAAGACCGCCTGATCATTGGCAACCTCAAAAAGTTTAGGCGTTCAATGATCAAACTCACCGCCGGAAAGCCCTTCACCCTCCCGCCTTTTCCCAAGGAGAGCCGCGAGGAAAAATTACAGGAATATACCGACGAGATCATGTGCCACATTGCTGCACTGCTCCCCGAACACAATCGCGGATATTATGCCAACCATCCGCGTTTGAAAGAACTGTTGGACGGGAAAATGTAAATGTCTGCTTCGATACGCTTTTTCGCCAGAAGAATCCTTCCGCTCATTGCCGATATCGAAGTTCGTGGCGATGTAAGCAAACTGCCCACAGGCGGATATATGCTCGCCTCAAACCACCTCGGCCGGCTGGACTCGCTGGTGGTCTATTATGTCATTGACAACGACGACCTGATCCACCCGCTCACGGATAAATACAAAAAAAATTTTTTTGCCCGTATCGTTGCCTGGTGGCTGCGGGTCACCTGGCTCAAACGCGGACAGGCCGATACCAAAGCCATGCGTGAGTTCATCACGCGCCTCAAGAATGGCGGCGTGATGGTCATCGCCCCGGAAGGCACGCGCTCAAAGACCGCCAGTCTCCTCAAAGCCGAACCCGGCGCGATCTACATCGCTAGCATGGCAAACGTCGGCATCATCCCGGTCGCATTGACCGGCACCGAAGACGCAGATGTAAAATCCAGATTGAAGCGGTTCCAAAAATTGAAGATTACCATTTCGACCGGCTCGGAAGTATACTTCCCCCCGGATATCAAATCCGTCAAAGGTGTCGAACGGGATGCCCTGCTGCAAAACTCCATTGACGAGGTCATGTGCCGCATTGCCGCATTGCTGCCCGAACGGTATCGCGGATATTACAAAGATGCCCCGCGTACACTTGATCTGTTGAATCAAAAAGACCGCGCCTGAAGCGCGGTCTTTCATTTATGGAGCAAAAAGATTCATCCCCAACAACATGATCCCGCCTGGGATCAACGTTGCCAGACCGAGCCATCCAGCCAGCGCATCCCTTCGTTTTACGAACATCACCCAGGCAGTGATCCCCAGCCCCAAAAAGAGGATTGGCAGGACATACCCCAAACCGAGCAGCGCATTGAAGGCTCCGGGGGCGGAGTCGCTTGCTGCCATATCCTTGAACGCGAGTAAAACGACAAGAGGAGCCACTACCAGCGCCCCGCCCGCGATCTGTGATGCCAAAAGCCAGACCGCAACCAATAATCGAACGATGGGAGATTTCTTTTCCATTTTCCTTCTCCTGATGAACGTGGATGTCAACGCCTCAATTATATTGCTTTCACTGGATTTTTACGGGACTCAACAGAACTGACAAGCGCGCCTCTCCGCCTCGACGATAGCCTGGTCGCTGGACCAGAAGAAATTCTCCTCGCCGATGGCTTGTACGAGACCGCCGCGCTCCATCATTTGTTTGGCGTTGTCGTGAATGCCTGCGAACATGAGCGTGCCGCCGTTCTTTTGCAGGCGAATGTGCAGTTTGTGAATGGCTTCGATCCCTGCTGAGTCAATAAGAGGCACACCCCGCATTGAGAGTATGAGGGCATGTGTATTACCAAGGTCTGCAAACGATTCGCTGAATTGACCTGTGGCAGCAAAAAATAGCGGACCCGTAAGAAACGCCACGCGCACATGTTTGCATTTCCCTGCTGTTTCAATTCCCTTTTGTTTTAGCCGTTCCACATCCACTTCTTGAATGGTGATATCGATGCTGGCGCTTTTGTTCAAAAAAGCAGCGCCCATTAAGAACGTGCCGAAAAGAATCGCATTCGTCAGACTCAAAATGATGGTGGCAAGAAAGGCAACACTGAAGGAGATCATATCGGTTTTGAATTTGTTGCCAAACATGAACTTCACTGCATCCACATCCACCGAGCGGACGGCAGTGACCATCAGTACTGCTGCCAATGCCGAAAGCGGAATCATTTCGAGATAGGGGGCAAGCGTGAACAAGACCAGCATCAACATCAACGCATGGAGAATGCCCGCCAAACGGGTTTGCACGCCGGAGCGAATGGCAACTTTGGTGCGGATGATACCTGATGTGGTGGGGATTGCGCCAAAGAATGGCAGCAACATGTTGCCAATTCCCTGCGCAATGAGATGTTGATTCACTTGCAGGCGTTTGCCGGTCAATTCTGCGCCGGTGGCACCGCAGAGCAGAGTTTCTACCGAGCCAAGTGCAGTGAGGGTTAAGGCTGGCGCAATGAATTGTGAAATGTTCTCCCACGGAATATCTGGAATGCTGAAACTCGGTTGCAGGAACAAGGTTCGTGGGATGGTGTCTATCAATGGCGCAGACCAGCCCAGAGCGGAGTTTGAGGCGGTGGCAACGATCAACGCAACGAGGCTGCCCGGAATCCGCTCATTCCATTTGGCGGGGTAGAGGAACATGATTCCCATCACAAGCAAACCAATCATGAGACTATGTATATTGGGGGTGAGGTTGGGTGTGGTGAAGTAGCCGATCAGTTTTTGGGCGGCGGTGATGGTGGTGGGGGTGCGGATGCCGAGTAACGGGTCGAATTGACGGATGATGATAATGGCGGAGATACCTGCTGTGAAGCCGCTGATGACGGGGGCGGGGATGAAGGCGATGAAGCGACCCATGCGAAACAGACCAATGCCCACGGTGAGCAAGCCCGCCATAAAGAGCGCCACCCACATGCCTTCGAGACCATATTGTTGCACCAGTACGATCAACACTACCGAGATGACGGCTTTCGCGCCGGTCATTTGATACGGTGCGCCTGCCAGCAACCCAATGACAATTCCGCCGACGATGGAGGTGACCAACCCGGCGGCGGCGCTTGCACCCGAGGCGGCTCCAAAGGCGAGCGCAAGCGGCAAGGCGACCAATGCAACATTGAGCCCGGCGTAAAGGTCTTTGCCGAATTTGGAAAGTGAATAGGTTGAAAACTCGTCTTTGTACAGGCGAGTTAATGAACGGCGCGGCATATTTAATTCTCCATAAATGGTATTACACCAAAGGCTCGGCACCGAGACGAATGCTCGGCATACATGCTCCCCCAAGGCGTCCTTTGGTTTACTGTGCGTATTTTAGCATAATCGAATCCACGAAGCACACGAATGGAAACTTCGTGAACATTCATGTGCTTCGTGGATATCAACTTACTTAGAGAGTGTCTGAAAACTTAAATATTCACCGCAGATAAACACGGATGAACGCTGATTTTGGGATGGATTTTCGACAAAAAAACATTTTATCCTTTTTATCTGTGTTCCTCTGTGGTTAAAATACTTTTCAGGCACTTTCTTACGAATTTCTATCGAACGTTCCATCCAATTTCAAATAATAGGTATCTACTTCAAGTTGCGGGAACAACCTGCGGATTTTGTCTTCGGCTTTATCGAGGTCGTCATCGTGGCGCTCTTCTGTGCCACCAGGACCATACATGCCGCAATCTTCGTGGTTGATGAGGATGACTTTCGAGATGCCATGCAATCGCGCCGCAATATCCACCTGACGGATAACATCATAAACATCATACACGCCGCCCGCCATCACGGCACGGTCATAACTTCCTTTGCCAAGGTTCGCTTCCAGCCAGTTGTTGATGTACGACTGCAAACGATAATCCATGCAATGCACAACAATCGCTTCACACTTATGAGACATTTTATTTCCTCCAAAATTAGATGATTTGACTCGCCGCCCGTAACAGACGGTCATGAATTGCCAACCCCAAACCCTGCGCCCCAAAATCGCGGGTGAGAATCAGGTTTACTTGTTCATCATCCAAGGCGCGCATGCCCGCATATAAATTTCGCGCAATGCTCTCTAGGTCTGTGGATGAACCCAGCGGATATGCATTGCATGAAAGCGACGCGAAGATGGGCAGGTCATCAGCCGCGAGCAGAAGACCTACGCTTCTTCCTTCCACTTGGGCTTGCTTCGCCAACTGGAGCAGTTTTTCCAACGCCGACTCTTTTTCCCCTTTGCACAGAATTAACTCCGCGTTCGGAGTGTAATGCTTACCCAACAACCCCGGCGAGACTTGCGCCTCGTCATCCGAGTTGGGGTGGTTATTGCGTAACTCCACCGCACCGATCACCTTTTCAATTGCCTCGCGCGAAACTCCGCCGGGACGAAGAATCATCGCCGGTTCACGAGTTACATCCAGCACCGTCGATTCGACTCCTACCGAAGTCGCGCCGCCATCGAGGATCATGTCAATGCGACCGTTGAGATCATCCATCACATGTTGAGCGGTGGTAGGGCTGGTATGCCCGAATCGATTCGCAGACGGCGCGGCAATCGGCACGCCGCTCGCACGGATGAGCGCCAGAGCCACGGGATGATTTGGCACACGCACGGCAACTGTCTCCAGCCCCGATGTGACCGAGGCAGGCACATGCGGCAGTTTTGGTAACACCAACGTCAGCGGACCCGGACAAAAGTGTGCGGCGAGTTTTTCGACCACCGGCGGTACATCTGCGGCGATGCGTTTCATATCATCTACTGATACTACATGCACAATCAGTGGGTCATTGGAGGGGCGTCCCTTCGCGTGAAAGATCTTTGCCACGGCTTCTTCATCGAGCGCGTTGGCGCCAAGTCCATACACGGTTTCGGTGGGGAAGGCAACCAAGCCCCGGCGTTGGATCACTGCCGAGGCTTGACGAATCAGTTCCAGGTCTGGGTTTTGAGGCGAGAGCGTCAGGAGTTGAGTCATGGAACAGCAAAAATCCAGCGGGCGATCGAAAGGTAAAGTGGAATTCCAAATGTTATGTTGAAGGGAAAGGTAATGGCAAGTACAGCAGTCAGTGAGAGGGCAGGGTTGGCTTTTGGAACTGCCACCCGCATGGCAGCAGGCGCGGCAATGTAAGAGCCACTGGCGGCAAGCACACCTAACAAGGTGGCGCCGCCAATATTTAAGCCAACCATCCAACCGACTAATACGCCAAGGATGCCATTGACAATGGGGACGAAGATGCCAAACCCAGCAAGAAAGATGCCAACCTTTTTTAAATCCCCGAGGCGTTCGGCAGTGACTACACCTAATTCGAGCAGGAAGAAACTGAGCGCGCCTTTAAAGGGTGCAACAAGCAATGGCTCCATGGTTTTGTACCCGTTCTCGCCGGAAAGAGCGCCAATGAGCATACCTCCAATGAGAAGCACTACACTTTTACTTAGAAAGGCTTCACGCAGAAAGAAAGACCAATCGACCGTGGGTTTGACTTCTTCCGTAGACTCAAGATGTCGGGCACGACCAGCCAGCACAACCCCAAGGATGATGGCGGGGGATTCCATCAACGCCAATAAGGCGTTCATAAACCCATCGTAGGGAATTTTCAACGTGTCGAGCATGGCAAGCGCGGCGGCAAATGTGACGGCACTCACCGAGCCGTAATGGGCAGCGATCGAGGCGGAGTTCTCGCGGTCAAATTTGCCGAGACGACGAAGTAGGGGATAACAGTAAAGTGGGATGAAAAGACCGAGGGCAATGCTGGCAACGGCGGGCACGATCATGGAGGTCAGCCCGATCTGTGAAATTTCCACGCCGCCTTTGAAGCCGATGGCAAACAATAGGTAAATGGTGATGGCTTCGTAAAATTGTTTGGGCACGCGCAGATCAGAGCCGAGCGCACCGGCTGTCAGCCCCAGTACATAGCACAAGACCATGGGGGTCAATAAATTTGAGAGTAAAAGGTCCAATGAATCTCCGCGAGTTGGTGTGTTATGAAATAAATTAAATGGCGGGCTTTTAGCCCGCCCTACCTATAAAACTACAAAATCTCGCCTGCGTTACGCTTTAAAAACTTCCCATCGCCGCGTTTGCCTTTCCATTCATCGCCATCCACGATCAACTTGCCGCGCAGGAACACTTTCTCCGGGTAACCGGTCAACTCCCAGCCTTCGTACAAACTATAGTCTGTGCGCTGATGAGACATTCGCGCACCATACTTGACCTTCTTCTCCGGGTCCCAAATGACAATGTCTGCATCTGCGCCAGGGATAAGCGCGCCCTTCCGCGGATACAAGCCGAAGATTTTCGCCGCATTGGTGGACATATACGCCACGAATTGATTCGGTGTGATGTGCCCCGCACGCACGCCATACGTCCACAAAATCGGCATTCGGTCTTGGATGCCTGGCAAGCCGTTCGGGATTTTGGTGAAATCATCCTTGCCTAGTTCTTTGCCGGGAATGCCAATCGCGCTTCCTTCATAGACGATGGAGCGGGTTCCGTCAAAGAAGAAGGGGCAATGGTCGGTGCCGACGGTTTGCAAAATGCCCTCGGAGAGACCCTCCCACAAGCGGACATTGTCGCTAACCGAACGCATTGGCGGCGAACAGATCCACTTGGCGCCATCGGGTCGGCGTAGATGGTCGATGGTGAAGAACAGATATTGCGGGCACGTCTCGCCCATCACTTTAACACCGCGTTCACGTGCATACTTGATCATATCCACTTCGCCGCCCGCATTCATGTGGACAATGTAAACGGGGGAATCTGCCTGCTCTGCCATGGCTGCCATGCGCAGGGTCGCTTCCACTGCGCCCCAGGCAGGACGGGTGAGCGCGTGCCATTCGGGTGTTTTGTGTCCCGCTGCCAGTGCTTGCCCCGTCAATGTTTCGATCACGTCGCCGTTCTCGCAATGCACCATCATCAACATGCCGTTCTCTTTTGCGATCTGCAAGGCTTTGAAGATGCCGCCATCGTCGATGCGCAAACGTCCATTGTAGGCAGTGAAAACTTTGAGGGTCTGAATGCCCATCTTCATCAACGAGGGGATTTCCTTGGCGATCTGTTCGTTGAAGCGGGTCAGATTCATGTGGAAGGAATAATCGATGGCGGCTTTTTCGGCTTTTTGCATCCACAAATCCAGCGAGTGGGCAAAGCCTTCGTTCTCCAGCACGGTGAAGTCCATGGCGGTGGTGGTGCCGCCGAACGCCGCCGCCTTGTGACCGGTGTAGTGGTCGTCTGAAGAGACAGTGCCGAACATGGGCAGGTCGAGATGCACATGCGGGTCGATGCCGCCAGGCATGACCAGCTTTCCTTTGGCATCCACCAGATGGTCAGGATTCTCTTCGAGATTAAGTCCGATGCGCGAGATCATTTCGTCTTCGATCAGAATATCGGCGCTGAAAGTGTCGGATGCGGTGATTAACGTCCCGTTTTTTATCAGGGTTTTCATGGCGGCGCTCCTCTTGTGCCTATATTTTATACCAAATTGAATCTGATATAATTTTCCCGATGAATCCAAAGCGATTTTTTGTTTTGTTCGTACTGATTGGCCTGCTTCTGTTCGGGTTGTGGCTTCCGGCGGGGGCGGCGCCCAGTGTGCAGCAGCAAGTGGCTACTCCCACAGCAGGCGCAGATGGACGTATTATTTATGTTGTGCAGCCCGGCGATTCCTGCACGCGGGTTTCGCTTCTGACGGGGATCTCGGTGGATCAGCTTCGGCAGTTGAATTCGCAGCTGGATGAAAACTGTACGTTGATCGAGGGACAGGAATTGTTGATCGGCATTGTTGCGCAAGCGACTGCCACACCGGAAGCGGTTGCCACGCTTGGCACGCCGACGGTAACCCCTACACCGATTTCCGGCACGACGGAAGTGTGTGTGCTGTTGTTCGAAGATTCGAACGGCAACGCCATCCGTGAGGAGACTGAACCCGCTGTGGCGGGCGGTGCTGTAAGCCTGACCGAGAACAATGGGCAGTATTCCGCTTCGTTGGATACGGTTGTGCCCGCCGACCCCGAGGTGTATCAGGGGGTATGTTTCAGTGACATCCCGGAAGGGGCGTATAACATTACGGTGGGTATCCCGGACAATTACAACCCGACCACCGAGTTGAATTTGTCTCTGGAGGTCAATGCGGGTGACCGTGCCTCGGTTGGCTTTGGTATTCAGCGAGTGGATGTGGTTGTAGACCCCGGTGCGGAGGAGGAAGCCGGAGGCGGTGGTGGGCAATCCACGCTGCTTGGGCTTGTCGGCGGGTTGCTGCTTTTGGGCGGCGCGGGGTTGGGGTATTATGCCTGGCGGACAAGCAAACCGGAGAGCAAATTATCCGGCGGCGGGTTTCCAAGAAGATAACTTCATGGCGCGGGAGCGATCCCGCGCTATTTTTTTAGTTTGAACGTCTTTCGATGAAGGGGAGAGTGACCAAGTTCTTTGATTCTCAGGCTGTGCAGTTTTGTGCCGTACCCTTTGTGGCGGGCAAACCCGTATTCGGGGTATTCGGAATCCAGCCGGTTCATGAACTCATCTCTCGCGGTCTTGGCGAGTATGGAGGCGCTGGCGATGCTCAGTGAGCGTTGGTCGCCTTTGACGATGGCGGTTTGGGGGATGTCCAGCTCGGGAAGTTCGAGACGGAAGTCGGTCAGCAGATAATCTGGCAGCGTGGGGAACATTTCCAAAGCGCGGTTCGCGGCGAGACGGGTGGCGGGGACGATGCCCATTCGATCTATTTCTTCGGCGGAGGCGAACCCGATGCCCCACACAATTACGATGTCCTTGATGAGCGGCATAAGTTGCGAACGCTCTCGGGGAGTCAACTGTTTGGAGTCACGCACCCCGCTTAACGTCTGGAGAAGATTCGGGTGATCTGGCGGCAGGATCACCGCGCCGACGCAGACCGGCCCTGCGAGGGCTCCACGCCCGGCTTCATCCAATCCGGCAATTTGGTTGCAGGCTGCCCAGAGTTGTTGTTCGTAGGAAAGGTCAGGGAGTGAGGTCATATTTGCCGCGCAGCGCGTTGAGGTGAATGCGGAAGATGTCACCGATCATGCGCACGGCGTCGCGAACGGCGCTGACTTTGCTTTCAGGGTCGAAGTACCATTGAATGGGGATTTCGCGAAGGCGTAATTTTTTGCGACGGGCAAGGTAAAGGATTTCGATATCGAAGGACCAGCCGGGGAGGGTTTGCTGGCGGAAGAGGGTTTCGGCGGCATCGGCATGAAAGCATTTGAAGCCGCATTGGGTGTCGTTCAATCCGGGCAGGATGAACATGCGGATGACGAGGTTGATGGCGCGTCCGCCCAGGTGCCGGTAGGAGGGTTCGTTGTAACGGATGGCGCCGGGCGCTTCGCGGGAGCCGATGGCAATGTCGAAGTCTGCGAGGGTGGGGGGTAGGAACTTGGGTAATTCCTCGATGGGCATGGACAGGTCTGCGTCACAAATGAAGCGATATTCTCCCTGCGCTTCGAGGATCCCCCGCCGGATGGCGTTGCCCTTGCCGCGATTTTCCTCCCTGAGAGCGATCAGGTTTGGGTGCTTTTGCGTGAACTCTTTGGCGATCTCGTAGGTACGGTCAGAACTCCCGTTCTCGACGACGATGACCTCGACGGAATAGTTCTGCTCTTCAAGAAAGCGAAACACCTGCTCCAGCGTGCGCGGCAGGCGGCTTTCTTCGTTGTGTGCCGGGATGATGATGGATAGGAAGGGTGTTTTCAAAGTGGATTATTGTAGCAGGAAGTACACGACGCCAGCACCCGCTGCCACGAGGCAGCATTCAATGATGAACATGCCCGCCAGCAGCATTAATTGCCGGTTGGTTAATCCCATCGTCCGTTTTTGCGTTGGGGCTGCCGGGCGGCGACGAGCCGGGTTGGGTTCGACCAAACCCGGGTGAACCTCATCCTTGAATTCCAGTTCGCTGGGATCCAGGGGGTTGGCTTCTGCATTGAAGATGGCTTGTGCGCGTGAAACCGGCCGCTCCTGTTCAAGTTCCACGGGTGGCTGCTGGTCTTCGGGTGATTTCGGGTCTGCGATCCGGTCGCCAAGCGCATAGATAGAGTCGGTGCGCAGGACTGGGCGCGCCTGCATGACAGAGGTGGCAAATTGCTTGATGGCGTCGCTGCGCACCACGCGCACGATCGGGCGTAACGATTCGATCTGCGCGCCCGGGTCGCTGCAAATGAGCACCGGCTCCACCGGAATGGGCAGGTTGATGTTGAAGCGTTCGAGATATTTTTGGAAGGCGCGGGTCAGCCTTGCGATCAGGTCGATCAGATTACGCCGGGCGGGGGCGGTCGCGCCGTTGTTGACGATTTCATTCCACTCCGCCCCCTTCGCTTCGAAGTGTCCCTTGACCGGGGATATCAGAATCACAAAAATGGAACTCGATGTGACCAGCACGGTTGGGATCACGATCTCGCTGTTGGGCAGCATGAAATTACGGATGAGCACAAACCCCTTGTCCAGCAGGCGGTCTAACTGCGGGATGACCTTTTTCTGCGCTTCCAGTTCGGGGTACCAGTTCAAGCCATATTTCAGCGTACCTTGAACGCGGGCAATGAGGTTGATGTTGCCTTGTTCGTCCTGAAAGGGGGTTTTATCTATGATTTTCATGAGGTTTGATCAAAAGAGGGGCACATTCTCAAGCTCGTCATGTTCCGTACCCTCGCGTGTGGAAATGAACTCACGCTCATTTGCCTTCACAAGCAGGACAGGCTTGGAAACCTGGAACGTGCTTGCCAGCAGGTCTTCACGCGAACCGGTGACGAAAACCTTTCCCTTTTGCAGGCGTTCCAGCAAGGTCTTTCGATCCAAAACCAAATGATCTGAAAAGGTCGATCCCCGCCGCTCAAATGCGCGTACGAATGAGATTTGTCCGTTCTTGTAGCGGACTGCTTCGATAACACCGTCGAATTTTTTAGCCATGGTTCTTCCTCGATGAAGATATTTTAACACAACGCGTTAAACTACAAAGACACAAGTCACGAAAATGCAACCTCCGTGTCTGTGTGTCTTTGCCGCGAATGTGAGTGAATAGTCGGGGCGCCGGGATGCGCCTATCCCCTCGATGGGGGAACTTAGGACTAATTCCTGAACGTGTCGGGGCGCCGGGATGCGCCTGTCCCCTCAATGGGGGAACTCGGGACTGATTCCTGAACGTGTCGGGGCGCCGGGATGCGCCTGTCCCCTCAATGGGGGAACCCGGGACTGATTCCTGAACGTGTCGGGGCGCCGGGATTCGAACCCGGGACCTCTTGCTCCCAAAGCAAGCGCGCTAGCCGGACTGCGCTACGCCCCGATGTCGTGTCAACCAGCCGAGTATAATGCGAAGGATGAATACCCGTCAAGCAAAACTTGTTTCAGTCTTTTTTGCGCTTCTTTTTGGACTTTCAGCCTGTTCCACCCCTAATCAGATTATCCCAACCGTAACATTCACCGCCCCTCCGCCCACATCGACAGTCACCCCTACTCCCAGCCCCATTCCTCCTACCGCCACTCCAACCCCGTTGACCTGCCTTTCCCAACCTGGCAGGGTGGAGGAGGGTGTGGTCAGCGTCACCGTTCCGCCGCAGGAATATCTCATCTACCTGCCGCCTTGTTATAACGAACTGCCCGACCAGCGCTATCCCGTCCTCTACCTGCTGCATGGACAAACCTACACCATGGACCAATGGGTAAGGCTGGGCGTTCCGCAGGCTGTCGACCAAATGTTCCTCTCCGGTGAAAGTATTCCCTTCATCGTCGTTTTTCCCGACGATAGTTTTTGGAACCTGCAAGCCGGCACTGGCTTCGGCAACCGACTGATCGGCGCCTTGATCCCGTACATTGATGCTAATTATCGCACCCTTCCCACCCGCGAGAATCGTGCGTTGGGCGGGTTGTCGCGGGGCGGTGGTTGGACCGTTCAATTGGGTTTCGATAACCCCGACCTGTTCGGCTCGCTTGGGCTGCACTCTCCAGCCATTTTCAAAGGAGACGGCCCACTTGTGCAGCGGTTATTGCTTGCCATCCCTGAGGAATCCCGTCCGCGCCTGTGGCTGGATGTGGGAGACAACGACCTGGAGCTGGATAGCATCCTCGAATTCGAAGGGCTACTCACGCGCTCCGGTTATATCCATGAATTCCATTTTTACAGCGGAGATCACTCTGAGAATTATTGGGGCGGGCATGTGCGCGAATATTTGAGTTGGTACGCTGAGGCATGGAATGAAGCGCCCGAAGAACAGTAAGATATAATTTTAAGACTATCATGTACATCAGGAGTAATCATGAATATCTTTGTCACAGGTGGTGCGGGATATATCGGCTCCGCCACTGCTGAAGCGTTGCTCAAAGCGGGACACGCCGTCACCGTGTACGACTCTCTGGTAACAGGACATCGCGCCGCAGTCCCGGCGGATGCGGAATTCATCCACGCTTCATTGGATGATAGCCATGCCCTTGCCGAAGCGCTGACATCCAAAAAATTTGATGCCATCATGCACTTTGCCGCTTTCATCGAAGCGGGTGAAAGTATGAAAGATCCCGGCAGGTTCTTTCGCAACAACTTTACCAATTCGCTGCAATTGATGGAAACCGCCGTACGGGCAGGCGTGCGCAAGTTCGTTTTCTCATCCACAGCGGCGGTGTATCAGTCCAGCGAAGAACCGCTGACCGAGGATTCTCCCATCGGTCCGACCAACGTGTATGGGCATACCAAGTTGATGACCGAGCAGGCGCTCGAATGGTATCGCTCCATTTACGGGTTGCATTATGCGGTGCTGCGTTACTTCAATGCCTGCGGCGCATTGCCGGGACGCGGCGAAGCGCACCAGCCCGAGTCGCATTTGATTCCGCGCGTGTTGCAGATTGCCCTCGGTCAGTCAGAATCTGCGACCATCTTCGGCACCGACTACCCCACGCCCGATGGTACTTGTATCCGCGATTACATCCACATTGCAGACCTTGTTTCGGCGCACATTCTTGCCTTGGGTGCGCTCGAAACGCGTGAAAAGATGACCTACAACGTCGGCAGCGGCAATGGTTTTTCGGTGCGTGAGGTCATCGAAGCGGCTCGTAAGGTGACGGGTCACGCTATTCCGGTCATCGAAGCGCCGCGTCGCGCCGGTGACTCAGCGCGTTTGGTCGCATCTCCGCGGCGCATCATCAGCGAATTGGGCTGGCAGCCCACGCACACCAACCTGCAGGATATTCTTTCAAGCGCATGGGAGTGGCATGTCTCCCATCCGCATGGCTATGAAAAATGACGTTCTCTTTTCATCGCATTCCTGTTGGAATTTGTAACTGCTTCCTCCTGCGCGGCGAACAGACGATCCTCGTCGATGGCGGGGCAATGGGCGGTTTGCCTGCTTTCAAGCGCATATTAACGGAATTGCATATCGAACCAGGGGAGATCGAATTGATCCTGCTTACTCACGGGCATTGGGATCACATTACCTGTCTGGACGATATTCAAAGGATGACCGGCGCGAAGATCGCCATCCACGAAAAAGACCGCTTCATGGTCGAAACGGGAGAACCGCCTTTTCCGAACGGCGTGAATGGATATGGGAAGGCGATGTCTGCACTTGCAAAGGGAATCTTGCATCCGCATCTTCCCAAACTGAAAGTGGATACGGTGATCCCCGATGCGGGGATGTCGCTGAGAGCGTTTGGCATTCCCGGTGAGGTGATTTACACCCCTGGTCATTCGATGGGGCATGTCAGCATCGTGCTCGATACGGGTGACGCGCTTGTGGGTGATATGGCAATGAACGACTGGTATCTACGTCTGTCGCCCGGTCTGCCCATCCTTGCGGATGACATTCGCCTGGTGGTGGAAAGTTGGAAGAAGATCCTGCCATTGGGAATCAAACGGGTCTACCCTGCGCACGGGTTGGATTTCCCCGTCGAGGTGATGCAAAAAGAGATTGCGAATTTCAAATAATCGAATCAAACATCATTACCCCCGAACTTAATCTGGGACGCGGACGAGCGCAGACTGCGAAGCGTGCAGAAAAGATCTTAAAAAATCCGCGTTTTCGGCGTTGATCCGTGTCCCATTTGCTCTTAAAAACGAACTCACCCGCGAAACCTTAATTTCGGGGGTGAGTCATTTTTTGTCTATAAACCGAGGCTGGCTTCGATACGCTCCACCGCCTGTTTTGCCTCGGCGAGACCTGTATTTGTGAGTTCGCGATAGATTTTGATGGCTTCTATTTTGTTGCCGCGTTTTAGCAAATCGATAATGCGCGGATCGATGACATTTGGGTCATCGCTGTATTCGATGCCCAATCTTTTGTAAAGAAAGTTGAGCCGGCTCTCCAATTCCACAATACGGGCGCGTAAACTATTGAGTTCATAATCCGTGGACATTTGCTTATCTCCTTGGTTTGAATCTTAGTTTCGTTTACCCGAATGGGCAGTCACCTGTTCGTCCTATTGCCCACAGGTGAAACGAGACAACGCCTCATCGAACAGCGGACGGGCGCTTTCGACGCTGGGCGCATACACCTTCCACGCGAAGACGCGGTCTCCACATGTCCATGCGCCAACGCCTCCGGCGGGAAGTACGGCTGCCGCAGTGGTGCTGATGGTATCGTACATCACGTTCATGTTGCGGATGAGGAAAATATCCATGTTTCCGGCGGGGGTGTCGAACTGGTCATCAAGCAGGGTATCCATCAGAAAGCGCGGGTCGCTGGTGTTGGGCGCGATCTGCCAGATGACTTGAATGAAGAGATTGTTGTTGAACGCTGCCAGCATGCCCTGACTGTATGTACTGGTGGCAGCGGGATTCTTCTGAGCGCTGACGTCGAAGAACGCCACGTCTACGGGGTGACCGATGCAGAAGTGGTATTCGCAGAACAGACCCGCTAGGCTGAATGGAGTGGGGGATGGGTAAGGCGTGGATGGTGGGATGGGAGTGGGGCTGGGCATGGCGGCAAGCGTGGCTGCCACCGCCTGTTGGATCTGGGCGTTCGGGTTGGGGTTGGCAGTTTTCGGGGCGCATCCCGCTGCAAGAAACAGGAGCAAGCTAAGGGTCGTAAGAAGCGTTTGGCTTTTCATCCCAAAGATTATACCCAGCGCGGTCACAAATTGCGCATCCCTTCTCAAAAAGTGCAATTTGTGACCGTGGGCATGATATACAAGAAAAGCCCCGTCCATTTCTGAACGGGGCGGGTTGATCTACTTCAGGATTAATGTCCGCTGCCTGAGGTGGGGCTGCCGTTGAATATCTCAGGGTTGGGTTCGCCTTCGACGATCAGGTATCCGGCGAGACCGCGTTGCAGCCGTGAGAGGGCATGGTCTACGAGGATGTAGTTGCCGGGCACTTCGAGGGTGAACTCGACCATGGTAGCGCCTCCGGGCGGGACGAGCGTGGTCTGCACGTCGGTGAGTGGTGCGCTGGTGATCGAGGCTTGATCGTAGACCCGGTCGAAGATCTCACCGATGACGTGGAAGGACGAAGTGAAGTTTGGTCCGCCGACGCCGAAGAAGATGCGCACGCTTTCGCCCACGTTGGCTTTGAGCGGCTTCTGGTCTACGAGAGCGTTGACCGCGCCGTTGAAGACGAAATACTCGGGGTCTTCGTTGAGCAGTTTGGTGGTGTCGGAGGGTTGGTGTCCGTGTTCACCGAATGCGCCCGCCGTATACAGCTCGCCTTGCATCACATAGAACTCGCGATCCACGGGGGCAAGTCCGCCTTCAGGTTCGACGAGGATCAGACCGTACATGCCGTTGGCGATGTGGTCGGCGACCATCGGCGTTGCGCAGTGGTAGACGAACAAACCGGCATTGATCGCTTTGGCAGTGAAGACGGTTTCCTCGCCGGGTTTGGTTTGGGTCATCACCGCGCCTCCACCCGGACCGGTAACGGAGTGGAAGTCAACGGAGTGATTCATTACGCTGGAACTGCTGTTCTTGAGGTGGACTTCAATGGTGTCACCGACACGCACGCGATAGAAAGGACCCGGAACCTGACCGTTGAATGTCCAATAGGTGTAGGTTGTGCCGTCTGCCAATTGCCCTTCGACTTCGACGGTTTCCAGGTCGATGCGGACGGTGATCGGTTCACGGTCGCCGATGGGACCGG
The DNA here is from genome assembly GCA_002343775.1 of Anaerolineales bacterium UBA2395. GTDB lineage: Bacteria > Chloroflexota > Anaerolineae > Anaerolineales > Villigracilaceae > Villigracilis. The sequence continues at coordinate 49,415 of DDSH01000031.1, forward strand.
GCAGGTCTGTTGGGTCGCGGACGATGTCTGCGCCGGTGGTTGGGCTTTGCGGAGCCGCAGCTGCAACCGTCTCGCCGTATGCACCTTCGGGCAGCCCGCTCAGATAGGTGACAATGGAATTGATCTCATCGGTTGTCAGCGTGTCAGATAGGTTGGCTGGCATCACTCCCGCCGGGCACGGACCGGTGGGGCAGGTCTCGGGGACAAAAATTTCCGGTTGCAGGATGGATTCTTCAAGATAGGCTTCCACACTGTCCGCAGAGCCAGAGTAGGCGCTGCTTTCCAAATGTTCCTGCGCCAAGTCGGCAGCATTCGAGAGGTCAGGTCCAAGCACGCCCTTGGCGTTGGGAATCCCGGCAATATTGTGGCAGCTTCCGCAGGCTCCCTTTTGGAAGGCGGCAAGCACTGCGGGATCGCCGGAGCTTTCACCTGAAGAGAGAACAGGCATAGACTGACCGGAAGTGCTCACCAACAAAACACCCCGCATACCCAGCTCGGCATGGTTGCCGACACTGTCATAATATTCCACCTCACCGTGGACGGTCGGCACGGTAAATGTGACCGAGGCTGCTTCCCCCTTCTCCTTTACTACACCAGTGGTGGCTTTGACTTCGGGGAAGGTGATGTCATGTTGCCCCATGCCACCGTTGATCAGCGTGACGGTGATGCGGGCTCCGGGGTTGGCGTTGAGGGTGGGGTTTTCGACACCGTTGATCTCATCGCTCACACCCAGAAAAACAAGATTGCCGTCTCGCAGGTCGGTTGTCAGCACATATTCCTTGTCAACCGGCTGGAAACCGGCTCCTGCGCAGGCGGTAATGACCACGCCCAGCAGCATGATTAGAATGGGAAATTTGAAAAACGATTTCATTCTGAACTCCTCGTTAAGGTTTCTTGAACGGACAATTCTCTGGCTTCTTCCAAAAACTTATTCTCATCGAGTTGATAGGTATCGATGACATCCCTCAGCGTGCAAAAGCGCGCAAACCCGCAGCCGGCACAAGCCGTGTGCCAATCCAAAAAGAAGCGGACAGCCTTGGGCGTGGATTTCAAAACACTCTCCACAATCGTTTCGGAAAAATCCTGAATTTCGTTCATCGTGGGTACAGAATAGCCCATTCCCCCAAACCCGTCTTTGCGCTGGCGCAAATTATCACAAATGTAAATTTTCTAAGTTTCGAGACCCTCCGATACTTTTAAAAGATCGTGCGGCTTGAGAATGGTGATCTTCTCCCTGCCGGTCTTGATGATGCCCCTCCGCTCCCAATCGCTGAGGAGACGGCTGACCGTGTATAGAGTAGTGCCGGTCATTTCCGCCACATCCTGCCGGGAGAAGGATAATTCGATCCCCGCTTCTTTTCCAGACTTGAAGCCAGACTGCCCAGCCAGGCGGATCAACGCGTTAGCCACTCTTTGCTCCACCCGCTCTGTAGCGAGTTCACGGTAGCGCGCCTGCATCTCCTGAATATAGGAAGTCATCAGGTTCATCAGGTCAAAGGAGAGGTATGGGCGGGTTTCCAGCATGGTGCGCAGAAAGTTGCTTTGAATGGCAAGCGCGGTGCTGTCTTCCAATGCCTGTGCGGTGGCCGGGTAGGTGGCTCCGTCGTTTCTCACCGCCCCCAGTGCGCCGAACATTTGCCACGGTGAGATCGTCCGCAAGTTGACCTGCTGCCCGCTGGGGTTTGACTGCATCAATTTGACCTGTCCGCTGGTGAGGATGTACAAGTATGCCGCTTCGTCGCCCTGCATGAAAAAGAAGCCTCCTTCCTCAATGGAACGGGTGATGCTGTTCTTCAGGATCAAATCGAGGTCTTCGTCCGTTGCATGCTGAAAAACAACGACCTGTCTCAACTCTTTGGGGGAAATGGTCATGTCGTCATTTTACACCCGAAAAAGATGACTTTTATCTTCTTGACTCTGCAGGGTGGGGTGGTGTATATTTTGACAATACCCCCACCCCCCTGGGGGGGGTAAGAACAGGCTTGGATTCCGTATCTGAGAGATTGAGGTAACCATGGAAAACGAGAGCACACTCCGAAGATTAAAGACCGTGGAAGGGCACTTGCGAGGTGTCATTCGCATGGTCGAGGAAGATGCGTATTGCATCGATATCATCCGCCAGATACAGGCAGTCGAAGCGGCGTTGAACAAAGTCAGCGCCAAGATCCTCGAAGACCACCTGAACTCGTGTGTCATCACAGCCATTCAGGGTGACGACCAGAAGGAACGCGAACGGGTGCTGAAAGAGATCACCGAAGTGTTCGAGATGTCTACGAAAGTTTAAGGTTACAGGTTGAACTTGCAACCTTAAACCTGTAACCTTCAATAAAAATATTAACCCAAGGAGAAATAAATTATGACTACCGTTACTTATACCGTCCCTGCCATTTCTTGCGGACATTGCACCCACACCATCGAGAACGAGGTGGGTGAGTTGCAGGGTGTGCAATCTGTGAAGGCTGAGATCGACAGCAAGAAAGTGACCATCACTTTTGCCGAGCCAGCCTCGGAAGAAAAGATCAAGGCACTGCTGGCAGAGATTAACTATCCTGCTGAAGGATTGATTACGTTGTAGAGATCGGAGGTTGACTCCAATCTCAAATTACCGATTACCAAAATGACCGAAACCAAGCAACTAACCCTTCCCATTACCGGCATGACCTGCGCCAATTGCGTTGCCACCGTGGAGCGCAATTTGAAGAAATTGGATGGCGTGGAAAATGCTGTTGTCAATCTATCCTCTGAGCGCGCCATGCTGGATTTTGATGCTTCGAAACTTGGGCTGACCGATTTCATTGCTCGCGTCAACCGCGCCGGATATGGAATCGCCACGGGTGAAGCGGATCTCATCATCAAGCGTCTGTCTGATGACAACGATGCCCGCCGCCTCGAAAAAGCCCTCTCCAAACTCGATGGCGTTCTCGAAGCGCAAGTGACATTTACAACGGAAAAGGCACGCGTGAAATATGTGCCAACCATCGTCACGCAGGCGGAACTGCGCCGTGCTGTTTCCGCTGCCGGTTTTGAGGCGTTGGAGTTGGGTGGCGCGGCAGAAGATGCGGAAGCAAAGGCGCGCGAACACGAGATCAATGAACAATGGCGGTTGCTCATCATTGGTTTGATCTTTACGGTTCCACTCTTTGTGCTTTCCATGAGCAAGGATTTCGGGCTGCTTCCTGATTTTGTGTACACCGGTCATTCCATGGGGGGGATGCGTGACGCACAACCCTGGTTCAATTGGCTGATGCTGGCGCTTGCTGCTCCGGTCCAGTTCTACGTGGGCTGGCAGTATTATGTGGGCGCGTTTAAAGCGATACGCAATAAATCCGCCAACATGGATGTACTGATCGCGATGGGTTCGTCTGCCGCTTTTTTCTATTCGCTGCCGATCACATTTGGCTGGCTGATGGGGCATGTCTATTATGAGACGGCGGCGGTGATCATTACGCTCATCAAACTTGGCAAGTTCCTCGAAGCCCGTGCCAAGGGACGCACCTCCGAAGCCATCAAGAAGTTGATGGGGCTGCGCGCCAAGACCGCCCGTGTTGTTCGTGAGGGCGTGGAAACTGAAATTCCCGTGGATGATGTCCGCGTGGGAGATGTGGTGATGGTCAAGCCGGGCGAGAAAGTGCCGGTTGATGGGGTGGTGGTGGAGGGACGCAGTACCCTCGATGAATCCATGTTGACTGGAGAGTCGTTACCGGTGGAGAAGAAACCCGGTGACCCGGTCATCGGTGCGACGCTGAACAAACTCGGTTTACTCAAGTTCGAAGCCACCAAAGTTGGAAAAGAGACCGCGCTGGCGCAGATCATCAAGTTGGTGGAAGATGCGCAAGGCAGCAAAGCGCCCATCCAAAAGATGGCGGATCAAGTCTCAGCCGTGTTCGTGCCGATTGTGATCGTCATTGCCCTGCTGACCTTTGCTGGTTGGTATTTCTTCGGTGCTCCGCTTGCCATCAATGCGGATGTGGACAATTTCACCCGCGCGCTGATCAACATGGTGGCTGTGCTGGTCATCGCCTGTCCGTGTGCGATGGGACTCGCCACTCCAACCGCCATCATGGTTGGGACGGGCAAGGGCGCGGAAGCGGGTATTCTCTTTAGAAATAGTGAAGCGTTGGAACGCGCAGGGAAAGTCTCTGTGGTGGTGCTGGATAAGACCGGAACGATCACGAAAGGTCAGCCGGCGGTGACGGACATTGTAGTGGAAAGTGGAAAGTGGAAAGAAGATGAACTGCTACGCCTAGCTGCATCTGTTGAGAAGGGCAGTGAACATCCGCTTGGTGAAGCCATTTGGGCGGAAGCGACGACTCGTGGGTTGACGTTGGTGGAACCTGCCGGGTTCAAGGCAGAGGCTGGGCATGGCGTTCAAGCCGAAGTCGAAGGAAGAAGCGTAATGGTTGGGAACAAGAGAATGTTCGAGGCGAGAGGGATCTCGTTAGGGGATCTTGAATCCGAAGTGACGCGCCTTCAATCCGAAGCAAAGACAGCCATGCTCGTTGCAGTAGATAATGTGGCGGCCGGAATCATTGCGGTGGCGGATACCATCAAAGATAGTTCGAAGGATGCCATTGCAGACCTGCACAAGATGGGGTTGAAAGTGGCGATGATCACCGGCGATAACCAAAAGACGGCGGAAGCGATAGCAAAACAGGTAGGCGTGGATACGGTACTGGCGGAAGTGTTGCCCGAAGGCAAATCGTCTGAAGTCAAAAAACTTCAATCGGGATCGTCGGTTGTCGCAATGGTTGGTGATGGCGTCAACGATGCGCCCGCTCTCGCACAGGCGGATGTGGGGCTTGCCATCGGCACCGGCACAGATGTTGCCATGGCTGCCGCGCCTGTGACCTTGATGAGCGGTGACCTGCGTGGTGTGTCGCGCGCCATCTTGCTCTCACGCAAAACGCTGACTACCATCAAACAAAACCTGTTCTGGGCGTTCATCTACAATGTGATCCTTATCCCTGCCGCAATGCTCGGTTATTTGAACCCGATGCTTGCCGCTGGCGCGATGGCGTTCAGCAGTGTGTTCGTGGTGACGAACAGCTTGCGCTTGCGCGGGGTGAAGATTTAGACGATAGGTGGTGAATGATGGACGGTCTGCACTCCATCGCCCACGGTCAAACAATGACAATGAATACAAATCAAGAAATGCAAACTGTAAAATCCGCATGTGGCGGAGTTTTGCAAGACCCGGCACAGTATCCGAGCGCGATGTTTAATGGTGCGAGAGTGTACTTTTGTAATGCCGCTTGCCTGAACGCCTTCTTGGGCGCGCCAGAAGCCTTCATGGCGGGCGAGATCGAACATCCTCTTGAGGATGAATCCGCAAACTCATAACCAGAAATGGAAACCTTTAACATGAAAAAGATAATCCTCCTTCTCGGCGCACTGGCATTAATCCTTGCTGCGTGCGCTCCACAAACTACTGAAATGCCAAAAGCCGAATTGCCTGCCGGCAAAGCCTGGGCAGACGGCAAGGAAATCTACTTTGTCCATACCGAAGCCTCGGATGCGGGTGTGGCGGAAAAACTGACGGACATGATGGCATCACCCGTCATGCTCGTGCCTTCGCTTGCAAAGGTGCCCGATGAATCATTGGCAAATGTGTATGTGTTCACCAACGGCATCGAAGGGATGGGTCCCTTTGGCTTTCAAGCGGATGTCTTCGACAACCCGCCCGGTACCGATGGCTATACTCCCTTGCGCCGTCTCAATGTAGTGACATGGGTGGACCAAGCCAGCGCCCGCGAACTCACGCATGTGGATGATGTCATCGCCGCCGAATCTGCTGGCGAAGTAACTATTGAACAGCCCGGTGTTGTCATCAACATGCCGTTCGTAGTATGGGATGGCGGTCAACGATAGCCTATATCACAGTAGGTCACCTTTATGACGTGACCTACTATCCATACTGAGATCAAATGAGCAAAGAAAAACAACCCTCCATTGACCCCGTTGTGATCGTCACGCTTGGCATTTTATTGGTAGCCATTGCTGTTGCCATGATCGCCTTTCCATCTGATTCGAATTCCATCAACATCGCCGCAGATTCGGGGCTGATAAGCCAGATCATCGTTGCTTTCTTCACCGGCCTGACCACCGGTGGCTTGAGTTGTCTTGCTGTGCAGGGTGGTCTACTTGCCAGTTCGCTTGCGCGACAGATCGAGCAGGATTACGTCGAGCAAACTGCGCAAAACAAAAAGAAACAAAAGGCAAGCATCCGCACGAACAGCGCGCTTCCAATTGCGCTTTTCTTGTTGTCAAAACTTGTCGCCTACACCCTGCTTGGCGCGTTGCTCGGCTGGCTGGGGTCGTATCTCACCTTTAGCCCCATGACGCGCGCCCTCCTGATGATCGCCATCGGCATCTTCATGGTCGGCAACGCCCTGCGCATGTTCAACGTCCACCCGATCTTTCGTTACTTCTCCATCGAACCTCCCAAGTTCATCACGCGTTACATCCGCAAAACAGCCAAAGGCACCGACACAGCCACTCCGCTTTTTCTTGGATTCCTCACCGTATTCATCCCCTGCGGCGTGACCCAAGCCATGATGGCAACCGCCCTCGGCACAGGCAGCATGGCAATGGGTGCGGTACTCATGTTCGCCTTCACGCTCGGCACCAGCCCCGTCTTCTTCATTGTCGCCTATCTCACCACCGAACTCGGTGCAAAACTTGAAAAATTCTTCATGCGATTCGTCGCCGTGCTGGTTTTGATTCTTGGATTTGTAACCCTCGATAGCGGACTTAACTTGATGGGCTCACCCCTCTCGCTTCAAAACCTGACGCGAAACTGGTTCCCCTCTCAGGCAGAAGCCAACCCCGTAGCGGACTCTGCCCAAGGCGAGATCATCCTCAATGTACAGAACGGCGGATACTTCCCTGCCACCCTCAAGGTTCCCGCCGGACAGGACTTTACCCTCAACCTCGTCACCGACCAAACCTACTCCTGCGCCCGTGATTTTGTCATCCCCGCCTTGAATTTCTACAAGCTGCTGCCCGATACCGGCACTGTTCAGGTGACCATCCCAGCCCAAAAGGCAGGTTCGACGATCTTCTTTACCTGTTCCATGGGAATGTATACCGGGCAGATCGTGTTTGAATGAACGTTCTTTGAAATAAAGAAGAAAGAAACCGCCTGTGTTAAGAAAAACCTTCAAAATCCCCGATATGACCTGCACCAACTGCGCGATGAAAATCGAATCATTGGAAGATGACCTCGATGGCGTGCAGGAGATCAATGCCAGTTACCATAAGCTGGAGATGGTCATTGAATACGATGAAGCAACATTGAACGAAGAACAGATCATCGCAGCGGTTAGAAAAAAAGGGTACACCGCCATCCCCGCTTAAATGGATACCCCGCAGGTTCGATTAACCCGGCGGGGCATTTTGTTTGATGCGTTACTTTCGTTTGCCGTATGCATCGAGCCGTTCATGAACAGAATGCATTTTTCGGTGCGAGATCAAGGGACGCTGGGCAAGCATAAAGGCAGGCAGGACCGCCATGAAAAGCGCGCCGAACAAATGCAACAGGGTGTGAAGACTTCCGGATTTCATGATATTTTCTCCTTTCATTTTCCCCGGTAGACGAAGAAAGCAGGCTGTAAGTTCCCAAATTGGACTGGGGTTTTTTGTTGGGGTATACTCGCTTCCATGCCCAAATATTACACGCCGCAGGAAGCCAACAATCTACTGGAGATCGTCCGCCCGATGGTGGCGGAGTTGATGCAGATCAGCGAGCGGATTCGCTCGCGTCAACCGGAGATTTGGGCGGTGGTGGAAAAATCGGCAGGGAATGGCGGCAACCCGGAACTGAGCAAACTCCTGCCGGATTTTGATCGGCTCGATCAGATCTTGCACCGTTTGCAGGATATGGGCATCGAGATCAAAGACCTGACGATCGGGTTGATCGATTTTCCGGCATTGAAAGATGGCAGAGTCATCTTTCTGTGTTGGAAATACAATGAGGAGAAGATCCAGTTCTGGCACGAGGTCGAAGCGGGGTTTGCGGGGCGTCAACCGATTGATTGGGAATAACCATCTGTACGTGGTCGAATTTCAAAGTACCCTGGAGAGTTGATGGAAGTATCCACGATTGGGCGTTATGAGATCGAAAGCGAGTTGGCGGTGGGCGGCATGGGGATCATTTTCCTGGCGCGCGACCCTTACATTCAGCGGCAGGTGATCGTTAAAGTGCTGATGTACAGCCGCACACTGGACGACGTCTATCGTGAATATTTTCAGCGTGAGGCGGAAGTGATTGCGGCGTTGGAACATCCATGTATTGTGCCGGTCTATGATTTTGGCTGGCATGGCAAACAGCCATATATCATCATGCGTTACATGGCAGGCGGAAGTTTGCAGGATCGCCTCAAGGAAAGCGAACTCAAACTGACCGAGATGGCGCATATCTTCAAACGGGTGGCAGAGGCGTTGGATGCGGCACATGCACAGAACATCATCCATCGCGACGTTAAGCCGTCCAACATTTTGTTCGATGTAACCGGCGAAGCCTTTCTCTCCGATTTTGGGATCGCCAAGTCCAAACCGATCACGGACGAGGAGGGGGAGTGGCTGGTGGGCACCCCGGGATATATGAGCCCCGAACAGGTACTCGGTGAACCCGTGGATGGGCGCTCGGATATTTATGCGTTGGGCGTGGTGTTATATCGTTTGTTGACCGGTTCAATGCCTTTCTCCAGCGAGTCGGTGACCAGTTTGATTAATGCCCATGTCAACCTGCCCGTGCCAGATGTGCGTGAGGTGAAAGCCAACATCCCTGCCGTGTGGCAGGAAGTGGTGGCGAAGGCGATGGCAAAAGACCCGAACGATCGCTACAAAACCGCGGGCGAACTCGCCCGTGATGTGACCGAAGTGGTCTCTGGCAAGTGGTTTTTGCGGAAGTTATAGTACTTGTTGACCTTCATCAAAGACCTTGCCGTGCGGTGAGGTCTTTTTGTTTGTGAAACCGCCGGGGCTTTCCCGGTGTTGTAGATTTCAGATATTCCAAAGGAGAAACATGAATAAAGGTATCCTCAGCGGCATTGCCGCTTATGCAATGTGGGGATTCTTCCCGATCTATTGGAAGTTGCTGCACGAAGTCCCCGCTTTGCAATTGCTTGGTCATCGTATTGGCTGGTCGTTCCTTTTGCTGATGGGCTTCATCTTCATCACCCGCCAATGGCAGGAGTTTCGCATAACAGCGTTCAGCCCAAAGGTGCTAGGTATTTATACGGTTGCCGGTGTGTTGCTTTCCATCAACTGGTTGATCTATGTGTGGGGTGTCAATGCTGGCTTCATCGTAGAGACCAGCCTTGGGTATTTCATCAACCCGCTGTTGAGCGTTTTGTTTGGTGTGTTCTTCCTGCGTGAAAAACTGCGTCCCACGCAATGGGTTCCGATCATCATCGCTGCCATCGGTGTGGTTTATCTTACCGTCACGTACGGACGCCTGCCGTGGATCGCGCTCTCGCTGGCGGTTACTTTCGGCTTGTATGGCTTGGTCAAGAAACTGTCGCCTCTGGGCTCCGTCTATGGCTTGACCCTCGAAACGGGCATTGTCTTCCCGATTGCGCTTATCTACCTGATCTTCGTTGAGGTCAATGGGATGGGCGAATTCCTGCATGATGGACTCACCGTGGATTTGCTGCTCATTGGCGGCGGCATCGTCACCACCATTCCACTGCTAATGTTCGCCTCGGCTGCCAAACAGATCCCGCTCAACATGATCGGCGTACTGCAATATTTCGCGCCGACAATTCAATTCCTCATCGGCGTGTTCATTTATAAGGAGCCGTTCGATACCACGCGTCTGATTGGCTTTGGAATCGTCTGGCTGGCGCTCATCATCTTTTGGGTCGAGAACATTCTTGCGCATCGCACGCCCGTCGAGCCCATCCCCGAATTGGGGGAAGGCTGATAAAACGTTTTCCCACCGCTGCGCCGCATGGTCAGCTTGCGGGGTGTGGGCTTATAATGTGAAAAAATTTTTTGCGAGGTTGCCATGGCGAACAAAAAGAAGGGTGTGATCGGAATTTTGACGGGCGGCGGCGATGTGCCGGGCTTGAACCCTGCCATTCGCGCAGTGACCATCCGTGCGCTACGGGAGGGGTATCAGGTGGTGGGGATTCGTCGCGGTTGGGGCGGGTTGGTGGACGTCATCCGTGATAAGGGAGCGGATAACAGCAATAATTATCAGTTTCTCACCGAAGAGATCGTCAATCGTGCCGGGCGAACAGGCGGGACCTTCCTGCACACCTCCCGCACCAAACCAAGTTCGGTCAAGAAATCCAGTGTGCCGCCTCATTTGCGCGATCAATATTCCGAGGAAAAGAACGACTTGACCCCGGAAATCCTCAAGAACCTCGATTACCTTGGTATTGATACTCTAATCCCCATCGGGGGCGACGATACACTGAGCTATGGTGTGCGACTCTATCAGGAAGGGATGAAGGTCATTGCCATCCCGAAGACGATGGACAACGACGTGCCCGGCACGGATTACTGTATTGGCTTCAGCACCTGCGTCACCCGCACCATTTCGCTGACCAACAGCCTGCGTACCATTGCCGGTTCGCACGAGCGTATCCTGGTTCTCGAAGTGTTCGGGCGTTACGCCGGTTTTACTGCCATGCTGCCGACGATGGCAGGCGCGGCAAACCGCTGTGTGATCCCCGAATACAAATTCAATATTGAAAAATTGACCGAACTGTTGCTCAAAGACCGCGAGGCGAATCCCAGCCGGTATTCGGTCCTCCTCATCTCGGAAGGCGCTATGTACGAAGGCGGGGAAATGGTCTTTGCCGACCGCACCACAGATGCCTACGGCCATGCCAAATTGGGCGGTATTGGGGACCTCGTCTCCGCGCAGATCAAGGACCTCTCGCCGAAGTACAATGATGGCAAATCTGTAGATGTGGTCAACCAGAAGCTGGGCTACATGGTACGCGGCGGCGACCCAGACGCCATCGACTCGGTCGTACCGATGGCATTTGGCAACCTGGCGCTCGATCTCTTGTTGAAAGGCATTCATGGGCGTCTTGTCGTTTTGAAGAATGGACGCTATGACAATGTCCCGTTGGATGTCGTCACCGCCACCAAGAAGCTTGTCAATGTCAGTCATTTTTATGACACGGAACGGTATCGCCCCATTTATGAAAACTTCGAGATGAAGCCGCTCTTCATCATGACCAGCGAAGGCTAACGCTTCGTTTTATGGATGCCCGGGTGTGTTTGCACCTGGGCATCTTCTTTTAAAAAATTGGACTGAATTGGTTATAATCATCAAAATTTTTAAGGAGTACCCTCATGAATTTTGCAATGTGGAAGAAGGCACTGAATATCATCCCCGAGGTTTCAAAAGAGGAGTGGGACGCCCTCGACGTCATTTCCAAATGGCTGATTTCGACCCGCGCCGCTGTCCTCATCATGACATTTATCTCCGCTGCCCTGGCGGGCTTATTCGCCTGGCGCGACGGTTCGTTCGAATTTTTACCCTGGCTCGCCCTGGTCTTTGGGCTCATCATGGCTCATGCCAGCAACAATATCTTCAACGACTATACCGATTTCGTCCGCGGCGTGGACAAGGACAATTACTATCGCACCATGTACGGGGCGCAGCCCGTTGCCTCCGGTCTGATGACCCAGCGCCAGCACCTGACGTACTTTATCGTCACAGGGATTCTCGCCATGATCGCGGGCATCTATCTTGTCTGGCATACGGGCTTCAGCAGCACCACATGGATCTTGCTCGGGCTTGGCTCGTTCTTCGTGCTGTTCTACACCTGGCCCCTCAAAGGATTGGGTCTCGGCGAAGTAGCCGTGCTCATGGTTTGGGGTCCGCTCATGATCGGCGGCGGTTACTATGTCCTCACCGACCAGTGGAACTGGTCGGTCGTCATCGCCAGCCTGCCCTATGTGCTCGGTGTGACGACGGTCATCTTTGGCAAGCACATCGACAAGATCACAGTAGACCAAGCCAAGAAGATCTACACCCTGCCGGTCGTCATCGGCGAAAAAGCCGCGCGGTACGCCATCATGGCAATGATGGTCCTGCCGTACGTCTTCACCGGTTATCTGATCGCGACGAAGTTCTTCACGCCGGTTATGTTGATTGTGCTCTTCGCACTGCCTGCCCTGCGTGAAAGCCTTCCGCCTCTGACCAAGCCGAAGCCGGATACCCGTCCCGAAGGTTTCCCCGACGGACAGGGTGGGTGGCCCCTTTACTTCGCGCCCATCAGCTTCCGCAATAATCGTGCCTTTGGCTCGCTCTTCATGCTTGGACTCTTGCTGGATGTAACCTTGCGTCTGCTGCCGTTCACACAAAACTTCTGGCGGTAGTATCCCTTTGATGGTTCGTACCAGCCTCCCCGTCGATTTGACGCGGGAGGCTTTTTATATTAGACCTCTTGCATAAGTAGTTTGGAATCCTGAAGTTCTACTTCAGGTGGAGTTTCCGAAAGTAGAACTTTCGGGGTCCTTTTCAATTTTTGCGACTTTCACAAGAGGTCTATTTAATGAGAGTACTTAAATCCTATTGTGAAATTCTTTACAATTCGGACTGTTTTGGTTATAATAATGGTGATAAATTTCACAAATACAGAATGCCTTTATTACTGCCATCTGTCAGCAAAGAGGAAACCATGAACGCCAATTTGAAACCCCATATCATTATCATCGGCGCCGGGTTCGCCGGGCTCGAAACCGCCCGCGGACTCGCCAACGCGCCCGTGCGCATCACCTTGATCGACAAGAACAATCATCATCTCTTCCAGCCGCTGTTGTATCAGGTTGCCATCGCGGGGTTGCTGCCTTCGCAGGTCGCACAACCGGTGCGTACGATCTTCCGCAGGCAAAAAAATCTGACCTTCCAAATGGGCGAAGTGACCGAGATCGACCTTGAACAAAAATTCGTCCGCATGAACGGCTCGGTCATTGCATATGATTATCTCGTCATCGCGGCGGGCGCGCGTACGAACTTCTTCGGCTTCGAGACACTTGAGAAGCACGGCTTACAACTAAAGGACATTGATACAGCCGTCATGACCCGCAATCATTTGCTCTCAATGTTCGAGCAAGCCAGTCACGAGGGCGATGCTGAAAAGCGCAGAGCCATGCTCACCTTTGTCATCGTTGGCGGCGGACCGACCGGCGTGGAAACTGCTGGCGCATTGGCAGAGTTGATCACACATGTGATGAAGAAGGATTATCCCCGCCTTAATTTCAAAGAGGCAAAGGTTATTTTGCTTGAAGCAGGTGCGAGCCTTATCGCTGCCTATCCTGATGAACTACGTCAAGCCACCCTGCGGCTTTTGAAAAACAAAAATGTGGACGTGCGCCTGAACACCAAAATGCAGGATTACAACGGTCAGCGTGTGATGCTTGGCGATGGTTCTGTCATCGAAACTCAAACGCTGATCTGGACGGCTGGCGCGAAAGCCGCCGAGATCGTGGATTCATTGCCCGCCGAAAAAGCCGGCATGGGGCGCGTACGCATCAACCCGACCTTGAACTTGCCGCTGTTTCCTGAGAGTTTTGTCATCGGTGACGCCGCTTTTCTCACCAATGGTAATGGTCAACCTTTGCCCATGCTTTCGACCGTTGCCATCCAACAGGGACAAGCCGCCGCGAAAAATATCCGCTTGATAATAAGTGGGCAGGAACCGCTCGCGTTCCATTACAAAGACCCCGGTCTGCTCGCCACAGTGGGACGCAACGCCGCCGTCGCCCGTATCTTCGGCGTCTCTTTCAGCGGATTCATCGCCTGGGTGATCTGGGTCTTCCTGCACATCTACCGCATCATTGGCTTCCGCAATCGGCTCATCGTGATGTTCAACTGGGCATGGGATTATTTCTTCTATGATAATCAGGTGAGATTGATCACGAAAGAATAAATCCATTTCTCTTTCTTCTTTCCTCTTCCATTTTGTTAGAAAGGGGAAAGAAGAAAGAAACTCACTTGCTTGCCTCAAGTTCCCTGTACACAAACCATTCCCCTTTGCGCTTATCCAAGCTTTTCATGGCGCGGTCATAATAAATATCGAAAACCTGACCCGTCTCCACCCGCACGCGGAAGTAATAGCGACCCACGTTCAATGATCCGCGTGTGGATGCGGTCATCGCGTGTGCGGGGCGCATATTGTTTGCCATTCTGCCGTGCCGCGAAAAATCCGTCCATTCCGAGAGGGATTCGGTGATGCGGTAGGTTTTCTTATCCCAGACAAATCCATTGGGGCAGTGCGGCGCTTTCTCGTACACCGGCGGCTGATCGAACATCACTTCGATGATGTCGTCAAAGAAATGGATGGGGGTGAACTCTTCCGGCATGATTCTCTCAATGGTTGGAGACAGGCTCAAGGTCCGCATGGAGGCGGTTAAATTATTCAGGCAATACGTTTTGTCCGCGTCGCCATGCCCGCACCATGAAGAAGGTCAGGATGATCGATCCACAGATCATGGAGGGGATGAGAATAATGGGCATGAGCCACCGTTCGGAATATTTGTCGATTTGGGCGGTGTTGGGGTCGGCTGGATCGTAGCGGACATTGACGGTTTCGCCGACCTGATAGGCAGGTGGGGAGGAGGCGTTGCCGCTTTCGAATGTGTAGGTTTGCCCATTAGCTGTGAATTCGACGATGGGCGAGTAGGCGGAGGAGCCGTCTGTATTGCTTTCATCCAAGCCGATGACGATGCCCGGGGTGACGACGCCGGTTGTTTCGAGTTGATAGGCAACCACGGCGGCATACACGCCCCACAGACAGAACGCCGCAAAGAATAGGTTGCCGAAAATGGTGGCGCAGCCGATGTAAACCTTGTTTGCGCCGCGCTCCACTTTCTCCAGAGTGTTGGCTGTCTTGTTTGCGATCTTGTCGAAGTTCTTTTCGTAATTCTCAACGGCTTTGTCCAAATTCTTTTCAAAGTCGCTCATAACAAATACCTCCAATATAATTTTTAAAGGTCAAATAAAATCGATGATCTCATCTCCGCGCTTCACAGCCCGGATACCGAAAAAATTCACCACAACCAACGCGATGATCAATCCCGCTGTCGTGCAGGATGGAAAAAGCCAGAGCGGGAAAACACTATCGATGCTGGCCCGGTTGGGATCATTCCGGTCATACCGGATGGTCACCGTCTCGCCAAGTTCATATTTTGGAGGATTGGAGGATGAGTCATCATCGAAGGTGTAGGTCACACCGTTCACTTCGAATTCAAACTTTGCACGGAAGGTCCCGCCGTCACGGGGTTCGAGGCGGATGACACTGCCTTCAGTGACCTCACCGTTGATCTCAACCATAACTCCGACCACGCCCTTATATATTCCCCAACATAGAAAACCAAGGATCAACAGATCGACGACCAGCAATCCACAGCCGCCGTAGATCTTGCTAAAAGTATCGGAGGCTCTGTCAACTTTTTTTGTAGCGGAAGATTTCATAAGTAAACTCCAAAGTTAGCCAATAAATATCCCCTTCAGTGTACAAAGTTATTTGGAATTAAACATTCACCCAAACTTCCTACAGATTAAGGAAGCAGCGCCTCGACCCTGACTGGAAGCTGTTCTCGTTGATCTTCATCAGGAGGCCGCTGACGGAGACTTTATTATGTCATCACATACACAGCATAGCCGCGGGCGGGGGCGAAGAATTGACCGCGGCCGTCTGCGCCGGTGGATTGGTCTGCGGGGCGGGAATGGTCATGGTTGCCCCACCAAGCCACAGGGCGGAAAGAAGCGTTGCTCCATTTGGTCTGCACCCATTCACCATGCCAGTCATCGCCGCGGTTGTTGAGCGCGTAGATCAGCCCACGCTGGTCGCCATGACCGCCGCGCTGCATGATGTAGAGATCATCTGAAAGATAAAGAACAGAAGTGTCGCCGCCGGCATGGGTTTCGTGAGCGGCGATGAGAGCGTCGATGCCGTTGGGGGTATCACGCAGGGCAAGATTGTAGTTGAAGTAATCCTTCCAAAAGATGCAGGGATAGCCTTCGTGTGTGAGGATATAGGAGTAGGCGAGCAGTTTGTCGTTGGTGATTGGGCGACCTTCATCGCGCAGGTCGTGGTTCTCAACGAAGGTGACGGCGCTCTGGGTCTGTGACCTTAAAATGGATTCGCCATGCGCCAGGTTCTTGAGGCTGAAGCCGTAGGTATCGCACATGCTTTTGAGCAGCTCACGCAGGGGGAAGTCGAACACATCCACCGGGTTTGTGTTGTGGAAGTTGGCGTCGTTGATCCAGTTGAGCGTGTTGGAGGCATTGTCCCAATATTCTGCCACGCCGTAAGGTTTGTGATATACGCCGTTTTTTATGTAGCGGTATTCCTGAATGGCTTGCACTGTGGCGGCGGTGAAGCCTTTGACAAAGTCATACCGAAAACCATCAAAGCCAACCTCTTCGATCAGCCAGCGTGCGAGGTTGAGCAATTCGCCATAGACGTAGGGATTGCGATGCGAAAGGTCGGGCATGTCGCCGAAGGTCATTTCGTCCCAGTTCTCGTACATGCTGGGGTGAAATGATTCCCAGTTGCGTGGGAAGCGCTCGCTCTTGGGGTTATAGAGGGTCCAACGTGATTGCCCGGTGATGGGATTGACCTCCTGCGCATCGGCGCCGGAGTTGTGGTTGAGGACCATATCTGCGATCAGACTCAGCCCGTGCTGGTGCGCAGTCTCGATCAGTTGATTCAACTCGAAGTGGGTGCCAAACCAGGTAGGCATGCCGCCCTTCTGGTCATATTCGCCGAGGTCGTAATAGTCGTATGGGTCGTAGCCCATCGAAGGTCCGAAAATGTTGGCAGCTTTGTGAACAGGCGGCAGCCAGAGGGAAGTAAAACCGGCTTTGGCGAGTCCGGGAATCTCTTGCTTAATATAGTTCCACCATTGAAATTCTTTTTTGTCTTCGCGGGGACAATCCCAAAAGAAGGCTTGCATCATGACGCCCATAAAGTTTTCTCCTTGTTTGGGCGGGTATTGTAGCGGAGATTGGTTAATGGAGAATGGGTAATAGGTAGGGTATCCGATTTCAGGGATGGGAGTTTTTATTCCATGGTGTCTTTCGGCTCAAAGCCTACGATCAACGCCGTCCGCGCCCAATCGCTGTGCGAGCCATCGGCTTCACGCTCTTTGTATTTGTCTGCCATTTTGTTGCGGATGACTTCCTCATCCTTTTCCTGTTGCACTCGCGCGAGGGCGGGGAACGTCTGCCCGGCAATGCGGAATATGACCTGTGGTTCTTTAAGCAGGTTTTTAACCCAGTCTGATTTCGCCCCGCCGCCAGACATCAGATAGATCGTATTTTCATGCACCACGAACCAGATCTCGATCTCATGCGGATTGCCGGTCACCCGTCCGCGGGTGGTGAGGTAGCAGTATTCCTCTTTTTCGAAGCGTGTAAGGTCAATTGGCATGTGTGTAACTCCAAGATCATGCAAGGGCGAGACTACGTATCATATTGCCCAATATCGAGCAGTTCGTTCGAGAGAAAATAGGTCTGAGCGGGGAGGAGGTGGTGCTTGCGCTTCCACGTGGCATGGACGGTGGTGCATGAGGAGCGCGGCAGACGTTTGATCAGCGCCGAATCATACAGCAGGATGGAGCGGCTGGTGATCTTTTCGATGACCGTCCAGTGATCGTGATACCCCTGCAAGCCAAGGATGATGGAACGTCCGGGCGTTCCATCTAAAAAGGTTTGCATCGCCTTCCAGAACGTGGTCAGGTCGGGGGTGGGTACGCCGCGAAAAGGGATCGCCACATTGGAGATGCGTTTCTTGCCTACGACCTTGTCCAGGATCGTCAACATCTGCGTGTGCATGATGCCGCCAATGAGGAACTTGCTGAGCAGTCCACGCCGCGAGAGAAAACGGATCAGGTCATCGAACAAGACCTGTGACGCTTCGTCGGTAGAACGGTTGATGAAGCGTTCGGCGTTGACGATGCTGTACAAGCCGCACAGCGAGTCCAATCCGCCCTGCTGGAAGGGTGGTAACCCCATCATGCCGCGTTTGGTGGAAGATTTCATGGCGAGGCTCGTTTGGAAAAAATTCACCACAAAGACCACAAAACACACGGGGATTTCTTAATACTTTTCTTTGTGAACTCCGTGTGCTTTGTGGTGAAAAATCCATGGAAGGATAGCCTGAATTATACGTCTTTGCCCGAGCCGCGTTCCAGTTTTGATTTGAGATCGTCACGTTTGGTGTTCACCAGCGGCACCCCGGCTTTGTACGCCGCCGAAGCGATGGAGTGGGAAATGGCAGGTGAACCAAGCAGCACGAAGAAGATCAGCAAAATTCCCTTCCATGCCGTGAGTGGGGTGAGGATGCTGGCGGCGATCAGCAGGAAGACCAGCCCGAACACGCTGACCTTGCCTGTGGCGTGCAGGCGCGTATAAACATCTGGCAGGCGGATGAAGCCGATGACCCCCACCAAGGATAGAAAAGTTCCCAGCACCAATAGAACAATGGCAATGATCTGCTGAACAGTTTCCATTAGAACACCTTCTGGTCCGAGATGAACTTGGCGATGGTAACCGTGGCGAGGTAGCCCAGCAGGGCAGTCACGATGGCAACATCCAGGAACAGGCTGTTGCCGCTGATGATGCCTACGATGACGAGGACGGCGGTGGTCAGGGTGCTGGCGAGATCCAATCCTGCAAGGCGTACCGCGCTGTTCTCGCCGGTCCAGGTGTGCCAGGCGGCAACGAGGATCATCAGCAGGTGCAAGCCCAACACCACCGAAAATATGATATCAAGAATGGTTTGCATGGTTTTCGTTCCTTAAGAATCGAACATCACATCCAACAGGCGGGTGCGTTTGGCTTGTCCCGCTTCAGCGGCAGCCAGGGTTTCATCCACGTTCAAGGCATGGGTGTACATGTTGCCTTCGCTGTCGATCTCGATCACCAGTTCGCCCGGCGAGAGCGTAATGGCATGCGCGCTGAAGGCGGAACCCAATTCAGATTTCTTTCCATACGGGATGGCAACAATGCCTGGTTTGAGCGGAAGTTTCGGGTCCAGTACGATGCGCGCGGTGGAGATCCCGCCGCGGATCACATCCCAGATCACGACGACTGCATATTGCAGTCCAGCCCACAGGTAACGCGGCAGGCGGTCGATGCGCACCAGCATGGGCGTATTCTTGGGCATGAGCAGGCTGATGATCGCCGCCACGATCAGCCCCAATACCAAATTGGAAAGTGAGCCGTTGCCGGTCAGCATCAGATAGATGACGAACAGTACGAGGAGCGATGAAAGATACAACAACATTATCCACCTCCCATAATTGCGGCGATGTACGCGCCTGGTTCGAGAATCCATGCGGCAGTGGCTTGCGCGATGGAAACCAGCGGTTCAGACCAGACGCCGAGAAGGAGCGCCAACAAAATGAGCAGGGTTGGTGCGAGGAGCTGATCCCCCTGCTTTGGCTTGACTTCGGGATTCGATTCGAACCACACACGGGTAAAGGCGCGGATGATGTACACCAAAGTGACAATGCTTGCCACACCGATGATGGCTAATGAAAGATATTGCGCCGCTTCGACCCCGCTCCAGAAGATCATCAACTTGCTGACGAAGCCATTGAGTGGCGGAATGCCTGCCAACGCCATGCCGCCCAGCAGGAAGAGAAAGCCCGCGAATGGATGGTATTTCCCCACGCCCACAATGACATCGAACGAAGCCGATTTGACCGCGGCGCGGCTTGCCATCGCTCCCGCCAGCATGAGCATGGCGGCTTTGATAATGGCATGGTTGAAGGTGAAGACCAATGCCGCCGCCAATGAGAGCGGTGTGCCCCAGCCAATGCCGACAAGGATGAAACCGATCTGCGCGAGTGTGGAATAAGCCAACATGCGTTTGGCGTTATGCGTGCCTAATGCGCCGAAGCCGCCGTAGAGCACCCCGACCACACCAAGGACAACGAGCAGAGTCTTGAGCATGTCCGCTTCTGTGGCGAAGAGCAGGGTGGTCATGCGGAAGAAGCCGTACACGCCCATCTTGACCACCAGCGACGAGAGCATTGCGCTGACGGCGGTGGGGGCGGCGGCGTGAAAATCGGGCTGCCAAAAATGGAAGGGGAAGACCGCGCCTTTGATCAGGAAGGTGGCGGTCAGAAATGCCATGCCGGTCAACCCGAGCGGCGCGGCAGGATTCACCGCAATGCGGTCGGCGAGGTCCGCGTAGTTGAGCGTACCGTAGGCGACGTACAACGAACCGACTCCCATCAGGAAGAAGACCGATGCCAGCGTGGAAATGTAGAAATATTTGTAGGCGGCTTCCACACCGTATTTATCGTCTGCGATGGCGGTCAGCGCTGCGCCAGAGATGACGATGATCTCAGCGAAGACGAACAGGTTGAAGATGTCGCCGGTGATGAAGGCGCCGCTCAAGCCGCCGGAGAGCGCGAGAAAGAGTGGATAGAAGGTGGGGTATTGCACCACTTTCTCGGTCGAGCCGAGAGCGTAAATTAAGCCCGCGCACAGGACGAGTTGCGTCATGATGAGCATGAACACACTCAACAGGTCAGCGGCGAGGGTGATGCCGAATGGGGCTTGCCACAAACCCAACTGGAACTGAACCGGCTCGAGCGTGGTTTGAACCGTGCGCAACAATCCAAACGAAAAGCCCAGGGAGATCAGCATCAACATGAGGGCGGTGACGGATTGCATCCTGCGCTGTTTACGCATGAACAAAGTGATGGGCACACCCATAAGAGGCAGAAGCAGGGGCACAAGAAGATAGGCAGTGTTCATCAGTTCTTCAATCCCTTCACTTCGTCGCTGTCGCTGGTCTTGTAGCGGGTCGAGATGACGTAGAGCAGGCTGAGCACGAAGGCAAAACCGCCCATACTGATGACGATGGCGGTCAGTACCAGGGCTTGCGGAAGCGGGTCGCTGATCTGCGACGTTGCCGTGGAGTAGGCGGCGGCTGCGCCGTTGTACGCGCCGGCGGAAAACAGAAACAGGTTGACCGCATTCGAAAGAAGCACCAAGCCTATGGCGGCGCGGATGACGTTGCGACGTAAAATTTGATAGATGCCGGCAGCGAACAGAATGCCCACTGCAAGCGAGGTTAACAGACTCATGCTTGCTCCTTTAGCGATACGGGTTGGGCGTCTTCTTCATGGTGGTCACGCGGGTGACCGAGGTTGTCGAGAATAAGTGTCGCCGCACCGGTGACGGTGAGCGCGATGGCGACTTCAAAGAGGAACGAGTTGGTAATGGCGAAGCCGGTCGGTAAAGGCAAATTGAGCATGGCGCCATAATCCACCGGGGCAGCGAATCCGCCGCCAAAGACCATGCCCCCAACCGCATTGAGCAGCGAAAGCAATAACCCAATCGCGATCAACGTATTGCGGTTCAGCCACGGGAGTTTGCGACGTACTTCTTCATACCCGAAGATGATGTACCACATGGCAATGCCCAAACTGATGATGACGCCCGCGGTGAAGCCGTCGCCGGGCATGTCGTGCCCGTACATCATGTGCGTCGTGGCGAGCATCAAGGATAGCGGCAGGGTCGCGTAGGCGAGCAAATGCAGCAGGGGTGATGTCGGCAACCCATGAATGCCGAGTGGCGTATGTGGCGGGTTGAGTTTGCTTTTCTCAATATGGCTGTGCTCGCCTTCCTTGCGCGAGGCAAAATGCAGTACGGTATAAATGCCCAGCCCTGCCATCGCAAAGACCATGATCTCGATCATCGTATCCGCAGCACGGAAATCCACCACGATGGCGCCGACGATGTCCTTCGCGCCGGTCAACGGTTTTGCATTATCGGCGTAGAAGGGCGAGACCACACTTTCACGCGGGCGCGTGGTGAGCGCGGTGAAGGTGATGGCTGCCATCACCAAACCCGCCAGCCCCGCGATCACCACATCACGACGCATACTTTTGCGGCTGTGTAATATTTCATTGGCTTTATCGCGCTGTTTGCGCGGCAGAATATTCAAACTCAGAATCAGGATAACCGTCGAGAGAATGTCCACCACGATCTGCACCAGCGCCACATCGGGCGAGGGGTCGAGCGCCATCCACACTGCCACGCCCAATCCGCTCACGCCGAGCGCGATCACGGCGTGCAGGTCGCGGCGAATAATCACACTCGCCAAGCCCGCTGCCACCACCATCAGCAGCGAGAAGGCGCGCAGTCCATTGAAACCTTCGATGCCGAGAGTGAGGTTTTGGGTGAACATCTCCAGCGAGATGCGGCTAAACAAGACGACGATGGCGATCATCGAAACGATCATCACACGCAGATAGAAGCGCATCTGACCGCCCTGCAACTTGGTCGCTGTTGCTGCAAGTGAATCCAAGCCGGAAATGGTTCCATTAAACAGCATGTTGACGGTGAAATTCGGCAGGAAGTTCATCATCCATGCACGGATGCGTCCGCGCTGCCAGAAGACCAGCGAGCCGAGCGTAATGGCGATGATGGAGAGAATAAGAGGCACGTTGATGCCCGTCCACAAGGCGAGCGAGATCTTTACTTTTGCGCCATACGCGGCTTTGGCGGCGGCGGCGAGAAAGTCCACCAGGAAGGCGGGTTCGACAGGGGTGATGCCGATAAGCAGAGAAAGCACAGCCGGAATGGCAGGCGCGAGCCAGAACCCGATCTTCGGGTCGTGACCGTGCGGCGGGTGCTTCTCGTCGGCGGGTTTTCCAAGGAAGACTCCCCGCACGAGTAATGCTGCTTGCGCGAGGATGAACGCGCCAGCGAGTACCGTAGTCAGCGGAAAGAGAAATTCAATGGCGGCGGGCAGGCTTGGGTGAGTCGCGGAAGCGAGAAGTGTCTCTTTGGCGAGAAAGCCGAAGAGGGGCGGGAGTCCGGCCATGGAGAGGGCGGCGATGGAGACGATCCCGAACATGATCGGCATTTGTTTGCGCAGCCCGCCCAGTTTGCGAATGTCACGCGTGCCGGTTTCGTGGTCGATGATGCCCGCCGACATGAAGAGCGCAGATTTATACAGCGCGTGTGCCAGAATGGAAATGACCAGCGCTTTGAAGGCGATCTCGGTATCCTGCCCGATCAGGGCGATGAGCACGCCAAGCTGTGAAACGGTGGAGTAGGCGAGTAGGGGTTTGAGGTCGTTCTGTTTGAAGCCGAGATACGCGCCGACCAGCATGGTGGTAATGCCGAAGATGGAGAGCACCCAGAACCAAAGGTCTGTGCCGCCGATGGCGGGGTTGAGACGCGCCAGTAAATAAATGCCTGCCTTGACCATGGTGGCAGAGTGCAGGAAGGCGCTGGCAGGCGTGGGCGCAGACATGGCTTCGGGCAGCCAGATGTGCGCGGGGAATTGAGCGCTCTTGGTGAAAGCGCCCATCACGACGAGAGTGAAGAGTACCGGGTAAAGCGGGCTGTTGCGCAACAGGTCACCGCTGGCGAGGACGGTCTTGAAGTCCGCGCTGCCGCTGATGGACATGATGAAGACGAAGCCTGCCAGCATGGCAATGCCGCCGCCGCCCGTGATGAACAGCGATTTGAAAGCGCCCTTGCGCGCGGCTTCGTCTTTGAACTTGTAGGCAATCAGCAGGAAGGACGAGATGCTGGTGCCTTCCCAGAAGAGGAAGAGCGTAATCAGGTCGCCTGCCAGAACCAGCCCGAGCATGGCGAGCATGAAGAGTAGTGTGTATGCGAAGAAACGATACTCGATGGCGGGATGTTCGGCGTGGTCGTGGTCGCCGTGGTCAAAGTAATAACCGGTGTAGATGACGACCAGTGTGCCAATGCCAGTAATGAGCAAGGCGAACAGCGCGGAAAGCCCATCGAGATAGAGCGAGAAGTTCAGCCCTAGCGCGGGAATCCATGGGACTGAGAAGGTCAATCCCTTTTCGCCCATGTGTGAGGCGGAATATAGCAGGGAAATGAAGGCTGTAAACGGAAAGACGGCAAACAGCCAACCCGCTTGCGGGTTCGTCAGCCGCGCTTGGCGTAATGCCAGGACGGCTAAAATACCCAATGGAAGCAAAATCAGGGGAATAATTAATTCTGGCATGGGAAGCATTGTAGCAAAGAAGATTAATAATCACCCCCAAGTGGGGGCGATTTTATAAATTTCAAATACCTTTTTCATACAGGATTAAGCCTTTTGGCGGCGGCGCACTGAGAACTCATACCAGAGTGAGATCACAAACGTAAGCGCCGTAATTGGCAGCACGAACCAGATCATAACGCTGCTGAACATGGGCAGAGAACTGTGGTTGGTGGCATTCATGATCAGGTATGCTGTGTAGATCACATAATAGGCGAGGAATAAAGCCCCTTCCCAGCGGTAGATTTGTCCACCGGTGAAAAAGACAGGGAAACAGGCTACTGCAATGGCGATCATGACCGGAATATCGAAATTTAACGCGGCAGACGAAACGACCAGACCCGCGGGCGCCACACTGCCACCCAGACCCAAAACAGCCAAAATGTTGAAGATATTGCTGCCAACGACATTGCCCACGGCAATATCCCGTTCGCCTTTGAGGGCGGCGGTGACAGAGGTGGCAACTTCTGGCATCGAGGTTCCAGCGGCAACGATCGTGAGTCCGATCACAAGTTCGCTCACCCCCAGCCAGCGGGCAATTTCGATGGAGCTGTTCACCAGAAAATCTGAGCCGACCACCAACAATGTTAGACCAAGCCCCACCAAACCGATATTGATCACCCAGGATTTCCATCCATTATCGGCCTTTGCAGAGTATTCTTGCGCGTATTCCTGTTCAACGGCTTTATTTTCCTTGCGGCTTTGGATGATGAGAAAAATCGTGTATGCGATAATTCCGGCGAATAGGATGATCCCTTCAAAGCGATTGATCACCCCATCCAACGAGAGGAAATAGGTTAGGATGGAGATGCCGATCATGATCGGAACATCCAGCCGGACAAGCTGCTGTTGAACGATCAATGGGGTGATTATGGCTGAAACCCCCAATATGAACAAAATGTTGAAGATGTTGCTGCCAACGACATTCCCCAAGGCAATGTCTGCCTGCCCAGCAAGGGTAGACTGAACAGATACCGCCATCTCTGGGGCGCTGGTGCCAAATGCCACCACAGTCAAACCAATGACCAGCGGTGATATACCGATTTTGGCAGCCAATTGCGATGCGCCTCGCACCAGCCAATCCGCGCCCAATACAAGCAAAGCCAGCCCGCCCAGCAGTGCAACCCATGTAAGAATTGTCATAATATATCTCCTTATCAAACCTGTTTAGTGGAATATGTTTTTTCGATTTGTATAATATAAAAAGTTGCAGACAACCTGAGTGTTCTGCAACTTTTTATATTATCGAGTCAATATTTCATTCTCCGTGCATCTGGCTGTGAAGCGCCCGCAAGTTGCGCCGATGCAACGTCTCTGCCAGCCCACCCAGATATACACGGCTCTTGCCGCATTCCTCAATGGTGATCTCTTCGAGATATTCATCCACATTCTTGCGTTTGCCCGCCGCCTTGACCGCCTTCTTTATATTGCTTACATAATTCAGGTTTTCTTTGACCGCCGCATCAATCTCTCCGCGCAGGATGATATCGCCGTGTCCTTGAATGATGTTTTCCAAGCCCATGCGACCGATCTTCTTGATGGAGGCGAGCATATCATCCGCATCCCCATCGACCACATAGGGCAGGGGCATGAACGCATCGCCCGCGAAAAGGACACGGTCTTCCTCGACGAGCACGGAGATCCCATCCGGGCTGTGACCCGGGGTCGTGGACAGGATGAGATTCTTCTTGCCAACACGCAAGGTCATTTCACCAGAGTCGAAGGTGAGGTGGGGGGGGACGATCTTGACCTGCCGCAGGGCGGGGTTTTGCTTTTGTGAGCTTTCCAAAGATGGGATGCCAAACTCGATCAGATACTCCCGACACTTGGCATGACCGATGACAGTTGCACCGGGGAAGAAGCAATTTCCCCATGCATGGTCGGCATGGTAATGGGTGTTGATGATGTAGCGCACTTGCACGCCCAGTTCATGTTCGATGAACTCGCGCATGGTGAGCGCTTCTTCGGGGAGTGCCAGCGTATCGATGACCACCGCCCACTGCGGACCGACGATCACCCCCGCAGTCACTTGCGCATAGACCTCACTTTGGAACCAAAAGACATTTTCTGAAACTCGTTCTCGGTGCATTCTTAACCTTCATTCTTGCTTTCGCGTCCCTGAGTTCCTGTGGTCTCCCCGGCGAAAGGCGTAATATATTTTGTCGATTGTTAATAGCATACTCTGCGGGAAATTTCAAGTAGTATAGACAAATAATCAAAAAGACCTCCAAGATTTCTAAAACCTTGGAGGTCTGATAGTAGCCCGAAAACTTAGATATGAATGGGCGAACCGTCTGCGCCGTGCGCCGCTTCCATGATCGCCTCAGAGAGTGTGGGGTGCGCGTGGACGTTGCGGGCGATCTCATGCGGGGTCAGTTCCATCATGCGCGCGAGGGTCAGTTCCGGCAGCAGTTCGGTCACTTCGGGACCGATCATATGCGCCCCGAGGATCTCGCCGTACTTCGCGTCGGTGATGATCTTGACGAAACCCATGTAATCGCCCATGCCCAGCGCCTTGCCGTTCGGCTGGAAGGGGAAGCGCCCAACCTTGATCTCGTGTCCGCGTTCCTTCGCTTGCGCTTCGGTCAGACCGAATGAAGCAACCTGCGGATACGAGTAAGTGGCACGCGGCATCATTTCGTAATCCAGTGTGACAGTTTCATGCCCGCCGATATGTTCAGCAGCCACAATACCCATCGCTGAACCGACATGCGCCAGCATCAGCTTGCCGGTCACATCGCCGACCGCCCAAATACCGGGGACGTTGGTCTGCATTTTTTCATTGACTTCGACAAATCCGCGCTCGCTAATCTTCACGCCGACTTCTTCCAAGCCCAGGCCTTTGGAATTGGGACGGAACCCGATCGCCACCAAGGCTTGATCTGCTTCCAAGACCGTTTCTTTTCCTTCCGCCGACACCTTGACCTTCACCCCCGTCGCCGTGGCTTCGACCGATTCGACTTTGTGCCCGGTCAGGATGTTGATCTTGCGCTTCTTGAATTCCTTTTCGAGTTCCTTCGAAACTTCTTCATCTTCGAGTGGGACGATGCGCGGCAGCATTTCGACGATAGTCACATCCACACCGTAGGCGTTCCAGATGGTGGAGAATTCCACGCCGATCGCGCCAGACCCGATGACGACCACCGATTTGGGGAGTTTATCTTGCAGGATGGCTTCCCAATAAGTGACGACCTTCTCACCGTCCACTTTCCAGGCGGGCGGGACCATGGCACTCGCACCGGTGGCGACGATGATGTTCTTCGCTTGCAGTTCAGTGACCTTGCCATCCTTATCGGTGACGTTGAGCGTGTCCTTCGCTTTGAACTTTGCTTCGCCCATGAAAACGGCGATATTGTTCTTCTTCATCAGAAAGCCGACGCCCTTGGTGAGACGGTCGGAATTCTGGCGTGAACGTTTGACCGCCACGCTGTAATCCAGTTTGAGGTTATCGAACGAAAAGCCGAAATCCTTGGCGCGTTCGCGCAAGGTGTGTGCCACTTCTGCGTTCTTGAGCAATGACTTGGAAGGAATACATCCCACGTTCAGACATACACCGCCCATCCATTGCTTGTCCACAATGGCGACTTTCTGCTTCAATTGCGCGGCACGGATCGCAGCGACATAACCCGCAGGTCCCGCGCCGACTACAATGACATCAAAATTTTCTGGCATGGTGAAACTCCATTACATGTAAAAGTGAAATTGCGCTCCCATTGTACTATTAAAGGAACACCTCCCTTGTGGGGAGGTGTTGGAGTTTTATAAGTTTTTCTTCAAGAACTCCACGGTGCGATCCCATGCCAACTGCGCGGCAGCGGCGTCGTATTCGGGGCGGTCATTTTCCATGAACCAGTGGGCAACTCCCGGGTAGATATGAAGCGTATGGTCCACTCCGGCATCTTTCATTTGACCGAATTTTTTATCCACCCATTCCTTCGGCTCCCACTCGTCGTTATCGCTGAAATGCCCCATCACTTTCGACGTGATCTTGCTCACATCCACATCTTCATTTCCATAAAATACCACCGTCGCACCGACCTGATCCGGCACATTGGAAGCGAGGATCAATGCCCACGCTCCGCCCATCGAAAAACCGATCACACCAATTTTCCCTTTCGCCATTTCACACAAATGATCTTTGGCGGTGAAAACGACCTGACCCATCCACTCACCGTCACTTTTTTCCATCAACGCTTTGGCTTCATCGATGGTCTTTGCAACCTGACCATCCCGCAGATCGGGCGCAAGCACCGTGAAACCTTCCTTCGCAAGCCTGTCGCAAAACTGCTTGAAGAAAGGATTCAGCCCCCACCAGGCATGCAACACCAACACTCCCGCGCCGCCGCCATTTGCAAGATGGGCATCGACCTGTTTTTCGTTTACCTTTATTTGGATCGTGGACATGGGAATCTCCTTTTCGATATTGTATCAGAAAAAATGTTCTAATAATGATTGGAAACAAAAAGGCGGTGATTAACCGCCTTGGATTAGAACCAGCGCCTCACCCTCGACCTGTAACCTGTGTACGCCTCTCCGAACTTTTTCTCCAAGTAGGCTTCTTCCTTTTCTATTACGAGCCGGTTCATGGTCACCATGAAAAATGGCGCGACCACGAGCCCCGAATATGAGCCAGAGTTGAGCGGAAAGCCGATCACCATTAATAAAAATCCGAGATAGATCGGATTGCGGGTGAATTGATAGATGCCCTGCGTCACCAATGCCTTGACCGAGCCATGCGGGTCGAGCGTGGTGTGCGCCTTGCGGAATTCATTGAACGCGCCGAACGCAAGCACAACCCCAATTAGGATCAACCCAAGACCGATCCATTCGACAAATGCAGGCAGTGCAATCGGAAGCAGCCATCCCAACAGTATGGCAAGCCCAATAAATATCAACGCGAGAATGGGCGGATGGATGTTCCTATTGATGGCGGGGTGGTCGGTTTGTAATTCAGACATAATTAAATCTTCTATTTGCGAGTCGCGGTCATCAAAAAGACGGGAAACGATTTTTCTTCATCCCCAACCATTTTCCTTATCATGTATGCCGTTGTAAATTTGACATGTTCAAAACCGGCAGATTCCACCATCGTTTGGAGTTCATCCCGCGCAAAGCCTTTGTGTACATCGGTTGTCCCGTCAGTGTGAAAGGAGCCGTCTTCCTTATCGAGGTCTGCAATGATAAGGATTCCCTTTGGTTCCAGCAACGTGTAGAACTTCCGTAAAATATCCTGCACATTGTGGATGTGATGCATCGTCATCAACGAATAGGTGACGTGAAAACGCGCAGCGGGGATCGTATCCTCCGCAAGGTCAAGCCGGACCGGATGCAAGTTCGTCACACCTGCGGCTTTGATCTTCTCTTTCAGCACATCCAACATACCCTGTGACGTATCCGCCAGTGTGATCTGACCGAGGTCTTCTTGAAGCGCGAAACTCAGCAAGCCGGTGCCGCAGCCATACTCAAATCCATTCATTTCACGCGAGAGCGGAACCATTTGCCGGATCTGCTCTGCCACTTGTCTTGCACGTTCCACTTTTTTCGGATCAGAGTCCCAATCTTTTGCTCGTTTGTCGAAATTCGTCATACCCAAGTCTCCAATGTGTCTTTGACCTTCGCCAGGAACCAATCCGCCGATGCGCCGTCAAGAATGCGATGATCGAAGACGAAAGACATATACACCATCGGGCGGATGGCAATGGCATCGTCACTTGTCCCGTCTTTAGCAGGGATGACGACCACGCGCTTCTGCATCGCGCCGACGCCGAGGATTCCAGCCTGAGGTTGGTTGATCACCGGAAACGCAAACAGCGATCCGCTTACTCCGTGGTTGGTGAGCGTAAACGTCCCGCCTTTGACTTCGTCTGGTTGCAACTTCTTCTTTCGAGAGCGCGTAGCCAGATCATTGATCGAGCGAGCCATCGCCAACAAGGACAAATCATCCGCGTTTTTGATGACCGGTACGATCAATCCGTCTTCGCCGAGCGAGACCGCCATGCCGAGGTTGATGTTCTTGTGAACGAGCAGACCTTCATCCGTCCATGACGAATTCGTCTGAGGATAGGCTTTCAGTCCCGCCACGATCGCCATCATGAAATATGCTGTGAACGTGAGATTGACCCCGTCACGCTCGAAGGCGGCTTTGTTCGCGGCGCGATGTTTCGCCACGCGGGACATGTCCGCTTCCATCACGGTCAACACATGCGGCGAGGTATGCTTGGATTCCACCATGTGCTGGGCAATGGACTTGCGCATGGTCGAATGCTTGATGAGTTGGTCGCCTTCAACTGGGGTGACATTAGACGGTGGACGGTTGACCATGGTCTGTGGTCTATGGTCTGTGGTCTTCGTTTCACCTCCGACGTAACTTAACACATCGTTCTTCGTGATACGCCCATTCAACCCTGTGCCGTTGACCTGTGATAAGTCCACGCCATGTTCGGCCGCGATCTTTGCGACGACGGGGGAGATGAAGCCAAGGTCGGAGGGACGAGTAACGAGCGACGAGTTAGACGTTGCCGGTTGAGGCTCTGACCTTTGACCTTCGACCTTTGACTCGGGCGTATTAACTGCTGGTGATCGCCCATTGTCAACGGGTTCTCCAGGTTTACCGATGATCGCCAGAAGTTCTCCCACTTTCGCGGCAATGCCTTCCTGCGCAATGATCTTCAGAATGGTACCTGTCGCGGGGGCAGGAATTTCAGTGTCAACTTTGTCGGTGTTGACTTCAAGTAACGGCTCCAACTCATTGATCGAGTCACCCTCCTGCTTGAGCCATTTTGTGACGGTGACTTCATCCACACCTTCGCCGAGCCGGGGGACTAAAACTTTAGTTGCCATTTGTTCTCTCCAGTGATCAGTATCCAGTTGCCAGTAACCAGTGGTTAATCGGTGAAATATTCTGCCGGTTCTTCCTTGACGGAGCGGACAGGGGGATTGCAAAACTGAGAAGATTTATCCATCATGCTGCCAAGTAGTCTTCCAATTTCACGGCATTTTTCGACAAGTTGGGCAGATTTTTCTTGAGCTATATAGCCGCAGTCTTCTGCGGTTTCTATCCAATGTTGAGTTTCATGTTGCTCGCCATCTGAATCGGTTAACTTGCTGATAAAGTGCTTCTCATAAGGGCGCTTTGCCCATGCTTCTGCTATTTGTGCGCCAATAGAGCGAGATGAACGACGGATTTGATCTGTAAGAGAATAAATCTCATCTTTCGGAAATGACCTTGTTGTTTCGAAGATTTCCTGAGCCAGCATTCTTGCTTTTTGATAGACAATCAAATCCCGATGGCTTTTTGCATATTTTTTATCCATCATTTCTCCTTACTGGATACTGGCTACTTGAACACTGGATACTGATTCGGGTCAACCTCATGCATCATTTCGTAAACTGCATCGAACACCGTCTCGGGGTTTGGCTTCGACCAGTAATCACCATCGCTTCCATAAGCGGGGCGATGCGCCGTTGCAGATAATGTCCGTGCGGGCGAATCCAAATGGAAATAGCCGCCTTGTTTCTCGATGACTTCCTGCATCATATAAGCTGTCGTGCCGCCGGGAACATCTTCATCGACGAAGAGTATGCGGTTGGTTTTCTTTAAAGACTCAACGATCTTGCCA
The DNA here is from genome assembly GCA_002343775.1 of Anaerolineales bacterium UBA2395. GTDB lineage: Bacteria > Chloroflexota > Anaerolineae > Anaerolineales > Villigracilaceae > Villigracilis. The sequence continues at coordinate 81,057 of DDSH01000031.1, forward strand.
TGAATATCAAACGGCATCAGCGATTGCACATCGATGACTTCAATGTCAATGCCGACCTTGCTCAATTTGTCTGCCGCATCCATCACGATACGGCAGCACGCGCCATAGGTGACCACGGTCACATCTCTCCCAGTGCGGATGATTTCGGGAACACCCAGCGGCATTGTAATTTCGCCGATATTATCAGGCAACTTCTCTTTGACGCGATAACCGTTCAGGACTTCTACTACAATGGCGGGCTCGTCTGATTTCAAAAGCGTATTGTAAAAACCGGCGGCGCGGGTCATGTCGCGCGGAACCAAAACATACATGCCGCGCACGAGATTCAAAATACCAGACATGGGTGAACCCGCGTGCCACACCCCTTCGAGTCTGTGACCGCGCGTGCGCACGATGACCGGGGATTTTTGTCCGCCAGCGGTGCGCCAGTGCAGTGTCGCCAAATCATCGCTCATGATCTGCAACGCATACAGCACATAATCAAGGTATTGGATTTCAGCGATCGGTCGCAGTCCGCGCATTGCCATGCCGATGGCTTGCCCCATGATGGTCGCTTCACGAATGCCAGTATCCGTCACACGGAACTCGCCGTATTTTTCCTGCATCCCCTTGAAACCCTGATTCACATCGCCGAGTTTGCCCACGTCTTCGCCAAATGCAATAAGACGTGGCTCACGCGCCAGCGCAGCATCGAAGGCGGCGTTGACCACTTCAAAGCCGAACATGGTCGGGGACTTTTCCGAATAAACAGGCTTGATCTCGTCTACTTTCAACGCCGTCCCTGAGTATAAATGCGAGCCGTAGCGTTCCAGATTGACTTTATCGTTCTCGTGTTTCCATTGGATGAGGATTTGCTTGGTGGGATTCGCCTCATCGCGCAACATCCGCAATGCTTCATGCGCAGTGGTATGAATATCGCGCCTCGTATACGACGGGAGAGTTGACAGCCGATCTCGGAGCATTCTCAACTCTGCGGCATGACTCGGCGAAGCCCCAGCGATCTCTTCGAGCATGTCCATAACCTGTTCCCGTTCTTCGGCAATGGGGGAGAGATACGCATCCCATGCGGCTTTGCGGAATCCCTCCACAGTGTTGTGATCCGCTTTTTCAAGAGAATCAAGTTCAGGTCCAGAAATGATGCGCTGACCGATCATCCACTGACGCATCTTTTTGAGACCGTCGAATTCCTCTTCCCATTTGAGCCGCTCCGGTGATTTGTATCGCTCATGACTCCCCGAAGTGGAATGACCCTGCGGCTGGGTCACATCGATGACATGCACCAGCGCAGGGATGTGATATTCGCGCGCGATCTCGGCAGCGGTGAGATAGGTTTCGAGCAGGGCGGGATAATCCCATGCGCGGACGGTGTAATGGTCGTAACCGTTCTGGACTTTGTCCGGCGGTGCGAGCGGGTCACGTTCAAAACCTTTGAGCAAGGCGCCGATGTTTTCCTTGACCATCTGGAATTGATTTGGGACGGAGATGCCATAGCCATCGTCATAGATCGTGATGACAGCGGGCGCTTTGAGCACGCCGATGGCGTTGACTGATTCCCAGAAATGACCTTCAGCAGAGGAAGCATTGCCAATGGTGGCGAAGGTCACTTCGTTGCCGTGGTTCGAAAAATCCTTTTGGTCGTGAAGTTCCTTGACCTTGCGATAAATGACCGAGGCATACGCCAGCCCAACTGCTCTTGGCATTTGCGCGGCAGTAGGGGAGATATCGGAAGCGGTATTGTATAGTTGCGTTTGCGGACGCCATGTGCCGTTGGGATAGAGGTTGCGCGTGGCGAAGTGAGCGTTCATTTGCCTGCCGCCGCTGGCGGGGTCGTAGGTGATGTCGCCATGGGCATATAACTGCGCAAAAAATTCCTGAATGTTCATTACACCCAGCATGAACATCCAGGTCTGGTCGCGATAGTAGCCGGAACGCCAATCGCCTTTTTGGAAGGCGCGGGCGATGGCGAGTTGGGCAATTTCCTTGCCGTCGCCAAAAATTCCGAATTTTGCTTTGCCGCTTAAAACTTCTCTTCTACCGATAAGCGAAGCCTGCCTGCTTTGATAGGCGAGGCGGTAATCTTTGATAATTTCTTCTTTCTCGAGGGGAAGCGCAATCGTACCCTTCTTTTTGTTGGGCATCTACTCTCTCTCCTGAGTTGTTGGTTTGGGGAATTATAACAAGAATGAAAGCGGAAAGAAGTAGGATGATTGCGAATATTGTGGCATTTGGCGCAAAGATGTAACCACAAAGACTCTAAGACTCTAAGATGAAAACGTTGTGGCTTTGTGTCTTAGAGTCTTCGTGGTTCAACTGGAAGAGATCACTAGAGAAAGTTCTGTTTGTGTTTAAAAAAGAGCTTGATTATCGTTCCTCCTGCTATACTTACGGGCATGACAAACTTTCTCCAAGTCGCACAAACGAACATCCCCTCTGGTTTCATTGACCTGGGCGCGGGCGAACCTCAACTTGACCTGCTTCCGCTGGATATGCTTGGAGAGGCGGCTTCACTCCGTTTCGCGCAGGGAGAACGCGAATTCCTGCAATATGGCGTGGAGCAGGGAGATGGTTACTTCCGCGCGGCGCTGGCGAAGTTCTTGTCTCCCCGGTATGGGTGCGAAGTCTCGCACGAGGATTTGTTCACCACCACCGGCATCTCTTCCACGTTGGATCTGCTTTGCACGCTCTACACCCAACCCGGTGACACGGTCTTCGTTGAAGAACCGACCTATTTCCTCGCCCTGCGTATTTTTGCAGACCACGGCTTGCGCGTCATTTCAATTTCAACGGATGTAGATGGTTTGGACTTGGATGAATTGAGCCAAGCCTTGAAGGAACACCAGCCGAAGTTCGTTTATGTCATTCCCTCCTTCCAAAACCCCAGCGGACATACCCTCCCGCCAGAGCGCCGTACTCGCTTGATCGAACTGGCACAGAAGCATAACTTCCTTATCATTGCAGACGAGGTCTATCAATTCCTCGGCTACACCCAAAGCCCACCCGCATCGTTCGGTACGCACATTGATTCGGGTCATGTCATTGCCTTGGGATCGTTCTCGAAGATTCTCGCCCCCGGTCTGCGGCTGGGATGGCTGCACTCGAACCCGGATGTCATTCAACGCATCGTCACCTGCGGCGTGCTCGACAGCGCAGGCGGATTGAATCCCTTCACCTCGTCCATTGTCCGTGGATTGATCGAAAAAGGGGACTTGGATAAAAACATTGCCAACCTTGTCGGTGAGCTTGGCAGGCGTATGCAAGCGATGGATGAAGCCATTAAAACGCATCTTCCGCAGGTCAAATACACCTCCCCTCATGGCGGATATTTCTTCTGGCTGCAAGCGCCGGGCGTGGACACGCAAGAATTACAAAAGCGTGCAAAGGAATTCCAAGTGGGGCTAAGACCCGGAATCCGCTTTTCGAGCCGCAATGGTCTAACCGATCACTTCCGCTTGAGCATTTCCCATTACGGCGTGGATGACATCGAAGAGGGAATCCTGCGTTTGAAGAAATGCATTGTAGTGTAGGAATTATTTTTCTGATATACGCGCAACACGGAATTCACTGAGTTTAGGATTGCTGAAAAAAAATAACGCAAAGGCGCAAGGTCGCAAAGATTTTTTATACCTCCGCTGCTGCCCTTTTTCGAGCAACCCCGGTATAAAAAATGAGCGGACAGAAATGTCCGCCCACTGTTCACTATTCACTGACCTACTTCATTCTCTCCGCTACGATCTCTGCCACATCCTTCACCTGAATCTGGCTGTCCTCACCCTTCGCAGCATCCGTCATCATCGTCAAACAGAACGGGCATCCAACCGCCACCGTATCCGCGCCTGTGGCTTTGACTTCTGCGAAGCGCGCCTCATTGACACGCGCCGAGCCTTCCTCTTCTTCCTTCCACATCTGAGCGCCGCCCGCGCCACAACAGAACGACTTGGCAGAATTGCGCGGCATTTCGATGGTCAACGCACCGGCAGAATTCAACGCATCACGCGGTGCATCGAACACCTGGTTGTGCCGTCCCAAATAACACGGGTCGTGGAACGTCACTTTCATATTGTCGTCTTCCAAATTCATGGAAATCTTCCCCGCTCCCACTAACTCATTGATCAACTGCGTGTGATGGATGACCTGATAGTTCCCGCCAAACGCCGGATATTCGTTCTTGATCGTATGCAGACAATGCGGACAAGTCGTGACAATGCGCTTCGGCGCGACCTCGTTCAAAATTTCCACATTCTGAGTCGCCAACCCGAAAAAGATGTCTTCGCGCCCCGCGCGGCGAGCCGAGTCGCCGGTGCAGGCTTCATTCTTGCCGAGCACCGCATAGTTGACTCCCGCCGCGTTCAAAATTTTCGCAAAGGCTTGCGCGGTCTTTTGCGCGCGTGAATCCGTTGCAGGCGCACAACCCACCCACCACAGAATCTCAGGTTCAGCATTCTGTTCGATGGTCGGCACGCTCATGCCGTCTGCCCACTTCATGCGGTCACCTTGCGAAATATTCCACGGGTTCATATTGCGTTCCATGCCTTTGAAGGCTGTCTCCAGTTGCTTCGGGAACGCGCTCTCCATCATGGATAAGTTTCTGCGAATGTCGAGAATATCGCGCATCGGTTCATTGCCAACGGGGCAAATGTCCACGCACGCACCGCAGGAGGTACAAGCCCACACGGCTTCTTCTGAGATCAGTTCGGTCATCGCTACATCGGTCGTGCCGCCGCCGTTGAAGTGATAGCGTTTGTTGATCTCCAACGCGGCAGGGGAGAGTAACTTACCCGTGTTGTACGCCGGGCAAACTTCCTGACAGCGGAAGCACATGATACAGGCGTAGCTGTCCATGATCTGCTCCCAGCCGAGGTCTTTCATCTTTGCCGCACCAAATTGTTCGATGGATTGGTCTTCGAGGTTCACATAGCCTAATTCGCCGATGGATTTTCTCTCAGGCTTGAGCGCGAAATTCAGCGGCGCGAAGAACAGGTGAATATGTTTTGAATAGGGGAAATAAGGCAGGAACGCGACGACTGCGCCAATGGATAACCAGAAGGCAAGGTGTTCTCCCAGGACCAATACACTCGGGTCAACCCCCGACCACAAAGCGGATACGGCTGAGATGGTGGGCTGCCAGCTGTCAGTGTGACCTGCCAACGCGAGGTTGAACGACTCGCCTAAAAACCGCATCGAGTTGTGGACGAAGATGAACGTGGCGACAATTGCAGAGTCGCGGGTGATGCCGATCCGCGCTTTCGGGTTGAGTAACGTTGTCTCGCGCGTGGATAAGGTGTCGGGTCGCATGATGAAGCGGCGGAACGCCATCGCCACTATGCCGACAATGATCGCAACGTTGGCAATATCCGCGATCAGGCGATAAACATCCCCGAACAGACCGGTGTTATCGAGCAAACGCCAGCCGGTGTAGGCGTAGATCAAGTCCGCGAGGTTGATGAGTAGAAAGGAGAGGAAACCCCAGCCGATGAGCGCGTGCAGGATGCTTGGTCCGAGGCGTAAACGAAAAACGGGCTGGAACAAACCGACCTTGACGATGAGTTCCCAAACCCGCTTCCAAATGAGCGACCAATTCACCTTGCCCTGCCCGCTGGAAATGTGACCGACGATGCGCATCACACCTTTATATGTGAAATACAGCGAAGCAAGGGTTGCGATCACAAAGAGGATTTTTTCGACAAGGGTCAGCATGGAGCCTCCGGTAATTGATGTCATTGCGAGAGCGGAGCGCAAAGCAATCTTCTGAAACTATGGAGATTGCTCACCTGCCCTCGCGGGCGGTGCGAGGGTCGTCGGGGAAATCATCCTCCTCGCAACGATATACTTTGGTAAAGTTTAGCACAACTTCATTTGATTGTCTCAAAATTCACGCATGACGTTCATCCCTCACCCCCGTTGCAATTCCAAAATCTACTGGCTGATGTCGTTGACGTAATCCACCGCGCCGGAACATGCCCCCAGCAAATAAGGCGAGATGGTGTCCCATGTCAGTGGCAGACCATGAGCGCCGTTCGCGGCGGAGACCGCTTCGGCGAGGCATCCGCCGCCCGCGTTGTAATTGACGAGGGTAAATTTCCATAGGTCTTCGTAGGAAGCGGCATCGCCTGGGGAATTGCCGGTGTAGTTGTAGATGACCTGCCCGGTTTGCTCGCAGTTGGCGATCATCGTCTCAGCAAAAACCCCCACAGAAAAATGCGCCTGTGAAAGGTCCAACCCAAGCGGACATTCTTCGCAGGTGGCATTCACACTGCCCACCAGAGCGCGTCGTAACTCGACCTGGATTTCTTTGTCCAAATTGGCATAGCCTTCGCCGCAAAGTTCCGAATCCATGACGAGCGGACAAAATTGATTGAAAAAGGAGCGGTTCCAAAACAGGGTGGTGTCAGCTCCGTTCTCGGTCAGCTGACCGAGCCCTACATCTCCCGCCGCCTGATAGATCCCGGGCCAGAACTGACTTTCACGGGCAAACAAGTTCTTGAGCAGCCGGGCTGGAACGCCTGTATTTTTCGCCACACTGAGGATCAACTCGTCGAATTGGTTCTGCCAGATTCCCACAGCCTCGCGCGACGCTTCCAACCCGCATTGGTTGACCACGTTCCCCGGAGCCAAACCTCCATCCGGGCAGGAACCGGCATCCACTGCGCCCTGCAAGATCAGGTTTGCCGCGAGATAGGTATAAGGGATGTCGCTGCTGAGTTGCCCAGATTCCCTGGGAGTGCTCAACCATTGCGGCGCTCCGCCGACAGGCGGGAAAACATCCCACGAATCGGAGCAGGAGGCGACCACGTGTCCCTGCCATTGCGAGGAAAGAATGTCCACATACCAGTAAAGCTGGTCGGGGTCGCCGGTATCCACCAGCTGCACGCGCACCCTCGCATCGTAGACGATGCTGCTATCTCCGTAGGTGGAATATGCCCAGAATTCAAGGTTCGCGCCGTCTTCGTCGGTCTCTGGGAGGCGGAATTTGCAAATGCCGGTATCCTCACAGAAGAATTCCTCGCCGTTGTATGTCCCCTCGACGCGGATGATGGTTTCATTTGGCAATGGTTCCTGCCCCTCGATGACGATGGTTGGTCTGGTCTCGCAAATGTTCGTGGATGTGCTGTAGACGGGTTCGCAATCTTCCAGCGAGATCCAGGCACTGGAAGCGGGCAGTTCGAGCGCGATCTCTTTCTTCTTTTCCTCGCTGTTGATCAGGACGGCGTAATAGCCATCGCAGTTTTTTACGTCATTAAGAGTGCAGGGGGGTTGGGTGATCCACTTTTTGTAGATGGTTTCGCCGCAGTCGCGATACACTTCCCCGGGCAGCGGCATACCTTCATGGTCGGCAAGGACGGAACAGGCGAACTTTTTGTTTTTCCAGGTGAGCAGATGCCATTCGAATGCGGTGTACTCCACTTCGATGATGGAGAACCGGTCAGGACCTGGGGGAGGGTTGGATTCAGCAACCGGTGCTGGGTCCACGCTGGAGGCGGGCGAAGCGCCAGAACTGACCACCAGGTTCGAGACGGCAATCAGAATGAGAAGTGCGCGGTTCAGCCAGCGGTGCTTCTGCATGGGAATCAAAAGGAGCCCGCTTTATTATAACGGACTCCTTTTCAAATAATTACTTCTTTTTGTTTGTGTCCATGTCCTCAAGTGTTTCGAGGTCGCGTTTGAGGTTCCGGTTGCGGATGTACATGCTGAGGACATAGATGCCCATGGTGAGGAATGAGACGATATACCCTGCCACCATGTAAGAAGAAGTGTCGGGATAGGTTTCCATTTTTTATTCTCCGGTTACATTGAAACTTTGAGTTTGAGTTCTTCGACCTTGTCCTGCAAGCCGCCGATACGGATGCGGTGCCACATCAAGTCGATGAAGATGATGGTGAAAGCAGCAAAGGAAACGAGCATGGCGGTGACCATGTCGCCGGACATGCTGAAGCCGCCCTGTGCAGCAGCGCTTTCATTGCCGATGACAACCGGGTGAATGGTGCGGAACAGACGGATGACCATGAAGGTGATCGGCACACTGATGCCGCCCAGCAGTGTGTAAACTGCGCCAAAGCGGGCGCGTTTTTCGGGGTCTTCGATACCGGCGCGGAGCATGAAGTAGGCGATGTAGATAAGTTCGGTGATAGCTGCGGTGGTGAGGCGCGGGTCCCATGTCCACCAGGTGTTCCAGGCGGGACGCGCCCAAATAGAGCCGAGTACGATGGTGATGAAGAAGAACATGGTGCTGATCTCAACGGCAGCAACTTCGAAGCGGTCCCAGCGCATGTCCTTGTTGATAAGGTAGATGATACCCGCGATTGCTGCGAGGATGAAGCCGAGCATGCCAACCCATGCCGTGCCGACATGGAAATAGAAAACGCGCTGGACCTGTCCCATGAACAGTTCGGTGGGAGCGAAAACGAGCGCAAAATAGGTGGCGACACCCAACGAGATGACCGACAGGATGTCAAGAATGGTGAGTGCAATTGGTTTGGATTGCATTGAACGAACTCCTTAAGATTTATGATTTCGGACGTGCGATTGCATATTAAGGGTTTCAACTGATTTTAAGCTTAACTGGCATAACTTTCGCTGAGAATGCCGGGGAAAATTGTATAGATTTTGGAGTTTCACTCCTCGACGACGTAGTCGAAGACCATGAAGGAGATGGCGATAAATACAATGTCGTAGACAATGAGCAGGTTGAGTGGGGTAAGGATCTCGGCAAAAGGCGCGCCGGTTATGATCCCGCCGCTGGCTTTGACCGATGCCAATAACACCGGGACTGCCACCGGAAAGAGCAGAATGGGCAGCAGCACATCGCGGGTGCGCGTCTGCACCGACATGGCGGAGAGCAGTGTCCCGACGGCGATGTATCCGATGGAGCCAAGCAACAGCACGCCAAGAAATTCCGGTTGGAAGATGCGCGTCTCGTTGTAGAGTATGGCATACATTGGAATGACGATCGCCTCCACGATAAGCATGAAGGCAAGATTGCTGATGGCTTTGCCAAAGAAGATCGCCGAACGGTCCACCGGCGCAAGCAGGAGACCATCCATGCAGCCGCGGTCTTTTTCGACCGCCATCGAGCGATTCAAACCGAGAGTTCCAGCGAAGGCGAATGTGGTCCACAGCACACCGGCTGTGACCGATTTGCGGACGTCAATGTTTAACTCCAACGCAAAGTTGAAGATGAGGATGACCAGCATGGAAAAGACCAGCATGGCAGACAACAACTCACGCGAACGCAGTTCTGCGGCGAGGTCTTTTTGGACGATGGCAAACGTAGCTTTGAGAAGGGATGGAGCGGAGGGTTTCATGTCTTTGCTATGACTCCAGCGACTTCTTGTAAAAATCGAGCAGGTTCGAGTCTTTGAAGTCCTCTCGTTTGGCGGAGGCGGCGATCACCCCGCGCGAGAGGATATCGAAGCGGGTGGCAAGGTCTTCGGCGCGGGCGAGGTCGTGGGAGGTCATTACCACGGTGCGTCCCTTTGCCGCAACCGAGCGCAGCACTTCATCCAGCATTTCCGAGGCGTCCTGGTCCAGCCCGGTGTAGGGTTCGTCGAACAGCACCACTTCGGGGTCGTGCAGGACGGCTCGCCCGATGGCTAGGCGCTGCTGCATGCCGCGCGAAAAGGTGCGAACCAAGTCCTTGCGCCGCGCCTCCAGCCCGATCATTTCAAGCACTTCGGTGATTCGTGGCTGGTAATTGGCAAGCCCGTACATCTGAGCATAAAAGTGCAGGTTTTCCTCGGCGGTCAGATCAGGGTAGAGCAGGGGCATGTGTGAAACCACTCCCAACCGCGCGCGGACATTGGCAGAATCGTTCGGCAGCGAGTATCCCGCCACTTTGACACTGCCCATTGAAGGTCGGGAGAGTGAAGCGAGAATTCGCAGAAAAGTGGTCTTGCCCGCGCCGTTCGGTCCGAGCAGTGCCACAAATTCACCGGGCTCCACGTGGAAGTCCAATCCGCGCAGGATGGTTTTCAACCCAAAACGTTTGACGAGTTTTTTAACTTCGATCATGGTGTTCACTTTGTCATTGCGAGGGTGCTAGCCGGGAGCAAGACTAAGGTCGAGATTGCTCCGTCGGGAAAATCTCTTTCCTCGCAATGACGTAGTTAACCTTTCCTCTTCAACGCGTCTTTCAACTCGTCGCGTCTTTGTCTGTAGGCATCGTCCGAGATCTTTCCGGCGCGGTGCAGGTCATCGAGGGCGATGATGGCATCCATCACGGATTCGGCGTCGCTGAACTCATCCTCCTCTGCTTCTTCCTCTTCCTCTGGTTCTTCGACCTTGTTCTTGTCGCGCATGTACATCCAGACACCAGCGATGATGAGTACCACGCCCAACGCGCCGATGCCGATCAAAAGATTCTGATTCTGTGTGAGGTCGGCGGCGACAGCGGTATTTGCAGGGTCGCCGGAGAGCGTGAACTCGAGGGTGGCATCCTTGCCAACCGCGCCAGAGGTGTATACATGGAAGTTCGTGCCCTGCAGGTTTTGCACACCGCCATCTGCAAGGGAAACGCCCTCCGCTTCCACCCCTTCGGGCAGGTAAAGGACGACCTCTGCGATGGGCAGCAGTGCAGGTTGGACGATCTGGATCTCTTTCGATTTTGGCAGTGATGCGAATGCGATCAACCCGTAGGTCGCGTCGCTGGGGGGCATCGCAAAACCTGTATCGGTCGGGACGAAACCCGCGCTGTCCTGTGTGGCTTCGTAACCGAGTCCGCTGGAGCCGTCGGGGAAGGCGATGAACGGAATGTTCTGGTCTGCACCCATGTCGATCAAAACGGTTTTGTCGCCGCTATTGGCAATGCTGTACACGGCAAAGACCTGTGCTGAGTCTTCGCTGGCAAGGTCGAAGAAGATTTGCAAGGTATTGACCTGTAAGTTGCTGAAATCGTCGGTGGTTTCGTACACAACGATATCCGACAAAAGCAAATCGACCACGCCCGGGGCGACAACGGCAAATTCTGATTGATAGGTCAAGCCATCCACGACGACTTCGGTGAGGTAGATCTCGCTTTCGGTAAGCGGGGTTTCAAATTCGTATGAACCGTCGGGGTTGATCGTGCCTTCGACGGTCAAAAATTCTGTCGGTCCGGCGCTTGGGTCGCTTCCGTGGTCGAAACCGCGCAGGGTGATCTTGGTGTCGGCGGGAAGGTCTTTGCCGGTGCGATTGTCAATTTTGCCGGTGACCATGCCTGTGCTCATGGCGACTTCTTCGGTCGCTTCTGGCGTGACTTCGGCTTGGGGCGTGCCTTCGGCGGGTGTGGCTTCCGCTGAGGGTGTGGCGGAGTCGCTTTCAGCGGCGGCGGGAGTCTCGGTCACAGCTGCCGCTACCGGCGCGGAAGGAGGCGCAAACGTCAGCGTGCGGATGTAGGCTGCGACGGCGTATGCTTCCTCGTCGCTGAAATTCGCGCCAAAGGCGGGCAGGTTTCCACCGCCCTGACGCATCATGTCCACGATCTCATCTCCCGAAAGCGCCGACATCATTTGCAGGTTGTTGAAGACATCGCCACAGTCGGCGCAGGTTTCTTCAAAGAGGGTTTTGCCGAGTTCGAGTTGTTCGTTGGTGGTGTGCAACGTGAAGGCGTAATGCACCACATCCCAGCGTTCCTGGTCGCTCAGGCTGAGGAAGGGCGGCATGAAGCGGTCGATATTGCCCTGTGTGACGGTGGTGTACCATTTTTCAGGCGCGGCTTTGTTGGCGTATTCGGGCAAGCCGATGGGAATGACCGTGACCGGCAGCTGCTTGCCCTGCTCACCATCGCCCAGACCGGTGTCGCCGTGGCAGGGAGCGCAGTTTTCCACGAAGATCGCTTTGCCGTTTTCGATGTCCGGCGCAGCGGAGGGGTACAACGGTCCCAGCGTGGGCAGCGGGGTGGGGGGGACGTATCCTGGCGGCGGTGTGACATCTGCCGCGAGGGTCATGTTACAGGCGGAAAGCAGGAGGGTTCCCAGGGCTAAAATCAGGATGTGGCGTAATTTCATGAAAGTCCTCAGTGGAGGAGACCGGTAATTAGTAACTAGTAATTACCAATCTCCAATTCCCAGTTACTTTAGAGATTTCCCGCAAGACGGGCAGAAACGGTCTGTGACCAGCACGGGCTTTCCACATTTCGGGCAGAACCCGGCGGATTTGCTTTTGTGCTGCTTGCGGCGCGAAACGATCATCGCTTCGATATCGTCGTCGTTCAATTCGGCGGTGCGCGAAGCGGAGTCGGCGCGTTTGGCGGCGGCTGCTTTTTCGATGCGCGCTTCAGCGTTCGCACCGGAGGCGGAGACGGGAGCCACTTCATCGAGTTTGCGGAGAATATCCGCGCCTTTTTGCAACAGCGAAGCGCGTTGTTCGGGATAATCCTCAGCGGGGATCTTGCCGAGTTTGAAGTCGAAATCAAGTTCCTGCAGCGAGTTGATGACGCGGTCGCGTTCGGCTTGCAGCGCGGAGATCTCATGCAGGTTTTCCGCAACGACGCGGCGCCCGCGCTGGGTCAGCGGGGCATAGAGATACACACCGACGATGACCAGCACTGCCAGGACAAGAAAAATTGAACCTAATTCCATGTTTCCACCTTAGGGAAGTTTTTGCTCGATGACGGATTTGATCTCGTCGACGGAAAGGAAGGGACCCACCTTGACATAGTACAACACGCCATCGGGGTCGATGAAATACGTCTCGGGTACGCCGCGGATGCGGAACAGTTGAGAGATGCGTGTGCCCATATCCGGTCCGTTGTAGAACGTGATGTCGAACTTCCTCAGGTAGGCGCGCGCTTCCGGCTCGGTATCCACATAATCCGCGCCGAGGAAGACAACCTGCCCACTATCCTTGTAAGTCCGCCAGGCTTCTTCAAGTTCGGCGGCTTCCTGCTCGCAAGGTTTGCACCACGAAGCCCAGAAGTTCAGCACCACCACCTTGCCGCGAAACTCAGAAAGGCTCACTTCGCTCCTGCCTTCGTATTCATAGCCGCTAAAAAGCGGCAGCGTGAAATCGGGAATTTCATCGCCCGGTTGCACAGTCCCCTGTTGGCGTTTGCTGAGAGTGACGCCTACCAGCGCTAGCAACCCCACAATGAATGCCCAAATCACGATCTGCACCCACAGGGATACGCCGCGTTTTGGGGTCGTTGTTTCAGTCATGTCATTCTCCAGTGAAGACCGGGTGGGTGGTGTTACGACCTGCCCGGTCTGTGATTTTACTTTCGATTCTTCAACTCATCTTCGAGACGTGCAATGTACTCATCTTTTTGGGATGTTGAGCCCGCTTCTTCACCCGGACCTGAGTCCGCTTCTACCGCCCGGGGCTTTGTCCACGCCTGAAACGAGCGGAAGAGGATGAACGCCCCAGCGAGGATGAAAACCGGAGGAAGGATGTAGATCAACCAGTTCAAGCCGGTGCGCGGAGGCTCAGACAGCACGCGTGCGCCATAGTTATCCACGAAATATTGCTTGATCTCCTCCTCGGTCTTGCCTTCGGAAAGCTGCAAGCGGATCAACTCGCGCCATTGGCGGCATGCTTCCGTCGGGCAGACATCCAGCGGCGTGTTCTCGCAGACCGGGCAGTACAACTGCTTGGCGATCGCGTTGACTTCATCGTCCGTGGGCATGTCATCCTGAGCGAAGACGGGGCTGATCAACAATCCTGTCAGAACGAGGGCAAGGATTAGGATGTTGGAAAGTTTTTTCATAATATTCTCCGGGTCGAAGGTCTCAGGTCTAAAGTCATTGACGTTTGACTTTCGACTTTTGACCCGTTTAGTCTGCTGCGCTGGTTTGACGGTTCCCAGCGGTAACCTTGCGGCGCGCGGGCGCATCGGCGGGGTCGCGGTCGGGCCAGGCGGCGTAGATCAAACCGAACAGGAATGTAATGCTGCCGATCCACATCCAGTTGACTAGTGGATTGACGTAGATCTTGAAGGTTGCGCCGATGCTCGAAACCGGCTGCCAGTCCACCAGCAAAATATACAGGTCGTCGCGGAAGGTCGAACGCTGACCGGGAATGGTCATGTTCTGCTGTGAGTCGTAGTAAAAATCGATGCGCGGATACAACTGTCCGAGATAGATCCCGTTCTCGTAAATATCCACCACAGCGCGGGTGTAATTCACCCCTTCGCCGGGGCTGTCCCATGAAGCCAGTTCGCGGTACTCGACCACATAATCGCCAATGGCGATCTTTTCGCCGGAAGCCACGGTTCCCTGGGTTTCGGTCTGGAAGATTTCGATGCCGAGGATGCCGATCGCCATCAGCGCCATGCTGATGTGTATGATGTAGCCGCCATAGCGTCGGCGGTTGCGTCCCATCAAACGCCCGAGGGCGGCAAAGATGTTCTCGCCCTGCGCTTTTTGCCTTGCGCGTGCGCCGCGCCAGAATTCATGGGCGGTTGCAAACAACACCAGCGCAACCAGGAAGAAACCGACTACGGCATAGATGTTCTGTGTGTAGGTGGCGAACAGAACCCCGGTCACGACCAGAGCCGCCAGCGCCGATTTCCAGATCGCGCGTCCGAGCGTTTGGACCGTCGAGTGTCCCCACGCCGAAAGCGGAGCGATTGCCATCAGGAAGAGCAGCCCTGCGAAGAGCGGTCCCGTGGCGCGTTCGTAATAGGGCGGACCCACAGTCACTTTCTGACCGGTTGCCAGTTCAGAGATCAACGGGTAGATCACACCCCAGAAACACACCACGAGAATGCTCATGAACAAAAGGTTATTGAGCAGGAACAGCGCCTCGCGCGAAAGCATCGATTTCATTTCGGTCTCGCCCTTGAGTTCGGGCCAGCGCCAGATCAGCAGCGCCACCGAAGAGACGAGCGTCAGCGTGACGAAGCCCATGAAGAACGGACCGATTGGGCTGTTCGCGAACGAATGCACCGACGACAGCACGCCAGAGCGGGTGAGGAACGTCCCAAAGATGACCAGTGAATAGGTCAGAATGACGAGGATCATGTTCCAGTGCTTCAACATGCCGCGTTTTTCCTGGATCATCACCGAGTGAAGCAAGGCAGTGCCGGTCAGCCAGGGCATGAACGCGGCAATTTCCACCGGATCCCAGCCCCAATAGCCGCCCCAGCCGAGCACATCGTATGCCCAACGCCCGCCGAGGACAAGTCCGAGTGAGAGGAACAGCCACGCCCACAACGACCAGCGGCGGGTGATGCGCGTCCAACGGTCGTCAGTGCGCCCCGTGATGAGCGCTGCCATCGCAAAGGCGTAGGGAATCACATACGCCACAAAGCCGAGATACAGCATCGGGGGATGAATGATCATGCCCGGGTGGCGCAGAAGCGGATTCAATCCCTGACCGTCGTTCGGAGTAAAGATTGTCGCATTTGCTGAAGGTCGGAACATGCTCGGCACAACTTCCCCGTTCGAAAGCCAGAAGCGCGTGAAGGGATTCTCAAAGACCACTATCATGCCGAGGAAAAACGTCAGTGTGATCGAAGAAATTACGATCACCCACGGCAGGAATTCCGCGTCGCGGTCCCATTTGCGCAGTGTCACCGCCGAGGTGAAGACCGCCAAAAGCCAGGACCAGAACACCAGCGAACCAGCCTGCCCGCCCCACCAAGCCGTGACTTTTAAATACGTCGGCATGCTGCGGCTGGTCACTTCGTAGACGAACGAAACCTCGAAGTGATTGTTGACCAAAAGGTAGATCAGGGTGATCGATGAAATCGTTATGAGCGGGAATGTTAGCAGCTGGGCGCGCCGCGCACTTTCCACCAACGCGCTAGACTTGCTCCTCACGCCATAAAACGCCGCGATTCCGCTATAGACCGTCACGACGAAACTGACCAATAAAACGCCATATCCAAATTCTGCAAGCATAATCTATTCCTTTATACTCTCTCCGGCTGGGAGTGGGTGGGGGAGAGGGGTGAATCAAAACCTGACGGGTATAACACCCATCAGGTTGTTTGGTTAGTTCTCCGAGGCTTGTTCGGGCACAGCCTCTTCATACCGGGTGGGACACTTGAGCAGCAGTTCTTCGGCATAAAAGATGCCATCTTCGCCGAGTTTGCCGGTCACGATCGCTTGCGCTTCGCTGCGCAGCAGGTCCGGTTTAGGACCGACATAAATAACAGTAATGCGCTCACGGCTGGGGTCATTCACCGCTTCAAACAATACCAACGCCAGCCCGCCCTGCGCTTCTATCTCATTGTTATCCCCGGTTACATGGGCAATCTCAAAAGTGAGCGTAAGCGTCTGCGGGTCGTATTGAACCGTGTCGCCGACCACTGCGCCCGAAAGCCGCAGACTCTGACCGACCACCGCCGCGCCTTCCGCCTTGACTTCATCCACCGTCATGAAATATTCCGCGCTTGCCTGCGTCGATGAAGCGATCAGATAAACGACTGCCGCCAGAATCAGCAAACCGCCGAGGATGAATTTTGTTCGTTGCATTGTGCCTCCAGGATTTTTATAAGTACCAAATGGAACAATATATGTCCATTTTACATACCGAGATTAAATACGTCTGAGTTTTGGGTACTGATGGATGTCATAAAATCACCCTGACATTGTCCTATTCGAAAGTGACGCTGCGCGATTGATGGTATAGTTGAAAAATCTCAATGGAGGAATCACGATGCGATTTCGATATCCCCTGCTCATAATTTTTATGATGGGATTCCTGCTCGCCCCAACCCGGGTGACCGCAGCGCCTCAAGCCGACGTTTCAGCGGACTCAGCAACCCTGGAATTTCCCAACACTGTGACCTTTTCAGCCACACTCGAAGCGGATGCCCCCATCGTTGACGTCACACTGGAATACGGCAACGACCAGCTGACCTGCGGCGAAGTGACCGCCAAAGCCTTCCCAGATTTTACGCCGGGCACATCCACCGATGTGTCATGGACATGGGACATGCGTCAGAGCGGGTCGCTCCCGCCGGGGGCAACGATCTGGTGGCGCTGGCGCTATGTCGATGAGTCGGGCAGCGAATATCTCAGCGAGACGCAAAGTGTCACCTGGTTGGATAATGTCCACGATTGGCAGACCCTCTCCGAATCTGATATCCGTTTGCATTACTACGGCATGAGCGCAGAGGCGGCAAACAACATGCTTGCCTCTGGCATTGAAGGGCTGCGCCGCAACCGCGAACAGGCAGGGATGACTCCCGATATCCCCGTCGATATTTTTGTGTACCCCAACTACGAAGACATGCGTGATGCCATCCTGTACGAACCCCAATGGACAGGAGGGCTCGCCTATTCCGATTTCAGCATCATCATTATGGGCATTTCCGGCGACGCGAATTGGGATCAGGACACCATCATCCACGAATTGACACACATCCTTGTAGGGCGGAACGCCTTTACTTGTGTTGGATTCATTCCCACCTGGCTCAATGAAGGGCTTGCCGTATACAGCGAAGGCGAACTGGATGGCAGCATGAAAACCCAATTGGATCTTGCCATTCGGGATGACACGCTCTTCCCACTGCGTACACTGGGTGGAAGTTTCTCTGAAATTCCCGAAAAAGCCCTGCTTTCCTATGCCCAATCCTATGGCGTGGTCAAGTTCATGCTCGAAACCTATGGGCAGGAGAAAATGGATCAATTGCTGCGCGATCTCAGCGATGCCAAACCAATCGACGCTGCCTTGATCGAACGCTACGGACTCGATACCGACGGACTCGACACCGCCTGGCGCGAATCGGTGGGGCTGGCTCCCCTTGTGGTGGCGCAGGCAACTGCCATGCCCACTCCAACCCATGTCCCAACATTCGTGCCGATCTCAGGTGTGCCTTTGGCAGTCACGCCGACCCCATACGCGATCCCAACTTCTTCTTTCAGCGAGACCGAGTCCCCGGAGGTTCGCTCCGGTCCGCCCATTTTGTTGACCGTGGCACTCCTCTGTTTCTGCCTGATGTTGCTGCTCATCGTTGGTGTGATCGTGCTCGGAGTTGTATTACGACGTGGAAACACCAAAGGAGGCGATCATGTCTAACCTCAATGTTTGGAGTCGATTGTCTCGCAGTACCAAAAAGATCTTCCTGAGTTTCACCTTGCTGGCGATCTTTGCATCATTATTCCTGAGTGCCAGCGTGCCGGATGCGTTGGCGTTGCAGATCGGGATTCCGTTCGAACAGGCGTTGGTGTACAGTGGCGGCGAATCTGCCAACCTGCGAGATTATGACCCCGCCACCACCTACAGCTCGGGGGATAAACTCGTCTTTAGCGGACTCGTCTCTCTCGACCCGCATCTGAATCTCGCGCCTGACCTCGCCGAAACCTGGGATGTCAGCGCGGATGGAACGGTGTACACCTTCCATATTCGCGAGAATGCAAAATTTCACGACGGACGCGATGTCACGGCGCAGGATGTGGTCTTCTCGTGGGAACGTGCCGCCAGCCCAGAATTGGCTTCGGACACGGTATTGACCTATTTGGGCGATATTGTTGGGGTGCGCGAGATGGCATTTGGCGAAGCGACAACCATCAGCGGGTTGAAGGTTATTGACAAGAAAACGCTTCAAGTCACGATCGATGCGCCCAAGCCTTACTTCATCATGAAGTTGACCTTCCCGACTGCCTTCATCGTTGACCGGAACAACGTTTCTGTCGGGGAGGAGTGGGTGCTGCAGCCGAACGGGACAGGTCCGTATAAGTTGACCGAATGGAAATCCTACGAATATATTCTGTACGAAGCCAACCAGGATTTTTATCTCGGCGCGCCATCCATCCCGTATGTGGTCGTCAAGTTGTACGCGGGTGACGATGTGCGCCTGTTTGAGACCGGCGAAGTGGATGTGGCTGGCGTGGGGTTATTCTCCGCCGAGCGCATGTTGAATCCCACGGAACCGTTGAACGCCAATCTCGTCACGGGAGTTAATCTCTGCACAGGGTATGTGGTCTTCGACGCTACTCGTCCGCCGTTCGATGATTCGAATGTCCGCAAGGCGTTTAGCATGGCGTTCGACCGTGAGCGTTACATCGATGTGCTGTATCGAGATTTATTGCTGCCTGCGGTGGGTTTGTATCCGCCTGGCTTGCCCGGTTTTAGTTATGACCTGAAAGGGTTGCCCTACGACCCGGCTCAGGCGCGTGAGTTGCTCGAACAATCCAAATACGGTGGTCCCGAAGGTTTGCCTGAGATCATTTACACCAATGCGGGCATCGGAAGTTACATCGGCGGGAATGTGGCGGCGCTGGCAGAGATGTGGGAGCAAAATCTGGGTGTGACCATCAAGGTCGAAAATCTCGATTACAACTTCTACTATGAACAGGTCTTTTCCGGCAATCACGGTCAGATTTTTGACGGCGGCTGGTGTGCCGATTACCCCGACCCCGAAAACTTTGCGGACGTGCTCTTCCACAGCGGCTCAGCGCAAAACCACGGTGGGTACTCCAACCCTGCGCTTGATGCCCTGCTCGAAGCCGCGCGTGTCGAACGCGATGTAACGAAACGCATCGACATGTATCAGCAAGCCGAGCGGATGATCGTGGACGATGCCGCCGTGCTTTTCACCACGCACTCGCTCTCGTATGAACTTGTGCAATCGTACGTGAAGGGATACATCTTCACGCCGATCTCGGTTCCAATGGAGCGTTATATGTGGTTGGATGGGAAATAGACACCCCACACAGCCCCCAAAAAAATTCGACAGAATTACCGTTGTATTTTGGGGAGGTGGTAAGGCCGGATGGGGCTAACGCACTTGTACTGCGAATTCCACCGCTTCGATGACTCCGCCGAGGCTGGATACTTGAAACTCAAAGCGGATCGACCCTCCGGGCTGGAGCGCTCCGCCCTCCCATCGCTTAACGCCCACCACGGTTCCATCTTGATCGTACGCCACCGCCGCGACCCAAACCTGGTTCGCGGCGTTTGATTCCGCAGGCAGGATCACCAATCCGCTCACCTGAGCCGACTTGCCGTCCCAATCGATCTGTGCGACAGTGTTGTTCAGCATGGCAGGCAGGCGGCTGGAGAGGTCGCTTTGCATGGCGCTCAGCAATTGGATCTGCGGAGTCACGTCTGCGGGAGTGTTTGGGAAATAAACATACACCGGCAGCGACGAGTTTGGCGGGATGACATCCAGAATGGGGAAAGCGGTTTTGCTGGCGATGATATTGTTGCTTTCATCCAATAATGTGATTTGTGCAGAAATATTCTCCAAAACCAATGTGCTGTTGTTTTGGAGCAGCGCAAAGCACCAGACGCCCGAATCTGCCGATGGGTGGCAAACTGCCTGGGTCACAGGAGCAGGTACCGGGGTGGGAGTTGAAGCGGCGGCGAGTTGGGCAGATGGGTCTGGGATGAATATCGTTTCCCCGATGGTGAGCGCGTTTGGGTTCAGGTCCGGGTTCGCCGCCAGCAAATCCGATTGTTGGATCTTGAACTTTTCCGCGATCTCACTGACGGTATCTCCCGATTCGATGACGTAGACCTGCATGGTGCTGGTGGGTTGGGGCGTTTCAACAATGATGAGCAGGTTTGGCGTGGAAGTGGCTACGGGCGTGCTGGTAAGGTAGGGCTGGAGTGATCCGTCTGTGTTTTGAGCGGGCGCCGCAGATGCGGGTTGACAGGCGCTCAGCAGGAGGCTGCAAACAAGCAGGGTTTTTCGCATGGGATGATTATAATAGGCACGATAAACAAACTTTCGGAGGAACAATGAAGTATCGTCATCTGGGTAAAACGGGGATTCGAGTCAGTGAATTATCGTTTGGCTCATGGGTCACATTTCATAACCAGGCGGGCGTGGCATCGGCGGTGGAGATGATGGCGGCAGCGTACGATCATGGTGTAAACTTTTTCGACAACGCTGAAGCGTACGCGGGGGGCAAGTCGGAAGAGGTGATGGGTGAATCGCTCAAGAAGTTGGGCTGGCGGCGTGGAAGTTATCTGGTTTCCACCAAGATCTATTGGGGGCTGCATGATAACGTCAATGAGAAGAATACGCTCAACCGCAAACGCCTGATCGAGGGCGCGAATGATGCCTTGAAGCGTTTTCAACTCGATTATGTGGATCTGATCTACTGTCACCGACCCGACCCAACCACGCCCATCGAAGAAACCGTCTGGGCGATGCACAACATCATCGAGTGGGGCAAGGCGTTGTACTGGGGTACGTCTGAGTGGGCGGCTTCAGAGATCATCGAAGCCATTCAGATCGCGGAACGGCATCATTTGCACAAGCCGGTTGTCGAACAGCCGCAATACAACCTGTTCGAGCGCGGACGGCTTGAAGGCGATTACGTGCGCTTCTATAAAGAATATGGCTATGGCTCGACGACATGGAGTCCGCTGGCTTCGGGCATGCTTTCGGGTAAATACAATAAGGGCATTCCGAAGGACAGTCGCGGCGCGCTCAAGGGGTACGAATGGCTTGCCAACCGCCTGACCGATCAGGACAAACTTGCTAAAGTTGCTGCACTGGAGCCCATTGCAAAGGAACTTGGCGCGACCATGTCGCAGTTGGCAATTGCCTGGTGCTTGAAGAATCCCTTTGTGAGCACGGTCATTACGGGTGCCAGTCGTGTGGAGCAGATGCATGAGAACATGAAGGCAGGCGAGATCGCCGAAAAGATCACGCCGGAGATCATGGAACGCATTGATGTGGTCTTTGGAAAAAAGAAAGACGAAGACGACGATTAAACATAACCCCCCGAGGTCTAAAAAAACCTCGGGGGGGTCTTTATATCTTTGAGAAATAATTTTCTTCCACGCTTTGCCAGGTCTCTTCGCGCAGTTTCATATATTTTGACAACAGCGGATGCACCCGCGAAATATCCTCATGCACCTTTTGCGCCACGCGACGGATGGAGAAATGCGCGTTGGCGGCAGTCCGCAACTGGCAGAACGCAAATGCCTCGCGCAGGTTGAATTGCGCCAGCACGCGGCGGTTGAATCCATTCGGGACGATGTATTGTGCGACATCGGGATTGAAGGTGTGGAGTTTCTCATACATCTTGTCTGCTGCTTCCATTGCCGCCTCGTACTTGGACCCGAAGCCTGCTTCCGTTATAAGCAGCGGAGTCGTGTATCCGAGCCGCGTCGTCAATCGCTGCGGGGTCTGGGTCATCATGCGGTGACGTTTGAACTCGGCGTACGCGCCCTGATCCATGACAAGGTCGAAGGTGTAGGTGGAATATTCCAACTCACGCAGGGGAATATCATATTTGCCAAGTTTGCCAAGCAAAGACGCGGCGAGTTGTTCTCTTTCTTTTTTCTTTAGAGATTTCACATATTTCAACGAATCGGCATAGGGGATCTCATCGAAGCGATACAGTGCCGCCGCAAGGATTTTCTTTTCACCGTCTTTGTCGTAGTCGATCAGTGAACACCAGCCGGACTGTCCGCTTTCTGCTTTCCCCCTTTTACTATTGAATTCCTTTATTGTCTCCACCACATATTCATTTGCGTCGGCGTATTTGACCAGTGTCGGCGTTTCGGCTTTGGAAACTTCCTTCATCTTTTCGCCGATCTGGCGCACTTCTTCGAGCGGGTGCGAGAGCATCTTGCGGATGGTCATTTCGATGACGCGCGCATTGGCGGTCATGCCGACGTTGGCGTTGGCGGCGGCGGGCAGGAGGAAGCGGCACCTGTCCACGTATTGTGAGCGGATGCGGCGGTCGTAGGCCTCGTCCGATTCATTCTCGCGGCGTGGAGTCCGCTCGACGATGAGATTCTTTGTCGGTTCGAGCGACTCGGCATACGTCGAGAAAAGGAGGCGCACGGTGGCGATGAATTCATCGCGCAGGGGATGTCCCTCTAATTCTGGTGGAATCGTAAAATCGTCAGGTCCCCATTTTTGATAGCGGGTGGATTTTTCGGTATAGGATGCGAGGCGGTTGCTTTCGATGGTTTCAATGGCAACGCGCGAGACGTTTTCAAAAGCGAGATGCAGCACGGCATGTTCCGCCACCGAGGCGTGACCATATCCCACGACCCATTTCTCGTGGAACTGCGCGGACTTTTCATCGCTCAACTCAGCGGCGATCTCGCGGAAGGATTCAGGGGAGCGCGAGGTTTTTGCGAATGCCACGGCAATGGTTTCCGGGCTGAGTAAACGCGGGGATAATAAATAGATTTCTCGTTCGGGCATGTTCTCTCTCCGGTTTCATAGATCGAGCGGCGTATCGCCGCTCGATGGAATTACGGGGTGTGGGCTGGGGTCGGTTTTCGGATGCCCTGCCAGTCCAGCCAGAGGCGATAGAGGAAGTACCCGTGAAAGGCAAGCGCAAGATAATCCCTCAGGAAAATAACGATAACCGTGTCGAGCAGGTAAAAGATGCTCCCTGCCAGAAATGCCCACTTGATCTGCTTTTTGACATAAAGACTTAAGAGCGCAAAAATGCCCACGATCAACAAATACAGTACAACGCCGAGAGCGAGCCTCGTTGTGTCCAAGTCCGGCACGTCTTGGAAAACGATTTGAATGGCTGCGATGATTTGGGTGAAGCCCAGACCGATCGGGAAGTAACTGCTGACCCAAAGATAGGCAAGGACCGCGTTGATGATCGCCATGATGGCGATGGCGCGGAAGATCCAACTTGCAGAGTTGTAGGATTGTTCGATCTGTTCGTGGTTTTTGTAGGTGGATTCCATGAGACTCTTTGATTGTGTGGGGAATTTATCCCATGGGATGCTTCATGGGACCGCCGCCCAGAAGGTGCAGGTGGATGTGGAACACGGTCTGCCCGGCTTCGGCGCCAGTGTTGATGATGAGGCGATAGCCGCCCTCAGAGATGCCCTCCTGCGCAGCGAGTTGCTTCGCCACGAAAAAGAGATGCCCGATTAGCGGTTCGTCATCCACCATTATCATGTTGACCGAGTCAATGTGCTTGTTCGGGACGATCAGGACATGAGTTGGCGCGGCGGGGTTAATGTCGCGGAAGGCGGTCACTTGTTCGTCCTTGTAGACATTGGTGCTGGGGATTTCACCAGAGATGATCTTGCAAAAGATGCAGTCAGACATGGAGTACCTCCTGGATTATGGGGTGGGCATGGGACCGTAGGTTGGCTCACATACGATCTCATAATATTTGTGTTCCATCTCTTTGTTTGCCAGTTCATACGCTGCCGCTTCCTTGCCGATCTGACGGACAGTATCGATTGCCAGCAACGCCTCTTGCGGAGAGTAGGTGGGCAGCGTCATCAACGGATCGCCAATACGCCCTTCAGGGAGCAAATCCGGTCGGGATGGGTCGGGGTTATCGGCAAGCGGCACCCAATTGTACATGACCGGTCCGCGTGCGTTGGCTGTGAAACCCAGTTTGAACCGCAGCTGGCGCGCCACTTCAACCGGGCGAATGCCAAACCCGCCGTTTTGCCAGACCATGACCGTCGGTGTTTTGGCGAAGTGTTCTGCAAACCCATTTACCGATCCCTGCAGCTCGCGCGCAAGGACACTTTTCGCGGTTTCATCCGAAAGGATGGTATCCGGCGTTACACCACGAGCCTGGTGATCGACGAAGCCCAATGTTTCGAGGATGCGGTTCTCTTCCAACAAGGTCGGGGAAATATCGGGTTCGCTGATCCAGCCATTCACCACCACCCACCCCCAATTCACAAAGTACTCACCGTAATATCGGTCGTAATACGCCGTATTTTGATTGCCATCCTGGATGATGAAGATGGACCGCGGGGGGATTTTCACATTGCGCTCCATGAATGCCTGGAATTCCTTGGGAGTGATCGCTTCAAACCCCTGACCATGGAGTTGATCCATCAACTCCATGAACGTTCCCTCGTTGACGCTTCCCGGCAGGTCGGCTGTGCCGGGGACGATATTTTCGATGAGAATGGGCATCACAATCGTTCCGGGCTCGGCGCTCAGTGGATTCCATTTATTCTTCAAATAACGGCAGGTCTCCTCAACATAGTCGCGAGGCACATCAAGGGGATTTAAGAATGTGGTTTGAAACGTCTCGGGCAGGTGGGGCAGTGTCGCTTCGACTGTGGGAGGGGAGGGTTGCGCCGGAGTTGGCGTCAATTGGCACGACACCAGAATGGAGACAATCGCAATAATGAGGGCAGACCGTAAAACGATCCGCTGAATGTTATTTCGTATCGGTTGCATACAGTGGGAATTGTAAACCAGATTTAGATGGCAGACTGCGGGCACCGCCCGCAGTCTGCTTTAAATTAAGGCATGGGTCCGTATGTGGGTGCGCAGACGATGTCGTAGTATTCCAGTTCAATGGCTTTGTTTGCTTGCGCGTAGGCAGCGGCTTCGTCGCTGATGGCAACGACATTGCCCAAATTATCGCGGGCGTTGATATCCATATAGCGGGGAAGGGTCATCAACGGGTTGCCCGCTGGGGTTTCAGGAATGGCGAGAGGATTGGAGGTGCTGTACGCGTCTGCCTGTGGAACCCAGTTATACATCACCGGTCCGCGTGGATTGACGGTGAATCCGAGTTTGTAGCCAAGTCCCGTGCCGATTTCCACAGCGCGTTTTGAGAATCCGCCGCCAGGCCAGATATAGGCGATGGGCGTCTTGTTGAAATATTTTTGGAAGGTGTTGATCACGCCGCCCATCTCAGAGGTGATGAAATCGTCTGTAGAACCTTCGTTGATGGGAATGTTGTGGATGTAGCCATGGGCTTGGAAATCCACCCAGCCTTCGGCGCCCAGAGCAGCATGTTCTGCCCAAAGGTCGGGTCTTTCATCGATTCCGATATAGGCGTTCACGATTTGCCAGCCCCATTGATCGTAATAGGTGCGGAAGTGGTCATCATATTTTGACCGGCTGCCGGCGCGGTCATCCACGATAAAGAGGAAGGAACGCTGGGGGATCTTGGCATTGTCGTACATAAAGTCTGCCATTTGCTGCATGTTGATGGCTTGGAAGCCCAATTCGTGGAAGTCATCCATCAGCCGTTTGAGGTCTCGTGCGGCAATCGTTGTAGTGCCCGCATTGGAGGTGGTCGCATCGCTGTCGATGCGGTGTGACATGATGACCATCACCACCGTGCCGGGTAGAGACTTGGTCGAGTCCCATTTGTTTTTCAGATACTGGCAGGAATCTGCTACATAACTGCGCGGCAGGGCTTCGGGGTTTAATAAGGAAGTTTGATATGCTCCTGGCAGCGCGGGTGGTGTACGCGGGACAGTTGCAGTGGGGATGGGCGTATCGGTGGGCGCGAGGGTGGCGGTGGGTTGGTTGATCTCTGCGAATGCGGTTTCGATGGCGGCGGTCATGGCGATGGAAGGGTCGGGGGTGGGGGCTGCGGGTTGACAGGAAGCCAATAGGACAGCCAGCAGGCTGAGGGTCAGAATGAAGCGGAATTTCATGCGTCGAATTCTACTCGAAAAAAAGAGACGCCTGCTCGCGCAAGCGCCTCATCATCCATTTGTAATTTATTCGTCGCTTTTACCAGAGACGAAATCTTCCACTTTCTGTCTTGCGATCTCGTCCTTGAATTGTTTGGGCGGGGTCTTGAAGAAGTAGGAGGATGGACCGACAATGGGACCGGCAAGCTCGCGGTCGAGCGCGATCTTGGCGCAACGGATGGCGTCGATCATCACGCCGGCGGAGTTGGGGCTGTCCCACACTTCGAGTTTGAGTTCGAGGTTGAGCGGCACTTCGCCAAAGGTCGTGCCTTCCATGCGAATGTAGCACCACTTGCGATCGGTGAGCCAGGGCACATGGTCGCTCGGACCGACATGGACGTTGCCGGGGTCGATCTCGTAGGGAATCATGCTGGTGACGGCGTTGGTCTTGGAAATCTTTTTGCTTTCGAGACGTTCACGCTCGAGCATGTTGAGGAAGTCGGTATTGCCGCCGAAGTTGAGCTGGTAGGTGCGGTCGATCTTCACGCCGCGATCGACGAACAAGCTGGTCAGCACACGGTGGACGATGGTCGCCCCAACCTGACTCTTGATGTCGTCGCCGAGGATGGGCAGACCGGCATCGGCGAAGCGCTTGCCCCAGTATTCAGACGAAGCGATGAAAACGGGAATCCCGTTGACGAAAGCACAGCCCGCTTCGATGATCTGCTCCACGTACCATTTGGTTGCCATCTCCGAGCCGACGGGTAGGAAGCTGATGACGACTTCGGTCTTGGATTCTTTGAGCAGGCGCACAATGTCGGCAGTGGAACCGGGCGCTTTTTCGATGACCTGACTGAGGTATTTGCCCAAACCGTCATGCGTCATGCCGCGCACGACAGGCGCATTGAGGTGTGGCACATCACAGAATTTGTAGGTGTTGTTCGGCTCGGCAAAGATGGCTTCGGACAAATCCTTGCCGACCTTGGTGGCGTTGATATCGATCGCCAGGGTGAATTCAATATCGCGGATGTGGTACTCGCCCAATTGCGGATGCATGATGCCGGGAATGACATCGTCATTTTTTGCATTCTTGTAGAACTGAACGCCCTGCACGAGGGAGGATGCGCAATTTCCCACCCCAATGATCGCCACACGCACTTTTTTCTTGTTTGCCATGAAAATTCTCCTTGTGTTTAATTACAATTTCCTTGTTGTCTGAATGCGGGTCCGCATTCCAGATATACCCGTGAAGTATAATCTTACTGTAGGTAATTATGGCCGTAGACCAGGACAAAATTCTGACCCGCCTTCTGGAAGTGACCCGCAGCCTAGGTTCCCAAGTGGATTTGGAAACCTACCTTCAGACGCTTCTTTCCGCTGCGACAGAGTTGACCGGGAGCGACAGCGCTTCCCTGCTGGAGTTTGATGAAGTCGCCCAGGAATTTCACTTTAAGTTCGTGCCGTGGTTTCATCGGGATGCCATCCATTCCGCCCGCGTACCCCTGAATGGGAGCGTTGCTGGCTGGGTGTTCCTGAACGTCCAGCCGCTGGCAATCGACGATGTCAGCCAGGATCCGCGTCACTACAAGAGGATCGACGAAATCGCCGGTTTTACCACGCGTTCCATTTTGGCGGTTCCGCTTCTCGTCCACGGAAAGCCGGTGGGGGTCTTCGAGGTTTTCAACAAGAAGGAAGATTATACCGGCGAGGATATTCGCATCCTCGAAGCCCTGGCTGCTCTTTCCTCTACTGCCATGCAAGCCGATCTGCTGGAAAAGAACATTCTCACCTCGCAGGATGAAGCGCGCGAACTGGACCGGCTGAAGAGTGAATTTATCGCCATCACATCCCACGAGCTGCGTACCCCGTTGGGCTTGATCCTCGGTCACGCGACCTTCCTAAAGGAACTGCTCTCCGACGACTATAGTGAGCAGGTGGATGCCATCATCCGCAACGCGGGCAGGTTGAAGGAGATCATCGAAAACCTGACCAGCGTGGATAACTACCAAAGCGGTGGGGCGCTGATACGTTCACGACGCGTGTCCATTGCGCGCATCATTGAAGACGTGTCCGCTTCCTTCCATGAGATGGCGAGAAAGAAAGGCGTTGCCCTCAAAAAGGAAGTTGAACCGGGGCATGACCTGTGGGTGGATATTGACGGTGGCAAGATCGCCATTGTGTTAAGCAATTTATTGAAGAATGCCATTACGTTTACCAACGAAAGCGGCGAAGTGATCGTGCGCGGCGAACAACACCCGGATTATGTCGAAGTCTCTGTGCGCGATGACGGCATTGGCATCCCGTCTGTCGATTTGCCCCACGTCTTCGACCGTTTCTATCAGGTCGAATCCCATCTCACACGCCGGCACGGCGGCATGGGACTCGGTCTCTCCGTGGCAAAGGTGATGGTGGAAATGCACGGCGGACGCATCTGGGTGGAAAGCAAGGAAGGGGAGGGCAGCGTTTTCTCGTTCCTGTTGCCTGTGCGGAGCCCCGAACCTCCGCCTCCAGTAACTCCATTTACCGAATAGACTGTTCCTCCCGCCAACCGGCGGGAGTTTTATTTTCGTTATGTTGACTCCATTCCCGAAATATCGTATACTCTAACTGGTAAGACCACTTACCAGTTAGGAGTCCCATGAACAAATGGAAGCCCATCCAAAAGCCCGCCGAGATCGCCGAGCAAAGACTCCTCGATGCGATCCTGAGCGGGCGTTTTGCTGTCAACAGTTATTTGCCCGGCGAGCGTGACCTTGCTGCGCAGATCGGCGTCACCCGCCCAACTTTGCGCGAAGCCCTGCAAAGACTCGCCCGCGACGGCTGGCTCGACATCCAACACGGCAAACCCACGCGCGTCCGTGATTACTGGCTGGAAGGCAGCATGGGCGTGCTCTCGACCCTGGCGCAAATGCCCGCGCAGCAAACACCCGATTTTGTGTCGCACCTTTTAGAGATTCGCGTTTTGCTCGCACCGGCGTACACCCGTCAGGCAATGGAGTCGTCAGCGGCAGAGATCGCGGCGTTGCTCGCCAAGTTCGAGTCTATCGAAGACACTCCCACTGCATTCTCCGATGCCGATTGGGAGGTGCATCATCTTCTCACCTTGCGCGCGGCGAATCCCATCTTCCGTTTGCTGCTCAACAGTTTCCAAGGCATGTACCACGTGATGGCGGAACATTATTTTGTGACGGCTGAAAACCGCGAACGTTCACGCGCCTATTACACCGAGTTGCTTGCGTGCGCAAAAAAGAACGCCTACCTCAAAGCCGAAACCCTCACGCGCGATGTGATGAACGAAAGCCTCGCGCAATGGAAGAAATCGTCGTAGCGCAAGATGTCATCTTGCGCTACAAAGGAGACCTTATGAAACGCTGGAATGGATGGGGAAATGTGAACACGGATTATCCCGTGCCGCAATCTGCACTTGATTATTTGACAAAGCGCCTCGGTCAACTCGACCCGAAACCGGATGCGACCAAAGAGAGTGTTCTCTCGGCTGTGAGTGAATCTCGTCTGCCCGCCCACCCGCTTGTGGACACTTCTGCCGAAGAACGACTCATGCACGCTCGCGGACAGTCCACGCACGACTGGGTGGACATGCGTTATGGACGCGTTAACTCTTTCCCTGATGGCGTGGCATTCCCCGAATCCGATGAAGATGTTCGCGGCTTGTTAAAGTATGCCAAAGACGCAGGCGCGCAGATCATCCCTTACGGCGGCGGGACGAGTGTGGTCGGTCACATCACACCCTGCCCAAACGACAGACCCGTGTTGAGTCTCTCGCTCGAAAAAATGACCAAACTGCTCGAACTCGATGAAACGAGTCGGCTGGCGAATTTTCAGGCGGGCGTGGCGGGTCCTCAATTGGAAGAACAACTTAAATCACGCGGATATACCCTCGGGCATTTCCCGCAGTCGTGGGAGTATTCTACGCTCGGCGGTTGGATCGTCACCCGCTCCAGCGGACAGCAGTCGTACCGCTACGGCAAGATCGAAAGTCTCTTCGCGGGTGGCTTGCTCGAAACGCCGCGCGGACAAATGGAGATCAAACCTGTCCCTGCCACGGCGGCAGGCATGGATGTGCGCGAGATGGTGCTCGGGTCAGAGGGAAGGCTGGGGGTGGTCACTCAGGCGAAAGTCCGCGTGAGGCGCTTGCCTGAGGTGGAATCCTTCTTCGGCGTTTTCTTCCCCACTTGGGAGCAAGGTTCAGACGCGGTGCGGGAAATTGTCCAAAATGAATTGCCCGTATCCATGCTGCGACTAAGCAACCCGCTAGAGACCGAGACTACGCTCATCCTTTCGGGCAAGAGTTGGGTCGGCATGGCAGATCGCGGCTTGCGGATGATCGGCTACGGCGACACGCGCTGTCTGCTTATGTTCGGTCTGACGGGGTCGCGCAAACTGTTCAACCGCACGCGCGGTGATGTCGGCGCGGTCTGCCGCAAACACGGCGGACTGGTGGTCGGCACCATCGTCGGGCATACGTGGGAGAAGAGCCGCTTCCTTTCTCCATATCTGCGAAATACATTATGGGAAAAAGGTGTGGCAATTGACACGCTCGAAACCGCGCTGCCGTGGTCGCAGGTGCGTGAGGCGTCGAAGGCGATCCCGCAATCCATCGTAGACGCGATGGCGAAGCAGGACGAAAACGTGCTGGCATTCTCGCATCTCTCGCACGTCTATCGTGACGGTGCGAGCATTTACACCACCTATCTCTTCAGACGACCTTCCGACTCGGATGAGTTACTCGCGCGCTGGTCTGACATGAAACATCAAGCCAGCCTGACCCTGCAAAAATACGGCGGGACGATCTCTCATCAGCATGGCGTCGGCATGGATCACGCCAAATATCTCCCCGTCGAAAAAGGCACGCTCGGCATAGACGCCATGCGTGCGGTCATCCAGTCGTTCGATCCCGATGGGATGATGAACCCTGGAAAATTGATTTAGAAGATAGATCGATCGAGAAAGGATCTGAAACCAGACCACAAAGGCTCGAAGTCACGAAGTCACAATGTATTTTTACTCTTTGAGTCTTAGCGTCTTCGCGGCTTTGTGGTCAAGAGATCAGGCTTTTCAGAAATTCACCAAGGAATGAAATATGCAGTGGACATACGGTTGGCGCAACACAATCTGGGCTGAGCTGAACCAGCCCTGGGATCTGATCATCATCGGCGGCGGAATCACGGGCGCAGGGATTTTGCGTCAAGCAGCGCGCACCAAACTACGCGCCTTGCTCATCGAAGCGGACGATTTTTCATCGGGCACCTCCAGCCGTTCCTCGAAGTTGGTTCACGGCGGATTACGCTATTTAAAGAACGCACAGGTCAAAGTGACGCTTGAATCGGTACGCGAACGCGAATATCTTTTGAAGCAAGGTCGCGGATTGGTCAACCGTCTCGGCTTTTTGTATCCCTGCCTGCAAGGTGACAAAATGCCCGGTTGGGTCTTTGGCGCGGGGTTGACCATCTACGACATTATGGCGGGACAGTGGACACATCGTTCCTATGATCTCGACGACATGCGCGAGTTATGTCCCGTGTTGACCACACCCGCCATGCGCAGCGGCTATCGCTACTTCGACGCCAACACCGACGACGCGCGTTTGGTCTTGCGTCTCTTGCGTGAGTCGGTGAAGGATGGGGGAGTTGCCTTGAACTACGCCCGCGTCGATTCGCTGCTGCGAACTCAAAGCGGACAAGTCTGCGGCGTGGTCTTGCGTGACACCTCAGGCGAAACCGAACGCCAAACCGAAGTCCGCGCTAAGGTGGTCATCAATGCCACGGGCGCATGGGCAGATGAATTACGCGGGAAGATCCAACAAAAACCAAGAATGCGCCCCCTGCGCGGAAGTCATCTGGTCTTGCCGTTCCATCGCTTGCCCATCACGCGCGCTGTCTCGTTCCTGCATCCGCGTGATGGACGACCCGTGATGGCGATTCCCTGGGAAGGCGCGATCCTCTTCGGCACGACCGATGTCGATCACAAAACAGGCATTCAAACCGACCCGTCCATCAGTTCCGCCGAAGCCGAATATTTGATGGAAGCCTTGCGCTTCGTTTTCCCCGCGCAGGAATTCGATTTCAAGGATGTCATGTCCACGTTCTCGGGGCTGCGTCCCGTTGTCGATACGGGCAAAGCCGACCCGTCGAAGGAATCGCGCGAGCACGCCATCTGGGACGAGAATGGTCTGCTCACCGTCAGCGGCGGCAAGTTGACCACCTTCCGCATCATGGCGCGTGACGCGCTCAAAGCCGCGCGCAAATATCTCGGTCATGTCGCTTTCGATGTCAACACGCCTGTGCTCGATTCCTTCCCGGCTGAAACGGATACCCTTTTCAAAGATTCAAATCTGCATCCAGCTCAACAATTACGCCTGCTCGCACGTTATGGGATAGAATCAGCACCGTTATTCATCGCCGATTGCTCGCACGAGTTCATTCCCAACACACCGTATCTTTGGGAGGAATTGCGTCAAGCTGCGCGCGCGGAAGGTGTCGTCCATCTCGATGACCTGCTCCTGCGCCGCGTGCGTCTCGGTCTGCTCGCAACCAACGGCGGATTGGATTTGCTCCCACGCATCTGCACCATCGTCCAGCCCGAACTTGGTTGGGATGATGATCGTTGGGCTAAAGAAGTAAACGAATACACTGAATTGTGGAAACGCGCTTACGGATTAAACTGAAATCTTTTTAAACTACAAAGTAGACAAAGGGTCACAAAGGAAAAAACCTTTGTGTACCTTTGTGACCCTTCGTGGTAAATGGAGTTGACATGCCCGAAAACATCCTCGCCATAGACAACGGCACACAATCCGTCCGCGCATTGTTGTTCGACCCGCGTGGAACTCTGCTCGCCAAACAGCGCGTGCCCATCGAACCGTATTACTCCACCGCGCCCGGTCTCGCCGAGCAAGACCCCGATGTCTTCTGGCGCGCGGTCTGTGAAGCCTGTCAGGGATTGTGGGCGCAAGGTGTGGATAAATCATCCATTGCGGCGGTTGCGGTCACCACCCAGCGCGGCACGGTCATCAACGTCGATAAGAATGGCAAGCCGCTTCGTCCCGCCATGGTTTGGCTTGACCAGCGTCGCACCGAAGGATTGAAACCTGTCAGCGGGTTGTGGGGCGCAGCGTTCGCCGTCGCGGGCGCATCCGAAACTGTCGCCTATCTCCAAGCCGAAGCGGAGTGCAACTGGATCCGCACGCACCAGCCCGAAGTCTGGAACGACACGCACAAGTATCTGCTTCTATCGGGATACCTCGTCTACCGCCTCGTCGGTCAATTCGTTGATTCGGTTTCAAGTCAGGTCGGATACATTCCCTTCGATTACAAAGCGTTGACATGGGCAAAGTCTTGGGATTGGAAATGGCAAGCCGTCCCGATGGACAAACGCATCCTGCCTGACCTCGTACCTGCGGCGTCGCCTTTGGGCGGAATCTCCGCCGAAGCCGCATCTGCCACCGGCATCCCGCAGGGACTCCCGCTCATCGCCGCCGCCGCCGACAAAGCCACCGAAGTCCTCGGCGCGGGCTGTCTCGAACCGAACGTCGCCTGCTTGAGTTACGGCACGACCGCCACCATCAACACCACGCACAAAAAATATATCGAAGTCATTCCATTGCTGCCTCCTTATCCCGCCGCCGTGCCTGCCGCCTATAACTTTGAGATCGGCATCAATCGCGGCTATTGGATGGTGACCTGGTTCAAACAGCAATTCGGTCTGCGCGAACAGAATATCGCCGACGAACGCGGCATCGAACCCGAAGCCTTGTTCGACGAACTCGTGCGTTCCGTCCCGCCCGGCTCAGATGGTTTGATCCTGCAACCATATTGGTCTCCCGGCTTGGTCTTCCCCGGACCCGAAGCGCGCGGCGCCGTCATCGGTTTTAGTGACGTGCATACCCGCGCCCATCTCTATCGCGCCATCCTCGAAGGACTTGCCTACGCCTTGCGCGAAGCCTCCGAACGGACGGAAAAACGCAGCGGCGTGCGCATCACCGAGTTGCGTGTCGCAGGCGGCGGCAGCCAATCAGACGCGGCACTGCAACTCACCGCCGATGTCTTTGGTCTGCCTGCTTCGCGTCCGCATATTTATGAAGCCTCCGGTCTCGGTGCCGCCATCGACGCAGCCGTCGGCGTTGGCATTCACAAAGATTTCCCCACCGCCATCCGCGAGATGACTCATGTCCGCGATACCTTCGAGCCGGATAAAAAGACTCACGAACGATACAACGAGTTGTATTCGGGCGTTTATAAATATATGTACACCCGCCTCAAACCGCTCTACGAAAAAATGCGAAACCGATAACAAAGTAGGGGCGACCCTTCCATGCAGAACAGAGAGATCTGCTCTCGCCGGGCGGGTCGCCCCTACCCTGATTGATCAATAAGATCCCGTCCATTTGTTGACGGGATTTTTATTTCTTTGATACACTCACCCCATGCAGAACCTCAACACACAATTCGACCTCATCCGCCAATCTGCCACCGTCGCCATGGCAGACCGTATCCTCGCGCTCAAAGCCAGCGGACATAAGATCGTCGGCTTGCAGGTCGGCGACCCGGATTTCGGCACACATCCCGCCATTGCCGAAGCCGCATTCAAAGCCATGCAGGAAGGGCACACGCATTACGGTCCTTCTGTGGGCACGCTCGAACTGCGTAAAGCCATCGCTGCCAAACTCCAACGTGATGAAGGCGTGACCTATGATCCCGCTTCGGAGATTCTTGTCACGCACGGCGGCATTCATGCCTATTACACAGCCATGCAATCCATTTTGAATCCCGGTGATGATGTGTTGATCCCCGACCCTTCGTGGGCAACTCATTCCAACATGGCAATCATGCTGCGCGGAAATGTGATCCGCGTCCCTGCCCCCGCCGAAAACGGATTCGTCCCTCAATTTGAATCTTGGTTGAAAGCGTTAACCCCGAAGACACGCGTCATCGTCTTGAACTATCCCTCCAACCCGACCGGCGCATTCCCTTCACGTGAATATCTGCAAAAATTACAAGACTTCGCAAAGCAACACAACCTCTGGATCGTCAGCGATGAAGTGTATGGAAGTCTGTATTACGAAGGCAAACCCACCTGCGCCGCAGACTTTGAAGGCGCGAAGGAACGCACGTTGCTCGTCAACAGTTTGTCCAAGTCCTATGCCATGACCGGCTGGCGTGTGGGTTTTCTTGCTGCACCTGCGCGTGTCATCCAGAATGCGTTGAAAGCGGGGCAGAATTCCATTACTTGTGTGGCTCCCTTCATTCAAAAAGCCGCGACCTTTGCACTGACCGACCCGAAGATACAAGACGTCACCGCCGAAATGCGCGCCGCCTACAGCCGCCGCCGTGATCTGGTAATTCGCCTCTCGCACGAACTCGAAAGTGAGAAGGTCAAAGTCATTCCGCCGCAGGGTGCTTTCTATTTTTTCCTCGATCTGCGAGCATTAAAGATGTCATCTGTAGAAATGTGTGAGAAAATATTGGAAGAGGAAGGCGTGGGACTTGTCCCCGGCTCTGCGTTTGGCGAACAGGGCGAAGGCTTTATCCGCATGACCATCGCCGCCTCAGAAGAGGATGTGGAAGCGGGCTTTCGGAAGATCGTGGAGTGGGTTGAACGGCAATAGTGCGCAAGTAATGACGTGCAAATAGGGTTTCTATATTACCATTTAGAGTGCAAACGGAGATGAATATGAAGGTAGCATTCCAGGGTGAACCAGGCGCATATAGTGAAGAAGCAGTATTAAATTATTACGGCAAGGTGGACACACTCCCGTGTGAGTCGTTCGACGCGGTGTTCGAAGCGGTAAATTCG
Organism: Anaerolineales bacterium UBA2395; assembly: GCA_002343775.1. Lineage (GTDB taxonomy): Bacteria > Chloroflexota > Anaerolineae > Anaerolineales > Villigracilaceae > Villigracilis. The sequence goes on from DDSH01000031.1 coordinate 117,081, forward strand.
GGGAGGTGTGATGCGGCTCTTATCCCCATCGAAAACTCCTTGGCGGGCAGCATCCATCAGAATTATGACCTGTTTCTGCATCATGATTTGCACATTACCGGGGAATATTTGCTGCGCGTCCGGCATTGCCTGATTGCTCTGCCAGGTGTCAAGATCAAAGATATCAAAAAAGCCATCAGCCATCCACAAGCACTTGGACAATGCGCCGGGTACCTGCGCGGGCGCAAGATCAAGCCGGAAGCCGTGTACGATACTGCCGGCAGCGTGAAGATCCTGGGCGAATCTGGCGCGCGGGATACGGCAGCCATTGCTTCGCGCCGTGCTGCCGAAATGTATGGAATGCACATCGTCGATGAAGGGATCGAAGACAACTCGGAAAATTACACCCGTTTCCTTGCCATCCAAAAGAAAGCGACTACTCCAGAAAAAGAGGCAAAGACGTCCATTGTCTTTACGCTTCATAACCAACCCGGGGCCTTGTTCAAAGCCTTGAGTGTTTTTGCACTCCGTGACCTGGATCTGACCAAGATCGAATCCCGCCCGCTGCAAGGCAAACCCTGGGAGTATTTGTTCTATATTGATTTCCTTGGCTCTGCCTCGAATGAGAAGGTTCAACGTGCGCTGGATCATCTGGAGGAATACGCGGTCATGTTGCGTGTGTTGGGCTCATATGAAAGATACGAAGACAAGGCTTCAACTGACGAACCGAAAAATCAAACGATCCATATGGATCATAACATGCCCATCGTGGTCGGTAAGCGACCAAAACTACTCGCGTTCGATGGTTTTCGACTGTGGGTCTCCTGCTCTGATGAAGGCGTGGTAGCCGCCGTTGACCTTCCATCCCTTGAGGTCAGTGGTACCATCCCGGTTACTTCGGCTCCGCATGCCATTTGTTTTGATGGAAGCACCTTGTGGATGGCGAGTGCTGTCGAAAATCAGATCAAGGCGTATGATGTTCGCACCCGAACCGAGACCATGACGCTGGATGTGGAAGCTTTCCCGCGATCTTTGGCATTTGACGGTCAACGGTTGTGGATCGCAAGCGGCGACAATAACTGTGTGGAAGGCATCAACGTTGAAACAGGTGAACGTATCGCATTGATCGCCGTGGGGCAATACCCGGGTTCGCTGACCATTCAGGGTGAGAATTTGTGGGTAGCCAACTCGCTCGACGATACCGTGCAAGTGATTGATCTAAATACCCTGACTGCCAGCGCTCCGATCAAAGTTGGTAACAACCCCCGCTCTTTTGCGTTCGATGGGAAGTTCATGTGGGTTGCTAACCTCGATGGACATACCATCCAAGCCATTGACCCCAAGAGCCATGCGACCAAAGAGCCAATTCAGGTCGTGAACTTCCCCAGCTCACTGGCGTTTGACGGAAAATTTTTATGGATATCCAGCTATTCTGATGCCAGTGTCCATGCAGTGGATGTGAAGAATGCGGATAAAGTGGTTCATACCATTCAGGCAGGTGGTGACCCGGAGAGTCTGTTGTTTGATGGTAACCGGCTGTGGGTTTGTAATTCGGCGGAAGATACGGTTCAGATCATTTCACCTTCATAAACTCTGCCTGAGTAGAATTTAGAAAACAAAGAGCAAACAGAGATGCTGCTTCACCAAGCGGCATCTCTGTTTTTATTATTTTTTTAGTGGGTGGATTTTCCCCGTCATAAAACTTAAAAACGGCACTTGACAAATTAGAAAATTAGTTCTAAAATATTGTTATTAAGTGTAACAATTTGGTTACATATAGGAATCTATGAGACGAGACGTATTTCAAGCCATTGCAGACCCCAACCGGCGTGCCATTTTGGCATTGCTGGCACAACAGAGACTGACACTCAACGGTGTCGCTGAGAATTTTCGTATCAGCCGCCCTGCCGTGTCACGCCACATCAAGATCTTGAAAGAGTGCGGATTGGTGGTTGTCATTCCGCGGGGACGCGAGCGATTTGTGGAAGCGCGTTTCGAAAAGCTGGGCGAAGTCAGCGATTGGATCGAACAGTATCGTCAATTATGGGAAGCGAGATTTAACCGCCTTGATGATTTATTGGAACAAATGAAAAAGGAGAAATGACATGCCCTCAAAAAATAAAACGATTGTGACCGCCGAACCCGGCAAACAGGAGCTGTTCATCACCCGCGAATTCGATGCCCCGCGTGAACTGGTTTATAAAGCGCATATTGATCCAAAATTATATGTGCAGTGGCTCGGTCCGCACGGATATGAAATGATCCTTGAAGAGTTCGAACCTGTCAGCGGCGGGAAGTATCGCTACATTCACAAGGATAAGGAAGGCAATGAATATGGCTTTCATGGTACTTTCCATACCATGACTGAAGCGTTGATGATCCAAACTTTTGAGTTCGAAGGACTGCCCGAACCTGGACATGTAACCCTCGACACACTGCGTCTTGAAGAATTACCAAATGATCGAACAAGAGTTACGATTCAATCTGTGTTTCAATCAGTTGCTGACCGCGATGGCATGATTCAATCCGGCATGGAAACTGGTGTGAGCGAAGGCTATGAACGGTTGGATGACATTCTGGCTGAAATGAAGTAATCTATATTCATCGGATCAACTTTAGAGTTAATAGGAGTACCCATGCGAAAACTGATCGTACATCAATTCATTTCTCTCGATGGCGTCATCCAAGCCCCTGGCGGCGCGGACGAAGACACCGATGGCGGCTTCGCTCACGGCGGCTGGACGATTCCATTTTGGCATGACGATATCGGCATGCGTTTCTCGAAAGCCATGGAAACCGCCGATACCCTTTTGCTCGGGCGTAAAACCTGGAAGACTCATGGTGACGCATTCGAGCCTTTACCGCCCGATGAAAATCCATTTGGCAATGTCAAAAAATATGTCGTTTCCACCACGCTAACATCTTCGGCGGCTTGGAGCAACTCCACAATTATCAGCAGCAATGTGGTCGAAGAGGTGCGTAAACTAAAGAACCAGCCCGGCAAAGATATTCTTTCCGATGGAAGTAGTGTATTGATGCACACCCTCATCGAGCACGATCTGGTGGATGAATTCTATTTACACGTATACCCACTGGTATTTGGTAGCGGCAAGAAATTATTTCCGGATGGAAAACACGTGCGCCTGAAGTTGATCGAATCCGCGCCTCTTCCTACGGGTGTGGTGTATCAACACTACGAACTGATTCGTTAATCTGATAGCGGATTCTATGACTCAATACCTTGTCCTGTTACGTGGAATCAACGTCGGTGGTAATAACATCATCAAAATGGTGGATTTGAAAGCCAGTTTTGAGGCGATGGGTTTCGCAAACGTGCGGACATACATTCAAAGCGGCAATGTGCTGCTCGAATCTGCCGAGAAAGATAAAGATTCGTTGACTGCAAGAATCGAGAAAGACCTTTCCAAGCGATTCAATTTTCAGGCGCGGGTGGTGGTGATTTCTCAAAAAGAACTGGCTGCTGTAGTTAAGTCTGCGCCTGAGGGGTTTGGTGAGGATGATGAGAAGTTTCGCTATGACGTTATCTTTCTAAAAGAGCCACTCACGCCGAAGGAAGCCATGCAGAGTGTCAAAGTCCGCGAAGGCGTGGACAGTGCCCATGCGGGCAAACAGGCGCTTTATTTTTCACGTCTCATCAGCCGCGCTTCGCAAAGTTATCTCACAAAGATCATTGGGATGCCGGTCTATCAGAATATGACCATTCGCAATTGGAATACGACCACGAAATTGTTGGCGCTTATGGAAGGACAAAATGGCTAAGACAAATTTCCAATCCATTGATGAGTATATTGCGGCGTGTCCGCCGGATTCGCAGGCGTATTTACAGGAGATCCGGAATCTGATCCGCAAGTTGGCGCCGGATGCGAAAGAGAGGATCAGTTATCAGATCGCGGCGTTTGAACGGAATGGCAAGAACATCATCCATTTTGCGGGTTGGAAAAAGCATGTGTCGCTGTACCCGGTTCCGGCGGGGAGTGAGACGTTCGAGCGTCAGATCGCAAAATATGTGGACGGCAAGGGTACGGTCAAGTTTCCGCTCGATGAGCCGCTTCCGCTTAAGTTGATCGAAAGAGTTGTGAAATTGCATTTAGAGGCAAATAAAAAGTTAACCAAAGGAGATTGAAATGAATAAGATAGTCCCGTGTTTATGGTTTGATGTGCAATGTGAAGAGGCGATGAACTATTATGTGGATACGTTCAATGGTGCGCCGTACAAAAAGGAAGAGTCGAAGATCGTTTCCATTACGCGCTATGAAAAAGGCATGGAAGCGCCCGGCGCGGAACAGATGGAAGGCAAGGTCATTACTGGGATTTTCGAGTTGGCAGGTCAGCGTTTTATGGCGCTCGATGGGGGACCGACCTTTAACTTCACCGAAGCGACCTCGTTTTATGTGGAATGTGCAGACCAAAAAGAGGTGGATTATTTTTGGAATAAACTATCCGCTGTTCCTGAATCTGAGCAATGCGGTTGGTGCAAGGATAAGTTCGGCATGTCTTGGCAGATCGTCCCGAAGCAATTGGGTGAATTGATGGGTGACCCAGACCCGGCTAAGTCTATGCGAGTTGTCAATGCCATGCTCAAGATGCACAAGATCATTGTTGCAGATCTGCAAAAGGCGTATGACGGAGCATAGCTCATGAGAAAAGTTGTTGTGCTTGAGCATATCTCGCTAGATGGTGTCATTCAAGCCCCAGGCGGACCTGAAGAAGATACCAGTGGCGGATTCACGCATGGCGGTTGGATATCATCGTATTCCGATGCGATCCTTGGAAAAGCCTTGCGCGAGCAAATGAACAAATCATTTGATTTGTTATTAGGGCGCAAGACCTTTGAAATTTGGGAACCGTATTGGCCGCAACATGGCGATGTATGGGCGAACGTCAATTTGGCGACCAAGTATGTTGCTTCGAACACCAGAACTACCAGTGACTGGAAGTCGTCTGTATTTTTAAGCGGAGATATAGCAAGTGAAGTTGGAAACCTTAAGCAGCAGGCTGGATTGGACTTGCATGTGTGGGGCAGCGGTAACCTGCTTCAAACGCTTATCAAGCATGACTTGGTGGATACGTTCTGGCTGATGATCTACCCGATCACCTTGGGCAGTGGAAAACGCCTGTTCGCCGATGGCACGATCCCACTGAAATTCAAAGTGACGGAAAGCGTGGTTGGCACGAGCGGAGTTATCGTCGTGAATTACGAGCGTGATGCAGTTTGAACTTTCTCGCGTTCTTCATCCCATAGTTTGGCGAAGCGTTCGAATACATCCGCGATGATTTCCAACTCGTTTTCGGAATAAGTGGACATCAACGCATCTTGAGCCTTTCGCGCCGACTCAAACCATGACGCCATTTTCTCAGCGCTCGATTTTTCAGGAGCGATCAGAGTCCCACGGCGGTCATTGGGATTGGGTCGGCGTTCGATTAACCCAACCTTTTCCAAACGGTCGAGCATGGCGGTGGTTGCACCAGAGGTGAGGCCCGTGTGCCTGGCAAGTTCGGTAGGGGTGGCTGTGCCTTTTTGGAATAGAAGCCTGAGACATTCCATGTCGGTGGCGTTGAGTCCCGCCCATTCGTTCATGGCGTTGCGGAAGTGGGTCAGGTTTACCCCGTAGTCTCGCACTGCCATCAAGGCTCGTGTTTTCAGGTCAGTCTTTGTTGATTTCTGCATGGATTATCTCTTGACATTATCTTTATAATAAAGTATCTTTATTATATAACTAAATTGACTTTACTGCAAGGTATAAATAAGGAGATTCCCATGAGCCCAACCAAAAAGACTGAAGGTTTTTCAGCCGAAGAAAAAGCGGCAATGAAAGCACGTGCCCAGGAGTTGAAAGCGGAAGCGAAAGCAAGCAAGAATAGAGAAGAAGGCGAAAAAGCCGTGTTTGCCGCCATCGCGCAAATGAAAGACCCCAATGATCGTTCGATGTGCAAACGTATTCATGAGATCGTTACCACTGTCGCGCCTGACCTCATGCCAAAAACATGGTATGGTATGCCTGCCTATGCCGATAAAGATGGCAAGGTGATTTGCTTTTTTCAGGCGGCGAGCAAGTTCGGGGTGCGGTATGCAACTTTCGGCTTCCAGCCTGATGCGAAACTGGATGATGGTAATATGTGGGCGGCGAGTTTCGCGCTCATCAAGTTGACATCCGCTGAAGAGGCGAAGATCACCGCGCTTGTGAAAAAAGCCGTGCGTTAATCACCTTGACTAATTAGAATAAATGTTCTAAAATATCTGTTCGTTTATTTTGGGTGGGTAAAAGCAGCCTTGCTTTCACCTGCCCATTTTGTTTGTAATTGGCAGAGACTTATAGAGGAGAGACTATGCCGCAAGAGTACATTGAGATTCACGGTGCGCGTGAAAACAACTTAAAGAACATCTCAGTACGCATCCCCAAGCGCAAGATCACCATCTTCACAGGCGTGTCTGGTTCGGGCAAATCGTCCATCGTGTTCGACACGATCGCGACCGAATCTCAGCGCCTGCTCAACGAAAACTTCAGCATGTTCGTGCGGAATTTCCTGCCGAAGTATTCCCAACCCGAAGCGGACTCCATCGAGAACCTGAGCATGTCCATTGTGGTGGATCAGAAGCGGATGGGCGGCGGCTCACACTCGACCGTGGGCACGGTCACCGACATCAACACGATCCTACGCCTGATGTTTTCCCGCATCGGTCAACCCCATATCGGACCCTCCAACGTCTTCGGCTTCAACGACCCGAAAGGGATGTGCCCGAACTGCAACGGCTTGGGTCGCAAACTGGACGTGGACTTGGAAAAATTCATGGACACCTCCAAATCCTTGAACGAAGGCGCAATTTTGTTTCCAGACTATGCCGTCGAAGGCTGGTACTGGAGTCAACTCATCAGCACGGGCATGTTCGACCCTGATAAGAAGTTGTCCAAATACTCAAAGAAGGAAATGGACGATCTTTTGCACAGCGGACCGATAAAGATCAAGACAAAAGTAGGTGCAAAAGATTTCAACATGACCTTCGAGGGCATCATCACCCGCTTTACGAATAAGTACATCAAAGGCGACTTGAAGTCCAAGTCCGAGCGGACTCAAAAGATGGTCGAGCCTTATATGACGATGGGACCCTGCACTATGTGTCACGGAATGCGTTTGAGTCAGGAAGTCTTGAAATGCAAGATCAACGGCTACAACATCGGCGACCTGACAAGCATGGAAATCCCTGTCTTGATCGAGACGTTGAAAAAATTCAAAGAACCTGTAGCCGAGCCATTGGTCAAAGCGATCCTTGAACGCTTGCAGAACCTTGTGGACATTGGCTTGGAATATCTTAGCCTCAGCCGCGAGACGGATACGCTTTCAGGCGGAGAGTCGCAGCGCGTGAAGGTTGTCAAGCATCTTGGCAGCAGCCTTACGGATGTCATCTATATCTTTGATGAGCCGAGCGTAGGCTTGCATCCGCGCGATGTTCATCGCATGAACGAGCTGCTGCAAAAACTGCGTGACAAAGGTAATACCGTCATCGTCGTGGAACACGACCCGGATGTCATCAAAGTGGCAGACCATATCGTGGACGTCGGTCCGCACGCAGGTCCGAAGGGAGGCGAGATCGTCTTCGAAGGCAGTTATGCCAATTTGCTCAAAGCGAAGACATTGACGGGTACGCACATGCAGCAATCCGTCCCGATCAAAGATTCGTTCCGCACGCCGACGGGTAAACTGCCGATTAAGAATGCAAAAGTCAACAATCTACAAAATGTCAGCGTGAACATCCCGACGGGTGTGCTGACCGTGGTTACGGGTGTGGCAGGTTCCGGTAAGAGTTCGCTCATCAACGAAGTGTTCCAGCATCAACATCCTGACTCCATTGTCATTGATCAATCCGCAGTGGGGGTGAATAGCCGCTCGAACCCCGCCACATACACAGGCATCATGGACGATGTCCGCAAGGCGTTTGCAACAGCGAACAAAGTGCAGCCCGCGCTGTTCAGTTTCAACTCGAAAGGCGCATGTGAAAACTGTCAGGGGCTCGGCGTGATCTACACCGACCTGGCATTTCTCAATGAAGCGAAGACTCCCTGCGAGGTCTGCGGCGGGAAGCGATTCAAAGATGAAGTGTTGGCGTACAAACTCAACGGTAAATCCATCAGCGATGTCCTGTCAATGAACGTGGGGCAGGCGCTTGAATATTTTGAGTTGAAAGAAGTGGTCAAGAAGTTGCAAGCCATGAGTGATGTGGGTCTGGATTACCTCGGACTCGGTCAGCCCTTGAGTACGCTTTCAGGTGGTGAATGTCAGCGCATCAAACTCGCCAGCGAGTTGCACAAGCAGGGTAGCATTTACATCATGGACGAACCGACCACGGGCTTGCACATGTCTGATATCGGGCACTTGATGGAAGTCATCAATCGCCTCGTGGACACGGGCAACACGGTTGTGGTCATCGAGCACAATCTGCACGTCATCAAAAACGCCGATTGGATCATCGACATGGGACCTGAAGGCGGCAGCAAAGGCGGGCAGGTCATGTTCGAAGGCACACCCAAGGAGTTATTGAAAGCGAAGGGCTCGCTTACTAGTGCATATCTAAAGAATTAAAAACAGTAGGGGCGACCCGTCCGGGTTTAGCCTAGACCTCGATTGAGAAGAAAGGGTCGCCCCTACTGCGTAACATCAATTTAAGAGTATTTCGACCTTTAGCGAATTTGGAGACTTTAATACTATGACGACACAAACCATTCTTTCCCCTTCTATTTCAGAATTGAGAGCTTTGTTCAACGGACGGGTCATTGCCCCCGATGACCCACGTTATGAAGAAGCGCGCACTCCCTTTTATGGCGGCGTGGATAAACATCCCGCAGCCATTGTCCGCGTGGCAGATGCGGGCGATGTTTCTCGTCTGGTTTCATTGGCGCGTGAACATGGCTTTGAACTCGCGGTTCGCAGCGGCGGTCACAGCGGAGCGGGTCACTGCACCAGTGAAGGTGGTATTGTGCTCGACCTCTCTGCAATGAAAAAATTGGAGATCGATCACGAACATCAAACTGCCTGGGTTGAAAGCGGCATGACCGCTGGCGAATACACAGCCGCCGTTGGCGCGCAGGGATTTGTCACCGGTTTTGGTGATACGGGTTCGGTCGGTCTCGGCGGCATCACACTTGGCGGCGGCGTTGGATATCTCGTTCGCAAATATGGATTGACCATCGATAACCTGCTTGCCGCAGAAATTGTCACCGCCGATGGTCAACTTTTGCATGTGGATGAAAATTCTCACGCCGATCTTTTCTGGGCGATCCGCGGTGGAGGCGGCAATTTCGGCGTGGTGACTCGCTTCAAGTTCAGACTTCATAAATTGGATCAAGGTTACGGCGGGATGCTCGTCCTGCCAGCTACTGCGGACGCTATCGCATCTTTCTTAGCTGAAGCGGATTCTGCTCCCGATGAATTGTCCACCATCTTGAATATTATGCCCGCACCCCCCATGCCTTTCCTTTCAGAAGAGGTGCATGGCAAGATGATCTTGATGGCGATGATGTTCTACGCAGGTGATGCGGCAATGGGAGAGCAGGTCATGTCCAAATTCCGCGCCATTGCTACGCCTTACGCCGATATGCTCCGCCCAATGGCATACCCCGAAATGTTCCCGCCCGAAGAAGGCGGCTATCATCCTGTGGCTGCCTCGACCACCATGTTCCTCGATCATGTGGATAGTTCTGTTGCTCAATTCATTCTGGATACCTTAGCCAAGTCCACGGCGATGATGGCGGTGACTCAACTGCGCGTACTTGGCGGTGCGATGGGACGTGTCCCTGCCGACGCGACAGCGTATGCGCATCGTGGATCAAAGATCATGGCGAATCTCGCTGCTTTGTATGGAAACCCTGAAGAAAGATCTCATCACGAAGCCTGGGTCTCCACCTACGAAAAAGAACTGCGTCAAAGCGACACTGGCGCGTATGTCAACTTCCTCGGAGAGGTGGATCAGGCTCGGGTTCGAGCGGCATATCCCGGGTCCACATGGAAGCGGCTGGTTGATATCAAAACGAAATATGATCCGATGAATTTGTTCCGCTTGAATCAGAATATTTCGCCGAAGAAATAATGGAAGAAGTTTTATAGGTATCAACATGAAAACCTTTTTTCAAATTCTCGCCAATACCCTGCTTGCCAACGTCACCAACATGACCGTTTGGTTTGCGATGATCTTCTTCATCTATCTGGAGACACGATCTGTAACGGCAACCTCGGTCGTTTCGGGAATCTACCTTGTGGCTGTGGCAGTTTCAGGTATTTGGTTCGGCAGCATTGTTGACCACAACAAGAAAAAGAATGTGATGATTCTATCGGGTATCGTCTCATTGGTCATTTACATCATCGGCTTCATCGTCTACTTGAACGCTCCACTCGAAACATGGAAGAATCCCACCAGCCCATTGCTTTGGATATTTGTCCCGCTCCTGCTTGTGGGCGTCATCGCCGGTAACTTGCGCGGCATTGCCCTCCCGACTCTGGTGACCATCCTCATCCCCGAAGACTCGCGTGACAAAGCCAATGGAATGGTTGGCACGACTACAGGTGTAATCTTCCTCATCACCTCTGCTATCAGCGGCTTCCTGGTGGCGCATTCGGGGATGTATCTGGTATTGGTTCTTGCGGTGGTCGTGATGACAATTTCCATCGCGCATCTCTTTTTCATGGACATCCCTGAAAAAGAGATCGTCCATCTCGAAGGGCAGCCTCCCAAAGTGGATTTGCGCGGTACGTTCGCAGTGGTGGCTGCCATTCCCGGTTTGATTGCGCTCATCTTCTTCACCACCTTCAACAACTTTTTAGGCGGTGTCTTCATGGGCTTGATGGATGCCTATGGGTTGTCGCTTGTGTCGGTTCAGGTGTGGGGCGTGTTGTGGGCAGTTCTCAGCTGCGGATTCATCGTCGGCGGGTTGTTCATTGCACGCTTCGGCTTGGGAAAGAATCCGCTCTTTGCGATGTTTGCCGCCAATATCGTCATCTGGGTTATTTCCAGCATCTTCACCATTCAGCCATCCATTGTGCTGCTTTCCATCGGCATGTTCATCTACATCAGTGTTGTTCCGTTTATTGAAGCGGCGGAACAGACTATCATTCAGAAAGTTGTCCCGCTTGAAAGGCAGGGGCGTGTCTTCGGATTTGCCCAAAGCGTGGAGATGTCCGCTTCCCCCCTGACGACGTTTATGATCGGTCCCATCACAGAGTTGTTCTTCATCCCATTTATGACCACCGGCGCAGGCGTAGACCTCATCGGTGATTGGTTCGGCACGGGTTCGGCTCGCGGCATAGCCCTCGTCTTCACAGTGACGGGTATCATTGGCTTGGTCGTGACCTTGATCGCGATGAGCACGAAATATTACCGTTTGCTTTCGAATCGATATGAAGAAACGGCAGTCTTGCCTGAAGGAGAACCTGCATGACGAAAGACTCTCACATACAAGGGAATCTTCCCAAGACCAGCGCTCCCGCCCAGCGAGCGCTGGAAAGTGTCGGCATCACCACACTAAAACAACTGACCGATATCACCGAAGCGGAACTGTTGCTGTTACACGGCATGGGGCAAAAAGCGATCCGTATCCTGCGCGAGGAACTGAAGGCAAAGGGATGGTCATTTCGTGAACCAATGAAATCTGGCAAAATGGACAAATCGATTCGCGCGCATTTGGATAATATCCGTTCAACGGATGGGCAGTTGCAAAATAAAGCCTATTATGCCCTTATGGAGAAGACCGAAAAGCCTGTAGGTTGGGCATACGAAGCATGGGATGAACTGGTTGAAGGCTTGACCCACAAGGATAATCATGTCCGCGCGATTTCGTCTCAGTTGCTTGCCAATCTCGCCAAGAGCGATTCCAAAGGCAGGATGTTCAAGGATTTTGACAAATTACTCAACGTGACAAAGGATGAAAAATTCGTCACCGCTCGGCACTGCCTGCAATCCATTTGGAGGGTTGGGCTTGGAGGAAAGAATGCGCAAAAAATGGTTGTGGATGGTTTGGAAAAACGTTATTACGAATGCTCTGCTGAAAAGAATTGTACGTTGATCCGTTACGATATTCTAGTCGGATTGCGTAACCTGTATGAAGCCACCACATCTGGCGAGATCAAGGAAAAGGCATTGGAATGGATCGAAGCAGAACCGGAATTGAAGTATCGCAAGAAGTACACAACGGTTTGGAAAAAATGAGATCTCGTTTGCTTTCACAAACTGGTTGACTCATTTTGTATTTTGGGTGGAATGCCGCACAGCATCGCGATACCGGTGTCAACATCCCCGCCCTGGTGGTGGGGTGTGTCGGAGTTGGTGAGAATTTCATAAAGGACGATGGAAAATTGATGACATAAAACCATTGACTCATTTTGAGTCGGTAGTAGAATTGCGCGAAATGTTTACGCTGTTTGCATTGCCTCGTACCCGTCGTCCGAAGCCCACTTCCCAGAGAAGGTCGGGAACTTTTTGTTTTGACGGCGTGAGCGCAGATGTGAACTAAGCATACATAGTCACAGGCCAACCCAAACAGCCCATCCTTCTCGGATGGGCTGTTTTTATTTTCCGGAATCTGGAAGTTCTACTTCCGAGATTTCAAAATTACCTCCCAAAGTAGAACTTCGGGAATCCATAAGGAGTAAAAATGAGTCCAAAGTCGAAACCTAGTGTCAAGAAAGTGGTGTTAGCCTATTCAGGCGGGTTGGATACATCCGTCATCGTGCCGTGGTTGAAGGAGAATTACGGTTGTGAAGTCGTTTGTTTTTGCGCGGATGTTGGGCAGGGCGATGAAGACCTGGCGGGGTTGGAGCAGAAAGCTATCAAGAGCGGCGCGAGTGAATTTGTCATTCATGACATGAAGGAAGAGTTCGTCAGTGAGTATCTTTTTCCGATGCTCAAAGCGGGGGCGGTGTATGAACATAAGTATTTGTTGGGCACATCGGTTGCCCGTCCTCTTATTGCAAAACATCTCGTTGAAGTGGCACACCAGACCGGCGCGGATGCGATCGCGCACGGCGCAACCGGCAAAGGTAACGACCAGGTCCGTTTTGAACTCACCGTGATGGCGCTTGACCCGCGCCTCAAGATCATTGCTCCGTGGCGCGAATGGGATATTCGCTCGCGCGAAGATGCAATTGCATATGCCGCAAAGCACAACGTCCCTGTGACCGCCACCATCAAATCCATTTACTCGCGCGATTCAAATCTCTGGCACCTTTCACACGAAGGTGGTCTGCTCGAAGACCCGTGGAACGAACCCGAAGAAGTGATGTATCAGATGTCCACTTCACCAGAGAATGCACCCGAAGAAGGGGAGTATGTCGAGATCGAATTCGAGAGCGGCAATCCGGTAGCGGTCAACGGCGAGAAGATGTCGCCTGCCAAGATCGTTTCCACGCTCAATGCCATCGGCGGCAATCATGGCATCGGTCGCGTGGACCTGGTTGAGAATCGCCTCGTGGGGATGAAGTCGCATGGCGTGTACGAAACCCCCGGCGGCGCAATTCTGCTCTATGCTCATCGCGAACTTGAGTCGCTCATCCTCGACCGTGAGACGCTCCACTACAAGCAGGTCATTGCTGTGAAGTACGCCGAACTGACTTACAACGGCTTATGGTTCACCCCGTTGCGAGAAGCGCTCGATGCCTTTGTCAATTCTACGCAAGGTCCTGTCACTGGCACGGTGCGGCTCAAACTTTATAAGGGCAACATCATCAGCGCCGGACGCAAATCGCCATTCAGCCTTTATCGCGAAGATTTTGCCACCTTTGGTCAGGAAGATGTTTACGATCAAAGCCACGCCGAAGGTTTCATCCGCCTATATGGACTCAGCATGAAAGTCCGCGCGCTCAACGGATTGCCTGTTTCCGGTCTTGATATGCCCAAGCCGGATTATTCGAAGTTCAAACGCGATTAATGTCATTGCGAGGGCGCTCTTGTTTTTGCCCGAAGCAATCTGATGGCTCAATCTGAGATTGCTTCGTCGGGAAGAGCACCCTCCTCACAATGACGGAAGGAGAAACCACATGACCCTTTGGGGCGGACGCTTTTCCCAAAAACTAGATGACCTCGCATGGGCGCTCAATGCCTCGCTGCCTGTCGATCAACGCATGGCACTTCAGGATGTGGACGGAAGCATTGCCTGGGCGGCGGCGATTCATAACGCAGGCATTCTTACGGATGAAGAACACGCCTCGATCTCAACCGGGCTGGATACCGTCCGAAAAGAATTCGCTTCGGGTGAGTTTATCTTCCAGCCTTCGGACGAAGATATTCACACCGCAGTGGAGAGACGACTCAGCGAACTCATTGGCGCCGCCGCTGGCAAACTCCACACCGGGCGCAGCCGCAACGACCAAGTCGCCACCGACCTTCGCTTATGGATGCTGCAAGCGATTCCTGAACTTCATTCTGCATTCAACAATCTGCAATCAGCATTAGTTGAGCAAGCCGAGCTTGCAGGTGAGACCATCATGCCGGGCTACACCCATTTGCAGAGAGCACAACCAATCCTGTTGGGACATTGGTGGTTGAGTCATTACTGGGCATTGAAGCGTGATGTGGAACGATTGCAAGACCTGACCAAACGCGTCTCTGTTTTGCCTTTGGGAAGCGGCGCATTGGCAGGCGCTCCCTTTGCGCTGGACCGCGATGCACTGGCGAAGTCGCTTGGCTTTGCCGAAGTTTCGCAGAACAGCCTCGATGCTGTATCCGATAGAGATTTTGCTGCGGAGTATTTGTTCGTCTGCTCGATGGCATCTGTCCACTTGAGCAAACTTGCCGAACAGATCGTTTTGTACACCACGGCTGAGTTCGGTTTCTTTGAACTTTCGGATGCCTTCTCTACCGGTTCCAGCCTGATGCCGCAGAAGAAGAACCCCGATGTCTTTGAACTGACTCGCGGCAAAGCAGGGACGATGATCGGCTTGCTGACCGGGTTGATGTCCACGCTCAAAGGGCTGCCATCTACATATGACAAGGATTTACAGGAAGATAAAGCGCCTGTCTTTGCTGCAACCGATACCTTGCTCTCGATTCTGCCTGTCATGGCGGCGGCGCTGCGGACGATCACCGTCAAGCCGGAACGAATGCGTAGCGCGATTGATTCCACGATGATGGCGACAGACTTGGCGGATTATCTCGTAGAGAAAGGCGTACCGTTCAGAGAAGCGCACTCGCTGGCGGGGAAAATTGTCCGCGCGGCTGACGAGAAAAAGGTTCGGATGGAGGAACTGCCCCTCGAAGCGTATCAAGCCATAAGTCCAGTGTTTGAGGCGGATGTGTATCAGGTGTTCGATCCGCTTGAATCGATCAACAAAAGAAATACGGTTGGAGGCACGAGCCTTCAGTCGGTAAAAAATCAAATTTCAAAAATCAAAGGAGAATAAATCATGTCTACAGTTACTTGTCCTGAATGTGAAGCCCAGATCGAATTGGTTGCTGGAACCGAAGCCGGTGAGATCATCGTCTGCTCCGATTGCGGTGTGGATCTGGAAGTGACATCGATCGAACCCGCTGCCGTGCAACTTGCGCCGATGGAGCAGGAAGATTGGGGGGAATAACGTGATGCGTGATTCGTAATGCGTAATTCGCAAATTACGCATTACGTTTTACGAATTACGGAGACTTTATGCAAAGACGATTGAAAATTGGCGTTTTATATTCACGAGTCCGCGTTGAAGAGAAATGGATCTTCGGCGCGATGGAGAAGCGCGGCATTGACTATGACCGCCTCGATGACCGCGCCATTAGTTTTGACTTGGAAAAGCCCGAAGCATGGCAACAATACGACGCGGTGTTGGAGCGCAGTATCAGTTACAACAGCGGGTTGTATGCGTTGCGCATGTTGAATGCCTTTGGCGTGCCGACGGTGAACACGGCGGCGGTGGCAGAAGTGTGCGGTGACAAGTTGATGACCAGCGCTGTGTTGGCACGCGATGGTGTTCCTCAGCCGCATAACGTGGCTGCCTTTTCGACGGAAGCGGCGCTTGAAGCAATTGAAGCGTTTGGTTATCCCGTTGTATTGAAACCAGTCGTCGGTTCGTGGGGACGATTGCTGGCGAAGATCAATGACCGTGATGCGGCAGAGGCGGTGCTGGAACATAAATCCACGTTAGGTTCTGTTCAGCATTCGGTTTTCTATATTCAGGAATTCATCGAGAAACCGGGGCGCGATCTGCGCATCATCATGATCGGTGACAAAGTGTTAACCGGCATGTACCGCAGCTCGGAGCATTGGATCACCAACACGGCACGCGGCGGCAGCGGTGAGTTATGTCCCATCACGCCGGAGATCGAGGATATTTGTCTGCGGGCATCCAAAGCGGTGGGTGGCGGTCTGCTCGGCGTGGACTTGGTGGAGCACCCCGAAAAGGGACTCGTGGTGAATGAGATCAATCACACCATGGAATTCCATACCATGCAGCCGGTCAGCGGATTGGACATTGCCGGTGAGATCGTGGATTATGTGGTGAAAGTGGCAAAGAGCAGTGACCAGTAATCAGTTGCCAGTGTCCAGTGGAGCAAACTGGAAACTGATTACTGGCTTCTGGTAACTGAAATGAGGAGCAATTATTGATGGTTACAGTATCTATCATCGGCGGTTCGGGATATGGCGGCGGCGAGTTGATTCGTTTGCTGCTGGGACATCCCAATGTGGAGATCAAGCAGGCGACTTCGCGCTCGAAGGTGGGGGAGTATGTGTATCAGACTCATCCCAACTTGCGCAAGCGCACGCAGTTGAAGTTTAGCGACCCTTCGCAGTTGGAGCCGGTGGATATTCTCTTCCTCGCCCAGCCGCATGGACAGGCGCAGAAGCATATTGAAGAATATGCCAAACTCGGCACAAGAATCATCGATCTCGCTGCAGACTTCCGCTTGCGCGATGCGGATTTTTACGAGCAATGGTACGGCGAAAAACATGCCGCGCCAGAGTGGTTGAGCAAGTTCGTGTATGGTCTTCCCGAAGTGCACCGTGCGGAGATTTCATCCGCGAGTTACATCAGCGGGGTGGGATGCAATGCCACAGCAAGCAATCTTGCATTGCTGCCCCTGGTCAAAGCCGATCTGTTGGATTTATCTTCTCCTATTTTTATCGAGATCAAAGTCGGTTCCTCCGAAGGCGGCGCGGAAGGGAATTCCGGGTCACTGCATGCGGAACGAGCGAATGTCATCCGCACGTTTTCGGCGTTCGGTCATCGTCATACGGCGGAAGTGATTCAAGAGATGGGTGTCAAAGATGTGTCGCTGACCATGACCGCAGTGGACTTGGTTCGTGGTGTGTTGGCGACGGCTCATGCGAAAGTGAAACCGGGTGTGGCAAATAAAGATCTGTGGAAAGCCTACCGCGCTGTGGCGAATGAAAATCCGTTCGTGCGT
Source organism: Anaerolineales bacterium UBA2395 (assembly GCA_002343775.1). Classification (GTDB taxonomy): domain Bacteria; phylum Chloroflexota; class Anaerolineae; order Anaerolineales; family Villigracilaceae; genus Villigracilis. Next base: position 134,452 of record DDSH01000031.1, read on the forward strand.
GTGGTGAAGGAGCAACGCGGAATCTACCGTGTGCCAGAGCCGAAAATATTGGCTGGCTCCAATTATGCCGACCTCGGCTTTGAATTGGACGAGAGCAATGGTCACATTGTGGCGATGTGTGCGATTGATAATCTCATGAAGGGCGCATCAGGTACGGCGGTACAGTGCATGAATTTGATGATGGGCTGGGATGAGACTCTGGGGTTGGAGTTTATGGGGTTACATCCGATATAGCGATATTTGATATTGGATAATTCGAATTTCGAGATCGAATATCGTATTGGAGAAAAATGGCAGAACATACATTAATTACCGTAGTCAAACTCGGCGGCACCGAAGGCTTGGATTTTTCCGCGATCTGTGTTGATGCCGTGGAGTTGTTGAAGCAAGGCAAAAAACTGGTCTTTGTGCATGGCGGTTCGGCGGAAGCGAACGCTCTGGGTGAAGGGCTGGGAACGCCGCCCAAGATGATCACATCACCTTCGGGATATACCTCGCGTTACACCGACAGAAAAACGCTTGAGATCTTTTTGATGGCGGTCAATGGCAAGGTCAATTCGCTGCTGACGGAGCAATTGCAAATGCTTGGCGTGAATGCCTTTGGTTTATGCGGGCTTGATGGCAAGTTAATGCAAGCCACGCGCAAAGAGTCTGTGCAGTCTATTGAAAATGGCAAGCGCAAAATTATCCGCGATGATTACACGGGGAAGATCGAAAAGGTGAATAGTGAATTGTTGCTGATGCTGCTGAATGTCGGATACATGCCGGTCATCGCGCCAGTGGCTGTCAGTGAAAAAGGAGAGGCGTTGAATGTGGACGCAGACCGCGCGGCGGCGATGGTGGCGTCTGCGCTCAAAGCGGAGAATTTGCTGTTGCTCACGGCGGTGCCTGGCTTGATGAAGAATTTCCCAGACGAGTCAACGCTCATTCGGCAACTGCCGAAGAGTCAACTTGCGGCGGCGAGTGAAGCGGCGCAGGGTCGCATGAAGAAGAAAGTGCTTGGTGCGGAAGAAGCGCTCAAAGGCGGCGTGAGCCGCGTCATCATTGCAGATGGAAGAATTCAAAATCCAATATCCAATGCGTTGGCAGGAAACGGAACGGTGATTCAATGAATGCGAATGAAATAATCGATATTGAAAATAAACATACCTCGGGTGTGTATGCCAAGCAAACGCTAGCCATCGTGCGCGGACAGGGTGCATCCCTTTTCGATGCGGATGGTAATGAATTTTTGGACTGTTCATCGGGACATGGTGTTGCGAATCTTGGCCATGCGCATCCGAAAATTGCGGAGGCGCTCTATAAACAGGCAAACACGCTCATCACTTTGTTTGAAACGTTTCCCAATGACCAGCGTGCCGCGCTGATGGAAAAGATCACTGCGTTTGTCCCCGGCATGGACAGAGTCTTCTTTTGCAACTCAGGCACCGAAGCGGTGGAGGCGTCGTTTAAGTTCTCGCGCATTTCCACGGGACGAAAAAATTTCATCGCGGCGAATCGCGCGTTTCATGGGCGGACGTATGGTTCGCTTTCGGCGACGTTCAACAAAAAATATCGCGAAGGCTTCGAACCGCTGCTGCCCGGTGTTTCGCATGTTTCTTACAACAATATCGAAGCGTTGGAGAGGGCGGTGAATGAAGAAACCGCCGCTGTGATTTTGGAAGTGGTGCAAGGCGAGGGTGGCGTCTATCCCGCTTCACTTGAATATATTCAAGCAGCTCGTAGGATTTGTGATGAACGCGGTGCCTTGCTGATCGTGGATGAAATTCAAACTGGCTTTGGTCGTACCGGCAAGATGTTTGCGGTTCAACACTTCGACGTGAAGCCTGATCTATTGACCTGTGCCAAGTCCATCGCTGGAGGCGTGCCCATGGGTGCCGTGTTGATCGGACCCAATGTCAAGAATCTCACGCCGGGTGTGCATGGCTCGACCTTCGGTGGCAATCCGCTTTCGTGTGCGGCGGCGAATGCGGCGCTGGATGTAATGAAGGATGAAGATTTGCCCGGTCAGGCGGCGGCGAAGGGCGCATACTTGATGGAGAAGTTGAAAGCCATTCAGTCGCCTAACATACGCGAAGTGCGTGGACTTGGCTTGATGGTCGGCATCGAAATGAAGCAAAAAGTGACCGGGTATCTCAAAGCGTTACAGGAAAGAAAAATCATTGCTTTGAATGCCGGTCTGACCGTCATCCGTCTCCTCCCGCCGTTGGTCATTACTTACGAACAAATTGACCACTTGGTGGATGTTTTAACTGAAGTTCTAACTCAAGAAACCAATGACTGACCAATTACCAATTACCAATTACCAATCTCCCGAGACTTTAGTCGGGCTTGTCTCACAATACAGTCCCTCCGGACAGGAACGCGGCGCGGTCGAATGGCTGGTGGCGCGGATGAAGTCACTGGGCTATGACAACGCATTTATTGATGAGGCGGGTAATGCAGTTGGTGTGGTGGGGCAGGGGACGAAGCAGGTGGTTTTGCTTGGTCACATTGACACGGTGCCAGGAGAAATTAAAGTAGAGCAAGTCTCAGATTCTCTCTACGGCAGAGGCTCGGTGGATGCAAAAGGTCCGCTGGCGAGTTTTGTGGATGCGGTAGCAAAGGTTGGCGCGAAAGATGGCTGGCAATTCATCGTCATCGGTGCCGTAGAAGAGGAGCGCGATTCGGATGGGGCGCGCTTCGTCGCCACACAGTACAAACCAGATTTCGCCATCATCGGCGAACCGAATCAATGGGATCGTGTGTCGCTTGGGTACAAAGGCAGCGCCTGGGCACATGTGACGGTCAAGCGCGGACAAGTTCACACCGCCAGCGGCGAAGAAACGGCGGCCGAAGCGGCGATTGAAATGTGGTTAAAAATCAAAACCTATGTGGATGATTTTAATGCGGATAAGCAAAGGGTGTTCGATAAACTTTTACTCACCTTGCGTGGCATGGAATCTGCCTCGAATGATTTTGAGCAATGGGCGAAGTTGAAGATTGGCGTACGTTTGCCGGTAGAGGTCTCGCCGCAAGATTGGTATTTGAAGTTAGAAGAGATCGTCAGTGGGGAAGAGGTTGAGCGAGTAGGATTCCCTGTCATGGCGTGGAAGTGTGAGAAGAACTCTCAGCTGGTACGAAGCTTCTTAAGTGGAATCAGGTCACAGGGCGGCGAGCCGCGTTTTGTCTATAAAACGGGAACCGCTGACTTGAACATTGTCGCTCCGGCGTGGCAATGTCCGGCTGTGGTGTATGGTCCCGGTGATTCTGCGTTGGATCATACGCCAAATGAACACATCAGATTCGAAGATTATCATAGAGCGGTTGAGGTTCTAGTGACGACATTGGATAAATTGACAATCGCTTCGAATTGACCTCGGGCATTATATAATGGATGATTATGTTGACCATTGACATTGAAACTGCCCGTCGTTTTATTCTTGGAAAACAAGGCTTGTGGCCCGGTCGTCGCTGGCGCGGGTTCAAAGGTACCGAACATGCCATGCGTACGATGGAATATTTACAACTTGACCCGTTGCAGATCATCGCGCGCAGTCAGGATATTTCTTTATATAGCCGCGTGGTCGGGTATAAGCCGGAATTATGGGAAGACGCCGCTTATAAACAAAGGAAGTTTTTTGATTGGGGTGGTTGGTTGGCAGCGCGCCCGATGGAAGAGCTGCCGTATTGGCGGGTGGTGATGCACCGCGAACGCGATGGGGGATATGGCGATTCGCGTTTGCGCCAGATGGCAAAGGAACATGCAAAAGCGATCGTTGAAGTCCGCGCCATTTTGAAGGATCGAGAAACTGTAGGCAATCGCGATTTTGAAGCGACAGACCGCAAAAAGACCCAAAGCTATCGCGGACGTAAAGACAGCGCGCTGGCATTGTATTACTTGTGGCGCATTGGTGACGTGATGACGCATCACCGCGAACGCTTTGAGCGGGTCTATGCGCTGACGGAGAATGTCGCACCGAAGGAGTTGATTTACGAAAAGACTCAAGAAGAGGCGGATCGTTTTCTGGTGGAGAAAGAGATCCGTTTTGGCGGTATCACACGCATTCAACGCACTGGCGATTCCTACGGACGCGGTGAGCCCGACCGGGCGGCGAAAAAGCTTCTTGAAAACATGCTGGCAGATGGCGGGATTATTGAAGTAAAAGTAGATGGCTGGAAAACAACCCAATATGCGTTGGCGGAAGATGAAAAGGTGATTTCAGGCTTAAGTGCTGGTCGTATTCCAAAAGCATGGAAACCTGTGGATACAACAACTACCGAAGAAGCCGTTTTTCTTGCGCCACTGGATCATGTCAGTGCGCGTGGGCGAGCGAAGGAATTATTTGACTTTGAGTACGTCTGGGAAGTGTACAAGCCTGAGCATCAACGCAAGTTTGGGTATTATGTCTTGCCAGTGTTATGGGGGGACCGTCTCGTTGCCCGCTTTGACAGCAAGCTGGATCGGACGACCAATACATTTATCATTCTGGGTTTCTGGCTCGAAGATAAAGCCCTTGCCAAAGATGAAGCCTTTGCCGAAGCCTTGGCGCGCGGATTTGCCCGCTTTGTCAACTTTCTTGGTGCAGAAAAAATGGATGCAAAGGCGATCTCGTATCCGCTTTTGCGAAAAACCGCAATTTCACTTTTCTAGTTTGTACATCGAAATTTTGCCGCCTTCGTCGTGAAGAAAAAAGCCATTCTTTTCCAGCACGCGCTTTGATGCGAGATTATGATTTGCCACTTCCGCAAACAGCGGACGGGGTCTCACGAGCAATAAAAAATCTGCTACGGCGGCACTAGCAATGCCCCGTCTCCAAAACTCTTTGCCGATCCAATAGCCGATGCGCTGTTCGTACCTTCCTTCTTTCCAACAAATGATGTGACCTGCCACCTTCTCTTTATAGACGATGGTTCGCACGGTCACAGTTTTGTTTTTTAGAATCCCTTCCCAATGGCGCATGAACTCACCGCGATCTTTGGATGGATAGGCAGACATGGCAACGGCTTGCGGGTCAATCTGTTGCTGGAAGAGGATGGGCAGGTCGGTTTCAACAGTGGGGCGTAGGAGAATATGGGTCATGAAAGCCTTTTAGGAAAAGTATAGCAAATCGTTAACAAATATGGTCTTGACATTTGACCGCTTTTGTTTAAAATTTTCAAAAAATTTGAACGTTTGAAAAGTAGATTAAATTTGAATAAAAAGACCGAGATCCCTAAAATTCCCGATGTCAAGCCGATCTCATTAGACATCCTCAAACAAATGGCAGATCCCATTCGGACGCGGTTGATGGGTCTGGTTTCCAACGCTCCTGCCACGGTTCAAGAATTGGCTTCGACGTTGAAAGTGCCAATTACCCGTTTGTATTACCACGTTCACCTGCTTGAAGAGATCGGCTTGATCCAGGTAATTGATTCACACCCGGTGGGGGGGACGGTGGAAAAAGTATATTACGCCTCAGCCCGCCAATTTATTGTAGACCGTGCGCAGTTTTCAGGGAGACCTTCTGCTCTTGTGGACTACGCAAATGTTTTGATCGATTTCAGCCTGACCGAGACCGGGAAAGCGATTCGGAAGAGTATCAAGTCTGGTGCGCTGGACCTGCAAAAATCCGCGCCAGACCCGCGTGCGTTGCAGATCCGCCGCGGAATTGGAAAACTTTCCACCAAACAGGCAATCCAATTTTATAAAAAACTGGAAAACCTTATCAGTGAATTTACGAACATGGATCAAGAAGATGGAGAAGCAGCAGAGTATATGCTGGCTGTTGCATTCTTCCCTACTTCGATAGCGGAGAAAGAATGACGACACAAGAAAAGACTCAACCAACGAACTGGAAGAAAAGTGCATTTACACTGCTTGCTTTTGTAGGGATGGGCGCAGCAGGATATCTGATCGGCACCTGGATCGGGAACAGCAATGTTTCTCTCAAAGCTCCAAGGGACCTCAATGCGTTTTCTGCTATTCTGATCGCGTTGGCTGCGTTGTATTTGGTATTGCTCACTCATGAGTTGGGACATTTGTTATTCGGCAAACTGACAGGCATGCGACCTTTCCTGCTCATTACGGGTCCGTTGAAAATGACCGCCACTCAAAAAGGATGGCAGATTTCTCTTAATACCAATATCAATTTGGCAGGCGGGCTGGCTGCATGTATGCCGCTAAAAACCGAGACCCTGCGAAAAGACTTGCTTTGGCTTGCGGCAGGCGGACCCATTGCAAGTTTTCTGGGCGCCTTGTTTGGAGTGTTTCTTTATACAGTGATGCCCAATGACTCGGCTTGGAGTTTTTTTGGTTTGCTCTTTGGGCTCACCGCGGGCGCGATCTTTCTGGTAACCTTGATACCTGCAAAAACATCGGGCTTTATGACAGATGGCGCACAGATCCTTTCTTTGTTGCGCGGCGGTGCCGATGTGGAACAACGGGCATTGTTACTCGTTCTGCAAGCCGAGTCTCTAAAGGGAGTGCGTCCGCGTGAATATTCTTTCGAGATCTTACAGCGTCTTCTTGCTGTGCGTTGCAACCCAATGATCGATGCCAGCGTAGATCTTTTTGCCTACTACTATTACCTCGACCAGAAAAATATAGAACAGGCGGGGCAAATGTTAAATCGAGCGCTTGCTCAAGAGAAAGACCTGCCCGAAGGCTTGAAACAAGCCATAGCTCTTGAAGCCGCATTTTTTCGAGCGGCATGTGAAAAACAAGCCGAACCTGCCAGAAAATTCTTGCAACAAAGTCGTGGCGCCTTGGCAGAAAAACATACCTTCCTTCGCAGTGAAGCCGCAGTTCTTTTTATTGAAGGACATACAGCCGAAGCACGTAACAAAGCCTTACAGGCTCAGACCCTTGTAAACCAGGCATTTGATACGGGCAGCGCAAAGGCTGAAAAAGATTGGTTGGAGCAATACATCGATTGGAATCAACAGGATGAAAAACACTAAACTTATGAGACGACTCTACTATTACACCTCTGTTTTTCTTTTGACCTTTCTCGCCTCTTGCGGGACCCCGAACCTGCCCGTTGAATCCGAGCCTTCGATTGCGCTGGAAGATTGTGTGCTCACTTCACCCTCCGGCAATCAGGTGGATGCACAATGCGGGACGCTCACCGTCCCCGAAGACCGTGCCAACCCAGACGGGCGACAGATCGACCTGAACATCGCCGTCATTCCAGCCATCAAACGCAACCCCGAACCTGACCCGCTCTTTTTGCTCGCAGGCGGACCGGGTCAATCGGCGGTGGAGGCGTTTCCTGCGATGATCTCACTCCTGTTCCGGATTCACGAAGACCGCGACATTGTGCTGGTCGATCAACGCGGGACGGGGAAGTCGAATCCGCTGCGCTGCCTCGATACGGAAGATGACGCGCTCACAGAAGAGCAGGTGCTGGCAAAACTCAAAGCCTGCCCCGAGACGCTCAATGCCGACCTGCGGTTCTACAACACCGAGATCGCCATGACCGACCTGGATGAAGTCCGCGCCGTGCTGGGATATGAGACCATCAACCTCTACGGTGCATCCTACGGGACACGCGCCGCATTGACCTACCTGCGCATGTTCCCGGAGCGTGTTCGCACGGTGACGCTCGATGCCGTGGTGGATCCTGGCTTCGTTATGTTCATGGATGCGGCGGAGGATGGGCAGGCAGCGTTGGAGAATTTCTTTGCGCGTTGCGAAGCAGACGAGGCGTGCAACGCCGAGTTTCCTGATCTGCGCAGCGAGTTCGATGGATTGCTGGCTCGCTTTGACGAGGCGGAAATCGAAATCACCATCCCGCATCCGCTGACGAATGAGCCGCTCGACCTGGATGTGACCCGCCAGATGATCACCAATATGGTCTTCAACACGCTCTATGTGCCGGATCTGGTTGCCACGCTGCCGCTGTCCATTCACATGGCATATACGGAAGAAAATTATGTCCCGCTGATCTCACAGGCGTTCCTTGTCAATGGGGGCATCTACGATGGCATGTTCTATGCTGTGACCTGCACCGAAGATGCGCCGCTCATCTCTCCCGACGAAGCCGCTGAAAGCGCAGAACAGACGGTCTTTGTTGATCGCACCGTGGATTTTTTGAAAGTGTGCAACGAGTGGCAAAAAGGGGAGGTCTCGCCTGCATTCCGCGAACCAGTGGTATCCGATGTGCCAACTTTGATCTTCTCTGGTACGGCTGACCCGATCACGCCTCCATATCATGCTGAGGAAGTTGCTGAGAGCCTCACCAATGAACTTCATCTTGTCTTTTCGGATATGGGGCATGGGAACCTGTCTGGAATGTGTAGTTCGCGTCTGTTCACTGATTTTATTGATAGCGCATCCGTTACAGACTTGGATACCGAGTGTGTAGATGCCATCGTGCCGCCGCCGTTCTTTGTCGATTTCAGCGGACCGCGTCCATAGGAATTTTTCCGAAGTGGAACTTCTGGAATCAAAATATAGGTAACAACGATGATACTAGTACAAGGTCTTTCAAAATCATTTGGCAACGTTAAAGCCGTTCAAAATGTATCCTTCTCCGCGCCGGATGGGCAGATCACCGGTTTGCTTGGTCCGAACGGGGCGGGCAAGAGTACTACGTTGCGGATGCTCTATACGCTGCTTAAACCGGAGAATGGGACTGCCAAGATCGATGGATTCGATGTCCGCGAAAATCCGCTCGAAGTGCAGAAGCGGATCGGGGTCCTGGCAGATGCGCGGGGTTTGTATCCGCGTCTGACGAGTCGGGAGAATATCCGCTACTATGGGAAGTTGCATGGTTTGCACGGGGAGGCACTCGAAAAACAGATCGATGCGCTCTTGTCTCTGCTCGATATGCAATCTATTGCGGATCGAAAAACGGAAGGGTTTTCCACGGGCGAAAAACTGAAGGTTGCCATTGCCCGCACGCTGGTACACAACCCGCAGAACGTTTTGTTGGATGAGCCGACCAACGGCTTGGATGTGATGAGTACGCGCGCGATGCGTCAGTTCATTCAGCGGTTGCGAGATGAAGGCAAGTGCGTCTTGTTCACCAGTCACATCATGCAGGAGGTTGCTGCGTTGTGCGACCAGATCGTCATCATCTCACGCGGGGAGGTTTCTGCGAATGGCAGCCCAGATGATCTACGTAAGCAGACAGGGCATGAAAACCTCGAAGATGCCTTTGTCGCTGCCATTGGCTCGGAAGAAGGGCTGGAACGATGAAAAAAATATGGGTTATCTTTCAAAAAGAATTGCTCGATAATTTGCGCGATACCCGCAGTTGGATGACGGGTTTGTTCTGGGCTCTCTTTGGTCCGTTGATCCTGGGGGGGATGATCATGCTGCTTGGCAACACCATTCGTGAAGATGTGGAAGAGTCGCTGGTGCTACCGGTATCTGGTGCGGAGAATGCCCCCAATTTGATTGCGTTTCTCGAACAGCAGGATGTCGTCATTGTGCCTGCGCCTACAGACCCCGAAGCGGCGGTCATTGCCGGGGATATCAATGTCGCTTTGATCATCCCCGCCGAGTACGGTGAAGATTTTTCATCCGGCGAAACCGCCAATGTACAACTGGTCTTTGACAGCACGCGCCAATCTGCCATGGTGGATATCAACCGCGCGCAAAATTTATTGGAAAGCTACAGCAGTTATATTGGTTTGCTGCGTCTGACCTTGCGCGGTGTCAGTCCCGAAGTAATGCGCGTGATCCAGATCGAAGAGGTCGATACCGCCACGCCCCAAAGCCAGGCATTGGTCTTCCTCTCGATGCTGCCGTATTTCATCATCTTTGCCATTTTCAACGGGGCATCACCGGTCATCACTGACGCGACAGCAGGGGAGCGCGAGCGCGGCTCGCTTGAACCGCTGCTGATTAATCCGCTGCCGCGCGGTTGGGTTGCCATCGGTAAGATGATCTCTGCGGTTCCGTTCGCCATTTTCAATCTGATCATTACACTGGCTGGGTTTGCTGCTGTCTTTCGCCTGCTGCCGATGGAGGAACTGCTGGGAATTCAGATCGGTTTCGATCTCAGCGCGTTGGTTGCTGTGTTTTTGATCTGTCTGCCGATCGTGCTGCTTGCTTGCGCCATCCAGACCTTGATCGCTTCCTTTGCCAAGACGACCAAGGAAGCCGGGACGTACCTGCCCTTCATCGGTTTGATCCCCTCCCTGCCGGGGATCGCTCTCGCGTTTTTACCGGTCAAACCGGACCTGTGGACGATGCTCATCCCAACATTTGGTCAACAGATTTTGATCAACCAGTTCCTGCGCGCCGAGCCGATCTCGGCGATGAACATCCTGATCTCTGCCATCTTGACGATTCTGCTTGCGGTGGTGTTTACTTACATCGCGATCAAACTCTACGAGGGTGAACGCATTATTGTTGGCTGATCGTAAGCGGACAAACAGACAGGTCATGCTTTGGCGTGACCTGTCTGTTTTCATTTAAAGTCTATTCGGGATTTCGTTCGGATCGAAAGGTGTGGACTGATAGACATAATAGTTCAACCAGTTCACGTATAACAAATTCGCATGCCCGCGCCAGCGGACGTTGGGTGTCTGTGTCGGGTCGTCGTTGGGATAGTAATTTTTTGGCACATGGATGGCTAAGCCTTTTTTCACATCGCGGTCATACTCGGCTTTGAGGGTAAGCGGGTCATACTCCGAGTGACCCGTGATGTAGAGATTGCGTCCTGCCTTGTCGCTGACAATGTATACGCCTGCATCGTCTGACTCGGCGAGGATCTGTAGATCAGAATGCTTCTCAATGTCTGCGCGGCGGATCTCGGTGTGACGGGAGTGTGGAGCGAGGAAAATGTCATCGAAGCCGCGCATCAGGCTTTCGGTCCGGTTTAAGAGGCGATGCTCAAAAACGCCGAACATCTTGCGGGGCAGGTCATATTTTGGAATCCCGTATTTGTGATACAAGCCTGCCTGCGCTCCCCAGCAAATGTGAAACGTGGACTCGACGTTGGTCTCTGACCAATCCATGATGCGTTGGAGTTCACCCCAGTAATCCACTTCTTCGAAAGGCATCTGTTCGACAGGCGCGCCTGTGATGATAAGTCCGTCGAACTTTTGATCCTTTATATCTTCAAAAGTGACATAATGTTCGAGCAGGTGATCGGCGTCGGTGTTCTTGGATTCGTGTGTGGCGGTGTGCAGCAGCGTCACCTCCACTTGCAGCGCAGAATTGGAAAGCAGGCGGAGGATCTGCGTTTCGGTGGCGATCTTTGTGGGCATGAGATTTAAAATCGCCACGCGCAATGCGCGGATGTCTTGATGAAGCGCGCGTTCCTCATCCATGACGAAGATGTTCTCGCGTTCGAGAATTGTGCGGGCAGGGAGGGTGTTAGGAATTTTTACGGGCATATTTTGAATGATGGTTTATGGATGTGGAATGATGGATTATGTATTCATCATTCCACATCCTGATTTTTGATTTACGCATTGAGCGCTTGATCGAGGTCCCATTTGATGTCTTCAAAATCTTCAAGACCAATGCTCAAGCGGACGAAATCCGGACTGACGCCAGCGGTGATCTGTTGTTCTTCGGTCAACTGGCTGTGTGTGGTGGAGCCGGGGTGAATGGCGAGCGAGCGCGCATCTCCCACATTGGCAAGGTGGCTGAAGAGTTGCAGGCTTTCGATGAACTTCCTGCCTGCTTCCAATCCGCCTTTCACGCCGAAGCCAAGGATCGCGCCCGCACCTTTGGGTAGATATTTTTTTGCGCGTTCGTGATCGGGGTGGCTCTTGAGGCTGGGGTGCTTGACCCAACTGACCTTGGGATGCTTCTCCAGAAACTCCGCCACAGATTCTGCATTCTGCACATGACGTTCCATGCGCAGGTTGAGCGTTTCGATGCCGAGCAAGGTCTGCCAGGAGTTGAACGGTGACTGGCACGCACCGATGTCGCGCAGGACATGCACACGCGCTTTGATCGCAAATGGAGGCAATCCCGCCGCAGCGATGGAGGAGTACACCAATCCATGATACGAAGGATCGGGCGTGTTGAAGTTCGGGAATTTCTCGCTTGTCCAATCATAGTTGCCGCCGTCCACAATCACGCCGCCGATGGAGGTACCGTTGCCCGTGATGAACTTGGTGGTCGAGTGGGTGACCACGTTCGCGCCCCACTCGAATGGGCGGAACAAATATGGTGTGGCGAAGGTATTGTCAATAAACAAAATGAGATTATGTTTCTTGGCAATTGCTGCCACTTCTTCGAACGGGAAAACGGAAATATCGGGGTTACCCAAAGTTTCGCCGTAGATGATCTTTGTGTTCGGCTGGATCGCCGCTTCAAAATTCCTCGGGTCACTCGGGTCGACGAACGTGACGTCAATTCCCAATTTGGGCAGGGTGTATTTGAACTGGCTGTACGTCCCGCCGTACAAGCGGGACGAAGTCACGATATGGTCGCCTGCATTGCACAGCGTAAAGATCGCCTGTGCCTGCGCCGCATGACCCGAACTCGCCGCCAAGGCTGCCACACCGCCTTCAAGTGAGGCAATGCGTTGTTCGAGCACATCCGTGGTCGGGTTCATCAAGCGCGTATAGATATTTCCCAACTCTTTGAGCGCGAAAAGATTAGCGGCATGTTCTGTGCTCTTGAATTGATAACTGGTGGTCTGGTACAGGGGTACAGCACGGCTGCCGGTGGCGGCATCGGGTGAATAGCCCGCGTGAAGCTGGCGGGTGGCGAAACCTAACTGACGATCTTTGATTGTGGACATTGGATGTTCTCCTCTTGAATAATGTGTATCCGCCCGTCAGAAGAGGTAATTTTTTAGCGCTTAAAAAAATTACCTCTTCTGAAAGTACAAGAAGAGGTATACGTCTACACCATCCTCTCATCTTCCAGATACGAATGACTTGCGCCATTCCTATTTGCCGAATTTGGCACCATAACTTTCGTTTGGTTGCCGAAGCGTCACAGGGTCGGTCCCTCAGCTTCTCTGGATAAGAGCGAATATTTAATTTCGCGCGGTTATATCATAGCGGTTCTACGTTTGTCAAGTAGGAATTTGCGTGACCATGGACGACAGACCATTGACCATGTCTTTCCATCGTCTATCGTCCTTTTACAGCAATCCTTCCTTCACCAACAACTCCGCATTGTAGATGGACGCACCCGCCGCGCCGCGAATCGTGTTATGAGATAACACAACAAATTTCAAATCGAGGATGGGATCGCGCCTGACGCGCCCGATGACTGTCGTCATGCCATTGCCTGCCATACGGTCAAGGCGTGGCTGCGGTCTGTCCGCTTCATCTCTGACCTCGATCACGGGGCGCGGTGAAGAAGGCAAATCCCTCGCTGACAGGGGAGCCGCGTACGCGCGTAATGCCTGAATCGCAGTTTCCGGTTCGACCGGATTTTCCAACTCCACGCTTGCACAAACCGTGTGACCATCGATCACTGCCACACGATTCGTATGAACGCTGAACTTTATATCCGCCAACTCGATCGTTTCGTCGCTCAATGTGCCGAGCATCTTGCGCGGTTCCCATTCCACCTTTTCCTCTTCACCGCCGTTGCCCACATTTGGGATGATGTTATCCATGATGTCGAGCGACGGAACACCCGGATACCCCGCGCCAGATAACGCCTGCAATGACGTTGCGAAAACTTTTTTCACACCAAATTCGTTATCCAACACTTTCAGCGCAATTGTCAGCCCGGTGCTGGTGCAGTTGGGATTTGTGATAATGCATCCGCTCCAACCTTTATTCCGGCGCTGATGTTTCACCAGTTGAACATGTTCGGCATTGATCTCCGGCAACAGCAACGGCACATCTTCGCCGCGCCGATATGATGATGCATTCGAGCAGACCGCCGCGCCTGCTTTCGCAAAGGCAGGCTCAAGTTCGTTGGCGATTTCCGTGTGTAAAGCCGAGAAAACGATCTTCGCCTGTACCGCATCAGTGGACGCTGGCACGATGACCATATCTCTGGCATAGGCTGGCATGGGTGTATCCAACACCCAGCGCGCAGCATTGGCATACGGCTGTCCCACCGAACGATCCGAAGCGGCAAGCGCCACCACCTTGAACCACGGATGGTCATCCAACAACGAGATGAATCTTTGCCCCACCGAGCCTGTTGCACCCAAAACCGCCACTGGAATTTTTTCTGTCATCATAAATTCTCCTTTGAAAACCAATCTTAAATTACCACTTACCCCACGATCAACTCGTGCAGTGTCCTGACCGCATTCTCCGTATCCGCCGCATCGACGACGAGCGAGATGGAGACTTCGGAAGACCCCTGCGCGATGGCAAGGACATTCACGCCGTCATTGCCGAGCTTGCTGAACACACGACCCGAGACACCCGGCGTATGACGCATCCCTGCACCGACCACGGTGATGATGGAAATATCTTCCGTTGACCAAACACGGTCAATGTCTTCATCTGCGATCTCGGCAGCGAACGTTTTTTCAAGCGCAGAGAGGACAGTGTGGGCGAGTTCCGAAGGCACGGCAAAACAAATGGATTGTTCAGAAGAAGCCTGTGTAATGAGCGGAACGCTCGTGCCTGTGGATGCGACTGCGCCAAATGCACGCGCCGCCACACCCGGGACGCCCAGCATACCGCGTCCTTCAATGGTGATGAGCCTTTGCTTGCGAATGGCGGTCACGGCTTTGATGACCTTGCCGTTCACTTTGCCGTTGGATTTGGGGCTGGCGATCAACCGTGTGCCGGGGTGGCTGGGATTGAATGTATTGCAAATCCGCAAACCGATGCCCGCATCCAACACAGGGCGGATGGTTTTGGGATGCAGAACTTTTGCGCCGTAGTAGGCGAGTTCGGCGATCTCGTTGTAGCTGATCTCTGGCAGGGTTTGCGCCGCTTTCACAATGCGCGGATCGGTGGTCATCACACCGTCGACATCCGTCCAGATCCAAACGTCATCGGCAGGGAGCACGGCGCCGATGATGGCGGCGGAATAATCCGAGCCGCCGCGCCCTAAAGTGGTGATCGTGCCTTCGGGGGTCGAGCCAATAAAACCGGTTGTAATGGGAACAATCCCTTTATCCATCAGCGGAATAAGTTTCCCCCGTGTCTTTTCGGTTGTGACTTTGAAATCAGGATGTGCGTTCTGGAAGTGAGCGTTCGTGATGACAAACTCGGTCGATTCGATGGCTTGGGCTGGGATGCCTGCGCTATCCACCACGGCGGCGAGCAGACGGATGCTCATCCGTTCGCCAAGCGATGCCACCGTATCCATCGCGCGCGGACTGGCTTCGCCGAGTACGGCAATTGCTTTGCACAAATCCACGAGCGCAAAGATGAGGTCATCGATCTCTGCGATGACCTGGTTGCGTTTTGCCGAATTTTGGATGAGCGCCTCGGCGGCGGTGAAGTGTTTCTCTCTCAGCGTGGCAGCGGCTTGGGCGAGCGAATCCACTTTTCCGTGCGAAGCCGATGCGGCAGAGTCCAATAGCAGGTTCGTCACGCCAGACATGGCAGACGTTACCACGACGACCCGGTCCCAATCTTTTTTTGCGTCACCGATGATCTGTATGGCATTTTTCAATGCGTCGACAGAGCCAACAGATGTTCCACCGAATTTCATAACGAGCGTTTTTTGTTCTGGCATGTGTTCTTCTCCTGTGGTGAGGTAACAAAAAACGCCCCGCGTTTCCGCGAGGCGCTGTGTGTTTCGAGATAACCTTTGTTCGGTTACTTCATCCCAAGCACTAACGCCTCGCGGTGGGTACCGGAGGTGGTAGTGGTCATGGTCATGTGGAAGTAAGACGAGTTCAAGGTGCTGTGCATAATTGGGCGGTATTCTATGGCAGTGGGGCAGATGTGTCAAGGGCTTGTGAAAAAGGGGGGTTACGAGACAGACAAATGTAATCGTTATTCATGTCCGATTCGGAAATCTTCGCCCTTGACGAATTGCCGTTTCCGCCTATAATCGGGCGAAACCAAAAACCGATGAATACCATCTTCAGCCTCTCCCTTATTGTCGTCCTTATTGTAGTCCTTATTATTAAAGGACTGTTTTCGGTTAGGATGGCAACGGTG
>DDSH01000024.1:0-931 GCA_002343775.1 Anaerolineales bacterium UBA2395
ACTCTACTATGTGCTTTGGCAAAGCCTTAGGCGGGTTTGGCGCTTGGGGCAGACGAAACCAGTCAAGGCAATCTTCTCGGTTTACAACGACACAATGGAGTCACGAGCCCTGGCGCTCATCGGTGCGAAAATGAAAGCAGCCCAGTTGTTGTATGGTGATAATGTGGGCGGCGCCATTGTTCCTGAGGAGGAAGGAGACATCCTTATGAAGTTGGCGCGTGAAGCATTGGATTCAGCTGATCTTCCAGACCTACAATCGCTATTTGCCGATGAAGTGGTTGTCTCGAATTCTCCAATGGGATGTCCAACAGCTCCAAGTGCGCTGTTACCTGTACCTGAAACGCCCAAGACGGTTTCCTGGTCTGACTGGATGACGAACAAAGGTGTGGCAGGAAGAGTTACTGGCAGATCACGCCCCAAGCAGACAACCCAAAATCAAGTATCGCTTTTCTAAGCCCTGCATTCTACAGTCTCAATAAGATATGGAGAAGGCAGGGAAACGACAGCAGTTCGGGTGTGTAACCCGGACTGCGCTATCCTGTAATGGAGGTTATGATGGAAAAACAACCAAGATGCAAAAAATGCGGTCGGCGGTTGAAATCTCCCCTGAGTATTGCAATCGGCATGGGTCCCAAGTGTGCGGGGATTACGTCTGCCTCTGGGAGAAGTGTTCGCGTCCAGAGCAAACCAAGTTCTCGTGTGGCTTATTCTGATAAGTCGCTAATCCATGTGCAAGCGCCCATTTTGACGGGTGAATTGCCAAAGAAGCGGCTTAGCAGGAGAGAGTTGTTTCGCAGACGCAGGGAGGAGCGCCGACGATTGTTCGAGACCCGATTGCCATTCCAATGCGGATTGGTGTTGCCAGCAAGAAAACCGCTGGTATACACCCCGTTGGAAGATGGCTCATGGCGGGAAGACTACAGCGGAAGGG
>DDSH01000024.1:1170-218419 GCA_002343775.1 Anaerolineales bacterium UBA2395
GCGGGAAGACTACAGCGGAAGGGTGATCTCGCATGAAAGGTTGCAACAATACCTGGTAAGGTTCAGGTTTATATAGATAAAAAGCCCATAATTTTCAAACTGAAATTATGGGCTTTTTAGTTTAAATTGTATCAATAACTTTTACAAAACAAAAATACCTGCTATTAAACCTCGAATGTTTTATTTCTACATGTATGAGGATATTTGCCTAGAATTCGGGGAGCATTCACTGTTCATACCCCCATATTTGTACAATATACATACTGTAATTTCGTAGAAAGGCACTCTATATTGATTGATTCATACTCAGCCATGCAGTCCACATACTGAATACAATAAAGAATTCAATGATGTGACTAATAGTATTTCAGGGATTGGATGCACGGGGGAGTAGATAATATGCTTTTTTCTATGTGAGTTACTGGTTTGTGGAAATATCCTAGTGCGGTCCATCACTATCGCGGACGTAAGAAACTATGATCGAGCCATATGGGAGGTAGTAATAGATGGGTACTAGGAATCTCTTCAAACTTTGTCAGTCAGTTCTTGGAATCATGTTTTGATAAACATGTGAATTTATATTATAATAGAACACATGTTCTATAATATAAATGCCACACCTTCGTATATAATTAACAAAGTAAGTTCTCAAAAGTATCAAACATGGTACTGGTTAAAGAGACAATTCAATAACTTTTCGATAATTATAAGGTGTGGAGTGCCTTTGGATCTTGCATTTGAAAATACAGCTATTCGGAATATTTGCGAAGATGAA
The DNA here is from genome assembly GCA_002343775.1 of Anaerolineales bacterium UBA2395. Classification (GTDB taxonomy): domain Bacteria; phylum Chloroflexota; class Anaerolineae; order Anaerolineales; family Villigracilaceae; genus Villigracilis. Next base: position 1,946 of record DDSH01000024.1, read on the forward strand.
AAAGAAGCCGAAAGAGAATTAGGTCCGTCTGTTTCAAGGATTCTCCAACATAGGTTGGCAGATTTTAATGCTGCCATGAATATTAATGATATTTTAGTTGGCAATCCCCAAGTTTGTGAATATTCACTACATGACCGAAAAGAGATGGCAATCGATTTTCATAGTGATTACCGTCTTATTTTTAGGGCCAATCACCCCCAAAACCCTCTTGACGAAATGGGAAGAGTAGACTGGACAAAGGTCCGAAGGATAAAGATTCTCCGAATTGAGAGGAATATAAAATGAGTACTGAATTCAAACCTAATTGGACATCCTCGCCTGGTGATACTATAAAAGATATTCTTGCAGCTCGCGATATCTCAGATTTTGATTTTGCCAAGCGTATGCAATTCAGTATAGAAGACTCCTTGGATCTTATAGAAGGTCGAACAGCATTAACTCTTGCAATTGCTAGACAACTTTCATCTGTGCTTGGTGCCTCAGTAGAATTTTGGATGACACGCGACCTTCAATACCGTCAAGATATTGCAAGAATAAGTATTTCTGACGAAAAATGGGCCAATCAATTTCCTGTAGAAGACATGATAAAGTTTGGTTGGATACCATTTGTGAAATCTTTAGCTGAAAAAGTTAAAGTTCTTCTAGATTTTTTTGATGTTCCAAATATTCGAACATGGAATGAGCGCAATGCAAATATCATGCAAGGTGTAGCTTTTAGAAAATCAAAAGCTTATGAGTCGCGCCCAGCTTCAGTAGCAACATGGATTAGGCAAGGAGAAATCCAAGCAAGAGAAATAAGCTGTTTGCCATGGGATCGGGAGAAATTTAAAGAATTAATTCCAGAGATTAGAGCTTTAACCTTACAAAAGGATCCACAAGTTTTTATCCCTAAGCTTCAAGAACTCTGCGCAACTTGCGGCGTTGCTATTGTGATAGCTCGCTCCCCAAAGGGTTGCCCAGCAAATGGGGCTACAAAATTTTTATCACATAATAAAGCTTTATTACTTTTATCTTTTCGTTACAAACAAGAAGATATTTTTTGGTTTTCTTTTTTTCATGAAGCAGGACATTTAATATTACATGGAGAAGATAATTTATTTTTAGAAGGGGATGACACTGTAAAAACAATCCAGGAAGAAGAAGCAAATAAATTTGCTGAAAATGCTCTTATCCCTGATGAGTACAAAAAAGAATTATTTGCATTAGGCGAAGATATGAGAAAGATATTGCGGTTTGCAAGTAAACTCGGTATTTCACGCGGAATTGTTGTTGGTCAACTACATCACTTTGAACGTATTCCATATAACCACTTAACTAATCTAATAAATCGATACACTTGGGATAATTAACCTCTAAACTTTATAAACCTATCAGGGCTCTTCTGCCAATTACATAAAGAATCTTCCAAAGCTTGCATACCTACACCAAGATCGTTATTTAATTCACTTAAAAGAAATTCAAGTTCACTTGTGCTGATCCTTCGATTTACACTCCCTGTGAATAAAAGTTTTGCACCTTTTATTGGTCCTGTTGAGTTTTGCAGGTATGCAAGTCCCGGTTCGATTTCTGCTAAACCCAGATGTCCTACCATTGTTAGATAATCAAAACGTCCAGTCCTACCGAATCCAATCACCTGGTTCATAGATTTATAAAGAAGATGAAAAGCCTTTTTAGGATTTCCACTAGCTTCTTGTGTAGCTAATTCAAATATTTCTCTATGTTGATGTGATTCTCCTATCCAATGAACATAAGACACAATTGTTGATCCTGTGCCTTTGGCAGAGTAAGCATCCAAACTTTGATATTTCCTATGATTACCAAATCCATGACGAGGGTTTTTTCTTTTAATTAGGTCTTGATTTTCAGATAGCCATGTTCGGAAACCATCAGTATTTTTACATATTCTTTTCCAGATCCAGAGTCTTCCACTACCATGTTGCCCATAGATGTCCTTCAAATACTGCCAGCCTGCAATTCTATGCTTACCAAAGTGGGTTAACAAAAAAGTAAGCCAAAATGCTTCATCAATGTTTCCATTTTTAATGTGAACAATTGCAGCCTTAATTGGATCGAATAATTCGTCGTTAGGATTTACACATCTTTCGTCTAATTCCCTGTTTTTTAATAGGGAAACATATTTTACTCTACGTATACTTTCCAGCAATTGCTCCACGTAAACTGCTAATGCAAGCGGGTTGCGAATACCAGGTAAATGATGTTTATCTTGATCAAATTTTATTAAAATGTCTGTCAAGTGTTGTGCTAATTTTTGATCAACAGTACGCATTAATTAAACTCCAACGAAGCGTTCGATATCCATTTTTGAATTGATTGAACAACCTGTTTGGTGACGCCAAAACTGCTTTGAAGATTATGGTTGTATCCTAGAATCAAAACTTCTCTACCAAGGGGAATATTTGAAATTGAATTAGTCATTCCATAATATGAAATACCTATTACGTCTTTGGCATCTTTCCGAGGTAGAGACCATTCCTTCATCTCTTTTTTAACCAACATAATTTTAGATAGGCTTTGAAATGTTTCGGCTACTGTTCTTCCATTAAGGATTATGAGTTCAATCGGCGAATCCCGAACTAACATACCTAAAGTATCCCCCGCAAATGATGCGAGAGCCTTTTTTTCGATAGAGCTTAACTCTGTCCATTTTTTCATTGTCGCATACGGAATAAGGTCTAAGTGACATGCCTTTGAATACTCACTATAAAAGGATGTTTTGGTGCCTTTAATCACATAATCCAAAACTCGAAACCAACGATCATACGGATTGCCCTGAAAATAGTATTGACAACTTTCAATAATAAATTGAAGGTGTCTTGCCTCAACTGCAGACCACGACTTTAATCGCAAAGAAGACAGTGTGTGAAATCTTCGGGAAATTCCAGTAAGTTCTTTTCCTGCTTCATCAACAAATTCCCTATTACTTGGATTCAGCCCCAATGTTGCCACCTTTGAATTTTCTAGATCCCCAAAAGCCGGGACGGGCGAACCCCAAAATATCACATTAGTATTCTTGGCAGCTTTGGTCTCCAAACGATCTATAAGGGTTGTAAGTGTAGCAAACATCGGAGTCAGTTCCTTTTTATTACGTTTTTATACTGTAAATCATCTTATCAATGAAAGAGTGATAAATCTCAGTAGACATTAAGTTTCTACAGTTTTGGATACCATCAATATCCTTTTCTTTTGAGTATCGAAACACTTGCAATAGCCTAATTATATCTGCCCAATAAGGATGAACCTGAGAGATTTCTTTTTTCGATATGTTTCCCTGCAATCGGATCTTTTTTTCTGCTCTCAATAATTTATCAATCGACGACCAAGGGTCTCCATACGGCATCGGAGGCATGGCCATTTTTGTTGTTTGCCAGCCTTCTTCCAAAAATTTTTTTGCCTTTTCCACATCTTTTTCATAAATATGCATACTGCCAACAAAGTGTTGATAACTGCCAATTTCTATAGAGAGACTTCTCGCAATAATTTCTTGCAACATGGTAAAGCAAAACACATCGTGTGGAAGCCCAATATAAGCATCGTTTGAACGCATAGATGTAATCATATTTAATTTTCCACCACGTACAAGAAATTGCAAAGTAGATGTACAGGGTACACTTTTGTTCTTTTTAATTAGATCATTGGCGTCAAATATTTGAATAACAGCTTGTCGCGAAGTAGGACGTTGTCTTAGGGTTTCAATTATTAGAGAAACCTGATTGCCTCTTTTCCACTTAAATAACCGTGGACCATATCCACCTTTTATCACGCTCCCATCTGCTTCATCTTTATAGCCTGATAAATAATATTGAATGAAGTCTAAGTTATTATTTTTTGCTAGATACCAACACAATTCTCCCAACCCACTAAAAGGTTTCCCTTTTGTCTCAGTGCGACTATAACGTGCTCGCGGATTTTCAATTTCAAGCAATATCCCTTGAAATTCTAATGTATCTCCCCTGCTTGCAGTGACTTGCGTACCATTTTTCAATAGTTCGCCAATCAACTGTCGCATAACATCATCGAGTGTTTTACCGCGAAAACAAGAGTTGTCCATTGGTTCCTCATTGCATCACTGTCAAGCGATATCCTTATTTGTAATGTTTTTTATTACCTTTTCTGCGGTTGCAGAAGATCATCATATGTAAAGATTTTGATGCGTGGGTTAATAAATCATTTAGAGACCAACAATCATCATCTATAACATGAATCCTGGCTATATATCGAGCTTATGTGGTCATATTTGCTCACAAGTGCGAATTTCCACCTTCCCAGCCAATAGAGTATCCCTACTTGATCTTATCCTCAATTTGCTTGTAAACATCCCTGCCTTTTTCGTCACGTTTTACAGCCATCAGGAAAAGCGCCATCTTGTTGCTCTTGTCTTCCCATTTTTCGCCAATGTTTTTCTTTTCCTGGGAGGCTTCGATGAGATGTTCGCCTTTATATTCGACAACCATTACGCGCCCGCCATTTAGCAGGGCAACAAAATCAGGGTAGAAGAACTTCCCATTGGAGAGGGGGAGGCGGAAAGCCCAGGTGTCATGGACCAGGTTTCGCACCCAATATTTGACTTCATTGCATTGGTCGATCGCTTTTGCACATTCCAATTCTTCTTCTGTATCGAAGGCACCGATGACGCTGCCGTAGTAGTGGTTGTTGAATTGATAGCGCCCGTGATAAAAATCGCTGGCTGGATAACTGTTTGGATCAAACTTGAAGGAATAATCGTAGGTGGTTTCTGCGGTGGTGTTATCACCATACAGGAGTGCCTGATAATTGGATTTGCTATCTTTGACTTGATATTCCTTGATCTTGGCTGCCATTGCTTTGAGCAGTTGGAAGCGGGCGCGCACAAGTGTGACAAGTGGAATATTTCGCTTCTCAAGTAATTGCTTTAGAGTTTTGCGGGTGAATTCCAGAAGGTTCTCAGGGCGGATATTGGGCTGTCTCAAACGCGGTTCAAGCCAACGCGTGAGCTGCAAATCGGTCAGCCCGCTTTCGGTATCACTGAAATCGAGCGGTAGTTGCTTACCCAAAAACCTATAAGTAAGTTTTTCACCCTTGATATCGAATTCGTAAGTGGATGCCTTCTCTTCGATCTTGAAATCGCCTTCTGTAAGTTCGGCAGGGTAGTCGAGGATGTTCCAAAGATGGTCATCCAAAACATATTCGGCCAGTTCAGGTTCGCCATCCTGTAACAAAGTCAATTGCGGGACGACGAATGGTTCGCCACGTTCTGCAGGGGAAAGTGCGCGTTTAGGAAGCTGATGATATTGCGCTATGGTTTGAGTGACTTTGGGGCGATCCTCTTCCTGGACGGATGCAATAATCTTCTTTTCCAGTTCGGGAGTGACATTGCCTGAAACACGTAACAACAATCGGTTGTCATTACCCGTTTCGATCTTGAGTTGGGAGCGTTCCACCAAATCGAACTTGGATAGATCAGGTTCCTCAGTGAGAATGAAGACAACAGGTTCCTGTGGTTTGAATGCAACAGGCTCTATGTTTACAGGTAATTGAACTTGCGTGTATTGCTCAGCTTCCAGTTTGTCGAAGCCCATATCTACAAGGCAGTCTTCCATTTGTTCGGCGGCTTTTGTCCAACTGGTGGATGAGACATGGGCATAGGCACGGTTCAATTCGGTGTGGACTCTCTCGCGGGCGTATGGCATACGCAGGACACGTCCAAGTAGCTGCTCAACATCCTTTTTGGAATGGACGGTGGCAACGGAACAGAAGACATAAGCAAAAGAACAATCCCAGCCTTCTTTTAGAGCTTCAATGGTGATGACAGCTTCGATCTTGTTGTTGGGGTCAAAGAGATTGACACCATCCAACTCGCGTTGTGTACCTGTGGCAATGGCAATGTGTTCGCGTGGAATACGACAGGTTTCCATCAGGAATTTTTCAACCACGTCCACGGTGACTTCGCGTCCTTTTTCCTCTGCCTGGATCAGCACAATCGGACGGACAAAATCGGGTTCCTTCGCGGCGATTTCTGCAAGTTTGTTGCGGGTGAGGATTGCGTCCTGAATGGCTTCGCCCCAGGTTTGATGTTCGGTCAACACGATTGGCAGTTTGATCATTTGCTCGTGTTTGAGTTGGGAGGCGGATACGTTATATAGAATATTACTGTTGGCTGTCGGCGTGGCGGTGAATTCAAAAACACATGCAGGCTGAATGCGCTCAAATACTTCGTGCATGAGTTTGGTAGCGGCATTTTGCGACTCATCTATGATGACCAATGGACTGTGAATCGTCAGAAGATTGCGGAAGGAATATTTTGGCTTGCCTTTTTCTGCGCCCTCCTCAATGGGATCCAATCCTTCGATCCCTGTTGGCAGGTTAACGAAGTGCGGCTCAAGATGTTCGTTATGGGCGTAGACTTTGCGACCGTCCGTGTCTTTGACGCGAAGGCTGGCAAACGTGCCGACGACAACACAGGTGCGGTCACGCAAATCCTGTGGGCGAATCTGGGTAAACTCACTGATATCCAACACCTTGACCTGTCCTTTGAAGGCGTCCATCAGGGCTTCACGGTTGGGATGGTTGGGTTTCTGGAGGGTTTCAAGAGTCTGTTGACGGATGACGTTGGTTGGAACCAGCCACAAGATGACAGGGTATTCATCTTCAAGATAGACATTTGAGGCGATGGAAGCGCTGCGGGCTGCCATGTAAGTTTTGCCACCACCTGTCGGGATGCGAAGGCAGAGATAGGGAGTCTCTGGCAGGGGAGGTAAAGGCTTGTAGGTGCGAGACAACCCCAAGTCACGAGTGATGCGGGCGAAGCCATCCGCCGCACCGTTAACGCGGGCTGATTCGAGGTAGTCCTTCAAAATTCCTAAAGCGGTTTCCTGATATTCTTTGCGTTGGAAGGTCATGTTAACGCGCCTTTATATCGTATGGGACTTGCTTGAAGATGATGTTTTCGCGTGCCAGTCGTTGCGAACTGAAGGTGGTCAGTTCGCCATAGATCACTTTTTGCCCTTGATGCGGCGGAAGGCTGGCGAGGATCTTGCCAGTGAGAACATTTCCGCCGTCTTTGGATTTATCACCAAGGATGCCGTTATAAAGCAGGTAGTAGGCAATTCCATTGTGAACGCCAAGCAGGGGAGATGCCTTTTTGCTGCGGACTTCCAGCGGCGTATGGGTCTCTGTAAACCAGACATGTGCCGCCAAAGTGCGGAACCTGACAGAGGGGTTGATCTTGCCCTCTTCGTCAAAGATGGATTCACCAAGTTTGTAGAAATGGAATCCGCCGCCGCCTTGCCAGTTGACATCTTCGCTGATGCCGCCTTGTTCGCCATCCACTACTTTTTTCAAGCGGGGTACACAATGGGTTATGGCATGATCTCCCATTTCAATTCCGATATATCGTCTTCCCATTTTATGGGCAACAGCGGCGGTTGTGCCTGAACCTAAGAAAGAATCAAGGACAATATCATTTTCATTTGTTGAAATTTGAATCAAACGCTCAATTAATTTTTCTGGCTTAGGAGTAGAAAATGGGGTTTCACCTGGAAATAACGATGTAATTTCTGCCTTTGCGGTTCCCGTCGTTCCAACTTCTGAATGCATCCAAAGACTTGATGGAACCAATCCTGTCTGCACTTCAGACAAAAACTTCTTTACTCGCGGAGCGTTTTCTCCATCTGCGCCAAACCAAATGCGATTATCTTGAACCATTTCAAGAAATCTTGGTTCTGTATAAAGCCAGCATCTGCCCGCAGGGGGATCGATCTTTCGACCAGAGGGCGTAGTAATGGTGAAAAATTGTTCTTTTCGTCTGCCTTTCTCTGCTTTTGCATGTGCTGGGAGAGAAGCCCACGGACCGCGAGGGTCGTTATCAGGATTTGAATATCTTTCCAGTTGACTTTCAGATGATGGAAGAGGATTTCTTATATTTTTCCAAATATTCCTATCTTTTGCAAAGAGCAAGACAGTATCATGAACTGTGGATACATCCGTTCTGTTCTCTCTGGTGTGACTTTTTTGCCAGACAATATGCGCAACAAAATTATCTCTACCAAAAATCTCATCTAAAAGCACCTTCAAATAATGCCCTTCGGTGTCGTCGATTGATACCCAAATACTTCCCTCAGGTGACAATAAATCGCGCAATATTTCTAAACGAGGATATATGGTACTTAACCAGGTAGAGTGCTCCAAATTATCATCATAGTGCTCAAAAGCGCTCCGAGTATTGTAAGGAGGATCGATATATATGCATCTTACCTGACCAGCATAATATGGTAACAAGGCTTTCAAGGCGTCAAGATTGTCACCTTGAATGAGCATGTTTTCAGCATTTGAGTCGCCGTAGGAAAGCGTTTCGTCCGCTTCAAGCAGGCGGTAGAGTACGCGGCTGGATGTTTTGCGTGCTTCTTCGTCATTGAGCCAGTGCAGAATGGGCATTCTGTTATCTATCCTTTTGGGTTGCGGGTTGTTCGCCGTTATCTACGACTACATCCAGGTATTTTAATTTCATTTTTTTCGCGGCAGCCAGTCTATGCTGCCCGTCAAGTAAAAAGAGGTTGGGGTTCACCATAATGGGGAACCAGGCGCCAATTTCAAAATTCTCAGTGATGGATTTGACATCAGCCCAGTTGACTTCGTTTTGATGGGAAAACAAGGTCTTATCCACCTTGATTTTATCTATTGGGATTTTGGACATGACAACCCATCTGCCTTTGAATTCAGGCTTGGCATACATGGATGTCAGGTATTCTGGAGAAGGAATGTAGGTCTTTTTCATTACCTGTAAATCGGGTTTATTCTTCCAGCATGTCCGCTATGAATTGGATGACATCAGGCTTGTCTTTGTTGTCTCTTAGAAGTTGAACCAAGGCGTTTCCGATGTAGTATCCCTCTTCAATTCCGTATTCGTTTTCAGGGATAAAACATTGGAAGCGAAGCACTAGGGGTTCCTGTTCAGAGTCGTCAAAATCATCTTTGGGTTCGTCCATTTTTCCTCGTTTGGTCTCCAGTAGGCAAGTATAAAGGTAAATTGGCGATGCGATTACGGCTTCTTTTTAGGAGCAATGCGTCTAAGGATGTAACTCAACGCCCTTGTAAGAATGATGGAAATCCCTATGATCCCAGTAACAGACGGAATACGCCATTTTGGAGGAACTCTGTGCCAGTTTGAGCGGATTTCATAATAATTTCTGTAGATGCTTGCTGAAGTCCATCCCAAAGTCACACCAAAAATAGTTCCAGCAATGCCATATGATTCGTTAGAATTCTGATTATTGTCAGGTCTATGCTTCGCTGTTGAATATCCCATAATACCCCCCACCACCCCACCAAGGAGAACGCCAAAGGGGACACCAGGTGGGTTTCTTCTTTCACCAAAGCGAAAGCGTTTGATTTGTGAAATAGTGTCACGTTCTTTGGCTGAAGCTACTTCGGTCCCTTCATTGTGACGAACAAAAACCGTGCGTTCACTGAAAAACGAGTCTGAGGTTTCCAATCTTCGGATTGTTTCATGCAAGTATGGTGTTGGATTGATCGTAATAACCAATAAGCGATTACTTTCGAATTCCAGCTCGTCACAAAAGACATCTTCCAAGGCAGGCTCACAAGCTGAGTTGACGATATCCAGGATGTTCCTTGCTGTTAGGCGATGATTGCCAACATCAAACAGAGTTCGAGTACCATCCTCCCTTTTCTTATCGTCTGCACCAATCACCAAGTAGGCTGTATCGCCTGCCACAATAGAATTCCCATTCGCCAATGCAAGAATATCTTTGATCAATTCTCCGCGTTGTTTGTCTTTTACTATCTTGTCTTCAGCATAAATCAGGTATGGTTTTCTCTTAAAGTCCAGCGTGGGACCTTCCTCTTTGGAGAGGAGAGTGAACAGGAATTCAGGGGTAATAACTTGAGTGGGAGAATTGTTTGTCATTAGATATTGCTCATTTCACATACTATTCTGGATAGGCGCTTATTGCATAAGCTTCTATCCAGCTAACGTCAAGGCAGATGAAATGCATTGACGTGCGGCTCTTTTCCATCGAAAAACCAAGAGTTGTTGTTGAGATTATTGTCTGTGCTTTTCAAATTTCCCCCAGTACATTCTCCTAGGGAGGTGACCAGTAACGCCAAGTATAACCGTTTTCAAAGTGTGGTTATTGATCCCCACTCCACAGTCGGCAATTTTCCAAATCTGCGTGTACTTGCCATCACCGCCGCCATATCCGGTGGCAATGGACCGAGCGCTATACCAACAGCTATACCAACAGCCTTCTGTACCCACGGTGGGCTTATCTGGGCGTACACAAGGCGAACGCCTGTCTGTTGGCAGAATTGGCGGGCGGATGCCAGCCGTATTCTGGTTATTCTTTCTATTTCCATTCTTTTTTTATGTCCATCTCCGACCTCCAACCAGAACACGGTCTCGAAACCTTGAATTCGTCCCCAGGCAAGTGCATCAGGGCGCACGGACGTTTCAGGAAGTTGCGATTCAGTCCAACCCGTCCAAATTTCAACCTGTGGATAAGCAGATCGTAACCATGCCGGCCACCTGCGGGAATTCGTCCTGTGTGGCGTCCCGATGAAGTGCGGGTACAGTTCCTTCATACCGCTAAAGTCCACCCCTTCTGATGCCCCCAAACTGCGCAAAGCAATGGATACCCCTTTGCGCCTTGGGTGCCACATCGGGTATGGATCCATCTTCTTTGGCTTCGACTTGTCTTTTTGGATTACCTCGCCAAGTTTGAATATCACCTTTTTTTTCTTTTGAAGCCCCTGTAAAACATCAAGGGTAGTGGTTTCGGGAAGACCCGCAAGAGAAGCGATTTCCTCCAGGCTTCCTTTCCAGTTTCGGGTCAAGACCTGAAGACACTTCAACTCTTCGCGAGAGAAGCAGGAGAATTCATCGTCCACCTTGGGAGGAGGAAGGAGTGAAGAAGAAAATAATCTTGGTCCAAAAGAGAAACTACGATAATCAGGTATCTTGTCCTTTGAAGTGACGACATACGGAATGGAAAACCCATCAGTCATGGATCGTTTGACCTCCATCACGTACCAGTCCCCAGGTGACGTAACGCGAATCCAAAGAGATGCACCGGGTCTTTTTTTATCCAGTTCGGCAACCAGGCGCTGCAAGAGGGGATGAAAGTCAAACGGTGGCAATCCATTCAAGGCGTCAATATCGAATATGAAGGTGTCGGTGAAACCATCTTCATATTTCAGGCTGACCCAATCGGAGAAGGTTACATCACCCAGTCGAACGGTCATATGTTAGTTAATCCGAACATCCAATGTTGATGTATTCATCTGCGGAGAAGAAGTTCAGTGGATTGAGCCAGACGGCGCTTTGTTCCCCAGTCTTCTGGCGAATTCCATAATGCAAATGCGCGCCGGTGCTGTTGCCGGTGTTGCCGCTCAATCCCACTACATCGCCGTAGTTGAGAATCTGTCCTTCCACGACCTGAACACTGCTTAGATGCGCCAGCCAGACCTGATAGCCATTGTTCTCCACCACCACCAGAATTCCCCACGGACCGTTCGAGCCAGCCCACACCACCTTGCCTGAGATGGTTGTATGAATTGGTGTACCTTCGTTCACCGGGAAGTCTGCACCAGTATGTGAACGGTAATGTGGGTCTTGAAACATGCAGCCCAATAGTGGCTTGTCATACCAGTCGCTCCAATGTTGGATAGGACCGATCATTGGCAATCCATAAATTTCTGAACCGGGTCCAACATAACCATCGAAGGGCACAGCGCTCATGCCGGATGGTAGCGAGTTGCCATAGGAACCGTTGTCACTTGACTCCGCAAATTGGGGAATATCGAACAACCATTGCTCCACACCGGGCTGCGCCCATGTTGGAAGTTGGGGGATGGTTAGTACCACCAGCATCACATAACCCACCACCAAAGCCGCCCCGCATAACAACGGGGCGGTCATTAAGGCAATGGAAAAACGGACGAAACCTTTCATTACAGAACGCGTCCCAATCGATCCAGACGGATCTCACCCTGTTGTCCAGCTTGCAAGCCCATCGAGGCTTCAATGGACAAACCATTGCGGATCATGCGCATCGAGAGCCAGTAGGAAACGCCGGAACCGAGAATGACAGGCGAGAGAAATAATGGATTGCCCGAATACAATCTCCCAACTTCCGGTGTTGTGATGGCGATCAAGACCAAGACCGCCGGTGGAAAGAGAGCCAGGAAGCGTGCCTGCCATTCCACTCCCTTGGCAGCAGCGCGCGCACGGGATAGCACTTCCACCACCGTGCCAAGAGTCTTGCGCAGGGATGCCACCAGTGGGCCAATCTCGATGCGTCCTTCGATAGAGGCTAATAATGAAGTGGCAACTATATCCACTGCGGGATTATCCCAGGCGGTCGTCCATTCACGCACTGCCAGCGCGGCTTCATCGGCAGGTGCGGTACGAAGTCGCACTACAAGATCACCCAACACCATTCTGCCATCTGGACCAACGGCTTGCGCGGCATCATCGAGCGCATCTCCCAAGGGCTTGCCTTGCGAGAGAAGAGTCTCAACGACTCCGAGACCCCGCAAAATATCCTTGGCTTGTTTCAAACGGAATTCCTGACGTTTATCGGAAAGCGTACCGGCATACAACAACCCACCTGCAATCGCAAACAGGATCGCGGGAAAAAATCCCAGGAACATACCGCCTGCCAAACCGCCACCAACCCAAGCCAGAAAGCCATAAGCGATCTGGTTGAACGCCAATCCGGTACCAGTCTGACGCGCGAATTTCTCCGGATCGAATTTCTTCTTCGGCTGGGCGATGCCCATTGCTCGCGCCATGCCAGCTTCATCCACGGTACGTCGCCAGCCAAAGGCAATCGGGATGGCAGCTAGCGCCAGGGCGCCAATAATTGAAATCAATGTGATCATGCTATCTCCATACAAACCAGAATGCGAGTTCCTGCGCGCCGCCACCCGCAAGCCAGACGGCAAAGTAAATGCCTACAACACCCAGCAGGACGGTCAATAACGGATAGACGCCAACCTCATTCCATGCCAGATCAACGGGACGCATGGTTGCTTGTTCAGTTTGTGGTTGGTATGAAGGAGCAGGATGCTCTCGCTCGACTGTTGGGCGTTGCGCTTTTTGTTTAGGTGGAGTCGGATCGGCTTCTGTTTTGAGTGTGGCCGCCTGCTGATTCACATACTGCTTTGTCTGTATCGAATATCGAAAACGGCGCATCAACCAGACTTCAGGCGGGACGCGGTCGGGTCCAAGGCGTAAAAGAGCGAGCGCCATGAAGGAGACCAACACCAGAAAACCGATCACCACCTTTCCAGTGAAGGATAGCGGAAGGAATAAACATAGCACTGCCAGGAGTGCCCCGGCACCGAGGATGCCAAGATCGCGGTTATTGAACATGCCTCTCCTAGAATGGCGGCTTGGGCTGGAAGTTTTTCAGCATCTCACCCAGTTGTGGCAGGAAGAGGAAGGCGAACAACACAATAATGATCAGACCGACCACTCCAATGATCGCCATCGAGGTCATGCGGCTGCCGCCAAATGCCATGCCTGCAGTGCCTTGGAGGATGTAATACAGACCGCCGAGCAATGCCACAACAATCAGGAGACCTGCCATGAACGCCCAGGCGTCGCGGGCGATGGACAGGATCTGTTCCATAATGGGATCGAACATAAAAAATCTTCTCCTTTGAATTTTCAACAAGTACCAAGGAACCAGGCTGCCAATGGAATGGCAGCACTGGCGAGGATCATGCCAAAGAGCGCTTCACCGCTTTCGATCAGGGCATTGGCAAAGGATGTTGCCCCGCCAATGGAGGCAGAGAACATCGTGATGAAAGCCGCCTTCAACATGCGTAGGGCTGCCAGCCCGCCGATCAACCCGGATGCCAGTGTGCCCAATTCGCTAATAGGTCCACATCCGCTTGCACCAGGTAGGGTCGATTGCAGAGCACTCACGATCTGCGGAATGCCGAGAAATGCAAATAAGCCCAATACAATGATGGAGATCAGGGCAGATATGGATTCCCAGACCCAAAGATTTGCACCAAGGACGGATGCCGAACTCACACGCAATATCTGGGCAATACCTGCGAGCAGCGCGAAGGCGACAAATGCGCCTGCCAGTGCAACCCAAGCTTCACGCAGGAAGGTCAGTAACAGGGAGGAAACTTCGCTCATGACAATGCCATCGGATCGTGTTTATGGAATTCCGCTTCGAGGGCGGGATAGAAGCGTTCGCCCCAGAACTGCATCGGCCAGTGTCGAGCCGGTCCAGTGCGGTCTTTGAGGGTCAAGACTTCCAGAGGAGCACAACCGCATTCGCGGACATCGCCGGTACGGTTCACGACCAACACGCGATCCGCTTCATAGGGCACTCGTTCATCGCCTAATAATGCAGACAGATCATCGCCATCATGGAAGCGTTCGGATTTCAGGGCGGCTGCCGCAATGATCGCCCAGCCATGATGTCGCGCCATCTCGCGCAAGGCGGCGGCTGCTTCGCCGCTGCGACCTTCTTCGTTCATCATGCCGGTCAAGCCAACCACTGGGACTCGGTTGAGATAGTCCACTGCGATGAGTGCCGGTCCTTTGACGGGGAAGCCATAATCATGGATCAACATATCCTCCAACGCACGTACGGTATCCTCACGGGAGTTAAGCGAGAGCAATACCGCTTCACTGGCGCGCGCAAGAGCCGCTTCGACCTTTTCCTGGGATGCATGTTCATGTGGACCGGAAACAATCGCTTCCACTTGCCGGTACAGGCGGAAACGCAATTCCTCGGGGGTGTGTTCATAACAGCCGATGGCAGACGGGATGTGTAGGCAGGCAGCCTCGTAGATCATGCGCAGCAGCCAGGAAGTCTTGCCAATTCCTGGCGCTGCGGCAAGGAGAGTCGCGCCGCCGCCCCAGAAGGACAGACCAGCGAAGACACCGAAGGGAGTGTAGGGCTGTGGGTTGCCCAGAGTTCCGGAGCGTGGCATGGGGATATATTATTCATTTTCGGATGGGGGATTGGCAGTGATGTCGCTAAGCAGCGATATGTTTGCCTGTCTATGGCATTCTTGCGCTACAATACTTTTATGCGTAAAAGTCAATTCATCGTCTCGCTCACTATAGTTCTCGCGTTGAGTGCCTGTGACTTGATGCCCGTCAGTCAGGACAGTCCCACCGCCTCTGAAAATGAGACAGTGGATATGGGGAGTCTTCCCAGTCAAACGCCACTCCCGCTTCCAAGTCCAACCACCACACCCACACCATTTCCCATCAATGCGGAGGTAATGGACCAGGCGGTTGTTCTGGAGGTTCCTTCTCTGGACCTGATTGAGTCGCTCGTGCTGCTTTGGCCGTCTCAGCCCCTGGTTTCAGACCTGGCGGTTCTACCCAACCACCCGTCGATCATCGTGATTGGTTATGGTGAGCCAAGTGGCAGACTCAATTCCGCTCCAGGCGGACACCCACAACTGGTCTTTTGGAATATCGAGACAAATACCCCCATCTTCACGGTCGAGTCGGAATCGGAAGGCATCTTCTTTTCCAGTATTGTTGTCAGTCCAGACGGCAACCTAATCGCCTATCTGGGAACTGACCGCATCCTGCTTGTAACCCTGGAGTCCGGGGCTTCGCTGAATGAGCTGACCTTCACCAGACAGGAGTTCGTCGATAGTGACACAAATTCGATGGGCTTTGCTTTGGGTGCAGCCTTCAGCCCCGATGGCAGGTTGCTCGCCATCATGGCTGACGACGGAACCATCCTACTTTGGGATGTACAGGCTGGCCGTACATGGACCGAATTATCGATGACGGGGCAGGTAGTCAACGATTGCGGCTACGGTGCGAGTTGCATCGCATTCACACCGGATGGACACAGCCTGCTCGCCGCCCGTGGGCACGACCTGCGCATCTGGAATTTGGACGATCTTAACAACCCGATCAACATCTTGCTGGTCCGGGAAGTCACCGCCCTAACTGTTACCCCGGACGGCCGCTTTGCCCTGACCGGAAATGATATTGGGGAAATCCATGTCTGGGATCTTGCGGATGGGACACTGAGATTCACAGAATCTGGTCACCGCAATGGGGTCGATACCCTGCTCATTAGCCCAGATGGAAACCTGTTGGTTTCCAGTTCTTACGATGGTGTCCGCTTATGGGATGCTACATCCTGGACTATCCTGAGTACCATCGACTCCCGGTTCTATCGCATTGGATTCACATCGGATGGCAGGTTTCTAGTGAGTTCGGCGATCGAGGACCGCGGCAGGCTTTGGGGTGTACGCTCAGACTCTCTATCCGCCGAGCGGCAGGGCGTGAAAGTCATTGCCCTACCGGGACCAGTCTATCTGGAATCCTGGGCGCGGGAAGTGCCTGCTGTTTGGCTCGCTCCTGCAGGTCAGCTTGCCCGGCATGAAATCCGTCTGGAATCGAGCTGGAAGGTAATTGAGTCCTGTGCATATAGCGGGGGCGGCTTCTCAGGTTACGTTGCCCGTCAGCAGCGGCTGGTCACAGCCAACCTCCTGGATCTACAGACGGATGCCATTCTGGCAACGCGGGTCTTCGAAGGGAGCTTACCGAAGGCTTGCCCGTCAACACAGGTATTCTCCCCGTTCGACTCGACCCTGTCTCTGGACGGCGACGCACCAGATGCCGATCAATTCCTGTCCTGGTTGCGTAGCGTCATGGACCCTTTGGGCTATCCGTAAATCTTATTTAATTGATGGCGGTGATGGTGTTACGTGTCGCTATGGAGTCAGTAGGAATAAACGCAATAAAAGATATGCGATCAAGCCAATCAACAGACCTGGCAAGGCCGGGATGTCCCCATGTCGTCTGCGAACCCAAAACCTGCGCCAAAGTTCCAAACCAAACAACGATAATAAGACTGCTGGCAGGGGGAACAGACAAGCCAGCCCGGAAAGCGCAAGAAGGTCAGCCCTGCCAATGATGTCTTTACGATATCCATATCCAGTAAGTAATACCGGCCAGACGGGCGGGTAGAACAACAAAGGCAGCGTGTACCATCCGGATAGATTGCGAAAGATACTCCAACCACATGCCAATAGAATGATCCCGGTTTGAAGGGGCGTGGCAGGTAACGTCAATAGGATCGTTCCAAACAGAAAGACTTCAATCCCAGGAACCAGGCGATAACGCAGATCGGCATAACTGAATATGGAGAATGAGACTAGTGCAAAGGTTTCTGTGATGGTCATGCTTGATTTTCTTCGTCGGTTTGTTTATTCGGCATAAACGTCAATATCTCCTTCACCCGTGATGCATTGCCAAGTTCGGATGCCCGCATCAAAGGATCACGTGCGGTCATGATCTCATCCGAATGATCCAGATAGGCGCGGGTCATCTGTGCCGTTTCCTGCGGGTATTGCGCGGCGAAGACATTGGAATCCATTCCGTGTTGAGTGATGTCGGCGGACATGGCTTGAAAGCCCTGCTGGAACTCCTGCGGAGACCCGTTGAAATTGTCTCGAATGGAGGCATTCACCGATGGCGAAAAACCAAAATCATCGGAAGGAGATGTGGATGGAGCACTGTTGAAGCGTTGCATTCGTTCCCCTAACTCCGCCTGCCGCGCCGCAAGTTCATGTCCATGTGCAAGGGATCGATTGTAGGCAGCGGGGGCTCGTAGTCCCATCGCTTCCAGGTTTCCGGCTTGTTGTGTCAGTTGCTGTGCGGCATTGAGATGTCCCATTGCAGCTTCTGCGCCGGTAAGTCCACTCGTGGCAGCAGATGTTGCAGATGCACCTGCTCCTGTCGCTCCTGCTGCGCTCACTGCACCAGCTCCCGCCGCTCCGACTCCACTGGCAGCAAGCATCCCGATGGAGACGATCTGTTGCGCCGCCTTGATCATCCCGCCAAAGGCATCTGCAGTAGTGGAAATGGTCATCTTGCCTAGAATACCTGCCAGGGAAAGCAATAGTCCTGTCGCGCCCCATAACCAGATCACGCGCAGAATGGCAGATAGCATTCCCTGTTGCCCCATCCAGGTGCTGGCTGCCATACCTGCCTTGAAGACTCCACCTGCCACAATGGG
Source organism: Anaerolineales bacterium UBA2395 (assembly GCA_002343775.1). Lineage (GTDB taxonomy): Bacteria > Chloroflexota > Anaerolineae > Anaerolineales > Villigracilaceae > Villigracilis. Next base: position 19,987 of record DDSH01000024.1, read on the forward strand.
TAGCAGAGCGATCAACACAACTGCCTTCATCCACAAAAAACGCAGCCAGGTTGCCTGAGGCAGGACACTGGCGATTGCCAAAGGCGGAGCGAGAACAGCTAGGATAAATAGAACCGCATTGGCGGACGCAAAGGCAAACAACATGCCGCCAATGGCGAGTAATGAACCAATGGAAAGACCAATATTTAGCAGGCTGCCAAGGAAGGTTTGATTGGCAAGTCCCAACAAAATGGACGTTGCAGTGGTGTTCTCTACGAAGCTGACTGCCAAGGCACCCGTTTCACCAATGACTTTTCCAACCATCCACCAGCCGAGGCGGACGATGAGATCCAGGAATGGTCCGGAGGCAATCGCCAACACACCGGCAGTCACCCAATCCCCAACCACGCGCAAGCCACTGTCATCATCACCAAGCAATCTGCCCCAATGATAAAGTGCCAATCTCAACAGGAATAAAGCAGGTGCCAATGCCGCCGCAACCGGTAGACTGGACTGCGCCACGGTGCTGTAGTCGCCCTGACTGGGAGCTTGCACGATCTCACCGATCACGCTGGTCCAGCGCGCCACCTCCTCGCTCATCGCACGCACTTCCTTGTCGGCGGCTTTATCGAAGATGCCTGCCAATGCCTCAGAGATCGTTTCGGCAGGAAAGACCAGATGGTTGAAGATCTGCGAGATGGTGCTCGTAGTTGTGTTGCCGCCGCCTCCCGTGGGCGGGGTCGGTGTGACTGTGACCGTCACGGTGGGTGTGGGAGTCAGGAGTAGATTCGTACCGGAGGCGTGAACTGGTGTGACCGTCATTGCCAGATTACCGAGGATAAGCAGTGCAACGAAAATTACACAGATAATAAGAAATCGGAGTTTTTTCATAAATCCTTCAAGGCGTGTTGGGAGATATGGTTTCTTGTAAAGCACAATTGCTGGTATCCGCATTGTTTGCAGAGCGATGGTCGCTGCAGGGCATTCAAGGGCGGGTGGGGGCCCTTCTTCGCAAGGTTGGACAGGGACACCACTGTTTTTTCCAGATCCCGGTCAGCAAGCAGAGGATCAAACGGTTTTGCTATACCGTTTTCCCGATCAAGGGAGTTAATGACAGGCGTATTGGACCAAGGCTGACTCCCCAGGGTTGTGCAGCGTTTGAGCAGGGAGAAACGCAGTTGATCCTGTTCGCCATTGGAGATGAGCGAACCGATCTTTGTTTCGGTCACATGTCCTACTTGAACCTGCCAGATCCAGACATCAAATTGAACAGGCATGCGTACATCAGGCAGAAGAGACAAGCAGACTTTTTCTGTCTTTAGGGTGTAGCCTGTGTCGCGCCCGATCTGCATGGCTTTACGCCAGTCATGGGCGAGGAATGCCCAGGTTCGAACATAAATGAACAGGTTGCGCCAGTCTCCACCGAGATTTTGGATGGCATTCTGGGAACCGTATCGGCGGCTGATGGGGATATTCCCACCCCGAAAGAGTGGCATGAGTTCCGGCGATTGGAAATTACTGTGCTGTCTGCGGTACTCCTCGACTTCGCCAACATAAGAGCGTATCTCATCAAGGAGATTTTCGAAGCCATATTGGGTCAGGAATTCCAGCAGGGTCTTGCCAGTGGACAGATCTTCAAGCGACTTCCAAACCGGATCGAAGGGTGGTGTTGGATCGGCTCCTGTCAGCCACCAGCGCGCAGCCGCAGGGCAGAAGCTATACACCAACGCAGACAGAATCGGATTCCCGCGCGCGTTCTTGGAATTGAGCATGGCAAGGAAGAGATCAGTGTACATGCCAGACCATTAGAAGAAAGGGGATCGTCCGCCATGCGGCGGGGGATTTCATGCCGGTGAGGGATTGCTTCTGAAAGAATCTCCAGAAGAACTGAAGGATGCTGGTGATCAGGAATGATAAAAACATAAGCAGAATCAGGGATGGGATATTGGAATTGGGTAATGCCCATAAAACTGCCATCCATAGTTTGACATCCCCAGCGCCCATCCATCCGTTTGCCCAAGCGGAGATTAGCAGAAAACATGCCAGCCACAGATCCATATGTCCAGGGAAGTGGGCAAGCATGCCCGCAAGGATCAACGGATACGTAGCCCAGTTTGGGATGCGATGTGTACGCAGATCATACAGGGTGACTGCAAGTAAATAAATGAGCAACCAGATCATTGGTTGCTCATGATATAGAGATAAGGGGATGGGTGTGGAGATTGTGTCGCTTTAGTTCTGGTTCGGAGTTAGCGACAGTGGTTATATACCAAGTGAATTTTTTGGTAAAATATCTTTGCAACGCTAGGGTGCCCCCCTCACCCTTGTGTTGCATTTTTTATTCCCAGTGCTTGACGAAAGAACATTTGTTCTGTTATTATCCTTGATGTATGTCTATCTGGGATCGTTTTCTACACCTGATAGGCTTGCGTCCAACGCCCGACCCCCGAAAATATCATGTGGAGATCAGTGACAACCTGAAGGTCACCCTGTCCACAATTGCCAAGGACGAGGGTCGTCCTGAATCCGAATTGATCCCTGAACTCCTGAACGCAGGTCTGACCCAATACACCTCCAGTGAAAGACTCTGGAATAAATGGCAGACTCTATCCCTGCGCGAAAAAGATGTGGTGGCATTCGTTTGTCTGGGGTACACCAATCAGGAGATCGCCCTACGTATGAACATCTCCCCCAACACGGTCAAGGATCGGTTGTCTTCTGTTTTTCGGAAGTTCAACATTCACAAACGCAATGATCTGCGCATGTTATTTTCCCTGTGGGATTTCAGCGAGTGGGAACGGCAGGGATAGGTTCAATTGAAAGCTTTACCGCAAGATATGGCACATCCATTTAGCCCCCATCCAGCACCCGGATGGGGGCTTTTGTTTAAAGAGGGAAACCTGTAATCTCACAGCATGAACATTCTTCCCGCTCTAAAAACAGGCAAACTGATCGCAATCTACGCACCGGACGCGGCTTGCACCGAAACCATGACCTTGATCGCTGAACTCGGTTTGCGAGGTCCGGTCACAATCATGGATGGGGGCAATCGTTACAAGCCCTATCAGGTCGCCATGCAACTGCGCAGGGGAACTGTAGATGTTTCAAGGGCTGCCAGCCGAATATTCAGTCGGCGCGCCTTCACCTGTTATGAGATGAACACCCTGCTCAGTTCCACTCCGTCTTTGAACCACCCCTGCTTGATCCTCGACTTGTTGAACACGTTCTATGACGATCATGTACCAATGCATGAGGCGGATCGATTATTGAAATCCTGCCTTGCCCAAATCCAACGACTTGTACTCTCCGGTCCTGTCGTCCTGACTCTTGCCCCGCCTTTGGCAGAGGAACGGGCTTTTCTACTTGAGCAGGTCTGCGCGCAAGCAGATGAAGTGATGGTCAGGGAAGCGCTCGTCTGTCAACCCGCCCAACCATCGCTCTTCTGAATGATATGGGTCGCACTCTCATCACTATCACCCAGCTTCTAAACGAAACCGAAGCCAACCTGTCGGCATTTCGGCGTACCTTGCGCCGCAGTGATCAATACATCTTTGATGGTCTCTTTGCCGCCGCGCGCCGACATATTGCTGCCATCGGGCAGGCGGAATCGCTGTTACCGTTTGAGTCGGCGCTACTTGCCATGTTACTGGAGCAGTCTAAAGAAATAGCTGTTCTTGAACAAAAGGTCGAAGAACTGATAAAGAAGAACTCGAGTTAAGTGCGTCGAAACATGGCGGAGACAACTGGCTGGCTTCTGGATGTATATGCGGAGGAGGATGGAATCACGCTATGGTTGCTGACGGATGCTGGTCAGCACCTGTGCTTACGCATGGATTTCGACATTACGTTTTATGTGGCGGGAGATTTTAGACTTTTACGACAGGCATGGATTTATCTAAAAGAAAGGGATGTGAGGCTGGAACGAACCGTCCGCCGCGATCTATTCCTTGGTGAAAGGGATGTGATGGCTGTCACCACTCCTGACCCGGCAAATATCCAAAAATTATTCGGGGACCTGCAACGGCAATTTCCATCGTTGGATTATTACGATGTAGACATTCCCATTACTCTGCGTTTTATTGCACAGACGAATACACATCTGTTGGGACGTTGCTGTGTCTTGCAGGAAGGGGAATGGGGACAGACCATTGAGTCTTTATCCTCACCGTGGGAGATCAATCCGACACCCATCCCATTGAGCATCCTGACCCTCGTACCAGACTGCAACCCTGCTATTCGGACACCCAAACAACTCCATGTGAATTACAACCAAAAGGAATATAGCCTCTCCCTTCAATCACCAAGACCTTTCCTGATTAGCTTGAAAGCTGATCTCCAACGTATCGACCCTGACCTGATCCTGACCGACTATGGCGACACCTGGTTGTTCCCGCAGTTGATCCAGTGGTCCAAAGAAACCGGGATCGAATTGAACCTCAATCGGGATCGAGAGCGACATGTATTGACTCGCAAAGCCAATAGTTATTTTGCCTATGGTCAGGTGACTTATCGCGGCGCACAGGCGCATCTCTTTGGGCGTTGGCACATCGACCGCAAGAATGCCATGTCCTTCGGCGAGTATGGATTGGAAGGCGCGATGGAGCAGGCGCGGGTGACTGGCATTGGTGTGCAGGAGATGGCGCGCAAGTCACCTGGTGCAGGCATTACCGCCATGCAGATGCTCACCGCCTTGCGAAACAACATCATGGTTCCCGTACAAAAACAACAGGTGGAGGGTAGAAAGACATTGACGGAATTGATCCGCGCCGATCATGGCGGGTTGATCTACCAGCCCATCATCGGATTGCATGGGAATGTGGCACAGATCGACTTTTCCTCCATGTATCCGGCGATCATGGTCAAACATAATATCTCGCCGGAAACGGTTGGAAAAGAAGATGCGCCAGAGGGATTGATACCCAAGACTCTACGCCCGTTGTTGGAAAAGCGTCTGATGCTCAAAAATATCCTGTCTGATCTTGATCCAAGAGATTGCAGGGTGAATGTCCTCAAAGCACGCGCTACGGCGCTCAAGTGGCTGCTGGTGGTGTGCTTTGGATATTTGGGATACAAGAATGCCCGCTTTGGAAAGATTGAATCGCATGAAGCCGTGACCGCCATGAGCCGTGAACTGATGCTGCAAGCCAAGGAAGTGGCGGAGGATATGGGCTTTACGGTTCTACACATGTATGTGGATTGTCTGTTCGTTCAACAGGAAGGGTTTTGCAAACCATCTGACTTTACACAACTCATGAACGCCATCGAAGAGAAAACGGGCATCCCGATTGTATTGGAGGGAGTCTTCAAATGGGTAGTGTTCCTGGCATCCAGGCGGGATGCGCGTGTGCCCGTGCCTAACCAATACTTTGGTGCCTTCCAGGATGGCACGCTCAAATATCGCGGCATCGAGTTGCGCCGCAGAGATACGCCCCTGTGGGTGAGAAAGATTCAATTGAAGGCGTTGGAGGTTCTGGCACGTGCGAACACCCCGCGTGAATTTGTCGATCTCGTTCCAGATGTAAAGATGTTGGTGGAAGGCGCGAAACGAGACCTCAGAAACGGACGGGTTCCATTGGAAGAATTGGTCGTCCGTCAAAGGTTAAGTCGGACAATTGAAGCCTATAAGACTCCATCTCCAGCTGCACGTGCCGCCATGCAGTTGCAGGCACATGGCAGGCAGTTTGCCCCTGGTCAATCGCTGGAATTCTTGTTTGCTCGCAATGCAACCGGGGTCCATGCTTGGGAATTGGAGGAGGCATTGGACTCCGGAAAACTGGACGCTAAACGTTATTACAAACTTCTGGATCGGGCGATCCAGACTGTGCTCACCCCGAATAAGGCGTGGTGCGACCTCAAAAGACTATTTTGAGGAGATACTTAACGCCAATCTCAATGTCAATCAGTTATCGATAAAATAACGAAACTGGGCGGTCTCCCGCCCAGTTTCGTTATAAGATTTCTACACGCTTTATTTTTTGACTTTGCCACCAAGACTCTGAATAACATAGTTGCTATCCATCATCAGAAGTGCTTGTGCCTCAGCTCTGATTGCCTTGCCAGATTGAGCCTGTATTGCATTTTGGAAGGCGAACAAGGTGTTTACCGCAGTCTTATTCTGCCCACGCTTTTGTGCTGCCAGTGCGGAGTTAAGCTTGCTTAATAGGCTGGTACAAATGCCGCTTTTCGTTATGTAATTCTCTTTACACAGCCGTTGAACGGTCAATTGCATACTTTCGATGGTCGCGACCAGTTGAATGGATTCGCTATCTGTGGCGATCCAGCCGGCATAATCTTCACCGGTTGCAGCCAGCGTGTATTGCCCTAGAGAGAGCCAGAATAAATCCACAACCTGCCCATCCATTACAAACTGCCCATTGAAAACCCCTGTCAGAGTCGCCAGACCTGAACCTGGTTCAGGATCGTACCCGGAGTAATGCACCACAAAGGGTTGAACTCGCGTGTATTCAGCCTGATCTGTTGTAACATTTACCACAGGTGGTGTCATGTCAATTTTAAGGTTGATATATTGAATATCTTCCGAATTTCCCATGCCATCTACAGAGAAATAAGCCAGATGGTTCTCCCCTTCTGTGCTTATGGTAAATGGACCAGTATATAAGTGATATGAAATACCACCATTGGTGCTGTACAAAGTATCGATGGAATCATCGACATTATCTGTTGCATCCAAGGTAATCACAACGGGCTGTTTGTACCAGCCATTATTCCCATCAGGGTTTGAAGGCAGGAAGGAGATCGAAGTGGACGGCGGGATGGAATCAAATTTATCAGAGGGTTGAATTTCGCCGGTTAACCGCTCTCCGGTATCTTCTAACTGTTGCTCACTAAGGGCTATGGCGACCGCATATGGATAGTCATCCGTTGGAACTTCAAGTGCGCGGATCGTATAGGACCAGGTTCCCGGTTCAAGGTCTGGAATTTCCAATGTGAAGGAATTTGCCGAATGATAAACTGCATAGATGCTTCCATCCGGGCGATAAACAGTAATCTCCAACACACTGCCAGGCCAGACGAGCGAAATAATGCCTCTCACCCATTTGATAGCATCAACTACGAATTGAAATCGCCCAGTGACTTGCCCTTGATCGATCGTGGCTGTCTTTGTTTGGATAATCGTTGTATTTCCAGAAGACGCAACTGCTTCCTCCGCCAACTTGGCGATTGATCCGGGAACATCTTTATGTCCGTTAATAAAATCTTCAGGATTGAGATATTTCGAATCAATCGTTCCATATGTAACGCAATACCCAGGGTCGAGTTCTTTGCGTAATTCAAAATGAATATGTGCTGCGCCACCCCAATTACCGGAATGATCATATCGTCCAATCCAGTCTCCACCACTGACGATTTGCCCTTCTTCCACTCTGATAGATTCCTCATGCAAATGAGCATAGACGGACCAGATCCGCATTTCCTTGCCATTTTCGTAATAGCGATGAAAGATTACTACGTAATGTCCGTAGCCATTGTCATCAGTTTTTACCCGGACTACCTTCCCATCTGCAACTGCATATACCTTGGGTAGATCATCGAAACTAATCTCTGCTGCAGTTTTTCCATCAATCGCCATATCTCTGCCGGGATGCACAAGACGATTCGCTGCGGTTTTCTCTTTGTCCGCCAGATAATAATAATTGTCATCTTCTCCTTTCACTGCATCACCACATTTGTACTGAAGTGGTGATCCAAAATTGTAATATTTCTTTACATAGGACGTATCATTTGGCGAAACATTTAGAGGCCAGGAAAAATGAGTTGCGTAAGGTGGGTCGACCTTTTCTTCGACGACATCATAATCAAGCATTCCGTCCCGGGAATTGCCAATCCCATAATCGTCGTCCCCATCACCGGTAGATCCCCCGCCTCCACTTGAAAAACAATTATCTGCTTCACTTTGTTTAACCCAACCAGTACCACCGGATGGATCTCCTGCAGCAGCTCGGCTTGTGTCCCACCAAGCCTCACCACCGAAATAGCGAGGACCATCAATGACCATGACGGTCCAATTGTCTTCTGGAACAACGGTGTGATATGGGTAACCTCCCCCAGGTCCCTGGTAAATATGTGTACCAGCGCACAGCCCAACCAAATTACCTACTGCCCAGGAATTTTCAGCAAACACTGATCCTACTGCTGAAAGTGCCAAGATGACAGTTACAAACACACTGGCAATACGAAATGCAGTTTTCATCATACCCTCCCGGAAATTATGTTGGATTCGTCATCAACCCTGATGTTTGCAGGGCAACTATTATTCAGTTTACTGATTTGGGCATAGGTTTACAAATCAATTCTTATATTTATTACATTTCGCGCCGTCCAAGCATGACATTGCTCACCTGAAATCATCTAAATACACAAACTGTTGGACATAATTTTAATTTATGCCCAACAGTTTGCTTGCAAATCCAAAATGAGCAACAAGGAGTCTCTTGTTTATAAAATATTCTGTGGTCAATGCTTCTCAAGTCTACATCAGGTATCAGCCGCTTGAAAATATTATTCCATAAATATTTGTAAACAGACTCACTGCCCCGGCCAGCCGATCTGTCCTTGTCCTTCACGTACCGCCCAATAAATGATGCCGCCCCAATTCCAGGCGCGCTGGTACTGGGGATTGCTGATACTCCCGGCATCATCCATGCGCCGCAGGGTCAGGTTGGTATCCCAATAAGCATCGGGCGTGCCGTCGTTGTTGATATCCGCCATCCTCCCGGCCGGCAGGTTCGCCACAGCAGAGGGCGGGATCTCGCCACCGCTGGAGCGGTTTCTCCATTCGTACCCGGTGATGCCGCGATGACCGGTTCCTCCGCCGCAGTTGTAATTGCCTCTGCCATTTGGACCGGGCAGACAGCCTTCTATGGCTTCATACTCCTGATACCGTAATTCCCAGAACAACTTGTACGGAGCGCGCCCATTGCCGACAAACAAAGGCATGTCCCCGGGAAGTTCATCCAATCCACTGACACTGCCGGCGAGGGTGGTTGCGCCGACCGCCGGATGAGACGGCACTTCCCATTGGATGGTCTGGGATGCGCCATTGGCTAACATCAGGTCGCCAATTAGGGGCAAGGTTACGAACATCGAACCTGCCGGTCGCAGGGTTAGGATTAGACGCAGGTCCTGCCAGTCACCAACCTGCGGATTGCCGGGAGAACCTCCGCCATTGGGGACATAGTTCACCCCGCCTGATCCGGAGGATTCAGGCATGCCGCCATTTCGTACCAGGGTTGGCCAGCGTACCAGCGTGGCGGGATAGGGACGTACGTCCAGATAGATCTCGGGAAAGGTCACCCGCGCCGTGATCTTCCAGCCGCTATTGGTGCAGGTGATTCCGCCAGCCGTTACGGAGAATGAGGTACAGGGATGTTGTGGTGGATTTGCATTGGGCATTTCACATGGCATGACAGCCGGCTGCTCGATGATATGCAGGACTTGTCCGGTGCAGTTATCCACCCGAATGGGAAAGACCTTGCAGGTGCTGTTTTCTGCATAATGTTCGACCACCTGGAATGCCAGGTGATTGCCAGGTGTACAAACGCCACCACCATTGTTGTTATTGTTATTTCCACCACCGCCTTCTTCGCCGCCGCCACCCTCATTGCCGCCACCTGTAGTGCAAATGATGCTGCCATCCGGTTGATAGGAACAGGAAGGAGCGGACTGCGCCAGCACAGATAAAGGCTGAACGGAGATCAGTATCAGTAATGAGAGAAACAGAATTGCACGCCTCATGGAGCAGTCCCTGACAGCACGGAGAGGATGTACTGCTTCTCGTTTTCGTCCGTGAAAGATTGCCAGTTTTCCGGCAGGGGCTGCATGTCGAGATGATGGGTGATGCTCAACCATTTCGCATCCCAAGGCTGGGAGTCGTATAAGGTCGCCACGGTCAAACGATCACTGGCGATTTCCTCAGTATTGGTGATTTCCAATTTCGGTTCGGTTTGTGTTCCCAGCCAAACCCACTGCCCATCCCCTAAGTACCCAAAGAGCAGGAATGAACGCATGGGTGTGGCAGGCGATGTATACATGTGCCCATTCAGCGAATAGAGGATCTGGGTGTTCTCGGCATCCTCCACCACCAGACAGATCACGGAATACTCACCACCCCAGATCTCGACACGGTTACCTTCAACAGAGGATGTCTCGAAGCAGCCACGCAGGGCATAGGTCACAGAGGCTTTGCCGCGTTCGTTCAAGCGCCATTCCTTGAAGTCAGGATGTGTGGGGATGAAACTGACCGGCACATCAATGAGTTCATTCGTATTTTTCGGGATCGTCACGGTTTCCATCTGACGCATGGGCATCTCGGCAAACCCAAGCAGTTGGGTGGCTTCGGCGCGGCTGTAGCCTTCACGGACTGCCAATGCCCAGGCAATAGTTTTCTCCAAGCCTTGATACACACAGGCAGGCTGAATCACCTGATAGGTCTCGCTGATCATGGTCGGGGTGAAGGACCACTCCGACGAATCGGTTGGACAGCCAAACACATCAGTTCCTCCCGATGGACTGGTCGCGATGGTTTCCGTTGCCACCGGCTCCTTTGTCTGTGTCGGGAGGATGACTGCTTCCGGCGTGGCTTGTACGCGGCTCATCAATATGTATCGATTGAGTCCTGCCATACCACCTGCCATCAAAAGCAGGAGCAGGATCAATCCGGTGACAATGGTGTAAATGCGGGGTTGCCGTTTTCCGGCAAGGTCTTTATAGGTCAATCCATCCAGGATCGTTTTCCAAAGGGATTTCATTCTTCTCCAAAAAATCATTGATCTTCGCGGGTCACGCCATGCGCCAGATACCCAATGGCGCGCACGGTCACCCAGCGGGCAGGTAAGAGATAACCAGCGGATCGAACTTGTGCAGTTAGATAACAGGCGGGACGACCTTGATGTCGTCCACAGGAAACCGAAGTCAGTTGTGCCGACCCCGGTCGCTGGGAGTTGAAGTAATTCGTAGCAATTCCATTGCCAGCCGTGGTAGCGGTGATGGTTCCATCCGGCAACACCGTGATCTCCTGCGCGCCGGCATGGGCGGCAAGGTCGGCAGCCGCCACGGTTTCCATCACACGTGCATTGGTGACCATGTAATCGAGAATGCCCAATAGAAAGAGCGACATGATCGGCATCAGGATGGCAAACAAGGCAACGGATTGACCTCGTTCCTTGAGTTTGATCTTCATCGCCACTTTGCCTTCCATGTTTCCGAACGTGAGATGAACCACTCGCTATTCCAGCCGCCTTCATTCAATCTAAGCAGACCATCAAACAAGGTCGGCGCCTGAAACGAAACCAGACACTGACCCGGCTCTCCTGGGCCACTGGGCGGCGAGACATGCACCCGATATTGCACACCTGCAGTCGCAGACCAGTCCGCATCCAGGGTTTGCCAGGCGACATTCACGGCATTGGTTCGGGCGCGTGCTGGGTCAGGTGATTGCGATAGGAATTGCGAACAGGCATAAGCTGCAGCGGTCGCAGCAGTGCGAGCGCGATGGGTCGGAATCCAGGCAAGCAGACCGAATGCCATAATGACTGCCAGCATTGCGAATAAAGCGGTCTCAGCGAGAGCTTGTCCGTGTTCGCCCATTCGAATACGGGCTTTCATTCAAACCCTCCGGCCGGAGGCGGACCGGGATAGAAACGCCATAGGCGGAAGTTGGTCTCTGCCCGTTGTGCTTCGATCAGCTGAATATCAAAGATCCAGGGGCGTGAGTCTTCCACGCTGATCAACGACCGCACCTGACGCGGGCCGGTCTGCCCGGCGTTGATGCGATCTGCCAGGTCGGGCCATAGAACATTGTCACGGGCGTGTTCGGTGGCGGGGGTATTGTATGAACCGGAAGCAACACCGGTAATGAACACGCCCCAGTCCGTCGCGGCAGAACGGAAGGCATAGAACGCTGCAAAGGTCATGCCAAAGAGCAGCAGGATCAGGATCGGCATGACCAGGGCGAACTCTGCCATCGTCTGCCCCTTTTCCTTTGGGCGAACCATCTACCCGCCTCGCGCCATGCGCAGGGCTTCGATGCCGGCTTCGAAGGCGGCGATCAGTTCATTGCGGTAGCGGGCGATCACGGCGATGGCAACCACGCCAATGGCGCCCAGGATCAGGGCGTATTCTGCAAAATCCTGCCCCTCCTCTTCGAGGATAAAACGTTGTAACAACTTGAACATGGGATCTCCTTGTGAAATAAAAAATCGGCTGACAGTTGAACTGTCAGCCGGATAATAAAGAATTACAAAGGGGGGATATAATTTAGTGTCGGTTAATTATTTAGTTACTAGTTTTCAGAGAAGTTATTGTTAAGTACATTAGTGTGCTAAGTATTATAGGAGCGGAAATGGCATCTAGTATTCCAAAACAACAACTGATTAAGGCAATAGTGCGTTTATTCTCGGAATCAAAAATACGGTCTCGATTTGGTATAAAGCAGTTAACAGAGATCGAGGGGCGATTGTGGGATATTCGAAAAGATGATCTGGAAGGATTTCTTAGCTCCACACCAAAAGGTGATGAGTTCTTTATTGAGCTTAAAAAACGTTATCCTCATAAAATGCCAAGGACATTTTTTCTGGTAAAGGTTGCCCCCAGAATATACACACAAGAGATTGCGAATGACATAGCGAAAATTGCCAAAAGAGAAAGAGGTGAGGCATTATTTTTTAATTCAAAAATTAGGGCTGTATTTCTTGAGGGGGAAGGTGTGATTATGAGTGCTATGGGGGTGCTTGAAATACCTATTGCTTATGAAAGAATGTTGGAATATCAAATAGGCGATCCTCCTGACTCAGATAGATACGGTGAGATCGAACGGACCTATGCAGTTGAGCATGCGTTTATCTGGTTGCTTGATGGGTATTCACACGGGATAGTATGTTGTTCTGATCTGACAGCTTTGCAGGCGATTCTAAAATTTTCACAAAATAAGTTAAATCTGCCCTTATCGGTTCCCAATATGCCGGAAAAGGTATTCTCAAGACTAATTGAAAAAACCGAAACCAGTAGTGCAACATTTTCAGGCTTTCCAGCAGGAGTCCCTACAGTAACTATTTATGCCAAAGATGTTGCCAGATCTGCGATTTTTCAGGAACTTGAGAATGACCCTGGGCGGGAACAGACTGCGGGATTTTTTCGTGATATGGATGGTGATTTGTTTGCTAGTTTTGGCATTTCCAAACGTTATGCGAGAATTTGGACCCCTTGGCATTATAGTAAACCTTGGCTTGTAAATGCGGGCAAGGCAATAATAAAAAGAACACAAGATGAACTGTCGGCTGAATTCGAAAAAGATGTAGCTGGATATTTATCTTATTTTTCCAACGTGTCTGTAATGCTTGGGGATAAAAAACTTAATGGAGGTGTCAGAAAAATATTTCAAAAACTGCTCGAAGAAATTCTGATAGCCCATAAGCATGGGAACGAAATAAATATTGATGATAATTTCATTCTGGATTTAATAAAGTTTCAATCCAAACTGGACCTTCAGATTTGTGTTCAATTCGATTGCCAAAATTGCGGTGGAGGTTTGGGGAGATGCCCTGATTGCCTTGTTCCGTATAGTGTGAAGATTGCAGATGGGGAGGTAGGTATCTCATGTGCGAAGTGCAAACGGGAAATATCGATGGAGTTTGATGTGTCTTGCGAATGTGGTTCTGATTTAAGCATTGCAAACTTTAAAAATCATATTCAGATATTCCCTGGACCACTGCTACAAAATGCAATGGAAGGATTTATAAGTCAAAATTTGGATGAATTAAATTGGAGTGGTGCTTTTGTAATCGATGGAACGCTTTTGAAATTACTCAGATTGCGAGGGCGAAAGAAAGGGATACCGGGCCTCATTAAGCTGGGCGATCTTGATGTTTGGAAATCAAAAGCAAAGATTGAAAAGAGACGGATTAATAACCAGTACGTCGAATTGTTAAATATTACAAAAGAAAAATGTTTCCGAAATGGTGTGAGACCAACCCTCACTGGCTGCAAGGTCTGCACATCTGCAAGAATTTCCGAAGAACAATTTCATAAGCGGAAGGAATTATGCTTGCCAAGGATCTTTGGATTGCCAATAGAAAAGAAATTCGACGGCATTCATCATGGACGTGAGATTGCAGATATAAAATATAAAGACACCATTTCAGGGATCTCAGTGCATATTGGTATCCACCTGAAAAGCAGAGTCAAATCCCGCCCTCAAAAGGGCTTGGGCAGAAGCGTTTACTCAATAAAATCCTTATATACTCAAACCTTTTATTCTGCATATCAAACACTGAAGGGTGAGGTGGATTTTGATGTGATAGGAATTTCTATTCCAAATCCAGTTAGTAAGGATGTGATTGACTCTATCCAGGTTCTGATAAATAAGCTGGGTTATTCGCTCATTGTTCTGGAGGAGAAAGATTGGTTGCAAATCTTTGATGCCGCCTTGGAGGCGTCTGCTTTTAATCCCACTGGATAAATATAACAAGCTGTAAGAAAATCCAAATTTCCTCTTGTTGATAAACATAATATGAAAAATTTCCCTCATAAAAATGCCCCCCTTTCATTGTCCTTCTGGCGCAACCCAAAATATTGGCTTTATCACCAATGGGCAAGTCTGTATTCAATCTACATGGAAAATTTCAATCCAAAATGGCGCGAGCCATTGCCGCCTGTACCATGCCAAATTTGTGGCAGTATTAACCACAAAACTGGTTGGTGTCCGAAGGCGAAGGATATGGGGCTCTAAAAATAATTTGCTGAATTGAATGAACTGCCGCCGGCAGTAATAAAAAGTCAAGAGAAGACAGTCTGTCACACCTCTTCAATTAATTGTCTTGCTTTTCCTGTTGCTGTCTTTTTACTGCCATTCGCAAGGCAATGACTGCTAAAATGTCCAATAGCATTCTCGTCATTGGGTCAAATGCTTTTGTCTCAGAGGAACTGCTGGCATTGGTAATGGTATATCTGGAAGAATGATTGGGGGAATTTGATGCGACGAGTCCATCCGTTTGATTACTGTTTTGGGGATCATGTTCAATTGGAGTTCTACGACGACGAGTCATATTGCAGCCACCATTCAAAAGATGAGTTTATAGGTGGCTGCATTGTAGCGTACTCTTCAATACCCTGCGGGTAATTTACCAATCCAATCTTCTCCAAGCCGTATCTCCATATCCACCGTGTACGCTGGGTCGGGCTGGATCACGATCTGCGAACTCTCCAATCCAAATAGATCCTTCAAATATCGCAAGGCATACAACTTGGAGGTGTACAGAATTACCTTGGTGCGGCTGGCGTATCCGGTTGGCACGCCAAACTCCACCACCTGCATACCCTGTGCGTTCAGATATACAGCTGTTCGCTGTTCAAGGTCAGTAGCATAGGTGTTGTTGATCAACCGTATCTTCGCCGGATCAGATTGCATAAGTGTTACCGCATCGCCCTGTGCCATTGGACTGAGTGGACCGCCGGGAACGAATATCTCATCGCGCAGGATGCGGATCAAATCAGGAACCGGACGCAGGACATTGGCGGGCACGCCGTTGATGGTCGTATTGGTTGGGATCGCCATCGCGGTGTCGATCACGCCCTGCTTTATGTCTTCTACATGGATATCCTTTGCAAGCACCGCCATTCGGAGCATATCTTCTAATTGCAGGTTGGTGCGAACCCCAGAGGAAAATTCGGCATAGAGCTGCGGGGCTTGGGAGATCAGACTGGTAAAGGTTTCCGGTTGAAGTACCTTATCCCGGATCGCCAGGATGACCTGTTGCTGGCGTTTGGCGCGTCCGACATCCCCGCCTGAACAACCCTGTGATTCATGCCGGCAGCGCGCATATGCCAGCGCACGCGGTCCGGTCAGATGGCGGTAATCTCCAGGCTTCAAGACAAAGTGATCCAGTCCTTCGCCTTCCGGGTCAAGCACCATGCGCTCATCGACATACACATCAATGCCGCCGATCAGGTTGATGAACGAAACGAACGTCCCAAAGTCCACCTGTACATAATAGTGAATCGGCACGCCGATGAACTGCGAAACGGTCTGCATTGCCAATTGCGGTCCACCGCCCGGCAGCTTGGCATTCTCGCCAATTGCCCAGGCGGTGTTGATGCGCCCATACCCTGCTCCCGGAATGTTGACCCACATGTCGCGCGGGATGGATAACATGCCGGCGGTCTGCGTGAGTGGATCGACAGTCAGGATCAGGATGGTATCGGTGCAGGTCGCACAGCCATCCTCCTGCCCGCCACGCAAACCAAAGAAGGCGATGTTGATGCGGCTGGCGCCATCCCATTTGGGAAGTTCTAATTCTGGCACAGAGGACTCGATCATTACAGCATTGGAATCTGTTGCATCGGGGGCTGCCGGCAGTTCGGACGTTGGGTCTGTCTGGATGGCACACTCTGCCGGGGGGATGCCCGGCAGGTGTGTCAGAGTCCAACATAGAGTCATTTTGCGGACGATGAAGAAAGCGGCAAGCACTGCCAGCGTTACAAAGATCCAATAGGCAAGCGAACGCCAAAAGGGATGATATAGGTTTGGATAACGCGAGCCTGGCATTACATCAATCCACTTCCCATAAAGGGTGCGATGATCGCCAGCACCAAGCCCAAGACTGCCATGACGCCGAACAAGCCGGCACGCTGCCGCACCAGCGCTGCACGTTCCTCAGTCGATTCAACGACCGAACGATGCACCGACTCCTGCAAGCCCTGCACGCTGGAAAGAACCGGACGATTGTTGGCGAAGAAGTCATAGATGTCGCGCAGGAAGAGGTTGGCTTCGACATCCTTTGGATCGGGCAGGTGGGCACGGGTCACATCAATGGCTTTGGTGAAGTCTTCGACCTCCATGCGCGCTACAAGTAATCCCAATAAATTACAGAACGGACCGCCCACGGTCGAGGCTCGCCGCAGGGCTTCCTGCACGCCGACCCCGGATGACAATAACGAACTCAATACCGACAATCCGATCAGCATGTTATTGCGCAGCGACTCGGCGCGTTTCTTCGCCAGGGTCTTCATGCGTACATAGGGACGGCGCAATCCCAGGAAGATAAAGATCAGGGCGATCACCGGCGCAGCCATCAGCATGTTCAAGGCTGCCATTGCACCTGCAAGCATCCCGCCTACGAAGAGGAAAGTCGAGAAGTCGCGGATCGCGGCGGCATAGAATTCGCCAGGCGTATCGTAGGGATAGCCAGCCCGTCTGAGCAGGCTGATCACATCTGCGGTATTTTTTGCGGCATCTGGATCGAAGCGACCGGGTAATACCGCCACAAGCAGCGCCTCCCAAGTGGAACGGCGTTTGGCTTGGGGTTGCGCGGTGAAATTACTCAGGCGATTGCCGCCAAAGGTGCTGAAGGCAGATTGAAAGACGTTCATGAGTTCGAACGCCAGCACACTCACACTCAATGCGCCCAGGAATGCAAAGAAAGTCATCGAAGGTCTCCTTTTGGTTGATCGAGCCGGAAGTCTAATAACTTCTGCAAGGGGGTCTCGCCGGGCTGTCGTCCGCGAAACTTTTTGCTGAACAACCCACGCCGCAAGGCCTGCATGTGCTGTTCACTGCGGGATACCTGATGCGGCGGTCGCGGTTCGGCGAACTTCAGCGCCCCGCTGCCGGTTTCCCAGCTCTCACCGCCGAAGTCTGCCGGCCAGAGTGGTTGGGTATATAGATCCCAATCGGCAGGCAGGCGTTTTGTTCGTATCGCACGATGCCATTGCCACAAGGCTTCGAAGCGCGGTCCCCACAAACCCCAGACCAGATCGATCTGCAAGGATCGATCACGTAACAAGTTGAGGGTCTCCGTGCAGTGATGACAGATCGGGATGGCGTTCTCGGGTCGTTGGTAACGCCACAGAATTTCCACTGGGGCACTGGATTTTGGACTCAAGATCGGTCGCCAGGATGCCCGTTTGCCGCAACGCATACAGTGACTGGGAAACTCATGCCGCCACGGGATGCCGCCTACCGAGGCTGCCACGATCTCATCGATGTAGGGCTCCTCGGCTTTCAGAATCGAATAGGAGAGCTTTACCGCACCATCCGGCAGGTGGCAGGTATCGGAGAAGTCCAGGAGGAACCCGGCGGAACTTACGATCTGCCCGCGTTCCCATACTTCGAAACGGCGGCGCTGGATATCCGGACGTACCTCACCGCGATGGGCGTCGCGGATGCGGCGGATGTCAGCCACGGCTTCTGCCAATACTGCAAACAATAGACCATCCATGCGCAGGCTGGGATCAATGGCGCCCAACTGCGGCAAATCGCCGGCGATGGACAGGACGGTCTGAACAAACGGGGCATAGTCCACCTTTGGACCCGTCTCGATCACATACCGACATACCGGTAATCGCACCCACTTCCAGCGGGCGATGACTTCATCGAACACCACCTGCCCTTCAGCGCTCAAGGCAATGATGCGCATGGGCGGGCAGAAGAAGGTGTGGAAGGTGCGCGATCCATCCGTGGGATAGATAAAGGCTAATACGGTTTCGTTCAACGACTCCATGAACATCGCGCCCGTAGCGCGTTGTTCGGAGGTGATCAGGAAATGCAGTTGCATGTCATTCCTCCCTTTCGTTCCCAAAGAGAATTTTGTAGACCTGCGGCATCATGGGATTGTGTGAGCCCATCGCCTTTTTCCAGGCGCGTGCCAGGGGATGCTCCACCTGTCCGGGCAGGGCGTAGGAACTGTGTGGTGTGGACTCCATCAGGAGCAACAATTCCGCTGGCGGCAGGTCGGCGAATTGCCGAAAGACGCCACGTGCCTCGCGCAGGGGATGTTCACGCAACCGGCTGAGGGCATACCCCAATGGATCGGAAAGATTTCCGCTTTTGGGGCTGGCGACATACAACACCCATGAGATAAAGGCATGCACGGAAGCCTGCACGTCGAGCAGTTCCTTCTGGACTTTGGGATGCACGTCGTTCTGTCCAAGCAGCGCCTCAAGTTCCCAAAAGGACGGCACCGCCTCCTCCGCTTTTTCGCCGAAGGCGTGTCTCGTCCCCGTCAGGGGATGGGTGGTGGAAGTGTTTTTCTTTTTCGTGTTGGGTACGTGTTTAATAGTGTTTAAAGCACTCCCATTTGCGTCCACCATATGACTCCCATTTGCGTCCACTAATGCCCCCATTTGCGTCCAGCTAATACTCCCATTTGCGTCTGCCATATGACTCCCATTTGCGTCCAGCCTAATGCCCCCATTTGCGTCCAACGGTTCCTCCAATAACACCCGAAACGCGCGCGGCATGGACTCGACCCGCAGATCGATATCCGGGTTGGAATCAGGCATGGGCATCTCGGTCAGAAAGCGCGATAGGTTCCCGCCGCGTTGCTCGTTCCAGTGCGGGTTCAACCAGGCTTGCACGGTCTTGTAACGACCCGAGCCGATCAGTTCCGCCATTTCCAGATAGCCGCGCTTGAAGGTTACGAGGTCGCGCCGTTCTCCAGTGCGTGAGTTAATGAATGCCATGTCGCGGGCCACGGTGATCAGCCAGGCTTGCGCCGGGGTCAGGTTATGGCGCCGGATGGTCTCCGTGATGAAGTAATGGGGAATGTGGATATCCCCAAGCGCGCTGATGATGCGGCGGTGCAGCTGCTGTGCCAGTTTCTCCAGCTCCGGGGTATGCGCCTCGCCGGCTTCCAGGCGGACGATATCCATCACGGTATGGAGCGGCGGCGGAATGAATAGCGGTTCAAATGGCGCGACCAGATCCATGACATCCCCGACTGCCAGGAGATCCTGCAAGGTTTTGTGTACATCCTGATTTTCCACCAACATGGATTTGATGCGGGTATGGATCGCCAGCGAGTCGGCACGGGTCAGGCGCGGGGTCATAAAGACCTGGTAACGAATTGGGGCGCGATGCGGACGACCGTCACGTCCACGTCGGAAGCGGCGGGCAGTTTGCGCCTCGGCGCGTTGCACCAAGCCCTGCAGGTGTCGCTGGACAACGGTGTGTTTCAACAAACGCCAGAAGGCGCCATTGCTCAAGCCGCTGAAGCGCATCACATCCTGGCTGTGTAGCGTCTTGATGCCGGATGGGTTTTGTTCCTGCGCCCGCCAGGCTGCCTGATGAAACCCAACATACAGCCAGACGGCTTTGGGTCCGATCTCCATGCCCAGTCTGCGCAGATAGCCCTTCACCACAACCTGTTTATGCGGCTGCACGATGCGGTCATAGTCCAGCCACTGCACGGGCTCGATGTCCAACTCGCTCTCTTCATCGGCGGGTTCCCCATCCGCCTCATCCACTCCCGTCGGATTTTCACTCGAAACAAAACGCACCGAGACCGGATGATCGAGAATGCCTTTCAGGATGTTCTGGACGATGGCGGTCATGCGCGACTCCAGCCAGTCTTTGGCATAGGCATTGCGCGCGCAAACGGTCAGGACGTTCTTTTCCAGCGAAAGCGCCTGGGTATCGCGCGCCCAGGTTTCAAAGGAGGCTTTCGGCATATCGAGTTGGAGTTGGTGTAACACCTGACTCCAAATATCTTCGAGATTTAGCATGCCGCCTCCCAGGTCAAAATCGGGTGATTTCCTGTCATGGGTCTGACAGACCGGGTTGCATACAATGAACGCCTTCCAGCCCTGCCTGTGCCGTTGGCGTGGGCGGGACGTGGACAAAGCGCAGGCGGCACGTAGTCCGTGCCGCCTGCCTTGAATTCGTTTTCCATTTTGTTTTTTCGTTTTTGGTGGGAACTCATTTTGTACCCTCCAGGGATAAGGTGAAGGAGGTCCGTTTTGGGACCGGGGTGAGGGTCAGCCGGCCTTGTTGGTATTCCTTCAAGCCGAAGCGTAACAAGGCGCTGATCAGTTCGCCCACCGGCACATGCAGCCCTTCCTCGGATGCCAGTGCGGAAAGTTCGGTCTTGAGTTCAGGGGGGAAGCCGCGCCAAGTGGTGATCACGCGCCATAGCGCCTCGGGTTTGTGCTTGGCACCTTTGGAGCGGGCGGTTGCCGGCATGGGATCATGGTTTGGAAAGAGAGTCATGCGCAGACGATACGGGTTGGGACGTGGGTTGAGATCCAGTTCACCACGTTCATAGCAGCGCAAGGCATGTTCAATGATCGCACGCGCGACTTCGCCTTCCGGCACGCAGAGTTCGCCTGCGATGGATTTAACCTGCAGGGACAACCTGGGATCGATGCCACGATAGACGGCTTTATGACTTTGGCGCTGTTTTTCCCAGTGGCGGTTTCGTTTTCTGGGTTCAGCCACGCGTAGGGACTCGTATAGATCCGGCGGCGCTGCCACAACGGGCATGGACTCGCTGGAGGTTTCAAAGGGAGAACGGCGTTTGCTCATTCAGTCCTCCTAGTACTTCAACACGATCTGCGCCAGCGCCTGATATTCCTTGGCAGCCCGGCACAATTCATCCATCTCGAAGATGGTCTGCCCCTGCGCGGCGCATTCACGCAATAGGGTCGAGCGGTGGATGGGGGGAAGCAGACTCGAAGCAAAGCGTTGTTTCAAATCCTCAATGGTCGCCTTGCTTTCCCTCGTTTGTTCATCGTAGAAGGTCGGCAGAATGCCCAAGAGATTCCCGCGCCAGTTCTTTTTGGATTGCAGGATGCTCATCATGCCCAGCACCTTGCCGACGCCATCAGCGGAGAGGAATTCGGTGGCGGTCGGCACGATCACCAGGTCCGACGCCCAGACCGCGCGCTCCTGGATGCCGCCCACGCTGGGGGCGGTATCGAAGAGGATGTAGTCGGGTCCGTCCTTGAAGAAGCGGCTGACCGTCTGCCTTATGGCGGAAACCGGTCGGTCCTGCGCATTCAAGACCGTTTGGGCTGCCATCGTTTGTTGATCCCCTGGCAGAATCTGCAATCCTTCCCGACCGGAGAAACGAATCCATGAATTGATAAAGGAACTTTCCTGGGGCGTCATGCCCATTGTGAGCAGGTAGAACACGCCCGGTTCGGGGCTGCGTCCCAGAGCTGTGGCGGACTGCCCCTGCGGGTCGAGGTCGATCAGCAGCACCCGCTTGCCCTTGAGCACCAGTCCGTGCGCGAGCGAGACGGCGGTGGTGGTCTTGCCCACGCCGCCCTTTTGATTGGCAATGCAAATGATTTTGGTGGACATACTAACCCCTAATCCTTGCACATATTGCGCCGGATCGCATCCTGGATGACGATATACAGCACGGAACCGATCAGCATGGAAACAGGGATGAGCACCACTGCGATCAGGATCGCTTGAAGGACATCACTCATGGGAACTTCCGCTCTTCATCAGGGAGGTGCCGGCTGGTTTTGTATTGTGTGGGTTGTTCATGAAGGTTCCCCCGTTGTTATTTCCAGGTTTGTGGTTGTCTCAGATATGGGTGGCTGCATGGGGAGCATCCCCTGCCGTACCAGTTCCTGTCGGATAATAAGGGCTGCTTGGGCCCGGGGCAGGCGCAATTCACGTTGGGCAAGTTGCTGGAGTGCATTGCGTTCCTGGTCCCCCAGATAGACGATGATCTTAGCCATAGGTCTCCTTTTGATGCTGAAAAGATATGAGCCGCGTTATCGGCGGCTCATATAAATAGCATCTGGGAGTACGGGATCTCTACGGTTTGAAGTACGGGAATTCTACGAAAATTGCCCTCTGCTTTTGGAAGGATTTTATGCCGATGGGTCAGGATGGTCTATTTTGATCAGGGAAAAGTCTGCCGGATTATGGATCCTCTTTACCCGACTCGATTTCCTTTAATATCTTGCGGCGCCAGTCATAAAACGTGGTGGTCGCCATGAGTGGAATGCCATCCGCCCCGCTGCCGAATTCCTGCGCGAGGAATTGTTCAAGCGTAAGGGCGGTCGTGGAGGGATCGCGGCTTTCCCATTTGATGACCGCCTTGCGTATGTCCTGCTTGGGAAATCGCGGCGGCTTTCCACGATGGTGGTTATTGGAGAAGGTGAAACCGGGCGGAAATTCAAGTTTCCCCTGCGAGTCCCCGTCAGGCAGGTTTTCTTTTTTCGGGCGGGATGGGTCAATCTTGAAGAGTCTGGCGATCAGGGGTGTTTGCTCGGATGGGGGTTCATCATGGCTGGAAGCAAGGTCGTGTTTGAGATCACGCACCAGGCGGTGGGTATGCACGGCTCCCCTGATTACAAAGATCATGGCGACCATGACGGTCAGGGTGAGCGCAATTAATGCGGCTTCCCGTCCAAAGGTATTTTGAAAGAATTGGTAGACCCGGGATATCGGATATGCGAGGATGGCAATGAGGATCAATAACGTAAGGTAATGCCCCCAAAGCCTCTTGATGTAATTCATTGATGTGACCTCAATAAAATAAGGTAGGGCGCAGAATTTTATAATTTGTAATGCCAAATCTCAAATGACATTTGTTATCTGTTTTGTATGAATTAATCACTTATACGCTGTTTTTCCGCCCCCAAGCCCTCAGAACATTAAGTCAGAACCAAATTGCAGGTTATGTAGACAAAATCCGGTCTACATAACCTGCGCGGGTTTTCATTACAGGTACTGCGTCATTTCATCTGATCCGGTTTCTCAGTGGTGTTTTCCGATGATGTACCTTCCGTACCAAGGGCGGTTGTGCCGGCTGCCTTGAGGCGGTTTAATCGCTGTTGTCCAAGTTCAATAAGAAAACCGTATACCCTGCCCAGGGCAAGCCTTTGCTCCGGGGTAAAGACCTGTTTTGTATTTCCTTTTGAAGTATTGCTCATGATTGACCTCGTTGTTGAGTGGATCTATTTTTGCGAAACCCTGGGAGGAGTGTTTTTCCCTGCATGGATGCCTTCCTTTTTGGAGAAATTGAAATAACCAACTACATGCCTAAAATTAGCATCTGCAGGTACGGTTCCCCTACGGATTGGCATACGGATATTCCTACGAGTTTATTCACTTCAAAACCTTCATTCTTATGTGTGGGGCGAAGTCATATGTAAGTCGGACACCAATCCGTAGAGTTAACGGAGTCCCGGATGCTATACCTGTGCCTGGTACTTTTACAACCGGGACACCAGTTTCGATTTCTCCGTTCACGACGTTATAATACCGTTTGGAGGCGCTACTACTAATGGAAGACTGGCTGACAACATACGAAGCTGTACAACTGAGTGGATATGAATTGGATTACATCCGAAAGTTGGTGCGTGCTCAAAAGATTATTGGACGTAAGTGGGGACAATCCTGGCAGGTCAGCCGCAAATCCCTGCTCGAATTCCTGAAGAATCGGGAAAAGCAGGGAGAGAAGCGTGGTCGTAAACCCAAACAGAAAGCATCTGGAAATTAGATAATGTAATGTGACGGGGGCTTGCTATTTGTTAACTTGTGCTATAATTTCATTGCTGGCAATGAAATTAAGAGCCAGAAAAACGGGTCGCACTGGTGTTCGTAGCACCAATACGACCCTCACCCAACCCACCGGCTAGAGCGGAGGGAAGGGCTGGTTTGATTATACAGCCCCTTTGATTCGCCCTGGTGGGATTCCATCAGGGCGATTTGCGTTTCTGCCGGGAAGGCGGGTCGTCCATTCAAATCAAAAGGAGATGTATATGCTTCAAACCGCTTCTGCACAACGCTTTCAGGTCGTTGGATCACTTACTCGTATTCGCCAGGAATGGCAGGATGCGGCAGGAACACCAAGCCTGATCGAGGTGGACGGCAACATGGGAATGTTGCTGGCTGACCTGATCAACGGGCTTGACCTGGGTACCAATGAGCAGGTCCAGGTATTGGGTGAGGATTTGTACCAGGAGTTGAAGGACTTTCTCAAATCCCCCGTCCAGAATTGATGTGTGTAAGCCAGCCGACCGGCACGGCTGGCTTGTGTCTTCCATATTGTTACAACGATCAAAAAAAGAGGTTTTTTCAAATGAATAATCGAGCAGTTACATACGCGCGTGTCTCAGGTGATGACCGTGTAAAGGATGGTCGTAATCTTGCAGGGCAACTTGATATTTGTCGTGATCATGCACTCAAGAAGGGTTACTTGATTGTTGCCGAACTCTCCGAGGATGACCGGGGCGCTTCGGGTGCCTCCTTCGAGCTGCCTGCCTTGAATCAGGCATTGGAGATGGCAAAGAACGGTGAATTTGATATTTTGGTGGTGCGTGAAATAGATCGCTTTGCCCGCAGTCTGGCAAAGCAGTTAATTATTGAGCAGGAGTTTCGCCGTCACCGTGTTCAGATCGAATATGTCATGGGCGAATACCCGGATACACCTGAAGGCAGTCTCAACAAGAATATCAAGGCGGTTATTGCTGAATACGAAAGATTGAAGATCAATGAACGCATGGTACGTGGACGCCGGCAGAAAATCAAAGCTGGAAATGTAATCGTTCATGGAAAAGCGCCCTACGGATACAGGCTTGAAGAAGTTGATGGCAAAAGTAAATTGCTGGTTAATGAAGACGAAGCCCAGATCGTGAGGATAATTTATCAATGGTATGTTTTTGGCGAGGATAAAAAAGGACCCATGTCTGCCAGGGTCATTGCTCGTCGATTAACCCAGATGGGAGTACCCATTCCCCCGCTGTCTAACAGGAATTCCACAAAATGGTCACGAACTACCGTTGGGCGCATTGTAAGCAGCAAAACCTATATTGGTGTTTGGCATTATGGAAAGAATGGCAGTTCAAATGGACATCGTTTAAGTAACCCCGAAGACTATTGGTTATCTGTGGAAGTCCCTGCTATTGTCGATATGGATTTGTGGGATGCCGCGCAGGAGAGAAAATCCATCAATGTAGCAGCTGCAAAGAAAAATTTAAAATATCAATACTTGATGAATCGAAGGTTGATTTGTGGCGTCTGTGGTTCCAAGATCGCCGCGTGTGGCAGTAATGATGGGTATAAGAATCGCCTGTATTATCGATGCAATGTTGCCCGGGGCTACGATGAATACGAGCGCAAATGCGATAATGCACGGTATTTCAAGGCTGAGGATGTGGACTTTACTATCTGGGAATGGCTAAAGTCATTTATCAGAAACCCAGATGCCATAGATGATGGGATTGCTGAATATCATGAGCATAGGGAACGTGAACAGGCGCCCTTTTTGGAACGCCTTCAAGTTGTTGACGATTTATTGGTTGATCATCGTAATCAACTGCAAAAATTACTCGATATTTATCTTGATGGGAATTTCCCGAAAGAACTGCTTGTTGAGCGAAGACAGAGATTGCAGGATACGGTGGATTCACTTGCTGCAGAAAGAGTTAACCTGATTTCCCATCTTGAGAATAGTGCTCATTCTCCGGAACAATTACAGGCAATCAAGGAGACTGCTTTTAAAGTGGCTGCTGGATTGGATGAAGCGGAAGAGGATTTTGATTCAAGAAAATATATTGTTGAAATGTTGAATGTTTATGCCCGCCTGGTTATTGAAGAGGAAGAAAAGATCGCTTACGTCACCTGTGTCTTTAAAGAAGAGGCTGAACGCTTGTTGATTGTGTCGCCCAATACTTATAGGCGGAAGAGACAAGATAATCACAGCCGATAGATTGCACGTCGATGGGCGCGTGCGGCGCGTATTGCACCGCGTCGATGTAGACCAACGCGCCCGCCTCATGCGACATTTGAGTGATCTTCCTCACAGGGTTGATCGTACCCAGTGAATTGGATGCGTATCCCACCGCCACCAGTTTCGGTTTCCGTTCGAGCGCCTTTTGCAGGTCGTCGAGTTTGAGCGTGCCTTCCTCTACATCGAAATCCACCCAGTTGACCTTCACGCCTTTATCCTGCGCCGCCAGCACCCACGGCGTGACGTTGGCATCGTGGTCGAGCCGTGTCACCACGATCTCATCGCCTGCCTTCCACTCGCGCGAAATGGAGCGGCTGATGTGCAGCGTCAGCGTGGTCATGTTGTTGCCGAAGACGATCTCACTGGGCGAGGATGCATTGTAGAAATCCGCCATGGCGCGATGCGCCTCGTCCAACACCGCATCCGATTCAATGCTGGTGGCAAAAACGCCCTCATGATTGGCATTGCTTTCTATTAAATAGCGGGTGATGCGGTCAATGCTGGGCTTGGCGATCTGCGTCCCGCCGGGGTTGTCGAAAAAGATGGCATCGCGCTTCAACGCGGGAAATTGCGAACGGATTTTATCGAGTTCGAGCGGCATGGACCTTCCTCCAATGTTATTCCAAGGTTTTTGTTGTATAGTGAAATTGTACCCCACAGAAAGGAGCATCCATGTTTGAAAGAATTCTTCTGGCAGTGGACGGTTCCGAGCACGCGCTGCGAGCCGCGCGTCAAGCCGCAGACCTGGCGCGCAACATGAGGTCGAAGGAACTGCGTGTGATCGTTTCCTACGACACGATCCCCATCTATCTTGGCGAGCCGAACATGCAGATCGCCTACGTCAACCGCAAGAGCGAGGCGGAGAAAATTCTGAACGATGCGTTGAAGGAGATCGGGGAGATCCCGGGCAAGCTCGTCACGAATGTGCTCGAAGGCGATACAGCCAGCAGGATCATCGAGTCGGCAGAGGTCCACAAAAGCGACATCATCGTGCTCGGTTCGCGTGGCTTGGGCAGTCTTGCCGGTCTGCTATTGGGGAGCGTCAGTCAAAAGGTCGTGGCGCATGCCCCCTGCCCGGTGCTGATCATTCGTTAGTCTGTGGCGAGTTCTTCGGCTTTCGCGAATTCTTCGGGAGTGTTCACGTTCCAAAAACACAAACCCGATGGGTCGAAGGTTTTAACCTCACCGGGTGACAACGTCCGCACCTTCACTTGCGGGAACCACGCAATGACCTTCCACAAGTCCGCATTGATGGCGGCTTCGATGGCAGACAAGCAGGTCTCGCGGCGATACAGGGCATGGAGCGGCTCGTAGCCTTCGTCCGTTTTAGCGATGACGACATCCGCTTCTTCCTCGACGAGGAGGCGGTGTGCGCTTTCAACGAGGCTGGGACTCGCGAAGGGCATGTCGCACGCCACAACGGCAACCGCCGGGTGGCTGGCAGAAGCGATGGCAGTGTAGAGTCCGCCCAGGGCACCGCGACCCGGTTTCAGGTCCGATACGAGGCGGGTGTTGAGAAAGGCATAGTCTTCGGGACGATTCGTCGTTACAATGATCTCATCCGCAATCGAGGAGAGCCTGTCGATCACACGCTGGATCAACGGCTTTCCCAAAAACGGTTTGAGGGCTTTGTCCTCTCCCATGCGGGAAGACTGCCCGCCTGCTTGAATAACGACCGATAACATGGGTATATTATAGATGATATGAGCGCTCTGGCAAATCTGCTCGACCGTTTGACCGTGGAAGGCGAGTTGTACGAAACACTCGCCGATGATTCCGTGCGCTGTTTCGCCTGCGGACATCGCTGCCTGATCCGCGAGGGCAGGCGGGGAATTTGTCAGGTACGCTTCAATAAGGGTGGAACGTTGTTCGTGCCGCACGGTTATGTGGCAGCATTGCAGAACGACCCGATTGAGAAAAAACCTTTTTCACATGTGTTACCCGGCGCGAACGCGCTGACATTTGGGATGCTCGGATGCGACTATCACTGCTCGTATTGCCAGAACTGGTTGACCTCGCAAGCCATGCGCGACCCGGCTTCGGATGTTTCGGCGCAGTTCGTGCGCGAGATAACGCCGCAAATGATGGTGGAATACGCACGCCGCACGAAAGCATCGGTGGTGGTCTCTTCTTATAACGAGCCGCTCATCACCAGCGAGTGGGCGGTGGAGATTTTTAAAGAGGCAAAAGCAAATGGGTTGATGTGTGCCTTTGTGTCGAATGGAAATAACACGCCCGAAGCCATTGACTATCTCGCTCCATACCTTTCCGCTTATAAAGTGGACTTGAAATGCATGAATGACAAAAATTACCGCAAGCTGGGCGGCACGTTGCAACACACGTTGGATGGGATCAAACGCGCCAGGGAAGCCGGGCTGTGGGTGGAGGTGGTCACATTGACCATCCCCGGCTTCAACGATTCGAACGAGGAACTTTGGGAGGCGGCACGCTTCCTTGTCGATGTCTCGCCTGATATTCCCTGGCATGTGACGGCTTTTCACAAGGACTACAAGATGACCGAACCCGATAACACCGACGCGAAGACGCTTATCCGCGCGGCAGAGATCGGGCGCGAGGCAGGGCTGCGATACGTCTATGCCGGGAATTTGCCGGGTACGGTCGGGGAGT
Source organism: Anaerolineales bacterium UBA2395 (assembly GCA_002343775.1). Taxonomy (GTDB): domain Bacteria; phylum Chloroflexota; class Anaerolineae; order Anaerolineales; family Villigracilaceae; genus Villigracilis. The sequence goes on from DDSH01000024.1 coordinate 49,083, forward strand.
ATGAGGATACCCATTGCCCGGCATGCAACCATCGGGTGATAAAGAGGCGGGGGTACATCGTTCAGGAATACACATTGACGGGGGCGGGATGCTGTCCGAAGTGCGGTGAAGCCATTGCCGGGGTATGGTACAAGAGCCCTTCTGAAGTAGGGTTAAATGGATTTGGTTCTCCGATACCATTGTATTAAGTGTATAATTGCGCATCATTTTGCGCAGCAAAATGAAAAACCATTCTCAATCGGAGGAGAACCGCATGAAACGAAATCTGTTCGCTTTGCTTTCGTTGCTGGTGCTTGCAAGCATGGTGCTTGCAGCCTGTGGCAGCCCCGCTGCCACCGAGGAAGCCCCCGCAGCCACGGAAGCCCCCGCCGCCACCGAAGAAGCCGAAACCGAAGAAGCCGCTGCTGCTTGTGAGCCTGCCGGCACGGAACCCATCGCCTTCCCGGACGGTGGAAAATCGGTCACTGGTGCATATGACCAGGAACCTGACGCCGTTGTTCCCTACTTCACCCAGATGTCCTACGCCGTTTGGGTCACCCAGATGACCCTTGTTGGCTTGGGCGAGTGGACCGATGAAGGTACCTTCATCCCTGAATTGGCAGTGGAAATTCCCTCTGCCGATAACGGTGGAGTTTCCGAAGACGGTCTCACCATCACCTGGAAACTGAAGGACTGCCTCTTCTGGTCCGATGGCACCCCGCTCACCGCGGAAGATGTTGCATTCACCTGGGAATTTGTGATGGATCCCGGCAATGCCGTATCCACCCGCTCCGGGTATGACAAGATCGCCAGTGTCGAAGCCGTCGATGCCACCACCGTGGTGATCACCTTCTCGGAACTTTACCCGGCTTGGCCCACCCTCTTCACCCAGGGTCCGAACAACGCTGGTGCAATCCTTCCCAAGCACATCCTCGAAGGTGTGACCGCCGCTGAGAGCGATCCGTTCATCCGCATGCCCACTGTGGGCTCCGGTCCGTTCGTGATCACCGAATGGATCCCCGGCGACTACATGGAATTGCTCCCCAACCCGAATTTCTACAAGGGTCGCGCCATTCTTGACCGCCTCCAGATCCGCTTTGTGGCTGACTCTGCCGCAGCGCTTGCCGCGCTCCAGACCGGCGATGTGGATTTCTACCCGAACTTCTCTGAAGGCGACATTGCCACTCTCGAATCCCTGGCTCCGGCGGTTGTACTGACCGTGGATCCCGGTTCCAACTTCGAACACTACTTCTTCAACCAGGGTCGCGTTGCAGGCGTGGATGGTCGTGGCGCCGCTGACAACGAAGGCTTCTGCCCCTTCAAGGATGTCCGCGTCCGCAAGGCGATCACCCTCGGTATCAACCGCCAGGCGATCGTGGATGCTCTCTTGAGCGGCAAGACCACCGTCCCCGTCAGCCAGTGGCCCAACAGCGGCTGGACCAACACCAGCCTCACTGTGGATGGCTATGATCCCGATGCCGCCGCCGCGTTGCTCGACGAAGCCGGTTACACTCTCGGCGCTGACGGCATCCGCGCTGGCGAATGCGATGGCGAACAGGTGAAGCTCTCCTTCAACTTCGAAACCACCACCGCCCCGATCCGCATCGACATTGCCACTGCTGCCCAGGCTGACCTCGCCAAGATCGGTGTCGAATTCACCCCGATCCACACCCCTGCCGGTACCTTCTTCGGTCAGTATGTGGACGGCGGTCCTTTGACCACCGGTAACTACGACATGGGTGGTTACACCACGGGCTTCTACCCCGATCCCTACACCAACAGCTACAAGTGTGAAGAGATCCCGACTGCCGAGAACCCCAGCGGCAACAACTGGTACCACCTGTGCGATCCCGCGCTCTCCGACCTGATCGAATCTTCGCTCGCCACGGTCGATCCCGCGGAACGCAAGGCGATCCTCGACGAAGCCCAGGCGTACATTGCTGAAAACTACTATGTGATCATGATGTATGCCCGCGCCAATGTGATGGGCTCCACCCCGCGCTTCAACTTCGGTCCGTCCGGCGGTGATTCCCACATGTTCTGGCAGGCTGAAACCTGGGATGTCACTGAGTAATTTGCACGTGTAATATTCATGCAAGAAACGAGAGGCAGGGTCAACCCTGCCTCTCGAACAAGATAGCGCGCGCAATACAGCAACTTGGATTATTGCTGGAGGCTCCCATGTGGACTTATATCTTACGACGTTCTTTTCAAGCGCTCTTTACACTTTTGATCATCACTGTTCTTTGTTTTCTGCTCACCCGTTTTTCGGGAGACCCCCTCGCGCAATATGCCGCCAACCCACGTATGAGCGCCGCAGATAAGGAAGCCCTAAAAGAACGGCTTGGGCTTAACGACCCGCTCTATGTGCAATACTTTAAATGGCTTGGGCTCGCCATCCAAGGCGACCTTGGTCAATCCTTCTTTGCCCGTCAGCCCGTCAGCGAAATGATCGGGCAGCGCCTTCCCAATACCATTGTTTTAATGTTCACCGCGGAGGTCATTACTGTCTCCTTCGCGCTGATGCTGGGTATTATTTCAGCAGTAAAGCAATATTCGTTTTGGGATAATGCGATCACAACATTCTCATTCATCGGCTTTTCAATTCCCATCTTTTTCAGCGCCCTCGGGTTGATGCTGATCTTTGCCGTTCAATTCAAGGAATGGGGGCTGCCCTATCTCCCAACGGGGGCTGCCGTTTGGGATAAATCCGACCCGGTCGAATACATCAAGAACCTGATCCTTCCGGTAACGGCGCTGGCATTTGTAAACACCGCCGGGTACTCCCGCTTCGTGCGCACAAGCATCCTTGAAGTACTTGGGCTGGATTACATCCGCACGGCTCGCGCCAAGGGGCTGACAGGACGCGCCGTTTTGTTCAAACACGCCCTTCGCAACGCCGCCTTGCCGCTGGTCACCATTGTCGGTTTGGATATCCCCTTCCTTCTCGGAGGCGCCATCGTAACCGAGTCGGTCTTCTCCTGGCCCGGCATGGGACGCCTGTTCTGGGAATATGCCCAACGCAGCGATTACCCGGTGGTGCTGGGCGTCCTGCTGATCATCTCCACCGCAGTCGTTGTCCTGACGATTGTGACCGACGTGATCTATACCTTTGTCGATCCACGCATTCGGCTTAGCTAAGGAAAGGCATCGATCGTTATGGCAACAGATATTGCTTCCATCGATTCAAACATCATCGGGCGCGAAACCTTATCGCGCAAGGCGCTGACGCCCGGTCAGCTCATTTGGAGACGCTTCATCAAGAACCGCATGGCGGTCTTCGGCATGATCGGTTTCAGTTTGTTAATGTTATTTATCATTATTGGTTCTTTCTACATTAGCGAAGAAGAAGCCAACGCAGTCGATTTGCAAGCCCGTCTGAGTGCGCCAAATGATACATACATCATGGGCACCGACAGCACAGGGCGTGATATATTCTCGCGCATCGTTCATGGCGGGCAGATATCCTTGATCGTGGGCATTACAGCGGTCAGCATCTCCGTAACTCTCGGAACGCTTGTTGGCGGGTTGGCAGGTTTTTTTGGCGGCTGGGTGGATAGCATTCTGATGCGCTTTACCGAAGCGATGCTATCGATCCCGCAGTTGTTCCTTCTGATCGTGCTCGGCAAGTTCATCGGCAGGGACATCGATACCGTCGTGATTTTTGGGCGCGCCATCAGCGGTAGTGTCATGATCGTGATCTTCGTGATCGGCCTTACTTCATGGATGGGGCTTTCCCGCATTGTGCGTGCCAACGTACTCTCGCTCAAGGAAATGGATTACGTCGCCGTTGCCAAATCGTTGGGTTCCAGCCGGATCAGGACGTTCTTCCGCCACCTGATTCCCAACACCATGGGCGTGATCATCGTCGCGTCCACCCTGGGGTTGGCAGGAGCCATCCTTTCTGAAGCGTATGTTTCCTTTCTTGGGCTGGGTATTCAACCGCCCACGGCTTCATGGGGCAACATGCTCACCGCCGCACAGACCTTTGTGCAGCAAGGGTCATGGTGGATGTGGGTCTTCCCCAGCGTATTCATCATCTTTACCATTTTGTGCGTCAACCTGATGGGCGACGGTTTGCGCGATGCATTCGACCCGCGCAGCAGCCGTCATTTGTAGTTCCGTCCTTCCAAACAAAACGAACTCACCCGCGAGGTTTGGGCTTCGCGGGTGAGTTCGTTTTTAAGAGCAACCGGGACGCGGAGTACGCATCCCAGATTCATTTCGGGCATTTATGTTTTTGTCATATGAAAAAGCCGAGAACGGCAAGCGCTCCAAAGATCAACAACACCAGACTGCCCCCCATAAAAATCTCGCGCCCCTCACGCTGGTCAGAAAGTTCCATTTCAGGCGGGATACCCACCACCATCCAGCGCGGGCTGGCAAACCAGGCAAAGACCGCCCCGCCAAGCAGCCCGCCCACATGCCCCCAATTGTCGATGCCGGGCGATAACCCGATGAACAGGTTAATGGCAATAATGAAGACGATATTCCCAAGTGCCTGCCGGGCTTGCGAACCGAACAATTCACGATTCTGGTAGAAAAAGATCGCTTCCGCGGCGATCAACCCGAATACCGCCGTGGAGGCGCCAACGGAGTATCCGTTGTCGCTGGCAAGCAGGAAGGAGAACACATTTCCCGAAAATGCTCCCAGAAAATACAGAAGTATAAAACGCCCATGCCCGAGATGTCGTTCCAAAAAACCGCCGATAGACAGTAACGCGTACATATTGAAAAAGATGTGCGTCAGCGAGCCGTGCAGGAACACCGGTGTAATAAACCGCCACAACTCACCGGCGCGGATGGCAGCGTTGATGCGCGAGCCGAAATATTCCAGCCAGCCAATATCGTAAATGGCATATCCCCATATAGCGGTGGCAATCATCTGCAAAATGTAGACCAGCACGGTAAACCCGAGCAGCACATAGGTCACTGTTGGGGCGGTGGAGGGCATCCGCACCCGGACAGGCTGGGGTGCTGGAACAGGCTCAGGGGAGAAAGAAGCGGGGTTCTGGTTCATAGTTCCACCTTGCGGTGTCGCACGCGCAAATGCTCGGCGGCAATGACGGCACGCACCTTGTCAACCGTATCATCCAGGTGAAAATCCGGGTTGACGATCACGTAATCGAAAGATTCAATGCGCTGTAACTCCTTGCGGGCAGTGGCGATGCGCAGGGAAAGCGAATCCGCCGATTCGGTTTTACGTTCGCGCAGGCGGCGCTCCAATTCCTCTTCGCTTTCACAGGTGATGAAGATCAGCAGCGCTTCGGGCGCGAGTTTGCGCACACTTTCAGCGCCCTGCACATCGATGCGCATGACGACATCCTTCCCGCTCGCAAAGGCATCGCGCACCTGCTTTTTGGGAATGCCCTTGTAATCGCCATAGACGATTGCGTATTCGATCAACTCGTTCTCTTCGATCATGCGCGCAAACTCATCCTTGGAGACGAACCAGTAATCCCTGCCATGAACTTCGTTGGGGCGCTTCTCACGCGTGGTGGCAGTCACCACGAAATGAAAGGGAAATTCGCGTTCCTTCATGCGCTGGACAACGGAATCTTTGCCAACGCCAGATGGACCTGAAATAACGATCAATAAAGGATGGGGTTTGCGGAGGTCAAATTCTTGGGTCATTCATCTATTTTACCAAACCGCGCTTCCTTTCAACCCGCAGCCGGAATCAGGTAAAATAATTTATGCCCACCTACGACTTTTTCTGCAACACCTGTCGGCAACGCTTCGATGTGTTTCTGACCTTCGGCGAATATGGGAAGAAAGCCGTCCACTGCACCCATTGCAACAGCAAGGATGTACGCCGCCGCATGACCAAAGTGCGCATTGCCAAAAGCGCTGAAAGCCGCATGGACGACATGGAAGGCGATCTCTCTGCCTTTGAGGGGCTGGAAGATGATCCACGCGCCTTGGGGAAGATGATGCGAAAAATGGGCAGCGAAATGGGGGAAGAATTGCCCGCCGAGTTCGATGAAGTTGTAGACCGTTTGGAATCCGGTCAAAGCCCCGAAGAGATCGAGTCGGCGTTACCCGATCTGGGTGCAGAAGACCCATAATTTGCTTGTATTCAATAAATCTACATAAATCAACACCTTTTAATATTGAACCTTCAGAAATGGTTATAATCATATTCATAACTGTGAAATTCGCCAGTTCTTACCCAAATTATCGTGACTTTTGTCATATGGCATTAAGTGAAAATTAACTTGTGTTTAATCTTTGGAAACCATAGAATCATCATGCCAAAGAAGGAAACAGAAATTACTCTAATTTTAAGGAGGAAGAGCGCAGATCACATTCAATATTTGGCAAAGGTATGCTCAAAATATTAAAAGGAGAATGTCACAATGAACTTCAAAAAGATGCTTGTTCTAACAGGACTCTTGATCATCGCCGCAGTGGTAATTACAGCCTGCGGTACACCCGGTCCTCAGGGACCGCAGGGCGAGCCCGGTCCTGCAGGTCCGCAAGGCGAGCCCGGTCCGGCTATGACCGTTGCCGACCTGACTTGTACCGAATGCCATAACGACACCGCGATCATTACCGGCAAGAAGGCGAACTGGGAAGAATCGCTGCATGGCTCCGGCACCGCATTCATCGAAGAAGGCGGCAATAATCGTTGCGCGTTCTGTCACTCTGGTGCCACGTTCAGCGAAACGATTGCCGTCGGTGGCAACTTCAGCACCGTCGAATCCGGCGATGCCGACCCCACCCACCAAGACTGCCGCACCTGCCATCAGATCCACGTCACCTACACCGGTGAGGACTGGGCGCTCGAGACCGATGCCCCGGTGACCATGGTCACCAGTGGCGTGACCTACGATGGCGGCGCAGGCAACCTATGCGCCAACTGCCATCAGGCTCGCCGCTACCTGGCTGGTTTTGTTGCCAAGGATAGCGCTGGCGCTGTGATCCCCGATAAGTATGCTGCAAGTGCCCGCTTCAACACCCACTACAGCGTGCAGGCTGATGTGCTTATCGGCGCGGGTGACTTCGGCGTGGAAGGCAAACCCGGCTCGCACTACACTAAGGTTGAAGGCACTTGTGTAGGCTGCCATATGGGCGAGGGTGATTCGCACAGCTTTACTCCCCAACTTGCGGCTTGCCAGTCTTGCCATGATGGCGCTGAAGACTTCAATGTCAATGATTATCTGACTGGGTTCGACGCGAAGTATGCCGAACTCGAAGCCGCTTTGCTTGCCAAGGGCTTAATCGCAGATAATGGCGATGGTACCTTTAGCACGGTTACTAAGAATGCTGACGGTTCACCGGTTCTCCTTGACCCGGGTCCTGCTCAGGCTCTCTTCTTCTACAACCTGGTTCATGAAGATGGCAGCCACGGCATCCACAATCCTGCCTACTTCGACGCGTTGATGGAAAACGCTCTCGCCGCTCTGCAATAGAACGCAAGCACGATTGTTCCTAGTAAAACATGCCCTATCCTGTCCGCAGGGTAGGGCATGTTCATTTTTTGACTCCTATAAAGTGACGAAGCGCTGTTTCCCCTCTAATTTTTCCACTTGCAATTCATACAATTTTTGTCATAATTAAGGTGACATTAAACCTGCATGAAAATGACACGTTGCACTTGATGGTAATTCGTTTTTTGCTTAACATTCCATATTGCATCAAAAAAGACAAAAATAATGGAGGCAGCAACATGACCTGGCAGTTTGCGTCAAAAAAAATTGGTTTTCTTTTCTTTTTGATGGGGGGGGTCTTGGTATTGTTTGGCTTGCTGGCTTTCCTGCCAGACAGCGAAGTTCATGCGCTGACGGCTGATGCCCAGTTTACAGATGATTGCTCGGAATGCCACAAGCAGGCAGTGAATCTGCTGGCAGAAGGGGCTCATGCCGGGACGCCGCTCAGCTGCGACACATGCCACAAGCTCATCCCCGGGGAAGAGGGCGCACAACACCCTGATCTGTATTATTCAACCGAAAGTGAAGAGAGCACCTGCGCTACGTGCCATGGCGATGCCTATACCCAATGGTATGAAGGACAGCACGGCTTCCTTGAAATGACCTGCTCCTCATGCCATGAGCCCCATTCAGTCCAGCAGAAGTTGACTGAAGATAACACCCTGATCTGCGAAAATTGCCATAAGAATCAGGTCTCTGCCGGGCACGGCTCCACTCATGAGGCTGCAGGCGCTGATTGCGCGACATGCCATATTGGAAATGAGACCGGGCACGGGTTCGGTGCGACACTGGCAACATGTAACGCCTGCCATGAGGATATTCATGAAGCCAATCAACTGGTGATGAGCGGGTTTGAGTTTGCGCCCATCCCAGTGGAAGGTTCAGGGGAATCTGCCGCACCAGAGGAAGAATCAACCTCACCCGAAGGGGAAGAAACGGTTGAATCCACTGATGCTGAACCTGCCAGGGGCGGTGTCAACCTTCCATCCTGGTTATTGTTGGTTGCCGGTCTGTTGATCGGCGGTGGTGCGGTGTGGGTGATTATCGGAAAAGACCCCGGCACCCCGACCGAAGAGAAATAGCTTTAGTGGACTTGGAGGTCTATGATGCAAGCAGACTCTAATCACAACGCCGGGGAGAAGAATATATCCCGGCGAGACCTTATCAAAGTGGGTGCTGCCCTTTTGGGTGCTGCCGGGGTGACGCAATTTGTCGGTTTGAACGACATCCGCGTGCGCGGCAGTGAAACAGACCAGGAAGGCGGGCGCAAATGGGGTATGTTGATCGACATCAACAAGTGCATTGGCTGCAACTACTGCACCTATGCCTGCCAGGCGATCAACAATCTTGCCGACGACATGCTGTACAACGTCGTTACCGCAGAAGAGACCCAGTCGGGCGAAGAGTTCTTCCTTTCGCGCCCGTGTATGCAGTGCGCCGAAGCGCCCTGCGTGCATGTCTGCCCGGTGGAAGCAACATATTACCGTCCCGATGGCATCGTTGCAATGGACTACGACCGCTGCATCGGCTGCCGGTATTGTCAGGTAGCATGCCCGTACGGCGCACGCGTATTCAATTGGAAAAATCCCATTGAGGTCAGCCCGAAATCACCGGACTTTGGCATGGCTGAAGTGGAGAACCGTCCACGCGGCGTGGTGGAGAAGTGCCATTTCTGCTCACACCGCATCGACAAGGGGTTGGAACATGGTCTCACCCCCGGGGTGGATCGTGAAGCCACTCCGGCGTGTGTAGTCGTCTGTCCGACCGGGGCGCGTGTTTTCGGCGACGTGAACGACCCCGAAAGCCCTGTGGCGATAGCGCGTCAGGAAGCGATCGTGACCCTGCGCCTGCGCGAAGAACTCAGCACCGAACCGCGTGTGTACTACATCCCCCCGACTACCAGGAAAACCGGACCGTTTGCCGGGGAAGGAGAATAATCAACCATGCTTCCCGATATTCATTGCCCCACCATTAAGCTTGGCAAACGGTACGTCGTTGTTTTCCCATATTGGATCGGTCTGTTGGTTCTGGGCATATTGTTCGGACTCGTCGGCGCCTTCATCGTCTTGCGTGATGGTTTGCATGTGACAGGACTGTCCAACGCTGTTCCCTGGGGATTGTGGATCTCCATTGATCTTTCCGCCATCGCGATGGGCGGAAGCGCCTTTGTGTTCGGCGTGATCGTTTATATCTTGCGCATCAAACGCTTTGAAGCCATTGGCAAGCTGGCTGTTTTGCTTGGTTTTCTGGGATACTCCACGGCGGGAATGGTGTTGCTCTTCGATCTCGGTCAACCGCTCCGCTTCTGGCACCCGGTTGTGTTCTGGCAGCCGCACTCCCTGCTTTGGGAAGTGACCATGTGTGTGGTGCTCTATCTCTCTGTGCTCATGGCAGAACTGCTGCCGGTTGTTCTTGAACACCCCATTTTCAAGACCCATCCTTGGCTCACGCGTTATAAAGCCCTTGGCACCCTTGTGAATCGGGTGTATGCGTTCTCGAACTGGCTCCACAAAGCGGGTCCGGTGCTTGCCGTCGCCGGATTGACGCTTTCGCTTTTGCATCAAGCCTCGCTTGGCGCAACCTATTCCGTCCTAGCTGGACGCGGTATCTGGTTCAACCAGAGTGCGCCGGTGCAGTTCGTGTTCTCCGCCATGAGCGGCGGCATCTCCCTGCTTTTCCTTGCGGGCGTTTTCGTCTTTCGTGTGATGCGTCCCGGCACGGTCAGCGACTCGGCGCTTTACGATGTGGCTCGTCTGGCAGGCGGCATTACCCTGTTGCTCACCTATCTGCGCGTATGGGATTGGGCGGTGACCAACTACTACAGTTTCGACCGCGAAATATTCCTGCAAACCCAGATCCTCGATACCATTGCCCCCTACTCGCTCACCTTCTGGCTGGGGCAGGCACTTTTACCGATCATTGCCGGGTCCATTCTGCTGGCAGCCAAGAACATCAAAAACTTCCGTTTTCTCATGGCTGCTGCTGTCATTCCAATCATCGCCGCCATCATTACACGTTGGAATTACAACTTCGCCGGTCTCATCGCCTCCATCTCCTACGACCCGTTCACCCCAGACATTATTTTGAACTCTTACACCCCCACCTGGGTTGAATTCTCTGTGGGAACGTTGGTGATCTCCTATTGGCTGCTGGCGTTTAGTCTTGCCGCCCGTTATCTGCCATTTGCAAGCAAGCACGCTGAACACTAAAACCACGAATACCATTTTTTTCCTGGGCAGGCTAATGCCCAGGGATTTTTTTATTCAAAAAGGACGAAAATCCCACAATCTATATTACATTTGTCGAATTGCAATCAAGGAAAAAAAGGGACTATAATTAATTCTACATTAATAAGCATTTATAGATTTTTCCAGAGTATCCCATCAAAATGCCTGGCAATGCGCAATTGTTTTTTCCATACCGTCAGAGAATGGAGAACAAATGAAATTAAGCGATCGCATTAAGAGATTTTTCTACCCCGAAGCAGGCTCGCCACGCTGGATGTTCATTCTCCCCTACACAACCTTGATCATCCTGTTCATCGGTGTGGCGTTTGGCGGAATTCACACGTGGGAATACACAAACTCAAACCAGTTCTGCGGAACCGCCTGCCACACCATGCCCCCGCAAAGTATCGCATTTCTGGAATCTCCACACTCGAATGTTACATGTGAAGAATGCCATATTGGGCGCGCATCATTTGTAGACCAGGCAATTCGAAAGACGCAGGGTCTCAAGGAAGCCTACTACGAGATATTCAATCTCTATGAATATCCCATTCGCGCCAAAGCCCTTCGCCCATCCGTTGACACTTGTGAAAAATGTCATCGCCCCGAAACCTTTGCAGATGACAGCCTGCGCCAGATCCATCGTTTTAAGAACGACGTTGATAACACCGCCACCAGCACCTACCTCATCATGAAAACCGGAGGTGTGGATGCCCGTCTGGGAGACGCGCGCGGCATACATTGGCATATTTCAAGCAAGGTTCTTTATTACGCAGAGGATGATCTCGCTCAGGTTATTCCCTATGTACGTGTATACAATGAGGATGGCACATATACAGGATATACAGACGTCGAATCAGGCTTTGACCCCTCCACCGTGGACGAAAGCCAGCTCAAGCAGATGGACTGCATCACCTGTCACAATCGTATTACACACAGTTTTGATGCGCCGTACAAATCGATGGACGAGGCGATGGCAAAAGGGTTGATCGATCCATCCATCCCGCTGATTCACCACAAGGCAGTGAAAGCGCTCGTAACCAGGTACACCTCACGAGAGGAAGCCATGGCAGCCATTGCCAGTATCGAGGATGAGTACAAACAGGACTATTCCGATTTTTACAGCCAGAACGGGCAGATCATCAAGGAAGCCATAGTTGAGATCCAGGTTATTTACGACCGTACGGTATTCCACGAGCAGGAAATCGATTGGACTACCTACCCCAATAACCTTGGGCATATGGATTCGCCGGGCTGTTTCCGCTGCCACGATGGAAAGCACCTGAACCAGGATGACGAAGCAGTTCGGTTGGAATGCAATATTTGTCACGCCATCCCCGTGGTTGCCAAGGCAGATGACTTCCTGACCACCATCGAGATCAGCCGCGGACCCATCCCAGAAACCCATCTCAACCCGAATTGGATCAGCATGCACAACCAGGTCATGGGAGCATCCTGTTCCAACTGTCACACCACCAAAGACCCAGGGGGCACAAGCAACACATCCTTCTGCTCCAACAGCGCGTGCCATGGAAACGCTTTCACCTTTGCCGGTTTCGACGCACCCGCCCTGCGCGAGATCATCAAAAGCCAGCTGCCCCCCCCCGAACTCGAACTGGAAATTCCCCTCCTGATAGGCGACCCAACATTTAACAACTACATCGGCATCCTCTTCACGGTCAAGTGTGCAAAGTGCCACGAAGGCGAATCGGCATCACAAGACCTCGACCTCACCACATTCGCTTCCGCCATGGCAGGCGGCGAAAATGGAAGGGTCATTCTCCCCGGCAGCGCCGCCAACAGCCTATTGGTACAGATCCAGCAAGAAGACCATTTCGCCAACTTTACAAACGACGAACTGGACAACGTCATCCATTGGATCGAATCGGGCGCGCCCGAAGATTAACGTTCTGAAATACAAAAGAGCAGCCGGTTCAGGCTGCTCTTTTTTTGCGGACATTCCCGGTTCAAATCGAACCGGGAACTTTTTCCGTTACCAAAAACTTAATTCCCCGCTCACTCCTGATTCCTCAACCGCGCCCCACAGGTACGGCAGAAACGGTCACCCGCCCTGGCGCGCGTCCCGCATTGCGGACAGTAATGCTCCACATCATTCACCTCGGATTCGCCACGGGAATGCATGCGGCGGCGCACTCGCTTCGAGGAGAAGCGTCCCGCCTGCCAATAGTAGATAAACCCGCCCAGGATCATCACAACACCCAACCCGCCGATAATGTACGGCAGAGTATTGCTCCATGAAATCCTGCCCGGCGTATCTTCATCCACCGGCGCAGCAGGCTGAATCCCCTCCGGCGGATTCACCAGTGTATCCGTAGACTTGTCATATTCCAGGTTTAGTGCGAACTCCTCCCCACGCCCAAGCCGCATCGGATCGCTGGTGTGATAGGTAAACCCATTCGCCTGCTCAATGGACAGGACCTGATTCGACTTAAGCGAGGTCGTATCCAGCGGTTGAAGCACGGTCAGCGAAAAGGCATTCACCGCATACCCCCCCTCCCACAAATAAGAGAACAGACGCTGGTTGCTGTTGAACGTCAGCGGTTGATAATATTCAAAGCGATACATCACATTGTCTTCGACCGTGATCGTAAAAACCTGCTCATCCCCATTGGACGTCGGTCCTTCGAATATGGCGTTCGCTAGCCCGCCGCCGCTCTCATAAGCAACTGCGATCAGGTTGGCGTCCTGTGGAATGCGAAAGGTCAAACTCGCCGGCAGGGCAGTGGTTGGGGCGACCTGAAAATCGACGATCACCAGCATACTGGGCTGGTCATATTCGGGCCATAGCTGCACAGCAACAGTGGACAGGATCACATCTGATTGTGCAAACGCAAACGAAGGAAACGCTAAAACACAAACTATCGCCAGGGTCAGGAATAACCTGCGCATGGAATTCTTCCTCCAAACGAAAATTTTTCCCTTATCTTACCATGCGCCTTTTTGGGTGTGGGCGGGCAGAATCACAAAGTAAAGCGGACAAATGTCATCCGTTTTACAACACCATGCGCGTTTACATCGCCTTCACCAATTGCCAGCAGGCGCGGTTGTACGGCGTGGGAATTCCATGCTCCTCGCCACGCTTCGTCACCGCCCCGCTGATCGCATCGATCTCGGTCGGGGCGCCGCGCCGCACATCCTGGAACATCGAGGAGATGTTTTTCGCCGTCTTGCGCGCCACATCCTCCACCGCCTCAATGGGGTTGGCAAACGGCAGAGGCACACTTTCCGCAGCCGCCACCTCCGCCGTCTCACGTGCCAACGCAGACATCACCTTGCGTGCCAGCGGATGGGAAAGCAGTTCTCCGTTCGGCACACGCAGCAGAGCCGTCAGCGGGTTGATGGCGGCATTGATGACCAGCTTGCCCCAGATGAGCGAACGCGCATCCGGCACGATCTTCAAATTGAAGTTGGAGGAACGCAGCGCCGCCTCCAACGGACCGAGAGCCTGATTCTGTTCCAGCGAGAGGATGCCTTCGCCGCCAACTTTAACCAGACCCGGTCCGAGCAGCGTGGCTCCAGTAGTGGTAATACCCAAAGAAACGCGACCCGCTCCCAGGTCCCGGGCGAGCGTTTCGCGATTGCCCAACCCATTTTGCAGCGTCAACGCCAATCCATCCGGCGCAAGTACATCCTTCAACTGACGAGCCACGCGCTCCGTCTGCCATGATTTGACCAGCACAATCGCGTGCTTCGCGCCGCTCACCTCACGCGGATCATCCGTGGCGTGGACGTTGAACGCACGTTCCGTTCCATCCGAGTCCACGATGCGCGCGCCCTTCTCCTTCAGCGAAGCCAAGCCATCCTTCCACGTGCCCAGCATGGACACGCTGTGACCCGCTTCGCTTAAGCGCACGGCAAAGAGTGTAGCCAGCGCGCCAGTACCTACCAGTAAGATATCCTGTTTCATTTTGTTTCCTTTTGAAACTCGTCCCACTCTTCGTCGCTTATTTCGACGGTGTGCTCCACAGCCGGGAATCGTTTGGTCTCCACATCGTCGACGTACTCGGCAAACGCCTTTTGCATCATCTCATGGAGATTCGCATATTTCTTGACGAACTTCGGTGTGAAGCGGTCAAAAAGACCGAGCAGGTCATGCGTCACCAAGACCTGACCGTCACAACCTGCCCCCGCGCCAATGCCAATGGTGGGAATGGAAATCTGTTTGGAAATAACCTCCGCCAAGCGAGCCGGAACCGACTCCAGCACGAGGCTGAACGCGCCTGCCTCTTCGAGGATCTTCGCATCCTCCAGCAGACGTTTCGCTGCAACGGCGGTTTTGCCTTGTGCGCGGAATCCGCCCAATTGATTGACGGATTGCGGCGTCAGCCCAATGTGCCCCATGACCGGGATGCCCGCACCGACGATGGCATGGACGGCATCTGCCCGTTCGCGCCCGCCTTCCAGCTTGACCGCATCCATGCCGCCTTGTTGCAGGAAGCGCCCGGCATTGCGAACCGCCTCTTCTACAGAAACTTGATACGACATGAACGGCATGTCACCGATCAGCAGGGATGATTTCGCGCCGCGAGCCACCGCGCGCGAGTGATGGAGCATTTCCTCCATCGTAACAGGCAGAGTATTTTCATAGCCCAGCACCACCATCGCGAGCGAATCGCCCACGAGGATGGCATCCACCCCTGCCTTGTCCATCGCCAGCGAAGTGGGATAGTCGTAGGCAGTGAGCATGGTGATCGGCTCGCCGCGTTCCTTTTTCTGGCGGAACGTGAGAGTCGTCACTTTCTTTCGTTGTGACGTGGTTGTGGAAATGGTTGTAGTTGACATGGTACCCTCCGGTAAAGGTAGAGTCCGCTTGCGCCGCCCCCAGCATATGCGCTTGCGTCAGTAAGGATTTTCGCATTTTGTGTTACAGGCAGGTTACACAAAATGCCGGGTATACGCCGTCACGTTCGCAAGGATACGTGCGACACTTCCATTATTCCATAATTTTGTTTTTTCGCCTATAATAAATTTATCAGAACTTCGTCTCAAAAACTATCACGGTTCCACGAAGGAGAATCATCCATGCGAAGAATGTTCGGCTTTTTGATGGGAATTTTCGTTGGCGGGCTGGTCGGCGCGGTGGTGGCATTGCTGCTCGCTCCCGAATCCGGTGAGCAACTGCGCGGACAATTGCGCAGCCGCGGGCAGAATTTCCTGAACGACATCCGCCACTCGGCAGACGCGCGCCGCATCGAACTGCGCCGCCGCCTCGAAACCCTGCGGTCGCCAAGAGAGTTTTAACTCGCACGGCGGACCACGACCGCCCCGTAAAACTCCTCCACCCTTTTCATATTCACCCCAAACTCCGCCCGTGCGGAGATAATGTTCGCGTTCAGACCTGCGGCTTCCCGTCGCAGGTCTTCTCGTTCCAACCCCGACAAAATCGCATCCGCAATCGACTGCGGGTCGGCAGGGTCTACCAGCAAACCGTTCTGCCCATGCGTGATCCACTCGCGGATGGATTCAAGGTCGCCCGCCACGGGAAAACAACCGCATGCCATCGCTTCGATCAGCGAATTGGGCGTACCGTCATGCACGCTCGGCGAAACCACGATCTGCGCGCTGCGAAACACCCCGCCCATCTTCTCATGCGGGAAGGCGGGCAGCAATTCCACAGCGTTTTCTATCTTCAAATCCTGCACCCACGCCAACGCCTGCGCTTCGCCCTGCATCGACGAACACAGGAACTTCGTCTCGGGGCGTTTTGCCAGCACCAGCGGAATGGCTTTGAAGAACGAATCATTGCGGACATAGGGGCGCACTCCGCGCGGATTGATGACCACCGGACTCTCCACCAACGCTTCCGGCGGATAAAAGATCCCGCTTCGGACTCCGCCGTTGCCGGGGGATACCAACGTGGGTTTTTCCTCGCTCAAGCCCCACTCGCGTGCCAGCCGCACATCGCGTGCCACATCCGCATGCAATCCATCCACAGCCTCCATCACCCGCCTTGTATGCCACCCCATCAGCGGCGTGGATGGTGCGTGCAGCGTGAAGTCATTGCCCCAGATGGAAACAAGAAATGCCGGGCGGTTGGTGATCCCCTTCAATGCCTCAGCAGCCAGCATCCCTTCGTAGGGTACGCGCATGGCATGGATAAGATCCGGCTGAACTTCGTTGATGAACCTCCGCAATTTGCGCGCGGACGCGGGAATCGTCACGGGACCCAGCCACTGCCTGATTTTGGTGCGCAGGCGTAGGGTCCGGGAAGAAGCGCTGGAGGGGGCGGAGGTCCGCTTTTTGACAGCAGAAAAGGCGACGGGGGTAAATTCCAGCCGTTTGACCGGAAAATCAAGTTCACCGCATTCAAAGGTGGTGGCGATGTAAAGATCATCGCCGCGTTCGGCAAAATAACGCATCCAATTACGGGAAATGGGCGAGCGGGCATCGGTCACGAACAACAAGCGCATCCCATGATTATACTCATTGCCCACATCCCTGAGACGTAGTATATTTAAGCAATGAGCAAGGGTCGCGTTCTCATTGTCGAAGACAACATGGATACCTATGAGCTCGTGCGCTTTATTCTCGAAAAGAACGGCTACGACACCTTTCTGGCAATGAATGGACGCGATGGCGTAAACGCCGCCGACAAACAGAAACCCGACCTCATTATCATGGATTTGCAAATGCCCGAAATGGACGGATGGACGGCAACCCGCCTGATCAAGGAAAACCGGGCGACCTCCACCATCCCGCTGATCGCGCTGACCGCCCACGCCCTGCCCGGCGACCGGCAACGCGCCTTCGAATCAGGCTGTGATGATTACATCACCAAACCCATGGACCTGATCGAACTTGTAGAAACCGTGGATCGCTGGATGCCGCAATAAGACCGCCTCCCCGTCCACTTCAAAACTGGCTCCTTTATCCGCAGAGGGTATGGTTGATACGGGTCGAACCTCCCCGAACCCTCACAATATCCACGGGACCATCCGATCAACAAGAGCCAAATCTTTTCAACAAGAGGAAACATATGAAACAAATTTGTGTCGTCGGCGTTGGATACGTCGGCTTGGTAACCGCAGCGTGTTTCGCCGACCTGGGAAACCGGGTAATTGCCCTGGATGTAAACCAGGAGCGCGTGGAGAACCTCAAAAAGGGCATCATGCCCATCTACGAACCCGGGCTGGATGAGCTCGTCAAGCGCAACATGAAAGCCGGGCGCATCACCTTCACCACCTCCTACAAGGATGCTTTGAAAGGCGCAGAATATGCCTTCATCGCCGTGGGTACGCCCTCCGGCTCGGATGGCTCGGCGGATCTGCAATACGTCGCCGCCGCCGCCAGATCCATTGCGGAAAATATGACCGCGCCGCTGATCCTCATCAACAAATCCACGGTACCGATCGGGACCGGGGACTGGGTCGCCGACATTGTGAAGGGTGCCCAGCCGAAAGTGATTGATTTCTCCGTCGTCTCGTGCCCCGAGTTCCTGCGCGAGGGTTCCGCCATCGGCGACTTTATGAACCCACACCGCACCGTCATCGGCTCGCTCGACCGCGACGCCGCGAACAAAGTGGCTCAGCTGCATCTGCCATTGCGCGCGCCCATCGTCATCACCGACCTGCGCACCGCGGAAATGATCAAGTACGCCAGCAATGCTTTCCTTGCCACAAAGATCTCCTTCATCAACGAACTTGCAGACTTGTGCGAACTCGTCGGCGCGGATGTGAAGGAAGTGGCGGCTGGCATGGGCTACGACGCCCGCATCGGACGTCACTTTTTGGATGCAGGTTTGGGTTGGGGCGGTTCATGCTTCCCCAAAGATGTGGAGGCACTCGCCTTCATGGCAAAGGAAAAGGGTCTGGAGCCCGCCATCCTCAACAGCGTGATGGACGTCAATTATGACCGCCGCAAAATCTCTGTGAAACACCTGGAAGCCATGCTGGGCGGAAGCCTGAAGGGCAAGACCATCGGTTTGCTCGGGCTGGCGTTCAAACCCAATACCGACGACATGCGCGACGCGCCATCGATCACCATTGCCGAGGCGCTGGTGGGGGCGGGAGCCAAAGTCCATGCGTATGACCCGGTGGCGATGGATGTTGCCCGTCCCATCCTGCCTGCCGTGGATATGTTCGATGAGCCGTACAAAATGGCACAAGGCTGCGATGCGCTGATGGTCGTCACCGAATGGAATGAGTTCAAGCAGCTCGATCTCGAAAAGGTCAAAAATCTGCTCAAAACCCCTGTCATCTACGACGGACGCAACATCTACGAGCCCGCCCGCATGAAGGAAATGGGCTTCACCTACCGCGCCGTAGGTCGATAGTCGGTTAATCGTCAAGTGAAAAGTCGGGTAGGCGGGTAGAATTGCCCGCTACCCGGCTTTGACTTTTTTCACAATCATCATGACCCATCCCCCCGTTTGCAACTACGAAGGCTCCGACTACCAGCAATCCTTTTGGGAGCAGGGCGGGCGCGAATACGAAGACCGCGCCGAAGCCATTGCCTTGAAACGAATGCTGCCCAAAGCCGGCTCACTGATGCTCGAATTGGGCGCAGGCGCCGGACGAAACACGCCGCGCTACGCCGGTTTCGAGCGCATCGTGGTCCTGGATTATTCGACCACGCAGCTGGCACAAGCACAGGAACGGCTTGGACGTTCTGAAAAATACATTTACGTCGCGGCGGATGTGTACCGCCTCCCCTTCCGGGACCGGTTGTTCGATTCTGCAACGATGATCCGGGTGCTGCATCATATGGCGGATGCACCCAAGGCACTGGCACAGGTGCGGAACATTTTGCAGCCGGGCGGGGTCTTCATCCTTGAGTTCGCCAACAAACTCAACATCAAAGCCATTCTGCGCTACCTGCTCGGCAGGCAGGCGTGGAGCCCGTTCACGCTGGAGCCGGTGGAGTTTGTGGAGTTGAACTTCGACTTCCACCCGAAAGCCGTCCGCCAGTGGCTGGGCAGTCTCGGTTTCAGCGTGGAAAAAACTCTGACCGTGTCCCACTTCCGGCTGGGGCTCCTGAAGCGCCTCATCCCCGCGAAGATCCTCGCCGCGTTGGACGGTCTCTTCCAGCCGACGGGCGCACTCTGGCAGTTCACGCCCAGTGTGTTCGTGAAGGCAAAAGTCGACGGTGACCAATCAACCGGAGAGATTCCGGTGAATGTGCTGCAATTCTTCAAATGCCCCGATTGCGGGGAGAAAAACTTAGTGGAAAAGGAAAGTCATTTGTTCTGCCCGAATTGCCAAGCCAAATGGCAGGCACGTGACGGCATTTACGATTTTCGTGAAAGCATAAAATAAAGTATCAGGTCGGGAGCGTTCATGTCAATTCCGCAAAAACAACCGCCACAAGGGACAACGCCAAGGGATAGAAAGACGCAACCCATGCGCAAGAACGGCGTGGACACGCGAGGCATGCTCAGTATTGTGACCATGTTGGGGAGCCTTGCCGCGCTGTCGGTCTCCATGGTGGGAGCTGCAGGGCTGGTACTGGCAATTTTCGACGATGGGCTTGCCAACAGCCTGGAAGGGCTGCCGGTAAAGGTCATTGTGTTGGGGTTGGCGTTTGTCTTTGGTTGGGGAATGGGGCTCGCCAGCATTCGCGGGTTCGGGAATCTCGTCTACCCGATGGTGGTCAACCTTTATGCCTGGGCGTGTCTCACGGCAGTGAGTATTTTGTATCTGAAGGTCATTCAAAAACTGTTCATGCAACAGTACGACACGACCAAATTCTGGGCGTATGTGATCATTTTGCTGGGCGGATTGTTCGTACTGATCTGCCTGCATCTGCTGGTGGAGGGACATGACCTGCGCCCGTTTGCGATTCCGCTGCTCATCATCAGCGTGCTGCAATTGTTCGTGATCGTCTTTCGCTACATCTTTACCACCGATGCCGACAGCTGGAAACTCGCAGGCGACCTGACGGTCTTCGTCATCATGATCTCCATCTCCGCGTTGATGCTGATGCATATCGGTATCCTTTCGCCGCTGCGGGATTGGATCGACGGGCTGTTTGTAAATGGACAGCAGGGGAACGGGAATTCCCTGGAGTGATGTTAACAACTTCCTCGAATAAAAAGCCAACCTTCATCGGGTTGGCTTTTTTCTTGTAAACCGGTATGAACCATGATCGCAGGGTTGGGCGCTATTCTTTCATCAACGGCAGGCGGATGTAAAAGGTGCTGCCGGGGAAGTTCTCCTCATCCCTGCCTGCGCTTTCGACCCAGATGCTGCCCTGCAGGGCTTTGACGATCCCCGAAGCGACCGCCAACCCCAACCCCGCACCGCCGCCTTTGTAGTATGTACGGCTGGAGGAATGTAACTTCACTTCTCCGAGTTGGTATAACTTTTCGAAGATGATCTTGTGATGTTCCGGGTCGATGCCGATGCCGGTGTCTTTGACGCGGATCTCCGCCATTCTGCCGAGGCGGCGGTCATCCACCACGCTGGCAGAGACGTTGATCGTGCCGCCATCCGGGGTGAACTTGATGGCATTGACGATGACATGGTCGAGCGCCTTCTTGAGCAGTTCGGGGTCTGCTTGCAGCGGGGGAATGGTCTTGATGGCTTCATCCAGCACAAAGGTCAGGTTGCGATGCGCGAGGTCATCGAGGTAATCCTTGTGGATGAGGCGCAGGATCAACCCCAAATTCACCGCTTCGATATGCGGGTTGATGACCTGACTCTCGAGGCGCGCCACATCCAGCATGCTATCCACGATCTGGTGCAGGCGGTTGGTTCCGCGCATCACGCCGTTGATCGCCTCCAGCAGCATGGGGTTCCCCTGAACGGATGCATCTGTCTTGAGCATGCCAAGATACCCCTTGATGACCGTCAGCGGGGTGCGCAATTCATGCGCCGCCACCTGAATGAAAGCGGATTTGTTCTTGTCGTGTTTTTCCAGCGTTTTGTAGGCGTTGTTGAGTTCTTCGACGCGCTCGGAGACCATGCGCTCCATCATCTGGTTGACATCCGTCATTTCGTGATAGAGACGGGCATTCTCCAGCGCCACGGTTGCCTGCATGGCAAAGGTGGTGGTCAGCAGCGCATCATCGTCGGAGAAGGAGCGGTCGGCGCGGCTGAGAACCAGCAGCCCGATGACATTATCCTTGGAATAGAGCGGCACACCCAACCATGACCGATCACGGGGCAGCCACTCCGGCTGCGACCATTCTTCCGTGGAACCGGCATCGCGTACAAGCAGGGTCTCGCCTTTGCGCGCGACGGTCGTGTAGAAATCCAAACCTTTAATCTTGAGGCGGAATGTTTGGAAGTCCGCGTTTTCCGGCATGCCGTGATGCGCGATGGCGTGCGGGACACCGTTCACATCCTCCATGAACAGGATGCCGCGCTCATAAGACACCACCTGATCCAGTTGAGAGAGGATCTGGTCGTGCAGGTTTTCGACGGTCCGCAAGGAGGAGAGTTGCCGCGCACAACGCGCCAGCGCTTCGGCTCCGCGACGCCGCTCCTGCTCGGACTCAAAGAGTTTTGCATTCTGTGAGGCGGTTTTTTCCGCCACATCGCGCGCGCGCGCTAATTCCACCGCCCGTTCACGCGCTTCGCTCAACAGGCGCTCCACTTCGTTCTGCGCCTGCTCACGCTGCTGGACGAGCATCGTCCGCAGGAGGGCGCTCGAAAGCAGGTTTTTCACGCGGACGTAAATATCCCAATCCGTGGGACCCATCTCTGCCCACATGAAACCGAAGCGATTGCTCGCCAGCGCCAGCGGCATGACCACGGCATCGTAGCGGTGGTCTTCGGGAGTTTTGCCGCGTGGGACGAGTCTGCCTGTGGCAGGCATGAATTTTTCGGCGGGGATATTGAAGCGGTTCTTCTCATATTCCAATAGCAGACGATAACTTTGCGGTGGCGGAGAGGAAACCGAACCAGGCGAGCTCACATCGCCAAAGAACATCACATACCAACGATCCAACCCGAGGACCGGGAAATGCCTGGTGATCGCATCGCCGATGGCATCGAACGACATGGCAGATGCCATCGAGAAACTGAAGTTGTTGAGCAGTTCCTCCTGCTTTTCGAACTGCAAACGGCGGTATGCCTGCGCACGTTGTGACAATTCGCCCACCAACATGCGCGCCTGCTGGAAGAGATTTTCCGCCCGCAGCATGGTGGTGGTACTGCTGATTCCGCCCAGCGCATATTTTCTGAACGTGGAGATCACATTGTGCCAGACGTTGAAATCGTACCCATAGCGTTGCAACACCTCGACGGTCATCTGAATTATTTTCAGGAAGGCATCGCTTTTATCGGTTTCACGCAAGCTGGCGAGGAAGACATCCCAGGTGCGCCCGAATACATCTTCATAGACCGTCTTGTAGGGGTCGCTTTCCGAAATCCCCGCAGAAGCGAACAAAGCGCGGATCGCCGCACTGCGCTTGTTCTCCAGCCTGCCCGTGTGCGCCACTTCCTTCGGCAGTACGATCGCACGTTGAATGCTATCCGGCTGACAACCGCACGACCAGCGCACGACCAGATGGGAGGAATAGATGTTGACATCTTCCACCGGGTCGCCCGAAATGCGCTTCAGGAGACCGTTGAAGGCATGCCTGCCCACATCGTAAAACGATTGATGCACGGTTGTCAGCGGCACACCCATCGACTGCGCCTCGCTGACATCGTCGAAACCGGTCAATGCGATCTGATCCGGGACGTTAATGCCGCGCTGCTGCAACGCCTCGAGCGCACCGAACGCCATGCGGTCATTGGCAGCCACAATGGCTTGCACCTTCATGCCCAGGTCATCCAACAGGGTGCGCACGGCGGCGCGACCGCTCTCCGGCGAAAAATCTCCACTGACGACAAGGTGTTCCTCGAAACGGATGTTGTGCGCCTTCAACTCTTCACGATAGGCAAGATAACGCTGCTCGGCTTCGATCTGCCCATGCGGTCCGCGAATGAAAGCAATACGGGTATATTGGTGTTCTTCGATCAAATGTCGAACGACCGCCCGCATCCCGCCTTCGTTATCCGCCATAAAGGAAGAAACCCCCGGCGCGCGCACCGCAACAGATGCGATCGGCATGGGGGAAAGGGAACGGCAAAAATTCTCAACTTCATCTGCAGAAAGACCGTGGGCAATATCGGCAGCCAAAAGAATGCCGTCAAATTGTCCCGGCTTGATCAGGTCGTACAAACCATAGGAACGCCCCCCATTTTGCGCAGGAATGGGAACCGGCTTTCCCCCCGCAAAACAGACCACATTGACCCCTTGCAACCGGGCAGAATCCAAAACACCCGCCATAAACTCCCCACCCCAAACACGGGTAAACTGCGCACCAAGCACGGCGATGGTCGCGCGCTTTCCTCCACGATTCCGAAAATCAGACATAATGTACGCAAATTATAAGTCAGGAATTTGTTAGACAAAATTGCAATTTTGATAGAAATACCCCGCTTCGGCGGGGTATTCATTTTTAGCGAACTTCAACCTGATAGGAAGCGGTCTCTCGCGTAAAACGAGTCGTCCCGGAAACAACCAGATACGCCGTTTCATTGCGCCCTAATGAAATGGAGATCTGCGCCGTCTGGTCTTCATTGAGCGGGATCATCGTCACACTTTCGTCGCCCGTCTGGATGAGAGCCAGCCCGAAGGTCTGGGGCAGAACGTTCTGGACTCGCACAAAGCCCTCCGCCGACCAGCCGCCGTCATCCGCTTCAAAATCGGACCGGTAGCCTGCGGCTTCGACCGAGACATCATCCACCATGAAGCCTTCCCCATTGACCGCCGCATCGGTGATGTATTCAAAACGGATGAAAACCTTTTTACCCGCATAGGCGGAGAGGTCAACCACTTCCTCGATCCATTCGCCTGTCACACCGGTGTAGCCCCAGCCGTAGGAATTTCCGCTTGGGTCGGTGCCTGTGCCGGAGGGCGTGACGAGGATCTCCCAGGTTTCTCCATTTTCCGAAGCTTCAACGTACACATAATCCCAATCGGTTTCGATGTCATACCAGGTGCGGAAGGACATCTCAATCGGGGCACTCACGTTCGTGAAATCGAATTCGCGCGTCAAGGTCATGTTCGACTCGTCGCCCTTGTTGGACCAAAAAGCGTAGTCTCCCGAATAGGGGTCAGCTGGCAGCAACCGGGTCACGGTGGAACCGGTGAATTGGATCGTATGCTCTCCCTCGCATTCAACGGCAATGTAATCCACACCATATTGATGCACGGTTCGAACCAATGGCTCTTGCGGACAGTTGTACAACGTTTCGGTTGCCGAAGCGCGCTGCGCGCTGGAATAGTTTCCATAGATATAGCGTCCATCGCCAAAGGACGTATCCAACAACAGGTTGGTAACCGCCCAATCCATGAAGAAATCATCCGCGCTGATAGGTTCGCCCGTCAGCGGGTCGGTCGCGCCGATCTCTTGAAGCACATCATCCACACTGTCCAAGCCATTGGCATCATCTTTAACGAGCAGTTGGGTCGCTTCTGCCCCAAAGCGATCCAGAAAATAGGTCATAAACAGGAAACTGGAGCCGTAATGCGGGGACGTGGCGCTCTGATCGTTGGGCCAATCGTTCAATTGCAAATCCGGGTTGATGATGTACGTCCAGTCGAAGCCGCCGGTACGATAACCGTTAAGATGCACCGCCAGTTCGGAGGAGCCTTCGTTCAGCCACGAGGTTTCGTTCAGGTCATTGTTCCAATGGATCATGTGTTGGAATTCGTGCGCCAGCACCGAATAAGCATAATCGCCGCCGATGGGCGTATTTTCCGCGTTGAACAGGAACATCTCATGCGCGTTGGAATATTCCTGAATGAGCGGATGGGTCGAATCGGCGGAGGAGAAATAACCAGCCACGGAAGAGCCCAGCCCCGTGGCATACAGGATATAGATGTGCTCATCGCCATCTATGCCGGGAGACCACTCACTGCCAAAGAATTCGCGGGTGGTGGGGTAGATCTCATTTTCGAAGGTTTCCACCAGCGCTTTCATTTCGTCGGCATCCACCTCCACGCCATCCTCCACCCAGAAGTACACATGCGGTGTGACGTACAACAGCGTTGCTTGAATCTCGTTGTTGATATTGGTATCGAGGTTATGCACCCAGAAGTTCTTCTTCTCGCCCACCGAACGCGGCACGGCGGAGGTGGCGGTCACATCGGGGACATCGCATAACCTGTTCAGGCGGCACGCCAGCTCACGCGGGTCATTGATGGGCACGATGGTATTTTCCAGCACCTCGATCGTTTCGCCAGAGATGGTTTCCACCGGCGGGCGTGTGACCTCTGCCTCCTCGGTGGAGGTGAACGGTGTGACGAGCCCAGGGTCTTCCCCCGTGGATGATGCGGCGGGCATCAGTGTGAAATAGATAAAACCGCCCAACCCAAAAAGGATAAGACAAGCCAGGCAGAGCAGGGCAATGATCCCGATCACCATTATCGTTGTCCCTGTTGAACTATTTTTGTTTTCCATGAATCGATTTCCTTATCATCTAAAGTTCGCCCGATGATACTGCCAGTTAATGAAAAATGGATTAGGAAATTCGGGTCAAAGGCTTGTTTGCGATAAAAAACACACCCCTGAACCGTTTTTGTTCAGGGGTGTGACTGTTTCGGTCACGCGTCCACGGTCTCTTTGGATTTCTTCTTCTTCGTCCCAGCAGAGGTTTGGAAGATGATCTTGTTCTCGTTTGCATCCACATCTACGATGACTTCGGCGCCGTCCTTGAACTTGCCGCCGAGCAATTCCACCGAAAGCGGACTCTCGACATATTTCTGGATCGCCCGTCGCAGCGGACGCGCTCCAAACGCCGGATCGTAGCCTTCCTTTGCCAGCCACGAGCGCGCGGCATCGGTCAACTGGACGGTGATGTTGTGGTCGTTGAGGCGATCCTGCACTTCCTTCATTTGCAGAATCACAATCTGTTCCATCTCTTCGATGGAGAGCGGCGAGAACATGATGATCTCGTCGATGCGGTTGATGAACTCGGGGCGGAACGCCGCTTTGAGCGCTTTGTCAATTTTGTCGTGCGATTCACGTTCGGAAGGTTCGGCTTTGCCAGACAAAAAGCCCAAGGTGCCGCCCTTTCTCACATATTCAGTGCCAAGGTTCGAGGTCATGATCAGAACCGTGTTGCGGAAATCCACCACGTTGCCCTGACCGTCGGTGAGGCGTCCGTCATCCAAAATTTGCAGGAGCGCATTCCACACTTCGGGGTGTGCTTTTTCGATCTCATCGAAGAGCACCACGCGGTACGGTCTGCGGCGGACGGCTTCAGTAAGTTGACCGCCTTCTTCATAGCCAACGTATCCGGGAGGTGCGCCGAAGAGACGTGAGACGGTATGCTGCTCGCGGTATTCGGACATATCCACGCGCACCAATGCATCCTCATCGTCAAACATGAACCATGCGAGTGCCTTGGCAAGTTCGGTCTTGCCCACGCCAGAGGGACCGATGAAGATGAACGAACCGATGGGTCGTGCCGGGTCTTTGAGACCAGAGCGCGCCCGGCGAATGGCATCGGAGATGGCGTGAATGGCTTCCTCTTGTCCGATGATGCGCTCGTGCAAACGCGCCTCCATGTGCAGGAGTTTTTCTGATTCGGTCTCGAGCATTTGCGTCACCGGAATGCCCGTCCACTGATGCACGACGGCGGCGATGTCGTTCACATCCACCACTTCGTCGAGATGATGTTCGGCTTCCCAATGATCGCGTTTGCCGGTGTATTCCTGTTCAAGGCGCAGACGTTCGGCTTTCTTTTGCGCGGCGCGTTCGTAATCACGTTCCAAACCAGCCTGCTCTTCTTCCGCGGCGAGTTTGTCAATTTCAGTTTTCAATGCTTTCAAATCGGGCGGCATGGAATACAAAGCGACGCGTAGTTTTGCGGCGGATTCATCCATGAGGTCAATGGCTTTGTCGGGCAGGTGGCGATCCGTCACATAGCGATCTGCCAAATGGGCAGCGGCAGACAGGGCTTCGTCAGAGAAGCGCACTTTGTGATGCGCCTCGTAGCGGTCGCGCAATCCGTGCAGCATCTTGATCGTGTCTTCCACGCTGGGTTCATCCACATAGATGGGGGCGAAGCGACGTTCGAGCGCGGCATCTTTTTCAATATGTTTGTGGAACTCGTCGAGAGTCGTCGCGCCGATGCATTGCAACTCGCCGCGAGCCAGCGCGGGCTTGAGCATGTTGCTCGCATCCATCGCGCCTTGAGCGGCTCCTGCACCGACGACGGTATGCAACTCGTCGATCATCAGGATGACATCACCCTTCGCACGCTGGACTTCCTCCATCACAGCCTTAAGACGTTCTTCGAACTCGCCTCGGAATCTGGACCCGGCGATCATCGCGCCAAGATCGAGCGCCACCACCTTCTTGCCGGAAAGAATTTCCGGCACATCATTGGTGGCAATCTTTTGCGCCAAGCCTTCTGCAATGGCAGTCTTACCCACACCGGCTTCGCCGATCAGCACGGGATTATTCTTCGTGCGGCGGGATAAAATCTGGATCAGACGCAAAATCTCATTATCACGCCCGATGACCGGGTCGAGTTTGCCTTCACGGGCAAGTTGGGTGAGGTCACGCGAATATTTTTCGAGCGTGCGGTAACGCGTCTCGGCTTGCGGATCGGTGACACGTTGCCCACCGCGCAGGTCTTGAATGGCATCATACACGCGGTCACGGCTCAAGCCTGCGGATTCCAAAATACGCGCGGCAGGCGTGTTGCGTTCGGTCAGAATCGCCAAAAAGATATGTTCGGTGGAAATGTATTCGTCTTTCAGGCGGTTGGCTTCTTCGTTGGCAAGATCAATGATCCGCTTGACGCGCGGGGTGATGAAGATCTGTCCCGCTCCGCCGCCGAAGATATTTGCCTTGGGGCTGGCGCGCAGGGTGGCATCCAACCGTTCGGTCAACGCCTGGGCGCTGACACTCAGTTTTTCCAAAATTTGGGGAATGACCCCGCCGGGTTGTTCGATCAGCGCCAGCAGGATGTGTTCAGTATCGATCTGGTTATGCCCGTAGCGTTGGATGATCTCCGCGGCGCGTTGGGCGGCTTCTTGTGCTCTCTCGGTAAATCTGTCAAATCGCATCATGGGGAATTTTCTCCTGTAGGGGCGCACAGCAGGACAATCTCTCGTCCAAGCCTTCATACGGCTGGCTGTGCCCCTACGACATGAGAGGCATTATAACAAACGCCGCATCGGCGAATTGTCAATGCGGCGTAAGAAGAATATTAGATTCCCGCTCAGGCAAACAACAGGCGGCTTTGCTCGGTGACCGCCTTCGGTGAGTACAGGCGGATATGTTCCTCGATCTTTTGAAGTTGCGCCTGCACCGCCTCCACCGGGACCTCGCGAGGGGCGTATATCACGTAGAGCGCGTGCGTCGTCTCAGGCGTGATCGGCGAACGGTCGTCCTGCCCGTGGATGATGGAGCAACACAGTCCCTGTGCATCGCGCATGACCATGTCACCCACGAGGATATTTTTGACCGCGCCGCCCATTTGCGTGAACTGATCGCCATCGCGCGCCACATCCATGACGATGGGCGGAATCAACCTGGAGACATCGTGCCCGGCGGTGAGTGCGAGGGTCTCCACCTCGGCGGCAAAATTGGCATCCACCAACGGCGAAACGTTCGGCAGGCTTTTGCCCTTCAACACAATCGACTCAAGTTGCAGCAATACGTGATACGTCTTGCTGAATTTCTTGTAATATTTTTGGTAAGCCGCCATTGCCGGAATGGATACGAAATCCTGACGCGAGAAGTCCTTGTACATCGCCCGCAGACGAGACTCCACTTCACGTTTGCGATCGTCCAAGGTCGAGAAAGAAGCGCGGTTACCCACCACGCCGGAGATTTCCAGCAATCCGACCACTGCGCCCGGGTGTGCAGACTTCCATTCTTCAGTTCCTGTGATGGTCAGCATGTCAGTAGGTTTGCTCCGTTTGAAACAAGGTTACTTGCATTCCATCCGGGTCCTGTAAGCGAACGTTGGTATCGCCCCACGGGGTTTTGATCGGCGGGTGGACGAGGGTGGCGCCGTTGGCAAGCAAGCGTTGCATCGCGGCATGCAAGTCCGGCACTTGCAGGGCAAAACGCACCTGTCCACTGATGCGTTTACCCGCCTCCAACCCATCGATGACTTCTGCCTGTCGTTCGTCAAACAGTTCGAGCGTGGCGTTGCCCATGTTGAGCATCATCGCCTTGCCGCCGTCATTGTTCCAGATCGCTGCCGGCTCGATGCCGAGACCGTCGCAATAGAATTTGACCAGGCGTTCATAATCGCTGGTGGTGAGAGCCACGCGCAATTCAAAAACGGGTGGTTTGGGGTGTGTCATGGGCATATCCTTTGGGTTACTGGGGCTGGGGAAATCCAGCGTCAATACATGCATTGCCATCTACTGTTTTTGTTTGCACGACGGCTTTAGATACAGATCTTTGACATTCCGTAGTCAAAACGCCCATCAATACAGCCAATGGACAAACTTGACATTTATCGCCTTAGATCGGCATTTCATCAAACATGGTGTCTAGCTACTGCTTATACATGAAACTCGCTGTATAAGACACCATAACATCCATTATACAAACCCCGCCAAATAGGAGCAAGAAACGCACATCCCTCCCAATTCCCATTCTCTATTCACTACCCCTCAATTCGCACTATAATTCCCTCAATGGCAACCATCACCGTCCCTGCGCGCGAACAGCATCATCCCAACCTGCGTCCGCTCAACATCCTGCGTGACCTGCCCGCCGTGGCAGACCTGATCGAGCTGTGCTTCTCCCACACCATGGATAGCGACGGCAAGCGTTACGTGCAAGACATGCGCCGCGCAGGCAGCGACAACTCCTTCCTCAAATGGGCGAACCGCGTTGCCGAAAGCACCTCTCTGCCGCTCACCGGCTACATCTGGGAAGAGAATGGGCATATCGTCGGCAATGCCAGTCTCGTTCCCTTTCGGCATAAAGGACACCGTCTCTACCTCATCGCCAACGTTGCCGTCCACCCCGACCACCGCCGCAAAGGCATTGCCCGTGCCCTCACCGAACGCGCCATGCAGCACGCCCGCGAAAGGAAAGTGGACGACATTTGGCTGCATGTCCGCGAAGACAACCTCGAAGCCATCCGCCTTTACACCTCGCTGGGGTTTGTCGAGCGTGCCCGCCGCACCAACTGGCAGGCTGCCACCGACAGCCACCTGAACTATTTGGATGCGGATATCGCCATCACAAAGCGGAATCCACGCTTTTGGGCGACTCAACTCCACTGGCTCTCCCGCCTCTACCCCGACGAGTTGGGCTGGCACATCCATTGGAATTTCAACTCACTGAAGCCGGGTCTGTGGACCTGGCTCTACCTGATCTTCATTGACATGAATATCCGTCAATGGGCGGCGGTGCAAAGGGATACCCTGCTCTCCACACTTTCGTGGATCCCCACCGGGCGAGGCGAAAGCCTGTTTGCCGCCATTGGCGACGAGTCGGACCCTGAGGCGCTGACACAGCTGCTCATCCATGCGCGGCGCGATCTCTATCTTTCCTACCCATCGGTCACATTCGAGTTCCCTGTCAGCCGCTTCGACAATGCCATCCGCGATGCAGGCTTCAAACCGTTGCGCACCCTGATCTGGATGCAGGCAACTTCGTGATGGGTTTTGCGTAGTTAAAGAAAAGGAGTCAAAATGACAAAATTCGTGATTCGTTGGTTGATCAACGCGGTTGCGTTATTTGCGGCAGTCTGGATCGTCCCCGGCATCAGCTATTCCGGCGAGTGGACGGGCATCCTTTGGCTGGCGCTGATCATCGGTTTGCTAAACGCGCTCGTGCGCCCGTTGCTCAAGTTCCTCACCTGCCCGCTCATCATCCTTACGTTGGGCTTGTTCACACTCGTCATCAATACCGGCATGCTGCTGCTCACCCGCACCATTGGGCAGTCGCTCGGCATCGGTCTCACCGTGGACGGGTTCTGGTCTGCCCTGCTCGGCAGCATCGTCATGAGCATCGTCAGCGTGGTGATGAGCGTCATCTTCCGCGACGAGTTGAAAGGCAAAAAGTAAAGCGACCCATCAAGATAAAAAAACAGCCGCCTGCGAGCGGCTGTTTTTTTTCTTTATCTCCAAACCGGAGAGGGGACGGAAGGCGAGGAAACCTCCAACATGGTCTGATACATGTGCGAATTGTTGAACAGCAGCAATAGAAAGAAAACCAGCAGCACGATCTGAAACCAGCGTTTGTCCGCCAGGTCACGCCATGCCAGGGCAAGGAAAAGCAAAATGGCGTACGTCCAGTTGGTGGCATACAGGAAGACATCCTTGCCATATTGCAGGTACAGGGCAAAGTTGAACAACACGGTAAAAATGAAGGTCAGGTAATAGCCGATATCGTGCTTGCGAATATTTTTCAGGAAGAGTATGCCGCCGACCACCATCAAACCGATCCAGGCAATGAGCAATCCCTCCTGCAACGGGTTGTTGTATCTCGCCAGCTGCATCGGGTCTTTTTTGATGGACGCGCGGAACATCCATGTTTTTGGGAAGGGCCAACCGTCGCGGATGATAAGCAGGTCTGGCGTGACAAAACTATGCAGGGCGATCACGCGCGTCATGTATTCGGCACGCTGCAGGGTGGGTGGGAACTGGTTATGTCCTTCGGCTTCCAGTGTGGAAATATCCCAGAAATAGGGTTGGGAATTGGGATAGACCCAGTTGTGAAACAGCGAAAGCGGCACAACGAACGCCGTGATGAGCAATCCGTAAATAATGATCTGCTTAAGATCACGTTTGACAAAGAAATGCGCGATGAACGTCTGACCGACATTGGAAATGGTGATGCCAAAAGCAACCAACCCGGCAATAACCTGCATGTACAGCGGCTTGTCCTTGAGCAGCAGCACCAGAAAGATCAATGCAATTGCCGAGAGATAAATGTACGTTTCGATGATAGATGAAAACGCCAATTGGGTGGATGTGATCCCAAAAATGGCAGCGATCAACAAGGCATAGAGCGGCTTTCCCAACGAGTGTCTGACAAAATACCAGACGAGGAAAATACACAACGCGCCAATGAACGCGTTCAGTGTGAAGGCGGCGAAGAGCGCATCTCCCCTGAAGAGCAGGGCAAGCATGCTCACCAGCGGACGGACGATGATCAAAAGATAGGGATGCGCGGGCCGCCAGTAATAATCGCGGTATTTTTCGGTCGCATAACGCCAGCGGTAAAGGTTGCCGTCGGCGTCGAAGAAGATGTCGTCGGCGTCGTAATGGGGGCGATTAAAGATCGAGGCGAAGATCAAGTAAACGGCGAAGAAAAGAAGCGCCGCCATCAATCCGCTCAGATTTTCGTCCACGAAGCGCATCAGGCGCGACTCATCCCAGTGCTTTGTCTTCGCTATCGACAATAACCACCCCGATACAGGAATGGCGGGGATGAGCGCCAACACAAACGTCAGCCACAGATCAGGGGGTAGATGAAAAACCGCCGCATCGAACAGATTGGGAAATGGTCGTGCCGTGAAATACATGGCTGGCACAAAGATGACCAACGCCGCGAACAAGACAGCGGCAATGCTCGCGCTCATCCGGTCTGAGCGAAATTCCGTTGAAATTCTGCCAAGCAAATAATGCACAAACAGACTGAACAGACTGTGGAACACAACCGTCCACAAGGCAACTTCCAGAACGGTCGGATAAAAATTCTCCATGTACGAGACCGCAAAATAAGAGAATGGAATACCCAAAAACCAGGCAAGGAGGAGGCGTTTATTCGGGGAGGTTATGGTCATATTTCTCATAAAGCGGGTCAAGTCTACCACAGGGGTTGCAGGCAGGATGAGGCGAGTCGAACCGTCCCTACGCTTGTGGAGCCAATACATTAATGATCGTCAGTAATAATTGACCATTCACCCAGATCAGCAGTGAGAGGAACAGCAACAACAGCACCTGAAACCATCTACGGTCGGAAACCGCCTGCCATGCCAGGCCCATTAGCAGGATCAGCGCGTATGTCCAATTGGTGGAGTAGAGAAAAAATTCCTTGCCATAGCGCAGGTGCAGAACGACATTGAACGCCATGCAGCCTATCAATGCCAGGGATATACGCCAGTGTTTGTTTTTTCGGAAATTCCAAACAAAAAGCGCGCCTGCAACGATCAGCAAAACCAGCCACGACCACGAGGCGATGTTCTGGATGGGAAGGTCATATTGACTCAGTTTATCGATCTCCGGTTTGAAGAAGCGGAATTGGATGAAGGGAATGTCTTTGTCGTAGAAGATCGGCGTTGGCGCGACCACATTATGGAAGAAGAATGCACGGATCAAGGCTTGGACCCGCAGGGTGTTGAATGGAAAGAGATTCTGTTGTTCGGCTTGCAGGGTAGAGGGAATGAAAAAGAACGGGTGCGCATCGGGGTATAGCAGGTTGTTCAACAGCGTCAACAAAACCAAAAAGACCAGCACCGAAACCACAAAGCGGATCATTTTCTTAATATCCGGTTTGACGATGAACAGGGCGATGGCGTTTTGGGCGAAGTTGGAATGCGTAATGCCGATGGTCGTCAGGCTGGCAGCGATGAGCGCAGGCAAAGGTTTATCCTTTAGAAGCAGGACAAAGAACAGCAACAGACTCGCAGCGAGAAAAATGTACGATTCGAGCAACGAGCCAAAGATCAGGTGAGAAGCGGTCAACCCCAGCAACGCAGCAATGAGGGAGGCGTAGACCGAATTCCCCAGGGCAGTTTTGATGAACATCCACGTCAGATAGACGCAGGAGGCGCCACCCAGCGCGACAAATAAAAAAGTGCCCCAGAGTTTATTCCCTTTCAATAGGAAGGCGAGCCCATCGACAAGCGGACGAAAGAGCAGGATCATGAAAGGGTGAACGGAACGCCAGTAGAAATCCTGCCAGGTATCGGTGGTGAGGCGGATGCGATAGTTGAAATGGTCGGCGTCGAAATAGATGTCATCCACATCGAAGCGTGGTTCGTTCAGAACGGCGGCAAAGACCAGATATAGCGCCAGAAAGGCAAACGCCAAAGAAAGCCCCGCCAAATTGGCGCTTACATAAGCGTAGACTTTGGTGTGTTTGATGCGGTTGTAAAAACCGCTGAACTTCAGTCGGATATGCAGCCATGCCTGCCAGGGCAGCGCAAGCAGGCTGACATAAGCAAAGGTCCAGCGCGTCGCTTCGTCTAAGACGAAGAAGGTATGCGGAAAAAGCGGTATGCGTTGGCTCGTATAAAATAACCAGAGAGTGAAACCAGTCAATAATAAGAAGAGGACACTGTGAAGCACGGCATCGAACCAGCGCTCCCCTGCCACGCGCCGCATCCTGCCCATGAGGAAATATCCGCCTACGCCGAAAGCGGCTTGCAGAAGCAGGGTCAGTGCTGCCACTTCAATCGGGCTGGAGTAGAAGCTATCCAGAAAGCCGATGAGCAGAAAACTAAAAAGCGAAGCAAACATCCACGCGCCGAACACACGTCGGATGCCGCCCGCTTCGAACAACGCCTGCACATGTGGCGCGGCTGGTATGGTCAACAACAGGGAGATGAGGAAAAAGAGAAATAAGAAAAGGAGTGAGAACTTCGGAAGAAGCAGGGAAGACAGGGAGGCGATCATCGCGCAATCGATAACGACCCGGCGCGTCATTTCTGATACGCTGCGGATGTACGACTCCAAAACGGGTACTACATACAGAAGGCAGACGAAGACCGCCCCCGCTGGGATGAGCACCAGGAAAACCTGGTCGATCCGTGTTCGGGAAGCGAGGTCGAAAAATGTCTGCGCCAGCGTAAAGGAAAGCAGGAGTCCCGCTGCGGCACTGATGAGTCCATGAAGTAGCCGTTGCCGGGTCATTGCCTGTTCTCCGAATTCGAAAAATCCGTTTTGCGCGTACCGGGTACGTCTGTGATGATGAAGTTACGAATGTTGCGCATCGCCATAAAAAAGCTGACAGTCACTTTGCGAAGTGACTGTCAGCGGATGATCTTATTTTCCCAATTCACGGATGAGTTGAAGGAACTCCGTCCATTCCTCCTGGAAGAAATGCACGGTGACGTTGTTGATCTCGATATGATAGGTGATTTCGCCGTCTGGTTCTTCCGCCCGCCACGCCATGAAGTTTTCGGTTTCGGCGAGGGTTTCGGTATGGGTTTCGTTATGGTTGCTCATGTATTTCTCCTATTGGATGAATGGGTTTTTGAAAAAGCTGCAGGGGAGGTTACTTTCCCTTTTTGAGTTTCAGGCTCAGGTCACGCAGGAAGCGGCGGATTGTCACGAATAGACGCGAGCCGGGCGGGGGCGGTGATTGGTTCAGTTCCTTTTCGGGCCAGGGGTCCAGATCCAGCATCTTTCGCATGGTGTAGCGCCAAAGCAGCATGGTGGTGGCAAGGATGGGCGCCGCGACGACCACGCCGAGGATACCGAACAGGTTGGCGGCGATGATGGCGGCAACAAGCACCGCGGCGGGATGGACTTTCAAGGCATCTGAAAGAATGCGCGGTGAAACGATGTTGTCGAAGATCTGGTCAATGAAGAGGGCGATGGCTAAGACCAGTAGCATATATGCCAGAGGCGACATGCCGAACAATTTGTATGCCTGAAAATATGCGATGATGGCAAGTACACCCCAGTTGACCGCCGGACCCACATATGGGACGAAGCGCGCCAGACCCGCAAGGAACGCCAGTGCGATGGCATAATTTACGCCGAGAACTCCGAGCACAATCGAATAGACGATGACGGTCAGGAAAAAGATGATGATCTGCCCGCGCAGGAAGGCGTTCCAGATGCGCCCAAGCTCGCGGCTGAGCCGACCTAGATCTTGATTGTAGCCGGGGATCTCCACCGAGAGGATACGGTCGCGCAAGCCGCCGCTTTCCACGAGAACAAAGTAGGAAACCAGCAGGACAAACAACGTCCAGCCGAGGAAGTTGGCGGCGCCGCCCGCCACAGTGCGCAATAGGGTTCCAGTCTGGCTAAGGAGTGGCTGGACCATGCTAATGACCTGGCTGCTTAGGTCATTCAGGTCAAGCGAGCTAAAATCGATTTTGAATGGACCTAGTTGATACACGCGCCCGGAGATACCTTCGATCAATTCAGGCAGGTTACGAAGCGCATCCTGCACGATGATGACCAGGCTTTGCACCTGTTGTACCAGACCCACGCCGCCGAGCGTCAACAAGCCGACCAGCAAAACGAGGATGACGATGTAAATGACCCCGACCGAAGCGTTCCACGAAAAACGCAGCCTCCGCTGCATGAAATCTGCAAGCGGATGGAACAGGTAGGAAAGCACAAGTCCGATCACCAGCGGCGTAATGATGAACTGGAACTTGACCAGCAGCGCGCCAAGGATGACGATGATCGTCAGGGCGACGACCAGCTTTGTGTTTGTGCCCCACGAAGGGGAAGGAGGATTGGTTGTCTGTTCCATGAGGAGGAGGTTCCGTTTCAGGTCAGCGGTTTAGGCGGTAATGCCTTGCAGGGTGCAATGTCTATTTTGATTCTATCAAAGATGGGTGATTTTACAATAAAAAAGCACCCCGCAAGCTGCGCCTGCGGGGTGCATAACAGATCGACTAACAACCAGACAGAAACGGGAAGAAAACGCACCAACGATAGGTGGCATCGACCCACCAGAAGAACCCCGCACACACACAGATGAAGAGCAGCGTCCCAACGGCGATGATGATCGGAACCATATTGCTTTTCTTCGCTGCCGGAGGCGGAGCGGAATAGGCAGGAGCGGCTGCAGGCGGCGGAGCATATTCAATCGAAGTCCGGGCAACGGGAGGAGGTTGCACCGCCTTGCGGGAGACGGCAACCGTCGCACCGGGGTCGGAAGCAATCGCATCATACATGAGGACGATCTGCTCACCGAGTGAAATGACATCGCCCGGTTTGAGCACAACCGGACCGGCAAGGCGCTGTCCGTTGACGAATGTGCCGTTGGTGGAGCCGAGGTCTTCGAGAACGTATTTCCCGCCCTGAAACATCAGCCGCGCATGTTTGCGTGAGACTTCCGCGTCATTGATCGCAACGGGGTTGGTGGAGTCACGCCCGATGGTGAGTTGGTCCCCATCCAATGGGAAGGTGACGCCCGGCGTAGGTCCCGACCTCATAACGAATTGAAACTGTGTCATCTTCTTCCTCCAAACATAATTTCAAAATAAATCGTGCCAAGTGTACAATCTTAGGACAAAAAAGTCAATTCACGGTTTCTTGACCGGTTTTTTTAACTCGCCCGTCACCCCTTCACGCGGAGCCGTCTTGCCGGAACGCGGCAGGGAAAGCATGAACACCGTTCCAACGCCCATCTTGCTCCTGACCTCGATGCGCCCGCCATGCCCATAGATGATCTGCTTGCAGATGGATAATCCCAGCCCGGTGCCGGAAGCGCGCGCTTCATGCTCGCGCACCCGATAGAATTTTTGGAACAGGTGCGGCAGGGCTTCCTCGGGAATGCCGATGCCGGTATCCTGAACGTAGATGACCACATCGTGTTCGCGCGTTTCGGCGCGCAGCATCACCGTCCCATTTGGACGGTTGTATTTGATCGCATTGCTGAGCAGGTTCAAAAGTACCTGTTTGATCTTGTCACGGTCCGCTTCGAGCAGCGGCAATCCATCCGGCGATTCCACCCGCAGCTGGATGTCGTCTTCGATGGCTTTGGAAGACATAATGTCCTTGCATTCATACATCAGGTCGGCAAGGCTGAAAACCGTTTTGCGGAACTGCACCCGCCCAGACTCCAAACGTGCCAGATCCAAAAAGGAGGAGGCAAGGGCGTTCAGGCGCATGGTCTCATTGTGGATGTTGTTGATGATCTGGTCGCGCTGATCCTGGGACATTTCCGGGCGCAGCAACAGGTAGGTGGCGGTACTCAGGGAGGAAAGCGGCGTACGCAGCTCGTGAACGAATTCGGAGATCAAGTCTGATTGCTGGAAGAGGCGGGTATTTTCAATGGCAACCGCCGCCTGCGCACCCAGCACCAGCAGCATGGATTCATCCGTTTCGGTAAATTTCCCTCTGTGTTTGTTCAGGGCCTCCAGAACGCCCACCACCTTGTTCTTGGTGATCAATGGGATGCCAAGCAGAGACTGCGTGCTGAGACCGGTGATCGCCTCGACGTTCGAATAGAAGCGCGGGTCTTCGTGCGCGTTTGTGATGCGCACCGCTTTCCGATTGGTGACGATCCATCCGGCAATGCTGCCATCCAACGGAACCATGATGCCCCGCCGGGTGGATTCGTCCATGTTCGTGGAAACCTGAAAATACAACTGCCGTGAAGTATCGTCATACAGCAGAATGGAGGCAGCTTCGGCGCCGCTGATCTCCGCCGCGGCATGGACAATGCGCGAGAGCAGAATATCCAGGTCGAGGGTCGAGGCGAGGTCACGGGCAATGTCGATCAAACGACGGTAGCCGTCCAGCCGCTCGGTTTTGATTTCAGCCATTTATAACTTTCTCCGTGATCGCAGGCAGTATTGCCGAAACATCTTCCAGAATCGTCACATCCGCCCGGACGTTAAGGTAGGTGGGTGTGTTATTGAGAATGATCAGGTGGGCGCCGCGGTCAAGTGCCTGCATGGGCAGCCCCGCCACCGGCAGGACCTCCAGCGAGGATCCAGCGACCAGCATCAGGTCACATTGACGCGCTTCCTTTTGCGCCTTGAACCAGGCGGATTGGGGCAATTGTTCGCCAAACAGGATCACATCCGGTTTGAGGATCTGTCCGCATTGGGGACAGTGGGGAATCTCCCCGTTCGAGACGAAAGGTGCAATGTAAGCCTCTGCCTGCACCTTATGATAACACTGCGAGCAGGTTAATGTTTCCATTGTACCGTGCATTTCGATTACAGTTTTCGAGCCCGCTTTTTGATGCAGCATGTCGATGTTCTGGGTGATGACAGACTTGACGTACCCCCGTTGTTCCAATTCTGCCAGGGCAAGGTGGGCGGGATTGGGTTGGGAATAAAAAATCTGGCTTGCCAGAGGGCGAAACCAGTTGAAAAAACTCTCCGGGTGGGTGCGGAAGGTGCTAAGCGAGGCGACCTCCAGCGGTTCATCACGGGACCATAAGCCTGTGCCCGTGGACCGGAAATCGGGAATACCCGACGGCGTGGAAAGCCCCGCCCCGGTTAGGATGACAGCGTGCCTGGATTGGCGGAACAAGTCCGCGGCGAACTCGATGCTGGTTTGCGTCTGCGGTGAAAACAGGGTCATCGCGCCTTTTCGCGCTCAATGATCGCATCGGCGATCTTCAGGAATTGCTGTGAGGTCATGTTGGTGGGTTGAGCCATCACCGCCGGGGTTTGCAGGCGCGACGCCTGCAAGAACAGTTCCGGCGCGGGTGTTATGGCGGTGAGAATGGAGTGTCCCAGTTTATCCTGCACCTGCGCCCAGGGAATCTGCGCCTCGGAACGTTGGCGGTTGTTGAGTATCGCCACGATATCCTTGCGGTTGATGCCCAACGCGGCGATTTCGTCGACCAGTATCTTTGTATGCTGGATTGTGCTTGGATTGCCTTCGAGGACGACGATCCGCTCGGTGCACATGGACAGCAGGCGCTGAACATAGGTCGGCAGACCAGAGCCAAGGTCCATGACGGTGAAGCGTGCCAGGGATGATAGGCGTGGAACGAGGGCTTCAAAGTTCTGCACGTTCGAAGCCAGGTTTACATCCCGCGGGTTTT
Organism: Anaerolineales bacterium UBA2395; assembly: GCA_002343775.1. Lineage (GTDB taxonomy): Bacteria > Chloroflexota > Anaerolineae > Anaerolineales > Villigracilaceae > Villigracilis. The sequence goes on from DDSH01000024.1 coordinate 89,366, forward strand.
CAGAAGCGAGGAATAGTTTTAATCCGCTGTTATGCGGCACAAGCGAGGATTGGACTTTTTCGCGGGTGATTTCAACCACCGATCCCTGCAAGATCTCGGTCAAACCCTTCTGGTTGGGAGACCCCAATTCCATCCCGAGGGTACCCTGCCCCGGCGTGAGCTCGGCAAGGATAACGTCCGTCTGTGTGCGGGTGAACAAACCGGCTGCCAGGTTGGCAGCCAGGGTCGAAACGCCCAGCCCGCCGCGCGCAGACAAAACCCCGATAACACAGCCTTTTTGCTCATGCGGCGACGCAGGCACGATCTCGTCGGTCTTTCGCTGAGTGGTTCGCGCCAGCAACGCACGGACATGTGCCTGCAATTCGGTGGGATGGGTGGGTTTGGTCAGGTAATCGTCGGCGCCCACCTCGAAACCGGTGACCTTGTCGTCCAACTGCGTTTTGGCGGTGAACATCAAAATGGGGATGGCTTCGGTGGCGGGATTCTTGCGCAACCTGCGTGTAACTTCGTAACCGTCCATATCCGGCATCATGACATCAAGCAAAATCAAGTCCGGGCGTTCTTCGAGCGCCTTTGCCAACCCTTGTGTACCATTGGATGCGGCAACGATCTGGTAGCCCTGGCGCTGCAACATCAATCCCACCAAACGCAGGGTATCTACATCGTCATCAATGATCAAAATTCGTTCAGCCATGTTAACCTCTTAGCCGGTCGCTGGGAATTGCGTGCAGATGAATGGATTTGTGCCGGCACACGCAGACATCGACGGTACACTTCCATTATAACGTCTTAAGTGGTCATCTTTGAAGAAACCTGTGCAAAACCAAAGTACTATACCGCATCCGGTTCTTACATTTCATTAACTGTGGCGTGCTATAATTTACGAAGCAACGGGATTTCCCCCCGCAGCCATTCTGGGGATGACAGGCTTCGACGGGAGAGGCTGGTTCCGGAATGCGAGCCGAGAGCGCACCGAACTCGATAACTCAGTGCAACCATTAAGTGCCAACAAAAGCACTTCATACGCTGCTATGCCCCTCGCCGCCTAAGGCGAACCATAACAGTATGACATCTTAGGATGTCACGTCCGCCGGCACCGCCCTCTATCGGGTGACGGATCGGGCGAGACAAAGATAGAGTGCCGCGCGTGATTCTGCTAAACGCGCGAAAGATTCAGCAGATGGTCGCAGGCTTACCAGCCCGCCGGGGTGTCTGCGATGACGAATAGCGGCAGGCTACGCTCGTAGAGTTCCGAGGGTCGAATCTTTCGGACCCGGGTTCAATTCCCGGCATCTCCACCATGCAAACATCCAGCCTTTGGGTTGGATGTTTTGTTTTGCCCTTGACAACTATATCCGTAACGGATATATTAACCTCATGGTTGCAACAGACTTGATTCAACAACCTGTTGGCGGTTTCCCATGGAGAACGTCATGGCAGTGACCTACGAACACGCGAGCGCACGATTTCGCAGTATCTATGCCAAACTGCTTCGCTACTATCCCGACCCCTATCGTGAACGCTTTGGGGAAAGTATGGAGCAGACGTTTAACGACTTATGCAAGGAACGCCAAAAAGCCGGAGATGAATTATTCAGTTTTGTGCTCTGGGTGTTCGTCGAAACATCCCTGGCAATCCTTAAAGAAAGGATAATATTTATGATCACGCAAAACAAAAACGTTGTACGCATTGCACTCATGGTGGGGCTCATACTGCTGATCCCCTTGGCATTGACGGTTCTCAACCCGAACGCGCATCTTAACGGAGGCAAGGGCGGAGGTTGGGATTGGGCACCGGGCGACTTCCTCGCTATGGGCGTTCTCCTATTCGGCACGGGTCTTGCGATTGATTTCACTATGAGAAAGCTCGCAAACCCTGTCCATCGAGTGGTCGCAATTGTCGCCACTGTGTCCGTGCTTTTCCTGATTTGGGTGGAACTTGCTGTTGATGGTGTAACGCAAGCCCTGGAATTTCTGTTCTAACGAAACACGTTCCATCACTTCATAGTTTCTCCCAAGAGACGAATTTGACCAAAGGGAATTATGGCTACAAACAATACCAACCAACCACTTACGCCCGCCGTGTTCCACATCCTCCTCGCGCTCTCCAGCGGGGAGCGTCACGGCTATGGGATCATGAAACAGGTAGAGACAGATTCGCATGGGAAGGTTACGATGGGACCAGGCACATTGTACGGCTCGCTCAAGCGGATGCTCGACGCGGGTTTGGTTCGTGAAAGCGATAAACGCATCGACCCGGAAATGGACGATGAACGCCGCATCTACTACCAGATCACGGGCATCGGCACGGAGGCACTCGCATCGGAATTGGAACGCTACAAACGCATTGTCTCTCTGGCACAGGAACGACAGTTGTATCCAAAAACCTATGGCATACAACCATAAAGTCATTTTGCTGCTTTACAACAAAATCCTGGCACTCTATCCCCAGGCATTCCGGGAGCAACTTGGCGAATCGATGGAGCAGACATTCAAAGATCTCTACAACGAAAAACTGCGCACAAAAAAAGAGCTGTTCCATTTCATTCTTTCGACTTTTTTAGAAACTACTATCGGAATCGTTAGCGAGCACCTATTGCTTATCTTCAAAGGAGCCATCATGCAAGGTATGCTTGGATCTCTCGGATCATCCGCGTCCATCAGTTTTCTATTCATCGCCCCGCTCATTGTTCTGGAAATCGTCAACAGGCGGCAATTCAACGAAGCGTTTCCTTTCATGCTATTCACCGTCCTATGGCTCAACCTGTTTGCCATCAGCCTCATCCTGCTACCCATCATGCAAGCCAGAAGGACAGCATCAACCACATCACCCCAAACAAACACCCTGCTCACAAAACCATCGTCAACGTTATTCGCCAGCATTGCCCTGTTCCTATTTCCGCTGATATTCATTTTGCTGGATTCGATGGGTTGGATCTCCCTGAATCGCTTTTTCAATGGACCGAACCCCGAACAGCCTTATCTCTTTGGGCAGATCCTCTCGCTTGCCCTTATTTCTATCCCAATAGGGGCAGGAATCATTGCAGGCAGACCCATCATCCACACGCTGCGAGCGGGAGGCAGTCTATTTGCACACCCTGCTCACTTGGTGATCGTGTTCGTGATCCTGTTCCTGTTTACGATGAGCGTTGCCGGCTTGATCGCAGATCAATGGTCCTGTTTTATGGGCGTTCAATTCTGCGACTAGTACCCAAACAACATGAAGATATAGGGAAAAGCGGCGAATTTCAGCCGCTTTTCCCCTACCAATTTTAAGTTGTTTGGGCACTAGTTCAAAATACACCTCCTACAAATGTCCAGCCAACGCGCTGGACATTTGTGTTATAAGAAGCGCCATGAAAAAGTTTCTCTTGCCCGGCTTCCTGGTTTTTTTTCTTTCTGCCTGCACGATGGGGACACCTGCCCCAACCGCTGTCAGCGTGGTGGAAACCGTGGGGACGGAAAAAACGCTTCCTCCTGCGATTGAAGCGGATACACCCACCCCAACCTTAACCGTCACCGCAACCATCCCCCCCACGCCCACGCCCCCTCCGCTCTACTTCACGGATGACTTCGACACCTCCCTCGACTACTGGCAATTCCTGCAAACCGGTGGGTTGAGTCTGCCGGTCACTTCCATCGAAAACGGCTCTCTGCGCGTTGACATTCCCTCTGAAGATACATGGTCCATCGGGGTTCACAATGCCAATTCCTACACCGATGTGTTCGTCCGTGCGAAGTTCGCCGCCAGCCCAAGCGGCTCGGTCGGTTTGATCTGCCGCTATGATGAAACCCTGGGCTGGTTCGAATTCAACCTTGCCAGTAATGGGACGTATAGTCTTCTGTTCGGGAAATGGCTGGCAGAAGGCATTGCCCAGTACCAACCCATTCTTACGGACCCCAGCAGAACCAGCGGATTGAACGGCGAGATCGGACTGTTCTGCGAGGGCAATTTCCTGCGCTTATATGCAGACGGTGTACTGCTCCGCAACCTCGATGTTACGAATTACGGACTGACCGGGGGGAGGGTGGGCATCACCGCCTCATCCTTTGCCGATATTCCCATGGTGGCATTATTCGATTGGGTGCAAGTCAGCGATCAATAAAAAGATGGGCATTTCAAAGCAGACGCGAGTTTCGCGTCTGCTTTTATTTAAAACCTATGGAGTGTTAACAGAATTCTTGCACTTATGGCTTAAGATTTCGACGTTGAAAATGAACAAACACACGTCCAAACATCAAAAATCATTTGGGCATAAGGAGATTTCTCATGGGCAAAATCATAGGAATTGACCTCGGCACGACCAACAGCGTCGTCTCCGTCATGGAAGGTGGTTCCCCCACCGTCATCACCACAGCCGAAGGCGGACGTTTATGTCCGTCCGTTGTGGCGTTCAACAAGAACGGCGAACGCATGGTGGGGCAAACTGCCAAGCGGCAAGCTGTGGTAAACCCCGACAATACGATCTATTCGATCAAACGCTTCATCGGTCGGCATTATGAAGAGACCGAATCGGAGCGCGCGATGGTTCCGTATCAAGTGATGCAGGGACCGACAGGCGATGTGCGTGTGAAGGTTCCTGTCAACGGCAGGGAATATTCTCCGCAGGAGATCAGCGCGATGGTGTTGGGCAAGCTAAAGTCAGATGCCGAGGCGTATTTGGGCGAACCGGTCACGCAGGCGGTCATTACAGTCCCCGCCTATTTCAACGACAGCCAGCGTCAGGCAACCAAAGACGCGGGCAAGATCGCAGGCTTGGAAGTGCTGCGCATCATCAACGAACCGACAGCGTCTGCGCTGGCGTATGGCTTGGACAAAAAGAAGAATGAAACCATCCTCGTCTTCGACCTCGGCGGCGGTACGTTCGACGTATCCATCCTCGAAGTGGGTGAAGGCGTGATCGAAGTGAAAGCTACCAATGGCGATACGCACCTCGGCGGCGATGACTGGGATCAGAAGATCACCAACTGGGCAGCCGACGAGTTCCGAAAAGATCAGGGCATCGACCTGCGCCAGGATCGTCAGGCATTGCAGCGTCTGCGTGAGGCGGCGGAAAAAGCCAAGATCGAACTCTCGACCGTGATGGAAACCGAGATCAACCTGCCCTACATCACCGCTGATGCTTCGGGACCGAAACACTTGCAGTTGAAACTCAGCCGCGCCAAGTTCGAGCAGATGACCGAAGACCTGCTCCAGCGCTGCCGCAAACCCTTTGAAGCCGCATTGAAAGATGCCGGTCTGTCCGCTGACAAACTCGATGAAGTTGTGCTCGTTGGTGGTTCTTCTCGCATGCCAATGGTTCAGGACTTGGTCCGCAAGCTCACCAATGGCAAAGACCCCAATAAAGGCGTCAACCCCGATGAAGTGGTTGCAATTGGCGCAGCCATTCAAGGCGGCGTGCTTGGCGGCGAAGTAAAGGACATTTTGCTGCTCGATGTGACCCCGCTCTCGCTCGGCGTGGAAACGATGGGCAGCGTGATGACCGTGATGATCGAACGCAACACCACCATCCCCGTCCGCAAGACCGAGGTGTATTCCACCGCCGCAGACAGCCAAACCGCCGTGGACATTCACGTGCTGCAAGGCGAACGTCCGATGGCGCAGGACAACATGTCGCTTGGACGCTTCCGCCTCGATGGCATCCCGCCGGCACCGCGCGGCATCCCGCAAATCGAAGTGACCTTCGACATCGACGCGAACGGCATCCTGCATGTGACTGCGAAAGATAAAGCCACCGGCAAGGAACAGAAAGTCACCATCACCGCCTCGACCAACCTGAACAAAGGCGACATCGACCGCATGGTGCAGGAAGCGCGTCAGAACGAAGCCGCCGACAAGAAGCGCCGCGAAGCGATCCAGGTCAAGAACGATGCGGACAATCTCACCTATCAGATCGAAAAGGCATTGCGCGAACTCGGCGACAAAGTTCCCGCCGCCGAGAAATCCTCCATCGAGGCAAAGGTCGGCGAACTCAAGCAAGCCGCGCAAGGCGATGACATTGACCGCATCAAGAAACTGACCGAGGAATTGCAGAACACCTTCCACGCCCTCAGCCAGCAAATGTATGCACAAGGTCAACAAGGACAACCCCAGCCTGAAGGCGGACCATCCGCGCCGCGCGACGGCGACGTGATCGACGGCGAAGTCAAAGAGTAAGATAATAAAAAGTTTAGACCCCAAAGACGTCAAAAACCTTTGGGGTCTTTTTGTTATATAATCTTTTCCATGAACAAACTTAAAAATATCGATAAACGCTGGCTGATCGCTGGCGTCGTCGCCATCGGCATTCTGTTCGCACTTTTACCGCCGATCCGCAACCGCATCTCGACCCAATTCGACCTCCTGCGCACACGCGTGATTTACTACTTCAACCCGCCAAGCGAAGCCGTTTTTGAACCAAGCGAACAAAATCCACTGACCATTGAAACAGCGATCGGAACGGCGCGCGCCGAAATGATGTTGACGTTGACCCCCGCTTCCACTTCGACGCCGAAACCGGTCTCCACCTCCAAACCGACCATCACACCGACAGCGGTTCCCGCCAAAGTTGTGCTGCCGGGCGTCACCTACGTAGACCAGCACAACCGCTGGAATTACTGCGGTCCCGCCAACCTGACGATGGCGCTAAACTTCTGGGGTTGGAGCGGAAACCGCGACGACGTGGCGAAGGTGGTCAAACCAGGTTCACCCGATACCAGCAAGAGCTTCATCGAACGCGGGCTGCCCGACAAGAACGTCATGCCATATGAACTGGTGGACTTCGTCAACACCCAGACCACCGAATACCGCGCCCTCTCGCGCTACGGCGGCAACATGGACCTGGTCAAACGCCTCATCGCGGCGGGCTTCCCCGTCGTCGTGGAAAAAGGCTACTACGAACGCGATTACACCGGCAAGATCGACTGGCTGGGTCACTATCTCTTCACCACCGGCTACGACGATTCGCGCGACGGCTTCATCGTACAGGATGCCTATCTCAAACCCGGCAAAGACCTGCTCAGCAAATACGAAGAGTATGAAGACGGTTGGCGCTCCTTCAACTATCTCTTCATGGTGGTTTATCCCGCCGAACGTGAAGCGGAAGTGTTGGGCATCCTTGGTTCGTGGGCAGACCCACAGTGGGCGGCTCAGTATGCGCTCAGCCGGGCGGAAGAGGAAATTCAGGAACTGGAAGGCAATAATCTTTTCTTCGCCTGGTTCAACAAAGGCACAAGTCATGTTGCGCTGAATCAATATGCCGATGCCTCCATTGCGTACGATCAGGCGTTCCGCCAATATGCTGGCTGGGATACCACCAAAGGCAACCGCCCCTTCCGCATGATGTGGTACCAGACCGGTCCATACTTTGCTTACTATTATTCCGCCCGCTATCAGGATGTCATCAATCTGGCAAACACCACCCTGAACGACACCATCTCCACACCCACGCTGGAAGAATCCCTGCTCTGGCGCGGACGCGCCTATTATATGATCGGCGATACCGAATCCGCTGTGAAAGATTACCGTGCCGCTCTGCAAGTCCATATGAATTGGTTTCCCGCCGTACAGGCGTTACAAGAGTTGGGAATGCAACCCTAATGAGACTATTACATTTTGCCGACGCTCATATTGACATGGCAAACTACGGGCGGCATGACGCTGCCTCCGGTCTGCCGTTGCGTGTGCTGGATTTCCTCAAATCGCTGGATACCATCGTCGATACCGCCATCGAGCGCAAAGTGGACATGGTCATTTTCGCAGGGGATGCCTACAAAGACCGTTCGCCCGCGCCGACGTTTCAGCGCGAGTGGGGCAAACGTATCATGCGTCTATCGCAGGCGAAGATACCTACTCTTTTATTGGTAGGCAACCACGACATTTCTCCCGCCATCGGACGCGCCCATGCCTTGCAGGAATTCAAGACTCTGCAAGTGCCGTTCGTGAAAGTGTTGGATGCGCCCGCGCTTCTCAAACCGGACGAGTTGTGGAATCTACCCATTCAAGTGATCGCCATGCCGTGGGTTTCCCGCTCTGGGCTGATGGCGAATCTCGAAATGAGCGCGGAAAACCCATCGGACATCTATTCGAACATCGAATCGCGAATATCGGATCTGATCGACGGCTGGCTGGAGGAATCTGATGCATCCCTGCCAATTGTGTTGACCGCTCACGCCTCCATCGAAGGGGCGAAGTTTGGCGGCGAGCGATTGGTGATGCTTGGCAATGACCTGGTCTTGTCCGGCAGTTTGGTGAAGAATCAAAAATTCAATTACGTGGCAATGGGGCACATCCACAAGCCACAGGATGTGAACGAAGGTAACCAGCCGCCGGTGGTGTATCCCGGCTCGATAGAACGGGTCGATTTTGGCGAGGCGAAGGAGGAGCGTTTCTTCGTCATCGCAGATGTGGAAAAAGGACGCGACACAAAGGTAGAGTGGATTCAACTCACAGGGGTGAGAAAGTTTATAGACCGCCGCGCAGTTCTCAAGTCCAGCGAGAACGTGACCGAAACTCTTAAAGATGCCCTGCCCAAACCGAAGGAAATGCCTGAGGCGATCATCCGCCTGACGGTTGAATATCCAAGAGAATGGGATTCGCTGATCGACGAATCCGCTTTGCGAAAATATGCCGAAGATGCGTTCGAACTGCATCTGGTCAAACGCCCGCAGATCGAGTCGCGTGTGCGCATCCCGGAGGGGCAGGTGGTAAGCAGCCTCAGCCCGCTCGAACTGTTGGACCAGTATTTCGTCTCGGCGAAAGTGGAGCACGGGGACGATCTGAAAAAACTCGCACAGGAGATCATTTCAGAAGATTCGTCTGATACCTGAAACCTGCACTTGACACCTGAAACCTGAAACATGATACTTGGGTATTCCATCCAACCGAGGTACTCATGTCCAAAGAACATTCGCGTTATCGCTGGTTCGTGGTCGTCGTGTTCTTCTTTTTCATGCTGCTGCACCAGACCGACAAGTTGATGATCGGTTCGCTGCAAGTGCAGATCAGCGAAGATTTTGGAATTAGCAATACTCAATGGGGGTTGATCAACTCCGGCGCATTGATCGTCGCGACGGTTCTCTACCCGATCTGGGGATATTTATATGACCATTATGCCCGCGCCAAATTGCTTTCCCTGGCGTCATTGATCTGGGGCGCAACCACCTGGTTGAATGCCATTGTCAAAACCTTTGGCGGTTTCCTCGTCACGCGCGCCTCGACCGGCATCGATGACTCATCGTACCCCGGCTTGTACACACTGGTAGCGGATTATTTCGGTCCGAACCTGCGCGGAAAAGTGTACGGCATTTTGCAGCTGGCGCAACCCATCGGCTACCTGGTCGGCATGATCCTCGCGCTGATGGTGGCTCCCGCCATCGGCGGCTGGCGTTCCATCTTCTACATCACCGGCTCCCTGGGGTTGGTCATCGCTGTGTTGATCTTTTTCGGCGTGAAGGACATGCCGCGCGGCAAAGCCGAACCTGAATTCGAGAACATGGCAGAGATGCAAACCTTCAAATTCTCGTGGGCAGAAGCGCGGGAGATCTTCAAAAAGAAGACCATGTGGTTCATCTTCTTACAGGGGTTTGCGGGTGTCTTCCCGTGGAATGTCATCACGTATTTCTTCTTTGCCTATCTTGAAAAAGAACGCGGCTACGATGCGAACAGCATCCTGTTCACGATGGCGCCGGTCATCCTCATCCTCGCGAGCGGATATTTCGTGGGCGGCGCGCTGGGCGACGCAGCCTTCAAACGCACCAACAAGGGACGCATCATCGTCTCGAGTGTCGGCGTTTTGCTCGGCGCACTCTTCCTCTACCTCGCCATCAACACCCCCATCGACGCACGCAATCAGTTCTTCATCTTCATGTGCCTGACCGCCATCTTCATGCCGCTTTCATCCGCCAATGTCATCGCCACCGTCTACGATGTGACCGCCCCCGAGGTCCGTTCGACGGCACAGGCAACCGAATACTTTGTCGAGAATGCGGGCGCGGCATTCGCCCCCATTCTCACCGGTCTCATCGCTGACGCCATCAGCCTGCAAACCGCCATCGTACTCATCTGCACCGTAGCATGGGGCTTGTGCTTCTTATTCTACCTCGGCGCGATCTTCACCATCGATAAAGATACCAAACACCTGCGCGACCAAATGGCGGAACGCGCCAAGTCCATGTAACCCACGTTGGGACACGAAATCGTGTCCCAACATTTTTATGCACATCACCCACATTGTCCTCGCCAACAAAAAACAGGCGGATGATTTCCTCCGCCTGCCGTTTTCCATCTATCGGGATATTCCTCAATGGGTGCCGCCCCTGCAAATGGACGAACGCATCAGGCTCGACCCGAAGCGATTCCCGTTCTACAAACATTCCCACGCCGCTTTTTTTATCGCCTACCAAAAAGACAATCCCATTGGGCGATTGGCAGTTTTAGACAACCGCCCCTACAATGAGTTCAACCAGGAAGCCACGGCATTCTTCCATCTCTTTGAATGTGAAAACAACCTCGAAGCCGCACAGGGATTGTTTGAAGCAGGCTTCGAGTGGGCGCGTTCGCGCGGCTTGAAAAAGATGCTCGGTCCCAAGGGCTTCACGCCAATGGACGGGTTTGGTTTGTTGGTGAAAGGCTTTCAGTATCGTCCCGCTTTTGGCTTGCCCTACAACCCCGATTACTATCCCACCTTGATCGAAGCCTGTGGATTTAGCCCGTTGCGCGATGCCGTCTCCGGTTACATCGGTACGAATGTTCAATTCCCCCAACGGATCCATGAATTGGCGGAGCGTATCAAAACCCGGCGCGGGCTTCGCATTGCGCGTTATGAAAAACGCGCCGACCTGCGCGCGCTCGTGCCGAAATTGAAAGACCTGTACAACGGCGCACTGCGCGGAACAGCGGGGAACGCGCCTGTCTCCGATGACGAAGCAAACGCGCTGGCGAATCAAATGCTGTGGTTCGCCGACCCAAAGTTGATCAAGATCGTGATGAAGGACGAGGAGCCTGTCGGTTTTTTGCTGGCATACCCGGATGTGTCCACGGCGCTGCAAAAGACCAAGGGGAGATTATTTCCCTTTGGCTGGATCAACCTCCTGCAAGAAATGAAGCGAACAGACTGGCTGAACATCAATGGCGCAGGCTTGATCCCCGAATATCGCGGTTCCGGCGGCATGGCGATCCTGTACAGCGAGATGTTCAAGTCTGTGAGAGAATCGGGGCAGTTCAAACATGCCGAGGTCATTCAGATCGGTGTGGAGAACGAAGCCATGCAGAGGGATCTGGAAAACTTCGGCATTGATTTCTATAAAGCCCACCGCACGTACGAAAGATCCCTGTGATAGGGTTGGAGTTTTAGAGTAATTTGTAATATTGAAATGGTTGATTTTAGTAGTTCTGTTCTTCTCCAAAGGTGGCTACAATAAAGGGAACGGAGGTTGCCATGACCATAATCGTAGCCGATACCACCTGCGGGTTGCCGCGTGACATGCTCGCCCAACGGGGGATTCCTCTCGTCCCTCAGGTTGTCATGTTCGGAGAAGAATCATTCCATGACGACAAAGACCTTGATACGGCTTTATTCCTACAAAAATTGAAAGCCTCGAAGTCCCTGCCCAAGACCGCCGCGCCGGAACCTCCCTTGTACTATCCCATCTTTGAAGAGGCGAAGAAAAAAGGTGAAAGTGTGGTCATTGTAGCGCCGACCAGCAAAGCCAGCGGGACTGTCCGCTCGGCACAGGTGGCGGCGCAGGAATTTCCGGATGTGGATATCCGCGTGGTGGATTCGCAAACCATCTCTTGCAACCTCGCCTCGCTCGTCCTTGTCGCTGACAACATGGCAAAGGATGGAAAGTCGGCGGATGAGATCGTGGCAACTCTCGAAGATATGATTCCGCGCGGACGAATCTACTTCCTTGTGGATACGCTCGAGTATCTCGCCAAGGGTGGGCGCATCGGCGGAGCAAAGCGGCTCGTGGCGGAACTGTTGGAGATCAAACCCATTTTGCAGATCAAAAACGGACAGGTGGAACCCTTCGAGCAGCAGCGGACGAAGAAACGTGCGCTTGCTCGGCTGGTGGAAGTGGCAGTGGAAAACTGCAAAGGCGGGGCATCCGCTCACTTGTGTGTGCTACAGGTCGAGGCGGAGGCTGATGCGCAGGCGCTTGTTGCGGAGTTGAAATCCAAGATCGATGTCCCGCATATCCCCATCTATGAACTTCCGCCTGCCATCGTCGTCCATGCCGGTCCGCGTGCGATGGGTATTGGATTTTTTGTGTAGCCTAACGGCGTCTGGTATAATTTCGCCCGCCCAATCCGGCATTCCCCACGTTCGTGGTTAAAAACTGAAGGAGAACGACATGTCTGGTCATTCAAAATGGTCCACCATTAAAAGAAAAAAAGGCGCAGCCGACGCCAAACGCGGCGCGATCTTCACCCGCCTGGCACGCGAGATCACCATCGCAGCGCGCGATGGCGGCGACCCCGATACGAACTTCCGCCTGAGGCTGGCAGTGGAAAAAGCCCGCGGTGAAAATATGCCCAAGGACAACATCGAACGCGCCATTAAGAAGGGCACCGGCGAAGACAAAGATGCGGCAATATTCGAAGAGTTCACACTAGAAGGGTATGGTCCGCATGGCTCTGCCATCATGGTCTCGTGCGTCACCGACAACCGCGTGCGCACCATTTCGGATGTGCGCCATGCCTTCAGCAAATCGGGCGGAAACATGGCAGAAGCGGGCGCGGTGGGCTGGCAGTTCGACCGCAAGTCTTACTTCTCCTTCCCGTCCAGCGCGATCAGTTTCGATAAAGCCTTCGAACTCGGCGTGGAAGCCGGTGCAGATGATGTTGTGGATAGCGGCGAAGAGATCGAAATTTATGGTCCAGCCGACGCGTTCAAGACCATCATCGACACGCTCGGCAAAGCCGGTGTTCAACCTGCCGAGGCAGGTCTGCGTCTCATCGCCAAACAGGAGATCGAACTCGGTGTGGACGACACGCTCTCGGTGATGAAAGTGGTCGAACACCTCGAAGACCTCGACGATGTGCAGGATGTTTTCCACAACGTAAAGGTCTCCGACGAAGCGCTCGCGGCTCTGGAAAACGCGTAATTTTTTGTAGGGGCACGAGACATGTCGTGCCCCTACGTTATTTAACATGACCCTCGCTTTAGGAATTGACCCCGGCACCGCCACAACCGGCTACGGACTTGTCCGCCTCATGCCAGACGGGGAACTTATCGCTGTTGACTTTGGGGTGATCACCACGCCGAAAGAGGAATCCGCCTCTGCTCGGTTAGTGACCCTGTTCGATGCACTCAACAAACTGCTGAAAAAACACAAACCCGAAACCGCTGCCGTCGAAAAACTATTCTTCTCGAAGAACATCACCACCGGCATCGCCGTGGGACAGGCTCGCGGAGTCGTTTTGCTTGCGCTCGAAAAAGCGGGCATCTCCGCATACGAATACACGCCGAACGAAGTCAAACAAGCCGTGGCGGGATACGGCTCCGCTGACAAACGTCAGGTGCAGGAAATGGTGCGGGCATTGCTGCAATTGGAAAAGATCCCCAAACCCGATGATGCCGCCGATGCGCTGGCAATCGCCATCACGCATTTGAATACAGCAAGGTATGAATAATAACCACAGATAAACACAGATGAACCTTTGATAATGGATGGGAGGTTGATGTGCAAACTTTGGAAGTGAATACCGTTACCGAGAAAATCATTGGCTGTGCATACAAGGTGAGTAATACACTTGGAATTGGATTTGTTGAGAAGGTATATGAGAACGCTCTCGTTCACTTAATTCGCAAATTAGGCTTGCAAGTAGTGCAACAACATCCAATCAAGGTCGAGTTTGACGGCATTGTAGTCGGCGAATTTGTGGCTGACCTGTGGGTGGAAAAGAGGGTTCTGGTTGAATTGAAAGCCGTTTCCATGCTCAAGGACGAGCATATGGCGCAAGCGCTGAATTATTTACGAGCAACGGGCGCTGAAATTTGCCTGCTTATGAATTTTGGAACGACAAAAGTCGAAATTAAACGCCTTCGTCCTTCTGCCAATTGGAAAAACCAGCATATTTAATTAATCCCAAATATCCTTTTTATCTGCGTTCATCTGTGGTTAAATTGACCTCATGATAGCCACCTTACGCGGAGAAGTATCCCAGATCGAAGAAACTGCCGTGATCGTCGAAGTGGGCGGCGTGGGGCTGAGAGTCTTTGTCCCTGCGCCCGTGCGGACAAATGCCAAGGCTGGGGAGATCCTTTTTCTGTTCACCCACCTCGTCGTCCGGGAAGATGCGCTCACACTCTACGGGTTCGAATCCCAAGCCGACCGCGACCTGTTCAACATCCTGCTCGGTGTCGATGGCGTTGGTCCCAAAGTTGCCTTGTCGGTCTTATCCACGCTCACGCTGGAAACCATTCAACGCGCCATCTTCGCCGATGAAGAGGAACTGCTGAACAAAGTTCCCGGCGTTGGCAAGAAGACCGCGCAAAAAATGGCGATCCATCTCAAAGATAAACTCAAACCTGTCGATGCGCTTGGCAAGATCGCCACACTCACGGATTACGATAGCGAAGTCCTCGCCGCGCTCACAGCGCTCGGGTACTCGGTGGTTGAAGCGCAAGCCGCATTGCAGTCGCTTCCAAAAGATGCGCCCAAAGATGTCGAAGAACGATTGCGCGTTGCCCTGCAATACATCGGTACATAAATGGCGCTCCCCGACTTTTTAGCCAAACCCATTTTTCACCTGGTGTATGAGATCATGCGCCGACAGCGCGGGACTCCCAACCCGTCCATTATCCGCCATGTTAAACCAGTGGATGAAGAACAACGCCTCGCTTTCGACGGGTTGATCGACTCAGCGCTTCAAAACGGAGCCGCCTCCCAGATCTCGTACAACCTACCCTACCCCAAAGCGAATTTTCTCCATTACCTCTGCGACTGGCGCGGATACGCTTTACATGGCTCGCCCATGCCTGACCTGACAACACTCGAGCCGATCCGCAAGAGCGGCGACAATAACGAGTTCGGCAACCGCCAGCAGATCTTCTGCTCACCCGACGCCATGTGGGCATGTTGGTTCGCCATTTTGGATAAAAGCAAATATAACCTGACGCGCAACGGATGCGTCCGCGTGGGTGTGGGACACAAGCGTGTCAAGTATTACCACTTTGAACTCCCCAAAAAGACCGAAGCCGATAAGCCTTTTACCGATGGGATGCTCTACATCTGCCGCGCCGAAGATTTTCCAGACAAACGTCCCTTCCCGATTTTGGATTGGTTCAATGGTGAAGTTGAAGAATGGGGCAGCACCAAACCGGTCACGCCGCTGGCGAAGATCCCCATTTCGCCGCACGAATTCCCCTATTTGGATCAGGTTCAGTTTTCGTTGTAATTTCTGACCGTGGGCATTTTATAATACACGCCATGCAAAACCCAAGCATTGGCGACATGATCCACGTCCATGCCTGCAAAGCGGATGGGACGACCTACCGCAGCTGGCAAGCCGTCATCGAGTCCATGACCGCTGACAGGCTTGTTACGATCGCACCTGCCGGGTCAGCAGTGGTCAATCGGGATGGCAGGGTCTATCACATCGAATATCACTTGCGCGCGTATTACTGGTTCGGTAAATTCCATAACCTGATCGAGGTCTTTGAGCCGGGTGGGAACTTGCTCGAAATCTATATCAACGTCGCTTCCCCGCCCGAATGGGTGGACGGTGTCTTGAAGTTCAAAGACCATGAATTGGACATATCCAAATACCCACCCAAGCCCGCCGAACTTGTGGATGAAGATGAATTTGCAGAAGCGGTTCTAACATACCAATATTCACCCGAATTTCAAGAGAAACTGTACGCGGTTGCGCGTGAATCACTTGAACTCGCCGAGAATTGGCAGGCAAAGCCCTGCCCCACCTTTGGAGACAACCATGATTAAGAAAAAACTCGCGTTTATCGGTCCCGGCGTGATGGCGGAAGCCATGATCGCAGGCTTGCTCCGCAAAAAACTCGCAGACGCAAAGAACATCATCGCCTCCGGTCCGCGAGAGGAACGCGGCACTGAATTGACCAAAAAATATGGCATCCAATTCACCACGGATAATTCCGCTGCCAGCCACGGCGCAGACGTGGTGGTGCTCTCTGTCAAACCGCAGCGGCTGACCGAAGTAATGAAAGGGCTAAAGGGAGTCCGAAGCGATGCCCTTGTCTTATCCATCATTGCAGGGGCGACCATCAAAAAGATCGGCGCAGGATTGAAACACAAAGCCATCGTCCGCTCGATGCCGAACACGCCCGGTCAGATCGGCGAGGGAATCACCGTCTGGGCGGCGTCGAAGGAAGTGACCGAAGAGCAGCAGGAAATGACTCGCGCCATCCTCGGCGCATTGGGCGAGGAAGTCTTTGTGGAAGATGAAAGTTATCTCGACATGGCAACGGCACTCTCCGGTTCGGGTCCTTCGTATGTTTTCCTCTTCACCGAAGCGTTGATCGACGCCGGAGTCCACATGGGCTTTCCGCGCCGCATCGCCGAGCAACTTGTTCTACAAACCCTCAAAGGCTCGGCTTCCTATTATCAAGCCGCGGCACGACATCCCGCCACGCTGCGGAACCAAGTCACCTCGCCGGGCGGTACCTCCGCCGAAGCGCTGTATTATCTCGAAAAGGCTGGCTTCCGCACGGCGATCTCAAGAGCTGTTTGGGCGGCGTATCAGCGGTCACTGGAGTTGGGCAAGGAGAAGCCGGGTCATGTTGAGGTGGATGAGGAGAAGTAGAGAATAGGGGATAGAGAATGGTGATTGGCAACAAATAATGCGCGGATGGTAAAATCCATCCGCGTTTTCACGTACACCTGCCCTTGCGGGCGGCGCAAGGGTCACGTTTCACTAATTACGAATCATGGCACTCATCACCACATCCAACCTTACCAAATCCTACGGCGCGACCGACATCTTCAGCAACCTGACCCTCGCCATCGAAAAAGGCTCGCGGCTGGGCATCGTCGGTCCGAACGGCGTTGGCAAGACCACGCTCCTCCGCATCCTTGCCGGAGAGGATGAATCCAGCACGGGGGCAGTCATCCGCTCACGGGGAGTCCGAAGCGGATATTTGTCGCAAGAGGCAGATTTCAAAATGGAAGGCACGCTCTGGGATGCGTGTCATTCCGTCTTCGACGATCTCATCCGCCAGCAAAAAGAATTGCACCGCCTCGAAGAACTGATGGCGACCGATCATGATGTCATCGAACAATATGGCAAGGTGCAAGAGGATTTTGAACGGCGCGGCGGATACACCTACGAGACTCGCATCAAGCAGGTGCTTACCGGTCTGGGATTCGACGCCTCAGACTACGCCTTGTCTTTGGACCACCTCTCAGGCGGACAGCGCACTCGAGCCTTTCTCGCCCGCCTGCTGCTCTCCGAACCGGATGTGCTGCTGCTCGACGAACCCACCAACCACCTCGACATCCGCGCAGTGGAATGGCTCGAAGGCTATTTGAATCAATGGGAAGGCGCGGCGGTCATCGTCTCACATGACCGCTATTTTCTGGACAAGGTCAGCACCGAGATATTGGAAATGCTGCCCGGCGCGTATGAGATGTACAAGGGCAATTACAAAGCGTATCTGAAACAACGTGAAGAACGCATTGCCCGCAGGCAGGAAGTGTTCGAGAGCGAAAAAGAAAAACTGAATAAAGAGATGGAATACATCCGCAAGAATGTGGCGGGGCAAAATGTATTGCAGGCGAAGGGCAAACTAAAACGTTTGTCGCGTTTGATCCAAGCCATCGAACAGATCGGCATGGAAGCTGCGCTCAACCAAAAATGGAGTGAGACCGCAAGTGAAGTTTCAGTGACGACTTCCATTATGAGCGTGGAGGAAGCGGGTCGTCGCATTAATGCGTTAAGGTCGCCCGTGCGGACGCTGCCCAATTTACATCTGCGTTTGGGTTCCGAAAAACGCTCCGGCGACCTAGTGATTCGCACGAAAGAGTTGAGCGTCGGGTTCCCCGATAAGTTTTTATTCAAGTCACCTGATATTGAATTGCGACGGCAGGACTGTGCCGCGTTGATCGGACCGAACGGTGCGGGAAAATCTACGTTCCTGAAGACCATTCTCGGTCAGTTCGAGCCGTTGGAAGGTGAAGTGGTTTTGGGTTCGAGCCTGCACATCGGCTACTTTGCACAGGCGCATGAAGGGCTAGACCCGGAGAAAACGCTTTTGCAGGAGATCGACTCGGTCATGCCGAGCTGGCTGCCGGGGCAGATCCGCGATTATTTAGGCAAGTATCTCTTCAGCGGCGATGACGTGTACAAGAAGGTCGGTATGCTCTCCGGCGGCGAACGCGGACGTTTGGCATTGGCAAAGCTGGCGCTGCAGGATACAAATCTATTGCTGCTCGACGAACCGACCAATCACCTCGACATCCCATCGCAGGAAGTTTTAGAGTCTGTGCTGGAAGATTACACCGGCACCATCCTGCTCATTTCGCATGACCGTTACCTCGTCGATGCGCTGGCTACCCAGGTCTGGGAGATCGACCCGGACGGGCAGGAACTGGTCGCATTCAAGGGAACTTATTCCGAGTTGAGAGCCGAACGCGAAAAGAAGGAATACGAAGCGTTCATGGCGGCAAACCAGTCGAAGGTTACAGGTCAAAAGTCGAAAGTCGAAAGTCCAAAAGCAAAGGCGAGCATAAAAGAGGAAAGAAGAAAGATTGCGCAGTTGCAGGAGCTGGAGAACAAGATCGCCGAGTTGGAGTCTACACTGGCGAATCTGACGGCGCAGTTGGAGAGTCCGCTGGTGAAGCCAGACGAAGTGGTGAAGATCGGCAGGGAGTACAACCGCGTCCAAGCCGAGATGGACGCGAAACTGGCAGAATGGGAACAGATGCAGGGATAAGGATCGATCAAAAATGTATATGAAGACATACATAAAAACGCTGGGAAAGGTATTTTTAGACAAGTATTTTGCCGCGGCGCTTGTTTTTGTGTTGTCACTGTATGTTTTTGAAGAATGGGCTTTCGATTCACCCCAGGGTCAGTTCCTAAAAATGTTATTGACCTTTGATCTCAAGAAAGACCTTGCTGCGAACTTGATCGTCAGCTTCGGGTCTTTCGTCTTTTGCTTCCTTTTCGTCCTGTTTGCGCTCAGAAGTCCCAACAATATGCGATGGATCTATGGGTTCGCCTTTGGCTTGTCCACGCTGATCCAGTATGGTTTTTGGAAGGCGGTCAAACGGTTTATTCTGGAACAAGATCTGCAAATCGCGGGTTCCACTCCGCTTAACATCTGGATGGGGGCAGGTGCGTTGTATTTCAACTGGATCTTTATTTTGCCGCTGGCTGCCTTCGTGTTTTTGCTCTTTTCGATAAAAGGCGAAGAAACACGGCCGCAAAGCCTAAGATCAATTGGCGTGCTCCTGGCGCTGATCGTGTCTCTTGGCGGATTTGCCTTCATGGCAGACCTCTCCGTCCTTGTGGGTCCATCGCTGCCTGCATACTATGGAACGATCGCTCAATTCGGGGTGAATGCGCTGGTCCCATCATCCAGACAGGCAGTGGAGCCCATAACCAATACCCGGGCGAAAAATAACATCCTCTTGATCGTGGACGAAAGCATTCGCGGAGACCATCTTGGGATCAACGGCTATTCCCGCGACACTACCCCATATCTTAGTCAGATCGTTTCTAAAGAGGGAATTGCCCTGAACTTCGGCGTGGCGGCGGCAGGGGGGACTTGCAGCTATATTTCGAATTCCCTCCTCATCACAGGGGTCCGCCCTGGTAGTGACGATTTCAAACTGGTTCACACCCACCCCACCGTTTTCCAATATGCCAGGGCAATGGGATATAAGACATACTATCTGGATGTGCAGGCTTCCTCTTTGTGGAATGGGTTAAAGGGAGATGACCTTCGTTATGTGGATTTCTGGTACAAGGTAAACGATTTCGAAGACGGCTATAACAGCGATTTCAGGGCTGCAGAACAGATCTCGGATATCCTTTCGGAAAGCACCGGGAATTTCATAATGGTGAACAAACGCGGGGTTCACTTCTTGTATGAGGGGTCTTATGCGCCAGATGCAGAAATTTGGGGCCCCACCCCCGACGACTACACCAAACAACCGGACCTGGTCGTTAATGCCTACGATAATGGCATCCGATATAACCTGGATAATTTCTTTAGACACCTGCTTCCCGACCTGTCAATTCTCGATACGACTTACATTATTTACACATCCGACCACGGAGAAACCTTATTCGAAGATGGCACAGATTGGCTCCACTGCAATAATACGATACAGGAAGCCCGTGTGCCTTTGTTGATATTGGGGAAGCACTTACCAACTGTCGAAACGGGTTTCCAGGCGAGTCACAGCAATATACTACCCACCCTGCTGGACTTAATGGATGTCCCCAACAACATCCGCAGGCACCCCTATGCACCCTCCCTCTTTTCCGATGAGAACAACCAGCCAGTGGATGTTTATTTTTTCGACGGCGCCCTTCGACTGGTTGATTTCCAAGCCCCGTGATCAGGGAATTTTTCGGCACTAATAAGGTCAATAAAAAACTTCCGATTTTCACCGGAAGTTTTTTATTTCTAGTATTCGACGACTCGCTTGAGAGACTTCGCGTTCTTGACCCAGGCTTTGACATTACTCAAGCCGGGCAATTGGTTCACGAGGTTCTTTTTCGCGTTGATCTTCGCCATTGCTTCGAGCAGGGCTTCAGGTTTGCGGGTGGCAAGTTCCACGGCTGTATCCACACCGGCGGCTTCGAGCAGGTCGGAGTACTGTGTGCCAATGCCCTTCACACGGAACAAGTCCGCACGGTTGACCCATTCAAGAATCTGTTTCGGTGTGAAGCCGGTGGCTTTGGCAAGTTCAGCACGTCCCTTGCGGGTGGCGCCCATTTTCAATAGTCCGTTCGTTCCACGCACGCCAGCTTTGTTCAGCTTGGCTGCATTGACCGGACCAATCCCCTCGATTTCTGAAATTGTTGGCATGGTATGTTCTCCTTTGTATAAAGTATAGCATCGGTTTCAATGAAAATTACATTCTTATACAAACTTTTAATAAAATGACGTGATGAAATTATCATGCAATCATGTGGTGTTGAATATGAAAACATAAAATGATATATTGATCCTGAAACATAAACGAGCGATGCAAGGAGATGGTATGGGCTGGCAGGATCAATTACGAGGCGATTCATTGAATTGGCTGCTGGAACGCGACACGCCGGGTGTTCGGTATCTGGCATTGCGCGATCTGATGGGACTTGGGAATGATGATGTAGAGTTAAGGGCTGCGCGGAGAAAAGCGCACAAGGAAGGACCGATCGCAAAAGTTTTGGCGCGCATGCAAGAGGAGGGCTACTGGGCAAAACCCGGCACCGGGTATGGACCGAAATACAAATCCACCGTTTGGGCGTTGATCCTGTTGGCGCAACTTGGCGCGCACATCAGGGAGGATAAGCGCATCAAAACAGCCTGCAACTACCTGCTCGACCATGCCCTGACCGAAGGCGGACAATTCTCAGCCATGACGAACGCATCTCCCTCAGGGACGATCGATTGCCTGCAAGGGAATCTTTTGTGGTCGCTGATGGAGTTGGGCTGCGACGACCCGCGTCTCACATCCGCCTATGAATGGATGGCGCGCTCAACCACCGGTGAAGGTGTATCCCCGATGAAGGATAAACATGCATCCGTCCGCTATTATGCCTATAAATGTGGTCCCAACTTTGCCTGCGGCGCGAATAACAAACTCCCCTGCGCATGGGGCGGATGCAAGGTACTGCTCGCATTCGGCAAACTGCCGGTCAAACAACGGACGCCGCTCATCAAACGCGCCATTCAACAGGGAGTGGATTTCTTTTTTACGGTCGATCCGGTGACGGCAAATTACCCGAATGGGATGGCAGCCAATCCCAGCGGCAACTGGTGGAAGTTCGGCTTCCCGGTCTTTTATGTCACCGATATTTTGCAGATCGCCGAAGCCCTTGCCGGGCTGGGGCTTGCGAAAGATAAACGTCTCGCCAACACCATGCGATTCATTCGTGAGAAACAAAATGAACAGGGGCGCTGGCTGATGGAGTACAACTACACCGGCAAGACCTGGCAGAGTTACGGCAAACCCAAAACGCCGAACAAATGGGTGACGTTAAGAGCGCTGCGGGTCTTGAGGGCATCTGTATAAGGCATCGGGGAGAAAAAGTTAATAAAAGGCGAATCCGCTCGCGGGTGGGAATGAAGCGCGGGGGGGCGTCTTATAATAAATCAGCCCAATTTTGATAATTAAGTGGCAAAATTAGGTATTCCGCCTATGGAGACAGCCCATGCCCACCATTATCTTTAATAACAAAACCTATAACAGTCTCGAAGAAATGCCTGCACAAGAGAGGCAGGCATACGAGCAAATGATGAACATGTTCGTGGACGCGAACGGCAACGGCATTCCCGATTTTTTGGAGGGCGACATGGTGCAAAACGTGCTCTCGGCATATTCCACAAAAGTGGATGTGAACGGGAAGACGATCCACAGCCTCGATGACCTTCCGCCCGAATTGCGGCAAAGCGTGAGTGGCGCGTTCGAGATGCTTTCGAACATGGGCATTTTGGGAAGCAATCCGCTCTCGCAAACACCGCAGATCAGCCGCGAGCCGCAGTTCGAATCCAGACCCTTCGTACCGCAAGGCTCGCCCGTGATGGAGGAAGATAAGGGGTCGGGTGTTTTCATCTGGGCGATCCTGGGCATCGTTCTGTGCTTCGCCATCGCCGCCGCGTCGGTTGCCGTGTTCTATTTCCTGGGCAGATGAAACTCATCCTGATCTATTCGCTTATCGCTGGCGTGATCTCTGCGTTGACGGCGCCGATCCCGGGCACATCACTTCTGCTGACGGCGCTGGAAGTGTACATGATCGTTCACATTTCCAAGGTGCATGAAGCGCGCCTCGGGTTGAAAGAGATCGGCTATTCCGCTGTGGCTCTTTACGGGCTGTCCACGGTCTTGAAAGATGCCGCGCTCGAAATCCTCACCTTTGTCCCTGTCATCGGCTGGGGCGCCGAGGTCGTCGTCTCGGTGTTGTTCGTCTTTTTCTTGGGCATGCTGGCAAACTTATATTTCAGCAAACCGTCACAAAAGGGACGGGGTCTTGAAAAACAAACCGATTAAATCCAGGTTGCTCATCTTTGGTCTGTGCCTATGGATGGCCGCCTGCCAACCGCAGACCATTCCGCCTATCGAAATCCAGACGGCGACTCCGACGACGACTCTTCTCCCCACAGCGACTCCCACGCTTGAACCGACTCTCACCCCAACTCCCGCGCCTCTTGCCCGCCGCGTGCTGATCCTGTCCATCGACGGTCTTCGCCCCGACGCCATCCCACTCGCGCCCATGCCGAATCTGACCGCCCTGATGCAAACCTCCGCCTACTCGCTCACCGTGCAAACCACCTTCCCCAGCGCCACATTGCCAGCACACGTCTCCATGTTCAGCGGACAATGCCCCGAAAAACACGGCGTGAACTGGAACGATTATCTCCCCGAGAATGGCTACGCCCAGGTCACTGATCTTTTTGACATTGCTCACGCTGCCGGTTTGCAAACCGTGATGTACGTTGGCAAGGAAAAATTGCAGCAAATTACCGAACCGGAAAGTGTGGATGTTTTCCAATACATCAACGACCGTGATCTGGTCATCACAGAGACGCTGATCCAAAACTTCCCCGCCGATTTCGGTCTGATGTTCATTCACTTCCCCACCGCCGACTGGATGGGTCATGTCTATGGCTGGCTTTCAGGCGAGCAGCTCAGCGTGTTGTTCCGAGCCGATCAGGCACTCGACAACCTGCTATCCGAACTTGATGCGCGTGGCATCCGCAACGAAACGCTCATCATCATCACATCCGATCACGGCGGGCACGGCAACATCCACGGTTCCAGCCTGTACGAAGACATGACCATCCCCTGGATCGCTTCGGGTCCGGGCATCCGCCCTGCGGCGTTGAACACGCTGATCACCACCACCGACACAGCCGCCACCGCGGCATACGCGTTGAATCTGCCCATCCCTTCTGAATGGGATGGCGTGCCCGTCTATGAAGCGTTTGGGGTTCAAGCAGAAAAGCCGCCAAAATCTTGCCAGTAACAGATACGGTTGACTCCCGCTTGAATTTCCTATACTATTTTTAAGGTAAAGGAGATTCCCATGACGATCAAAATCACATGGTACGGGCATGCCGCTCTCGGTCTTAACACCGGCGGATATAAGATAATCATCGACCCATTCCTCACGGGGAATCCAGCCGCTTCGATCCCAGCGGAAGCGGTCGAGGCGGACTTTATCCTTATCAGCCACGGGCACGGTGACCAC
Organism: Anaerolineales bacterium UBA2395; assembly: GCA_002343775.1. Taxonomy (GTDB): domain Bacteria; phylum Chloroflexota; class Anaerolineae; order Anaerolineales; family Villigracilaceae; genus Villigracilis. The sequence continues at coordinate 113,735 of DDSH01000024.1, forward strand.
GTGGGCGACTCGGTTTCCATCGCCAAACGCACCGGCGCAATGGTCATCAGCAATTATGAGATCGCGGGCTGGTTCGCCGGGCAGGGTGTGACAAAGACCCACGGTCAGCAGCACGGCGGCGGGTTCAAACATCCCTTTGGTTATCTCAAGCTGACGCTCGCATTTCATGGCTCGGCATTGCCCGATGGTTCCAACGGCGGCAATCCATGCGGCTTTTTTCTTAGGACCAACGACGATAAAAAACTCTACTTCGCCCAGGATACAGCCTTGTTCGGCGATATGAAACTCATCGGTGAGGAGGGCTTGGACCTTGCCGTGCTGCCCATCGGGGATAACTTCACAATGGGACCCGACGACGCGCTGCGTGCGGTCAAACTACTGGAGCCAAAGAATGTCATCCCCATTCATTACAACACCTGGGATCTGATTGCACAGGATGCAAACGCCTGGGCGGAGCGGGTCAACAGGGAAACAAATGCAAAAGCGATTGTGCTAAAACCCGGCGAGAGTTTTTCTGTGTAAACAAAAAAACCGCCCGCAAAGTTTGCGGGCGGTTTTTCGTTCCCAAATATTAGACTGCCTTTTCACGCATCACCGAACTGACATAGTCCATGATGGAAACCACCACGGCAATGGCGATCATCTGCGCAGATGCGGCGCGGTAGTTCAACAGGTTGATGTTCTGCTGAAGCAGGAAGCCGATACCGCCGCCACCCACGAAACCTATGATGGTGGACATACGCACATTGATGTCCCAGCGATACATGGTGTAGGAGATATACGGCGGCACAATCTGCGGCACAACAGCGTAGATGATGGTCTGCAAGCGGTTGGCACCGGTGGCAGTGATCGCTTCGAGCGGACCGGATTGGATGCTCTCCACCTGTTCGGAGTACAACTTCGCCAAGCTGACGATGGTGTGCAAGCCGAGCGCCATCACGCCGGCAAACGGACCAATGCCCACTGCGATCACGAACACGATTGCCATCACCAACGCTTCCACCGAGCGCAAGGTATTGAGAATGGTGCGGGTGATGTAATAGATCACCAGGCCGGTGGGAAGGGTATCTTTGGCTTTGGTGAAGATCGCCAGCAAAAGCCCAAGCGCTGCGCCAACGAGGATGGGTCCCGTTTGGGTGTATTCGGGTCTGCCGATCTGGTACAACCATTCCACCAACCAACCGATCAAACCGAACACGGTCCCGCCGGCGGCGGCAGAGGCGATCAAGTTCACTATTTTGACCGTCCCCTCATTGATCTTTTCCGCCGCGCGTTGACCAACACGCCCGAGGAAATTACCAAAGACACTGCCGGCAGCAAACGCGCCAACCGCAGGCGTGGTCACGATCAGGATATCTCCCAGCTGAACCAGGAAGCGCCCGAAGAAGGCGAACGATCCGAGGGAGGCTTCCGTGCTCCGCCCAACGTTCATCGACAACCCTGCCAGCTGGTACATCCAGAAAAAGCCGATCAACGCTGATACGAAAAGCACTACCAGCCTGCCGAGCCGCAACCCGAGAGGCGGAGAAGCAACGTCATCCTGCGGCAGCGCCCAACGCAAGGAAAAGGTCAAAACGACGGGCACAAGCAGGACACTGGCTATGTTGACGAGAATGCTGGATGTGAAAGGCGCGGTGAAATCTGCAACTGCGTTCACCACGAACAAGCCCAGAGCGATGCCGAGGGGCCAGCCCAGGGTGGAGAGAGCGATGCTCGTCAACGGGCTGCGGACGGGTTTCATCAGGTTGCGCGCGGCAATGAAACTAAGCGGGATGGCAAGAATGGTACCCAGTGTAGTCGCCAGCAGGGCTAGGAACACGGTTTCGATGATCTTTTCCCAGGTATCGTGAGCGGTTTGCGTGAACTGGGGAGCGCCCACATTGCGGCGCATGGTGGCGCGGATGAACTGGACATCGTCGCTGGGGCGGTTGGGCAGCGTGATGGTTGTCACAAAGTGACCTTCTGCATCCGCATTGGCGGTGTCGTTGCCAAGTTCCACTACATTGGTCGGGTCGTTACCCGGCACAAAGCGGACAGGTCCACTGGAGTTGGGGAAGAAATTGAATCCCTCCACCGTGACAGTTTCGCCGACTTCTGCGCACGCCGGGGTGACAATTACATACGGTTCGGAGGTGTCCGGTTCGGCAATCACCGCATCACCCGCCGGGCAGGTCACATAGACTGGGGCGGTGAAGATTTGAGATTCCTGCTCGTATTGAAAGATATCCGGCTGGGCAAGGGCGCGGGTGACGCGTACCAAACTTTGCTGGCGCGTTTCACTGCGGAGTTCTTCCAGATCGATCTTGGTGATCTCGAAACCGTAGGCGTATATGATGATGCCGGCGAGGAAGGCGAGACCCACCCGCAGGGATTTCCAAAGGGAGGCTTTTTTGTTGTTTTCTTTCATGGCTTATCCCACCCTTTCTGCGTCGCGCCCATAAATATCCTTGAATTTCTTGTCGTCGATCTCACTGGGCAATCCCTCAAAGACAAGTTGTCCCTCATTCAAGGCGATGACCCGGTCGGCGTAACGGTGGACAAGGTCGAGGAAGTGCAGGCTGCACAGGACGGTCACACCATCGTTCTTGTTGATCTCTTCGAGATGCTTCATGATGCTGTGCGCGAGGACGGGGTCGAGGCTGGCAACCGGCTCATCGGCGAGGATCATCTTCGGGTCCTGCATGAGAGCGCGCGCGATGCCCACACGCTGCTGCTGACCGCCGCTCAACTCATCGGCGCGCTGGTAGGCTTTATCCGCGATTCCGACGCGTTCCAACTGCCTGAGTGCCTTGTCCATATCTTCCCGTGGAAAGCGGTTGACGAGGCTCCAGGCGGGGTTCACATACCCAAGCCGCCCGGCAAGCACGTTGGTGATCACCTTGGAGCGATGCACCAGATTGAAGTGTTGAAAGACCATGCCGATCTTGCGGCGGATGCGGCGCATCTCCTCCGGGGTGGCGGCAGTGACATCTTCGCCATCCCACAGAATCTGACCCGCCGTGGGGTCGATCAACCGGTTGATGCAGCGCAGCAATGTGGATTTGCCCGAGCCGCTCAACCCGATCACTGCCAGGAACTGTCCTTTGGGCACATCGAATGTGACATTGTCCAGCGCCTTGACGCCCCCATCGTATATCTTTGTCAGGTTTTTTACTTGGAGCATGATTGGGTTCTCGCAATCTGTACTAATTTTTGCATAATTAAGAATCCAGCTTGCATTGCCCCCCATTATAAAAAGAAAAACGACTTTGATAAAGACGAATTCGGGCAGAGATTTCTCCCTGCCCGAATGGTTTGCCGTGACTAAATTTTAGCGGAGGGACTCAATGGTCGTTCCGGATTCCACAACCAGCTTGCGGATGAAATCATATTCCGCATCGGTGGCGGGTTGCATGCCGGACCAACCGTAGAAGTCTTCGCTACCGAGCGAGGTGCCCCACGCTTCAGTGGCGGCGAAGGCGAGCAGCGCGTCCTGAATTTGGGTGCGCAGTTCAGCAGGGAACTCAGGGCCGAAGGACATGGTGTCGTTGGGGATGTCCGGGGAGAGCATCAGGATGCGAACCTTGGAGACCACATCGGGGAACTCTTCGCGGATGTTAGCGCGGGCATCGAGCACGCGGTAGCCTTCGCAGAGCAACTGGCTGGCATCTTCATTGAGCGCGCAGCTGTTGACATCAACAGGAACTTCCGGATCCATGCCGAGATCCCACTTGGTACCGCCTTCAGGGGCAGCGTAGGGGCTATAGAAGGCAGCGGCGAAATCCGCTTCACCAGTGTACACGGCGCGGACAGCCTGCGGGTGACCACCGGCTTCAAGTTCTTCACTGGGGGTAACGCCTGCTTCCTTCAGCATGACGGAAGGAACGAGGTAGCCAGAGGTGGAACCGGCATCGGGGAAGGCGAACTTCTTGCCATCGAGGTCTTCGATCGACTGGATGTCGCTGTCGCGAGCGACGACGATCATGGTCCAGTACACGCCCCAACCACGGCGGACAGCCTTGAAGGCAACGTCCACACCGCAGAGGTCATTGGCGAGCACGTAACCGAAGGCGGGGATGAACGCCATGGTGTCGGCGGGGGAGGCGCACATTTCTTCGATCGTGGCGGCGTAGGAGGTCGGGACGACCACTTCGAAGGTGAGACCCGTGGCTTCATTCAAAGCCGCAGCCATCACTTCACCGCCGGTCACGATCACGTTCGCGTCCACGGAGGGGACGAACAGAACCTTGATGGGGTGTTCGGGGGAACCGATGGCAGGCATTTCTTCAGTCGGTTCGGCGGTCGGTTCTTCGACGGGGGCTTCGGTGGCAACCGGTTCTTCAACCACCGGGGCTTCTGTGGCAGGCGTACCACAGGCGCTGAGAATCATCGAAGCGGTCACGATGAGGCTCAACAGGACGAACAGGGAACGTTTGTTCATTTTCTCCTCTTTCTATAAAAATGGTAGGTGTGTGGGGCAGGCTGCCCCTGACGAAACAATCATACCGCGTGTTAACATGATTAACAAGTACCCTTCTCTTAAAAATTCCTACTGGCTTGTCTTGATTTTTGTGAACTGCGGCACAAGCGGCGGGAAATCTTGTCCATACATTTCGCGGTACCCTCGTCATTATACAAGATGTTTGTACTTTCGAGAACAAGGTCACGTAAATTTTTGTTTAAGAGGTGGTTAATTTTGCAACAGAGATTTACTTGTCACCTATTCCAGTTTCAGTTCTTCAAGGCGGTTTTTCAATTCCTGTTGAATCTCTGCATATGCAGACTGCCCGGCGAGGTTTTCCAATTCGTAGGGATCTTCGATGAGGTTAAAAAGTTCCTGTTCACCGGTGACGTATTCCACATATTTCCATTCGAGTGTGCGAACGGCATAATATTCAGGGATGCGTGAACCGATCCCTTCTTCGGTGGGCCAATGCTCGATCAAAATGGCATCGCGCCAGCCGGCATCCGGGTCTTGGAGCAGGGGCAAGAGACTCTCCCCGTTAACATTCGCAGGGATATTTGCGCCAGCCAGATCGGCAAAGGTGGGGGCAAGGTCAATGTTGGCGACCAGGCTCAAGTCGGTGCGAGGCGGGAAGATCGCAGGAGCATAGACGATGAACGGGATGCGCGCGCATGATTCATAGGCGCAATTCTTGGTCAATCCCAGTCTGTGATTTCCCACGGTCAATCCATTATCCGAAATGAAAAAGATGATCGTATTCTCGCTCAACCCATTCTCTTCCAGTGCGTTCAACACAGAGGCAACACCATCATCCACCGAGAGCAGGGAACGCAGGATCTGTTTATAGGAGATGTCGATCTTTTCGACAGAGATCGGGTTCAGATCTTGCAGATATTGCGGCTTGTCGCTGATATCTTCTTCCATGAAGTTGGGTGGACGATAAGGCTCGGAGGTCAACGCGCTTGCGCGGCGGAACTGTGGATCGTGACGTTCTGCCCAGAAGTAGGGCGAATGCGGATTGTAGTAGGAGAGGGTCAGGCTGAAAGGTTCGTTGCGGTTTTGGGCAATGTAGTCTACGGCGCGCTGCGAGATCAAGTCAGCGCTGAAGATGGTATTCTCGCCTGAGTACTCGACCACCTCGCCATTTTCCGAAAGGCTGAAATCCTGATAGAACGCAGCCGCGCCAGTGTCGTCATCTGCGCCGAGATTTCTGCCGAGAAAGGCGTTCCAAATATCCCAGCCGGGCGGCATGTAGCCGTAGGGTTCGAGCGAATCGTAGTCGTTCAAATATTTGCCGAAATATCCAGTGTGATAGCCCGCACCCTGCAACCAGGTTGCATAAGTGGAGATATCGATAAATTTTTTCGCGCCGCCCTGGGGCCAGTTGTTGGTGTAGACCTGGTGGTTGTGGACATATTCACCATTCAGAATGCTGGCACGGCTGGGGCAGCACAAAGGTGTGGTAGCAAAAGCGTTCTCGAAGTTGATGCCGCCCTTTTTGAGTACATCACGTACAGTGGGCATAAAGTCTACAGTGTGATACGGCTGGTCGTCTGTGAAAATGAAGATGATATTGGGTCGGGGATCATTCAGGCGTTCTTCGGAAGCGGGTCCGGCTTCCGGGCTTTCAAAAATGGTCGGAAAATACGGTTCCGGCGTCGCTTCGATCTGCGGCTCTTCCGGCGCAGACGTTTCTGCTGCTTTGGCGCAGGCGATCAATAGAAAAAGCCCCGCCAAAACCATGAAGATGATTTTGGTGTTTCTCATGAGGTCCTTTCGGGTTTCACGTTCGGCAACCACATATTTCCAAACGATGCATCGAGGAAACGATTGAAGGTGAAAAAAAGCCCCGCTTTGGGGGCTTTTCTTTACAACGAAGGCAGAACCGGCAGATGGTTGTCGGTCATTGCACTGTTGCCATATAGTTTGCGATGCACCACGCTCAAGGCGCGCACTTGTTCCGCAGCATGATAGGAAGACCGCACCAATGGATTCGATTCGACCCACTTGAAGCCAATCTCCCTGCCGTATTCGCGCAGTTCGGCAAATTCTTCCATGGTGTAATAACGATCCATGGGCATGTGCTTCTTGCTCGGTTGCAGGTATTGACCGATGGTGAGAATGTCTACGCCCCAGCTGCGCTGGTCGCGCATCACGGCTTTGACCTCGTCCATAGTCTCGCCAATACCGACCATGATGCCACTCTTGGTGAGGACTTCCGGGTCGAGTTTTTTGGCGTTGGAGAGAGTCGCTGCCGCCCATTCGTAGTTATCCTGCGGCTGGACAGTCTTGAACAGGCGCGGAACGGTTTCCACGTTGTGGTTCAGGATCTCGGGACGCGCATCCATGACGATCTTCAATGCCTCGATGCTGCCTTTGAAATCTGGGATGAGTACTTCTATGGAGCAGCCGGGCAGCAGTTCGCGGATGCGGCGGATGACCATCGCGAAGATGGGCGCGCCGCCGTCGCGGCGTTCGTCGCGGTTGACGGAGGTGATGACCGCGTGTTTCAAGTCCATGGCTTTGACGGCTTGCGCGACGCGCTCGGCTTCACCCCAATCCAATAAGGCGGGCTTGCCGTGTTTGATGTCGCAGAAGGCGCAACTGCGTGTGCAGACGTCGCCCAGCATGAGGAAGGTGGCGGTGCCGCTGCCCCAGCATTCGCCGAGGTTCGGGCACATGGCTTCCTCGCAGACGGTGTGTAATTCTTTTTTACGCATGAGTCCGTGCAGCCATTCATACGTCTCGCCTGAGGGCGCGCGGACTTTGATCCAGTCCGGGCGGCGCAGGGGGCGCGAATCAGGTTGCGGGGAGACTCGGTCTCGGGTGGGTGTAGCAGGCATAGGGTCCTTTTTGAAGCGCATGTCATTGCCGGCAAGTGACTCCGCCTCGCAATGACGTGAAGATTATTTTTTCCTGACGATCAATCTCAAACCTCTAACTTCGACGACCTCGATTTTATCACCCTTGTGGATAGGGTCGGAGCCGGGGTCTCGTTCTGCCGTCCAAAGTTCGGATTCCAGCTGGACCTGTCCCGCATCGTTCTCGAAGATTTTGACCGTTCCTGTTTTGCCGACGAAGGATTCACTGCCCGCTTGGATGGGTCTATGAAGCGAACGCACGGCGATCAGCATGACGACAAAGAAAGCCAGCCCAATGAAAACGCCCGTGCCAATCACCAGTGGGACGGAGACACGTTGGAAATCGGGCGTGCCGGGCGAGTTGAACAACACCAGAGCACCGATAATGAACGAGGCGACCCCTGCCGTGGTCAACGCGCCATGTGTGGGCGCTTTGATGTCGAGCACGAACAGGACGAAAGCAATGGCAAGGAAGATGACGCCGAACCAGTTGACGGGCAGGACGCCCAAGCCGTAGGTTGCCAGCGTGATACAGACCGCGCCAATGAATCCCGCCACCCAGCCGCCGGGTGTGGAAAGTTCGATCAACACCGCCTGCACACCGATGGCAAGCAACAGAAAGGCAATGTTCGGGTCAGTGAGGGTAAGCAGCAGCTGCTCGATGAAACTGATGTCGAGCGTCTGTACTTCGATGTCTTCGGTATTCAACGTGCGCGGGGCATCGCCCACTTGGACGGTAAATCCATCCAATACCTGCAACAGGTCTTCGAGGTCGTCGGCGATGAAGTCGATCAGATTCACTTCCAGCGCTTCGTCGGCGGTGGCGGCTTTGGCTTCGTCGATCATGGCTTCGGCAAGCGACAGCGCCTCCTCGCCGCGCGGCGCGACGAACGGGCGGATGGAGGCTTTGATGATCTCCTTGGCTTTCGTATCGGCTGTGGTGTTCAGGTCTTCACCCGAGCTGGTGATGGGGCTGGATGCGCCGATCGACGTCTCCGGTGCCATGGCAGAGGCGTGTCCCGCCATCGTGATCATCGCACCGGCGCTACCGGCAATGGCATTCTTTGGCGCAACATACACCACCACCGGCACATCGCTGGCGCGGATCTCGGTGATGATCTTCAACATGGTATCCACGCTGCCGCCGGGGGTGTTGAGCTGGATGATGACAACTTCCGCATTGCGCCGGTCGGCGGTTTCGATGCCACGGCTAATGTATTCCAGCATCGGCGGCATGATGGGACCGTCCGCGGTCAGCACAACTGCGATCGGTTCGCGGCTTTGGGCAAAGACAGTTTGAACCATCGCCAGAGCAAGCAGGAGCAAAAGGAGCAGTCTTCTTGTTTTCATGATTGTTTCCAGTTCTTCGAATGATTATACTGGTTATGGAGGGTCTCATGACCGAAACTAAGCGAACATTTACATTGCCGCGTATTTTCTTGATGATCGTGGTGGTCTTCGTCATCCCGTTCCTGCCGATGATCATCTCTGGTGCGTGGACTTGGCTGGAGGCGTGGGCATACGCCATCCTCAGCGCTTTGGGGTTCATTGTCAGCCGCGCCCTGGCAGCGCGCCGCCACCCCGACATTCTTGCAGAGCGGGCCCGCTCCATCGAATTGCAAAACGCAAAGTCGTGGGACAAAATCCTTGCGCCCATGCTGGCGTTCGGCTCCGCCCTTATTTTGACCGTTTCGGGTTTGGATAAGCGTTTGGAATGGACACCACCCCTCCCGCCCGTCGCCGTGATCGTCTCCCTGCTCGTGATCGTTCTCGGCTTCGCGGTTGGTTCATGGGCATTGATCGAAAACCGCTTCTTCTCCGGCGTGGTGCGGATTCAAAACGACCGCGGTCATCATGTCGTTTCGACAGGACCCTACCGCTTTGTCCGTCATCCCGGCTATGCAGGCGCGCTGTGGACCTATCTTGCCACGCCGGTGTTATTGAACTCCCTCTGGGCGTTCATTCCAGCCGCCCTGCTGTTCGTCGTCCTCGTCGTACGCACATCCCTTGAGGATAAAACATTACAGGATGAATTACCCGGCTACAGGGAATTCACACGCAAGACGAAGTACCGCCTCATGCCAGGACTTTGGTGATTCTTCCCCATTGAGTTGGTGCAACCCGTCACAGACACCTCTCCATGACGGGCTGCCTGCTTTCAGGAAACTTATTGCAACGCCAGCACCAGTGTGCGGATGCCGAGCACAATGATCAACAATCCTACAAAGATCATCAACGCCTTCAAGGGCAACTTTTAGCGAAACTACAGGTCTTTAGAATAACCCCTCAAGATACTGCTTGGTGCGCTCGTGTTTGGGGTTGGTAAATACTTCGTGTGCGGGACCTGCTTCTGCTACTTCACCGAGGTACATATAAATGACATGGTCAGCCAGACGCTTTGCCTGACGCAACGTATGCGTCACGATGACGATGGTGTAATCTTTCTTCAATTCGAGCAAGCGGCTTTCGATGTTCTGTGATGAGATCGGGTCGAGCGCGGAGGTGGGTTCATCGCCGAGGATAATTTCCGGTTCGACTGCCAAGCCGCGGGCGAGGCAGAGGCGTTGCTGCTGTCCGATGGAGAGCGAGGTGGCGGGGTCGTGCATCCGCTTGTGGACTTCCTCCCACAGACCGGCGATCTCCAAATAATGCCGCACCGACTTTTTATATGCGGCGCGGTCTTTCTTCATCTGGTGGATGCGCATGCCGTAGGCGATGTTATCGTAAATGGACATGGGCAAAGGCGTGGGGCGTTGCGCGAGCAGCCCAACCACCTTGCGGACTTCGGTCACGTCCACGTTGGGGTCGTAGATGTTCTCACCGTCCACCAGCACTTCGCCGGTGAGGTTGACGTTCTCATTCAATTCAAAGAAGCGATTGAAGGTCTTCAATAAAGTTGTCTTGCCGCAACCGCTGGGTCCCATGATGACTGTGATCTGGTTCTTGGGGATTTCGATGTTGATGTCTTTCAAGGCATGTTGCTTGCCGTAATAGGCGTTGAGGTTTTTTACTTGAATGTGGGTGTTGTTCATATATCGTCCTTTTCCGTCAATGCGAGGGCGTTCTTGTTCTTTGCCCGAAGCAATCTCCAACTTGATAATGAGATTGCTTCGGCGGGAAGATCACCCTCCTTGCAATGACGATGTTATTTGATCGTATATCGATTTAACCGCGCCGCCAACCAACGCGACCCGAAACTGACCAACAGTACAGCGATGGTCAAGATCAATGCGGCTGCATATCCGCGCTCGCGGACTTCGGGGTAGGGTGAGCCGAGTTGGAAGAAGACAGCGAGCGGAAGCGACGCGGTGGGATTCATCAGTGAGGTTGGAATGCGGTCGGTGTAGCCTGCGGTGAATAGCACGGACGCCGCATCACCGATGCCGCGCCCGAATGCCAGCAAAATGGCGGTGATGATGCCGGGCAGCATTTGGCGGGTGATGATGTTGATCGCCACTTCGAATTTGGTGGAGCCAAGCGCGAGTGCGGCATGTTCCAAGTCCGAGGGCATGCGGCGGATGACTTCGTCCATGGCACGGGTCATGATGGGGAGTTCAACGAGCGCGAGAACAATGATGCCCGCGAGAAGTGAAGCGCGCATTCCCAAAAGGACCATCAGTGCGAAACCGAACGCGCCGTACACGATTGAAGGAATGCCCCACAGGACATCTAATGAAAGGCGGACGTAATCACCCCAGCGAGATTTGCCAAGATAAGCTTTGAGATAAAGGGCAATTGGAACGCTCAATATCATGGCAAGCAATGTGCCGCCCGTGGCAAGATATGCCGAGCCAATGATGGCATTGAGAATGCCGCCGTCCTTGCCCATGTAATATCCGCCTTTGGGAACTTGCGAGACCATCTCCCATGAGAGCGAAGGCAAGCCGCGTGAGATGATTGTCCATAAAATTAGACCAAGCGTACCAGCCACGATGAAGAGTGCCAGCCGCATGATGGTCTTGATAACCAGTTCGACAATGTGACGCCGTTCGAAATGTTTCTTTTGGAATTTCATGAGCGCCTCAAGAATCTCTGGAGCACCAGTGTGGAGAGAATGTTGAAGATGAGGATAACTACCAATAAGACAAGTGCAGCGCCGAGCAGAGCCGCATCGTACAGCGGAATGGACATCATCTCGCCGTAGTTGTTGGCGATCAGTGCGGGCAGCGGATACGCCGTATCAAATACGGAGGTGGGGATGTTCGGGACGTTGCCGACGACCATCAACACAGCGATCGTTTCGCCGAGTGCGCGAGAGGCTCCCAGCACAATGGCAGCGACAATGCCGGGTAACACTTGCGGCAAGACCACCGTGCGGATGGTCTGCCATTTTGTTGCGCCGACGGCGAGAGATGCATGACGCAGGTCGTTGGGGACGGTGGATAGCACTTCAAAGATGACCGAGATGATCAGCGGAGAGATCATCACCGCCAGCACGATTCCGCCTGCGAGGATGCCGAACCCTGTCGGCTGGGTGACAGAGAAGATCGAAACGGAACCAAACCAACGTTCAGAAAGAGGCGCGAGTACGTCATCCACAAAAGGCACAATAGACAGCAATCCCCACACACCGTAGACCACAGGCGGGATGGCGGCAAGCACGTCTAGAATGGGTTTGGCGATGGTGCGTGTGCGGTTGTGGGCATACTCGGCGAGATAGACAGAAACCAATAAACAAGGAGGAACCGCAAGCAGCACGCCAACGGTCGTCACCCACAGCGTGCCGAGGATGAACGGACGGAACCCAAACTCGCCGTTGTTGGGCCGCCAGGTTTCGCCGAGCAGGAGATCGCTGAGGTTGTATGAATTGAGAATAGGATATGCGCGAACAACCAATGCCACAGCCACGATCAGAATGAGCGCCACAGGCACAAGTGTGATGATAAAAAATGTGCGTTGCGCGGCGCGGTCTGTTCGAGCACGAGACGGCGTAGAAGGTCGGCTAAGCCGACCTTCTGTTTTCAAAGTATTGTTGAGTTGAATATCGCTCATTGTTCGAGTTTTGCAAGAGACTCGGCTTGCTGCTCAGGAGTGAGCGGAACGAAGCCTGCCGCTTCCAAATATTGTTGCCCGTCAGTCAGGATCCACTTGATGAATTCAAGTTCGAGTCCTTCGGGTTTGCCGAGCGTGGCGAGGTTTTCAAAGCGGGCGGGAGGAGATGGGTATGTTCCATTCGCCACGGCTCCGAACGCATCTTCCTTCACGGTATAAACCTCACCGGCATCTGCAGTGCCGTTCTCGTTGATGTCGATCGGCGGGATGAGAATGCCAGGCACCAGATTGCCGCCGCTCAAGTCAAAGATGCTGTTGAGGTTGCCGAAGCCAATGCCAAGCGGGTCTTTCAAAATGGTGTCGAGCATGGCAGGCTCGCCGTTCACACCGATGCCGAGCAGGTCTTCCTGCGCTTCACCGCCCGTGTACTTTGCCCACTGTTCCGCCGCGCCGGAGGCATCCGAACGGGTGAAGACATTGATCTTATCGGTGATGGAGGGGTCACCCACAACTTCGCCCCAAGTGGTGATCTCGCCGGTGATGTAGATCTTGTTATAGATCTCCTGGGTAATGCCCTGCGCCATCAGCTTCTCTGCCACGGGGTTCTCCGCATTGATGATCGGGAAGACCGCATCCTTCGTCACGGACACCCAAAAGATGCCCTGCGATTCTTCTTCCGGCTTGATGCTGCGCGAGATCATGCCAATGTCCACTGCGCCTGCGATGGTATCGGTCATGCCTTTGCCCGCGCCGCCGCCCTGCACATCGAATTGAACATCAGGATGCAGTTTGGTGAACTCTTCAGCCCAGATGGTCATCATGGGGTAGAGGGCGAACGCGCCAGAAATGGATAACGTGCCGCTCAATTCGGATGAAGCGCCCGCTTCAGACTCAGCCGAGGTTGATTCAGCGCTTCCTGCCGTTCCGCACGCTGAAAGGGTGACTGCCATTACGAGAAAAAGCGACAGCCATGTTAAAGTTTGTTTTCGCATATTGTTTCTCCTAATACTAATTTTTGTACATAAATCCTATTGACTTAGTAGGGTTTGGAGATAAATAAAAAGTTCGTTTCTGACCTAGGTTTCAGCCCAAACTCGCTTATTTATGAATTCCTAGTAATCCAATAGGATTTGTTTATCGAAATCATAATTCAGCAGCTGAATTTTGTCAAGGAATTCGTCATCCTGTTTTAGACAAAAGTCACCTGCTTGACAGTGTTCCCTTTTCCACTATACTAATTATCGATTTTGAATACGAAAGAAGATGATCTGAAATGAAACTAACCACCCGCAGTGAATATGCTTTGCTCGCCCTTGTCTATCTTGCCCGCAATGAAGATGAAGGCTATATTTCCATTGAAACGATAGCCACCGCGCAGGGCATTCCACCCAAGTTTTTAGAACAGCTCATGCTGGCGTTGAAGCGTGCGCACTTCCTGCGCAGCGCCAAGGGACAAAAAGGCGGTTATCAACTTGCCAAGCGCCCTAATCAGATTTTCCTTGCGGATGTTATCCGCTTGTTCGATGGCGCTCTTGCCCCGACAGAATCAGTCAGCGAGAATTTTTACGAGTCCACGCCGATTGAGAAAGAGAAGAAACTAACCAGGGTCTTTAAGGATATCCGCGACTACGTTTCGAATAAACTGGAGAAGACCTCAATTGCAGACGTGGTCAGGTAGTGTTGAAATTCATCTTTTAAGCGGATACATTATGAAAAATAAACTGACCCTGTTCATTCTTTTATCAATTTTTCTTGCGGCATGTGGCGGACAATCGGAGGAGAACGGCTGGGTATTCGCAACAAATGTAGAGGTATCAGTCAACACCGAGCAGCTTCCCATCGTAACCCCATAATCCGATGGACGATCATCCTCACCCAACTCTGCGCTTATGAAAAAACTGTTCGTAGTCGTCATCCTGTTTCTGGGAATGATCATCGTAGGGCTGAGTTTCAGTGAACTCGAAACCATCCTGTTCACCCTGCAAAAGGCTCATCTGGGATTCTTCCTGCTCGCGCTTCTAATCCAGACCATCTGGTTCATCTCCAGCGGAAGGATGTACCAGTCGATCTTTCATTTACTTGGCGTCCACGAAGATGTGCTGACTCTCAGCCGCATTGCCACGGCGGCGAACTTCATCAACATTGTGGCTCCCACTGCCGGGGCGGGTGGAGTGGCGCTCTTTGCGAGAGAAGCGCACCGGCGGGGGCATCCCACCGGCAAGGTGACGGTGGCAGCGGCGTTGTTCCTCCTGCTCGACCAGATCGCATTCCTTGTCATCCTTGCATTGGGCATCATCGTTCTCATCCGTCGCAATGACCTGAACGCGGGTGAAATTTCTGCCTCGCTCTTCCTGTTCGGGATCGCGCTCTCGTATGGAATGGTTCTTTACATCGGCTATCGTTCGGCAGAAAAACTGGGGAACCTGCTGGCAAAACTGGTGCGTGGTGTCAACTGGGTCGTGCATCTCTTCCGCAAGGAAAATTATTTGAGCGAAGAACGCGCGCATGAATTCGCACACGAGATCGCAGACGGGTTTGCCGGGCTTACCGAGAAACCGTCCAGCCTCATCCGCCCGGTCTTGTGGGGCATCTTCGACAAAGGCTTGTTGATGCTTGTCCTGATCTGCTCGTTCCTTGCGTTCGAGGTCCCGTTTTCTGCGGGCACCATTGTGGCAGGATTCGCAATGGCATATCTTTTTTTGATCGTTTCGCCCACGCCTTCGGGGATCGGCATTGTAGAAGGCATCATGCCCATCGCGCTGACATCGCTCAATGTCAACTGGAGTCAATCCGTGGTCATCACGCTCATCTACCGCGCAGTGACGTTCTGGTTCCCGCTTGCTGTGGGCGCGTGGACGTTCCGCTTGCTGCACAAAGGCGAGCGCCTACCGGATGGGATGTAGGCGATATAAGCCGCCGTCCTCGTTTTCAAGAATGACTTCGATCTCCGCGATGGGGGCAAATTCATGCGGCAGGTACACATGCTCATACGAATTCGGTTCGATCCACATCAGATACACATCATTCCCATCTGGAAATAGATAGCCAATGTAATCTTCGAGCGGGTAAATTTCTTCACTATACATGGGTGTTTTTCTCGGCGAAGCATCGGTCATGTGCTGCGTATGGAATGCCACCGCTGCCGTGTGATTGGCGAACAGATGATATTCGCCCTGCGGCGGATTTTGTTTCCAGTATTGGATGATCGCGTTCTTGTTCATCTCTGCTGTGTTGATACCGTTCTCAGGGATCATTCCATTGGTTGCATCGCGCAGTAACAAAATAGTTCGGTTCAATTGCGCCGCGCTGAAGAACAAAAGGAACCCGATTCCAAAGATCGCCATTGGAAGATAAAAGCGGGAACCATGTTCCTTCAAATGGCGCAGACCATGCCCGATGACCAGCAGGAATAGGACAACCACCGGCACATAATCCGGCAGTTGGAAGCGTCCCCAAAGGCGGTTGAAGTAGGCGATCAGCGCGTTGGTGAACAACGCCACCGTGTAAACACCCGCAAAGCCGAACAGAAAAACGGTCAGCGGTGTGAAGACCTTTACACGCCTTGCAAGAAGCACAAGCAAGACCACCGCCAAAAACACCCACCCCCACACCAGCCAATGATGAAAGGCGGTCACATCTTCCGTGTCTGGTACGTGGTTGACCGTGAACATGGCGATCACGCCGACAGTGAATTGCGACGCGTATTCGCCAAATGGAAGCGGCGCGCGCCTGCTTTCGCTGGTGAGCGTCCATGTATTGAACATCCACAAAAATGGGGCAAGCGAAAAGATACCGGCGTAGGCGGCTCGCAGGATGCGCTTGAGGGGCGATCCGCTTGAAGTGAACAGGACCGCTATCAGCGCGGAAAGAACGAGAGCGTAGCCAATATAGCGGGAAAGCATGGCGAGCGACACGGTCAAGCCGAGCAGGGTCAGAGTCGTCCAATCCTCTTTTTCTGAATAGCGTTGAACCAACAGGGCGGCGACGATGGGAAAGAGCATGAAGAGATAATCGGTGCTCACCATCAGAAATGTGGAGACCGAGACCGGCGCAACTGCGATGAGGAACGCACCGAGGAATGCGAACGCAAAGTCATCGGGAAAAAGTTTGAGCAGCAGCACAGATGAAAAATATGCAACCAGCGCGAACACCGTGAATTGAATGACGTGCGCGGCGGCGAACGCGCTCAAACCGGTCAAATGCAAAAAGCCGATCAGCATGGGGTAGAGCGGGGGCCACAACACATATTGTCCGCCGCTGAAATCGACCAGCCCGTTGCCCGCGACCCAATTTATACCGGTGAACATGTATGCTGTGGAATCCGTCGAAACGCCCAAACCGTACTTTGATATACTCAACGCAAGCACGAGCCCCCAACATGCGTGAAAACCCAGCAATATAAAAAGTTTATTGCGCATTCTATAATTCTATTGACCTTGCCTTAATGAAACCTTTGAACAACCTCGATTCTCTTTTGGAATTTTGGAAGCAGGATGACGAGACCGCGCCGAATATTTTTGCCTGGCGCACGACTCCCCCGCGCCCCGCTCAAACGCATCCTTTTCCTGACGATGTGCCGGATGCGCTTCGAGAAGCCTTATCCACCCGGAACATTTCCCTGCTCTACTCCCACCAACTCGCCGCGTGGACTCATGCCAGCGCCGGTCGCAATGTGGTCCTCTCCACCGGCACCGCCAGCGGAAAGACTCTCGCCTACAACCTGCCCGTCCTTGCGCGAATGCTGGCAGACCCCGAAGCCAGGGCTCTCTTTCTCTTTCCCACCAAAGCGTTGGCGCAAGATCAATACGCGAATCTGGAATCTTTCCAATCTCAAATACCCTACGGGCACAATGTCGTAAATCTAAAATCGTCAATCTATGACGGCGACACCCCGCAAGCCCAACGTCCCACCATTCGCAAGACCGCCCGTATCATTCTCTCGAACCCCGATATGCTGCACACGGGCATCCTGCCGCATCATGCCAACTGGAGCGACTTCTTCTCCAACCTGAAGTTCATCGTCATCGACGAGGCGCATACCTATCGTGGAGTCTTTGGTTCGCACGTTGCCAATGTCATCCGCAGACTCAAGCGCGTGGCAAAATTCTATGGGAGTACGCCAAAATTTATTTTGGCTTCGGCGACCATCGGCAACCCGAAGGAACTCGCGGAGACGCTCATCGAAGAACCCGTCGAACTCGTGGACAATGACGGCTCCTCCCGCGGCGAACGCCACTTCATCATCTTCAATCCGCCTGTATTGAATTCAACGCTCGGCTTGCGAAAGAGCAGCCTACTCGAAGGCGTGCGGCTGGCGAATCAATTGCTGGCACACAATGTTCAATCTGTGGTCTTTGCGCGGACGAGACGGAGTGTGGAAATCCTGCTCACCCACCTGCAAACCCAAATCGTAAATCAAAAATCAAAAATCGAAAATCAAATCCGTGGCTATCGCTCTGGCTACCTCCCACACCAACGCCGCGAGATCGAGCAGGGACTTCGCGACGGCTCGGTCAAGACTGTGGTCGCCACCAACGCGCTTGAACTTGGCATTGACATCGGCGGATTGGGTGCGGCGCTGATGGTGGGCTACCCCGGCACGATTGCAAGCGCGCGGCAGCAAGCAGGGCGGGCGGGACGCGGCGATTCGCCTGCCGTTTCGATCCTGGTCGCATCGCCGAATCCGCTCGACCAGTTCCTCGCGCATCATCCCGAATATTTCTTCGAGCGTTCGCCGGAAATGGCGCTGGTCAACCCGAATCATTTGTTGATTCTGTTGGAGCATCTGCGCTGTGCGGTGTTTGAACTGCCTTTTCAAAACGGTGAAAGTTTCGGTTCGTTATCGTGGGAACTGATCGAGGAATATCTCCGCTTTCTGCTCTCCAATAACGAAGCGCACTTCTCCAACGAAAAATTCTATTGGATGCAAGACGCCTATCCCGCCGCGAACATTTCCCTGCGTTCGGCGTCACCGCAAAGTATTGTTTTACACACGACCGCGGACGATGGACGACCGACGATCGTGGGCACCGTAGACGGCGAATCTGCCAATTGGATGGTTCATCCCGGCGCGATCTACATGCACGAGGCACAGCAGTATTTTGTGCAGGAACTCGATCTCGAAAATCACATCGCCCATCTCGTGCCGGTCGGGTTGGATTATTTCACCGAGGCGCAGCAGCAATCCGAAATTCAGATCACCTCGTTGAACGACCAAATCGCGGTCAAAGGCTGTGAAAAGGGCTATGGCGAGATTCAGGTCACTACGCAGGTGGTTGGGTTTCGCAAACTGCGCTGGTTCACCAACGAGAATCTCGGTCAGGAACCGCTCGACCTGCCGCCATCCGAGTTGCAGACGACAGGATATTGGATCGTGCTGTCTGAGTCTGCGTTGAAGAAGTTGCGCGATGCCGGTCTGTGGACCAATGACCCGAACGACTACGGACCGGATTGGCAAAAGGTGAGACTCGCTGCCAGAAAACGAGACCAGTTCAAATGTCAGGTGTGCGGCGCGGTGGAGACGGTTCGCGAGCATGATGTACATCACAAAACGCCGTTCCGCGCGTTCATCCGTGATGGTGTCCTCGACCGAGAGATGGCGAACCGATTGGAAAATCTCACTACACTTTGTCACAGTTGCCATCGCAAGGTGGAGCAGAACGTCCGCATTCGCAGCGGGCTTACAGGGCTGGGATTCGTGCTGGGCAACCTCGCGCCGCTCTTCCTGATGTGTGATGCGGGAGACCTGGGCATTTATTCCGAGCCAGCATGGGCGGCGGTCAACGGGCAGCCGTCCATCGTGCTGTATGATCTCGTCCCGGCTGGAATCGGGTTCAGCGAAAAGTTATTCGAGCTGCACGATGAATTGATTCACCGCGCGTATGAACTGGTGAGCGAGTGCGCCTGCGATGACGGTTGCCCTTCGTGTGTGGGCCCTGGCGGCGAAAATGGATACGGCGGCAAAGCAGAAACGCTTGCCATCCTTAAAGAATTGTTGTGAGATAATGCCAACCCTCGATCTTCCCCTTCTTTTCACCACGCGCATCATCCGCATGTTCTGCTATGGCTTTCTCTCGGTGGTGCTGGTCTTATACCTCTCTGAGGCCGGTCTCACCGAACAGCAAGCCGGTTTGCTTTTCACCTTCACCCTTGCCGGAGATGCCGTCATCTCGCTTTACCTCACCACCCATGCAGACGGTTTCGGACGCAAGAAAACGCTCATTATTGGCGCATTGCTGATGCTGGGCGCGGGCGTCGTTTTTCTGCTCACCGATAACCTCATCATCCTGCTTCTTGCCGCCATCATCGGCGTCATCAGCCCAAGCGGAAATGAGATCGGTCCCTTCCTCTCGGTGGAACAGGCGGGCTTGAGTCAACTTCTGCCCGATAAACTACGCACAAAAATATTCGCCTGGTACAACCTTGCCGGGTCTTTCTCTACCGCCATTGGCGCACTCACCGGCGGATGGCTCGCTCAACTCCTGCAACTCAGCGGCTGGACGGCATTCGACTCCTATCGTTACATCCTCACTGGCTACGCTGTAGGCGGTTTTCTCATTGCCATTCTATTTCTGCAAGTTTCCCCTGCCATTGAAGTCAAACGTGAAGCCAACTCTGTAAAAAAAGTTTTGGGCTTGCACAAGTCTCGCAAGGTGGTTTTCAAACTTTCGTCCTTATTCGCACTCGACGCCTTCGCAGGCGGTCTCATCGTCCAAAGCATGATCGCCTACTGGTTCCACATCCGCTTCGGCGTGGATGCAGGCATTCTCGGCAGCATCTTCTTCGGCGCGAACATTCTGGCGGGCATTTCGTCCCTGCTTGCCGTCAAACTCGCTGACAAATTCGGGCTGATCAACACGATGGTCTTCACCCACATCCCCTCCAATATCCTCCTGATCCTCGTCCCGCTGATGCCCACCCTGCCCCTCGCCATTGGGACTCTGCTGCTGCGCTTCAGCATCTCTCAAATGGATGTACCCACGCGTCAATCCTACACGATGGCTGTTGTGGCTCCAGACGAACGGTCCGCCGCCGCGGGTGTGACCGGCATCGCGCGCTCCGTGGGCGCATCTCTCTCCCCCGCGCTGACTGGCATTTTCTTCAGCATGCCCAACCTGTTGAGCGTGCCGTTCTTTTTATGCGGCGGATTGAAGATCGTGTATGACCTGTTACTTTGGCGCGAGTTTAGCCAGGTCAAACCGCCGGAAGAAGTATGACCGTGTGATAAAAATCATATTCAATTTTATTCGTATGTGGTTAACTAGTTTTGGAGGAACCCATGTCTACTGCCCCTAAATCAGAAATCCTGCACATCGCCGATATGGTCACCTACCAGGAAGGCTCGGTTGTCAGCCGCCAGATCACCAAAACGGACACAGGCAATGTCACCCTGTTTGCTTTCGACAAAGAACAAGGCTTGAGCGAACACACCGCCCCATTCGACGCGTTGGTTCACATCCTTGAGGGCGAAGCCGAGGTTAGAATTTCGGGTACGCCTTACCAACTCCAAGCCGGAGACGCCATCATCATGCCGGCGAACGAACCGCACGCACTTAAAGCCGTTCAAAAATTCAAGATGCTGCTGACCATGATCCGCGCATAAAAAATGCGCAGATGAAAATCTCTGCGGCATTTTTTTTACAGGACCTAAAGAGATTCGAAGTGTTATCCAGAAATGGAATTTTCGGATTCCATGCGGTTATTTTCGCAAGTGTTTCTCGAACTCGGTTAAATCCACCCGGGCGGTCATGTCGAGGTCGATGGGGGTAACCGCGACCATTCTTTTCTTCCGCAACACATACACATCGGTGCCTTCCGGCTCCTGATCTATGGTGCTGTCATGTTGATAGCCGATGGGACCGGGCACATCCCATGAGGCGCGCGTGGCAGGGATCGGTTGATAGTATCGGTGGCGTGAAAGCCTCGAGACTTCCCACCCCGTTTCCGGCGTGGCATGACGCGGTACTTCCACCTTCAGCACATCCACACCTTTGAAGAGTTGCCTGCCCAGGATGATCTTCGCAAAATATGCCGTGAAATATCCTGCTGCCTTGAAGTCGATCTCATCTGAATGAGAGAGGTGATGATGTGCATCGGTCTCGAGTGAAACCGCAAGTGACGGGAACCCAAGTGAGGCAGCTTCCATCGCCGCACCAACCGTGCCGGAGATGGTAATGCCCATTCCGACATTTTCGCCGTAGTTGATGCCCGAAACGATGAGGTCCGGTTTGTGCGGAACGATCTCAAGGACACCATGCAACACGGCTTGCGCCGGAGAGCCACCCACGGCGTACACGCTCCATTCCTGACCGTTGACCTGTACCTGTTCCTTGCGGATGATGCCATCCGAGGTGCTGGGCAGGCTGCGTCCCATGCCAGTGGATTGTTCGCGCGGCGCAGCAACGGTGACGTAGCCGACCTTGGCGAGTTCACTGGCGGCAGCCCATAATCCCGGCGACCGGATGCCGTCGTCATTGGTGAGGAGGATGTGCGGTTTCTTTTTTGTCATGGGCTCGATTATATACAAAAAGGCGGCTTGGAACGCCCTCGGCGTGCCTCGAATCATCCCTCGATGGGACACGACGACTTAAAACAAAAAACCGCCCACAAGACGGTTTTTTGATGGCGCCCTCGGCGCGACTCGAACACGCGACCTATTGCTCCGCAAGCAAGCGCTCTAATCCACTGAGCTACGAGGGCATTGATTAACGCGGGCGGTATTTTACTGTATTGTATCCGGATGGTCAAGGTGCTTGACTGACAGGGCGCTAGCATGTAAAATCAGGCTCGCTTTGCGGGAGTCGCCAAGTGGTAAGGCATCAGCCTTCCAAGCTGACATTTCGTGGGTTCGAATCCCATCTCCCGCTCTCGGTTAGCGGTTAGCCTTTGGCATTTTAGCGCACAGCTCGAAATGTTGACTGCTAATCGCTAATTGTTTTGATGGGGCCCGTGGCGCAGCGGTTAGCGCAGGCGACTCATAATCGCTTGGTCGCAGGTTCGAATCCTGCCGGGCCCACTGATAATGTTCGGTTTTTGATTTACGAGCGCTCATCTCGAAAACTTGTTTCGGGGTGAGTTCGTTTTTAAAAGCATGAGGACGCGGATGAGCGCTGGTTTCACAGATTTTCCTTTCCGTGTTTTCCGTGCTCGTCCGCATCCTAAAACATAAGATTACTTCAACTGTTCCTTTACCTGCTGATAAATCCCAGGCGCGGTGGAGAGGATGGTGAGCGGGATGAGATAGTCCGCGCTGCCATCCACAGCAGTGACTGTGGCTCCGGCTTCGGCGGTAATCAAGCCTCCGGCGGCAATGTCCCACGGCTTGAGTTTGAACTCCCAGAACCCGTCAAAACGCCCGGCGCCTACGTAGCAAAGGTCCAACGCGGCAGACCCAAGACGGCGCACCCCTTGCGTCCGCTTGGCGAGGCGCTCGAAATATTTGAAGTTATCCAGTTCGGTGTTCCATGTGTCGTAAGGAAAACCGGTGACGAGCAGACTCTTTTCCAACTCATTCACAGCAGAGACCTGAATCCGCTTTCCGTTTAGAAATGCGCCTTTGCCTTTTTCGGCGGTGAACATTTCATCGCGCATCGGGTCGTAGACGGCGGCAAGAGTCAGCACGCCGTGCGAAGCAAATCCGATGGAAACACAAAAGATGGGGATGTGATGCGCAAAGTTGACCGTGCCATCCAGCGGGTCAATGTACCAGATGTCTTCGTTGGTGCCCTGAATGCTTCCGCTTTCTTCCGCAAGGATGTGTCCCTCGGGAAAGCGCGCTTTGATCTCACCGAGCAGAAAGGCTTCAGAGGCGTGATCGGCTTCGGTCACAGGATCAATGATCCCTTTGTAATGAACCGTGTGTTCCGTGTTGTAACTTTCGCGGAGAATGGCTCCCGCTCCGCGTGCGAGTCGTTCCAGATCCTGTAGTGTTGGTTTCATGCATTTCCATTCCAGATGCGGCGTCCGAGTGCGGAGAGTGCAAACTCCACCGCCAGCAACGCCGTTTGATTTTGAACATCGAGGATCGGGTTGACTTCCACCAGATCCATGCCGATGAGTTTTCCAGTTTCAGCGATCATTTCACAGGCGAGATGCGCTTCGCGCTGCGTCAGCCCGGCAGGGACCGGTGTGCCCACGCCCGGCGCGTGTTGAGGGTCGAGCGCATCGAGATCCAACGAAAGGAAGATACCGTCCACGTCACGGCTGACGCGTTCGATGGCTTTCTCAAGTACGGTCACCATGCCGTAGCGGTCGATCTGCTCCATGCTCATTACCATTGCGCCCGCATCCTGCAGGTTGACCTTTTCGCCCGAGTCAAGGTCGCGCGCGCCAATGATGGCGATCTTCTGCGGGTCGATGACAGGCAGCGCTTCATCCCAAAGCTGGACAAGGCTTTTCTCTCCCAGCCCGGCAAGCAGCGCCAGCGACATGCCGTGAATATTGCCGGATGGCGTGGTTTCGGCGGTATTGAAATCTGCATGTGCATCCAGCCAGATGACGCCGATCTTGCGCCCGCGCGCTGCTCCGCGCACCGAGCCGATGGAGAGGCTGTGGTCGCCTCCGAGGATGAGCGGAAAGTTGCCAGCTTGCACCGAAGTGGATACCGCGCCGGATACACGTCTCGCCATTGGGATGATGCAGTCGATGTATTTCAACTTCGGGTTGGTGATGTTGCACATTTCTGCGATGGGTACTTCCACGTTGCCTTCATCGCGGACGGTGTAACCGAGGTCTTCGAGTTTGTTCTGCAAATGCGCGTACCGGATGGCACTGGGTCCCATGTCCACACCGCGGCGGTCTGCGCCGAGGTCGATGGGCACGCCAATAATATCGATCTGCATGGTACCTCCTGAATTGGTTCGGTTAAATAATAATTTTCAGTACAGGCGCTGCGGGATGAATTCCCGCTTCATCGCTACGGCTGAATTTTTCAATTGGAAGATGAGGGAATTCCCTCTTCGGCGGAATACACGGTTACGCGGTTACGTCCATTTTCCTTGGAGTGATACAACGCCCGGTCTGCAAAATTCAGAAGCGCCTCTCCGGAAATGGAATGAAGGGGGAAGGATGCCACCCCCGCTGAAAACGTGCAGTGGAGCAGTTTGCCGTCGTACTCGATGGTCATCTTTTCAAATTGACGACGGAAACGTTCGGCACGCTCATAGGCGGAGGATATCTCGGCATCCGGCATGAGGATGACGAACTCTTCGCCGCCATAGCGGCAGACAATGTCGCCGCGGCGGGTGTTCTCCGTCAGAAACTTTGCGAGCGATTGCAGGACAACATCTCCACATTTATGACCATACGTATCATTGAACTGTTTGAAGCGGTCCACATCCAAAATGATGACTGAGAAAGGTGCATCCTCCCGCCTTGCCCGCGCGGACTCTTTATCCAGCGCTTCTGCGAAAAAGCGGCGGTTGAAGACACCCGTCAATGGATCGCGGATGGCTTGCTCCTGGAGTTGGAGTCGCAGCCGCTCATTCTCGTCAAGTTGCGTTTGCAGGGATTGGTTGAGCGACTTTAATTTCGTCTCAAGCAGTTTGCGTTCGGTGATATCACGCGCCAGGATCACCCGTCCCTCAAGGCTGTTGGCGCGGTTGTAAATGGGAGTGACGATGATCTCCAGAGTATGGGTTGGGTTGCCCGGAATTTCGATCTCTTCGCGCGAGTATTCCGTGAAAAAAAAACGGTTGAGCAATTGGGGCCAGTTGCGAAACACTTCGATGGGATCTTGCCCCTCGATCTCCGACAGGGATTTGCCCAGCCATTTTTGCGCCATGGCATTCGCATCCATCACACGGTCATGGATGTCCACCACAAAGACCATTTCGGGGATGTGCTCCATGACCGTATCACGCGCAATCGGCACCAGGTCGAACATCTGCAAACCAAAGATGCTTGCCGCCAACAAAATGGCGGTGATATTAAAGGATAACGGTGTCAGATCGACCGGCACATCGAAGATCGGCAGCATGTCTGGGGCGATCTGGTAAACAATGTTCAGGGCAAATGGGACCAGCAGCGCGCCGACCAGATACGGGGTCTGCCGGCGATAGGTGGTGCGCGACTGTACAAAACGCCACACCAGCACGGCAGTTCCCATCAGGCTTAAGGGATACGTTTGGGCGAGCGCCACCCAATACATCGGTCCGCGACTGATGATCAACGGTCCACCCGTTTCCGCCGCCACTTGTGTGTTTGTGTAATAATAATGGAACAGGTCTTCAGAGAATAGAAATACCAGTGAAATGGTTGGAATGACCCAAAACAGGAACTGGATTGGTTTCCCTGTCAGCCAGCGATCCAGCCGGGTGTATTTCAAGGCGAAGAAGAACCACAATACCGGTACAGATTGAATGCCAATATTTTCCAGCCGGAGCCAGAAGATCTTCGAATCGAGCGATTGGGAAAGCGTGATCATTGCATAGGTAAATGACCACACGCTCAACCCAAACAGCATGAATGTAAGCGAACGGATGCCCGGCTTGGGTGGTCTGCGCATCAAGATCATCGCAATAATGAATGAGGCTATTGCGTTGACAATGAGAATAATTGCGAAGACGATCCACTTGATATCCATGAGCGCTTTTTTCCAGTCGGTTACGCCGCCCTATAATACCCCACATCCACAGAATATACCTGCCCGCGCTTGATGACCTGCTTGACAAGGTTCGTCCCATACCGGTAACCGATCTGCCGGTAATCGTTGACAGACAGGATGAGCAAATCCGCCTGTTTGCCAACCTCCAGCGAACCGATCGTATCGGACCTGCGGATGGCATATGCCGAGTTGATCGTGGCGGCGGCGATGGCTTGGGCGGGGGTCAACTTCATCGAACGGCAGGCAAGCGCAATGGCAAACTGCATCGATTCGTTCCAGGTCGTACCGGGGTTGCAGTCGGTGGCGAGGGCAAAGATGGCGTCGGCTTCGATCAATTTTTTCGCAGGCGTGTAATG
Organism: Anaerolineales bacterium UBA2395; assembly: GCA_002343775.1. Lineage (GTDB taxonomy): Bacteria > Chloroflexota > Anaerolineae > Anaerolineales > Villigracilaceae > Villigracilis. The sequence goes on from DDSH01000024.1 coordinate 139,991, forward strand.
ACATTCCGCCAGACCGAAGGGCGTGCAAGGCAGGGATACGGCAACTGTATCCGACCTGCCCAACGCTTCGATATCCGCATCTGACGTGACGACGAGGTGATCCGCCGACGCAGCCCCCAACTCCGCTGCGAGTGCAGCGCCGCCGAGATTGTCGAACTCGTCGGCGTGGATCTTGAGCGGGAATCCCAGATCCCGTGCCCGGGTCAGGATCTGACGCGATTGTTCCAGGGTGAAGGCTTTCGTCTCGCAAAAGACATCCACAAAAGGCATGGGCAGGCGCGGGGCGTGCGTCTCCCACCATTCCTTAAGCATCGGCAGCATGGTGTGGGTGATCTCGTCGGTGTATCCCTGTGGGTTGTCTTTATATTCGGGGGCAATGGCGTGCGCGCCGAGGAAGGTGAACACTAGGTCGAGCGGGTTTTCATCGTTGAGCGCCAACAAGGCTTTGAGCAGGCGCAGTTCCGTCGAGATCTTCAATCCGTAGCCGGTCTTGGCTTCGGCGGTGGTGGTTCCATTCCGAAACATGCGCAACAAACGCGGACGGGTCTGCGCCATCAGGGTTTCGAGGCTGGCAGTGCGTGTGGCTCTCACGGTCGAAAGGATGCCGCCGCCCGCTGCCAGAATGTCTAGATAGGGGGTTCCCGCCATCTTCTGTTCAAACTCATCTGCGCGGTCACCCGCCCAGATGATGTGCGTGTGCGGGTCTACAAATCCGGGCATGACCACGCAGCGTCCGGCATCGAGAGTGGGTTCGTCGGGGTAGGCGTTTCGGAGTTCCTCCGTGGTGCCGACCGCAACGATCTTTTCATCGCGCATGACGATTGCGCCGTTCGGAATGATCCCAAGGTTTCCAAGCGCCCCCCCGCGCTGGGGTCCACCTGCCAGGGTAAGGAGTTGAGATGCGGAATGGATGAGCATAAATATCACCTGGTCTTCATAATGGCTTGCCGGGGTAATTTAACCACAGAAATCCCACTGCGGGACGGTCATCGCCCAAACGCCGGGATTCGTGTATTAATTTAGAAAAGCTTTCATTAATGTAAAATAAACAACAATGAAAGAATTGCCTTTTTTTACAAAGCGGGTAAAATTAATAACATCCCGGGTCGGTCTGTCCGAGAAATCCATAAAGAAAGGAGAAATTCGCCATGTTGTTTTCCCCGAAAGAAAAAGGCCAGGGTCTTGTTGAATACGCTTTGATTCTTGTTTTGGTTGCCATCGTTGTTATCGCGGCTTTGATGATCCTGGGTCCGATCATCGGCAATGTCTTCAGCCGAATCAACTCCAGCCTCTCTGGCTTCTAACCCAACCTTCTCGTCAAACAAAACTCACCCCCGAAATCATTCTTCGAGGGTGAGTTTCTTTATGTATGACCCCTGAAAAAATTAAGATAATATTAATTTAACCATGCTTTCGTTCATGTAAGGCTAACATAACTGTTAGGGAAAAAGCCATTGACACACTTGCATTTTCTGCCGGTCAATGTAAAATATAGTCAATCTCAAGAAGGTCTCTTGAGAAATTCTGAAGAAAGGAGAAAATTTGCCATGTTGTTCTCACCCAAAGAAAAAGGCCAGGGTCTTGTTGAATACGCTTTGATTCTCGTTTTGGTTGCCATCGTTGTTATCGCGGCTCTGATGATTCTCGGCCCGATTATCGGCAACGTCTTCAGCCGAATCAATTCCAGCCTCTCCGGCGTGTAATTCACCCTTGTCGAAATAAAAGTCCTGTCGCGAGACAGGGCTTTTTATTTTGCATTCATCCGAATCCAGAAAGAACGATCCGGGGCGCGAGAACGCCAGACCCCCGGCTTTATTCTTTTCGCATCCTGCGCAGAGCGAGGATGCCCGCCACATTGAAGAGTATTGCCATGAGCGTCACAAATACGAACCCAAATTGTTGATAGACAAATGCTGCCAGAAACGCCCCCAAGGCGCGCCCCAACGCATGCCCGGTGACATTGAGCGAGAGCAGCGTCGCCCGCGCCGAAGGGACAAGTTCGGTCACCATCGGGATATGGCTGACCATCACGTATTCAAATGTGATGTAGAAAAAGAACAAGCCAATCAGCGCGCCGATCTGAGTCTGCCCGATGAAGGGGAGCAGCAACGCCGCAAACGAATTGGCAACCAGCCCAATGGCAAGCGCGCGGGGTTTGCCGAGCCGGTCTGTCGTGAGTGCGACAAGACCTTCGCCGCTCAATTCGGAAATACCGATCACCGCTGAAGCGCCCGCCAGCGCCGCAATTTTCAGCCCGAACGAATCCTCCAGCCAGACCCCAAAAATGACGTTTACCAGTTCATTCGCCGCGCTAGCCCACAAGGCAATCGAAATTCCCGCCAGCGCAGGCGTGGATTTGAAAACCGCCAGGTACCCTTCACGCGTGTTACTGACCGGTTCGTGATGCGGGTCTTCGTTGGGGACGACGCGCCAGATGACGAAGACCGCGATCAGCCCAAGGATGGTGAACAGCGGGAACGGCGCCGACCAGCCAAAACGGTCAATCAAAAAACCGGCAACGGGCACACCGACGATAAAGCCCGCCGACCATGCCACTTCAGTGATTGCCAGTGCGGTACCGCGCTGGTGATAGGGAATCCGGTCGCCGAAGTAGGCTTGCATGGCAGGGTCGAACATGAATTTGCCGATCATGGCAAGACCCAGCGCAGCCGCGAGCGTCCAAAAGGAAGGGAAGATCGCAACGATTGCAATCCCCAGTGTGAAGATGCCCAAGCCTGCCAACATGCCGAACTTGCGTCCGCGTCGGTCAGCAATGGGACCGAGTAACGGACTGGTGGCTCCAAGCAGAGACCGCCCCGTCATCAACAGGGACATGGTGGCAATATCCACACCAAGACCGCGCGCAAAGATGGGCAAAAACGGATACACCATCCTGTGGGCGGAATTCATGATGGTGCGGACCAACATGAAAACGATAAGTTGGAAGCGGATGCGCACAATGATGCTCAGTTATTGGGTTTGATGTTCATGAGAAAACGCGTGAGGAAGTACGCTGCAAGCCACGAAAGCAGGTTCAAACCGACAAAGAAGACGATGATGGTGTAATTCCCCGAGTTGAAGATCGGCGAGGGCGGCGGGTGCATGATGTTCTCAGCAGAGGAAAAGATGACACGAAGGGCAATGATGTACATGATGTTCGCCAGCGAAGTAAGCCAGGGGATGCTGAACAACCACAAACCAACCTGCAGCAGCACACCGGTAATGGCAAAGATCATCGCAAGGCGGAAGCGCGGCTCGGCGAGGAACAGACCGTTCCAATTGCTTTGCATCGCCAGCATGGACAGGGGCAGGTAGGAAACCCAAAAGATGATCCCCGTCCGCCCGAGTGCGGCGCTCCAGGCGTGGAAAAGGTCCCGCCGCAGGACCAAGCCCAACAGTCCGGCGAGAGCCGCCGCAATAAAAGCGATCTCGGCGGTGATCACCCACGCTCCGTGGACGTAGACAAGCCGCACATTCGCTCCCAGAGATTGTTCCTCGGGACCGAACAAGGTCATCACCGCAATGACGATGATGGTTATGAAGAAATACAATAGATGAGGTTTTTGGTTGGACATGCCCGAATTGTAACCGTATCCAACCGCTTTTGTCTGCGCACTCTGCTTGACAATCCCTTCGCACAGGAATACACTCAGGGCGCTTTGAAAATCGTGAACTGCAGCTGCGGTTCACGGCTGGAGGAAATTCATATCGACGAGACCACTCATGGGAGGTGTGGTGGTCTCGTTTTAATTTAAGTCAGGGCAATCTCTTTTTCAGGAGCCATGCATGTCGCAGGAAGAACTAATGCAGGAAGAATTTCACGCTCTCACCGCCGAGGAAACGCTCAAACACCTTGAGGTTCACGCGGAAGGATTGAGCAGCGCCGAAGCCGAAAAACGGCTGGCGCATTACGGGCAGAACCAATTGCAGGAAGCGCCGCGCCCGGGCTTCCTCGCCCTGTTGTGGGGGCAGTTGAATAATTTCGTCGTCATCCTATTGATCGTCGCTTCGATCATCTCCGCGCTGCTGGGTGATTACGTGGAGGCAATTGCTATCATGGCAATTGTCGTGCTGAATGCCGTGCTAGGCATCATTCAGGAACAACGCGCAGAACAGGCGTTGGCTGCCTTGAAAAAACTTGCTGCGCCGGAAGCACAGGTCTTGCGTGATGGTTCGCGCAAATCTGTCCCTGCCTACAACCTTGTGCCGGGGGACATTGTCTTTCTTGAGGCGGGCAACTTCATCCCTGCCGACCTGCGCCTGCTCGAAGCCATCAACCTGCGGGTGGAAGAAGCTTCGCTCACCGGCGAGTCGCTGCCCGTTCAAAAGAACGCGGCGACCGTGCTCGATAAAAACGTGCCGCTGGGTGATCGTAAAAACACTGCCTTTATGGGGACGGTCGTTTCCTACGGGCGCGGACGCGGCGTGGTGACCAGCACAGGTATGAATACCCAACTCGGTCTGATCGCCACCATGCTGCAAAATGTAGAGTCCGAAGAAACGCCGCTACAACGCAGGCTCGACCAACTCGGCAAATCGCTCAGCATCGGCTCGTTGATACTGGTGGCGGTCGTGTTCATCGTGGCGCTCTTCAACTATACCGAGATCGGTGGTCTTTTTTCCGATCCGGCTGAATATTTCACAACCTTCGCCGAACAGATCACCGAAGTCTTCATCATTGCCATCAGCCTAGCCATTGCCGCCGTGCCGGAAGGTCTGCCCGCCGTGGTCACCATCTCCCTCGCGCTTGGGATGCGCGAGATGATCCAGCGTCACGCACTCATCCGCAAACTTTCTTCGGTGGAGACGCTCGGCTCTGCCACGACGATCTGTTCCGACAAGACCGGCACACTGACCCAGAACGAGATGACGGTCACCCGCATCTGGGCGGACGGGCAGTTTGTCAGCGTTTCAGGCACCGGGTACACGCCGAAAGGGGAGTTCCTCGCAGGCGGCAAAACCGTGGATGCAAAGCAGTACCCCGCCATTCTTTCCACCCTCTGGCTGGGCGTATTGAACAACGACTCAGTCATCGAAACGACCGGGGAAAGTGAAACCAACCAGACCTACCGCATCGTCGGTGACCCGACCGAAGGGGCACTGCTCGTTGCGGCAGCCAAAGCCGGTGCGATCCCCGTCGAGATCAAGGAAGCGTATCCGCGCGAGAGCGAAGTGCCGTTCGACTCGGAACGCAAGCGCATGATCACCATTCACGATGTGACCAAACCCAGCCCGGAAGACCCTTCGCCGTTCACCAACGAAAAGCACAAGAACTGGGATGTCATTGCCGTCAAAGGCGCACCCGATATTGTGCTGACCTTGTGCTCGAAATATCAGGGCATGGATGACCAGCCGCGCGACCTGAACGACGAGACGCGCAGCAGAATCCTCGCCGCCAACGATGCCATGACCAAAGACGCCCTGCGCGTGCTGGGTTTCGCCTATCGTTTGGAAAAGAACGTCCCAGATAATATCGAAGAGGTCAAAACCGAAGACCTCGAAAAGAATCTCGTCTTTGTCGGTCTGATGGGCATGATCGACCCGCCGCGGGCAGAAGTAAAACCCGCGCTCGAAAAGGCGCGCCATGCGGGCATCCGCACCGTGATGATCACAGGCGACTTTCCGAACACTGCCCGAGCCATCGCCGAATCCATCCGGTTACTGCGACCCGGCAAAAAGGTCATGACCGGAGCGGATCTGGATGCGATCAACGATGCCCAGCTCAAACAAGTCATCGAAGATACCGATGTCTTCGCCCGTGTCTCCCCTGAACACAAAATGCGCATCGTGGATGCACTGCAAGCCAACGATGAAGTCGTTGCCATGACCGGCGACGGCGTGAACGACGCACCCGCCATCAAACGCGCCGACATCGGCGTGGCGATGGGCATCACCGGCACCGACGTTGCCAAGGGCACCGCCGACATGGTGCTGACCGATGACAACTACGCCAGCATCGTCTCGGCTGTGGAGCAGGGACGCATCATCTACTCGAACATTCGCAAGTTCGTGTTCTTCCTGCTTTCCTCCAACGTCGCCGAGATCATGATCATCTTCCTCGCGACGCTTGCCGGTCTGCCCGCGCCGCTGACCGCCATTCAACTGCTCTGGCTCAACCTCATCACCGACGGCGCGCCTGCCCTGGCGTTGGCAATGGAAAAAGGCGACCCGGACATCATGGACCAAAAGCCGCGCGCCAAATCCGAGCCGATCGTCAACCGCTCGATGGGCATTGGCATCATCGTGCAGACCTTTGCCCAGACTGGCGCGGTACTGACCGCCTTCATCATGGGTTTGGCATGGCATCTCGAAGCAGGCGCGCTCATTCCCGAAGGCTCGAACCTGCTTTCGTTCGTGCTCGCTCACGACTGGCGCAACGTGGATGTCTACTCTGCCCAGACGATGGCTTTCGCAACCCTTTCACTGGCGGAACTGTTCCGCGCTTACACCGTCCGCTCGGAACGCGCTTCGATCTTCAGGATCGGCATTTTCTCCAACCGATACATGCAGTACGCTGTCGGAATTTCCATTACCTTGCTGGTTCTGGTCTGCATCGTGCCTTTCCTTCAACCGATCTTCAATACCCAAGCTCTCACCTTGCGCGCATGGGGGCTGGTGCTGGGGTTGGCGCTCATCCCTGCATTGTCAGAGGAAGTGACCAAGCTCATTTTGCGACGATCAGAAAAGTAAACATAGCCGCCACGCCCCGCGAAAATTACGCGGGGCTTTTTTTATTTTTAGGCGGGCATAAAAACCCGTACACAGGTTTCCACATGCATGTGGTTTAATCCCATCAAATGACACACGAACGCAACCGCAAAAGTCTCCATGCCATCAACCTCGGCTTGGGAACGAACATCCTGCTTGCCATCGTCAAAACAACGTTCGGCGTGCTGGGACATAGCCCGGCGTTGCTGGCGGAAGGCATTAACTCCACTTCAGATGTAGCGTATTACATCGCCGCCAGCATTTTCGTGCGCATGGCGAACAAACCCGCCGACAGCGACCATCCCTACGGGCATCGTCAGTTCGAGAGTATCGGCTCGCTGTTGATCGGGTCATTCGTCGTTACCACCGCCATTGCCGTCTTCTGGGATTCAGTGGACAAGGTCTGGGACTTCATGGACGGCGCAGCAACCTTCACCGAGTCGCATCCGCTTGCCTTGTATGTGGCGCTTATCACCGTGGCGATCAAAATATTTCTCACATGGTATATTCGTAAACTGGGCAGGGAAACAAAAAACCCGGTTGTGGGAGCGCTTGCCTACGACCATCGCAACGACCTGTTCTCCGCCAGCGCCGCATCCATCGGAATCTTCCTCGGTCAGCGCGGACTCCCGTGGGTGGACCCGCTCGCAGGCGCGCTCGTGGCGCTGCTCATCCTGCGAACCGGGCTTTTCATCCTGCGCGAATCCTCCGCCGACCTCATGGCGATCATCCCCAGTCACGACCTCGCCCAACGCATCGCAGAGTTGATGAAGTCCATCGATGGTGTGACTCAACTGGAGGAATTGCAGGCGCACCGCTTCGGACCTCACATTGTAGTGAATCTGACCATCGGCATCGACGGCGCCTTGAGCGTGTTCGAAGGCGACCGCATTGCCAGCCGCGTGGAGGAGATCCTGCTTACCTCGATCCCAAACGTGAAACGGGTTCATGTCCATTATCACCCCGCCAAGGAAACCCACGCCGATTTGACGATCGACGAAATTTTGGAACATCCAAAACGCCACCGATCTCGCCACCACTAAGTACAAACAACATAAAAAACTGCCACTTGAAATGTGGCAGTTTTTTTCTCGTTCACTTTTTCCGTTCCAAAAATGCGTGCATACCCTTGAGCATTTGCCTCCACTCCGATTCAGCGTCCAGCTTTCTTTTGATATCCCCCGCGCGTTTCTGCATAATTTCCATCACACGCTCATCCTCGCCCGCATCCAGCCAGAAACCATGATCGTTCTCCGCGCAGGTGTCCAGATTCAGATCATACAGCCGATATTGGAACTCATCCAATTTCGCGCCGCAATGCGGGCATGGAAAATCCGTCTGCCTCTGAAAATGGACAAGGGAACCTTTGTGCGCGTCCTCGGCATAGATCACATCTTCGAGTTTGTCCAGTTCGTGAAAATCCAGCCACATGCCGCGGCAATTCGGGCAGGACTCCACCTCGAACATGCCTTTGTAAAATTTTTTCGTCAACTCGGAACTACACTTGGGGCAATTCATGTGATGTCATTGCGAGGATCTTACTCCGAAGCAATCTCCTGTTCCACAACCTGCCGCACCAAATCATCCACCCCCGCATCATTCGGCTCCATATCCAGCCAGACCAAAAACTCGGCATTCCCTTTCGGACCCAAAAGCGAAGACTTGACCAAACCGCGCAATCCAAACCCTTCCGCCTTTGCGAAAGTCAGCACATCAGACAAAACCTGACGATGCACTTCCGGGTCGCGGATGACGCCGTCACCGCGAGAGACTTCCTTTCTACCCGCTTCAAATTGAGGTTTGATGAGGGCAACGATTCCACTTTCCACTTGCCACTTTTTTATCACTGGCAACAATGTTTTCAACGAAATGAACGACGCATCCACCGTCACAAAATCGATTTTCTTCGGCAGGGATTCTACGAAGCGTGCGTTGGTTTCTTCCATCACCACCACGCGGGGATCGTTACGCAGTTTCCAATGCAAAATTCCCTTGCCCACGTCAATGGCATAGACGTTCGCCGCGCCGCGCTGCAAGAGACAATCGGTGAATCCGCCGGTGGACGAACCGACATCCGCGCAGGTGAAACCAGCCACGTCTATCTTAAATGTATCCAATGCGCCCTCGAGTTTTTCGCCGCCACGCGAAACGAAACGCGGACCGGTATCCACTGTCAGCGTGGCATCCGGTTGAATGGGGGTGGCAGGCTTGAGCGCGACCTGACCCGATACGCGCACCTGTCCCGCCATGATAAGGGCTTGGGCTTTGGCGCGCGAATCCGCCAATCCTTTTTCCACCAGCAAAACATCCAAACGAACCTTGGGCATGAAAATATTGTATCAGGTAAAATAAGCGCATGTTGAATGCCCTGATAAAAACCATGCGCCCGCGCCAGTGGACGAAGAATGTGTTCATCTTCGCGGCGCTGGTCTTTGACAAGCAACTGTTGGATGCGAACTCCCTGCTGCGCACACTGGCAGGGTTCGCGTTGTTCTGCCTCATTTCTTCCAGCGTTTACATCTTCAACGATCTCGCGGATGTGGAAGCCGACCGAAAACATCCCGAAAAGAAGAACCGTCCCATCGCTTCGGGCAAACTGCCCATGAGTACGGCGTGGATCGCCGGGGTCGCGCTGGTCATCATCACGTTTGCGCTCTCGTGGCTGCTTTCACCCGGTTTTGAATTGGTCGTCGTCGTTTATTTCCTCATCAACATGGCGTACTCGAAGTGGCTCAAACACATCCCGATCCTGGACGTGCTCATCATCGCTTCGGGATTCGTCCTGCGCGTCCACGCAGGTGTGACGCTCATCGATGTGGAACGCTTCTCGCCCTGGCTGTATGTGGTGATGACGCTGCTTTCGCTCTTCCTCGGTTTTGGCAAACGCCGCGCCGAATTGGCATTGCTGGCGCATGGCGCGGGTTCGCATCGCAAAGTGCTAGACGGCTACACCCTGCCGCTGCTCGACCAATACATTATGATCGTTTCCGGCACGACCATCGTGGCGTATTCGCTCTACACATTCTCCGCGCCGAACGTCCCCGAAAACCACAGCATGATGCTGACCATTCCATTCGTGGTCTACGCCATTTTCCGTTATCTCTATCTGATCGAAGTCAAACACGCGGGCGGCGCGCCGGAGGAAATTTTATTATCCGACCGCCCGTTCCAAATCGCAATGATCCTTTGGGGAGCCGCCGTCCTGGCGATCTTCTATCTCTCGTGAAAGCCTCTGCGCCCGGCAAGATCATCCTCTTTGGCGAACACGCCGTCGTGTACAACCGACCTGCCCTGGCTGTGCCGGTCAATCAGGTGCAAGTGGAAGTGGAAGTCTCTGACTCGAGTCAGCCTGGCATTTGGATTCACGCCCCGGTCATTGATTTGCACGCCGAACTTTCCACGCTTCCTTCGGACCATCCAATTGGTTCGGTGATTCTGCGGGGTTTCCAACTCTGCGGCATCTCCCCGCTTCCAGACATTTCGCTCACCATCAACTCGACCATCCCCGTCGCTTCGGGGCTTGGTTCCGGCGCGGCGGTTTCGGTGGCGGTCATCCGCGCGCTTTCCAACTTCATATCTCACCCCCTCTCGAACGAACAGATCAACGATCTCGTGTACGAAAGCGAGAAACTTCATCACGGCACACCTTCCGGCATAGATAACACCGTCATCACTTACAACATGCCGGTCTTCTACCTCAAAAGCAAACCCATCGAAACCTTCAAAGTCGGCAAGCCGTTCACCATCGTCATTGGGGATACGGGCATCCCCGCGCCGACGAAGGAATCTGTGGGAGATGTGCGCCGCTTGTGGCAGCGGGATACGAACCGCATGGAGACCCTCTTCAACGAAATCGCGCAAATATCCACGATGGCGCGACACTTCATTGAAAGCGGACGCCCCGAGCTGCTCGGCGAGTTGATGGACCACAACCACCAATTTCTTCAACAGATGACCGTCTCCTCGCCGGAGTTGGATGCGCTTGTCCTGGCGGCGCGAAAGGCTGGCGCGCTCGGCGCCAAACTCAGCGGCGGAGGCCGCGGGGGGAATATGATCGCACTGGTGGATCAGGAGTCGGCGGAGTCTGTGGCGGAGGCTCTCGAATCCGCGGGCGCAAAACGGACGATCATCACGCAAATCCAATAAAATGAAATCGAAATGGCTCGCCCCGATCCTGCCCTACTTTGCCGTATGGGTGGGATTCTTTGTTTTCAGCAACGCCTGGGCAACGCTGATCGGATTCCATCTGGCGATCCTTTTGGTTGTGATCTGGCTGCGCCCCGGCTTGAGGGCTGAAACGCTTTTCAAAACGACACAGCCAAAATGGATTCTTTTGAGCGTGTCCGTGTGTCTTGCTGGCGGAATTGGTTTGTATTTTTTGTGGGACTTTTTTAGCGTCGCCGATGACTTGCGCGGGCGATTGGCGCAACTCGATCTGAATCCATCCACATGGGCGGGGTTCATCGCATACTTTTCGCTGGTCAACCCGTTCGTGGAGGAATACTTCTGGCGCGGCGTGTTGGGCAATTCGACGAGAGGTTTGCACATCGGCGATCTGATTTACGCTGGCTATCATGTCATGGTGGTTTGGGACAAAATCCCTGCGTACTCGATCTTGATCATGCTGGCATCGCTCGTCTTTGCGGGCTGGTTCTGGCGGCAGATCCATCGGCGCGATGGCGGTTTGCTCGCCCCGGTGCTCGGTCACATGGTCGCAGATTTTGCGATCCTGATGACAGTGTATACAATGACAGATTGAATGATTCAATGAATATTCTCGCACTTAAACTTATCATGGCGCCGCTTATCATCGGTTCTGCCAGTCTCGCGGGGCGACGCTGGGGACCGGCGGTCAGCGGCTGGATCGTGGGCATGCCGCTCACATCGGGACCCGTGATCTTTTTCGTGGCACTCAGCCACGGTGTGACCTTTGCCGCGAGCTCGGCATTGGGCGTGCTTACCGGTGGTCTCTCGCTCGTTGCCTACGCCCTGACCTATTCCTGGGTGGCGACCCGGTTCCGCTGGCAGGCATCCCTTGCCGCAAGCCTGACCGTTTTTTCATTGAGCACACTCACCCTGCAAAATATTTCCATTCCACTTTTGCCGATTTTTATTCTGGTAGCGCTTGCGATCCTGGCGGGATTGACCTTCATGCCAAAAGGTGAAGTGGAGCCCGGCGAAAGCAAATCAAGTCAATGGGATATACCCGTGCGCATTCTGATCGGGACGAGTTTTATCCTGCTCATCACCGGCGCTGCGCCGTTCATCGGATCACGCATGACCGGGTTGTTGACGACCATTCCGCTGTATGTGACCATCCTGAGCATCTTCGCACATCGCGATCACGGTCCCGCCGCCGCGGCGCACGTCCAGCGTGGATTGCTGTACGGCATGTTTGCGTTTACCGGCTTCTTTCTCGTCTTGAGCCTGTTGATCGAACACACCAGCCTGGGAGTCTCATTCGGCTTGGCAACATTGACCGCATTATCAATTCAGGGGACATCGCTTTTGATTCTGAGAAAACTGCACATGAAATAAATTTTCAGGATGTTGTATGATTAACATACAAGGAAAATTCCATGAAACGCATAAGTATCCTCGTTTCGTTTTTCGTCTTCCTGCTGACAGCCTGCAACATGCCGGAACCCACGCCTGACTCGAATCAAGTGAAGGAGGAAGTGGAAACGTCCGTTGCAATGACCATAACCTCCATCATTACCAATCCCCCCACGATGACAGAGACTCCGCTTCTTTCGCCAACGGAAACTGCCTCGCCCACCCCAACCTTACCCATCCCGACAGCGGCATTTCCACCCACTGCCACCGTCATGCCCAAACCTGCCTACTCATGTGACATTACCTACCGGCGTCCCCGCGACGATGAGAAACTCCGCCCCAACGACACGTTCGATATCAAATGGACGATCATCAACAACGGCATCGCGACCTGGGAGAGCGATACTTATCTCGAATATCAGACCGGTCCACTCATGACGGATATAAAACAGGTGGCTCTACCAAAATTGAAACCGGGACAAACCTTTGATGTCACCCTCGATGCGGTAGCCCCTTTGGAACAGAAAATGCACGTGATGGTGTGGGTAGTCCGAGGACCCGGCACCGCCGAAGACTCGATGTACTGGATGTGCTATCCATACATCCGCATCATCGTGGAAAAATAAGCGCAACAAAAAACAGGCTCACCTTCAAAACGGGTGAGCCTGTTTTTTTTATTTATAGTTGTTATCCATTACAGTTCGCTTGCCCTGCGGCTGATGCGGTCCTTTGCGCGCGCAATGAATTCGCCCAGAGCGAATCCGTTCTGCTGGCTGCCGTCGCGCACACGCAACGAAACCTGACCGGCTTCCATCTCGTTCTTGCCAACCACGATCATGTACGGAACTTTCATCAACTGCGCCTGGCGGATCTTGGCGTTCATGCGCTGAGACGAAAGATCGGCGCTGGCGCGGATGCCGTTCTCGCGCAACTCCTTCGCAATGTTCTCCGCGTATTCATTCTGCTCATCCGTGATGGAGATGACGCGCACCTGCTCCGGCGAAAGCCAGACGGGGAAGTTGCCCGCGTAATGCTCGAGCAGGAAGCCAACCATGCGCTCATGCGTGGAAAGCGGCGCACGGTGAATGCACAGCGGTACTTCGTCGTGACCCTCTTTGTTCGTGAATTTGAGATCAAAGCGTTCCGGCACGGCGAAATCCACCTGGTTCGTGGCGAGCGAAAATTCACGCCCGATCGCTGACCAGATCTGCACGTCAATTTTGGGACCGTAGAACGCGGCTTCGTCCTCGGCTTCCACGTACGGCACACCGCCATTGTCCATGGCGCGGCGCACCATATCCTCCGTCTTAACCCACAGACGTTCGTTGTCCACGTACTTTTTGCCAAGCCCGGCTTTTGAATGGAGCGAGAGGCGCATCACATATTTTTCGATTCCGAACAGGTCGAAGTATTTGCGATACAAGTCCACCACGCCCATGAACTCCTGCTCGAATTGCTCCTCCGAACAGTAGATGTGCGCATCATTCATCTGCATCGAGCGGACGCGCATCAAACCGAACAGTTCGCCCGATTTCTCGTAGCGGTAACACGTCCCATATTCAGCGAGGCGCACGGGCAGTTCGCGGTAGGAACGTCCCTTCGAGCCGAAGATCTTGTGATGCATCGGGCAGTTCATCGGCTTGATATAGTACTTCACGCCTTCCAATTCCATCGGCGGGTACATGCTTTCGGCGTAATACGGCAGGTGACCGGAACGGATGAACAGGTCTTCCTTCGTCACATTCGGCGTGCGGACGCGGTCATAGCCAGCCTTTTCTTCCATTTCCTTGGCGAGCTTTTCCAATTCCTCTATCAGGATGCCGCCGTTCGGCAGCCACAAAGGTAGACCGGGACCAACCTCCTCATCAAAGATGAAGATTTCCAACTCCTTGCCCAGTTTGCGATGATCGCGCTTCTTCGCCTCTTCCAACTGGTGCAGGTACTCTTCCAGCTGCTTTTTATTCTCCCACGCCGTACCATAGAGACGCTGCAACTGCTTGTTGTTCTCATCGCCACGCCAGTAAGCGCCCGCAACCGACATCAACTTGAAGGCATCCGGTTTGATCTCCTTCGTATTTGCCACATGCGGACCACGGCATAGATCCGTGAACGTATCCTGCTGATAAATGGAAATCTCCGGCTTCTCCTTGAGCGGATTGCCGTACTCATCCATGCCGCCTTTTTCCAAGCCTTCGATCAATTCCAGCTTATAAGGCTGGTCGGCAAAGATCTTCTTCGCCTCCTCCGCCGAGATGACCGTCTTCTTGAAATCATGCTTGCCCTGCACGATCTGACGCATGCGCTTCTCGATCTGTTCGAGGTCTTCGGGCGTCAGGTTGCGTGGCAGGTCAAAATCATAATAAAAGCCATTCTCCACCGGCGGACCAATGGTCGGCTTGCCATCCGGGAAGATCTCCAGCACGGCTTGCGCCATCACATGCGCCGTGGAGTGACGGATCTTATAAAGATATGACTCTTCGTATTTTTCTTGAATTTGTGACATTTTCGCTTCCTTTCTTAACATTCGGTTCGTTTCTGCTTCGCGGGCATTACCGCGTCTCGAAGGGAAGCAGATCCAAACCTCCGAGGCGCCGACGAGTGTGGATAGTCATGACAACCTCCTTAAACAAAAATTCTCGCCCGAACAACGGGGCGAGAATTAAATTCACGCGGTTCCACCCGATTTACCCTGACATTCAGAGTATCTCTTAAGCTGATAACGAAGCCATCCGTTTCCCATACTTTCCTTCGATTTCAGGGTCATGCTCGCGAGTGGTTTTCTGCGGGCTCCCGGGAAGAAACTCTCAATCATCGGCTTCTTCTCCCTGTCAGGGACACGACCACATACTCGTCTCGGTCAATGCATTTTTGATTTTCGATTTAGTGGGCGAGATAGGGCTCGAACCTACGACCTCTGCTATGTCAAAGCAGTGCTCTAACCAACTGAGCTACCCGCCCGCACGGAGGGACATTATAACACTCTCCCAAAAATTGACAATACCCTGCGGTATAATCCTCCCGCTATGGCACGCAAAAAAGCGCCCGAAGACCTGTCTGTGGAGGAACTCCGCCGCCTGCTGGTGGAGAAGCGCCGTGGCGCGCGCAAAGAACGGCTGGACCACTACCGACGCACGGGACGAGTCGTCGCCGTCGCGCCGGATGTGGATTTCGATGCGCCTCAGTCTGCGCCGGTCATTGATACAGGCGAAGGAAATGAATCCAACCCGAATCCTCTCCCAGTCAACCCGAAGCGTAAATTCTTAGACCGCGTCCTTCTCGGCGTGGAAGTGCTCGCCGTGCTTGGACTGGCTGCTGTCATCTTCAACGGCGTGGGGCTGCTGCAAACGCTCAACAACGAAGTGGTCGCAGCGTTGAACCCCGAAACCGCCGTCCCGACGCCTTTGGTCATGGCGGTGGTACTGCCTTCCGGTCACACGCCGCCCGATGCGCAGGGCAACACCCGCCCCAATGATGCGGAGATTCCAGCCCATCTGCAACCGATGGTGCAATCACTGGCAAACGTCCCCGTGCCGACCGCTGCGCCGGATCAGGCTGTGCGTATTCAAATTCCATCCATCAGCGTGGATGCGCCCGTCGTACAAGGCGATGGCTGGGAGCAATTGAAGAAGGGCGTTGGGCAGTACATCGGCTCCACCCCACCCGGGCGGGATGGCAACCTTGTACTCTCGGCGCATAACGATGTGTATGGCGAGATCTTTCGTTATTTAGACCGGCTTGTGCCTGGTGATCAGGTCATCATCTACACCCAACAGCGGCAGTTCACCTACATTGTGGATCGCACTGTGCTCGTCGAACCAACCGCTGTGGAAGTGATGGCACCGACGGCTTCGCCCACGGTAACGCTCATCTCGTGTTATCCATATCTTGTCAACGATCAGCGCATTGTCGTCTTTGCGCGATTACAAAATTAGGAGAAATAAAATGGCAAAGAAAAACAAACGTCCCACCCCGACCGTTACGATTGCGAACCAGCCCCCGCAGAAGTTCGAGTTCAATCCTGATTACAGTCTGGTTAAAAAAGATCTGCGCCGCATTGGTATTTTGGCTGGTTTCTTTATCACTGTGTTGGTGGCGCTTTCATTCATTTTGAAATAGAAGGCGAAGAAATAAAAAAAGAGGAAAGACTGACAATGGTCTTTCCTCTTTTTTATTGACGTATACTCCCTTTGTTCTTCCTTTGTGTATCTTTGTGACACTTTGTGGTAAAAAAGCGATATGCCTCAACACGAAATCACCCTCGAAAAACTCACCTACGGCGGCGAAGCGATGGGACGTCTCTCAGACGGACGGGCCGTCTTCGTTCCCTTCGGCTTGCCCGGCGAGACGGTTCGGATTCAACTCACGCAAGAAAAACAAAACTTCGCCCGCGGCGAAATCATTGAAATCCTCAAACCCTCACCAGATCGCATCAAAGCCAAATGCAAACACTTCGCCCAATGCGGCGGATGCCACTACCAAAACCTGCCCTACGAAAAACAACTCCTCGCCAAAGCGGACATTCTGCGTGACCAACTACAACGCATCGGCAAAATAGAGAACCCGTCCGTCCAACCCACCGTCGCCTCACCCGAGCAGTGGAACTACCGCAACCACGTCCAATTCCATCTCACGGATGATGGCAAGGTCGGCTTCATCAATGCCAGAGGTAACGCAACCCTGCCCATCGAAGAATGCCACCTACCCGAACCTGCCATCGACGCCTTCCGGGACGACCTGCAATTTGAATCACGCATGAACCTTGAGCGCGCCTCCCTCCGCTCCGGCGCAGACGATGACCTCATGCTCATCCTCGAATCCGAAACCGAAGAGACTCCCGAACTCGAGATCGAAGCAGATATATCCATCGTCCACGTTTACGAAAACCATCCCGTTGTCATCGCAGGCAGCGACGCACTCACTATCCAAATCCTCGGCAAAGACTTCCACGTCTCCGCGCCATCCTTCTTCCAAGTCAACACCAAGATGGCAGAGAAAATGGTCGAGCACCTCCTCACCAATTTACCAACTTCCCAATCTACCACTCTCCTCGATCTCTACTGCGGCGTCGGCTTGTTCAGCAAATTCTTCGCCGACAAATACGCCAAAGTCATCGGCATCGAATCCGCGTCATCCTCCTGTGAAGACTTCGCCATCAACCTCGACGAATTCGACAACGTCGAACTCTACGAAGGCGCCGCCGAAGAAATCCTGCCCGCCCTTGTAGGTCACGCTTTCAGCATGACAGACCCCAATCACATGATCGTTGACCCGCCCCGCGCTGGCATCGACAAACACGCTCTCGATGCAATCTTGCAAATCAATCCGCACCTTATCGCCTACGTCTCCTGCGACCCATCCACCCTCGCGCGTGACGCGGCGCGACTCATCAAAGGCGGCTACACCCTCCAACACGCCACGCCCTTCGACCTCTTCCCGCAAACCTATCACATCGAGTCCATCTCCATCTTCACCCGCTAATTGTTTTCACCACAGATAAACACAGATGGACTCAGATTTGCAGCAAACACATTCAAACCTTTTTATCTGTGTTCATCTGTGGATAAAAATGAATTTCAAAACATCTCTCAAGCCACTCGGTGACTCCGCGATCCTCATCCAACTCGGCGACGCCATCGACCCCGCACTCAACCAACGCGTCCACGCACTTGATGCACTTCTGCAAAGCATTCCCGCCGTCATCGAAACCGTCCCCGCCTACTGCACCATCCTCATCCACTACGACCCGCTTGCGACAACTTACAACCAGATCAAAAATCTTATTGAGGAAAAAATCTCCCTTCTGGATGAGTCGACTCACAGACCTTCCCGCCGCTTGGAGATTCCCGTCCTCTATGGCAACGCCTCCGGTCCTGACCTTGAGTCTGCCGCAACAACCCTGGGCTTATCTCCCTCCGAACTGATTCGCCTGCACAGCGAGCGCGAGTACACCGTCTACATGATGGGTTTCACGCCCGGCTTTCCCTACCTTGGCATCCTCAACAAACGCCTGACCCTCCCCCGCCTCTCCACCCCACGAACTCGCGTGCCTGCCGGTTCTGTCGCCATCGCCGGTTCTCAAACCGGAATCTACCCCGTCGACTCGCCGGGCGGCTGGCATATCATCGGTCACACTCCGCTCAAGTTGTTTGACCCGTTGGGCGAAAATCCATTTTTGTTTGCACCGGGGGATACGGTGAAGTTCGTTCCCATTGAAGGCGATCATGCTTGAGATTCTTGAAGTCTCCGGAATCGCCACCCTCCAAGACTCCGGCAGGCGTGGATGGAATAAATTCGGCGTGCCCACTTCCGGCGCAATGGACTGGTTCGCCTACCAAGCCGCAAACTCTTTGCTGAACAACCCACCCAACTCATCAGTCATCGAACTCGGACTCGGCGAAATCACGTTTCGCGCTTTACGCAATACGGTCATCTCTGTCACTGGCGCAGGCTATGAAGTGGAAAACTACATCTGGACCTTCCCGCTCTGGACAACTTTCTACGTCCGCGCCGGGTGGACGGTTCGTGTGAAAAAGACAAGCGGCGGCAATTGGACGTACATCGCCATTGCAGGCGGATTCGATTCACCCATCATCATGAACTCCCGTTCTGCCTATCTACGCGGCGGAATCGGTTCCGCCCTCAAAACCGGTGACGTCTTGCAAGCCTTCGCTCCCACCACTGACCTGCTCAAACTCGCCGCCCACGACTTTCCCGTAAATAAGTTCATGCCCTACAGCCAAACGCCTACCATCGAAGTCATCCCCGCCCCCCAAGCGGATTGGTTCACACCCGCAGGCATCCGCACCTTTTACGAAAGTGAATACACCCTCAGTCCATCTTTCGACCGCATGGGCTATCGCTTGCAAGGTTCGTCCATCGAAAAAGCCTCCACCAAAGAACTCATCTCCGAAGGCATGACAATGGGCAGCATCCAAATCCCAGCCGATGGTCAGCCCATCGTCATGATGGCAGATGCTCCCACCGCTGGCGGCTATCCAAAGATCGCGAATGTTGCACGCTCAAGTCTGCCCCTGTTGGCACAATGCGAAGTGGGCGTGAGTCGAATTCGGTTTAGAGAAACAGAAGTAGAAGAAGCACAGGAAAAATTACATGTCATTGCGAGCAAAGCGAAGCAATCTCCTCATTAGCAAAGAGGTTGCTTCAGGCTTCGCCCTCGCAACGACATAAGGAGAATCATGAAAATCGACCTGAACTGTGACCTCGGCGAAGGTGTTGGCAATGACGAAGCCATCATGCCATACATCACCTCCGCCAACATCGCCTGCGGATTTCATGCTGGCGACGAAAAAACCATGCGCGAGACTCTGCGGCTGGCAAAACGCTTCGGCGTGAATGCAGGCGCGCACCCAAGTTGGAATGACCGTGAGAATTTTGGGCGCAGGGAGATGTCCGCTTCGTCTGAAGAGGTAGAGAAAGTAGTCTTTGAGCAAATTCAAATTCTGGCAGGGATCGCAAAAGAAGAAGGCGTGACCTTAACGCACGTCAAGCCGCATGGGGCGTTGTATAACCAATCTGCAAAGGATGTTGAATTAGCAAAGGCGATTGCGTGGGTGGTAAAAAGCATCAGTGTAGATTTAATTTTGGTTGGGCTGGCAGGCTCAAGGTCGATTGAGGCGGGGCGGGAGATGGGGCTGAGAGTAGCATCGGAGGGATTCCCCGATAGAGGCTACAACGCCGACGGGTCGTTGATCTCCCGCCTTCTTCCCGGGGCATTGATCGAAGCACCGGAGGATGTGGCGCGACATGCGATTGAGTTGGTGAAGATGGGTCGGCTGGATACCCTCTGCCTGCATGGCGATCACCCGAATGCCGCGGCGAATGCAAAGTTGCTGCGCGATGTGTTGTTAAAAAATGGGGTAGAGATTACGGCAATAACATAGGGGCGACCCATCGGGTCGCCCCTATGTTACATATTTTACCCTTCCGAGATCACGATCAATTTATCTTCGGGTTTGAATAAGACTTTCTCGGATTTTTTCGGGTTGGTGTGAACGCCGTAAGCTTTTTCGGCGTCGTGGCTTTCGCTCATCAGGCGATAGCCGATGGCGGTTTCGCCACGCTGACGGGCGGCTTCGACCACGGTGTAGAAATTCACCGGCTGCCGGGTTGCGACATAATCGCCGATGGGTTTAAGGTAGACCTCTGCGCCTTCGGGGTCGAAGATGTCGGTGAAGACGCCCATCAGGTCGGCGTTTTCGGAGAGTTGCGCAAGCATGAGGCTGATGAGGTGGTCGCTGACGATGAAATCGTCCACCTTGGCGGCTTCGGCGAGTTCGCGGTTGCGCAGGTCGAGCATTTCGCTGATGATGGAGAAGGGCGTTTCGTCCTTTTCGGCGATGTCGCGCAGATGTAAAAGCGTGACCAGCGTGATCGCATCCGCTTCCTGGACTTCAAGGTGGCTGTACGCCAACACAATGACATGGTCGTACTCTGTGACCTGGAGTTTTTCGAGCAGGGCACGGTCGCGGATGTCACCTTCGATGACGGTCAACTTTTGGTTGGTGAGTTTGCCGATCTCGCGTTTGAGTTGACCCTCCAGATCGTAGACCTGCGATACGATGGTCAACTGCGAGCCTTTGGCGACGTATTGATCCAGTTCGCGGACGATGGTGGCGCCGGAGCGATTCCAGCCGAGGATAAGTCCGCGCTCAGGCTTGGGCTTGGATGCTTTTCCATTGGTGTGGATCAGTTTCTCGTCGAGGGGGATGCGGGGGTGATTCGCAAGGTGAATCTTGTCATCATCTTCAGCGATGGCAAAGATCTGGTCGCCGGATTCGATGCGTGTGTCCATCGGCGGACTCATCATGACCACGCCGTCCGATTTGCGGATACCCATCAGAGTGGAGGTTTCGAAGGCAAGCAATGCTTCGCCGTAGGTCTTGCCGGAGAGGTTGGGTTCCTGTTTGAAGTAAATTTCATCGCCGCCGAAATTCATCAATTCGGTATAGACGATGGACAAGCCGCTCTGACGTGAGGTCTGTGCAACGACGCGCGCGATCAGGTCGGTGGTGAGAATGGGCTGGACGACGTCTTTGTCGGAGAGCAGTTCCACCACGTCGAGATTCTTCGGGTCGCGGATCTGCGTGACAATGTGATAGGGTTCACTGCGGCGGTTGGGGTTGTTGGTGATTGCAAGGATGGCTTTGATGACGTGTGTATCCGGGTCGCTGCCGTCGGCGAGGACGATGATGGAACGGGCGGTGTGCGGGCTGACGATCTCGAGGTCGTTCATATCCATCGGGCTGCCGGAGCGGCAGATGATGCGGGTATTCTTCAAATCGGACACGCGTTCCTTGATCGCATCCTCCATATCGACCTTGTCCTGATCTGCCAACACGACAATGACGGCGCCGTTCTTGCGGCTCTCATTCGCCAGCACAAGTTCGGAGATGATGGTGAAGATCTGCGGCGTCCAGCCGAGGATGAGGGTATGGTCATTCTCCAGCACGAGCGAACGTCCCTTGCGGAGGCTTTCGATGCGTTCCTCCAATCCGTTGCTGAGAATACCGATCAGGGTGGACAGGATAAAAATGCCGCTCAATGTGACAATGAACATCACGATACGCATGGCGACATTGGCATCTCCGGCGATGTTCCCAGCATCCATCGCTCGCATCAGACTCATCCAAGCCGCTTCGCCAAAACTCGGCACATCATTCCCTTCGGCAGGAATTTGCCCAAAGCGGACAACGGCAGCGGCGATAAAAATAACAATAAGGGAAAGAACCGCCAATCCCCCGATCAACGCGATGGTGCCGCGTGACATGAAGTTATCGAACCAATACTGGAATCTCTGTTGTAATGTTGGCTTTCGCATCGGCTTCTCCTTGCGCCTTTTAAAATTTGGCTTATTATAAGAGGGTTTATACGGCGGGAAAGTGGTAGATTCGACCCATCCCGGCTTAAGAAATTGTTCATGATTTCCATGTAACATTAGGGCTGCAGGCAGAGTCTATGCAATGCATGATTTTTCAATGTGAGGTGTGCTATGTTCCAATTTGAAGGATTTGACCGCCGCAAGGAGGAAGACCGCGTCCGTTCGGAGGGACGGCTTCCGCCCGGTCAGTCGTTAACCCAGAAATTCCCTGTCCTGCACTACGGACCGGTGCCGATGTTCAACCCTGCCACATGGGATTTCCGCATTTGGGGCGAGGTGGAGGAGGAAAAACGCTGGAGCTGGGACGAGTTCAACCAGCTGCCGCGTCAGAAGCTCCACATGGATATTCATTGCGTCACCCGCTGGAGCAAATTCGACACCGATTGGGAGGGGGTCTCGGTCAAGACCTTGCTGGAGCAGGGCTTTTTCAAGATCAAGCCGGATGCCTCGCATGTGATGCAGCACGCGGAATATGGTTTTACGGTCAACCTGCCGTTGGATGTGGTGTTACAGGATAACTTCCTGCTGGCGACACATTTTCAGGGCGAGCCGCTCTCACCGGATCACGGTTATCCGTTGCGAGGCGTGGTGGGATACATCCCCGGGCGCGAGGACATGGAAACCCCCTATTTCTGGAAGGGTGCCAAATGGCTGCGTTCGCTCGAATTCATGCCGCGCGACAAACGTGGGTTTTGGGAACAGGCGGGCTATCACAACCGCGCGGACGTCTGGCGAGAAGAGCGGTTTGGATAATTCCAAAATAAAAATAGCGGTTCAGGAAACACCTGAGCCGCTATTTTTGTTTTCCGTTATGGGCTTATGGGCGTTCACCCAGTGTAATGCTGACATCCACCTGCTCTTCGCCGCGCAGGACGGTCAGGACTACCAGATCACCGGGACCTTTGTTGGTTATGAGGTACGCCAGCATCTCATCGAACGTGCGGATCGCATTGCCATCGATGGCAATGATCAAATCCCCGCCTTTTGGCAAACCGGGAATGCTGGAGGAAGTCGTACCAGCCTTGATGCCTGCCTGGTCTGCAGGACCACCCGGCACAACATTTGTAACGTATGCGCCGGTGAACTGCGTCAGCCCGAGCGCCTCGATCATATCCAGGCTCAACGTATCCATGGAGGAAATCCCCAGGTACGGGTAATTGTATTCACCTTGTTCGATCAGCACCGGCACCACACGCTTGA
Source organism: Anaerolineales bacterium UBA2395 (assembly GCA_002343775.1). Taxonomy (GTDB): domain Bacteria; phylum Chloroflexota; class Anaerolineae; order Anaerolineales; family Villigracilaceae; genus Villigracilis. The sequence continues at coordinate 163,353 of DDSH01000024.1, forward strand.
CGATGTTGACGGAAATGGCGAAGCCGATGCCGGAATTGACCGGTTCGCCCGCCTCAGTGAAATTTGTTGTGCGGATGGCGCGGTTGATGCCGATCACTTCACCGGTAATGTTGAAGAGCGGACCGCCCGAATTGCCCGGGTTGATCGCCGCATCGGTCTGAATGATGTCGCCAGCGGTGAAGAAATTCCCATCCGGGCTGGCGCGTTCCGAGTCCAGGGTGCGACCCAGCGCAGAGATGATGCCCACCGTCATGGTGCTTTCCAAACCAAAGGGATTGCCAATGGCTACGACGGTCTGACCCACTTTGAGCGAATCCGAATCGCCGAGCGGAAGCGGAAAAAGTTCACCGGCGGGCGCATCCACTTTGATGACGGCAAGGTCTGAATCCAGATCCGTCCCGATCACGGTGCCATATGCCATAAACCCAGAAGTAAAGCGGACTTCCACGGTGTTCGCACCCTCGATGACATGATAATTCGTGACCACATGTCCCAGCGAATCATAGACGAAACCAGAGCCTTGTCCCGAATCGGTCAAGATCGCCACTGTGCCCGGGTTTACATTTTCATACAGCGCGACCAGCGCCTCCTGTTGGGTAACCGGATTGGCGGTCTCGACATTGGCAGGCACCACGGTCGATACGACTGGCGCAGGCTGGCTATCCTGTTGCGTTGTACGCTCCGGCAAAACCGGCGTCTGACAGGCAAGCATTGCCAAAACCAAAACCAGAAACGCCAGAAACACTCTATTGTTTTTCATCTTCACTCCTACTAACCTTAAAACTTGATGCGGACTGCTTCCTCGATCAGCTCTCTCTGCTTGGACGACAGGTACTTCGGAACTTGTACCTTTAACTTCACGTACAGGTCGCCCTTCGTTTTCGGATCTTTCAACAAAGGCATTCCCCGCCCAGCCAGCCGAAAGATCTGTTCGGGCTGCGTTCCAGCCGGAATACCCAACTTCACTTTACCCGTGGGTGTCTCCACCTCCGCATCACCGCCAAGGATCAGGGTGAAAATATCCACCGTGGATGTCGTGGTCAGATTACTGCCTTCCCGTTCGAAACGCGCATCCTCCTCGACTTGGATCACCAGATAAAGATCGGTTCCATCCGGACCCGCACCCGCCACGCGGACCTTTGAGCCGGTCTTCACCCCAGGCGGGATGCGCACTCCCAATTTGCGTCCGTTGGTCAAATGCAACTGCCGGGTGACGCCATCATAGGCTTCCTGAAAACTGATGCGCGCCTCCTGCTCGTATCCGGGATTTTCCTGCGTGAAGGGGCTGCCGCGCCCCTGCGAGCGCATCGCTTCGCCAAAGATCGTGCGGAAGAACTCAGAGAAGCCCATCCCTCCACCGCCGAACATATCATCCACACCACCACGCTGACCTGCCCCCTGCTGCTGAAACCAATCGTCCCATTGAAAATCGTTGGGTCTCCCGCCCGTGGTGCGGAAGTTGGAGTAGGCGCTGCCAAGGCGGTCATAGTGCGCACGCTTCTTCTCGTCGCTCAAGACCTGATACGCCTCGTTGACTTCCTTGAACTGCTCCTCCGCCTTTTTATCGCCGGGGTTTTTATCGGGATGGTATTTCATGGCAAGCTTGCGGTACGCCGAGCGGATCTCATCCGCGCTGGCTTTTCGATCCACACCGAGAGTTTTGTAGTAATCCTTATAGTCCATGATGATATTTTCATCCCGGCGCATATGCTACGTCAAGCGCCCAAAGGTTGCACTTACATAACTCTAACCTGTATGCAATACCTCACTCGGTCACAAATTGCGCTTATTTGAGAAGAGGGATAGCGCAATTTGTGACCGTGGGTATCATATATGGTACATTTGACGAAAATCATTCTAAGAAGAGAAGATGAGAGAACTATGAAATCGATTTGTGTTTTTTGTGGCTCTTCCGATGCGGTTCATGCAGACTATAAAGCGGCAGCATTCCAAATGGGCGTGACCCTCGCCCAAAACGGAATCCGACTTGTTTTTGGTGGCGGCAAGACCGGCTTGATGGGCGAAGTGGCAAACGGAGCCTTGTCGGTTGGCGGCGAAGTGATTGGGGTCATCATCCCTTCGATGAACACGGCAGCCCTGGCGCATACCGGTCTTACGCGCATGGAAGTGACTCCCGACATGCACGGACGCAAAGCGCGGATGCACGAACTCTCTGACGGCTACATTGCCCTGCCCGGCGGCTTCGGCACGTGGGATGAACTCTTCGAGACCATCACCTGGGCACAGACCGGCGCACACGAAAAACCGGTCGGCTTGCTGAATGTGAAGAATTACTACGCGCCCCTGCTCGCGGCAATGGATCATGCTGTGGCAGAAGGCTTCGTCTTCGCGGAACATCGCACAGGCATTGCCTGCGAAGCGGAACCGGATAGATTGTTGGATTCGATGGGGAGGTACATCCATCCGCGTGAGGCGGTGAAGAGGTGGCTGAAAGAGGAATGATTTGTCATTGCGAGTGGCGCGGGACGCCACTCGCAATGACATTAGATCGTCAAAATGATCGGTTCATCCTTGGTGATGATGACCGTATGTTCGAACTGGGCGGCAATGGTGTTGTCCACTGTGCGCAGCGACCAGCGGTCGGGCTTCTCGATCACACGTCCGCGTCCAAGGGTGAGGAACGGCTCAATGGCGAGAACCAACCCCTCGTCAAGAATGCGGCGGTCGTCCGGCTTGTGGAAGTTATAGACAGCAGATGGTTTCTCGTGCAGACTCTTACCGATCCCATGCCCGGTCAGATCAAAGATGGGGTTGTAACCATGTTTGGCAGCTTCCTGCTGCACGGTCTTGCCGATGATGTTGATCGGTTTCCCCGCCTTCACCACGCTGAGCACTTTCGTCAACGTGGCTTTGGTCACCTCAAGCAATTTATCATATCTTGGGTTCGAGGTTCCCACGACCATCGAAGCGCCGGTGTCGCCGAAGTAACCATCGAGTTCGGCAGAGACATCGATATTGATGAGTTCGCCATCCTGCAAAACATGCTTGCCCGGAATGCCATGCGCAATGACAGGCGCGATGCTGATGCATGTGCCGCCGGGAAAGTTATACATGGCACGCGGCGCAGACTTTGCGCCATGTTTGTTTAAAAATTCCTCGCCGATCTGATCGAGTTCGAGGGTGGTCATACCAGGTCTGACGTTCGTCATCATATGCCGCAGCGTATCGGCGCACACCTTGCCTGCGGCTTTCAACCCCTTGATGTCTTTTTCATCCACAGCGATCATGATTACTTCTTGATTCCTTTTTCGATGGTCTCACGATGTTCTTGAAAATGTTCAGTGGTATCACCCAGCACCCAAAGCATGACAGGACGTTTTTGCGGGTCGTCGGCATGACGCGGTTGGAGCAGGTCTTCGAAGGATATGGCTTGCAATTTCGCTTCCACCTGACCGTATGCCTGTTTCAACATTTCCATCACTTCGCCACGCGGACGGTTTTGATTCCTCTCGAAGAGCACCGGGTTGATGACTTCCATATCCCAGCCTTTGACGATGTCTTCACTCACGCCGATGACCTCGTGCGCGGGTCGTTTTCCAAGATGGTAACCCATGAGGATGTTCATCCATTCGGCGAGATGCGCGAGATTGTCTTTCGGTGACCAGCCGCCAGAGTCGGGCGCGGACATTTGCTCGTCGGTCAATGATTCGGCGAGGGAGATCAATAAATTCCACTCGCGCTCAATGGCAGAGATCAATTCGGCTTTGTCTTTCGGCATCCATTGTTCGGTCATGAGATTTCTCCTATCAAATCATTTAATTCAATCTGCCTAAAATCACCCGCCTCAACTCTGCCTGCACAGAATCCCATGCCTGTTCCGAATTGACCACCACCCAGCGCTTCGGCTCAGCTTTGACCATCTCCAAATATCCCGCGCGGACTCTGCGGTGGAATTCCACCGTGTACGCATCCATGCGGTTCCACTCCACTTCGTTTTGGGTCTTGCGCTTCAAACCAACTTCCACATCCAGGTCGAGCAAGATGGTAAGGTCGGGCGTCAACCCGCCAGTGGCGTATTTGACCAATGCGCGAATTTCATCCAGATTCTGCTGATGTCCATAGCCTTGATACGCAATGGTGGAGTCATAGTAACGGTCTGAGATGACGATCTCGGCATCAGCCAAACGCGGCTTGATGACCTGCTCCACGATCTGCGCGCGCGCGGCTTGATAGAGCAGCGTCTCGGTACGCGGATGCATTTCCGCATTCTTCATATCATGCAGAATATCGCGGACCTGCTCGCTGATGGACGTCCCGCCAGGTTCGCGGGTTGGGAAGACGGTATGTCCCTTTTCGCGCAGGAATTCGACGAGATGGGGAATGTGGGATGTTTTGCCCGAGCCTTCGGGACCTTCGAGAGTGATAAACATGGGGAATTAGAGATCAGTGAATTAGAGGATTAGGGCGAATAGTAACATAAAAATAGAGAGCAGTCTCACAACTACTCTCTATTCTCCAATCTCTACTCTCTAAATATCCTCACATGCCTGCGCGGTTCCTTCCCGTACGAGTGCGAAACCAATTCCGCTTTACGCGCCATTTCATGCTGCAGGCGGCGCACAAGCGACGGTCCCGGCGGCAGGTCCACCCAGCGCTCGCCGTTCAAAACAGCGGAAATGGCTTGCTGGGTCTGGTCGCGGACATCTTCCATATTGTCGCGCGGCGCGTGCTCGGTCAGGTTGTACAGGTCGCTCATGAACTGCTCCACCTGCGAGACCGAATTCGCACGCAAGACATAGATCGGCATCCCGCGCGACTCAGCGTCGATGATGGTATGTTCACGGTTGCGGTAATACGTCCGCAAGGTGACGAGCACATCGGCTTCGCTCACATCCGCTACCACCACGGCGGGCACGCCGAGTCGTTTCGCGGCTTGCTGGAGTCGATTCCGCGCCACGCCATACGCAAACACGCGAATGGTCTGAAGCCTCGCTCCCAATTGCGCACTCTGCATCAGCGGCGTGGAACCGTTATCAGGCGCAGATACGGCTGCTGGAACAGAGACAGGCTGACGTCGGGTGCGAAGCGGCGGGGTCTTCGTCGCCTCACTCCGGACTTTGGGCTGGGGCGCTTTCTCGATCACGATCTCACCCGATTCATCCCTCGTGCGGATTTCAGGCGGGATGGCGGCGTCGCGCAGAAGCGAGTCGACGGCGGACATGATGTCGGTATGGATGGCGAAGCGCTCGCGGTGCTGAATTTCGATCAGCACGTCGAAGGTGGGCGGGGCGCGTCGTTCGAGGACGGTCTTCTGCGTGCCACGGCGGCGGGCTTCTTCATCGGAGAGCGTCACCGCTTCGATACCGCCGACGAGGTCACTCAGGGTTGGGTTGAGCAATAGGTTGTCGAGGGTCTGACCGTGCGCCGTGCCGATGAGCTGCACACCGCGTTCTGCGATGGTGCGTGCGGCGAGGGCTTCAAGTTCGCGCCCGATCTCGTCGATGACGATGACTTCGGGGTTGTGATTCTCCACGGCTTCGATCATCACTTCATGCTGAAGCATCGGCTCGCGGACTTGCATACGGCGCGCCTTGCCCACAGCAGGATGCGGCACATCGCCATCGCCACCGATCTCGTTGGAGGTGTCTACGATGACGACGCGTTTGTTTTCGGCAAGGATGCGCGCGGCTTCGCGCAGGATGGTGGTCTTGCCCACGCCCGGTCTACCGAGAATGAGCACGGACTTGCCCGATTCGATGATGTCCTGGATGATATCCACGGTGCCGTACACGGCGCGACCGACACGGCAGGTTAAACCGACAATGACTCCCAACCGGTTGCGGATGGCAGAGATGCGGTGGAGCGTGCGCTCCATCCCGGCGCGGTTGTCGGCGTCGAAGTTGCCGATGCGCTCGGTGATATGGTCAATTTCGGCGCGGGTTATTTCTTTGTCTGAGAGGACGATCTCGCCTTCCACGAATCTCGCGGATGGCACACGTCCGAGGTCAATGACGATCTCCAACAGGTTTTCGCTGTTGTTGGCTTTCTCTACAGCGTGACGAATACCTGAAGGGAGAACGTCCAAAAGTACTTCAAGGTCGTCTGTGATTCGATGTTGGGTCATAGGTTAAGGTGCCAAGTTCCAAGTGTCAGGTATCAAGTGACACATTAAATCAAAAAGAAAGAACAAAAAAAGACGCGCGCAAGTGGAATCAAACGCGGTTTGGGTTTTATGAGTGAAGGGGGGAATTAAAGAGGATCATGATAATGTACCTGCCTTTCGGGGGTGTCACATGCAGAGTTTCATGTGTCAGGCATCCTGTGCCGTTATGTAGTGGCAACGATATTATAGCAGGTCGCCTGTTAACAGCAAGTTAGAGATGCGTGTTAAATTCATGGATTTGTCTGACGATTTAGCGCATGACTCTTATGCCAGTTCTTCAATACAAGATACGCCGTGGGCAGGTTCGGGCTCAAGCCTGAAAGGCGCAGCGCCCTGCCATTGACGAGGGATACTTCCACGAAATAGATCTTTCCATTCCGTGACTGCGTGTACGAGAGGCGGATGAATTTGATCTCATCTGCCGGCAGGGTCCTTTGTCCGACCAGATATTTCAAGAAAAGATGGTGCCCCTCCAAAATTACCGACATGGGGACAGTAGCTACGATCTTATAAATGACGAACGCGAAAACCACCAGCAGGGCGATTACGATAAAGAAAAAGTTGGAGGAAAAAAGATCACCGATCTGCAATGTGAAGAACACGGCGAACCCGATCACCGCCAGCACCAAAACACCGATGCCCGCGAGGAATCCAAACCCGCGCTTCATTTCGCTGAATTCCTGTGGTGAGAACAGGTCCGGGCGCTTTTCACCGATCTGTTCCACGATCTCTTCGTAATGAGGCAATTGCGGGCTGGGAGCAACGGTCACATCCTCATCGAAGTTATGCAGTTTGATGTTGTAGCCCCTGCCCGAAACGCGGTGGACCTCCGTCCAGCGCAGCGTCCTCGTCCCAAAAATATTCTGAGAAGAGATCTCATCGTCCGAAAGGGTCGTTTTCGAAGAGTAGGAAAAAACGACCACACTGAAAATAAGCCCGAACAACAGGAGCAGCAGGGCGATCTCGACCAAGCCTCCATCGAAAATACCGGAGGATAGCAGGACAATAAAACCCACCAACATCAAAATAAAGATCACAATGATCACAGGCGAATGCTTGTAAACTCGCGGCTCATTCATGGAACATCCTTTCCCATCAAATATACGCACAAGGGTGCGGCACGTCTCGCCATACCAAAGACAACAAGTGAATTGTAATTCTTTATACCGCAACTTTCGCCTTATCCCTGTATAATTGGTCCATGTCATTATCAGATGACCCCATCCATCCAACCGAACCGCCGCAGCCATCTCACGAAGAGACAACCGCTTCGCAGCGTCTCCGCCGGCGACGCGCCACGCGCCGCTCCTCCATCCCAACCGATGCCGAGGGACAGGCAGCCTTAATCTCTTCACTGGCTCGGCGCGCCTACCCTTCCATTGAGTTGTTCGTCTTCTCGCTGGTCTGCGGCGTGATCCTTGGGTTGGGCTTCCTGTTCGACTCACAAGCGGTGCTTTTTCTCGGCGTACTCGTCGCGCCATTAATGACCCCCTGGGTGGGTTTTCTGCTCGCCATCCTCACTGGTTCCATCCGCTTCCTGTTCGAAACCGTCATGGCGCTGCTCATCAGCCTGGCGCTCGTCTTTGTGGGCGGCTTGCTCACCGGCTTTGGCACACTCATCATGCCGCAGATCGCGCGGGATAACCTCTACATCCACTCGCATATCTGGCTTCCAGCGTTGATCGTGCTCGGCATCGGCGCTGTCACATTAGTCGCTTCCTTCGCACGTTCTGAAGAAAAACCGTTCCTGCCCAGCGTCATCATCGCATTCGCATTCTTCCTGCCAGTCAACGCCGTGGGTTTTTCCATCAGCGCAGGGATTCGGGATGTCTGGCTGCAGGGGTTGCTGGTCTTCCTGACCCATTTTGCGCTGGCAAGCATCCTCGGTCTGATTGCACTGTTCATCCTGCGGCTCAAACCTTCGCTCGGCGGAATCATCTTCAGCGGACTCTCGCTCGTTCTCTTCGCAGGCATCCTGATCGTTTTAATGGGATCAGGCTCCCCGTCACAGAATGATGCGATTGCATCCCCCACCGCCGACCCTGCCCCAGTCACTTCCCCGCCTCTTTCCCTGACGCCGAGCCTGGCAGCCACCTCCACAGCGAGTCCACGCCCGACGGCTACTCCCACCTCCCGACGAACCCCAACACCCACCAGCGGAACGGCTAGCCCCATCCCGCTGACGTTGGATGTCACCCTGCCGCCTAGTGAAACGCCCACCATCACGCTCACGATTCCACCCGCCCCGACATATGGGCGCATTGCCGCCAATGAAGGTGGAGGCGCAAACCTGCGCGACGCGCCCGGTGGCACCTATGTGATGACCCTGCTCAACGGCACCATCGTTGAAACCTTTTCCGAGTTCTCGGAAGTGAACGGCGTGACCTGGGTCAAGGTATATATCACGCTCAACGGTCAACAGATCGAAGGCTGGCTGCTGGAGTCGGTCATTGCCTACGCCACGCCCGCACCGAACTTCGAAGCGTCTGCCACTCCCACGCGAACACCCACACCATAACTTTACCCGCCCATAATTTGGAGTCAGGAGCCATCCCTGGCTCCAAATTCAATCGCTGCAAATCATTTCACTCAAAAGAGGAATTTTCGAAAATGCCCATTCATTTCGGTACCGACGGCTGGCGCGCCGTCATTTCAGATAGTTTTACCTTCGGAAACCTGCGCATGGTCTCGCAAGCCATCGCGGACGCGGTCGCTTCGGAGCATTGGGAAAAATCAGGAACAGTCGACTCGAAAAGAATCGTGATTGGGTTCGACACCCGTTTTCTCTCCGACCGTTTTGCGGGCGAAGTGGCGCGTGTGCTCGCCGCCAATGGATTCACCGTACTGCTTGCCCAATCTGATTCACCCACGCCAGCCATTTCGTATGCCGTGAAGAACAACAACGCCATTGCCGGTGTAATGATCACCGCTTCGCATAACGCGCCGCGTTACAACGGCGTGAAGTTGAAGGGCGCGTTCGGCGGCTCGGCGCTGCCGGAACAATGCCGCCGCGTGGAAGTCTACATCAACGACAATGAACAGCAGGCGCGCGGTCCCAACCTGATGGACTTCAACAAGGCGCGCGAAGCGGGGTTGATCCAAAAGTTCAACCCGCTGCCGGCTTATTTCGACCACTTGCGCAAACTCATCAACACCGATGTCATCGCGGAGAATCCGCAGCGTTTTGTGGCAGACGCCATGTACGGGTCGGGCAGAGGCGTGATCAAATCCTTTTTGCAGGGCACAGGCTGCGAGGTCTATGAGATCCGCGGCGAGATGAATCCCGGTTTCGGCGGCGTACACCCCGAACCGATCGCCAAATACCTTGGCGCACTGTCCAGCGCGGTCAGTTCCGGTTTTGGCAATTTCGGCGTGGTCACAGATGGCGATGCCGACCGCATCGGCGCGATGGATGAACGCGGCAACTTCGTCGACCCGCATAAGATCATGGCGCTTTCGCTCAAATATCTGGTCGAGAAGCGCGGTTTGAGCGGCTCTGTCGTCCGCACGGTTTCGACCACACGCATGATCGACCGCCTTGCCAAACGCTACGGGATGAAGGTGCATGAGACACCCGTCGGCTTCAATCATATCGCCGACATTATGATGAATGAAGAAGTCCTGATCGGCGGCGAAGAGTCTGGCGGCATTTCGTTCAAGGGACATATTCCGGAAGGCGACGGTCCCATCATGGGCTTGCTGCTCGTGGAAATGCTCGCCGCTTCGGGAAAATCGCTCGGCGAAATGGTGGATGACCTGCTCACGGATGTGGGTCCTGCCTTTTATGAGCGTGTGGACTTGCGCCTCAGCCGCCCCGTAGCCAAAGCCGAGATGACGGAGTTTCTCACCCAGAAAGCGCCAGCGGAGATCGGCAGCGAAAAAGTAACCGAGGTCAGCCAGCGCGACGGCGTGAAATACATCATGTCGGATGACTCGTGGCTGTTGGTACGCCCGTCCGGCACAGAGCCGGTCTTGCGCGTCTACGCCGAAGGACGGACACAGGAGATGGTCAAAGCCCTGATCGGGTACGGTAGAAACGTCGCGGAAAGCGTCGTGTAAGTTGCTTAAAAACGAAGAGGACGATGGCTGAACATCGTCCTCTTTTTTGATTCAAAGAACCTTTATCTTAAGGGGGCAGTCCGCAGCCTGCGCGCCAGCAAGATGACCACCATGAACGCAAGCGCCATCACGACCAATCCCGGAATGCCGACATCCTCAACCAAGCCTGTTTGAGGCAGCAGCGTGGAGGTGGGGATGACCGTCAGCTGGGCAATAGCTGCCTGGGTGAGAGCCGCCCCAACGGTTGCAGTTGCCGCGGCGGGAGTTCCCGCATCCAATGCACCGACGCCCGCTGTGGCGTTCGGGTCTGGGGTTTCGGTGGCGGTGGCAACACTCACCACTGGGGTGGCAGTGGGCGGCAGGGTGGCAGTGGGCAGAATGGACGCTTCAAAGGTGGCGGTCAGCGCATTGTTGATGATGGCATTGGCTGCTTCCGCTGTTTGGGTGGCGATCTCCGCCTGAGCCTGTGAAGCGGCGCGGGATTGCGTCCCAAAGATGTATACACCAACCAGACAAGCGCCGGAAATGAGGATGATCCCGGTCAGGATCGCGACCGCGATGAGGAAGGTGCGATTGTTGTTTGATTCCTCGGGAAGCGGAGCATCATCGGGGGTATCGAAGTTACTATCGTCAAAGGACATGGATCACTCTCCTGATTGTTTGGATCTCACACGGTATAAAAGCCCGGAATAATTACAACGAGATATTATCCCACAACTTCAAGGTTTACGAGGGGCGCAATGACCGTGTCGCCGTTCTCAAGTTTTATCTCTGCAGCCGGGGCGCGCAGCCCGCTGGCAAGGGTGGTCAGCCCGGGTTTGATCGCGACGATGGAACCGATCATGCCCATCGCAGGCGGGCGGCGCATCCGCACCGTCAAGCCGGGGATGAGGGTTTCCACGTCATTGGGAGGAGCCGGGTCGGAGGAGATCGGCAGCGGAATGATCACTTCAGGTCGTGCGCCGCTGTACCGATCCAGCACTTCCGCATTGACCGTTGCTTCACGCTTGGCGCTGGTGCTGAGCAGCTTATAGGCGGCGGAATTCATGGGCAGGGAACCAAACCCGTCCGTTACCAGGATGGGGTAGCGCATCTCACGCGCCTTCGACAGCAGGGACGGGAAAATGCTCGAAAGGATCAATCCGCGCACGGGCAGGTCGGCAGCCGCTTGCAGCGTCTCTTCATCCTTCACCATACCTGCCAGGATGACAGAACCGCGCAGACTTACATCCAACCGCCCGACCGTCAGCACGGTTTCCGGCGTTTCCATGAGATTCACCAACAGACCGGAGTCGATGCGCCCATTGCCCCACACCCCTTGAACCAGCGCACCAGCGGTCTGGATCACCACGCCACGATTTGGGATGATCTGAATCACCGTGCCGGGGATACCAGCGCGCAATTCCATTTTCGATTCACCGGCTTCCATCAGTACCTGTCCACCACCAACGGCAACAACGCGCCCATCCCGCGGCGTGCGTGCCACACGCGGGAAAATCCCTTTACCGATGGCGATCTCGCTGGAGGCTGGAATTTCATCACCCACCTTGCATTTGATGAGACGTTCCGCCGCTTCCGGCGAGACCTTCAGCAGCTGCGCCACATCCAGAAGGACGTGCTCACGCGCCCAGCGTGTTTCCGCCACCACATCGTTCGGGCTGACCTTTTGCTGCAAGCGGGCATTGACCGTCCCGGAGATGGGAAGCAAGCGTTCACGAATAATGGAAGTCAAACCGACCACGTGATGTACAGGTGCCTGCATCGTCTATCCGCCTCCGAGAGTCCAATTCCATTTTTTGATAAGCTCGCGCCGCCGCACCGGATCGCCCGGCAGGTCGAGCGGGCGACCGCGCCCATCGAAGACCACACCCAACGCGCCGCCGCTGACGGGGATGGTCCCGCCGCGTCCCGGTCCAAAACCGATATCGGCACCGTGCAAACATTGAATGGATAACTTTCCGGTCTCGCCAATTGCAAGCGGCAAGGTTTCCAAACTGCCGTATTTCAACTCCACTTTGGCTTCGACACCGTTCTCGTAAATCAGTTTGGCGCGCAGAATGGACGTTCCATATTTCGAAGAGACCACCGGTGAGACAACTGTCCCAACGCTGAGGAATGCGCCGGATTCAAGCACTTGCACCGGCAGGATATTGTTCTGTGAAGCAGCCGCACCCAACAGGGGCAGCAGGTTATTCTGGTCGAGGATCACCGTGGTGATGCCCACAGGTTGGATCGAGTCGAGGAGCAGGAGCAGGCTCTGACCGGGGCGCGAAGCGTCGCTCAACGCGCCGCCTCCAGCGAGGATGGGCTCGAAGAGCGGCGTCAGGTTCGGCTTGATACGGGCAATATGTTGCGGGAAATCGCGGCGCGCAGACTGCATCGCAAGGTATAACGCCTGCCTTGCCACAGCCTGTGCAATGGCGAGGTCTTCCTTGGTTGCAGGAATGGCGGATGGATACAAAGATTTGTGATACAGATAATCTCGAAGGACACCGCTGGAAATATCGAGCGATGACCAGCGGAGAATATCTTCGAGGGTGGTGTGACCAGTCAACGAGGACAGGTTCTCGCCAAGACCGAACTGCGGCAGGACCTTCAGTGTGGATTTGTCCTTGAACCCGGCGGCGATCACAGCCGCCGAAGCGCCAAGGTCTACACTGAGAATGCCCTTCTGTGAGCCGTATACCTTCGCAAGGAAGCGCACCATGCGTCCCATCGCATACGCGGTTGGAAGGATATGCCCGCCCGACCAGAGGTCAAGCGCATCCACGCCTTTGATCTGGCGTTTGCGGATGTTGACAACCATGCGCGCCAGTTCGCGTTCCGCCGGGTCGATGTCTTCGGTTTCGAGCGAAGGACGGATGTTGGGTGTGAAGTGCAGGGAGGTTGCCAGTGACCCAACCAATTTTTTGACCTCCGCTTCCATTTTTGCGTTGCCTGCGAAGAGGACAGCCGGGCGTTTTTCCTGCGGCAACAGGAAGCTGGCAAGGCCGATCGGCTCCAGAAGTTTTTGGATGGAGCGCGATGCGCCGCCGTCCGTTCCGCCCGCAATGATGAACAGGTCAGGACGGGTACGCATCAGGCTGTCGATCAGCTGGTCCGGCTTGCGCTGGTCGCTCAAGCCGATGGTATCCATGATGCGGGCATAGGTGGATTCGGTCAACCGGCGCGCGCTATCCAGTGAGACATCCGCAAGCAAACCGACAACAACGGTCTTGATGGAAGGTCCCGCAGACAGGGTCACCACCAGCGCATCCACCCCAGACCCGTCAGCCTGGCTCGGGATAATCAGGCTGCGTGAAGCATCAAGCATGGTCCTGCCCAGGATCTTTCCAAGGTTCTCGATGGCGCTGCGCGCCCCTTCAGAGACATCCTTGAAGGGCGCTTCAGCGGTACTGGGTGCAATGCCAGACGCGACAAAACGGTATTCGCCTTCGATTACGTCGAACAACACAGCGCGTGTGTTCGCTGCGCCGACATCGATGGCAAGCATAGAATTCCCGGTGACCAGTGAAGAAGGCATGAGTTTAGAACATCCCGAACAAGCTGGCGATAAAATTTATAAGCGACGAAATCCGTTCGATCAGAGCCGTCAACGCCGTGGCATACACACCGGCAAAGACAACACCCAATGTGATGCCGATAAAGATGCGCCCCACCCACGCCAGGATCTCAACCGGAGCCAGGCGGCGCATGGATCCATCGGCTTTGGGGTGCGCGCCAAAGTGGAAATAGGCAAGAGTGGAAATGACACCCAACAAAACCACGCCGCCGCTGAAAAGCAACTCCACAAGTTCAAACCCGCCCTTGCCGACCGCGCCGCCAAAAATGTCAATTGTCGCATTGAACTGCGGGATGAGCGTCCCGGTCAGCGCACCGACAAGGGTCACCGCCGCACCAGCGCCAACAAGGAACGCCATGGCAATGCGTGCCAAGCCGGAGAGGCGCGACGAAACCTTCATCAGGATCAGGATCAATCCAAGCCATGGCATGAGCACGTACAAGCCCTGCGCCAGAGATGCGCTTTGGATGGCAGAAAGAGTTGGCAGCACCAACAGCGGATACAGCACCTGCCAGAAGACCACCGCAGCCACATATCCTGAGGCGGCTCCCACAAAAACATACACAGCGATGCGGAAGAGAGGATTATCCCCGATCAAATAGCTGAGGATCAAAACGGTAAACAGAAAACTCAAGCCGCCGCTGAACAGATCAAGCATATCAATCGCTGACATTTATTCCGCCCCCCTTGCCGCCGCGCGTTCACGCCAGCCCAAAACCAGATTCCAAAAACCGCCGCCCAACACCAGGATCAACGCAAACAGCATCCCAATGCTGTAGGCATCCCAATACGTTCTTGCCGAACCCGGTTGACCGATATATTGCTCAAAGATCGCGCCGCCATACAAACCGGAGACAACGCCTGTCACCTGACCTGAGTCGTAATACGGCATGATCATCGGCGTGGCTTGCGCACTGGAGATCACGATGAATGGCATGGAACCACGCACATCTTCCGTCTGTTCGATCCAGGAACGGGCGGCTTCGGCATTATCGGTGATCAAAATGACTGCCGAAAATTGATCGAACTGAGAGATACCCGTCAGCGTAGTGGATTCCCAGGCAGGCTGGAGCGACGTACTCAACGGGGCAGCCGCAACCGGGTCTTTGACAAAGGCGCGGATGCCCATCTGCCCGCCGGAGAGATAGCCCAAATTCACATAACTCACATTGTGTTCAGCCAGAGGTCCGGTGATGATGCGCTCTGCAAGCATGGAACCGACCTCATTGGTGGAAACAAAGGTCAGGCGCGGCTGCTTCACAAGCATGAGTTGATCGAACATCGGTGCCACAGCAACTTCCATCTCACCGGCGCGCGAGGCTTCATAATCCACAGCCACCAACAACGCTGCATTCGGAGGCAACGCATCGACAAGCGACATCGCAGCGCGCGTTTCATTTGGAGCCAGGAGCGGCGTGGAAAAATTTTCCATCCGCAAGCCGAGCACCACAGCGATCATGACCACCATCAGGAAGCCAAGCACCCAGCGCAACCCGCGCGAGGTGCGTAGCGCTGCATACGACTCCATCGGCACTGGCGACGTTTCCGCAGCAAGGATTTGTTCGAGGATCCCAGCGTGCTTGAGCTGTTCCTCGTTGGTGTTAAGTTTGATCGAGATTGCCTTGGGCTTGCTGGTCGGAGCAAACCCGGGAACCGCCGGAAGCACCCCCTGCAACCCCGCCAACGCCCCACGCGACTCCAACGTCCGGTCACTGGAAAGGGATGGCTGCACGATCCCGGTTTCCACCGGGCGCATCGCCTGCACCCACGAAGGCAGGTCGCTCGGCGCAAGCGCATCATCGCTTGTGATGGGCGTCGGTGCAGACGATGCCGACGAAGACGGAGTCTCTGTCGGCTCGATGGCATTCGACAGCCAATCCGGCATCTCAGTGAAAAGACTGCTCAGGTTTTCATCGCCTTCAAGGTCTGGGGTGAACGCCGGAGCATTCTCGAACGGGGAACTCTTCTCCTCGTCTGCGGCGGGCACATCCTCCGAAGCTTCGGTTGCGCCAAGCGATTTGATCCAATCTGGAGAATCAAAAGATGGTTCCGGAGTCTCCTGCAAAGAAGTCGGCTGCTCTGCGGGCTGCTCAAAAATGGATGAATTCGGCGCTGCTGCCTTCAACCAGTCCGGCAGGTCCACCAACAAGGCATCCTGCTCGGGCGTTTCCTGCTGCGGCTCAGACGGCAGATACACCGTATCTTCGCTGGCAAGCCAGGCCGGCGTCTCGGGTTCCGATGCGCCGCCCGACTCTTCTCGCAGCCACTTGGGAGTCGTATCCTGCGCGGGTTTCTCGCTCTCAGCAGACCCTCTCAACCAGTCCGGCATATCGCTGGGCGGAAGGTCCAGCGCTTCCGACTCCGCCGGAGCCGGTTCTGACACCTCGGCAGAGGATTCACCGAACGTTGATTCTGAGCCAGGCCCCCCCAAACCGCTCAACCAATCCGGCGCATCCAGCGGAAGTTCAGCAGATTGTTCTCCCGCCTCCGCCGTAGCAGACCGTTCATCCGCATCCAGCGCCATCTGACGCAACCACTCAGGGGTTTCGCTCGAGGCAAAATCATGTGGTGCCGCCTCGGGCGGTACCTCCTGTGCAGGAGGTTGGGTCGGCAGAGATTCGTTCACACTGCGCGTCAGGTTATAAATATCGGTCAGTTCGTCTTTTTCCGGTTGTGCCTGCGTCGCTTGCAATCCCGCCAGCCAATCCGGCATATCGGCTTCTTCCGCCGCATCCTCTGAGGGAAAATCATCCCTGGCGCCCATTTCCACCCAACGAGCTCCCGTGGTTTCGGGCTGTTGCTCCACCTTGGGTTTGGGCTGCGCACCGGTTATGTTTGCCAGCCAATCCGGCACATCTTCGTCTTCATCCTGCCCAGACTGGGACTGCAACCCCGCCAAAAGGTCTTCCGAAGCGATGGGACGCGTCTTCTCCGACTGCGGAGGCATGGCTTGATTTGAATCCTCCGGCTCTGTGCTGCGGGCGGCATCGCGCGCATCTCTCAGCCATTGCGGCAGGATGGGTTCCAGCTCGGCGGTTTGTCTTTTGGTGGGGGACTGTCCAGGCTGAATGGACGATGCGTCCCCTTCTTCCGTTGCTGCAAGCGCAGCCTGACAACTCCGGCAGTATTCCTGGTCCGACGGGTTCTCGGTCCCGCAGACGGGACAATTGATCAAGTCTGCCATTTATTTGCCCCCATATGGTCGGTCCATCGCAAACAGGACTCGCAGCCCGGTCATCAACGTTCCAAGCGCCACGCCGATCAAAATTCCTCGCGCACCGCCAAGCGCCAACACCTGCGTCACCCACGGGCGTATCCACGTGCTGATCACGGGAATATCGCCAAAAGGCAGGGTGGCAGAACCAAGGAAGATGACCACCGCCGTCAGGATGAAAAAAATCCCCATCGCATCGGCGCGGCGGCGCAAGAGACGAATGGCAGCATACAACAGCGAGACGACCAGCAAGCCCATCAATGCGGCTTCGACCGGAAGGATGATGCCGCTCAACACAACCCGCTGCATGGCAACATGATCAGGGCGCAGCAGCATTCCAGCCGCAAAGGTAAACAACATCGACAGGACAAGGAGAGCACTGTACACGCTTCCCTTTTCAGCGCGGCGGACTTTGTCGGTGTGGACGATGATCAGGTTGAAGATTCCGACCAATGCAGCAACGCCAGTGAGGATGACCGCCCAGTTCAACAGCACGGTCTGTAAATCTACTACAGTAGGGAAGAGGGTGGGCGGAAGAAAATAACCCAGCAGGACCAAAAGCCCAAAGGCAATGGCAATGACAGCTGTAAAAACTCGCATCAGATCACCCCCAAAAATTTCAACGCCGCACCACCCAACAGGGCAAGGATGACCAGCCAGCGCAGAATATCTTGAACGGTGAGGCTGGCGGCGTGTGAAGATTCTGCGCCCAGGTACGTGCCCGCGGCAAAGAGTTCTTCGCCAATCAACGCATCCTGCGAGCCGGCATACAATACGGCTTGACCGGTCAGGTTATCGCTGGCACCGATCAAGTTGACATGGTCGCGGTCGGCAGAATCCACCAGCAGCGCGGCTTCGGGTCCGAAATGCCCGACCAGAATGTTCGTGGAAACATTTTCATTGGAAGCAATGTGCATCGCGCCGGCGGCGTAACTGAACGGCGTCAACCCTGTTACCCGGCTGGTGGTGTGGACGTAGAGGTCATCCGCCCCGGCGGCTTTGTAACCGGCTTGCACCGTATCCTGGGTCAACAGACCCAGTGCCGGGTCCCCGGCGGAAGCGACGGAGGGCATATCGCTGACGGAGGTGCGCTCGGCAATGATCCGCAGCATGGCAAGCGCAGCGAAGGCAGATCCTCCACGCGCGTCCAACAAGCTGCCATGTCCAAGGGAAATGTGCAGGCGTGTTCCGTCCTCGATGCTCAACCCCAGCGTGCGAGCCAGCTGTGTGAGCGCAGGAATTTCACGCAAACGCGCAGGGGATTTTCTTTTCCAAAAGGAAATGACCAGCAGGAGAAAAGCCGCAACAACCAGGATGAGAGGCGCGGTCATGACCCTGCTCCTTCGCGGATGAGAAAGGAGGCAAAGTCATGGGTTTCGGTCTCATCCTCGAGCATTTCGGCAAGCGCGGTCAGCTGGGTGTTCTTAAAAAAACCGCCGCTAAAATAAATCGCCTGCGCACCGAGCAGGGCAAGAGGACTTCCTGCTTCAAGAAACGAGGCGACCAGATCGTGAAGTTGATATCGGCGCAAGGACTCAGCCCAGCGATGCCAGAATTCGCGCGATGGCTTCATAGTTACGAAAAGTATAGCATAAATTTAAAGGCTATCCCGCCGCCGCTCATGGTGGAATGATTGCAATTTTGTTTCTTGTGAAAGACCCCAAAGGTTTCGGGAACCTTTGGGGTCTTGTTGTGTTAGGGAGCAATAACTGTGCCGGGTTGCACCTCGGCATCCTTGGGGATGATGACGATCCCGTCGCGCACATACCAGTTCTGGTGGTCGATCTCGGTGTTGCGCGGGAAGGGTCGGATGGTGACGTTCTCACCAATGCGCGCATTTTTATCGAGGATCGCGCCTTCAATGTGACAATTCGCGCCAATGCCAATCGGCAGACCGCCCCAATCGCGCTCGAAATAATCCGATCCCATCACGATGCTGTCTTTGATGACACAGCCCGCCGCGATCTGGCTGCGGATTCCGATAATGGAATGGACAATCTCCGATTTCAGCACACGGCTTCCTTCAGCAATCAACACTTCCTTCAAGCGGCAATCCTCCACAATGGAAGCCGGGAGATAACGTGTATCGGTGTAAATGGGCAATTTCGCGTCGTAAAAGTCGAAGGGCGAGTTCGACTGGGTCAGCATGAGATTGGTCTCGTAGAATGAGCGGATGGTTCCGATGTCCTGCCAGTACCCGTCAAAATCGAACCCGTAGACCTTATGCGCCTTGATGGCTTGCGGAATGATGTCGCTGCCAAAATCGTCGTAATCTGGGAAATTCACCAGGTAATCGATCAGCACCCGCGTGTTGAACATGTAAATACCCATCGAACCGAGGAAGGGACGCGCCGGGTCATCGCGGCTGACAAAGCGGTTTTGCACTTCCAAGTCCTTGGGCTTTTCGACAAAGTCCGAGATCTTGCCATCAGCCTCCCGCTTCAGGATTCCGAAGCGGCTCGCTTCCTCCCTCGCAACGGGTTGCACAGCGACGGTGATATCCGCCTTATTCTCCCAGTGATATTCCGCCATCGCCTTGTAATCCATGCGGTACAAATGGTCACCCGCAAGGATGAGGATGTACTTCGCCCCGGCTGCCTGGATCTCCAGCAGCTGCTTGCGGACGGCATCCGCTGTGCCCTGATACCAGTCGGCGCTCTCGATGGTCTGTTCCGCCGCCCAGATCTGCACCCAACCCTGATGGAACGAGTCAAAGTTGTAGGTGCGGGTAATGTGACGATGCAGCGAAACCGAATTGAACTGGGTCAGGATCGCGATGCGGTAGATTTCCGAGTTAATACAATTGCTGATGGGAATATCAATGAGACGGTATTTTCCTGCAATCGGCACGGCAGGTTTGGAGCGCATTTGTGTGAGCGGATACAGGCGCGCCCCGCGTCCCCCCCCTAAAATGACTGCCAGGACTTCGTTGAAAGACGGCATAATGAGCCTCCTGGGAAAGTGTGGAACTTACAGGAATAGCAAAAGATTATGCCTATTTTACACCCATCATCCTGCGAACGCGATGGATTATGTAAACAATGGGGTAAGCCAGCAGGATGAGGAGGTCGATGAGGACAAAGAACAGGTAAAGTTTCATGGCGAAACGCCTCCAGATGGTCGCTGCAAATACAGATCCTGTAACGATATACGTTTTTTAGTCTTTTCCGTTTCCTCTAATTTTTATTCTACAAGCCGGGTTTTTTCCAGTCAACGCCCACAGGTGCTGCATATATAAAAATCAAACGTCCTCCAGGGGAGGACGCTGCCGGCACAAACACCTGCTAAGGTATAATCTGCAAGTACAGCGAGTGCCGAAGGAGGGAATCGAACCCTCATTCCCGTAGGGAACACGATTTTGAGTCGTGCGCGTCTGCCTATTCCGCCACTTCGGCTCGTTTGCAAGTGCTTGTTGCGCACGCAAGTATACCACTCCCAAGAACAAGGTCAAGATGAAACTAGGAATTATTGGACTGCCTCAATCTGGAAAAACGACAATTTTCAACGCTCTCACCCGGGGGAACGCCCCCACCACCGCGTCGGCAGGACGCATGGAAGTGCATCAAGCTGTGGTGGATGTGCCCGACCCGCGTGTGGACATTCTCTCGAAGATGTTCAACCCGCGCAAGACCATCTACGCCAAGGTGGCATACGCGGATATTGCCGGACTGGAGACCGGGTCTGCCAAAAGCGGCATTTCGGGGCAGCTGCTGAATCAACTCAACCAGATGGATGCGCTCATCCTGGTGGTGCGCTGCTTTGAAAGCGACCTGGTGATGCACCCGCAGGGAAGCATCAATCCGCTTCGCGACGTGGAAATGATGACGGGCGAGCTGCTTCTGAACGACTTGATCGCCGTCGAGCGCAAGTTGGAGCGTCTCACCGAGGAACGCAAGAAGGGCGGCACGGATAAAGCCGTCAATGCGCGCCAGACCGAATTGTTCGAGAAACTCCACGCGGCACTTTCAGACAACAAACCGCTTCGCGATCTGGAATACACGCCCGAAGAAGAGAAGGAACTTTCCAGTTTTGGTTTGCTCTCGCGCAAACGTATCCTAACCGTTTTCAACCTCGGCGAGGGACAGCCCGCGCCCGATGCCAGCAGACTCGACCATCCCTCCGTGGCGTTGATGGGCAAACTGGAAATGGAAATCGCCCAACTTTCACCGGAAGATGCAACGGTTTTCATGGAAGAATACGGTATCAAGGAACTCAGTCTCAACCGTATGATCAACCTCTCGTATGAACTTTTGCAGGAGTTGACCTTCTTTACCGTCGGCGAAGATGAGGTGCGCGCGTGGGTGACGCATCGCGGCGCGACGGCACAGGAAGCGGCAGGTGAGATCCACACGGATCTTTCGCGTGGATTCGTTCGCGCCGAGGTGGTGGCTTATGAAGACCTCGTCACTCTCGGGTCGATGAATGAAGCGAAGGCGAAAGGGAAGTTCCGCCTCGAAGGCAAGGAATACATCGTCGCGGACGGCGACATCATGCATGTGCGGTCCAGCCTGTAAAATCCATCCTGGAGAATGGCAAGAGAATTTTTTGTTTGTGGTAAAACACAGGGGCGGACGGCGTCCGTCACCCAATAAAACAAGGAGAAACCATGGCGTATCAACTTTCCAAATGGGATCTTTCCCCGCTGTACCCCGGCTATGACAGCCCCGAATTGCAGAACGCGTTCGACATGATCGAAGAGCAGGTGACTTCGTTCGAAGGCGTGCGCGACAAACTCAAACCAGACATGCCCGCTGACCAATTTGTGGAAATACTGAAAGCTAGCGAAGCCACGGCCCGCATTGGCAACAAGCTGTATTCGTTTGCGGGTTTATCGTTCACCGCAGATACGCAGGATCAGAAGGCGCAGGCATTACAAGCGCGCGCCATGCAGTTCCTGGCGGAGATCGAGAACCGTACCCTGTTCTTCGGTTTGTGGTGGAAGGAGCTCGACAACGAGAACGCAAAGCGCCTGATGGATGCTTCGGGTGATTACAAGTATTATCTCGAAGCGATGCGCAACTTCAAACCGCACACGTTGAGCGAACCCGAAGAGAAGATCGTCAATCTCAAGAACGTGACCGGCGTGAATGCGCTCGGTAACCTGTATGATTCGATCACGAATCGCTACACCTTCAAGTTGAAGGTCAATGGCAAAGAGAAGGAAATGACCGCGGCGGAATTATTCTCGTACCGCTACAGCACCGATCCGGCAATGCGCGCCGCGAGTTATCAGAGCCAGTTCAAGGTGTACGCGGAGGATGGTCCCATCCTTGGGCAGATCTACCAGACCATCTTGCGCGACTGGCATAACGAGAACGTAAACCTGCGCAAGTTCAAGAACTCCATCGCGCCGCGCAACCTGAACAATGACGTCCCCGATGAAGCCGTGGAAGCCCTGTTGGGCGTGGCTCGCAAAAACGTGGGCGTTTTCCAGCGTTACTTCAAAATGAAAGCCAAGTACATTGACATGAAGAAGCTGCGCCGATATGACATTTACGCACCCGTCGCCGCTTCGAAGAAGACCTACAAATGGGACGAAGCCGTGACCATGGTGTTGGATGCGTTCCAGGCTTTCTCGCCTCAGGTGGCGGAACTGGCAAAGCGCGTCTTCGATGAAAGCCGCATCGACAGCGAGATCCGCAAAGGCAAACGCGGCGGCGCATTCTGCTGGTCGGTGCTGCCGGATATGACGCCATATGTGCTGGTCAACTATCAGGGTACGGGGCGCGAAGTGGCGACCCTGGCGCATGAACTCGGTCATGCCATTCACGCCATGCTCGCGTCGCATCACAGCACATTCACCTTCCATTCATCGCTTCCCCTTGCAGAGACCGCTTCCACGTTCGCGGAAATGGTGTTGATCGACAAACTGCTCGCCGAAGAGAAAGATGAATCCGTCCGCCGCGATATTCTCTTCAAGCAAATGGATGACGCGTACGCGACCATCATGCGCCAATCGTATTTCGCTCTGTTCGAGAAGACCGCGCATGAACTGGTCCAGAAGAACGCTTCGGTGGATGACCTGAGCGCCGCCTATCTCGACAATTTGAAGGAACAGTTCGGCGACTCGCTCGACCTGAGCGACGAGTTCAAATGGGAATGGGTGGGCATCCCGCACATTTACCAGGTGCCGTTCTACGTCTATGCCTATGCATTTGGACAGTTGCTGGTGCTGGCGTTGTATCAGCAGTTCAAAGCCGAAGGGGAAGCCTTCAAGCCGAAGTATCTCAGAATCCTCTCGGCAGGCGGTTCCGATGCGCCGGAGCGAATCCTGAGCGAAGCGGGCATCAACATCCGCGACCCGAAATTCTGGCAGGGCGGCTTCGACGTGTTGGAGAAACTGGTCAGCGAGTTGGAGGCGCTTCCCATCCCCAAGCCAGCTGCGAAGAAAAAACCTGCGGCAAAGAAGAAAGTCGCCGCCAAGAAGAGCAAAGTTGCGAAGAAGCCCGCCAAAAGCAAGGCTCGCAAGAAGTAAGCCTGCAAGATCATGAAGCGATCAGCCGACCGGAATGGTCGGCTGATTTGTTAAGCCCTGCAACCGGCGAAATGCTTTTTCGTATTTCAACCATCAACTATAAACAAAATTCCGGAGGCGTAATGAAAGCGATCATTTATGAAACATATGGACCCCCTGAAGTTCTCCAACTCAGGCAGGTGGAAAAGCCTTCTCCAAAAAGCAACGAAATCCTGATCAAAGTACATGCATCCTCCGTGACCACAGGGGATGTAAACCTGCGCGGATTTACTTTTGTCCCGGCGGGGTTCGGGCTCCTGACCCGGTTGATATTCGGGCTTCGAAAACCGAAAAAACAAATTCTGGGGGTGGAGTTTTCCGGAGAGGTCGAAACGGTTGGAAAAGATGTAAAGCAATTCAAACCGGGAGACCGGGTCTTTGGGCTTGATGGCGTCAATTTTGGGGCATATGCCGAGTACAAGTGTGTGGCAGAATCCGCTGGAATCACGACCATGCCCGCCGGGCTGACCTTTGAAGAAGCGGCTTCCATCTCCAACGGAGCATTGACCGCGTTAACTTTCCTGAGAAATATGGGGAGGATTCAAAAAGGGCAAAAGGTCCTTATCAATGGAGCATCGGGAAGCGTGGGAAGCGCAGCGGTACAAATCGCCAAATATTTCGAAACGGATGTTACCGGAGTCTGCAGCGCCTCGAACGCGGACCGGGTGCTTTCCCTCGGCGCGGACCGGGTCATTGATTACACCCGGGAGGACTTCACCAAAAACGGGGAAACCTACGATATTATTTTCGACACAGTCGGCAAGACGACATTCTCCAGCGTGAAGGATTCACTCAAACCGGCAGGGTTGTATCTTGCCGGGTCAGGTGGACTGCGGGAAATGTTTCAAATGTCATTGAATTCCCTGAGCGGCGGTAAAAAGGTGTTCACTGGACCTTCTTCAGAACGCAGGGAAGACCTCGTTTTCATCAAAGACCTTGTCGAAAAGGGAAAGATAAAACCGGTTATTGATAAAATCTATCCGTTGGAACAGATTGTCGAGGCGCATCGCTATGTTGACACGGGACGTAAAAAGGGGAATGTCGCGATCCGAATCGTGGACGGTCACTGATAAACAGGAGGCTGAAATGGACAAAACACAGATCATTCTTTCCGGCACGTGGGTATCGTTGATGTTGATCTATCTTTTGGGGGATGTGCTGCGAATCTTCAGCGGCGATTACAAGACCGGGGAAATGGGGAAGATCCAATTCACGCAAGGCATGTGGCTGGGAATCTCCGTCTTGATGCTGCTTCCCATTCTCATGGTCTTTCTCTCGCTCGTGCTGGACCAGCCCGTGAACCGCTGGGCGAATATCATCGTCGCGGTTTTCTTTTTTCTCTTCAATCTCGTCGGGCTGCCAACCTATCCTTCGGCGTATGACAAGTTTCTGCTCGCTGTAAGCCTTGTTTTCAATGGACTGACCGTTTGGTACGCCTGGCGATGGGTTTAGAAAGAAATCCCAAAACCATCAAAAACGACCGCTTGTAATCGGTCGTTTTTTGTTTTTTTAGCCTCGAAATGCCATAATATTGCGAGAATTTTGAATTTTAATGTAAAAAACTATTGACATAATGTATGTTTTGATTTACTATTTGTATATAAATTATTACATATAGTAAAGAAAATTAGACAAGAAAGAGGAAAATATGTCGTTTCAACAGAAAAACATAACCGTCTCCCTGGTCAGCTTCATCCTGATCCTAGGCTTCTATTCGTTGCGTGTCATCCAAATGATTGGGAACGAAAGTTTTACTTCGGGGAACGTCTTTTGGCTTTGGGGCATCATCATCGGGCTGGCGGTTGTCGTGACCATCATTGGCACGATCCTCACCCACATCGTTTCCGCCGTCATTGAAGTTGTAAGAACAGGGAAGGATGATCCAAAGATCGAGGATATCGAAGACGAGCGCGATCAGTTAATTGACCTGAAAGGGACCAAGGTTACCTACACTGTTTATTCGCTCGGGGTTTTTGCCGCGATGCTAACCTTCGTTTTCGGTCTACAGCCGCTGGTGATGTTCAGTCTGCTCATCCTTGCCGGTCTCGTCGCACAGATCATCGGCGACGTTTTCAGACTGGTCCTCTATCGAAGGGGGTTCTAAGATGGGCAAATCCAATATCAGCAACAACATCCGCAAACTGCGTTTTCTCAACGGAGAGATGACTCAGGAGCAGCTGGCGGAAAAAGTCGGTGTGACGCGCCAGACCATCATCGCCATTGAGAGCGCGAAATACTCCCCGTCCTTGGAACTGGCGTTCCGTATCGCGCGCGTCTTTGGCGTGCCTCTGGAAGAAGTCTTTTCGTATGAAGCAGAAGACAAAACCAGCTAATAAATTTACATGTCCATTTACAGGAGTTAAACGATGAAAGCGATCACTTTCACAGAATACGGCTCGCCCGCCGTACTAAAACTCAACGATGTGGAGAAACCAACCCCGAAAATCAACGAGGTCTTGATAAGGATCCACGCGACCTCCCTCAATGTCGGTGACTTGTGGGCGCGGAACTTCAAGGCGATCACTCCGGGCAAGTTCTCGATGCCGTTTCTTTTCTGGCTGCCAGCGCGGATGTTCTTCGGCTGGTCAAAACCGAAGGTCAATATCCTCGGGAGTGAATTTTCGGGTGAAGTTGAAGCCGTCGGGTCGGATGTGAAGCGCTTCAAAAAGGGAGACCGGGTGTTCGGGTATCGCGGTCAAAGCATGGGGGCAAATGCTGAATATCTGTGCGTGTCCGAAAGCGGAATGATCGCACCCATGCCCGCCAACATGACATATGAAGAAGCCGCCGCCATCCCCTATGGCGCGTTGACCGCGTTGAGCCTGCTGCGAAAAGTGAACATTCAGCCGGGGCAAAAAGTACTGGTCAATGGCGCCAGCGGCGGGATCGGCTCCGCCGCGGTGCAGCTCGCCAAATATTTCGGCGCACACGTGACCGGCGTTTGCAGCACCCCGCGTGTGGACTTTGTCAAATCGCTCGGCGCAGACAAGGTCATTGACTACACCCAAGAGGACTTCACCCAAAACGGCGAGACCTACGACTTGATCCTCGACATCATGAACAAGAGTTCCTTTGCCCGCTGCAAAAATTCGCTCACGCCGACCGGGGTCTACCTGCTGGCGAGCTTCAAGATGAAG
Source organism: Anaerolineales bacterium UBA2395 (assembly GCA_002343775.1). Lineage (GTDB taxonomy): Bacteria > Chloroflexota > Anaerolineae > Anaerolineales > Villigracilaceae > Villigracilis. The sequence continues at coordinate 189,963 of DDSH01000024.1, forward strand.
CAGGTCTTCCAAATGTTCTGGACGTCGATGACCGGCGGCAGGAAGGTCGTCTGTGCGCTCTCCGAAGAGAAGCCGGCAGACTTGGTTATCATCAAGGATCTGGCGGAGGCGGGTAAGATCAAGGCAATCATTGACAAGCGTTATCCGCTCGAACAGACCGCTGAGGCTCACAGATATGTGGAGAAGGGTCACAAAAAGGGGAATATCGTCATAACCGTTGGGGCGTAACATTTTTGGAAATAAAAGAGAGGCAGTCCTTGTGACTGCCTCTCGCGTTTCATTCTTTTCAACTACTCCCCGGCCAGTTCGTACTCGCCGGAGTCTTCCTCGACCGCCATCAGGGGCTCTTCCTTCTCGCGCTTATCGAGGAATTGCAGAGTCTGTGCAACGATCTTGGTGAAGTACTTCGTCTCGCCGCTTTCGCGGTCTTCGTACTTATCGGTCTTCAGGCGTCCCTCCACGAAGATCAAACTACCCTTCTTGAGATATTCCTGACAGACCTCGCCGAGCCGCCCCCAAACTTCAATGTTGACCCATTCAGTGGATTCCTTCGTCTCGCCGTTCTTGTCTTTCCAGCGGTTGCTGACGGCGAGGCTGAAATGGCAGACCTTCTTGCCGGTGGGCGTGTACTTGCTCTCCGGGTCCCTGCCTAAACGACCGATCAATTGAACGCGGTTCAGAGTTGGCATGGCAACACCCCTTTCGTTCCATAACTTTTAGATGCATGTTTACGTGTCATAACTGGTCTCCTTTTAATCTAAAAGAACAATAGGTTGTTCCCAGCGGAGCTGGGCTGCCCAGCAAAAGCCGGGTTTCGAACAGGGTTATACTTGCGTTTACCCTGCGCTTTCCGTGTTGGCGGGGGCGGCGGGCGCCTCGGCTTGAACTTTCTTCAGCACGAGCATGCCCGTCTTCATTTCCACGACATTGTACCCGGCGGGCACGGCGTCGAGGGCACCTTCCTTGATCTCCTTCGAGAAGAAGAACATCTTGCCGTTGGAGTGAAGGTAGTAAGTGGTCCCTTTGGAATTGGTGTGTGAGTAAGCCATTTTTTCTCCTTTTATAAGTTGGTAATAAGAGTGTAGAACAAAGTTTCTAGCCTGTCAAGTAGTACTTTTGTTTTTGTATAGACAAATTTGGAGCCTTACATGAATATCGTATCCTCTCTTGCTGATCTAAGAACCGCCCGCCTCTCTCTCGACGGGAAGGTGGGTCTTGTTCCCACGATGGGATACCTGCACGAGGGGCATTTATCGCTCGTCCGCCAAGCCAGGGCGGAAAACCAGCACGTCATCGTCACCATCTTCGTCAACCCGACCCAGTTTGGACCGAGCGAAGACCTCTCCAAGTACCCGCGTGACCTCGAACGTGACTTGAACCTGCTTCGCCCGCTCGGCGTGGACGTGGTCTGGACACCCTCAGCGGAGGTCATGTATCCGCCTGGCTACCAGACCTGGGTCGAGGTGGAAGCGCTCACAAAAGGACTCGAAGGCGCGATGCGTCCCGGTCACTTCCGGGGCGTGACCACCGTCGTGGCAAAACTATTCAACGCCACCCAGCCAAATAAAGCCTATTTCGGCCAAAAGGATGCGCAGCAGGCGGCGGTCATCCGGCGCATGGCTGTGGATTTGAACTTCCCGCTCGAAGTCATCATCTGCCCGACGACGCGCGAGGGGGACGGGTTGGCAATGTCCAGCCGCAACAAGTACCTCAGTGAAGCCGAGCGCAAGGCGGCGACGGTCTTGTTCCGCGCCTTGACTGCGGCAAAGGAACTTTATGAATTTGGCGAACGCGACGGCGAGAAGATACGGTCAAAGATGAAAGAGGTTTTGTCTTCCGAGCCGCTGGCACAGGTGCAGTACGTCTCCTGCGCGGATTATGACACCCTGGAAGAATTGGAAGCGGTCAAAGGCAAAGCTTTGCTTTCGATGGCGGTCTTTTTCGGAAAGACCCGTCTGATCGATAATTTTGTTTTGGGTTAAACATAACTCACCCGCGAAACTTTAATTTCGGGGTGAGTTCGTTCTTAAGAGGAAATGGGACGCGGACATCGCGGATTCTTTAATTCATCTCCGCGCGTTTCGCAGTCTGTGCCCGCCCGCGTCCAGATCAAATTCGGGGGTAATTTATGTTTACTGAATTACGGTCCCCACTTCATATAGCGGACAAATGGCACCAATGAGATCACCGGTTGACCATCAGTGTAGTAGAGATTCAATGCGCCGCCCTCGAAGATGCCGCCGGTCGGCGGGATGGCAGCCAGCACAAAGCTGGCATCGGGCGCCCAGAGGAATTCATTGGCAGAGTTGAAGGATTCGGGACGCAGAATGGTGCGACCGGTGGTGCCATCGGTGGCGGAGCGCACCATTTGCAGGGTTGTGGTGACGGCGTAATCGCTCAGACCGGTCTGGCTGCCATGGATGAAGTACAGCTGCCCATCGGGAGCGGGGAAGGGAGCGGCAGCAAGGTTGAAGGTCTCAGCAAGTTCATCCGAGTTCAGCAGGGTATCCACCTGTCCGTTGGCGGCGTTGACGCGCCACAAGCCGGGGGTGGTAAAGGGGCTTAGGAAGGATACACCCGCGTAAAACGTGGAGCCATCCGGGGTCCAGTTGATCGAACAACATATATTTCTGGCGCCTTGCGGCATGACCAAATCCACAACGGCGTTTCCGTCAGGATAGTAGATGGCGTTCGAGAAGCCGTCTGAAGCGATGGGGGCAATGGTGATGAGCAGTTTATTTCCATCGGGCGCATAACCGACGGGCCAGTACATCAGCCCAAACCCGTTGCTGTCGATCTGGGCGGACAATGTCAGATTGGATTGCCCTGAGGTGATGGAGTAGAAATTGATTCCGCGCTGCCCAAAGGCGATCGTCTGACCGTTCGGCGACCAAAGCGGTTTTGTGACTTCCGTGATGATGGGGTTATTCGGGTCCTGCGCGCCGCCATCCACGATCAGGCTTCGATTGCTGCCGTCGGCGTTGATGGTGAACAACTGGTTGTTGGAGAGGAAAACAATGCTGCCATCCACAAGGGAGACATCGAAATCATCCACATTCGTCACCTCGAAGGTCAACTGGGTGATGGACTTGCCATCGCGCCCAAGGCGATAGACCTGTGAGATCTGGGCGGCGTCATTGGCGAGATAAAGCAATGGGCGGGGCAAAAGGCTTGAGGGGTCATCCCCCGGCTGCGGCGTGGAAGGAAGCGTTTCATCCCCTAGAGCGGAGGTTAGGGCGGCGAGCGTCGCCGCAACGATGGTCTCGACGTTGGCAGGCTCCTGTGAAGTTGGCGCTTCCAGCGGGTTGGCACAGGCAAGCGCGAGCAGGATCAGCGTCAGTAAAGCAGCCAGCAGGTTCTTTCGTTTATTCATGAATCACCTCATTGTAAGTTAAGCAAAACAAAGACGTGACACCAGCGGGAATCCATACTGATGACGTCTTTGTTGTTTTAATTGTGTATCGATCAGACCTGTTCGTAATGGTTTACAGGCACAACGAACAAAGTGGCGCGTTTCTGATCTGCTTTGGGGGGCAGGGCGTTTCGGACGGTCTGGATGACGGAGTCGACCTGTTCGTCATCCACGCCCAACAACATGGTGACCACGCCGCTGCGCAGGAATCCGCCGGTGGATGCCACACGGGTGACGCGAAAACTGGCGGCGGTACATGCCTGGGTGAGCGTGTCGGCGTCCTGGTCTTTGACAATGACAATGATCATTTTCATGGCAATCTCTCCTCGAAGTTAAGCCTTGACGTTATATCTGCTCGAAACGTTCAACCGGCAGGGCAAAGACGGTTGCTCCGCCCACGGTGACGGGCACCGGCGCGGGCATGGGCATGGGCGAGCCTTCCAATGGAAGGGTCATGTACTCGACGCGTTGACGGCACGCCTCATGCATGGCAGCCAGTGCGGTATCTTTTTTATCCACGGGCAAGCCGATCAACAAGGTGGCATTCCGCCTGCCAAGGAACCCTCCGGCGCTGGCAAGGTAGGTCAACGAAGCGCCCATGCCTTGCAAGGCTTTGGTCGCGGGCTCCAGGTCCTGTTCTTGAACAATTGCAACCAGCAATAAATGGGTGTTCATTTTTTCTTTCCTTTCTCCAAACCATGCGCCCGTACGATCGGCGTGACGAACAGAATGCCTGTCTCTGGCTGACTCAAATCGCCCACGAGTGATTGGGTCACTTCCAGGATGCGGTCGATCAGCGAATCATCCTTGAGCGCGGTGAACATGGTGCGGCTCATCGTCTGCGGGTGTTCCTCGTAAAAATCTTCAAGCGACGGCATCAACGGCAGGTCATCCCGCATGAAGCGGCTCTGGCTCATCCGCCCCAAGCCGGTGCCGGGAAGGATCGTCACCCCTTTGACGCCAACCTTCTCCCAGGCTTCGAGCACCTCCTCCAACAGGTCGGGATTATGCAAAACAAATGTCAGCAGATACATGATTAAGACGCCTCCGAATGAGCATTCGCTTCAGACTTCGCCCGGGTTTGTTTCAACCACCGCGGCTTTTTCCCAGCCGATCCCCCGCTGCGCGCAAACAACCAACGCAGGATCGGCGGCGTGACAAGGGTTGTCACCAGGATCATGACAATGATCGCCGAGAACTGGTTGTTGTTCATCAAACCTTGTTGCATGCCAACGCTGGCAACGATCAACCCGACTTCGCCGCGCGAGATCATCCCCGCACCCAGCTGCACGGATTCGACGTTCGACAAGCCCGTCAGCCTGCCGCCAAGCCCGGCGCCGATCCACTTGCCGGCAATGGCGGCCAGCGTAACGACCAGGGTAAACAACAGGGCTTCGGTCTGAAACTCTTTTAAATTAATGGACAAGCCAATGTTCACAAAAAAGATGGGAACGAACAACGCGTATGCCAGGGTGTGTGTCCCCGCTTCGATGCGGTCCTTCTCCGGTGTGCGAGCCAGCATCAGACCGGCAATGAAAGAGCCGGTGATCGCCGCCATGCCGCCGGCAACTTCCGCAGTAATGCCATAAAAAAACATCACCAGCAGGGATATGGTCATTACACTTTCGCCGATGGGCAGGTGGGAAATACGGCGCATGACCCACGGCAACACCCAGACTCCGAAAGCAGCCGATGCGAGCAAAAATCCGCCCATCCTAACGACGGTGATGAGAACCCCTGCTGCACCGCCCCCACCCGTACTGACCAGAGCCAAAAAGATGGACAGAAACAGGATGACGAGAATATCATCAAAAACGGCGGCACCCAACAGGCTCAATCCCACACGAGTGCGCAACACCCGCAGTTCGATCAATGTCTGCGCCGAGATGCTGACACTGGTCGCGCCAAGCGTCAGCCCGAGAAAGATGGCGGCATTTTGCTCCATGCCGAAGAGCATCCCAGCCCCCCAACCCAAGAGCAAGGGGGTGATCACCCCCATAAAACCGGAGACCGCCGCCACCCGCATGGTATCGCGAAGTTCCGTCATGTTCAATTCCAGTCCGGCAATGAACATGAGCAACAGCACACCCAGTTCCCCCAACAGGTGAATGACCTCCGACATCTCATGCTCAAGGAATGGGAGCCCGATCACATTCAACAGGGATGGACCCAAAATAATGCCCGCCAGCAGCTCACCCAACACCGATGGCTGCCCAAGACGAATACTAACGTACCCTGAAACTTTTGCAGCGATCAAAATAATGGAAAGCAAAAACAGAAGTTGCAGAAATTGGCTCATGGATTTTCATTAGTATAACCCAAAGACTTTTATTTCAAACCCATTCCACTCGCTGCGGTTTTGCGTTTTCAGGGATGTGATCATAGACATGCTCAAGTGGGATCCCGTATGCGTGGCAAAGCAGGATGGCAAGCGAAAGCCCATGCGAGACCAGCAGCACGTCATCATGCGGATGCCTGCCCGCTATCTCATCCACAGCTGGAAGCACGCGCTCCGCCACATCATGAGGCGATTCCCCATCCGGCGCGCGGGTGTGAAAAGGGTTTCGCCTGCGCTCCTCCAGCTCATGCGGATAGCGCGTCTGAATGTCTTCAGCAAGCATGCCTTCCCACGCGCCCAGGTTGATCTCGCGCAGACGCGGTTCCGGGATGATGGTCAAGCCGAGGGTCTCGGCAATCGGCTCCGCCGTCTGGAGTGACCGAAGCAGGTCACTGGAGTAGATCGCAGCAAACTTCACATCCTTCAATGCATTGCGCAGGGCAAGCGCTTGCGTGCGTCCGGTCTTGTTCAAACCCGGTGCATGAGGCGATTGACCCTGCCATCTGCCGAGCAGATTCCAATCCGTTTGCCCGTGGCGGACGAGCCAAAGCATGGTCATCGATCCCTTTCCAGATACTCCGGCACCTCGATCATCGGCGGACGTTCATATTCGGCGATCTGTTCCACGTCCAGAAAATACCCCTTGTTATCGCGGCGGATCAATTTCATCGAACGGTTCACATCGTCCAGCACGGCGCGACCGAAACGTTTCTCCAATTTGCGGATGACGGTCTGGATGATGGCAAACGACATTTTGCTCAACGCCTCCAAATGCTGGTTGTGATGAATGCGCTCCAGCAAATCCACCTGACCAATGGAGTGCAAGCCGAACTTTTCGTAGATGTCGATCAGCAAACCGGTTTCCACGCCGTAGCCAGAGTAGAAGGTGGCACGCTCCAGGGCTTCGCGCCTGCCGCCATATTCACCCGAAAGCGGCTGCACCACGCCGGAAAGTTCGGGGTAGAACAGGTTCAACAACGGGCGCGCGGTCAACTCGGTTACACGCCCACCGCCGCCCGCCTGCATCTTTTGCCCTACCTTCAACGGTCTTTTGTAAAAGCCCTTTACCAATTGGATCTGCGGGTTGATGAGCAGTGGACCGATAATGCCATACACAAAACGCGGATGGATGTTGACAATGTCCGTATCGATCCACACAATGATGTCACCTTTAGTGACCAATAAACTCTTCCACAACGCTTCGCCTTTGCCTCGACGCGGATCCATATCTGGCAATAATTCTTGATGGATGTAAACAGGCACGCCTTCTTTCCTGGCGATCTCGCGTGTGCGATCTGTGGAATTCGAATCAATCAGCACGATCTCATCCAGCAACGGGAAGCGCTGAATCAATTCCTTTCTCATCGTACGAATGACCTTGCCCACGGTCTCTTCTTCGTTCAATGCGGGCAGCGCCAAACTGATCGTCACTCCTTGCTGCTTTTTCAATTCCGCCAATTCGCGCAGATTGCTGAATTCATCGGCATGGAAGGTGTTCTCTGCAAACCACTTATCGACCAGAATCGAGATCGCTTCGAACCCGGATGTTTCATCGAGCACAATGTGCGGCATGGGTCGCCCGCTCTTCACCGCGATCACGGCGCATGGCGCTTCATTCAGGATTCTATCTGCCACATATTTGATCGAAGCGGAACTGGTGATGGGTTGCAGCGTAGTTCCCAAAACGATCACATCCGCTTTTTTGGCGTTTTCCAAAATAACCTGCGCCGCTTCATCCGTCACCTCGAACTGCTTCTGCACATCTGGCATTTGATTCAACACCCGCTCCAAACCTTTGAACGGCGCATCGGTGCCTGTATTGGGGTCGTCTGTTCTGCGGATGTGTAAAGTGGTCAACCCTTTGGATTGCAACCCAAGCCCCACCCTTACCGCCAATTCGGCATGAGGTCCGCCTCTTACTGGAACCAGAACCTGTTTCGGCTTGCTGGAGATTTTTCCGCGCACCAGGGCTACGTCGCAGGGCGGGCGGGTGAGCACATCGCTCACAGTGACGCGCAAGGCTTTGAGATGTGAATCAAACTCAAGACAAAGAAGATCCGGCTTTTCATCCTGAATTAAGTTCGAAAGTTCATTCCAGGGTTGATGTGAGACGATCACCTGTGTTTTGCTGGTGATCCGTTTGTCTTTGCCGTAAATGCGCAGAGAGCGGCGTAACGCGCGAGCCGCTGCCGCGCCAGTGCTGAGTGATTGGTCCTCCGGCACAACGACAACCCCGATGAGGATGACCTCGGCGTTGAAATGACGTGCGGCATCGAGCGCATTCAAGCCGGGTCCGTCATGTATGAATGGCACAAGAATGGTTTGAATGGGGGAAAAGTCGGAATGTTTTTGCATGGTGTTTTCCTTCCTTAGTGCAACAAGGGGGCGATCTGCTGACGATAGATCGCTTCCCAACGAAACGATGCGCGCGCTCGTATGGCAAGCCGCGCCGGCATGGACGTTTTGAAATATGCCGCGATCATTTTTGCCACGTTTACCGGGTCTTCATTGGGAGAGAAAAAACTGGCATCGCCCAAACCCAGTTTGCGCAGCGGGGGAATATCGGCGCAGAAGGCGGGCAGGTGACTGAATGCCGCTTCGATGAGCGGAATGCCAAAACCTTCTTCACGGCTGGGGAAGAGCAGGGCGTCTGCTGCGCGATAAAAATCGGCGATGACTTCATCGGGCAGAAAGCCATCGTATAGTTCGGCAAGAAAATGAGCCGAGCCTTCCAGCCCCAGGTCTTTGCGCAGACTGGTGAGCATGGCAAAGTATTTAACGTTATCGGCATTGTGTGGTCCAAGCGGACCTGTTACGACCAGCGCGGCAAGCGGATACTCCTTCTTCAGCGCCGCCAGAGTCCACAGGGCGAGTTCGATATTTTTGCGCGGTGTGATACGCACGGGTAGCAGCAGAATGGGCGCAGAGTCGAGCAGGCGGGTGTGTGTGAGCAGGTCTTGGGTAAGGGGTTCGAATTTGTAGAAGAGGTTCATATCCACGCCGTTGGGGATGACGTGGATGGAGTTTTTGGGCAAGTTCATCAGCGCGGCAAGTTCATCCTGCCGCAATTCTGAAACAACGACATGGGTGGTGTTGCCCCAGTCGGTTTTGAGCAAATTCCAGGGGTAGCCTTCGTATAGTTCGGGCTGGTAGCGTGGAGTTGTCCACGCGAGGTCGTGATGCCAGAGCATCAGGCGCGGGAGTTTGCCGGTTGTGTGTAGTTGGTGCAGTGCAGCGGTGAGTGCGAGATTCTTGTTCAGTGAACAGACATTGTGCGCGATGAGCACATCGATTCCGACAAGGGCTTTTTGCAGTTCGTCGATCAATTCATTGCGCAATACCTCGAAGTTTGTGGTCACTTCACCGCGTTTTAGTTCGAGGTTCATGGCGCTCACGCGTTCATGGCGCGAATCTGCGAGCGGGATGCGGGTAAGCGGGATTGCGCCGTTCATGGATTCGCCGCGTGCTGCAATGAGCCGTACGGAATGTCCGTTTGCCGACATCAGCCGCGCATGGTGGGCAATGACGCTTTCCACGCCGCCAACGATGGGCGGTACAGAGTAATGCAGGATGGCAATGTTCATAAGATTCCTTTATTAAACTTGATACCCCAAACAATCTGCAACAACGGCTTCAAGCCTGCGCTCAAGGACGGAATAGGAGAAGTAACGTTTGGCAAGTTGATAATTTGTCTCTGTCCATTCGTAGGTACGTTCGGGGTGTTGTAAGGCATGACGCACCGCTTCGATGGTGCTGGAACTGATGTAACCATCAAACCACAGGGTGTGAAAACCTTTGGGCTTAATATCCACTTCGTAGATGGAGTAGTTGTTAACGAGGATCAGGCGTTTGTAGTATACGGCTTCGAGAAAGGCGTTTCCGAACCCTTCGATGCTGGATGGGTAGGTGACCAGATCGGCATGGGGATATACATCGCCAAGTGTGTAGATCTTCTGCCCGTCTTTTGTCGTTCCGCGCACATCCTGAACTTGATCTGCCTCAAACCTTACCGTCACATCCAGTAGATGCGCATACTCGCGGACACGGTGTTCATAGTCATTGCCTTCGTCGCCGCTGGCGTGTGAGATGATGAGTTTGGCGGGCAGGTCGAGGCGGCGCATCAACTCGATGGCGTGTTCGATGCCTTTGCGTTGAATGACGCGCGTGGGTTGCAGGAAGAAGAACTCACCATCCGCGATGCCAAAATCTTTTCGGACAGAATCCGTGTACGGGTCCGGGGCGGGGGGCGGGGAGTCGAAATCCATCACATTGGGGATGATGCGCGAGGTCAGCCCGTGGCGCGAAGCAATCTGCTGTGCCTGCACCGTGTTGATGACGACATGCCGCACCGATGGCAGGCTGGGCGGAAACGCCGTTGCAAGATAATCGCCCACGCAGTTGACTTGAAACCGCTGGCGCTCCCAGTGAAAGTCGTGATGATGCGCGATGGTGGGGTAGCCCGTTTCGGCGATGAATTCAGTGATGGCAAGACCGAGCGGCAGGTTGAGCGGAATGGTCAGCGCGTTCTCGACGACGAGGATTTCAAGGTCGAAACGCCGTGCAAACTTGAACAACTCCGCTTTGAAATAATCTTTCAATTCGTTGATGCGTTTGGTCATGGCGGGCGGGCGGACGTAGATGGAGAAAAAATCCTTTTGCAATTGGGCAATCTCAGGATGCGCCTTCCGTGCTTCATTTGTAACGGTCCAACTGCCGGAGTAGGCTTGTTGATTCAGGATATCAATTTCGGGGTGACGATAATGCGCCTCAGGCACGACGTGAGATGAGTCAGCGCTGCGGTCACATTCGCCTGCAAAGTAAAAACATTTGTGTCCCATCCGTTCGAGCACCGTGACCCATTTTTGTGTTTCCAGCGAAACGCCGTCGGTGCCGGCAAAACGGGTGGAGATAAAACCGATGTTATGGGAGGAAGGGTTCATGGGTAACCTCTAAATATTTTTTAACCATAGAATTTCGTACGGCTCAAGGATGATGTCGGAACCGTCTTTTGTGGAGAACGAGGCAGATTTCAGACTGACGTTGTGCAAACACAGAACGCACGCATTCCCATCCGACGAGATGCGCTCAACGGCAAAAACGGATGGATGCAAATCCAGAATTTTCTGCGTCCCATGCGGATGAAATGCGGGCGAACTGCTGCGGACCTTCAGCAATTGACTGAATTTGTTGAAAACCTTGAAACGTAAAGAAGTCTCATCGGCAAGTTGATTTTGTAATTCGTCAAACTGCAATTTCTCGCGGTTGATGGTGCGGTTGCGCCCGGTTTGCTTTACGCCGTCTGCCCAGCCGCGCGAGCCGAAGAGGCTGTGGAAGTAGATGCCCGGCACGCCGAGGATGGATAGCATGATGGCTTGCGCGGCGAGAAAGCGGCTCACACTTAATTCAAGCGGATCATGCCCATTGGGGTTGGTCAACGCATCGAAGTAGTTGATGTTCATTTCATACGGGCTTTGCGATCCATCTGCGTTGTGTTTGTAGGAGATCAAGCCGCCATGTTCGATGACCTTATTGACCAACGAGTCGATCTCAGTGTTCGACAAAATTCCACGGGCAGGATTCAGCCCAATCCCGTCGTGCGAGGCGAGGAAGTTGAAGAAAGTCGTTTGATCCGAAGGCAATGTCAGGGTTTTTGCCCAGTTGGATAAAATCCGCGCATCGCCAGTGTGGAAGGTGTGCAAGGTCAGCGGCGGCAGGGCAAAGTTGTAGACGAGTTGCGCTTCATTCGTGCCGTCGCCAAAATAGGAGATGTTGTCTGTGTGCGGCACGTTGGTTTCGGTGATGAGTTGCAAATGCGGCGCGACTTTGCTGAGGGCGGCGCGCAAAAATTGAATGACGGTGTGTGTTTGCGACAGGTGAATACAGGTCGTGCCGATCTCTTTCCAAAGATAGGCAATCGCATCGAGGCGGATGAAGGTCGCGCCGCGCTCGACATATAGCAGAAGAATGTCGAGGATTTCGAGCAGGACTTCGGGATTCTTGAAGTTGAGGTCGATCTGGTCGTCGCTGAAAGTCGTCCACACTTTTTTCTCGCCGGATGGAGTTTGGAATGAGGTTAGTAACGGCAGCGCACGCGGACGGACAACCTGCGAAAGGTCGGGTTCGCCTTCGATGGTGATGAAATACTCTTTGTAACGGTGGTCATCCAGCAAAAATTTTTGAAACCAATCGCTTTTTGAAGAAATATGATTGATGACGCCATCGAACATCAACCGAAAATTTTGCATGGAAGAGACATCGTCCCACGTGCCGAGGTTGGGATCAATTTGGCGGTAATCTACAACGGAAAAACCATCGTCGGATGTCCACGGGTAGAAGGGCAGGATGTGGATTCCATTGACGATGCCGGTGAGATGTTCATCGCAAAATCGTTTGAGGGTTTGCAACGGGGTTTCGGTTGGGTGCTGAACTTGATCGCCGTATGAGATGAGGAGTGAGTCGCGTTCGCTGAGTCCGCCATCCCGTTGTGGGAGGCGCGGGCGGTAGCCATCCAGTAGATGTTGAGTTTGTTGGAGCAGGCGCGGGGCTTGGTCGGCTCCGTAAAGAAACTCAAGATGCTGAAGAAGATCGTTCATTTGGATTTCCTCAAAAAGAACGGACGGGACGACATGGCAGGCGGGAAGACGCCATGTTCTGCCGAGCGTAATTCTTCGACGGTGAAAAATGCGTTGGGGTATGCCGATTGAATGACATCTGCGACTTCGGGGAGGTTCTTGCGTTGGACGACGGTGTAGATCAGTTGAACGGGTCCTTGCGAGCCGTGACCGTCTACGCGGGTGAAGCCGTAGCCTTTGGCGGCGAGGGCTTTGGGCACATCCTGCACGTGGCTGGGGAGGATGGCGCGTACCACCAACATGCCGAGCGCGAGTTTGTCTTCGATGAACATGCCGATATAGTTGCCTGCGGCAAATCCGCCCGCGTAGGCGAGGTAAGCAACGAGGTTATGCGCGCCTTTGGTGATCTGGGCGATGACGCTGACCCAGATGAAGACTTCGATGAACCCGAGCAGGGGAGCGAGATATTTTTTGCCGCGTGAGGTGAAGATGATGCGCAGTGTGCCGAGGGTTACATCTACGACGCGGGCGAAGAAAACCAGTAAAGGCAAACCGACCCAAACATACCAATCAAACATAGATCTCCTTTAGAGAGTGGCTAAGAGAGCATTTCATAGCTCATTTTTAACCACAGATGAATAGGATAAACTCAGATTCTTGATGAAGACAGCCTTGAAAATGCTCTTATATCCTTTTCATCCGTGTTTGTCTGTGGTGAATTGATCTTAAGAAACACTTTCTAAAAACATAGCCACAAAGACACAAAATCGCAAAGTCACAAAGTTTTTCTCTTTGAGGCTTGGTGTCTTCGTGACTTTGTGGCAAAAAAACAGTCTGTCAGGCGTTTTCTTACAGACTGCGGCTGTGTCCCATGGTGTTGAAGAGGAAGGTGTCGTCGTAGTGTTCGCGGATGGTATTGTAATAATACAACGCTTCCTTGTTTTTTAGCGTGTAATTCCATTTGTCTTGCAGGCGTTTGCTTTCGGAGAGAAAGTCAGCGTCTAAGATCTCGCGTTCCGCGAGTTCGGCGATCAGGTCGGAGGAACCAGCGCCTTTTGAGAATTTCTGCTTGGGGCGGTGGACGATGTTTTCGGGCAATTCATCCGCGAAGGCTTGGCGCAGCAAATGTTTAGGGACGCGTCCGTTGTGCAACTTCCAAGCGGGGGGAAAGCCCAAGGCAGTGGCAACCGATTTTACGTCGAGGAAGGGGACGCGGGCTTCCAATCCAAATGCCATGGACATGCGGTCGGCGCGTTGTAAATTCGTGTTATGGAGCGCTTCGGTGATCTCGATCATTTCGTTTTGCAACGCTTCGGGCTGGGTAAACTCTGACAGATATTCGTAGCCGGCATAGATCTCATCCGCGCCTTCGCCGGTAAGAAAAACTTTCACATGGTCTGCGGTAAGTTTGGCAAGAAAATAATTCGGAATGGCGCTGCGGACAAGCGCAGGGTCGAAGGTTTCAAGATAATACAAGACTTCGGGCAATGCTTTGACCATGTCTGCTTCGTTGTAGATGAGTTGGTGATGTTGGGTGTGCAAAAACTCAGACATCTGCTGCGCGGCGGCGAGGTCTTCGCTGCCTTCCACACCGACGGCGAAGGAATGCAGTTGCTCCGTCCCTTTGCAAGCCAGCATCGAGACGATGCTGCTGTCCAATCCGCCGCTCAGGCTGACTCCCACGGGCACATCGGCGAGCAGGCGTTTTTGTACGGCGTTGTAAAGCGTTTCGCGGATGATGGGCAGCGCGTCGGCTTCACTTCCGCTGAATAGTTGGATGGTCTTGCGGATGTCGTAATAACGATGCCAATCGGTTTTGGAATGCAGCCAATGCCCGGCAGGAAATTCCTGAATGGAGGTGGCAAGCCCTTGCAGGGTTTTGATCTCGGAAGCGAAATAGGTGGTTGAACCATTCGCGCTTTTGCCGAGGTAAAGAGGTTTGATGCCGAGCGGGTCGCGCGCCATGAGGGTTTCGCCATTGCGATAGATGACGAAGGCAAACATGCCATCGAGTAGTTTTATGAATTCAGGTCCAAACCTTTTGAAAAGATGCAAAAGCACTTCGGTATCTGAATGGGTTTTGAGATTCTGCTCGGGCAGATACTTGCGTTGCAGTTCGCGGTAGTTGTAGATTTCCCCGTTGAAAGCGATCCAAGTGTCTTCGTATTGCATGGGTTGGTGTCCGCCTGCGAGGTCAAGAATGGCGAGACGGGTATGCCCAAGCGTGGCATGGTCAAGGGGTTGAACCCCGTGTCCATCCGGTCCGCGATGGGCGAGTTTGGCGACCATCTGCTGTACGTTTTCGTTTGCTGGTTGATTCAATGCGCCAGCGATTCCACACATGATATTTCTCCTTTATCAGACCTGACAGGTTTCCGAAAACCTGTCAGGTCTTGCTTCAATTAATTATCGATCACGCCTTCTTGCACGAAGCGCGTCAGTTCGCTGACGCTCCACTGCTCGATGCCGAGTTTTTCCACGGTGCGACCGCGCCGCCAGTAATCGGTGCGATGGATGACGCTGCCGATCTTGATCATGCTTTCCATTGCGCCAACCGAAACGCCGTAGCGTTTTCCAATGGAGGCAATGGGCACCAGGCTCATGGGTATGTCTTCAAAGAGATAGCGATGATTTAAGGTGGGCGGCGCCTTGATGCCGTAATAGCCGGGCTGATTGTGGATCGCTTCATGCAAGTCCGTGCCTGTGGTGTCGTAAGCGAGTTTTAGCCACTCCAAAGCCGTTCGCGCGCGGATGCCCAACGCAGAAGCGACGGTCACACGCTCACGGTCGAGCACTTCCAACATGCGCGCCACAGACGGCGTGACCCCTTCGATGTAGAACTGATAATCGCCGTGCGTAGACTCGATCCACCCGGCGTTGAGCAGTGTCAGCGCAGGGTGAAAGATTGCGCCCATGTTGTTGAGGCTGGTATGCAGCACATCCACCCCGTCGAAGAATTGCGGGTATGCGTCGTTGATGGCGTTGAGCACAAGTTGCGTGCGCGTGGCAGGCAGCGCCGCCAGCGGAAGGGCTTCCTTCATGCGGAAGATACGCGCCGCGGCGGGACCTTCAGAACGAGAGGCATAGATGAACGTCTCCGCTTCAGCGATGGTGATATCCGCTGTGCAGCCACTGTCACGAATGATCTTTGAGACTTCCAGTGCGCCACAGGTACGACCGGGATGCAAAAGGATGATTTGACCATCCGCGAGATGCGGCGCCATGGCTGCGGCGACCTCTGCATGCGCGGATGAGGGCAACACGACCATAATGACTTCCACGCTCTTAATGGCGTCGCCGATCTGATCGGTGACCAATGCCAGTTTGCCGAACCCATGCGGCACATTTTCGTCCCCGTCCAGTTCGATGCCACCACGTTTTTTGATGACTTCGATGTGACTCATCGAACGATTGAAGAGTGATACTTTGAATCCCATTAATGCCAGATGCGCTGCCATTGCCTTTCCGCCATGACCTGCGCCAATGACTGCAAAATTTGTTGCCATGTGAACCTCCTTGTTTTCTCTGGAGGTGACAGTCACCTTGAAGGTGACTGTCACCTATTTTGTTATTTGCGCAATCCTCTTCTTTTCCGAAATCGGCTTTCCTGTTTTATCAACGACCACACTCGCGCCATCCACGATGCGCGTGAGAACCTGCCCGCGCCCGAACTTGTTATTACGCAGTTGTGGTGCGTCCATCAAGCCTGAAGTGACGGCTAAGGTCAGGGTGATAGGATCCGTGAGCGGGTCGGAAGAAGCGGTGGAGAGTCCGCGAATCGCATCCAGTAACAGATTCGCATCCTTCACCAATTCCTTCACACGCTTTTGGATCGCGGGGTCTTTCGTCATATCGGGTGCGCCCATCGCGTTGTTGATGGCGCGGCGCACGATCTTGCTGGCTTCGATTACATCCTCTGCGGTGGCGGCGTGATCGGCTTCGGTGTGACCGACAATGTGATAAATATCGGGCTTGAGCGCCATTTGCAGATAGGTGGCAGCGGCGAGATGTCCGCGCGCGGCATCGGTATCGAGCGGGTGCGAAAGCAATCCGATGCGGGTTTGTTTGAGCACGCGGAAATTTTCATTCTCCAATGGCTTGACCATTTCCATCACCGCCAGCATCTTCGCCAGATCCATCGCATCTGACGCGCCAGGCGGACTGTTGAACATCATCTGCGCGATGTAATCTTTCACGCCGAATGCGCGCGCGTTATACGCGGAGAGATACGCCGTAACCACAAAGGTCACATCCGACGAATCGCGCATACCCCAATGATGCGGCTCGTTTAACTCAACGGGAATATTATTTTCGCCATACCACTGCATCACCTGTTGATGCTCGCGGATCGAACCTTCCAAGTCCCACGGACCACGCCCATCCATTTGATTGAACCAAAAAAGTGGAATGGCACACCATGCAATGTTGATCGTGCGCTTATACATTTCTGCGAGTTTTATAAAATCATCTGTCCCCGAATACGTGCGCAAGAGCGGATAATTCCCCCGTCGGCTTGCCTGATACAACGCGCGGTAATCATCTTCACTGCGCACTGGTACACCGCCCGCACCTTTCTGCCGCGGGTTTTGCCGCTCAGGATGATAAAAATTTTCCTGTGCATCCTGATCGATGCCGAGCGAGATGACATCCAGCGCGTGCGCCTCGGCAATTTTCTCAATGCCTTCAATCGTCGCTTCCATCGTTGGAAGACCAAAATGATGACGAAGAATCGGATACGGAGATTTCCATCGGATGCGTTCCACCGTCGTCTGCGGATAATCCGCTTCGGACTTAACTGTGGCTGGATTGCCTTTCAGGTAACTCAACACATCTTCGACTTGTTCACTGCCATCGAACGTCTGCTCGAAAAAGCCAATCGACTTGGCTCGTTCCACCACAGGCGGAGTCCCCGCAAACGCAAAGCGGACTCCCGCTTCATGCAGTTCCGATGCGGCTTCGGCAAACTCACCCAATAGGCGTTCGCCTGTCTCAGGCGTGAGGCGATAGGAGATGCCGACCATATCCGCCTTCTCGCGTTTGACGGCTTTCAGCACCTCATCAATCGGCACGGCTGGACCAAGAAATACCGTCTTCCAGCCGGCGGATTCCGCCAGCCTTAGGAAATTCATAATACCTGCCACATGGACACATTCGCCCAATGCGGCTGCGATCACGGTCTTGCTCATACTATTCTCCTTTCATACGTTTGTGCGGTTCTTCCCCCCTGTGCTCCCCTTTTGAAAGAATCATGCCCCAAAGTTTTTATACCACAAAAAAACAACCCACCGCCACGTCAACTGAAAAACAAGATCAATCCATTTGTTTTTCAGAACGCATCTTCCTCCGCTGTTGACGAGCCGATCCAAGTGCGATCATCACCAGCCCAACGAATGTCACCAACACGAAGGCAAGGATGAACCACGTCAATGCAGGCGGGATCGGATTCCCCGTGGCACGCAGGATGATATATACAATATAGGTCACGTAATAGGATAAGAGCAGTCCGCCCTCCAGGCGTGAAATACGGCTGTCGATATAAAAGATCGGCAGCATAACCAGCGCTACAAAGAGCATGACCGGGAAATCGAATTGAAGCGTACGGCTTGCCACTTCGATCCCGCCCGGTGCCACCACCGCACCGATTCCCAGCACGCCGAGCAGGTTGTAGATATTGCTGCCCACCGCATTTCCAACCGCAATATCGCTCTGCCTTTTAATGGCGGCAATGACCGAGGTCGCCACTTCGGGCAGGGAGGTTCCCGCCGCAACGATGGTCAACCCGATGACCAGTTCGCTCACGCCAAACGCCATGGCGATCTGCGTGGCAGACTTCACAAGCCAATCCGAGCCAAGCACGAGCAATCCCAACCCGCCGAGGATAAATACGGCATTGAGAAGCGTACCGGTCATGGTCACCGTTTCTTTTTTGGCGAATTCCTGTTCATACTCCTGCTGCACCTCCCTGCTTTCCTGCCTGCTCTGACGAAGTGCAAAAACGGTATAAACCACCAGCCCAAGCAGCAAGATCGCGCCGTCCAGCCAGGCGAGCCTGCCATCGAGCGCCAGCATCAGGGTCAACAGCGAAATTCCCACCATAATTGGCGCATCCTTGCGGATGAGCTGTTCCGCAATGACAATGGGCGTGACAATGGAGGCGATGCCAAGAATAACAAGAAGGTTGAAGATATTCGACCCCAGCACATTCCCCAGCGTCAGGTCGCCCTGCCCGGCGGCTGCCGCCTGCAAGGATACTGCGATCTCGGGTGATGCCGTTCCAACGGCAACGATGGTCAGACCAATGACCAATGGAGATACCCCAAACGCCGCTGCAAGGCGGGATGCTCCGCGCACCAACAAGTCAGCGCCTACGATCAAAGTGACGAGCCCGGCAAGGAAGAGTAGGATGGTTGTCATCATGAGTGTACTTCCGTGGTTTAGATCCCAAAGTTTATATATCATGTTTTACGGGGATTAAGATTAAATCCCCGTAAAACGAAAGAAGCGCATCACGATTCATGATGCGCTTCAGAATTTCCTTTGAAATGGCGATTATCCGGTCTGTTTTTTGTTATTGAAAACGCCCTCCCCACGGACATGATGCCGCACGGCAAGCGCCACCAACAGGAAGAACGTCAGCGGAACGTATGCCATGAGGAAGACATCAAAAGTTCCCAGCGCGGGGTTGTTCATGGCGCGCATGACCACATAGGCATTATAGGCAAGGAAGTAAGAGAATAACAGGAAGCCGTCGAAGCGTGAGATGATGTTATCCACAAAAAAGACGGGCAGGACAACCACCGCCGCAAAGATCGCCACCGGCAGGTCGAATGTCAATACCTGCTGCGAAACCGCAATGCTCTCCGGCGCAACCAGAGCCGCCACACCCAGCACACCCATCAAATTGAAGATGTTGCTGCCGATCACATTCCCGGCGGAAATATCCCCCTCGCCCTTGATCGCAGCCACAATCGAAGTCGCCACCTCCGGCATGGACGTCCCAGCCGCCACAATGGTCAACCCGATCACCAGCTCACTCACGCCCAATGACTTGGCAATGGTGATCGCCGCTTCTACAAGCCAGTTCGAACCCAATGCCAGCATGGCAAGACCTACGCCTACCAGCGCAAAATTCTTGACCATGGTCTGCCAATTCTTAGGCTCCTTGACGGCATACTCCTGTGCGTATTCGTCCTGCACTTCCTGTCCCTCAGCCTTGCTCTGTTTGAGGGAAAATACGATGTATGCGATCAACAATCCGAACAGAATCACACCATCCAGGCGGCTGAGCGAACCACCCATCACGGCAAGAAAATACGTCAGCAGCGATACCCCGATCATGATCGGCACATCCAGTCGAATGAGCTGCTCTGCAATTCGGATCGGGCGGATCATCGCCGCGACCCCCAAAATGAAGAGCACATTGAACACATTCGAACCGATCACATTCCCAATCGAAATATCCGCCTGACCACGCAAAGCAGTTTGGACCGACACCGCCAGTTCCGGCGAACTGGTGCCAAATGCCACAATGGTCAGACCAATGACCAACGGCGAAATACCCAGAATGGCAGCCAAACGCGCCGCGCCACGCACCAGCGCTTCGGCTCCGAAGATCAAAACAACCAACCCCACGACAAACAAAAGAATCGATGCAAGCATGTACGCCTCTACGAAGTTGAATTTTTCCTGTTTATATCACGATGAGATAAGAAAATTTGAAGAATCACCCCCGAACGCTTCGAAACTACATTTCAACAATGCAGGGCGCTTCATCCCGGACGATGACACTCTCCCCGTTCGGGAAAATAACCGTGGTTTGTTCCTGCCCACGCGCAATCGACAAGCCTTTGTATTTGATCGTCACGGAAAACGGGAATAAATTTCGCCCTTCAAGTCTTACACGTGTGCCCGAAAGTATCGTCACTCCCAAAACCTGCATGAACAATCCCACCGGCGCAAACCCGGTCAACGAATTCCGCTCGCCGATGCCCGTCCCTTTTTCAGCATGATAACGCTGGTAGAACGAACGGCTCTGTTTAAGATTCTGAATGATCGCATTCATCAAATGCGCCGTCAAACGCGTTGCTTCGGCGCGGAAACCATACGCGAGCAAACCTTCAGCCAGTAAAAAATTCCACGGCAGGCTGACGCTCATCGAAACAGACTCAGCGTCCTTGTCCGGCACGTTCGGCAGCGAAGGCATCCCGAACGGTCTGTCGAAGCGGTCTGCCATCATGATGTTACGCCCGATCAGCGCATACGCCCGCTGCTGTTCCAGCGCACCTGCCCACAATGGCAGTCCAAGCGTGATATCTTCACCGGTCATATCCACGATCTTGATGTTGACCTTGTCGTTCTCCTCCAACCCAGCCACACTCACGCGCCCCACACGCGGGAATAACCTCTGCGTCGTGGCAACCAACCCACCTGTACGCCATTGGAATTGATGACCGGAGATGACTTCGCTCTCCCCTTTGGATTTGGTGAAATATTCGCTGATCTCCACCTCAGGTCGCTTCGCGGCTGGACTTTTGGTCTGAATCTCCACCAGCAGCCTGACCGGCGCCTCCGACTCGAACTTCGGGCGCATCGAACCGTCGCCTTTGCGCTTGGCAATGACCTTGCCCTCGGTGACTTGTCCCGTCTCGCGGTCGCGGTAGGAGTAAAAACTCACCCGCGGATTCCAACTGGCATCGAGCGAATCTTTTACTTTCACGGCTTGCGCGAGGATCAACGCCGTTTCTTCATTGGGCTTGCCGATCTGTTTGGCGATCTTTATCAGCGTTTGGGCTTCGCGATAGAGCATGGCTTCCAGCGCCGGGCTGTGAACGTAGGATACATCCAGCCCCTGCGACCAAGAATTCCACACATCGAAGAGCGGGTTGTCCTCCAGCCCGGTTTGCAGAATGTGATCCCACTCGGGCACGCCGTCGCGGTTGCGGTCGTGCGCGCCGGAAAACCACGACCAGAAGAATTTCACCAACTTGGGGAAAACTTCTGCGAGGAAATCCTGATCTTTGTTAGTTTGGTAAATCTTCCATGCCATGCTGGCCAGGATGGGCATGGCAAGAAATCTTCCACGCTGACCGGCAATGCCAGGCTTGCCATCGATCTCGCCGTCTTCATCCTGTGTGGATAAAAAGTTGAGTAAAAGATTCTTCGCCACCTGCGGCGTGGCATTCAAAATGCCCGCAAGGTAATAGGCATCCAACACGAACTGACCGCTCCATGCCGGTGGATAGTCGGTGCCATCGCCTTTGTTGGAATGCCCGTGGTCGGGGTGGCGCGCCTGCACAAACGAAGGGTTGGGCAAATGGTCGCTGTGCATGAACAAGGCATGTGCAGCTTTCTGGCTGAAGGCAAATGCGGCGTCCCACTCCGGGTCGCCGGTACGGATGTCGAGGGTCTGCCCCGCATCCAGCATTTCGATGCGGGCAAGTTCTGCCTGCCACGGACGTGCGGCGGTCTTGCGTGCAAGGTCGAACGCGGCAGGGATCGTGTCGAGTGCAGCTTCGGCGAAGGAAATGGTTCGAGTGGCACCGGGACCCAGTTCCAGGTCCAGCAGGAGCGAGGCGTGCGGACCTGGACCGTGTTTCGGTCCGCCGGTCATAAAAATGACGGGGGCGATTCCACTGGTCTGTCCCGCCAGAATATTTACAAGTTGCTGTTGGGTGGGGATGATGGATTGCCCGTTGAGCGGGGCGAGCGCGGCGCACACTTCCAGTTGGATGTTGCGCGTGGCGGTCGATTTGTTGACGAGGGTGACGCGCCCTGCGATGGCGTGGGAATCGGGAACCCAGAAATCAACCGTGGTTTGCAGGTTTTCAAAGGGAACAAAATCGAGGGTTAGGAAGTTTGGGTAGAAGCGTCGTAGTGACGGTTTGGTGACGAAGGTGTTAGGGTCTGTAACAATGGATGCACCTTCGGTGAAGCGTAAAAAAATACGCATCGAACGCGCGCGCAACCCATAGGTGGTGGTTACCCCCACAATTGAACGTTCCGGGTCGCTGCTGCCGATTTCCACCTCCCAGATGTGGTCGTTGGGGTAATCTGGCTTGCACAGACGGGCATCCGCTGCTAGGGTGAGGTGAAGCGGGTCGCCAAGGCGAAGAGACCAGTCGCGCATGCGCCCAATTGTACGGGCAGATGGTCGGTTGGTCAAACAGGTATAATTTAGTTTCTTGGTTGGGTAGTTTTATAGTTTCATGGTTCGATAGTTGAACTACCTAACTACTACACTACTTAACCACCTAACTAATTAGGAGACGAACATGGCTGGACTTTATTTTGAAGAATTCTCGGTCGGGCAAACCATTAAGACCGCCGCACGCACGGTGAGCGAAGATGCCATCTTCAATTTTGCCGGGCTGACGGGCGACTATAACCAGATCCACACGGATGCTGAATTTGCGAAAACCACGCCCTTCGGTCAACGCATCGCCCATGGACTGTTGGGTTTGTCCATCGCCACCGGCTTGATCATGCGGACGGGGCTGCTCGAGGGAACGGTGCTCGCCTTCCGCGAAATTCAGGAGTGGAAGTTCGTCAAACCGATCTTCATCGGCGATACGATCCATGCCGTGTTGAACGTCACCGAGACGAAAGCCCTGCCGCGCATCGGCGGTGGCGCGTTGATCGCCAGCGTCGAAGTCCGCAACCAGAGCGATGAGGTGCTGCAAAAAGGCACATTGAATCTTTTAATGTTGAGCAAGCCCAAGTAAGGTTTACAAATGAGTAACGAAGATAACGACAGATTACGCCGATTGTTGCAGTCCGAGGAAGAGACACGCAACGACCTTGACCCCGCGCCTCCCGACGGGAAGAAGACGGTTTCCATCAAAATGACAGGTGGTACCACACCGATTTTGAATCAGCCAGACCTCGACGAAAACAACATGCCGCTTCCCAAACGCGTGGAGGAGGTGGATCTCGACGGAACGCGTGTCTCTCCCGCGGCGTACCGGCAGACCAATCAGCGCCCGCAGGCGCAGACCGGGACAAGTCAAAACCAGCAGCGTCCTGCCTACCGCCTGCCGCAGAATCAGACCCAAGGTCAGACGCGAAGCGCGTATTCCACGCCGCCCAAGGCAAAGAGCAGTTCCGAAAATCCGCTCGCAGCGTTCTTCTCCAAGTTACGCGGAAACAAAGGCTGCCTCGTGCGCGGACTGATCTTCTCCATCTTTGCCGTGGTCATTCTCGGTCTGTGCGCCGGCTCGATCCTCGTTTATCAGTATTATTCCATTGCCAGCGCCCTGCCAGATGTGAGCGATCTGAAGAATCGCACATCGCAATTCCAGACCACCCGCATCCTCGACCGCAACGGACAACCGCTGTTCGAATTGCTCGACCCAACGGCGGGACGCCGCACCTACATCCCGTTGGAGGATATTTCGCCGAATCTTGTCGCGGCGACGATTGCCACCGAAGACAAGGATTTTTACAACAACCCCGGCTTCGACCCCATCGCCATCATGCGCGCCTTGTGGCAAAACTACATCACGGATGGTCAGGGCGGCGGCGCTTCGACCATCACGCAGCAGCTGGCGCGTGCCCTGCTGCTTTCTCCTGAAGAACGCGCCCAACGGACCTACACCCGCAAGACGCGCGAGATCATTCTCGCCGCGGAGATCACCCGCCGCTACACCAAGGACGAGATCCTCGAATTGTATTTGAACGAGATCTATTACGGCAATCTCGCCTACGGCATCGAAGCCGCAGCAGAAACCTATTTTGGCAAAACCGCCAAAGACCTGACGTTGGGTGAAGCGGCGTTTCTGGCAGGCTTGCCGCAATCGCCGGCGGTCTATGATATTTACACCAACCCCGAAGTGACATTGACCCGCCAGCAGCAGGTGTTGGTGTTGATGTTCGAACTCAGCCAGGCGGAAAACTGCATCGAAGTCAGCAACAGCGAAGAAAAGGTCTGTGTGGACCCGCTCAATGCCACCGAAGCCGCCAACCAGATCAAATCGTATCCGTTCACGCCGCCGACATTTGGAGCTAGATACCCGCATTGGGTCAATTACGTCCGCGCGGAGTTGGAAAAACTCTACGATGCGCAGACTATTTATCGCTCCGGGTTCGTCGTCTACACCACCATCGACCCGGTCTTGCAAGACCGCGCCCAACAGCTCGTCACCGAACAGGTGGCTGCCATGATCGACAGCAACGCCAAAAATGGTGCGCTGGTTTCCATCCGACCATCCACGGGAGAAATCCTTGCGATGATCGGTTCGCCCGATTTCAGCAATGCAGCGATCGCCGGTCAGATCAACATGGCGATCAGCCCCACGCGCCAGCCGGGGTCGTCCATCAAGCCCATCACGTATGTCGCCGCCTTCGAAAAAGGCTGGACGCCCTCCACCTGGATCTGGGACGTTCCCACCCAATTCCCCGATGGCGCCAATCCACCCTACGAACCGCGCAACTACGACGGGAAATTCCACGGCGGCATGACGTTGCGGACCGCCCTTGCCAACTCATTCAACATTCCCGCCGTCAAGGCTCTGGAATTTGTCGGCATCTACGACAACCCCGATACGCCCGAAAAAGAAGGCATGATCGGCATGGCGGAACGCCTCGGCATCACCTCGTTGACCCGCAACGACTATGGATTGTCTCTCACGTTGGGCGGCGGCGACGTCAGCCTGATCGACATGACCACTGCCTATTCCGTCTTTGCGAACCAAGGCAAAAAGGTAACACCGGTCGCCATCCTCAAGATCACCACCTTCGACGGCGAAGTGGTCTACGAATACCAGCCGCCCGAAGCCGAACAGGTCATCCGCGCGGAACATGCCTACCTCATCTCCTCCATTCTCTCCGATAATGATGCCCGCTCATGGATGTTCGGACGCAACTCCGCGTTGAACCTGTCCTTCCAGGTTGCAGCCAAGACCGGAACCACCAACGACATCCGCGATAACTGGACACTCGGCTACACCCCCGACCTTGTTACTGGTGTGTGGGTCGGCAATGCCGACTACACTCCCATGACCGGCACATCCGGCTTAAGCGGCGCCGCGCCCATCTGGTCGCAATACATGGAATTTGCCGTGCCATACCTCACCAACGGCTCGCCGACGCCCTTCGCCCGCCCAGCTGGAATCATGGACAAGGTCGTCTGCCGTCTCTCCGGCACCGAACCATCCAACTTTTGCAGATCACAATACACCGAAATCTTCGCCTCCGACCAGCCCCCCCTGCCGCCCGGGCAGGATCTCGCCCGCCGCATCCCCATCGACCTGTGGACGGGGTATCAAGCCTCCGAAGCCTGCGATGGTCCATCGAACGAAGAGGTCGTGTTGAACATCAAAGACCCTTGGGCGCGCGATTGGCTTGAGAGCGGTGATGGCAGGCGCTGGCTGGAAGGCAACGACCTGCCAACCGACCTGTACTATGCACCGGAACGCGAATGCCGCGAAGGCGACCCGCAACCGCATATCGAGATCAACCTTGGCGAAGGTCAGGTCATCTCCGCGCCTTCGCTGGAGATCAAAGGCACCGCCAATGCCGATGACGAATTCGAAAAATGGGTGCTGGAATTTGGATCGGGCGATAACCCCGGCTCGTGGACCGTGTTGAAAGAAAGCGACAAAGCCGTGGAAGAGAATACGCTTCACATCTGGGATTTGAGCGGTTTGCCAAACGGAACCGTAACCCTGCGCCTGACCTTGATCGGCAAAAATGCGGAAGTGGAAAAACTCGTTCGAATCACCCTGAACCAGCCCACACCCACCCCGCCGCCCGTCACACCGACAGAGACCCCGTCACCCACTTCATTCCCACCGACGGAGACCCCCACCCAGATCTTCGTCCCCCCAACCGAGACGCCAACCCTGTCGCCAACCGAAACGCCAACACCCTGACCTATGAAAACATACAACTGCCCCAACTGCGGCGCGGCGCTGCCAGCCCATGCCGTTAAAACCGAGGTCGCCACCTGCGAATTCTGCAGCACCAGCTTCCGCATTTCGAAAACGCTCACTCCCCAACCCGATATGGGCGACCTGCTGCTCGGCGCAGATTTCAGCAGCAAGGTCATGCCGGGCTGGGAAGTATTGAACGAAGATAAACTCACTTTCCACAAAGACCCGCTCGAAATGCGCGGATTCTTGGAACCCGACCCGAACAAAGCGTGGTATGTTCTTCGCAGCTCCGGCTTTTTGGACGATTTCGACGCCAGCCTTAACATCCGATTTTTGGAAGGGCGCAAAGAGTCGATCCGCGCCGGGTTTTATTTACGCTTCACCGACGATGGCGGCTACGGGTTTTTGATCTCTGCCCAAGCCTCCTACACCATTGGCGCTTTCACCAAGGACGCAGATGGAAAGTTAGTCTGGCAAAAGAAGATGGGCTGGGCATATCACACTGCTTTGAAACCCGGGTTCAACGAAACCAACCGCCTGAGGGTCATCTGCAACCATGAGAGTTTTCGGGTCTACATGAACGGCGTGCTGACCACTTCGTTCAAAGACAGCCTGTTTTCCGCCGGGACTCTGTATCTGGCAGCAGACACCGGCGAGGGACCCAAAGCCGGGTTTGCTTTCTCTGATCTCCAGGTGAGGGAAGTGCCCGGGTAACAGAATCATCCAAAAGTCGGGAAAGAGGCGCGATTCCACCTTAAAGTGGGGGTTGCTTCACTAATTAACACCTTGACTCAAGCATCCAGAATCCATATAATTGGAGAGTTGGATGTATAAAACGAGCCATAAACCAGCAAGCGCTTGAGAGAATACTCAAAGCGCTTGCATTTGTTTGTCTCTGACACGCGAGGTCTACACGCCACGCAGAGCGGGCTCGAATCGAACTCAATTTTTTTATAGGAGAGAATCCAGTGGAAACCAAGGGATTGACTGCGCTCCGTATCAGCCTTGCCTCCCCGCAGACCATCATGTCGTGGTCGTACGGCGAGGTGCTGAAACCTGAAACCATCAACTATCGCCGCCTGCGCCCGGAGAAGGATGGTCTGTTCTGTGAAGCGATTTTTGGACCGACCCGTGACTGGCAATGTTACTGCGGCAAGTACAAAAACCCCCGCTATAAAGGCATCACTTGTGAAAAGTGCGGTGTTGAAGTAACCCGCTCTGCCGTGCGCCGCGAGCGCATGGGTCATATTGCGCTTGCTTCTCCGGTGGCGCACATTTGGTACACGCGCCGTATTCCGTCGCAGATGGGTATGCTGTTGGATATCTCCCGCCGCAACCTGGACCGGGTGCTTTATTTTGCCCAGTACATCGTCACCTATGTGGATGAGGAAGCCCGCAAGAAGGCGCTGCAGCGCCTCGAAGACGAGATCACGGTCTCGGAACGCGAGCAGGCTTCTGAGATCAATGCCCGCATCGCCGAGATCAAGACCCGGCGCGACCAGCGTATTGCCGAGATCAAGCAGAAGCAAGCCCAGCTGGAACAGGGCTACGACGAAGGCATTGCCGAACAGCTCGACCCGATCATCAAGGAAGGTCAGAAGCTGGAAAAGCAGCTGCAAGACCAGATGGGCGAAGCCGCCAAGAAGACGGTCGTTTTCGAGCAGACCGGCGAGAAGATCATCGACGCTGGTGACAAGGTTGCCGGCAAGCACATCACCCTGATCCAAAAGACCGTTCAGAAAAAGCTTGAATCACTCGAAAACGAGTTGAAGGACAAGCGTCAGGCTGAGATCGAGGAATTGAAAACGCAAGCCGCCGCCACCAAAGCCGAAGCGGATCAGGAGATGGAATCTCTGCGCAACGAACTGGAATCGCAGACCTCGGCATCCTCCAATCAGTCTTCGCGCCTGCGCGACGAACTGTTGGAACTGCGTCCCTTCACTTTCGTGAGCGAAATCCGCTACCGCGAACTCAAACAGCGTTGGGGGCAGGTCTTCCGCGCCGACATGGGCGCCGAAGCCTTCTACGACATCCTCGAACGACTGGACCTTGATAAACTCTCTGTGGAACTGTGGAACGAAGTCCGCACCACGAAAAGCAAGCAGAAGCGCAAAAAGGCAACCACCCGCCTCAAGGTGGTGGAAGCTTTCCGCCGCTCGGGCAACCGCCCCGAGTGGATGATTCTGACCGTTCTGCCGGTCATCCCGCCCGATCTGCGCCCGATGGTGCAGCTCGATGGCGGTCGCTTCGCCACCTCCGACCTCAAC
>DDSH01000027.1 GCA_002343775.1 Anaerolineales bacterium UBA2395
GAAGTTGTCACCGAAGGTCGTCCAAGGGGCAGGCGGAGGCGAGTAGGAGTTGCCGAAGTTGCTGCGTACCATGAAGACGGCCGACTGAGCGCGGTTCATGGTCATATCGGGGCAGAAGAGCAGAGACTCAGTGGAGCAGCCGGCGGTGAGCCCGTTGGCATACAGGATCTCGATGTCTTGGTAGTATGGGTGATCTTCTGGTACATCGCCAAAAGTAGCCTCGGAATACGTAATCTGATAGATCATCCCTTGAAAATAATCTGCAAAATACAATTCGCCTTCTTCATCTTCGCCAAATGTAGACACTCCATAGGGCGTATCCAAAATTTGACTATAACTCCAACTATTGGCTTGGGTTTGATAGAGGTCGAAAAACATCCCGGTACAATAATCTGCATACAGATAATGACCTTGCAAACTAGGGTATTGTATGCCGCGGTAAACATAACCCCCTGTAACCGAACATCCGGAGGTATGAGAATACTCTGCAACAGGCAGCACTAGATTATTCTGATTACATATGGCTGCGTTATAACAAAGGCTGCCCTCCATGATCTTCCAACCATAATTTTCGCCTCCCTCGCTGCCGGCTTCTTGAAAATTGATTTCCTCTCTATTTGATTGTCCAACGTCGCCTATATATAAGTCATTCGTTAGACGATCGAAAGAGATCCGCCAGGGATTTCTAAGACCATACGCCCAGATTTCCGGTTTGCTGTTTGCATTTCCCACATATGGATTTGTATTAGGAATGGCATATGGGAAAGCAGAATCTACATCCAGCCTTAGGATTTTCCCCAAAAGAGAGTTAAGGTTCTGTGCATTATTATTTGGGTCGCCGCCACCGCCGCCGTCACCGATTGATACATATAAGTAACCATCTTGTCCAAATACCAGGGTGCCACCATTATGGTTTGTATAACCGGGATGGGGAATCGATAGTATTTCTGCTCTACTGTCAAAATCTACTTGATTTGAACTGGGTGGCGATACGGTAAACCTGGAGATAACGATTGAATTGTCGGATGCAATATGTAAAGTGTATAAAAAACCGTTCGTATCAAATTGTGGATGAAAAACTAGCGATAACAACCCTTGCTCACTCGATGAAGACAAAACGATTGAACTTAAATCTAAAAACGGAGTATCCAACACTCCTCCGCTCTCGATAACTCGAATGATACCTGATCGCTCAACAACAAATAATCTGCCTAACCCGTCGCCAGAGTTTACAATAGCAAGCGGCTGATCCAGTCCGCTTGCTATCATCTTCATTTGAAATCTGCCAGGCTCGATTGCAGAGGGCTCTAAACTGATTCTTTCTTTTGAGAGTTTATGGAAGTCGGCAGAGCTGATCCCTATTTCAAGTTTTTTCTGCGGAAGAAAATTTGAGTGGATACCTGCTTTTGAAATATTCAGATTTATTCCGGCTAACATGAAAGCTAGAAAAATAGAAATGATACCTCTAATGTACAGATTTCTTAACATGGGACTCCGATATTATTTTCATACTCTTGCGAATACCAATTAGATATGAAGGCGCTCACTTGCGTAGCGAATAATCATATGAAAGAGTTGGGATCGTTTCGTCTATCAAAATGCTTTCTTTATTATCTCCTGAAAATAATGGGTAGTAAATCGGATAATAGTACTATGAAATTAAAAAGCCGACAGGAGTATCCTGTCGGCAAAGTAAATACCTCAAAAGAAGCTTTTACGGCATTGTCAGGCTTTTGGCACGTACGATCATGTAGGCAGCCAGCCCGCGGCTGACGAGATCGTTGGGGCAAAAGAGCGGTTTGCCGCTGGAGGAACCGCAGGCAGGCAGCATGCCTTCGGCATAGGCTTGCTCCACCCAACCGGCATACCACTCCGAACCATTGACATCGGCAAAGACCGTCCCGGTTCCACTGGGTGGGGGGTAAGAAATCCCATACTTCATTCGCAACCCAAAGACCGCGGCCTGGAAGCGTGGCATCTCTTCCCAAGGGCAGAACAATCGGGGAGAGGTAGAGCAACCAGCGGTGAGCCCGGCATTGAACATGCCTTGAGCCCAGGGTTGAGCCCAAGGACCCGGAGAGAAGTCATCGCCGAAGGTGGACCAGGGGGCAGGGGGAGGCGTATAGGCATTGCCGAAGTTGCCGCGCACCATGAAGACGGCAGACTGGGCACGGTTCATGGTCATATCGGGGCAGAAGAGCAGGGAGGAGGTGGAGCAGCCAGCGGTGAGCCCGTTGGCGTAGAGGATCTCGATATCTGCGAAGTAAGGATGACTCACTGGTACATCGCCAAAGGTAGCGGAGGTGGGGATGTTGCTGATTGAAACCTTCTCCAACTTCACGATGAACACATCCGCGTCTCCGACACTGGTCAGTTCGGGGTCGAAGTCGGCGGTTTCGTAGAAAGAACCCGTGACAAGGATGTTATCCTGCGCATCCAGGGTGATGGCATTTCCCGAGTCGTACGATGCGCCTCCCATGCGTTTGGCTGTAATGAAACCCCCGTTTTGGTTGAGTATGGAGATGAAGACATCGCCGCCGGGTCCGGTCAGGTTGAACGTGCCGGCTCCCGGGTCAAAATCAGCCGTCCCCACAAAAACACCGGTCAGATACACATTATTATTTGCGTCAAGGACGATGCTTTCTCCGCGCTCGAAATCCGTCCCGCCCATGCTTTTCGCCCACACGAAATTGCCGTTGCTATCCAGCTTGGAGACAAAAATATCATCCTGTCCGGCGCTGGTCAGGTTGAACGTGCCCGCGCCAGGGTCGAAATCCACGGTCAAAAGGTATTTGCCGGTGGTGTAAATATTCTCTTCCGTGTCCATGGCGATGGCGGTGCCTTCCTCGTAATCGGTGCCGCCGATGCGCTTTGCCCAGACGAAATTACCGCTGCTGTCCAGTTTTGAGATGAATACATCATCAAATCCAGCGCTGGTCAGGTTGGCGGTGCCGGCGCCCGGGTCGAAATCAGCCGTGCCATTAAAAATACCGATCGTGTACACATTCCCGCTCGCGCTCACCGCGATGCCTCGACCTTGATCCTGACCCGTCCCGCCCATGCCTTTTGCCCAGACGAAATTGCCGTTGCTGTCGAGTTTGGAAACAAAGACATCTTCATTCCCGACGCTGGTCAGGTTGACGGTGCCGGCGCCGGGGTCGAAGTCAGCGGTACCTTGATAGTTTCCTGTTGTGTATACATTCCCGCCAGCATCGAGCTTTAGTCCAAGTCCCGAGTCGTTGGAGGCGCCGCCCATGCGCTTTGCCCAAATATAATTTCCATTGGTATCATACTTTGCAACAAATATGTCGCGTAGCCCGGCGCTGGTCAGGTTGGCGGTGCCGGCGCCCGGGTCAAAGTCCACCGTGCCTGAAAATATTCCTGTAACATAAATATTATTGCTTGCATCTGCGACTATACTCATTGCAATATCAAGTCCAGTACCGCCGATCTTCTTTGCCCAGACATAATTACCATTGCTGTCCAGTTTGGAAACGAAGATATCGTAATTTCCGGCACTGGTCAACTCCGCACTGCCCGCGCCGGGGTCGAAATCGGCGGTGGCTTCAAAAAATCCCACTGTGTAAACGTTGCCGTTCGAGTCGGCTGTGATGCTTTGTGGATAATCGTAATTGATGCCTCCGACGCTCTTTGCCCAAAGGGAATCGCCGCTGGCTGCGAGCGGGACGGCATGCGTCTCTGCGCCCGCAGGGGTGGCTGGTACGATTCCTGTGAGCATCGCCAACAGGGTAAGGATTGTAAAAAATCGAATCAATTGGTTTTTCATGATGTTTCTCCTTGTATAAAGTAAATGGATATATGTGAAGAAACGCAGTTGCTTCCATTTACGGGTACTTCCTTATTCCTTCCTTTTGCTCTTGCTAAAATGGGATACGGGAAAGAATTCAAAGGGAAGATCGATTTCTACAAAGTTAGAATGTAAATGCTTATTACGGCATGGAGAGGTTCTTGGCACGGACGATCATATAAGCCGCAAGCCCACGAGAGACAAGGTCATTGGGGCAGAAGAGCGGAATACTACCCTGCATGCCACAGGCCGGGAGAAGTCCATTGAGATAGGCTTGCTCCACCCAACCGGCATACCACTCGGAACCATTGACGTCGGCAAAAACCGTACCAGTACCAGCGGGAGGCGGATATGAATTGCCAAACATCAACCGCATGCCAAAGACAGCCGCCTGGAAACGAGGCATCTCTTCCCAGGGGCAGAACAGCCTTGGGTTGGAAGAACAACCGGCCGTGAGACCGGCATCGAACATGCCT